>JAPLYN010000005.1 GCA_026395515.1 Candidatus Peregrinibacteria bacterium | reverse complement strand
AGTGAAGGGGTGGCGAAAAATAGTGTGTGCTTTTTAGGTAGACATTCTTTGGCAGTTTATATGATTCACGTGCCGGTGATTATGGTGGTTTTGTGGGCGTTGGGTTTGCTGAAGGGGTGATATTTTGGAATTCGAAAAGCCCCGCTTTTGACGGGGTTGTTCTTGTGCTTTTTTGCTGCGTGCTCTCTATGACGAGGCGACGCGGCTTGGAGTGGAATTTTAGGTGGAAAGGTGGGACTTTGCCCGCCCCCTCACCCCGGAATGTCTGTGGGGGGAGGGGGCAGGTTCGGTAGCGCTGGGGGCGCATGGGGGCGGCTACGGAGTCACGCGCGGCGAATGTCGGTCGCGAGCGAGACTAGGCCTGGGTGATGGTGATCTCGTACTCGTCGCCGACCTGGAACGTGTTGATGACGACCGGGTTCCGTTCGTCGTCGAAAACCAGCTCGGAGCCGCAGGTGTCCATCGTCAGGACCTTGCCGTCGAGGTTGACGATCTCGCCGCTCGGGGCGCCGAAGCGCCAGGAGTCGGCCGCCTGCAGTTTCAGGTTGCTGACCAGCTCCGCGATGCGCTCGTTCGGCTCGCCCACGTAGCCAGCGCCGTTCTTGGTCGGGCTGGTGGTGACGTAGCGCAGGAAGATCGCGCCTGCAGAGGGCACTCGCGTCTTGCCGCGGAAGGCGTCCGGGACGATGATGAAGCTGTCGTCGGTGTAGACCACGATCACGCCGCTGGTGTTGAGCAGCTTCGTGAGGTCGGGGTAGGCGACGAGGAGGAGGGCCAGGGTGTCGAAGGTGATGTTCGGGTTCATAGTATTGTCTAGCTCCATTCTGTGAATGCGTCCGCCAACTCTGTGGCCGGAACGCGATCAGTTCCATGAGTTGCTTTGGCGAAATGCCGCAGTAACTCTTTAGATCGCTCGGCAACGCGCCGATCGACCCTGTTTCCAACGATTCTTTCACGGACTCAGAAGAGCCGTGCGATGTCGTCGATTCAGCAAGCTGTCAAAAATGAGGAGAACCTCAGATCTGTTTTTTAACAGGTTGCTAAACCGAAAACATGCCGAAAGAATCTATACCTAAATTCCAATTTTTAAAGAACAAGTTCCTGCACTCCACTAAAGAGCGAGTTGCAAGAGGGTTAATGTATCAGGAAATGACTACTTTGTCAATCGTGGGATTGACGGAGGTATCGGAGATTTTGTAATTCACCGACGTCGGGACTTTTTGATCTGTAAAAATGACGAGTGGGTGAGTTTGATGAAAAGAAAGAAAGCTTTGTAATCTGTCACATGCTAAGATTTTTATCTGTAAAGTCTGGTGAGTCGTGCGACTTAGTGAAATGCTTTGGCTGTTTTTGACATGTTTGGTTTTTGATTTATTTCTTGCGCCCGGGCGCAAATTATAATCTGTGCAACTGGTAAATGTGACTTTAAATAGTTTCGTGAAGGCAGGCCTTTTGTTGAAATTTCAGCTGTCGCGATTTCAGTTCTAAAGCCTATTCAATGCCACCATAGGACTAATATTTGCCGCTTTTTGGGCGGGGATGAGGCCGGCGAGGATACTCAAGAGCGTGCCAAAGAATAAGGCGCCCAGAATCAGTGTTGGAGTGATGTTGAAAACTGATTCAGGATGGAAGGTTGTCAATGCGAGCTGAGTGAGGCTGACGTTGTCGATGATTTTGCTGGCAATTATTCCAATGATTACGCCCATGCCGCTGCCTATGAGTCCGGTGATTCCGGCTTCGATTAAAATGAGAGTTTTGATATGAGTTTTTGTGGCGCCCAGAGCACGGAAGAGGCCGATTTCCTTGGTGCGTTCGGCAATAGTTGCCAAGAATGTACTGATGATGGCGATGGCCGCGGTGAGGAAAATTATTAAGCTGATGGCTGTGAGAGAAATTTTCAAATAGGTGAATTTGGCATCAACGTCTTGGAGATTCTTTTGAAAGTAGCTGGTATTTAATCCGAGGGCTTCTATTTTTTTAGCAATTTCTACTGTCTGAGTCGCATTGTCAGTTTCCACAAAAAGTTCGAGATATTTTTTTTGTGAATCCGGTTTTTCTCCAGCGTATTTTTCGTTTAATTTTTGCACTACCTGATCGGATAATGTCGCACCAATTAAATTAATTTTGTCGGAAAATCCTACGACTTCCAATCTGATTGTGTCGGTTTTGTAATTATTTGAGGGAAAGAAAGTAGAATAGTTCGGATAGTAGGTGAGCTCTTTGCCTATGAGAGAATCTTCGCTTAGTTGAGGCAAACTTTGAGGTGTGGCGATGGTGAGATTGTAGAGGTCGAGAAGTTTACGCGGGATGAGTGCAGGATATGGTTCTTCGTTTTTGTCCCAGACGTCAGGATTGTGTAAATCATTTTTTATAAAATCTTTTGGCACTCCGAAAACCATAGTTTCTGTAGAAAATGTCATACCGAAAATCGGAATTTCTAAAGAAGAAAAATTGTTATATTGAATTTCTGGATTTATTATTTTGACGCCAGAGATAGAGGAAATTTGCTTCACCGTATCTTCAGTGAGTTTTCCTTTTTCGGAATGATTGAGTAGGGAAATGACACCACTTTTTTCTACTGTTGGAGTGACGGTGATTTGAGTGAGGGGACTCTTTTTCTCTATTTCACTAAAAGTTGCTTGTTGAATTCCATTGCTTAATCCCAAAAAAACAATCATTGAAGCTGTGCCAATAGTAATGCTGAAACTGGCTAGCAGAGTGCGGAATTTGCGTTCTTTGATGTTTTTTAAGGCGAGAGAAAGGAGCATTTTGGCTGTTTAATTTTTTGCGGATTTGAATATTTGGCCATCGCGAATTTCTATAATTTTTTCCGCTGCTTTGGCAACGAGAGGATCGTGAGTGGCGATGACGAGAGTAATGTTGTGAGCTTTTTGGAGGCGCTTTAATAGGTCTATAATTGTTTGTCCGGTTTTTAAATCTAGGTTTCCGGTAGGCTCGTCGGCAAGGATGATTTTTGGCTTATTGATCAGCGCTCTGGCAATTGCGGCGCGTTGTTTTTGGCCACCGGAGAGTTCGTTTATTTTACTATCGATTTTATTGGTGAGCTCTACTTCTTTGATTAATTTTTCGGCATAAATTTCGTCGTGTTTGTCCGGATGATTGAAATAGGTAGGAAGAAGAACATTATCTTTCACCGTCATAAAAGGTTCCAAATGAAACTCTTGGAAGACGAAACCAATCGTATTATTTCGGTATTTGGAAAGGTCTTTGTCGTTGTATTCGCTTATATCTTTTTCACCTACAAAAATTGAACCTTCACTTGGTGTATCGAGGCCACCTATAAGATTCAAAAGTGTGGATTTTCCAGATCCGGACGGTCCGATTAGCGCCACAAATTGTCCTTCCTTGATATTTAAATTGATATCGAAAAGAGCATTAGTCGCAGACTTGCCGGAGACGAACTTTTTGGAAATATTTTTGAGTTGAATCACGCCGTGATTATAACTCTAGAACGCTTCCGATGCCATATTGAATTTATCATTCTTTGCTGTACCACCATCTACTTTTCCGTAGAATTTTTCGTAGTATTTTTTAGCTTTTACGAGCTCTTTTACTACTCTAGCGTCATCTCCGCAGTGGAGATATTTTGGCAAAATCTTCATGGAAATTGCGCCTGGGTAGCCATCTTCTTTGAGTTTAGTCATGAAGCTTTCTAGAGGCATAATTCCTTCTTGAGGAGGTGCGTATTTTTTGCCGTGGTAAAAGTTTGAAAGGTGAATATGAACGAGGAATTTCTTGAGTGCTGTATATGCACGCATAAGATCTTTTTTCTGTTCGCCGAGACGAGCTACATCGAGACAAACGTGTTTGAAATCTTTTAAATCTGAAGCGCTACCCATGGCATGTTCAGGAATAATTCCTAAGAAAGTGCCGGAAGGGGCGTTTTCTAGAGCGATAGAAATAGCTTCTTTTTCGCGTAGTTTTGGAATTTCAGTTTTCATCCAGCTAGTCATCTTGAAATCAAGAATCTTAGGAGGTTGAAGAACTACTACTTTTGCACCAATTTCTTTGGCTAAAGTCACGATTTCTTCAATTCTTTTTGGGGCAATTTCATTCGGAGCAGTAACAGCATGAACTGGAAGTTTGTACTCCAAGATAAGCTTCTTTACGTACTCAGCGTTAAAAGTATCGAATTCACCGTAGTTTACTACGAGATCGACACCGTCGTATCCAGCTTGTTTAGCTAGATCGAAAGTGCGGTTTAAACCATAACCTCTCAACGAATCTGTAGAAATAATAATCATGTTTTTGTTTTAAATCATCTTATATTTTAGCACGAAATAGGCCTTTTCGGCAAGGCAGGGGCGTTGCCGAAAGTGTGTTCGATTGTTTGGCTTTAGGCGGAATTTAGGAAAAATTTAAGAAAATTTTAACTTTGAAGGTTAAGGTGGATTTGTCATGAGGTTTGAAAATTGACTTTGTGGCTATGAAGATATATAATGTAACCACGAATTAAATGGCGAGTATAGAGAAGTTGTTGCTGAAATTTTTGAATAATCCTTCTGGAATTAGATATTCTGAACTGGAAAGGTTGTTGCTGAGTTTAGGGTTTGAAAAGGTATGGGCAAAGGGAAGTCATGTTAAGTTTAAGCATAAATTGTTGCAAAGAGATCTGATAATTCCCGTGCATGGTGGTGACTGTAAAGAATTCTATAAATCTTATGCAGCAAAAATAATTAAGAAATTTATTATCTGAATATGAATAAAATGGATTCAAAATATTTTGTTACAGTGAATAATAAGAAGTATTTTTATACTTTGAAAAATATTGATAAAAAGACCGTTTTTGTTGAGTGTGAGGCTGCAAATATTGCTCAGGAATTTCTGAAAGAAGATGTATCAGATTTACTGATAGATTTGCCTAATTTAATTCTAGCGGAAAAGGAATACAAGCCTGGTCAAAGCGAAATTATCAGGTTTAGGCTTGATGCTGATGATAAGAAGGCCATTTTAATTAAGGCGCAGAAAAGTGGCTACAAAACTGTTTCTGCATTTTTGAGAAATTTGGCTTTGGGTGCCTAAACTTATTTCACCTCAATCTTTGTTCTTCCGCCGAGATATGGCTGAAGTACTGCTGGGATTGTGACTGAGCCGTCGGCGTTTTGGTAGTTTTCCAAAATCGCTACGAGGGTACGAGTCATGGCGCAAGCTGTACCGTTCAAAGTATGAACGTATTCGTTCTTTCCTTCTTTTGTCTTATAACGGATTTTGCTGCGACGAGCCTGGAAGTTTGTGCAGTTTGAACAAGATGTAAGTTCGCGGAATTTTCCTTGAGTAGGAATCCAAACTTCGATGTCATATTTCTTTGCTGCTGGCATACCTAAATCGCCGGCGCAAATATCGAGAACTTGGTAATGGAAACCTAATTCCTGCATAATTTCTTCTTCGATGCTGCGGATTAATTCGTGTTCTGCTTCAGATTTATCTGGATGGCAGAAACTAAACATTTCGATCTTGTCGAATTGGTGAACGCGAATAATTCCGGCTGTATCTTTCCCGTATGAACCTGCTTCGCGGCGGAAACAAGTGGAGAAACCAACGTATCTTATTGGCAATTTTTCTTCAGGCAAAATTTCTGTGTAGTGAAGCATTGTAAGTGGAACTTCAGATGTTCCTGCAAGATAGAGATCGTCGTTCTCAGGATTTTCGGCAGACTTTGGATTTACTTGGTAAATTTCATTTTTATCAGCCGGGAAAAATCCGGTAGCAAACATCGCTTCTTCTTTTACAAGAACCGGAGGAATAATTGGCTGGAATCCCTTCGCCATTAATTTGTGAAGAATGTGTTGTACAAGCGCAAATTCTAGAAGTACCGCTTCGTTTTTTAGATAGTAAAAGCGTGTGCCGGAAGTGCGAGTGCCGCGTTCAAGATCGAGAAGATTTAGAGAAGTTCCTAGTTGAATATGGTCTTTTGGTTCGAAGTCGAATTTTGGCTTTTCTCCGTGTGTTTTGCATGGTTTATTGTCTTCTTCTGTTCCGTCTGGTGTAGTTTCTCCCGGAGGATTTGGTACGAAGACTGCGAGGTCATCGATTTCTTTTTCAAGTCTTGAGAGATCTGGTTCTAGAGCTTTGATTTCTTCTTTAATTTTGGACATTTCAGCGATGATTGTCGCTTTTTCTTCTTTTGGAGCATCTTTTACTTTGGTGCTTTGTTCATTTTGTTTAGCGCGAAGAACCTCAAATTTCTGCATCTTTTCATTGCGTTCGTTGTAGAGTTTGATGATCTGATCAATGTCGGTTTTGAAACGTTTGCGAGCAGCACCTTGCTTTATAGCTCCTGGATTTTCAACGATAAATTTAATGTCTAGCATAAAGGAATATTTTTAGTAGTCAGTATGCCGATTCTAGAAGGGAATTTGTTTTTAGTAAAGAGCGGCTGGCGCAGTAAATTTTCCAATTAATTTTTCTAGTGCTGGATGATCTGGATTGAGATCTATTAATTTCAGGATATGAGTTTCGGCTATTCCTCTGTAATTAAGTTCACTACTAGCGATAGATGCGAGGTATATGCAGATCACGTCATCTGGCTTTTCTTTGAGTCCTAATTCTGCATAACGTAAGCATTCCTCCCATTGTCCAATTTGTCTAAAAGTAATTGCTAACATTCCAATGGTTTGAATACCGTCTTTCTCGTCCAAGGCTAGAAGTCTTTTTCCTAATTCTATGGTTTTTTTTGTGTTTCCAGATTTGAAGTAGCAACACATTAATAGTCCGAGAATTCCTTTGTTACCATTTAGTTTTTTATTTTTAGTAATCATCTCTTCTAAAACAGCGATAGCTGCTGGATATTGCCTGGAAGAATGTAAATATTTTGCTTTACTCTTTTCTTGACGTTCTCGGTCATCTAGGGTGAAATGTAGTGTATTTTCTGTGGGTTTTGGGGGTTGAATTAAATTTGTGAGAAACTGTATAAGTTTTGAACGAATTACTGATTTACCAGGAATGCCGTGTATTTGACCCAAGACGTTTTTTAGTAGTTGTTTCCCGGTTTCTGTTTGGTTTTGAATTATTTCAAAAACACGTGTTCGTATCTGATTAATTTGATCTGTAATTTCAGGGCTATTGTTTTTAGCGAGCATCTCTAATTCAGCTTCGGCACAAACTTTTGTTACCTCGGTTAGGAGATTCTCTGGAGTGAAGGTCTGATTTTCTGCTGTTAGGTGTGTCATGAATTGCGAAAAGAGGCTATTCTATGCCGTTTTTAGTTTATGGCAATAGTATTGATACACATCCAATAACAATCCTTATTTTGAAAGGTTGTGTTTGTAAGATTGACTTTTAGCCTAAATAAGCTAGAATCGCTTCTTCTAACTTTTTTTATGCGCCACAGTCGCAAAATTGATCAAGCAGGTCCTTTATCCCTTGCTGACGTAGTTTCCTTCAGCGGTATTGACCATGATGAGATCGCCTTCCTCGATGAAGAGGGGAACCTTGATGGTAGCGCCAGTTTCAATGGTGGCATCCTTTGAACCGCCAGTTGCTGTATCTCCTTTGTATCCTGGAGGTGCTGAGATTACTTTGAAAGTCATTTTTGGTGGAACCTGAATACTTACTGGAATTCCATCAATATACATCGCATAGCATTCAGTATTCTCAACTAGGTATTTTGTAGAATCGCCGATAGCTTCTTTATCTAAAGAAAATTGCTCGTAGCTTTCGTTGTCCATGAAGTTGAAATTTTCACCATCGTTGTATAAATATTGGCATTTTGTTCTTACTACATCTACTAATTCTACAGCTTCTCCAGATTTGAAAGTGTGTTCAACAACCTGACCTGTTTTTAATTGTCTCAATTTTGCTCTAGTAAAAGCAGAACCTTTACCTGGATTCACGAATTGAGCTACTGCGATAAGCCATGGATTTCCTTTGTGAAGGATTGTTAAACCTTGTTTTAAATCTGTTGTGCTGGACATGTGTGAGTGATTAGCAAATTTTCGAACAGTTGGAATTTACCTTTGCTTGGGCGGTTTTGCAAGGGAAGTGAACTGAATGGGGAGAAGATGAATCTTGGTCAGTAATATTTTGATTTTGATTTCTTGTAAAAAATGATGGTAAAAAGACGTCAAATTTTACAAGGAGTGAGGGGGAGTTTGTCTAGCAGGTTTGGCTTATTTCGCCATTTTATTCATTGGAAAGAGTAGAACTTCCTCAATAGATTTTTTGTCGAGGAGTAGCATGATGAGGCGGTCTAGGCCGAGGGCGATGCCGGCTGTGGGGGTGGTGATTGCTTCTAATGCAGAGAGAAATTCTTCGTCGATTGGGAGAATTGTTTTGCCCATAGTTTTGCGGAGATTTTGTTCTTCGAGGAGGCGGGCTAGTTGTTCTTTTGAATCTGTTAATTCGGAAAAGGCGTTGGCGAGTTCTATGCCTTTGATGTAGAGCTCAAAGCGTTCGGCGAAGAATTGATTTGATGATGATTTCTTTGCGAGCGCGGCTTGTGAGGCAGGATAGTCGTAAATGAAAATTGGCTGATTTAATTTTGTGAGTTCCGGTTCTATATTGTTCAAGAAAATTTTGAAATAAATATCGTCCCAATTTTCGCAGCCATTAGTGTCTAAGTTTTTGGCTTCGGCATTTTTTTTGAAAGTCGCGAATTCTTGGTTCTCAAGAAGGTCGAGTCCACAATATTTTATGAAAAGTTCGTTCGTGGTGAAGCGTGGCCAAGGAGTGGAGAGATTTATTGTTTCGGATTGGTAGGTGAGAGAAGGGATTTGAGGGGCAGCCGTTTGACTCACGGCGAGATTGTTTTGTGTCTCATCGGCGCCGATAGTTTTCAATCTGTTAATTCTTACTAACTCCAAGATAAGATTCTCGCAATCTTTCATCAAATCTTTGTAGTCGGCATTTTTTCTATACCATTCTATCATCGTAAATTCTGGATTGTGCAGCGGTCCGTCCATTTCTCCATTGCGGAAGACTTTGGTGATATTGAAAATTTTATCGAAACCTTCTGGTGAGCCGAGAAGTTTTTTCATTTGTAACTCGGGGGAAGTGTTTAGATACACTGGAAGATCAGCTGTTTTTGAATTAGAAACAGAAGGAAAATTTAATCTAGATTCGAAAGGCGTGAGGTGAGGTTCCATGCCTGGAATTGGAGTCATGATAGGAGTTTCTACTTCCAAAAAATCTGCATGCACAAAAAAATCACGAATTTTTTGAATGAATGAACTTCTGTTTTTGGCCACATACTTCATGTGGCACTCCACCTTAGTTTTGGCTGTGGTTTTGTCGCATTGCATAGCCCTTTTATAGCAGATCTTGTGTGGATTACAAACTTGTAATATCATTCGCTCCATTTTTAATTTTAAAATTTATGGAAAATTCTGCTGAAAGATTTGGATATGATGATGCGTCTAGAGCGAGAGACTTTCTTGTTTCTGAATTAGAAACGCACGGAATGGATCCAACTCAGGTGAAAGATATGGTGATTTTAGGATCTGGTTTGGATACTTTTGGGATTGATTATATGAATGAAGAGAAAACTGATAGTGAAAGTGGTCCGGTAAAAACTCCATTTAATAAAGTCTATGATGGTTTAGGAATAGATAGGCTTGAGGGATCGGTGAAAGGTCACGCAAGATCTTTAGTGGTTGGTCCTATGAATGGTGATTCAAGTGGAAGACTTGTTTTGGCTCAGTCAGGGAGAGAACATCCATATGAAAATGTCCCTACTCGTAGAGCTACTTTTTGGCTTAGAGTAGCCCAGCTTATGGGTGTAGAAAATTTGATTGGTTCAAATGCGAGCGGAAGTCTAACTCCTCAGGGTTTAGGAATAGGTGATTTGATGTTGGTTCATAGTGAAAAGGATTATGGTAATGATAATCCTTTGACTGGATCGAATGATGAAAGATTCGGCCCAAGATTTCCGCATAGGGGAGATCATTATCCTAGAAAAATGAGAGAGTTGGTGATGAATGTTGCTGAAAGAAACGGAATAGGAGTTAAAGAGGGAACTTATGTGCGTATGCCTGGACCAAATTATGAATCAACTGAACAGGTTTATGATTTGAGAGCAGTGCTTGATGAAATGTGGTATCAAGGTAGAGCTGAGGGTGATGTAAGATTTCAACAGCCTTTTGCGGTTGGTACGGCCGGAATGTCTTCAACTTATGAAAATATGGTGGCTCAACATGCGTCTCAGTCTGAGAAGTTTCCAGCTTTCAAAAATAGGGCTTATTTAAGTGCTGTAACAAATTATGCCGCAATGCTTGGTCCAAAAGGATTAATGACTGGAGAATTAAAGCATGATCATGTGAAAGATGCAGCTGGAAATATGAGAGATAATTTTGGAAGATTGGTAAGAGAAGTTCTTTTTGAATTAAGAAGGTAAATTTAGAAGAGTGAGTTTTTTGTGTGAGAGGAGTTTGTGAGCTGGGAATTCTTTTGCTGATTTTGTAGGTTTTTCGAGCTCGGCAATAATTTCTGGTTTGTTCTTTAAAAGGACGAGGAGATTTTTTGCTTTTAGAATTGTTTGGAAAGTGAGAGTAAGACGATCTTTTACGGCAAAATCTTTGGTGGTGGTGTGGGCTACTTTTGCCTTGCTGGTAAGCTCTTTTGAATTTGGAAAAAGTGAAGCGGTGTGGCCGTCTGGTCCAATTCCGAGAATGGCGAGATCGAAAGTTTTTGGTAATTCTTTGGTATATTCTTTAATAGATTTTTCTATTGGTAGAGTAGTGTCGAAAAAATGAAAATGGATATTTTTTGTAGAAGGATTCTGTGATGATTCTAAAATGGAAAAGGCTTCCGTAATCATTTTTTGATTGGAATCTTCGTTGCTGGCTGGGACGTAGCGTTCATCAACTTGGTAAAAATGAAGGGGATTGGCAAACGGCATGAAGCTTAGCTTTTTGGCTAAGGATTGATAAATTTCTTTGGGAGTGCTGCCGCCGCTGAGAGCGATATTCACGGGAGTTTTCTTTCCATTGCCTCGACAAATTTTCAAAATAAAATCTGCGGAAACATTAATGAAGTCGTGAGGTCTGGTGATGGATTGGATGTTCATGTGTGTCAGTGGATATCAAACCATTTAAAGTCGTCGATTGTTGTAAGTTGATCTTGTGCTTCTGGTCCTGGTGAAAAATCTATATATTTCTCAGGTTTCAATTTTGATTTTTCAATGAAGGCCAGAATTGTATCTGTAATTTCCCAAGTTGCAATGATTTCTTCAAAGCTCAAGAAGTGGAGACGGCGTTTTCTAATGACGTCGAGAAGAAGCATAGAATGTTCTGGAAGACAGTCGTCGCCAGTGCAGCTCAAAGTATCGGAAGTAGTAATTTCTTGATAATGAGAAGTCTGTCCCTGTTTATTTACAAGACGAATATTAATTCTTTCCTCAGGTTGTAATTCGAAAATTAGGCGATTTGGTTCTTCATCTTTTGGTTGAAAGGCAAACTTTTTTAATTCAACAACAACGTAGGTGTGTTTCTCGTGAAGTTTCTTTCCTGTACGAATATAAATTGGAGTTTTATACCAACTTTCACGGTCGATAAAAAGCCTCATGGCTGCGAAAGTTTCGGTTTTTGAATTTTTAGGAATGTCTTTTTCTTCGATGTAGCTTTCATATTGTCCGAGAACGATATTTTTCTTTGATTCAATAAATTTTAAAGCGGAAAGAATGCTATATTTTTCGCGATGTAAACTCGCAGCGTTTTCAGTGATTGGAATGGACATCGTGATGAGCGCGAGAATTTGGAGCAGGTGAGATTGCACCATGTCTTTGATAGTTCCTACTTGGTCGAAATATCCGGCACGAGTAGTTACACCAATTTTTTCAAAAGCGGTAATTTGAATGTTTGAAACTTCCGGCCCTTTCATCATCATGTTGATGAGACGATTGGAATGACGAAGGTGAAGAAGGCTTTGTACTGCGCCTTTTCCGAGGTAGTGGTCGAGCAGATAAACATTTTCTTCTTTGAAATAACGAGCCACAAAGTGGAAAAGTTCACGTGCTGATTGAGCGTCTTCGCCGAAAGGTTTTTCTAAAATTAAACGTAGGTCTTCGTTTTCATGACGTTTTGTTTCGCCGAGATTTTCGATGATGTCTTGAAAAACTTGAGGAGGAACTGAAAAATAGGCGAGAGTAGTGATCTCTTTATTGCCAGTAATTTTGCTTAAATATTTGCGAAGATTTTTGAAGTCATCGAGTTTATTATATTGTCCTGAAACGTAGCTAACATGGGAGGTAAGTTCTTTGAGAATTTTTTCGTTTAGATCTTTTGGATGTTTTTTAAAATGATTTCTAACGCTGTCGGAAAACTCTTTTTGAAAAACTTCTTTTTCGGTTTTTGTCCTAGCGTAGCCCACAATATAATATTCTTTTGGAAGTCTTTTTTGTTCAACCATGCTGTAAAGAGCTGGGAAAAGTTTGAGTTTTGCCAGATCGCCGGAAGCACCGAAGATGACGAGAGAGAAAGGTTTTTCTATGCGGTATGAATTCATAAGTGAGATGAGGAAACGTTTTGATTATAGACTATTACCACTCAGTGTGGAATGAACCTTCTTTGTCAGTTCTTTCGTAGCCATGAGCGCCGAAGAAGTCGCGTTGGGCCTGGATTAAATTCTGAGGCAGACGCGCTTTGGCGTAGGAATCAAAATAGCCTAAGCAAGCGTAAAAAGCTGGAGTAGGAATGCCGGATTCCATGGCTAGAGACATAAGTTTGCGCCAAGATTTTTGTTTATCTCCGTTGAGAGTTTTCATAATTTTTTGGAATGCAGACATGGCAGCTTTTTCGTTCGCGGGATTTAAGGCAGTAGTGAGATCTTTCAAATAACTGGAACGAATGATGCAACCTCCTTGCCAGATGCGAGTGATTTCGGCGAGATTTAGTTTCCAATCAAATTCTTTGCTGGTCTTGCTGATGAGGGAAATTCCTTGTTCGTAGCAGAGGATGGTGGCGAGTTCGAGAGCGTTTTCTACTTGTTTGATGAGATTTTTTTTGCCGGATATTGTGATTTTTTTTGCGGTAATATTTTGCTTTAACATGCCCTGAGACATTTCGCGGACTTTGGTGTCGCCGGAAACAATACGAGCGTCGACTGCGACATTGATAGTAGGGCTATAAACGCCTAAGTCATGAGCAATTTCAGTGGTCCATTTGCCGGTACCTTTTTGGCCCGCGGCGTCTTTGATATAGTCGATGATGAATTTTCCGTCTTCTTTTTTATTGAAAATTTTTGTGGTGATTTCTATGAGAAAAGATTTGAGATTGGAATTTTTATTGTAGCCGGCGAATATTTTTGAAAGTTCTGGATTTGTGAATTTTCCTATGTTTTTTAAGATGTCGTAGCTCTCCGCAAGAATTTGCATAATGGCATATTCAATTCCGTTGTGGACCATTTTTACAAAGTGTCCGCTGCCGAGATCGCCGATGTGTATGACACATGGTTTTCCAGCAAAATCTTTGGCAGCAACTTTTTCAAAAATTGGACGGATCTTTTCCCAAGCCGCTTTGCTTCCGCCTGGCATGAGAGATGGACCGTGGAGGGCGCCTTCTTCACCACCGGAAATTCCGCAGCCGATAAAGTTTAGGCCTTGAGATGCGAGGGCATTTTGTCTTCTTTCTGTATCTTTGAAATGAGAATTTCCGCAATCTATGATGATGTCGTTTTTGTCTAAGAGAGGGGATAATTCAGCAATCATGTCGTCTACTGGCTGGCCCGCTTTTACGAGTAAAATTATTTTGCGAGGAGCTTCTAAGCTGGCAATAAATTCTTTGAGAGTTTTGCTGCCGTGTAATTTTCCGCCAGATTCTTTGCCAAAATCCTGAATGAACTTTTCGGTTTTTTCGGTGGTGCGATTAAAGACGCTGATATGGAATCCTTTATTCGCAATATTGCGGGCGAGGTTGGCGCCCATTGTTGCGAGACCTACTAAGCCGATGTTTGATTTTGCTGACATATTTAGCGATGTTATCTTTTTAAGTAGTTTGCGTTACTAAATTCTTTGCCGTCTTTGAAAAGGATATGTTCTTTCATAATTATTTTCATTGCCTCTTTATTATTTTTTGCATAGTGAATGCATTCCATTTCTTTCTTGTCGATTAGGCCTTCTTTAAGAGGAAATTTCTTAATCCATTTCACTAGTTGTTTCCACATTTTTCCAACCATGATAATAGGAATTGGGTGAATGTGGCCGACTTGGATTAATTGCCAAGTGTAAAAAAATTCTAAACAACTTCCAACACCTCCAGGCATAACTACTACAACACTTGATAGTGCCATGAAATTGTCTAAACGAGCAGAAAATTTATTGAAATGTTTTTTTATTTCAAGATGTGGATTGTCATATTGTTCGTGAGGAAGTCTGATACCAAGTCCAATATTAGTAGAACGGTCTTTTTTGTCACCAGAGTCGTGTCCTGCATTTGCGGCTTCCATAAGGCCTGGACCACCTCCAGTGATTACGTCAAAACCACGTTTACCAATTGTTTCGGCGAGATCGTAAACTTGTTTATAGATTTTATCATTTGGTTTAATACGAGCAGAACCAAAAATTGTAATGCGAAAATCTCGACGTTTTAATTCTTTAGCATAAGTGCGATGTTGGCGCTTTACTGCAGGACTTACGGCAGCAGCAATAGGAGTTTTGGTGGATGCTTTTTTAATGATTTTTTTAGCCATGAGGAAGGAGGAGGTTATTTTCTATTGGCTATTCTAACAAATTGCTTGAAAAAATATAAGATTAATTAGCCATGATTTTTTTACTTTCGTAAACATGTTTTCAGGTTTTGTCGTTGTGCTGGGAAGTTTATTTCTGTTACCTTTGTCTCCTTAATTAGATTTAAGATAAATTCAGTCATGTTTAAAGAAAAATTCTTAATTTTCAAAGAACAGACCGCTTATGATGATGATCATGTAGCGGATGATCACGGTGCTTGTGGTTTGTCTGCGGTGGTTAATTTGGATGGTAGGGCTGATAATAATGTTATACGAATGGTGATGGATGCGGGGCAGAGAATGGAGTTTCGTAGTGGTATTACTGAAGATGATGAAGGAAAAATAGTTGGTGCTGATGGTGCCGGTGTGCTTTTTGATACGAAAGATAAAGGACAGTGGATGGATATGATGACGGATAGACAGAAGCGCAGAGTTCACGATCCTAGGGATGTACAAGTAAGTTTAGTTCATTTTGATAGATCTTTGACTGAGCTGGATGTGGGCGCGCGTAGAGATGCAATTAACGAAGCTTTGCATCGCAGAGGTTTGGAGGTTTTGGATTGGGAAAGAGTTGAAACAAATGAAGATGGAATCGATGATAGACGTTTAGCGAGAATTCCTAAATATCATAAATTAACTTATCAAGTTCCTGGAGTTGAATCTACTCAGGTAGATGCTGCTAAGGCCTATAGAGTTGCGAGAAGAATTAATAGTCAGGTGAATGGTGTGAAGTTGGCTTCGATGGCAATGGATAGGGTTGCATTCAAAGGAGTTTTGACTGGTACTGAGCTTGGGAAATTTTTCCCAATTTTGGCTCAACTTGAAGCGCGAGCAGCGATTTCCCATGTGAGATATTCTACAAATGTGGTGACGGATCAGGAGCAGCCTTTTGGTTCTCTTGCTCATAATGGAGAAATTAATTCAGTGGCAGCGACTCGTAAGGCTTTGATGAATATGGCTAAGGCTTGGGGTTTTATTGATAGCGTGCTTGTGAAAGGCGGAAGTGATTCTGCTCATATGAATGATGCTTTGGAATTGATGTTGGTGAATGGAGTACCTTTGCCGGAAGCTTTGATTCGTTTGATTCCACCAGCTTTGATGAAGGTGGATGATCCCAGAATGAGACAATTTATTCAGGCTAGTCAGCGCGCGATGGAAACTTTTGGAATGTGGGAAGGGCCTGCGGCAGTTTTGGCTTTGGACAATACTCATTTTGCGGCACATTTGGATAGATTGGGACTTCGTCCGGCAAGATGGATGGAGGTAGAAAAGGATGGTCCTGCTGGTGGAACTAGATTTGTATTATCAAGTGAAGTGGGAGCTGTTCCTTTTGAATATGAAAAAATTGTTAGAACTGGAAATTTGAAAGGTGGAGAAACAATTGCGGTGAGATTGGATACTGGTGAAGTTTTGGAGGGAAAGGCTTTATATGAACGTGTGATGAGAGATACCGGATTGAATTGGAAGGAGCTTGTTGAAAAGAAAATTTTTGTACCAAGTAGTGTGCATGAAAAAAAGAAACCCGTGAGTGAGGTGAAAATTAATTTAAAAGATATTAAGGAAAACGGACCTTTGTATTCTAAGCTGGCAGGATTTGGCTGGACGGAATCTCTTTTGAAGAGTGTGATTGAGAGAATAAATCAGGGTAAGGGAATTATTTCCTCTATGGGTGTGCATGGTCCTTTGGGAATTCTTGATCCAAATTTAGCGAATATTAATGATTTGTTTTTGGCGCGTGCGGCGATTATCACTAATCCTCCTTTTGATCCTCAGGGTGAGGGAGATGCTGTGGAGACCGATGTGTATTTAGGAAAATCTCCGAATGTTACTGTGAGCGATAAATCCTATGAGCCGATTTATCCTCAGTGGCACATGAATTCTCCAATAGTTTCTTCGAAGGATTTGACGGAGATGAAAGAAAAATCCAACGATGCTGCTGAAGATGGAGTGGATGCACCTAAAACGAAAAGAATTCATATAAATTTCCATGGTGGTTATAAAGATTTTTTGGTGAAGATGGAGGAAGTGAAGCAGCAAGTTTTGCAATATGCTCGAGCTAATAATGGCGACGGTCCTTCAATAATTGTTTTGTCTGACAGAAAAGCTTTTGAGGGTGAAATGGCGAGTATGGGTATCCCGCCGATCTTGTTAGTGCAGGCGATAAATACTGAGTTGATGAATAATGGTTTGGAGAGAAATGTTTCTTTGGTCGTGGATTCAGGAACTATTCGTAGTGGTCATGATATTGGTTTGTTGATTGCAAATGGAGCGTCTGCGGTAGTGCCTTGGATGCTTGAGCAAGTCGCGCAAATGGCCGATGATCCTGATCAAGCGATGGGAAATTTGTATAAAGAATTGAATGCTGAATTAGTAAAGATGATGTCTAAGCCTGGAATTACTACGGTGCTTGGAGCGAGAACCGGATATTGGTTTGGAGCTGTGGGATTGGCGCCGGAAGTTACAAGTCTTGGAGGTGGAAAAACTGTTTCTCAAGTGGGAGGAATGGGAACAAAATTAATTTTTGAGGCATTGGTTGAAGCACAATTGAGAAGATTAACCGATGCGGAGAAATGGATGAAGGACACGAGTGAAAAAGCTGATAAGGCTGAGGGTGCTTATGATTTATTGACTAGAGAATTTTTTAATTTGGCGGCGATTCCCGATGCTGGAAGATTAAAGAAACTTATTGAGCGAGTGGAAAGAGAAGGTGGAGATTTGGGTAGCGAGGATTACTCTGCACTTTTGGGTGGAGAGTCTTTGGATGAAGTGGCGGTTTCCGATATTGCTTTCCAAATTGCGACGAAGAGACGTTTGGATAAAAAATTAACTTTGAGAGATTGTTTGTCAGTTGATTATAAACATGAGGAAGTGACGCCGGAATTATTGGCTAATGCTCCGAGCATGGAACAAATTATGTCGACTTTGAGAATGTCTCATATGTCGCTTGGTGCTCATGGAGCGGTGGCTCATGCTTCAATGGTTCGTGGATGTAATAGAGCTGGAGTGAAATCGGCGAGTGGTGAGGGTGGAGAAGAAAAATCACGTAGTAGAACTGGTAGTAGACCGGAAGATCTTTCTTATGCTCGTCAGGTGGGTACGGCTGGTTGGGGTGTGGATAGACAATTTTTGTGTGAGGCTCAAGAAATTTGTATTAAGGTTGCTCAAGGTGCGAAGCCTGGTGAAGGTGGAGATTTACCTGGTGCTAAGGTGACGGCATTTATTTCAGAAATTCGTCATGTAAAGCAAGGCACGAGATTAATTTCTCCGCCACCAAATCATGATATTTACAGCATTGAAGATTTGAAAGGACGTATTATGGGTCTTCGTGCTCTTAATCCACGTGCAAAAATTTCTATCAAGGTAGCTTCAATGCCAGGACTTGGAACTATTGCGGTAGGTGCGGCTAAAGCTGGTGCGGATGTGTTTGAAATTAGTGGATTTGATGGAGGAACTGGTGCTGCCGGCGAACAGTCTATTAATCATTGTGGTTATCCGGTGGAAATTGGGTTGGCTGAATCTCATCAGTATTTGGTGAAGGCTGGTTTACGCAAAAGAATGAAACTTGTAGCTGATGGAAAGATGATGACGGCGGAAGATTTTATTAAAATGCGTCTTACTGGAGCTGATGAAATTGGACTCGGAACTTTGTTGATGATTTATGTGCAGTGTATTGCCTGTTCTAGTTGTCATACAAATAAATGTCCGACTGGAATTACTACTCAGGATGTGGAGTTGCAGAGAAAGAGGTTTGTTGGAAAAGAAAAGGTTGGGGCTCAAGATTTAAATTTTCAGGATGAATTCCAAATAGAAGCTGGTGCTAAGGGTGTAAAAAATGGATTAGAGGCTTTGGCGCGTGATATTCAAAGAGGTCTTGCGAAGGCGGGAATTACTGCTGAGCAATTTGAAAAAATGGTGGGCGATGTGGAGAGACTTACTCAAGTGGAAACTGGAAATCCGGTGATGGATAGTTTGGATTTGGGGTCAGTACTTTTGGCTTCTTGTAATGAGCCGGAATGGATGAGTGCTCAAGAAATGTCTGGTGCGACTCATGAATCTTTGGCTAATGTTTATAGAAATAAAGCTGGCGATAAAATTTTGGCTGAGGCGGAAAGATTTTTGAATGGAGAGGTGAATGAATTGAATATTTCTTTGCAAATTAAGAGTACTGACAGAGAAATTGGTACCGGTCTTTCTGGGCAGATTTATGAAAGATTAGAACGATTTGGAAAGTTGAAGCCAGGACAAGAGGTTACTTTGAATACTGTGGGAGAAGGAGGACATAATTATGGTGCATATGCTGGTAATGGTATGGTTTTGAAACATGAAGGATTCCTCAATGATTCAGTAGGTGCTTATATGTCTGGAAATGGAAAAATTATCGTAAGAGCTCATCCGGATTTGAAGAAAAAATCTGGTCATGTCTTGATTGGAAATCAGGCTTGTATGTGTGCCACCGGTGGTACTTTGTATTGTCCGGGTAGAGCTGGTGCACGTCTTGGTGTGAGAAATAGTGGAGCGACAATTGTGGCTGAAGGTGCGAATGATTATCCTTTTGAATACATGACTGCGGGTGAAGGATTTATGCTTGGTGATTGGGTTGGTGAGCTTGGTTCAAGAATGACCGGTGGAAAATTATTTGTATATGATCCGGCAGGAACAAGAAGAGATAAAATTTCTAAGGCTTATATTGAGACAGAGGATATGAATGAGACCGATTTTGATGCTATGAAAGCTAGAATGACGGATTATTATAGCGAGACTGGAAGTGAGGTAGTCGAAAAGATTTTGGAAAACTGGGAAACTGAAAAATTGAACTTCATAAAAATGATGCCAAAAAAATAATTTGCGGGCTCAATTTCATCTTGCGCTTTCTCGTAGATCTGTTATAGTTCCGTTGCATTGACTCGTATCTATCACTCACATCTTAATTATCTTAAGTAATGACGTAAGGATAAGAAGCGTGCATTATTATTTCATTACTTTAAAAAGTATGACAAATCCAAAGATCTTTGTTGGTAACGTTGCTTACGTTACTACAAAAGAAACTCTTATGGCTGAGTTTGGCGCTTACGGCACTGTCGTAGATTGCTACAAACCAGAACAAAAAGGTTTCGCATTCATTACCTTCTCAAGCATCGAAGAAGCTGAAAAAGCTCTAGAAGCTCTACAAGGTAAAGAAATTGATGGTCGTCCTCTCAAATTAGACGAGGCTCGTCCACCAAAACCAAGAACAGGAGGTTTCTCAGGTTCTAGAAGAAGTTTCGGAGACGAAGAATAAGGTTGAGCGTCCTAGGACGCAATTAACTTATGCTTACCCGAAAAGGTCTCACGAGGCGCAAGCCGACTGGGGCCTTTTCTTTTGATTGGTGGTTTTGCTATAATATTGGCATATCAGGCTTGCGATGCACTGTCACAAATAAAGAACCCCTTTGATTTGGGGTTCTTTATGTTTGTACTTAACACCGGTGGATGTGAGGGGAGTTGAACCCCTACAGGGTAGTTTATCAGGCTCGTTGTGCAACCTGCCACCCCCATGGAATGTTAAATACACTTCAGTTATAATAACCAAAGTTAAAATTTTCTTAAATTAAAGTTAAATAAATTCTAAAATAGTTAAGATCTATTCTCCGGCTTTTCTTAATGCTTCAATATCTATTTTTTTCATTTTGAGCATGACGGGAGTGGTTTTGGCAGGATTTTTTGACATTAGTTCTCCCATGTTTGCGGGAATTATTTGCCACGAGACGCCGTATTTATCTTTTACCCAGCCGCATTGTTCAGCTTCTGGAAAGGCGGAAAGTTTGCCCCAGAAATGATCTATCTCTTTTTGGTCTTGGCAATTTATTATTAGCGAAACTGCTTCGTCGAAAGTGAAGGCGTGTCTCTGAGCAGAATCAAGAGCCATAAATTCTTGGCCTTCCAGAAAAAATGTAGAATGTGCGATTGTCCCTTCCTTATCTGGTCCTGGGCTTGCAGGGTAGCGAAAAATATCTCCAATCTTAGAATTTTCAAAAATTGATTTATAAAAATTTATTGCTTCTTCGGCTTTTCCTGCGACATCTTGTGTAAACATTAGTGCTGGAGTGATTTTTGGTCTGCCATGGGCGTTTTCGCCAAGCGCAATTAATTGCCAGGAAACTCCGAATTTATCATTTAGCCAACCATAGAATTCACTAAAAGGATATTTTTGTAATTCCATAAGAACTTGTCCACCAGGGGAGAGCTTGTCCCAAAGTGCTTGTACTTCTTCTTTAGTTTCTAGATTCAAACTGAAGGATATTGATGGATTGATTTTGAAAATTGGACCTGCGCTGATAGCTGCGAAGTTAAAACCCATGATTTGAAAACTGACAATGTCGCAATCGCCAGAAGGAGTATCGTTGATTTTTGCTTTGACGGTAATTTTGGAATTTTCGAAAATGGAAGTATAAAATTCTGCAGCTGCTAAGGCTTCTTTATCAAACCATAGGTGTGGGATGATTTTTTGCATATTGATAGGAAGGGATGTTAAATTATTCGTTTTTTAAAAGTGTCTCAAGCTTATCAAACATACCGTTCCATCCTTTTTTCATGTCTTCCAAGATAGAATCATCATGTGGATTATCTCCGATCATTTCCATTTTAGTGATTCCATTTGCTACTGTTAATTTAAATTCTACTAATGACTCTACTACCTCTTTGCCATCCATTCCGTAGTAGGATGATGGAACCGGATTGCCTTGTGAATCACTGAATGTGTCAATGAAGGATAAAAATTTTGGTTGCTCAATTGTTTGATAAACTCCTCGGCCCCAAAATTCTTTGCCATCTGGCCCTTTATGACAATATCTAAATATTCCGCCCTTTTTTAAATCAACAGAAATATATGATGATTCCATCCCTTGTGGAGCCCACCATTTTTTTAGTTTATCTGCGTTAGTAAATCCTTCCCAAACTTTTTCTATTGGGGCTGAGAATGAGCGTTCTATGGTTAATTTAGTCATATTAGTTTGTTTCATTTATTGTCTTCGCAATTCCTTCACCGTCCAAACCATTGAGATGATAGAGAGCTTCAGAAGTGCCGGAAAGTTGGTAGGCTGTGACGCCAAGGCTCTTGTATGAATTTGGCTTAATGCCGAGCTGTAAGAGGTGTGCGGCGAGTTGATTGCCGAGACCGCAGTTTACATTGTGATCTTCAATTGTAATTACTTTTCCAGTTTTCTTAATTGAGTTTATCAATGTATCGTCGAATTTTTTGATTGAACTTACAGCGACAACTTCGATGAAAAGTTCTGGTTTTGATGTCTTTAAAATTTCATAAGCTTTCATTGCTTCATTCACCATAGCGCCGGTAGCGGCGATAGTAAGATCTTTACCTTCGCGGATTACATCGCTGCGGCCGTATTCATATTTGTATGAAGCATTGTAGAAAGGTGTGCCATCAGTTTTTGTAAGAACTGGGAATTTATGACGACCCATACGTACATAGAAATTTCCGTAGTGGGAAGCCACATATCTAATCATGTGGTCAGTTTGATTTGGGTCGGAAGGTTCTACTACCATAGTGTTGTACATTCCTAGGAAAGACATCATGTCGTCGATTGCCTGATGAGTAGGACCGTCTTCGCCCACGGAAAGTCCGCAGTGAGTTGCGACCATTTTTACGTTGGCATAATTGATGTCATTTACACGGGCTTGGTCTTTGGCGCGGCTAGAAATGAAAGCGCCGAAAGTAGAACAGAATGGAGTGAAATTATCTAAGCTGAGTCCACCTGAAGCTGAAATCATGTGCTGTTCGGCGATTCCGCATTCGATATGACGATCTGGATATTCAGCAGCAACAAACTTTGTCATTACTGAATCTTTAACGTCGCAAGTAAGAGCCACTACTTCTGGATTATTTTTTGCGAGGTCGAGAAGTGCTTTACCGTAAGCCGTGCGGCAATCTGTTAATTCTTCTTTTTTGTATGTAATTGGTGTGCCTGGTTTTACTTTTGTTTCGCTTAATAGTGCTGGATAAACTGTTGGAGTCGGATGCCACTTGATAGAATTTTTGCGGAAATCTGCGAGTAGAGCTTCTTCTTCCGGAGTGAGAGTTAAGGCTTTTACCGGTTCAGCAATTTGTTCTGGCTTTGGCGCTTTTCCGTGCCAATCAGATTTGTGAGCTTGGCCTGTTACTTCCATAAAATCCACACCTTGTCCCATAATTGTGTGACCAATAAGGACTGTAGGTTTGCCAGTATTTTTGTAAGCCTCGCCGATTGCTGCCCACATTTTCTGATAATCATGTCCGTCTACTTCAATCACATTCCAGTCTGAAGCTGCGAAAACTTTCACGAGGTCGAGGTTCATTGTTTCTTTAATACTAGCCGTTAATTGCACTTTATTGTAATCAACAAAAAGAATTAAATTATCGAGATTATATTTTCTAGCGAAGTGCATTGTTTCGTAAATTTCTCCTTCCTGACATTCACCATCACCGGCAACTGCGAAAACTTTTTGATTAGTGCCATTGTGTTTTTCTGCCCAAGCAAAACTTGAAGCTACTGAAACACCAATTCCAAGAGGACCAGTTCCATACCAAATTCCTGGAACGTGGCGAGTGATATGACCTTCATACACTGAACCAATTTTGCGGAAATTCTTTACGACGTCTTCTTTTGGAATGTAGCCCATTTCAGCCAAAGTGCTGTAAACGGCAGGGGAGATATGACCGTTGCTGATCACGATTTTCTCGCCTCCTTGAGAGATGATGTAGGAATAAACGACAGTCAAAAAGTCTATGCAAGAGAGGGCTCCACCTGGATGACCGCTTTGTGCATTGGTTACCATTTCCAAAATTGAACGACGGCAGGATTTACTGAATGTCTGGAGAAAACTGATCTGATCTGGAGAAAGGGGAGTCGAGAGTTGTGGAATTGTCATGGTAAATCTGGCTTAATGGCTTGTTCTTGCAGCAGTTTAGCGGAAATTTCTTCGAGAGTCTACTTTTGGTTTACGCATAATTGACAGAGGGTGGTTTTCGTGCGAAAATCACTCTCCTAATTTTATAATTTAAATTATGTCTATAAAAGGTTTAGACGATAGTGATGGATTAGATCCTACTGATTTGGAGGAAATGCCTACTATTAGAGATACACGTTGGTCTCTTGATTTTAGGGGAGCTTCTATCCCAGCTGCTTCAAAGGATCCGGAAGCAATAAAGGTGGCTCTTGCTGCTCGTTTGAGAAGAATTGATAATGCGAGAGATAGGGATCCTTGGCTTGATACAGCGAGTGAAGTTCGCTCTATTTCCGAGAGAGTTAGAGAATCGACTGTGAATGTTGAGGTTCCATCAGATGCGACTCATAAGATTGTTGGTGGTCTTTTTGCTGATACCTATGCGATAAATCCTAGAGTAACTGAAGATGGTCAGGCTTTTTATGTGGTAATGGTTTCTGGTTCACGCAAGGGGATGATGACTCGTGTTGATTTTGATCAATTTACGAAGGTGGATGGTATTCCGGATTATAAATTGAGAGGCTTATTGAGTGCTGCGCCTAAGGGTAAGCCACGCACTAATATGGGCGCTAATAAATTAAGAAAATCTAATAAGTAATTGAATTTAAAGAAGATCAGACTTAGAGTTTCAATAGCGCTTCTTTAGTGAGTTTTTTACTGAGCTCGACACCTGGTTGATCAAAGGTGTTTATGTTGAACATTTCTCCTAGGAAAGCGGTGGCGCCTTCGAAGAGCATGAATAGTGCGCCGATATTTTCTTCGTTTATTTCATCGATTTTAATGGTGAAATTTGGACGAGAATTTTTTGTTAGAGCGGAAGCTGTGGCGTCTTTTTCGATTTGAAGAAGTTGATTGAAAGTCACATTCTTATCTAGGAAGTCGAGGTCTGGATTGTTTTTGTAGACCTTTGGAATTTTCAGTACAGGTTTCAATTTTTCCACTTCGATGAAGATGAAAAGTTTGTCATTTGGTCCTTCGTTGTAGAGTTGTAATTGAGAATGTTGATCAGTGACGCCTAGGGCATTTACAGGAGTAATTCCTACGTTTATGATTTCTTCTTCATTGTTAAATTTCTTGCCAATACTTTCGGCTAGAAGTTGGCGATACCAGTCGGCCATGCGTGAAAGTTTCTGCGCGTAGGGGATCATCACGTTGATGGATTTTCCTTTTTGAGCAAGGTCGTATTGAATTTTTGCTAATTGAAAAGGAAGGTTTGTCTTGGTATTTTTGGAGAGAAATTGGTCGCGCATTTTTTGCGCACCTTTGAGCATTTTTTCGATTTTTATATCGAGTAATGCAGCTGGTAAAAGTCCGACAGGAGTGAGTACAGAAAATCTGCCACCGACATTATCTGGAATTACGAAAGATGGAATTTTTTCTTCTTTGGCAATTTTGCGAAGTAAGCCTTTTTCCGGATCGGTAATGAAAACAAAATGTTTTTTAGGATCGAGTTTTTTCTTGTTAATTTTATCGCGGAAATAAAAATATTGGGACATTGTTTCCGGTGTAGTTCCGGACTTTGTTACTACAAGAAAAAGTGTAGTTTTGTAATCAATTACTTCTTCGGTCTCAGCTAAAACTACAGGATCAATATTATCGAGAACGAGGAGTTTCTTCTCTTTAAAAAGATGTTTAAAACTTTGTTCCAAACAAATAGGGCCGAGTGATGATCCGCCAATTCCAAGCAAGACAAAATGTTTATATTTTTTGCGTGAGGTCTTGGCAAATTTTAGAATTTCTTTGGTAGTTTTTTTATCATCAACTATTTTGTAGAAACCTTGTTTGCGGCTTTTTACAGCTTCAATGTAGGCGCCAATATTACCTTCTAAATTTTGTGATCCTAAATTTTTTAAATCAAATTTAATCATTGTTTGTTTTTTACTTTTTCCCAATCTTCCATGAATTTTTTGATTCCGGAATCGGTAAGTGGGTGATGAACTAATTGTTCGAAAACTGCAGGTGGCATTGTGCCTATATCTGCGCCAAGTTTTGCCGCTTCGATGACATGACGTGGATGACGAATGCTGGCTACGAGTACTTTAGTTGGAAATTTATAATTTTGGAAAATTTTCACAATGTCAGCGATTAGAGCCATGCCGTCTTCGGAAATATCGTCGAGACGACCAATGAATGGACTGATAAGAGTAGCTCCTGCTTTGGCTGCTAAAATGGCTTGTCCTGCGGAAAAAATCAAAGTTACATTTGTTTTAATTCCTTCTTTGCTGAGAGTGGATACTGCTTGAAGACCTACCGCCGTCATTGGCACTTTTACATAAATATTTTTAGCCCATTTAGCGTATGCGCGACCTTCTTTGAGCATGCCTGCTAAATCTGTGCTAATTACTTCTGAACTGATTGGTCCTTTAATTACTTTGGCAATTTCTTTGATGCGTTTTTCGAGGGAGACTCCTTCTTTAGCGATGAGAGATGGATTTGTAGTGACTCCATCAATAATTCCCCATGTAGAATATTTCTTGATATCTTCGATGTTTGCTGTGTCGAGAAAGAATTGCATAAAAATTGGTTTAAGGCCTGTTGAATTTAATATAGGTTAATTGAAATTTAGCGGCAAGTAGATTCAGTTATATGTAATTTAGGCGAATGCTTGCCGTATACCTAATTAGTCGCGTATATTTAATTAGTGTTTTATTAAAAACAATTTCCTATGAAAAAAATTATTAGATTAATGCTTGCCGGTATTATGTTATTTCAAATTGGCGGTACTGTTTTCGCTACACCTGGTTTGACTGATATCTCTGGTCATAAGTATGAGACAGCAATTCAATATCTACTTTCAAAAGGCGTGGTGAGTGGATATGCAGATGCCACTTTTAAACCTGATAATCAAATTAATAGAGCGGAACTTTTGAAAATTTTAGTTGGGGGAGCTGGTTACAATCCAAGCGAATTGGTTTATAAAAATTGTTTTCCTGATGTGAAAACTGAGTGGTATGCAAAATATGTTTGTTTTGCGAAGGAAAAAAATTGGGTGAAGGGATATGATGATGGCACTTTTAAACCTGAACAGCCTTCGATGAAAGTAGAAGCGATGAAAATGCTTTTGAATGCTGAAGGTTTCCCAATTCCAGATAAGGCTATTGGCCAATCAATTTATAGTGATGTAGATTTTTCTCAGTGGTTTGGTCCTTATATGTTCGTAGCTGAGTCTATGGATATAGTGGATATTGCTGGTACTAAATATGCGCCTATGTCTTTTGTTACTAGAGGAGAAGTGAGCAATAATATTTATCGTGCGATGTTAATTTTAGAGCAAAAAGTTGGTAGTTTTGATCAGGTGGTTTTTGATAAGGTGGTGAATCCGCCAGTGGTAAATCAGCAATTTGATGCGCCGGTTTTGACTGCAAGTTCTACTACTCCTAATGCTGTTTTACTTAAGTGGACTGTACCTGCGAAGACTAGTAATGGTGCTTTGAAGTCTTATGTAGTTGAATATAAGGTCGGCAATGATGTTGATTACACTAGCAATACTGTTTCGGTGGAATATTATGCTGCTGAACTTAAAGCAAATGGAGGAATGATTTTTATTAGTCTTCCTTCGACTATGTATCATTTTAGAGTGAAGGCTTTGAATGTAGGTGGAGAGAGTAGTGTTTATTCTAATGTGGAAACTCTTACTACTGCTCAGCCTTTAGAGCCTGCTGCTCCGACTGTGTCTAAAGTTTCTCAGACTTTCTCTGCGATTACTTTGAAAGTTACATTGCCTAAATATACTGGTGATAGTGCTTTGGATTCTATTTTTGAAGATTATACTAATCCAAATGATGGATCAGGACAGAAGGGATCCACGAGTATCGCTGGTAATAATATTGGTGAAAGCTGGACTGTTACATATCAGCTTTTTCCAGATAAAACTAAGCTTGAGCAACCAAATTATGAATTTAGTTTTTGGGTAAATAATAAAAATGGAAAAGTAGGAAATAAAGTCGTGGCGACTTTCCCTGGTCTTTCCGTAAATCCTGATAGACCTACTGTTTCTACGGCTGCGATTAACAAGAATAGTATCGATTTCAATGTGAAGAAGCCAGATTACTATGGTAGCACTCCTATAACTGATTATTACTATAGTATGGATTCTTCTTCTAAGCCTGGAGATCAAGGAATGGGAAGTGGTAGTTATGGCAAAGATTTTTTTGAGAATAACTTGAAAGGAGTTTTGACTGTAGGCAATATGCTTTCACCAAATACTACTTATACTGTTAGTTTTTGGGTAAAAAATGCGGATGGTAGAGTTAGTGATAAAGTGACTAAGACGGTTACGACGAGCGCAAATTAAAAATTAGAGATGCCTTATAAAAAGAAAATTGTTTACAATAAGAAACAGGTAGAAATTACTATTAATTCTGATGCAGATGAGTCAGTGTTTAGTGAGATTTTTGCCGAGCGTGAATATAAAATGCTCGAGCCGGTGATAATGAAGGCTAAAAGTCCCATTATTGATATTGGGGCTCATGTGGGAATGTTTTCAGTGTATTGTTCGGTGTTGAATCCAAAGATGCAGATATTTGCTTATGAGCCTGATGAAGATAATTTTACGGCGATGAAAGATAATCTACAGTATAATAATGTGAAAAATGTGACGGCGAAGAATGTGGCTGTAGGTGCGAAGATTGAGCAGAGGACTATGTATGTGAGTAATGATTCGCATAATCATTCTTTGCTTAGTGCTGAGGCGGCTGGGGATTTTTCCGGTGAGGAGAAATTGGTGAATGTGGTGACTCTAGAGCGCATTTTGGAGCAAAACAGATTAGCTAGTGTGAGCTTAGTGAAGATGGATTGTGAAGGAGCGGAATTTGAAATTTTGGAAAATTTGAGTGTGGAGGCTTTTGCTGTGATTGAGAATTTTTATGTAGAATGTCATCGCTATACTTTTGATATGAATCCTAAAAAACTTCAGGATGTTTTTCAAAAGCATGGTTTTAAGGTGGAGATGTGGTCAAACCACTATGATAAGAGGATGGGATTTATTTGGGCCCATAGATAGGAGATTTTCTTAAGTAAAATGGGTAAGCAGCTCTTTGACTAAGGCGTCTATTTGTGTTATAATATATTCAAGTTTCTATTAAATAACAAAAACAAAATGGAACAAAAAAGCAAAATTTTTATTGGTGTGGCAGTTGTTGCTGCTGTTCTGGCAGGTTCTTTATTTATGGGTGGTAATGGGTTAAAAGGTCAAATCTCATTATTGCCTGATCTTAGCGTATCAAGTGTAAAAATTGCCGATACTAGTTACAATGGTGTTCCTTATTATCGTGTTAGTGTTGCATTGAAAAATAGTGGTCCAGAGGCTGAGTGGAAAGTAGATTTGAATGCTGGAGATTATACTAAGTATATGGGATGGAAAAAAGTTCCGGCAAATACTGATACGACATATTCTTTTGATATTTTGCAAAGCTTTGCTTGTGCTGGAGGTAAGGTTCTTGATCCTGGTGTAGGCGTAACTCTTGATCCAAACAATAAAATTGCTGAATATAACGAAAATAATCAGTCAATTTTTACTATGGCTTCAACGCCTTGTCCTAATAGTATGCTCGAATCAGTAACTAGAGGTGAAGCAGCAAATGCTCTTTATAAGGATTTAGTGAGTAAAAAATATGTTTTTAAGTCTACGGCAAGTACTACACCAATTTTTAGTGATGTACCAAGTTCTAGCCCTTATTTTATTGCTGTCCAAAAACTTTATGCTGAGGGATGGATCGCAGGTACTTCTAATGGTACTTTTAAGCCACAGCAACCTGTTAGCAGAGTTGAGGCTGCTAAATTATTGACTCTTGCTGCTTCTCAACCAAAAGTTTGGTTGACTGCACCATATACGGATATTGATCCTAACTCATGGTATGGTGGAAGCAATGGTGTAGTTAGTTTTATATATTCTAAAGCTTTTGAGAAAAATTTGCTTAGTAATTTTGGTGGAGGTTCTAAGTTTTTTCCATATTCTTATGCAAGTTTTAGCTTTGTAAATACTATGTTGGCTCTTAATTAGAACTTTTTCTAAATAGCCCTGCTTGAAAGAGCGGGGCTATTTTTGTGTGGCGATAATTTTTACAATCTGGCGCATAGGTGTTATTCTCTTTTGTAGAGTTATTTCCTCAAATTTCTCCTATGAATAAGAATGATCAAAAGTTTCTGCAGTGGCAGAAAAAATATCGCCGTTTTGTTGATTACATAGCCGCTTCTGCGCTTTATTTGAAAGGTAATTATTTGTTGCGCGAGCCTTTGAAGATAGAAGATTTTAAACCACGTATTTTGGGTCACTGGGGTACAGTTCCAGGACTTAATTTTATTTATTCCAATTTGAATTATTTAATTTGGAAACATAAGTGCGAAATGATGTTTATTGTGGGACCTGGTCATGGTGCGCCGGCAGTACTTGCTAATCTTTTTATGGAGGGAACTTTGCAAGAATTTTATAAGGAATTTAGTGTTGATGAGAAGGGGCTTGGACGTTTGATTCATGATTTTAGTTGGCCACATACACATTTTCCGAGTCATGTGACTCCTGGAGTGCCTGGTTCTATTCTTGAGGGCGGAGAACTTGGTTATAGTCTCGCGACGGCTTATGGTGCGGTGATGGATAATCCTGATTTGATTGCTACGGTGGTAGTTGGTGATGGAGAATCTGAGACTGGTCCGACAGCGACGGCTTGGCATAGTAATAAATTTTTGAATCCAAAAACTTCGGGTGCGGTGTTGCCGATTGTGCATATAAATGGATACAAGATATCAAATCCGACACTTTATGGAACAATGAGTGATGCGGAATTGAAGTCATTGTTTACTGGTTATGGTTATGAACCGATGATTGTTCATGAGCCTGAGAATGATGCTGAAAAAACTGATGTGAAGATGGTAGAGACTTTGGAAAAAGCTTATCAAAGAATTCGTGAAGTACAGATGTTGGCGCGTAAGAAAGGAATTATTAATAAGCCAAAGTGGCCAGTAATTTTGTTGCGTTCACCAAAAGGATGGCATGGAATTCATGAGTATCATAATCGTTTGGTGGAGGGATCTTTCCGTGCTCATGGCATCCCTGTTGAACATCCAAGTGTTGATAAAGATGCTCTTGTTGCTATTGATGGATGGCTCAAAAGTTATAAGGTTGAGGAGCTTGTTGATAAGAAAGGTAAGCCAAAAAAAGAACTTTTTGAATTCATGCCGAAGGCTAAATATCGCATGGGAATGAATCGTCATACGGTTGGTGGAAATTTTTTCAAAGCTTTGAAAATTCCAAAATTAGAAAAGTATGAATTGAAAATTGAACGAAGAGGACAGCTTATGGCGAGCAGTGTTGGGCAGTCTTCAAAATTGCTTAGAGATATTTTCAAAGTGAACAAAGATAATTTCCGTATGATGTGTCCGGATGAATTCGAATCAAATAAATTGGGTGTGATTTTCGAGGCTACAAAACGCGCTTATATGTGGCCAATTAAGAAAACTGACGAAAATATTACGACTGAAGGTCGTGTGATGGAAATGCTTAGTGAACATACGCTTCAGGGCTGGTTGCAGGGATATATTCTTACGGGTCGTCATGGAATTTTCGCAACTTATGAAGCGTTTGGAATTATTATTTCCAGTATGGTCGATCAGTATGCGAAGTTCCTAAAACAAAGCATGAAAGTAAGCTGGAGAAAACCTGTGGCGAGTCCAGTTTATTTGCTTACTAGTTTGGGTTGGAGACAAGATCATAATGGATATTCACATCAAAATCCTAGTTTTATTTCTAATGTTTTGCAGAAACATGGAAAATTTAGTCAGCTTTATTTCCCTTCGGATGCAAATAGTTTATTGGTAGCTTATGAGGAGACTTTGAAACGTAAAAATGCAATCTGTGTAATCGTAGCTGGAAAGACCGAATTACCGCAGTGGCTTACGCTAAAAGAGGCACGAGAGCAGGCAAAAGTTGGTATTGGAGTATGGGATTGGGTAGGCGGAAAAGAGGCTACGGAAAATCCTGATGTAGTGCTAGCTTCTTGTGGAGATTATGTAACTAGAGAAGCACTTTTTGGAGTGAAGCTTTGTAAAGAATTGGTACCTGAATTGAAAATTCGTTATGTGAATGTTTCTGAATTAACTTCTATTGGTTTGGGTGATTATTGTTCTCATGGGCAGAATTGTCTGACTAAGGAAGGACTCAATTACTATCTCACTAAGGATAGAAAAGTTGTTTTCAATTATCATGGATATACTAATGATGTGGAGCAAATTTTGTGGCCATATACTAGTTCTGAAAGATTTATAATTCATGGATATAAAGAAGAAGGTTCTACTACTACACCTTTTGATATGGCTGTGGCGAATGGTGTGAGTTGTTATCATGTAGCGATGGATTTGATTAGAGAAGGTGCGAAAAATAATCATGCCGTTGCTGCAAAGCGCGATGCAGTGATTGATTTATTGAGACAAAAAATTGCTGTTCATCAAGAATATATTTGTAGATTTGGAAATGATCCGGATGATATAAATAAGATGAGATGGTAAAAGTTACCAAAATTGTAATTTTGGGTGGTGGATTCGTGGGAATTCGTGCTGCCCAAGATTTGGCGGAAAAGTGTATTAATGCTGGAATAAAAAGAGAGATTGTAGTGGTAGATAAGGAATCTACTCATATATATCGATCTGATTTATATGAAGTCGCTACTGCTTTTAATAAGAAGATTACGGATAGTTGTATGCTTCAGCTCAAGGAGACTGTGGCTACACCAATTTATAAATTGCTTTTTGGTAGAGGGCGTTTTATTCATGATGAAGTGATTGGAATTGATGGTGATAAGAGAATAGTGCATTTGAAAGATAGTGGAGCATTGAGTTACGATTATTTGATTGTGGCTATGGGTAGTGAGAATAATTATTTTGGTATTCCTGGTTTAAGACAGAATGCTATGACCATGAAAACCGTGGCCGATGCTTTGAAATTCAATTGTCATCTTGATGGTTTCTTTGCTGAGTTAAAGAAGAAAAGAGTTTCTAGAACGGTGAATATTGTGATTGGCGGGGGCGGGGCAACTGGTGTAGAAATGGCTGGAGAGTTGATTGGATCATTGAAAAAATTATGTGCGAAATATAAATACGATTGTAGAAAAGTGAATGTGGAACTAATTGAAGGAACTGAAAAATTATTGGGCATGGATAAAGAAGGAACAGCTCTTGTGTTAGCGAGATTGAAGAAGCTAGGAGTGGTGGTATCTTTGCAGACTTTGATTAAAAAAGTTGAGAAAAAAGAAATTGTTTTGAAAGGCAAGGATGGAAAATTGAAGAAGAAATTTTATGATATTTTGGTTTGGACAGGTGGAGTAATGGTGAATCCGGTAGTGTCGGCGGGTCTGGGTGAGAAAAAATATGGTGGTGCAATTTTGGTAAATCCATTTTTACAATCCTACGAAGATAGAAATGTTTTTGCCGGTGGAGATAATGCTTTTTTTGAAGATACTGTTAATCCAGGGAAGCGCTTACCTATGCTGGGATCTGTGGCTGTGGAACAGGGTGAAATACTGGCTGAAAATATATTTAGATTGTCTCAGGGAAAAGAAATGAAAGCCTTTGTTCCTGGTAAAATGCAGATGGTGATACCTATAGGTGGAAAGTATGCTGTGTGGAAATCCGGAGAAAGACTTTTTAGTGGGAATTGGGTTTGGCTTTTGAAGAGAATTGTTTATTTGAAATATGCTTTGTCTATTTTGCCTTTCTGGAAGGCTGTGAGAAAATGGTTGAGAAGTACGGAAATATTTATTGATAATGATTAATATGGCAAAATTTAATGATCTTACTCCAGAGGAGGAGAGAGTGATTGTTTATAAGGGCACGGAAAGGCCTTTTACTGGTGAATATGAGGATTTTTACGTGGAAGGTACTTATATGTGTCGTCGTTGTAATGCGCCGCTTTATACCTCAGATAGTAAGTTCCATTCGGGTTGTGGGTGGCCGAGTTTTGATCAGGAAATTCCTGGTGCGGTGAAGAAAACTGTAGATAAAGATGGGATCAGAACGGAAATTACCTGCATAAATTGTGGTGGTCATTTGGGGCATGTGTTTGAGGGGGAGAGATATACGCCTAAGAATACTCGTCATTGTGTTAATTCACTTTCTTTAAAATTTGTTCCTAAGAAATAATTTATGAAAACAGAAATTGCAGTTTTTGGTGGAGGATGTTTCTGGTGTACTGAAGCCATTTTTGTAATGTTGAATGGGGTCGTTTCAGTGAAGCCTGGTTATGCCGGTGGAGAAGGTTTGGATCATGATTATGAGAGTGTTTCTAGTGGCGAGACCGGTCATGCAGAAGTTATTAGAATTGAATTTGATCCTAGTGTGATTCCTTATCGAGATTTATTGGATGTGTTTTTCCATACTCATAATCCTACGACGATGAATCAGCAGGGTGCGGATAGAGGGACTCAGTATAGATCTGTAATTTTGTATACTTCTGAAGAACAAAAGGCTGCTGCGGAAAATTTCATTAGTGATTTGGAAAACTCTGGGGAATTTAAAGATATGATTGTGACTGAAGTGGAACCATTGCATGAATTTTATGAAGCAGAAGATTATCATCAAAATTATTTCGCGAAGAATATTGATGCGCCATATTGCCAGGTGGTTATTTCACCGAAGCTGACGAAACTAAGGGAGAAATACAAGGCTAAGCTGAAGGTCTAATAAACGGCTTCTAGATAACATTTTTCGCAGTAAACCTTTTCTGGGCGTTCTGGTGAAAAACTGCTTATAATTTGTTTTTGGCAGTTGCTGCAAGTGCGCTCGAAGAGTTTTCTCGGGCGGCGAAGTGCAAGACGGTGGAAGTGACGTACGTCTGGATGGAATAGGGGAATTGGTAAACCCATTTGATTGTAGAAGTTTAATTCTGAGGATTGAAGTTTAAAAGGCTGCCCTGATTCTGCACAAATCAGAATATTATTTTTGCTGTCGGCTTTTGTTTCGTTTATATCTTTTTCTTCTTTGGTATTCATTGGGAAATATTCTGAAGCTGTTGTTTCATTGTATTTGAAGCCAGAATATTCAGATGGGAAAAATTCTCCCCAAGCATTTTCTTTTTTGAGATGTTCTATTATTTTTGGTGCTAATTTTTGATATTCATCTTTTGAATATTGCTTATTAAGAATGCAGTGCTCTGCATGTTTCATTCCTGCGCAGCCGAAAAGATCGTGACAATTATTGGTGCAAAGTTGTGAGTAAAATACATCATAAGATTCCCAAACATTTTCGCAAAAAAGAGTGTGATTTGCTTTGTATCCCGATGCGGAACATTCATATGAATAGTCTACGCCCATACCAAAATAGGAGATGTCCATATTCTTGTAGCTAACCTTTTCTCCCTTCTTTAAATCGTTGCAATAACGGCATTCTTCTAGATTTTCTGAGTCATAACAATCTGAACAGTTTTTGCAATTTACTAAATATTCTCCCGTGCAGTTTTCAGTGTTTTTTTCCTGCATCGCTTTGAAGGGAAGTTTATTTCTAAATTCTTGAAATTGATTCCAGAGATCTGTAAGTGAGCGATTTTTTTTGAATTCGATTACTTTTTTTTCGTATTCTTCTTTCTTGTATTGTTTATTGAGAAAATAATATTCTTTATTGCGAAGATTTACACAGCCGAAACAGTTTTTGCAGCCTATAAGATTGGCGGAAAAATGGCATGAATCACAGGTGTAGGAATCAATGAGGAAGGTAGAAAATGCGCAGTTATTACAATTGATACATTCGTAGCAAGCTTGGCAATCATAGATTTTGAAACAGTCGAGACAATTGAAGCAGCGGTTCACCCCTTTTCCATACATGCATTGTTCGGATTCATCGGAATTCAGCAGGAGATAGCAGTTTTTTAAGTATCCAGCATGATTGCAGAAATCAGAATTTTCCATTGTGCTAGCGAGATTTGCGAGACAAAAATGAGGAGTTTTATCGCGAAGTTCGAAAAATTGTTCGAAAAATGGACGATTAAAGTCGAAATCTTGGGCATATTTTTTAGGATCCCAATTATCGCTCCACCAACAATCAAGACAGTAGACTGGGAATTTAACTTCTGAACTGTACATTGATAAAATAGATTTTTTGCAGAGGTCGCATTCTCTTTTGTGGAAGTAACGTTCATTACGCCAAGACATGCGGCGTTGAGCACGGCAGTCAGGGCAGAGAGTAGGCTCTGGAATTAAGTATTTTTGATTATGGAAAATAGGACTAACTTCTTCGAGAAATTTCTTATCTTCAGAAGTTACCGTGAATTTATTTTGACATTTATGGCAAGATTTCATTTCTGAATCTTTAGATTTGCTGCCATTGTAGCATGTAGATCATGTTTTGCTAATTCTATCGCCTTTGTTGTTGATGAAGGGCAATGAGTTCGACCACCAATCTTTTTTATAATTCCGTATTTGTCTAATTTTTTCAAAATCTTTTCGCTGGTTGTGGAAAGGTAAACTTCACCATTCTTTTTTACGGCTTTTTCTACGATAATATCTAAAGTATTTAAAGCAGTAGCGTCCATGTGATGAACATGTTTCATGCGTAAAATTAGAATTTCTCCGGCACCATGATGAATGGAATTCTCTAGCGCTGAAGCCACTCCAAAGAATAGTGAGCCGGATAATTCGTAGAGTCTGATTTGTGGAAATTCTTTGAGGGATTCATGCATTAATTTTGAGCCCTCTGTGCCAATGTCTTCGTCTTCTAAAATATTGGTGACGGAAAGTTTGCTGACTCTTTGAATGAAAAGTAGAGCCGCAAGCACGATTCCAATTCCTACTGCCGTAGTAAGGTCCACAAATACAGTGAGCAAGAATGTGGCTACGAGTACTGCTGCATCTTGTTTTGGCGCTTTTAACAGATGTAGGAAATGTGGGATTTCAGCCATGTTGTAAGCAACCATAATAAGAATTCCGGCTAGGGCGGAAAGTGGAATGTATTGAGCATAAGTTCCAAAAACGAGCATTATTAGTAGCAAAGTAATTGCGTGAATTACACTGGCAGCGCGTGTGCGTGCACCTGATTTTATGTTTGCTGCGGTGCGGGCGATAGCTCCTGTGGCTGGTATTCCACCAAAAAATGGAAGGATCATATTTCCAATTCCTTGAGCCATTAATTCCTTGTTGGAATTGTGTTTAGTACCTGTCATTCCATCTGCGACTACCGCGGATAGCAGTGATTCTATGGAGCCGAGCATTGCAATTGTAAATGCGGATGGTAGTAGGAGTTTTATTCTATCTAAAGAAAAATTGAGCATGTGAAATTCCGGAAGTCCTGATGGAATTAGCCCGACTAAAACTGGTTTTGGTAACCATTTTGTGAAAAATAATTCGATTATGATGCTAGTAATTATGCCTGCAGCTAGGGCGATTGGGGCTGGTGGGAAGGTTTTGCTGTAGCGTTTCCAAAGTATCCAGGCGATGATGGTGACGAGACCAATCATGACAGCGCTGGTATTGAAGCCTTTTTCAATATTTGATATTACCATGACTATTGTTTCGATGAATCCTTCAGGTCTTTTATCAAAATGTAGTCCGAAAAAATCTTTTATTTCTCCTGAAAAAATGGTGACACCAATGCCGGCGGTGAAGCCAATTACTACTGGGTAGGGAATATATTTAATGGCTGAGCCAAATTTGAAAATTCCAAAAAGTAAGAGAATTATACCTGCCATAAATCCGGCGAGCATTAATCCATCCATGCCGAATTTGTTTACTATGCCGAGGAGAATGACTACAAAGGCTCCGGTAGGTCCGGAAATTTGGAATTTTGAGCCTGAAAGGAGGCCTATTACGAGTCCGGCGATGATGGAGGTGTAAATACCTTGTTCCGGGCGAGCCCCACTTGCTACGGCAAAAGCTATGGCTAGTGGAAGAGCAATAAGACCGACAATTATTCCGGCAATTAAATCTGCTTTGAAAGTTTTTTTCATTTTATTTTTGGAAAATATGCGCGTGGATTATACGGCCGTTTATTTTTGGATGCAATGATTGGATTTTGGTAAGAAGAGTGTCGGATATTAGCTCTTCTTCAAGTGGTCGCGGATCTCGCGGAGGAGTTTTGTTTGCTCAATTAGTTCTTTGTGTTTGTCGGAAATTTGTTTTGCTGAGAGTTCTTCTTCGGCAGATTTTTTTTCTTTGCCGAGGTGCTTGTCTAATCTTTCTCGAATTTTATGCATCTGTTTGATGAAGAAAAAAATTGAGAAGGTGACTATTAAAAAGCTTAAAATTGAATTAATAAAATTACCATAATTAATACTCACGGCGTCGGTTGTTCCTACTGCTGGTTTCAAAATAATTTTTAAATTTGAGAAATCCACATCGCCGGTGAGCCAGCCAATTGGCGGCATGATGACGTCTGTTACCAGGGAAGTTACTATCTTGCCAAAAGCCGTACCAATAATGATACCAATGGCCATATCCATGACATTTCCTTTGATGGCAAAATCTTTAAATTCCTTTAGCATGTTAGTTGTTCAAATTTGTAAAATAATTCTGTCAGTTCGTCTAGCAAGTTGTTTTTAATTTTTTCACCAGGATCTTGATAATTCAATTCTGTAGCTATTCCGAATTGTTTCTGAGCTAAGATGTTTACTTGTGTTTTGAGTTCTTGAGCTGCGTCTTTTGTTTTTTCGTTTCTTATTAGTTGTTGTAGTCTCAATCCTAAAACAGTGAGTTTACTGGCAAAACACGCCAGCCAAGTATTGCCACTGCCTCTTTCTATCTCATCTGTTATTCCAGCGATAAGTTCTTCTCTAATAGCAGTTTTTCTTTCTTCGGAAGTTGGGATTGATTCGCCCATCTTGATAATTAGATATTAACGATTAGCTTTTTTCTCTCTTTTTTCTTGTTTTTTCTCTGCCATAGTTTTCTTTGGTTTCTTTCTTGTTTCAGTTTGATTAAATTGTTCGCGACCGTGAGCCATAGGATAGGGGGTTATGGTTTATGATTCGATTGTAGCACTAAATTGAATAGAGTTTAAGATTTATTCCGTAGGTTCCACGTGTATGAGTACGTGACCTAGTTCTGGAATTTCTTCTTGGAGTCTTGATTGTAGTTTGTGGGCTAATGAATGCCCTTCTTTTACTGAGATGTTTGCGTCGACAATGGCGTGTAGATCTACGTGATATTTCATTCCTGTTTTGCGAATTAGACATTTTTCAGTGTCTACTATTCCTTCGACTTTTTTGGAAATTTTTCTAATGTCTGCCTCTAGATCATCATATAAATGCTCGTCCATAATTTCGCCGAGCGCAGGTCTGAAAATTAAATAGCTGTTGTAGAGAATGAATCCTGATGCAAAAAGTGCGGCCCAATCGTCCGCTAGTTCATAACCTTTTCCGCCGATGAGGGCGATGGAAATACCAATGAAAGCTGCTACGGAAGTGATGGCGTCACTGCGGTGATGCCAAGCGTCTGCTTTGAGTGAAGAGCTTTTTGTTTCTTTGCTTTTTTTGAGAACGAGTTGGTATGAAATTTCTTTCCAAATAATAATTCCAGCAAGAAAAATAAGTGTCCACGCTTTTGGTAATGAATGGGGAGTTTGAATATTTTTAATACTTTCGTAGGCGATGATAGTGGCGGAAGTGATTAGAAATCCTACAACGATAAAGGTGATTAATGGCTCCGCTCTGCCATGTCCGTAGGGATGATTCTTGTCTGGTGGTTTGCTGGAATATTTTATTCCAAACCAAACTAAGCAGGATGAAAAAACGTCGGTGGTCGATTCGATGGCGTCAGCGATAAGAGCGTATGAATTTCCAAAGAATCCTGCTAGCCATTTTATGATTGCTAGAACAGCACTTCCAGCGATGCTGAAATAAATGGTGTTGATAGCTTTTTGCTCGTTGGTGATTTTTGTCATCAGCGAGAGTTTAGCACTAAGCGAGTGTATGTGCGAGGGTCATGAATAATCTTGGTTCGCCGTCGCCGAAGTGATTTTCTAGACGTGATTGTATAGTAAAACCCGCATCGGTGTAAATTTTAAGAGCAGCTTCGTTTTCCGGATGAACGAAGAGTGAATAATGTTTAGCATTAGTCATTTCTAGCACTTGCTCGAAAGTGGCTTTGGCTATTCCTTGGCCTTGGAATTCTGGAAGAATTACGAGACCGTTGAATTCGATATTTCCATCAGCTTCTACGATGTATGAGATGAATCCAATCTTTTTATTTTCAACGACAATAAAATAAATGAAATTATTAGTGATGTCGTGAAGAATTTCTGCTTTATCTATTCTCGGTGCATAAAGTTTTCTATTCGAAGTTTTTTCGATTTGCTCGATAGTTTCCCAGTTGGCGATTGTGGCTTTTTGAAGGGTGAAATTTGGCATGTGCTTAGATGCTAGTCTAAAAAATAGTTTCATTCAAATGGTTTTTGAAGCATGACTGCCCCAAACGCTGAGTCTTCTTTAACGTATTTGAATCCACATTCTTTCATTAGAATTTCTTCGAATATGTTAGGCCCTACGTTGTTGTTTATGATGATTCCGCCTGGCATGAGTAGATTCGAAAGAGCCTTTGCGACTGCTATTTCGTTCTCTCTTCCTCTGAAATTAACTCCGAGTCCGTCATAAGTGAAAACAGCTTGGCTCATGAGGGCATGGACTTTGAAGCCACCAAGATTAATATTTTCCGGATCTCTTAAATCCATTCTTAAATAGTTTTTAGGACCTACGCGTGGTTCAATAATGTCACTGTGAATTAATTTTCCGAATTGATATGTTGGTATAAATCCTCTGCATTGAGCGTCATGTGGCGACATTCCTGATCCTAAAGTTAAAGCTAATGGAACGTAAGGAAGGACTTCCATGTCTGGCATGTAAGATATGGGATGGGGGAATTTAACGAATCCTGCACCTTTAGTGAGGTCGCCCCAGGGACATGGTATCTGAAGCTGTCTGAGCTCTTCGAGAAATTGTGCGGCATCTGCACCCGGTGCCATTCTGGAAGGATCGAAAATTGGTGATTCTGGTTGTTCATGTTCGCGGTCTTCTGTCTCGCTCATATTTAAAATTAATAGAGAAGAGTATAGCAGAATGGCTTGAGGAAGGGAAGGGTGAGGGTATGAGGAAGATTGTTTATGGCAAACATTAAATAAACTTAAAATAATTCTAAAATTTCTAAATAAAACTTGATTTTAACTATTATTTTGCTACTATTGGCTCGAAAAGACTTTCGGCCCGTGGTTTATATACCACACCTAGCGGATGGTCTTTTTTTATTTGTCTGGAAAGACTGAAATGAAATCTTTACGGCCAGATTGTTTATCAATTTTAATCTGTACGTGAAATAGATAATGATCATTTGTAATACCTGTAAATCGATGGAGAATTTCTCCAGGTTTATTAGGATTGTCTTTTGATTTTGGATCAAATTTACTATTTTGTATTAGTTCAATTGCTGCAGCGTAGTATTTTAATCTACGCATTCTATCCTGCCATTTTTCTTTAGACCAAAGGTGTTGCCAGAAGATGGCAAGAAATATTTTTTCTTTGTTGAAATATGCTGATCTGACGTATGGACTTCTTTTGCTTTTCTTTTTTATTGTCGTATAAATTCCAAAAGCTTTTTTACGAACTTCGTGGAAATCTGTTCCTTGTAATCTGTTTGCCTTGGTTTTGTATACTTGCATATACCAAAGAGTAGCAGGCAAATATTAAATAAACTTAAAATAAAGTTAAAATAATTCTAAAATTCTTATTATTTATTACTCAATGCCACCTTCACTCCTAGCGCAATTAGCAATCCTCCGAAAGTTCTATTGAAGATGTTTTGAAATTTATTGAATATGGTGCGGACTTTTTTTTGTGTGAAGAAAACGGAAACAAGTGAGAACCAGATGATTGTATTTGCGATCATGATGAAGCTCATTATTCCTTGAACTGTTGCTGGAGTTTCTGGGGAAATTACCATCGTAAATAAGCTCAAAAATAGTAGTGTTGCTTTTGGATTTAAGGCATTTGTAAGGAATCCAATTTTGATGGCTGCAAGCGGTGAAATGTCTTCTTTTTTAGTTTGTTGACCGACGTCGATTACTGACGATTTTGAGAAAATTGATTTCGCTCCAATGTAGATTAGGTACGCTGCACCTAAAAGTTTTATGGTGTTGAAAACGAGAATCGATTTTGAAATGACTAATGCTAATCCGGCCAAGCAGTAAAAAATATGTACTGAAATACCGGCCCCAAATCCAACCGCTGTCCAAATTCCAGTTTTTCTAGAATAGGTAAGTGCGTTGCGCACGCACATAATGAAATCCGGTCCAGGGCTAATTACAGCCAAAAGATGGATTATAGTGACGGTTGTGATTAGGGGTAGGTAGGACATTAAGGCGATGTTATATTTTAATTAGGGGCATCTCTGGATCAGGGGCGTTTAGCCAGTTAGTGTCAAAGACGTATTCTCCGAGGCCGTGGCCGTTTCCATAAAGAGTATTTGAAACAATACTGATGAAAGTCAAAATTTCCCTGTCCTCAACTGCTTCTACTTTGTGCCAGCCGCACTTTCCTTTATTTTCCGTAAAAAGCCAACACCCGTGATTTACAATACAAATTGATTGTATTGGGCAAGTCGGTTCGCCTTTTATTGGAGAATATTTGATTTTATTAGATATGTTTAAAATCAATTCTCCGATATTACTCTTTTTATCTATTTCTGTGTCAAAAGCAAATATTGCATGTATTGGTAAGTTATTTTCTTCCTTTGGAAAACGTTCATTGCTTGGAAAATGCTTATTGATTTCTATTGCTGCATTAATGGCTTTATTTAAGTCTTCGAGTTTTAGTGTGCTCTTTACTTCGATTTGAGCACGAACGCCTGTTACTGACATTATTGATTCTCTAGAGCTAGTTTTGAGTAGAAGCGGTGACTTGTTGTGATCATACAATACAACGTCGTCTTCGTTGCGAAATTCTCTTGAAAATCCGTCGGGAAAAATTATAGTTCCACCAAGCGCTTCGACGGTTGGGGGCATATAGTCTTTCAATATGTCTTGGATAAATATTTCTCTAAATTTTCCTTTTAACCCATTGTGATTTACTGATTCAGCTGCTTTAGCCAGTGCGTGCAAAGAGGCAATGTTTGCACGCACTATTGTTATTGCCTCCTGGTTTACCATATTTAGGTTTTAATTAGTTTGTCCATTACACCTCCTTCTTCTTATCCACCACTTCCGCCTCTACTGGTTCGTCGGCTTTCTTGTCTTTGTTGTAGACTTTTACGCCGTCGTCTTCAGGAGTTGCTCCAGCAGCTGCCGCGTTCGCGTCAGCGCCTGTAGCAGGGCCAGCGTTCTTGTACATTTCAGCGCCTACTTTCTGGATTTCGTCGCTTAGTACGTCATAGGCTTTGTTGATTTCTTCAACTTTAGCATCTTTGTTTTCCAAAACTTTCTTCAATTCTGCGATTTTTTCTTGTACTGGTTTTTTGATAGCTTCGCTTACTTTTTCTCCAGCGTCTTTCAAGGTTTTTTCAGATTGGAAAATGAGAGATTCAGCTTTGTTTTTCACTTCGATCATGTCTTTCTTTTTCTTGTCTTCTTCTGCAAATTTTTCAGCTTCCTGTTTCATCTTAGCAATATCGTCTTTGCTCATATTGCTGCTTCCAGTGATAGTAATGTGTTGTTCTTTTCCAGTTCCTTTGTCCTTAGCTTTCACATTCAAAATTCCGTTTGAATCGATGTCGAGAGTCACTTCAATCTGTGGGACGCCACGAGGTGCAGGTGGAATTCCATCAAGAGTAAATTTACCAAGATCTTTATTGTCAGCGGCCATTGGACGTTCACCTTGAGTAATATGTACTTCTACAGAAGGTTGATTGTCAGCAGCAGTTGAGAACACTTGAGATTTAGATGTAGGAATAGCGGAATTTCTTTCAATCATTACAGTGCTCACGCCACCAAGAGTTTCGATACCAAGTGAAAGGGGAGTAACGTCCACGAGCAAGATGTCTTTTACGTTGCTGTCTCCTTGTAAAATTCCTCCTTGGATACCGGCACCAAGAGCTACTACCTCATCTGGATTAGCACCACGAGTTGGTTCTTTACCGAAAATTTCTTTTACTTTTGCTTGAACGGCTGGCATACGAGTAGATCCACCAACGAGAATTACTTCGTCGATATCGCTTTCAAACAAGCCAGAATCCTTCATTGCCTTACGGCAAGGTTCTTCACAAGCATTGATAAGATCCATAGTAAGATCTTCCAATTTTGAACGGCTTAATTTTGTCTCGAAATTTTTAGGACCATTAGCATCCATAGTTAAATATGGAAGACTGATAGTTGTTTCGTGAAGTGCTGAGAGCTCAATTTTGGCTTTCTCTGCAGCTTCCTTGATACGTTGAATTGCGAGCTTGTCTTTTGAAACGTCGATTCCTTGTTCCTTTTTAAATTCAGCAATAATCCAATCCATAACTTTTCTATCGAAATCATCACCACCTAATTGAGTGTTACCATTTGTGGATTTTACTTGGAATACTCCTCCACCAATTTCAAGAATTGAAACATCGAAAGTACCACCTCCAAGGTCGAATACCGCAATTTTTTTGTCGCCACCTTTTTTGTCTAGACCGTAAGCTAGGGCAGCTGCAGTAGGCTCATTAATAATTCTTTTAACATCGAGGCCGGCAATTGCACCAGCGTCTTTTGTGGCTTGTCTCTGAGCATCATTGAAGTATGCAGGAACTGTAATAATTGCTTCTTTTACTTCGTAGCCGAGGAAAGCTTCAGCATCTGCTTTTAATTTCTGAAGTACCATTGCAGAGATTTCTGCTGGTGGTCTCTCTTTGCCATCAAGCACGATTTCTACTTCACCATTTTTTCCTTTCACACATTTATATGAAACTTTTTTAATGTCTTCAGCGCACTCGTCGAATTGACGTCCGATGAAACGTTTCGCTGAATAAATTGTATTCTCAGGATTTGTTGCAGCTTGGTTTTTTGCGGCTACACCTACGCGGCGTTCACCGTTTTTAATTGCAACGACTGAAGGAGTTGTACGACCACCTTCTACGTTCGCGATTACGATAGGTTCGCCACCTTCCATAACGGATACGCAGGAGTTTGTAGTACCTAGATCGATTCCAATGATTTTTGCCATATTATATTTAGTTAACTTTTAAAAATGTTAGCACTCTGAATTATAGAGTGCTAACAAAAGGTGGTCAAGAGAAAATTGCGTAGTTTATTTTAAGATTGGACTTGTGGTCCAGCAGCGTAAACAATACCTACAATTATGAGAAGAACTACTGCGGCGATTGCAATGAAAGCCCAGAATTCGGAAATCTTTAATTCTTTTTCTACCATTGGTAATCCTCCGAATCCGATGAATTTGTGAGAATATTCTTTTACTACTTCGTGAATCATTTTCACACAAGTTTCATCCATAGTAGTAAGAGGGACACGAATGAATTTTTGTTTACCATCTTTCATGTAGGTGATAATCATCTGAGCGAAACGGCTCTTTGGCAATTCGCTGAGATTTTTTTTGAGAGGTTGGCCATTGTATCCTTTTTGTGCAATGACTCCACCGGCAATTCCTCCGAGAGCTTGTCCTATAGCCACTTTTGCAATGTCAGTAAATCCCATTCCTATTCCTACTATATCTTGAGCAGGGATTGTCTTACCTTTGTAAGCGATCATCTCTTTAGTGATGTCGATATTTACGTGGACGAAAGCTTGTTTGTAATCAAAATTTGCCATACGTGAGGTGATTAGAGAATGAGTTTAGGATAAATTTATTCGCCGTTTCCTACTTTTACTTTTGCGTGTCTGATGACGCGATCGCCGAGCATGTAGCCCTTTTCGAGTTCTTCAACAACTGTGTCTTTTGGTCCAGGGCCTTGAGCAAGTGCTTCGTGAAGATCTGGATTAAATGGTTGATTGAGAGATTCGATAGGTTTCATTCCTGAATCATTCATTACTTTGTGTAATTGAGTGGAACACATTTCAATTCCTTTAAACCATTCTTCTGCCCCGGCTGGGACGTGTTGTTTAGCACGGTCGAGATTGTCGGTGATTGGAATCAATGAACGGATGAGGTCTACGTTTGCCATAGTAATAATGACACGACGCTCATCATCTTGTCTGCGTTTGTAATTTTGAAAATCAGCCATAGTGCGTTTTGCGAGCTCTGTCATTTGTTCGAGTTCTAAACGAAGGTTTGTTTGTTCGTCGTTAGCGCCTTGGGCTGCTGCTTCTTCTTCTTTTGCTGCTGCTTGTTTTTGAGCTTCAGCTAATTTTTGTGCTAAATCGTCTACCGGTTGATTCTGTTCGTCTGCCATAATTATTTGTTGTTTAATAGTTTTTTAATTTCTTCTAGGAGAACAATATTGTAAGCGTAATCCATACGTTTTGGTCCAAGAATTCCGATGTATCCTTTGAATCCATCGTCTTCGTATTTTGTGACAATGATGCTGCAGCTTAAGATTTGTGGGAGAATATTTTCTTCACCAATAAAAGTGCGAACAGTGTCATCAACTTCTAATGTTGCGAGAGTATTGAGAAAGTTATTACTACGTTCCAATACCTCCATTACTTCACTGGCATTTACACTGTTTTGAGAAAATTCAGGCTGGCGAAGTACATTCGACATGCCCAAGAAAAATGTGTGAGGATTATCAGGGGTAGTAGCGAAGCTAACTGCGTTTGTAGCGCGAGCAATGATAGAAACGGCGTCATAAAGTCTCTCTCTTACCTTGTCGGCGCGATATTTTTCGCGAACGCTGCGTAGGGCTAAAATGGCTTCCTGACGAGCTTTTTTGTAGTCGGCCATTTCATCGACAAAAAGTCTATAACCTTTGTCCGTAGGTATACGACCGGCGGAAGTGTGGGGTTGATAAATATAACCTTCTTCCTCCAAAGTCATCATGTCATTGCGAATAGTCGCAGGGGATACATGAAACTGGTAGCTTACCAAAATAGTGTTTGAGCCAACTGGTTCTGCAGTCTCGACAAAATGATTGATAATGGCTTGTAGAACTTTCTTTTTGCGGTCTTCAGACATAATTGTAATGTTAGCACTTCACATTATATAGTGCTAAAAAACACCTGTAAAGTGTCCTTTCCTTTTACATTTTGTCTCCAACGATTTTTACTAGGTCTACTAAGCGGTTGCTGTAGCCCCATTCGTTGTCGTACCAAGAAAGGATTTTTACTAATGTGCCACCAATAACTTCTGTAGAAAGAGCGTCGAGGATAGAAGAAAGTGGGCATTTTTTGTAATCGATGGAAACAAGTGGTTCGTCGCTGTAGCCGAGGAAGCCGCTCATTTTATTGCCGGCTGCTTCTTTCATTTTTGAATTTATTTCGTCTACTGTTGTAGCTTTTTTTACTACGCAAGTAAGATCTACGAGAGAAACTGTGGGAGTAGGAACGCGTATAGCTAAGCCATTTAATTTGCCTTTTAATTCAGGGAGAACTTCGCTGATTGCTTTAGCGGCACCAGTAGAAGTTGGGATCATTGAGAGTCCAGCTGCGCGAGCGCGGCGAAGGTCTGAGTGTGGAAGATCGAGAATTCTTTGATCGTTTGTGTAAGAATGGATTGTAGTCATGAGTCCGTTTACGATTTCAAAATTATCATTGAGAACTTTTGCTACTGGAGCGAGACAGTTTGTAGTACAAGATCCGTTGGAAATAATATTGTGAATTTTTGGATCGTATTTATCGTCATTTACACCTAGTACAACTGTGAAATCTACACCTTTGCCTGGTGCGCTGATGATTACTTTTTTAGCTCCGGCTTTGATGTGTTTTTCTGAACCTTCTTTGTCTGTGAAAAATCCTGTGGATTCAATGACGAGATCAACTCCCATAGCTTTCCATGGTAGTTTTTCCGGATCTTTTTCGCTAAGAACTTTTAATTCTTTGCCGTCTACAAAAAGGCTGCTGTCTTTGGCTATAACTTGAGCGTCGAGTACGCCGTAGTTGGAGTCATATTTTAGTAGATGGGCAAGAGTTTTTGCGTCTGTAAGGTCATTTATAGCTACGATATCAAAATAATTTTTCAACAAATTAATGTGAAAAACTTGGCGACCGATCCGTCCGAATCCGTTGATTGCTACTTTGAGTTTCATATAAGAAGGGTTAGATTTTTCTGGCCTAGTATAAAGGCTGGAGGCTGTTTTTTTCAATCAAGGCTTCTTCACAGAAGTGAGTATTTATGTTATAATTAGGCTTAGGTATAATTAAATTTTTGCTATGATTGCTTCACCAAAAAATGACGATTTCGATCCAGAGCGCGGAGATTTCGATCCAGAGGCTGGAGAATTTTCAGTTGGTGAAATTAATATTCCTTCTGTTTATAAATCTCCGGAAGAATTTCTTGCAGCTCAGCATGCTGATGAAAAAACTCTGTTTGGTTCTCCTATGTATTTTGCTAATTCGAAGGTTCCGGTTAATTTGAAGAGAGTGAATTGGGAAGAGGTGAGACGTCTTCGTGGTGAGCCAGAGCCTACTGGAGTTGTAGCTGCTGTGAAAAAGCATGCCAAACGTATAAGTGGTGCTTTTGGTCTTTAAAGTTGTGTTTTTCTTTATTTCATTGTAATCCTTTGGCATGAAGAAAGTTAATCTACAACAAAAAGACGTTCTTGCTGAAGCTGCTGCAGTTCTTAGTGCTGGCGGAGTGGTGATGCATCCGACTGAGACTTGCTATGGGTTTGCGGTGGATGTAGCGAATCTACAGGCTCTTGATAAGTTGTATAAGCTAAAAGGTAGAGATGCTAATAAGCCGGTGAGCATTCTGGTGGCGGATTTGGAAATGGCGAAGAAATATGGAGATTTTTCGGAGAAAGCTTTGGAGCTTGCAGAAAACTATTGGCCGGGGCCATTAACGATTTTAGTTCCAAGATTGAATAATTTGCCGAAGGATTTTAATCAGGGTCAGGAGTTTGTTGGTATTAGATGTCCTGATCATAAATTCTCCAGAGAATTGGTGAAGGCTTTTGGTGGTCCTATTACTACGACTAGTGCAAATGTTTCAGGTGAGCCTCCTTTGTATGAGGCGGATTTGGAAAGTTTTGGTGAATTAGCTGATGAAATTGATTTAGTGGTGGATGGTGGTGAAATACCTTTGAATAAACCGTCTACTATTGCGAAAGTAGTGGGTGATAATGTTGAAGTAATTCGTCAGGGAGATCTGATTGTCTAGAAGAAGTAGCGCCAAATTCCCACTAGGGATTCGAAACCTGCGGTTATTAATAGCGCTGAGACAAAAGTTCCTGCTGTTACTATAAGGGCAGTTTTCCAGAATTTGATACCGAGGATGAAGGCCATGATTCCGCCTGTGATATTTCCGCTGCCTGGTAGAGGAGTCGCAATGAAAAGAAATATTCCCCAGGCTCCATATTTTTGAAATTTTTCAAAATGCTTTTCGCGAGTTTTTGTGAAAAGTTTCTCCATGAAGGTGTCTATAGGTTTTGAAACTCTTCTTAGAAAGGCAGAAACTGGTCCAAGTAGATACAAAATGAATAATGCAGGGACTAGGTCTCCTGCGACGGCAAAGAAGAGTATCTTATATAATGGGAGGTGGAGGCTCATTCCCAAAGGAATAGCTAATTTAAGGTTTAAATACGGAGTCATTGCTGCAAGAAATACTTGAAGTGTTTTTGGCATAGGATTTGGGGGTAAGCGGTACCATTAAACTACTAAAATTGATGCGGGTAAAGGGTTGTTATTAAATAGTGTCTGTTCAAAAAAGGTAGACAATAGAAATATTTTTGTTCAAGAAGAAGTGAAAAGTGCGAATTAGCTCTTGGATAAGCCATCGATTTAGTGATTTTCGCACAGGTGTATATATTTTTTGTACCAACTTTGAATAAGGATCTTGACCATATCAGCGTTATTGTCTATTTTTAGAGTCAAGTTAGGTGTAAAAAAGTTATACACACCGTGTGCACAACTTTTGAACACGAGATCCTTGATCCACGAAGATTTTCCTTTAATTCAAGCCAAGATGGAGCATGTGTCAGTATTGAAAAATGATGTGCAAAAGTACCTAGAGCTAAAGAGCGGAGATGTGGTGGTAGATGCTACCTTGGGATTGGGCGGACATTCGCTCGATATCCTGAATAAAATTGGTGAAAAAGGAGTTTTGATGGCGTTTGAACAAGATGAAAGAAATTTGAAAGAAGCGCAGGAGAGACTGAAGGATTATAAGAAGCAAACGGTTTATTTTAATGATAATTTTCGTTACTTAAAAAGTAGGGTTACTGGTGCCGGACACAAAAAGATTGATGCAATTCTGTTTGATTTGGGTCTGTCTTCACCTCATGTGGATGATGCGGAGAGAGGGTTTTCCTTTATGAAGGACGGTCCGCTCGATATGCGTTTTGATCAGAAAAATAAGCTGACAGCCGAGTTGGTTATCAATACTTATCCTGAAGAATTGCTCGCAAATGTTTTCTACAACTATGGTGAAGAAAGAATGTCCCGCAAATTGGCTAGAGCGATTTGTACAGATAGAAAGATCACTCCTTTTACTTCCACTACTCAGCTCGCTGGGCTCATCGAAAGAGTTCTAGCAGTGAAGAAGCATGGGAAGGTGTTTAATCCGGCGGCAAGAATTTTTCAGTCGATAAGAATAGAAGTTAATGATGAGATGAACGTTCTCAAAGAAGCATTGTCTCAGGCGATGGAATTACTCGATATAGGAGGTCGCATTGTCATTATGTCTTATCACTCACTTGAAGATCGAATAGTTAAACAGTTCTTTAAGAATTTGGAACGTCCACCTGTGAAGTCACAGGAATTGTCTATTTATCAGAATTATGATGATCCGATAGTGGAAGTTCTCACTAAGAAACCAGTAGTACCTACAGACGCAGAGATTGCACAAAATACTAGAAGCAGAAGCGCAAAACTCAGAGCTTACAAAAAAATAAAAGAATATACTCCTGAACCGGTAGAAGCAGAGTGGTCCAAGTAGGATCACAACCCTCAGAATCAGTTCCTCAAACTGACCTGAGATCACCCCTCTCATTCCTAACCATTTCAAATGTCCCAACTAATCCTTAATCGCGGCGATTCCTTCCAAAAAAACTTTATTACTAAGGCTCTCCGCAATTTCCAGATGGGGCCTTACTTCTTGGTTTCTTCTTTGGTTTTGTTCGTGGCTTTGGTTACGGTGATTACTTTGATGTTTTCAACAAGACAGGTTACTAAGGGTTATGTTTTAGATAAATTAGAGACTGAACATCAGAATTTGGTGAAGTCTAGTGAGGCTAGCAATATGAAAATTTCCCAAGCTAAATCATTGAGCAATATTCAAAACTCTTCAAAGGTACGTTCAATGAGAAGACCAGACACTTTAGTTTACGTTCAAAGTCAGACAGAAATTGCGAGTAGATAGGGAAATGGCAGTTTTTCTAATAAATAATTGAACTTTGTTCGGTTTTCTTGTACTATTCAATCAAGAAAGGGCAATTTATTCACTAAAGTAAATTTTATGAAAGATCCAATGCGATTTTTTAGGGACCGCTACTATTCTCCTGGAGAAATGGCTCGTCTACGTCAGATTGTTCGTAAGAGCGGAACAACAATGATTCTTCCTTATGATCAATTTATTGAACATGATAATCGTCATGTGGATCCAAATCCTATGGCTGCAGATCCAGATTATATCTGTAATCTCGCGCTTGAAGGTGGATATAATGCTGTGGCAATTCACTATGGTTTGGCAAAAAGATATTGGACTAAATTGGCGGGCGCAGTGCCGCTTCTTTTAAAAATAAATGGAAAAACTTCAATTCCAGCGCAGGATAATCCTCTCAGTGTACCAACTGCTTTCGTAGAAGATGCGGTGAGAATGGGTGCTGTGGCTGTGGGTTATACTTTGTACTATGGTTCACCAAGACAAGATGAGGATTTGCCTCAATTGGCTAAGGTAAGAGCAGAATGTGATAGATTTGGAATGCCACTTATCGTTTGGGCTTATCCAAGAGGTGAGTATGTAGAGAAGAAAGGTGGAAAAGAATGTAGTTATCTCATCGAATCTGCTGTGAGAATGGCGGTGGAAATGGGAGCGACTGTGATCAAAGCAAATCTTCCTGTAGCTACTAAAGTTTCAGGATATTTTGAGAACAAAGATGTACCTGAATATTATAGAAAAGTAGAAAAAGAATTACAGGCTATGGACGCTAAGGCTCAGAAATGGGAACGTGCTAAACGTGTAGTGGCTGCGGCTCAAGGTGTGCCAGTACTATTCAGCGGAGGCGACAAAGTAAGCGATGAAGAATTGGAAGAAAACGTAAATGCATGTCTTGATGCCGGATGTTTCGGATTTATTTTCGGTCGCAATATGTGGAAGAGAGAAGAAAAGAAAGCTCTAGAGTTGAGCGAGAAATTCCAGGCAATGCTAGACAAGAACGTTAAAAAATAATTTTAATCACATACAGTTATGCCTATCAAAATTGCTATCAATGGTTACGGTCGTATCGGAAGAGGACTTCATCGTCTACTTGTAGATTGTGATGATATTGAATTGGTAGCGATTAATAGTGGTTCTGATGCGGAGTCTCATGCTTATCTTTTGAAGTATGATTCTTTGTATGGCAAATGTAATGCTGATATAAAAGTTGATGGGAAAGATCTAGTGGTAAACGGTAAGAAAACTGCTGTTTATCAAATTCGTGATCCTAAAGATTTGGATTGGAAAAAGCATAAAGTTGATATCGTAATCGAGGCGACTGGTAAATTTACGGAGATGGAAGATGTTCAGAAACATTTACACGCAGGAGCGAAAAGAGTGCTTGTGACTGCGCCTTGCAAGGATGAGGCAATTCCAAATATCGTGATGGGTGTGAATGATGAAGAGGTAGATTTGGATAAATTTAAAGTAGTTTCCAACGCTTCATGCACGACAAACTGTCTCGCACCGGTGCTAAAAGTTCTTCATAAAGAATTTAAAGTTGAGAAGGCTTTTGTGAATACGATTCATGCTTTTACTTACACTCAAAATTTATTAGATAATTCTAATCCTGAAGATTTCCGTCGTGCTCGTGCGACGACTGAGTCCATCATTCCTACAACTACTGGGGCGATGAAAGCGATTAGTCGTGTGATTCCGGATCTTGCTGGTAAGGTGGATGGAATGGCTTTCAGAGTGCCTCTTCCTACTGTGTCCTGCATTTATTTGGTAGCAAAATTGGAAAAGGATGTGACTGTGGAACAAGTAAATAAAATGTTTAAAAAATATGAGGAACATGAACTTTCTGGCATTCTAGGAACTTCTAGTGAGCCTTTGGTTTCTATCGATTTCAAAGGTGATGAAAGGTCTTCAATTGTGGATTTACCAAATACAAAAGTACTTCCAGGAGGTTACGTACAAGTCATGGCTTGGTATGATAATGAATGGGGATACATCTGTCGTGTACTTGATTTGATCAGATGGTTTGCGGCGTAATATTTTATATGTTAATGTTTTGCTATGTCAAAAACCGATAAGTTAAAGGAATTAATAAAGAGATCTTTGTTGCTTAGTGAACAAAATAAAAAAGTGGCTCTTTCCCAAGTGGATAAGGCGACCGAGGACCAAATTGAACAAGCGTTGGGTTTATTTTCCAGTGAACCGGATAGATTGAAATATGCTAAAAAGCAGAATGAGAAATTTTTGGGAATTATGAGTGAATTTGCGAAAAAGGCTAAGGCAAAGTTGAAAGATACCACTGGTAGAGTTATTAAAAAAGTTGAGTCTAAAAGCAGAAAAAAAGAATTGGAGAATTCGGAGAATTTATTAAAATAATAATATGGCAGGTCCTGAGGGTAAACAATCAGATTTGGAGAAAAATGCAGTTGATAAACCGAAGTCTTCTGTTAAAGAACAGCCAGTAAATGAGAAGGTAGAGGGTTTGAGAGTTGAGATACAGAAGGATGGTGAAAAAGCAGTGGAAACAGTTGAAAAGGTTGGTGGAGATAAAGAAGATAAGGAGGAAGTGAAAGGTGAACAGGCGGATGCTGAAGTGGAGGCGGCGGAGATTTCAGCGATGATGTATGGTTCTCAGGAAGGTATAAAACTAGAGTTTGCCAACAAACTTTTTACAACTTTGGGTGGAACTTCAGTTGGTGTGGGAGCTTATTCAGTGACGACACCAGGTGAACAAAATAAAGGCTATGGTGAGGCGTTTTTGTCTGTGGCGAAAGGGCCCGTTGAGGTTGGAGCGGGCGTAGGAAAGCAAGGTGGGGAGATAGGAACTCAGCTTATGTTCTATTGTACTCTTACTACTGATAATAAAATTGCGATCACTTATTATGGTGCTGCAGGTAAAGATAGTTTTACGCATGGTGCTTTGGTTAAAGTGCCTTTGAAAGATGAGATGAGTTTAAATACAGCTGTTTACCTGACTCATGATTTAGGTAAAGAATCTGGGGAGAGACCTTCGTTGACAAATTTTTTGGCTACTTTGGGTTTAACTAAGGGCCAGCTTACAGCTGGGGCTTATGTATCGGTGGATCCGGATAAGTTGGGAGCTGGTGGAATGATTGGTGCTACGTTCTAATGTTTTTACTTCAGACAAGTTCTTCCACTTTTACTGAAACTTCTGTAGAATTTTGTCGTATTAACTATTAGTCATGAAAAATATTAAAAATTATTTGGAGGGTTTAGGCGTAGATAAGGAACTTGTTGGCGTTTTTGGCTCTTTGGCTGAAGCGGTGAAAAAGATTTCTGTTGCAGTGCGTACTGCAAATACCGGGAAAGTCGGCACCACCAATTCTTATGGTGAAGAGCAAGTGGCTCTTGATGTGCTTTCTAATAATTTGATGATTGATGAATTGAAGAAGAATGCGAGGGTAGGATTGATTGCTTCTGAGGAATTGCCAGACGAAGAAAAGATTGGAGAAGGTGAGTATGCTTTGGCTTTTGACCCTTTGGATGGTTCATCTCTTGTTGATGTTAATTTTTCTGTGGGTACGATTGTTGGCTTGTATAAGACAAAATCTTTTATTGGCGTGAAGGGTGATGACCAGGTGGCTTCTATGATTGCGGTATATGGACCGAGGACGACTATTTTTCTTACAGTGAAGAAAGGCGTGGCTCATTTTATTCTCAATAATGAAGGAGAATTTATTCTCGATAAGGACAATATTCAGATTGGAGAAGGTAAATATTTTGCTCCTGGAAATCTCCGAGCTTGTGTGAATAATCCAGCTTACCTTGAATTAGTGAATTATTGGATTAAAGAAAAATATACTTTGAGATATTCCGGCGGAATGGTTCCAGACGTTAATCACATATTATTAAAGGAGAAGGGAGTTTTCGCTTATCCTGGACATAAAGACGAGATTGATGGTAAACTACGTCTCCTTTTTGAATGCGCCCCAATGAGTCTAATCATGGAGCAGGCTGGAGGAGCGAGTAGCGATGGTAAAATGAGAATTTTGGAAAAGGCTCTAGAAACTTTGGAGCAAAGGACTCCAATTTTTATCGGTAGCAAAAGTGAAGTACAAAGATGTTGCGATATGTTAAAATAATCTGATGGCAGAGGAAAAAGATAAAATGAAGGAGTCTGAATTGGAAGCCTTAGTCTGTTCAGCCCAAGAGGGTGATCAGGATGCTTTTGCGAAAATTTATGATAACTTTATAGATCAGATTTATCGTTATGTTTATTATCGTGTTCAAGGTGAGGATGTAGAGGATATCGTGGAAACGGCTTTTTTGAAGGTTTGGGAGAATCTAAAACAGTATAAGCCTCAGCAGAAATCTTTTTCAGCTTGGGTTTTCAGAATTGCTCATAATTTAGTGATTGATCATTATCGTGCGGCAAAAGATAAGGCTTATGACGAATTGAACCCGGATTTACCGGATCTTGATCGTATGCATCATCCAATTAAAATTACTCAGGATAGGTTTGATAATGAAGTTTTGAAGAAGGCGATGGTGAAATTGAAGAAGCAGTATCACGATATTATTCTTTATAAATTTGTGAACGAATTATCTAATAGCGAGATAGCAGAGATTCTTGGTAAAAGTGAAGGAAGTTTGAGAATTTTGCAGTTCAGAGCTTTGAAAGCTTTGAAGAGGGAATTGGAGGATTTAGGAGTGACCTATTAATTTCTTAGTAACAGAAGCCATTTTTTATCGTTTTAATCAGAGGATGGACCCAATAAACACAAAATTAGGACTCGAGGAATTGATGGCTAGACTAGAATCTAGTGCTAAGCCAAATCTCGATTCTGCTCGCAAGGATGCCATGAAACAGCGTCTTATGAGTAAAATAAAACTGAGCTCTCATCAGCAAATTGATCATTCAATTTTCTCTTTGGTTGGTGCAGTTAGGGTTTTGTCTGAGAAAGTGGAATTGAGTGCTGTGAAGAAGGCGGAGATGAAGGAAAGAATTATGGAAAAGATTGAACAGGCTCCTCAGGCAAGTTTCTTCTTTTCAAATTATTTTGGTTTGATGAAGAAAATGATGAGTGCTACTTTAGTCCTAGCGATTTCCTTTGGAATGCTTTCTTTTTTGAGTGTAGAGACTTATGTGGTTAGTGCTGGAACTTTTACAACTTTAGATTCTTTTAAGGGTGATGTTGCAATTCAACGTTCACAAAGTTTAATTCCTGCAAACGTGGGAATGGCTTTGATGGAGAATGATAAGGTAATTACTGGCAGTAATGGATCTGCGGAGATTCGCTATTTTGATAATAGCGTGAGCAGAATGTCTAATAATACGGAAGTTCAGATTAATAAATTAGTGAGCCCAAATGATAATTCAGTAAACACATATGTTGAAGTTTCTTTGGTGGAAGGTCAGGTTTGGTCCAGAGTTTTGAATTTAGTGGAATCTGATTCTTCCTTTGTTGTTAAAGCAAATAATGTTTCTACTGCTGCTAAAAAGGCTGCCTTCAACGTAGAAATTAGTAATGGAAAGGTGGAAATTGGTGTGTTTAATCATGCTGTTTCTATCAAGACTGCAGGGAAAACTGAGCAAATTTTAAGTGGTGAAAAATTGGTTGTAGATAAAAATGTAGGAAGTGTTTCAGAATTAAAGGTGGCAGATAAGGATTCAGGATGGGTGAAGGAAAATATGCAAAATGATCACGTGTATCTTACTCAAGTTGAACAACGTTTAATTGAAGCTAAGAGGAAAGCGGTTGGTCTAAATGATTCTGGTGAAATCTCTTACAGCAATTCTTTGAAAGAAGATGCTTTGTTGTTTTTGACTTTCGATGATGTAAAGAAAAAGAAATTCGATTTGGATTTATCTGAGAGAAATTTTATTGCTGCTCAGGTTAAATTGAATGACTCGACTATTTCCGCTGCTGATAAAACTGATGCTCAGGCAGCTCTTCAAAAGTTTGGAGATAAGGTTAAAAACTTTTACCAGATGGTTTCTGAGGTGGAACATACTGATAAAGCTTATGCTAAGGAATTGAGAGACTATGTAGATTCAAAAGTTTTGATTCAGAAAAAAGATTTAAATCTTGCTTTACCTGATAGTCCAAATTATTTGGCGAAGAATATTTTGGATGATGCTCAGCTTATGGGTACAGATAATCAGGTAGATAAATTAAGATTAAAAGTGGACCAAGCTGCTGATAAATTAGCTGCTGCTGAAGATGCGAAAGACTCTGGTAAAAATGATTTGGCGAATAAGGCCGTAGATGATTACAAAAAAGATATTACTGGCGTGGTGACAATGATTGATAATTTACCTAAGGATGCTCCTGCGGTGAAGGACGAGCTTGCACTCAAAGTGTCTGATAATATAGACCTTTTAAAGGCTATTAATGTGGTTCCTACTCAGAAAGTTGTGGAGTTGCAGAAAATTGTTGAACCAGTAATAGAAGTTAAGCCAGTTGATGTTATTGTAAGTGCTCCAGTAGAAACAACACCTACGTCAATTTCTATTACGGCTAGACCTGCGGTTCCAGCTGCTACTGATACTGCTCCTGTAGATCCAGTGGATCCAACAAAAGTAGTGGACGGCCCCTATGGTGTTCAGATGCAGGGTGATAAACCTTTATCTCCTCTATTACAGGATGTTAAGTAATCCGAGGATGGTGCCGAAAGCACCCATAATTCCTCCGATGATCCAGAACCTCATTACGATGGTGTATTCTTGCCATCCGCATTGTTCGAAGTGATGATGAATAGGGGCAATCTTGAATACTTTTCGTTTGAAGAACTTTTTTGAGGTAAGCTGAATTATTACGGAAAGAGCTTCAACTACAAACATGAAGCCAATGATTGGTAAAATAAGAGCTTGGCCGGTCATCATGGCGATCACTCCCAAAGTGGCACCGAGGGCGAGCGAGCCCGTATCTCCCATGTAGAATTTTGCCGGTGGAACATTGAACCAAAGGAAGGCTAAATTTGCTCCTGCAATGACTGCACAGAGCGCAGAGAGTATAAGTAGACCTTTGGCGTAGGCGAGAACTCCGAAGCTGCCAAAAGCGAGAATTAATAGGCCTGCGGCAAGACCATCTAGACCATCAGTAAAGTTCACAGCGTTTGAAGTTGCGATGATGATGAAAATAAATACTGGGATGTACCAAATACCTAGATAGAGTTCTGGTGCTCCAGGAATAGGCATTTTTATTGAGTTCACTCCTAATTTTGAATAAAACCACCAACCTCCAGCTAATCCAAAAACAAACTGCCAGAAGAATTTCCATTTAGCACTTAATCCTTTGTGTTTACCTATGCCTCTTACGTTAATGTAGTCGTCAATTGCGCCTAGAATTCCACAAGCTATTAAAGTGAAGAGGGGAATCCAGGTTTCATTTCTATTGAAAAGTGATTGATGAAAAATTCCCATTCTCTGAAGAATCATAGAAATGGCTACAACTAAAAGAATTGTGCCCCAGATTAAAAGTCCACCCATCGTTGGTGTGCCGGTTTTTTTTGCGTGGAGTTGATTGAAAATTGTGGACTTCTCACCACTTAGGGCGTTTTCGCGAAGTTGTTTACCAATTTTGAATTTTATTAATTGGTTGTGAAACCAAGGAGTTAGAATGATAAAAATGATAAAGGCGAGTGTTCCGGAGCCAACAATTAAAACTAAATCTTCAATTATTAAGCTTAGGGTGAGAGTGGTCATGTTTATTGGTTAGGCCATGTAAATGCTCTAAATACCCAGTCGATGAGAATTTTTGATTCCCCAAAACGATCTGTACTATTTAAGACGACGGTCACTATTTCGTGGCCATCTTTATTTTCGGCTATAGCAATTAAACAGCGTCCGGCATCATCTGTTGTTCCAGTTTTTAAACCATTTATTTTCAAGTAGCTGTCTAGAAGTTTATTGGTAGATTCTAATTTATGAGTGTAGTTTCCGCTAACAGATCTTACGTCCATGTTTTTAATTTTGGCGATCTTTTTTATGTGTGGATTGTGGTAGAGGTATTTGCCTAAATTGGCGATGTCACGAGAAGAAGAATAATTGTCAGAATCATCTAGACCTACTGGATTAGAAAAGTGGGTATTGGTAAGGCCAAGCTCTTTAGCTTTGTTGTTCATTTTTACTACAAAGGCTGCGCTACTGCCGGCATTGTGTTCAGCAAGCGCTACTGCGGCGTCATTGGCAGAATTAATTAAAGCTCCATAGATTAGGTTTTCTTCAGTGATTTGTTCTCCTGCTGCTAAAAACATTGTGGATCCAGGAGTCCCTGCTGCCGTGCGGCTCACTGTTACTACATCATCTAGTTTGTTTTCATCGAGCACAATTAATAAAGTCATCAGCTTTGTGATGCTGGCGATCTTTAGACGTTCATCAGGATTTTTTTCAAATAAAACTTCACCGCTATTTATATCTTGAGCAATACTTCCACGAGCTCCGATAATAGGGGAAATATGTAGGGCGTCTTTGATTGGTTTTGAAGCAGAAGCTGGGTCATCAGAAAGAGTCGCTGCAGCAAGTGTGGCGGAACCGTTTGGGGCGCCAGGAATATTTGCAGGTGTTGGACTGAGTCCAAGAATACTTGCGATGTATAAGCTTAAGAGACTGTTAAGCATCCAATTCTTCTTTAGTTAATAGGCGTGATTTTCCTTTCTTCAGTGAACCCAGTTTTATATTGCCGATGCGGATTCTTTGCAAGTATTTCACAGGATGTCTGATTGAATCAAACGCTTTTCTTATTTGTCTGTTGCGTCCTTCGTTAATTACTAGTGTAAGTAGAGTTTCTCGAGTATTTGTCTTGAGAATTTTGAAGGAACTATAGTATTTTTTTAGTTTTTCTAAGTCTTTGTCTTCCATCTTTCCTTTTGCTAATAGAGAATATTCTTGCTCTGGTCTCTTTTTAGGATCGTGGAATTTATTGATGAAAGCACCGTCGTTGCTGAGAAGAATTAGTCCTTCAGTTTCTACTTCCATACGATCAACGAGTTTGAGGTGTTTGCGAGGGGGAATGTATTTAAGAATTGTTTTCTTTTTAGCTTCGGCTTTTTGAATGCTGCAAATGTAGTCTTTTGGTTTGTAGAGAGCCATGTAGACTTTTACATTCTTGTTCTCAATTAATTTTTTATCTAAACGAACTTTTTCTTTGGCTGGATTCACTTCTAAAGACATATTTACTGTGAGTTTGTTTTTCACCGTAACACGTTTGTCTCTAATAGCTTGATCAACTTGTCTGCGGGAAAGATGTGTATTCTGAGCGATAAATTGATTTAGTTTCATTTGGATTTGGTTGAGGATTTATTTGAAGTAGATGGAGTAGCAGGTTTTGCAGTTGTCGCTGGTTTTGTCGTGGTAGTAGCTCCTGGTTTTGCCGGAGTTTTTGCTCCTGGTGTTGCTGGTGTAGCCGGTGTTGTAGCTTTTGGAGTATATACCGGTAATCCAAGGAATGGATCAACTATGTAGTTTGGGGAATTTGTATAGTCTGTACCTAATTCAATAATGATATCGGTGTTTTGTGGATATCCAGCTTTCAAATATTCATCTGGAATTTCGGTGCTTTCTTTGCCAGGAATTAATTTTTGTAAGAAATCTAAGGCTTTAGGGCGTGAGTTTACTTTCTTGCCATCTTTATCTGTTTTTTGTTGGTAATAATAAGTTGTTTCAGTGAAATTTTTATTGCTAGCGTTGCCAAACTTTGTGACATTGAAGCAGAAGCGACGAAGAATTTGTTTTGTTTCTACGGCAGCTCCTCCGCGTTTTGTGCCATTCAATACTTGGATTTTGCTATTTTCGGCTCCTACTTGAGGATAATTAAAACTTAAATCCATATATTTATGAACTAAATCCATCTTTCCTGCTGGAATGAGTACGTACATTCCGTAGTAAAGAGCGGTTGGGGGATTGTAGAGGAAACCACCACATTTACTTGGATCATTGTGAATAAATCTGTGCTGAATTTTATCGGTAGAATATTCTCCGGCTATAGATCCTAAGGTGAATAATTCTTTAGTGCTGATATTGGTTTCTACGTTTTCTTTTAGGGTGTCGAGGATTTTGCTAATTCTATCTTGGTTAAGAATCGTTTCTGTTTTCACAGCTTTTTCTTTAATAGCGTTAATTACTTGTTGTTGGCGATCTGCGCGATCGAAATCTGAAGTGGTTTCACGGCTGCGGGCGTATTTGAGGGCAGTGTCTCCATCAAGATGTTGTGGGCCTGCAGCTAGGCTAAATACTTCATAACCTTTAGTTTCTCCTTTTGGATATAGGGGATCGTAAAGATTCTTTTTTACAGTTACGTCTACTCCTCCAAGGGCGTTTACTAAATCACGAAAACCATCAAAATTTATTTTGATCCAGTAGTGAATTTGGACACCGGTAAATTTTTCTATTTCGTTTTTAATCGCGTCTAGACCTTGTGTTGAATTACCATATTTTTTCTTTGCTGAATAATAAATCTGATTTATTTTTTGAGATCCAAGCGCTGCGTCTTTGATAAAGATGTCGCGTGGAATTGAAGTGAGTGTTACCAATTTGTCTTCATCATCAAGACTAGCAACCATAATAGTGTCTGTAAGATCTGCACCTTCGTGACCTTTATTTCCAGTTCCTAGGAGAAGGAAATTGGTGTGGCCATAAGCGTCTTTTTGAAGATCATCTCCTGCTACTTTCAGAAATACTTTGAAGTCTATACTACTCATGGCTTTTACGATACCTACAGTAAGAATTAAGATTATTATTAGTGAAGCAGAAAGTCCTAGGCTGATTTTGAATTTTTTGCCTGAGTGTTTTATTTGTAATTCTTCTAAGGTTGAAGAAGGTATTTTTTCTTCTTCGTGTTTTTTGTGATCTTTGTGATCATCAATTTTGTCAGTGATATGTTTCTGCTTTTTCTCTGGTTCCGGTTTATTGTTTATTTTTTTAATTTTAAAATTCATTTGAATTATTATTTAGTTTTAATCGCCGACTATTACAATTGTATAGATTTTTCCGTTTTTGTCAGTCTGAATATTTGAGCCAATATTTTTCCATGTCGCATCTAGAAGAGATGCTTCTCCTGTGATTATTGATTTAATTAAGTATGACCATGGACTTCCTACTCGCCCAATTAGTTGAGCTCCACCAGTGAAGTTGTTGTCATTTAGGGCTTTGCTGAGAGTTTGGTCGTTGATTGGAAGTGAGTTGATATTGTCAGTGTTTACTTGTTCTGAGCTTTTGTTTAGGGAGTCATTTTCTGTGAGTAGGCTGAGGTTTTTGCTTTGTCTGAGGTCGTTAATTGAGTTGAGAATTTCTATTTTGAATTGAGCTAAATCTTCCGCTGTTATTGGATTAATAGCAAACTCTTCGGTTATGATTAATTCGCCTTGATCTAGGCTGATTCCTAGTCCGACTTTTTTCCATTCTGAAGTGAGGATGTTCTCGTAATGTGATGCACTTCTCATTAGTCCAAAATGAGCAAATTCTACGGAAATATCTTTAGCAATGTTCTCTCCAACAGGAGTTGTAATACCTAAGGCAATGCGACGATCTTCCGGAGTTTTATTATTCAAATCATAATGACTGAAATAATTATTGGTTTTCATGTCGTCAGAGTGTTCTTGGGCCAAAATATTTAATTGATCGTCCATGACAATTTCTGCCAGTCCATGGGCGCTACGACTTTGATTTATGAGATTGAGAAGCTTCTTCCTTTCGTTTGTTAAGTTAAAACTGTCTTTGTAGTAGGCTCTTTCGTTGAGGTCAAAAAAGTCTGGAATTAGAGGAACAATGTTTCCTACGTAAACTGGATGATTGATTGAAGGTTCACTGTTTTTATTGTTTAGTTCTACGATGTAGCGTCCTGTGGTTTTAGGAGTGTATTCAAAGGCGAAAGAGCTGCCACTTTTAATTAATGTTTGGTTGAAGTAGGTGTAAGTTTGGCCTGTTGTTGCTAGCTCTAGTTGGTCTACTTCGCCACTAGGAGTAATAATAAGGGCTTCATTTTTAATGTCTGTTTTCGCTGTTCCCGTGAGGCTGATTTTCTTGGGACTGCTTAGGTTATCAGGAATACTAATCTGAATTTCGCTTGTGTTGTCGTCGGTAAAACTATGATCGACGGCATTGAATGATTTTGTGGAAACGGGAGAGAATGCTGAGTCTATTATTAGTGGTGATTGAGAACTGACTTTTGCTATTGAAGTGGAATAATTCACTGATCCTTGAGTGAAATTTTCGAAATCACTATAGCGAAGGTTGATGCTGCTAATATTTTGACGAGATAAATATGTGACTGTTTTATTGTTCTGGGTGAAATCAAATCTTTTTAAAGTGTTGGTGATGTTATTAAAATCTATAGAAGTTTTATCTTTGCCATAGGATATCAAAGCGTTTTTCAAATTTGCTGGAGCGGCGGAGTTTGTTGAAGCTGAAGGCAAATCTGAATTCACATAAACTTCAAAGGCATCGCTATTGCCACTGTCTCCTGGTACTAGTCCTAGAAAGTAATCTCCGGAGTTTTTGAAATAAACCGGTATCTCGAAATGTTTGTTGGTTACTGGTCCTGAGAAGTATTGATGACTAGTTTTATCTTTTGCATCGAGTATTACCGTTGCGCTATTGTAGACAGAGCCGACAACGTCACCTTTTATTATGTAGACCTCGTTTTTATAGAAAGTGTTTGGTAGGTTTTCGCTTAGTTTAATATTCTGGTAAGAGTCGTTGGCTATTAGTCCAAAATTTGTTGTGTTTGTGACAGGGTCTGTGGAACCAGGATTTGTGTTTGTAGGATCTGTGACTGGAGTGTTGGTACTGACAATTGTGCGATAAATGATTTCGCTGATACTGCCTCGGGTCATTAATTTTATAGGAGAGAAGGTTGGACCTTTTTCTTCTAGGTATTTATTTGATTCAGCAAAAGTTACATATGGTTCATACCAACTATTTTTTTCTATGTCTGAAAAAACTGATTGGATGTTAAAAGATTCAGTACTTTTCAATTGCCAACTTTGGGCTTTCCCTATGATTTTTAAAGCTTCTACTTTATTTACAGTTTGAGTTGGCTTGAAAGTGCCGTCGTTGTAGCCGTTGATCCAACCTTCGGAGTAAGCTTTTTTTACGTATGGTGCGTACCACTGAGAATAATCGATGTCTTTGAATGGAGTAGTGTCGGTGACGTCTAATTGGATTTTTGACCCCTCAATTATTATTTTTAAAAGTTCGGCGCGATTTACGTCTCTAGTAGGTTTGAAAGTTCCATCATCGTAGCCTTTTACTATTCCGTGGTCTTGAAGGTAGAGAATAGCTTCGCTATTTGGTGTGGTTGAGGAAATGTCTGAAAAACCGCTAGCAAAAGCGGTAACTACGGATAGGTTGAAAACTAATACAGTTAATAAAACTTTGGCGAGGATGTTTTTTATATTTCTATTTTTCATTTTTTAATATTAAGGCTCTGTGGGTCTTTTATCAATTGACATATACGTTAAATCAGCCGTTGTGTTGCGAGGTTTTTTTTACGAATTTAAGAAAATTTTAACTTTGGTTGCTAGGCTTTGATTATGAATGAAATTATTTTGTGTATAAAGAGGCGTGTGAAAGAGCAAATTGGCTACTCTGAATTGCCTAAATCTATGGTGCTGATTACTCTCTTCGTGGCCTACCTGGTCGGGATATTTATTGGTGATTTGTATTTTTCGGGGAATTTTATGCGACTTTATTTTGTTTTGTTCTTGCTACTGCTGGTAGTAAGGAAGTTTTTGAGAGTAAATTTGAAAGTTTTTTTGTTAATTATTGTTTTTATGTTTTTTGGGGTTTTGAGGCTGTATTTTACAAATTTGGTAGATAGTAGTGATATAAGTAATTATTTAGGAAAGGGGCTAGTTAAAGCCTGTATTGCTGAGGAGGTTGATGTAAGAAATGATAAAATTAAGTACACGGTTGAGGCTTTTGAGTTTGAAAAAAATGGAAAGAATTTTGAGGTAAATGGGCGAGTGATGGTAACTGGTGATCGTTACCCTATTTACGAATATGGTGATTGTCTTCTAATTGAGGGCGAGGTGGTTAAGCCTGATGTGATAGAGAATTTTGATTATGGTAAATATCTTAGTCGTTATAGAGTTTTTGCCGTAATTTATCAGGCGAAGATACGAAAAATGGATAATGAATATTTTTTTGCGAAATCTTGGTGGCCTGTTGCTGCTTTACTAAGAGCCGTTTTTGGTTTCAAGGTGGATTTTGAAGCAAGAATTTCTAAAGTTTTTGCAGAACCTTATGCTGGATTCACGGCTGGACTTATTTTGGGTAGTCGGAGGGGAATTAGTGATGAATTAACTCAGAAATTTAATGCCACCGGTTTGAGTCATATAGTGGCTGTTTCCGGCTATAACATCACGATGCTGATCGTTGTGGTTAGTGGAATGTTTGGATTTCTGGGAAGAAGAAGGAAGGTGATTGCTTCGGCAATTATGATTGTGGTTTTTGTCATTTTGGTGGGGGCGGGAGCTTCAGTGGTGAGAGCGGCGATTATGGGTGGAGTGGCGCTTTTGGCTTTGTGGTTTGGAAGAACTTATTTTGTGAGTATCTCTTTATTTGCGGCGGCGTTTTTTATGAATTTATTTAATCCTTTGATCATGTTGAATGATGTGGGATTTCAGCTTTCCTTTTTGGCGACATGTGGACTTGTTTATGTTTCACCTTTGATTGAAAAATATTTTGTAAGATTGCCGGAAATTTTTGGAATTCGTGAATCAATGACCATGACAATTTCGGCTCAGGTACTGGCTTTGCCTATTATTCTTCTGAATTTTGGGCGCCTGAGTTTGATTTCTCCTTTGGCAAATATTTCTGTTTTACCATTTGTTCCATTGGCGATGTTGTTCGGATTTTTTGCTGTAATTTTTGGATATTTTTCTAATTTATTGAGTCTAATTTTTGGATTTTTAGCCTATTTAATTATGAATTTAATGACTTTGTTGGTGAGATTTTTCGCAGTGCTTCCTTTGGCTTCAGTAAGCCTGGATTGGTTCAATTGGTGGATGGCAGCTATTTATTATTTTGCTCTAATTTACTGGTTTTTATTTTGACTTTTAATTTTTCGCCGCTATGATTCAGCCAATGAACAACACAAATCGCCCACAATTCGGAATGATGCAAATGCAGATGCCAATGCCAAATGCGGGGGTCATGTGTTTCATGTAGAAATCTAAAAAATTCTCAACACTTACTCCGCAGGAAGGCGGAGTTTTTTTATTATTTAATTTTCAAAAAAATATATGAGTAAATTATTGGAAACACAGGTGTCTTTTGGTCCATATGGAACGGTCTTTGAGGATAGGGGACCTAGGATTGGGGTTCCTGACTTGGATCAATCTGCAAATATTTTGAGGGGTGGCGTCTATAGAGAAGAGCATTTGAGATTGGCTCAACAATATCTCCAGGCTGGAGCGCGGGTGGCTACCACTAATACTTTTGGAGCTAGGCATGCACTGAAGAGAAATGATTTAACTTTGTATCGTGAGTTAATTGGAGCTCACGTTGATGTGGTGAGGGAAGCGTTGCATGGGACGAAACGTAGAAGTTTGGCTATTTCATTCGGTCCTTACGGTAATGATTGTTATAATCCTGAAGATGCGCCTGCGAGCGAGAATGAGTCGAGGGATTTTCATGCAGAGCAATTTGCGGTGGCTAGAGAACTTTGGGAAAAAGCTGGAATTGATGTAGCAGTTGCAGAAACTATTTCTACTGGAAGAGAGGGGTTGGGCGTTGTATTGGCGGCTCAAAAATTAGGTTTGCCAGTAATCCCAAGTTTTGTGATTGATAAGGATGCTAAACTTTTTGATGGAGAGCCTTTGGTTGAAGCTTTGAAAAGAATTGATGCAGCTACTGGTGCTTCAGCTCTGGGTTATGGAATAAATTGCTGTCCTATTGAGGGAGCTGAAACAGCATTGAGTGTTGCCAATGGAATGAGGCATAGGATTTTGATGGTTTATCCTAATTCTTCAAGTGAAGATCCGAGAAAATTACAGGAAAGAGACGGAGTTGTTCATTTGCATGATCATGAAGGTACGGCAAAACAATTAGTTGATATGGTTAGACGCAACCCAAGCATTAGGGTGATTGGAGGTTGTTGTGGATACGACCAAAAAGCTATTAAGACACTTTCTCATCACGCTAAGGGTGAGAGAGTTTTCTTACGCTAGCATTGATTGAACTAGGCGATTTACTAATCCGCCATCGGCTTTGCCTTTCACTTTAGGCATAATGGCACCCATTAGTTTGCCTAGGTCGGCTTTGGTAGAAGCGCCAGTTGCAGCCATACCTTCTTTGATGACAGCTTTGATTTCGTCTTCGTTCATTTGAGCAGGCATATATTTCTCGAGGAAAGCCATTTCCGCTTTTTCTTTAGCGGCAAGTTCTGGGCGATTTCCTTTTTCGAATTGTTCGATGGAGTCTTTGCGTTGTTTGATTTCTTTATTTACCAATTGAATAATTTCTTCGTCGTTTGCAGTTTTTGCTTCTCCAGCTGTTTCGAATTTCATAATTGCTGTTTTGAGCATACGGATAGCGCCAACAGCAGCTTCGTTTTTCGCTTTCATGTTTTCAATAAGGTCCTTTTGTATCTGATCTTTGAGAGACATATTATTTTTGATAAATAAATATTTTTGAAGTTTTTCCGTCTTTAGGGATAATTTTTTTTGGTACCCATGTGCCGATATGGAAGGCATAGGAAACTACTTTTGCGCCTTTCTTTAAATCTTTATCAAATTGTTTTTGGAATTTTGCGAGAGTGTTTGGCATCATGTAGCACACGACAACGTCAGCATCCTTTAAGCTATATTTTTGAAAATTTGAACGGATCATTTTTCCTTTCCATCCCCAAAACCATTGGCGCATTTTTGCGATAAAATAAACAGAAGGATCCATCTCAAAACCGGTAGAGTCTGCGCCGTAATCCTTTGCGGCGAAGTGAATAAAACGTCCATCGCCAGCGCCGATGTCATAAACTTTCTGCCCTTTCTTTATCCCAGCAACTTCGAGGACTTTGTGTACTGCATACATTGGAGTAGGCACAAAAGGTCCACCACCAAAAATAGTGATGTAGAAAGAGATCGTTAAGAAAACGGTAATCGCTAGAACTAAAATGAGAAGTGTGAGGCTTAGAAACATTGGCCTCAGTATACACATGTTTTACGCAGCTCTCAATCTTTCATTTCTCTTCTTGTCGATGAGCTCTTTTGCTTTACGGCGAGCGGCAATTCTAGTTTGGATGTCGAAAACGTTGTTTGCTTGGTTGTCGTTTGAAGTGATACGACCTTCTACTTTCTTCTGAGCTTTATCGGCCATTTCTTTTTCAAGTTTCTCTAATTCGGCTTGTTGTAATTTTGCTGCCATTTCATGAGCGATGACATTTCCTTGTTTGTCTTTCATGGCTGTGAACATACCTTCTTTCTTATCAAGTCTGGTTTGTTCTTTGAAGGTTTCGCGTTTCATACGGAAACGATCTTGTTCCTGCATCTTTAGGTTGTTGTCTTTGAATTGGACTTCTTCGATTTTCTTGGCTTTACCTTCTTTGTTTATTTGGAAATCTTTGCCCAATTGTTTGTAAGCATCGGCTGTAAGATCAGCTTCAAGACCTCTTCCTTGAACACGTTCCATGGATTCTTTACGAGCTCTTTCTTGTCCTGAAACGGTTTTATTATGACGTTGTTCACTTTGCTTAACACCTTCCATATTGAGGGTTTTGATCTGCTGTTCGAGAAGTTCATCTTGAACGCCTTTGTCTTCACTGGCAACTTTATCAAGCTCGTGTTCGAGTTCTTTTTCCAGTGTAGCTTCACGTTTTTTGCCGCTACCAAATTCTTTCATGTAGTTGGCAACAGTCTGCATCCAGAAAAGAATTTTTGGATTGTCTGGTGTATTTTCGTTGAATTCTAGAAGCTTTTTCATGGCCTCTGCACCTTGATCATTGGCCATGAGCTCAGTCACCGCAGTGATTGTTTCGGCTAGACCGGCAGCTTCTTTGCCTTTTTCCTTTTTATCTTTTTCTTTCATTCCAGCTTTCTCTTCTAGGCCGATACGCTTCTTGCGATCTTCGTTTTCTTTAGAGATTTTTGGAAGAAGTTCTTGTTTGTGAATTTGTTCACGTTTAGTCCAACCTTCAGCATCGTATTTATCCTGCCATTTCTTAATATCTTCTTCTGAAATTGCCGGATTTATTTCTTGTAAATGTTTTAAATCTTTAGAGAAAGATTTTCTGCGGGCTTCATATGCTGCAAGATTCTTGTGTTTCTCATCTGCAGTAGGACTAATGAAAATATCATAAGCTTTTCTGAACTCCTTCATGTCTCCAGGGATTTTAGTATCTGGATTTTTGAAATTGTTTTCGTCTTTGAAAAATTGGAGATATCTATCGCGAGTTTTTTGTGAAATATTTTTGTCGCTAGTCGCTTTGTCTAATTTTCCACTGATGGCTTGGAGAGTAAGGTTGTGTTCCATTTCTTCTTTATTCTTAGCCACTTTTACTAGAGTGGCATGCTTCTTTAAAGCATCCACTTTTTGCATAAAGTCTAAATGTTCGAAACTCTGGACTGCTAAACGAAGAGCATCTGGATTGTCTTTGTAAATTTGATCGAGGGCTTGTACGCCATGATCAGCATAAACGTTGGAAAACTTATCTGAATGTTTAGCTAAAGCACCTTCGTTATTAACCATTGCTTCCCATTGATCTACTCCTTTTTCTTTACGATCTTTAAGGCTTAAAGTGCGGTAGTAATCGAGATATTGTTTCTTGGATTCTTCACTCATTTTGTGAATAGTGACTCCACCTACGCTAATTTGTGAGTTTAGATGAGTAAATCCTTCGGATTCTTTACGAGCTACTTCTGTGGCCATCTTTAAATTGTCGGCGATTTTTTCCGGAGTACCATCCTTCAAGTTTTCTTTCATCATCTCCTTAATTTTTTCAGGAGAATAGAAGCCGGTATCTTTCTGTTTTGCAAAATGTTCTTCTAAGGCTTCGGCCTTTTTGCGGAAATCCTGACGTTCGCTAAGACCTTCTTTTTTTATGAAAGAGTTATCTTGAGGGCTGCTTAAGCCATATTTTTTGAAAATATCGTTGAGCTTGGAGTATTCTTTACGACGAGGGGCAAGACCGTTTTTGTCTTCAATGTCTTTACCTTCAAGTTTCTTGATTTGTTCTTTTAGATTGGCAGGAGTCGGATTCTTTCTCATTTCTTCTGCAAACCAAGCTTTGAAGCCATCGACTTGTCCTTCACCAATAAGTTCATGATTGTCATCGCAAAGTTTATCGAATTGCTTCTTCAATTCGACCATTTTAGGGTCGCTTGGTGGAAGTTCTTTTAAGTCGTCTTTGTCTTGCTGGGCCTTTTCTTCCTTTAATCTTGGTAGGTCGCGAAGTTTATCGAGAATCTTCTGGGTTTCTTCAGGACTGTCGGTGTTATCTAGTTGTTTCTGAAGGTCCATAGCCTCTCTTGTGTCGAGGACTGGGGCTTTGCTTGTGCTCCCTCTGGTTAACTCCTTCAATTCAGAGTCGGCCTGGGCTTTAAGACGCATACGCTCAGCAACGAGCTGTTTTATGCTGGTACGGTCTTCTTTAAGGTCTTTTATCTCTTTTTCTGAAAGCTTTTTATCGTTAAGACCATCAGGTCCATTCTGATTTAATTGATCTTGCTGTTTTTCTTGAGGACTTATATCTAAGTCGTCTTCTGTTTGTTCAGCCATAGGGTAAGTATAGGGCGTTGAATATTATAAGCAACTCAATCTATAACAATCTGGACAAAATGTCAATACCAGCTTGGATGGGGAAAAGAAAGAGCCTTGGGAGGAACCAAGACTCTTATCTTTAAGGAATTCTAGGGCTTTTTTACACTGAACAGACTGAGAATCCGCAGCTGAGACAGAGCATGCAACCTTCGGCGATCTGGATGCTGCAGCCACATTCTGGGCATTTTTTGCTATGAATGATTTCTTTTTTATTTAGAGAGAGATGTTCACGGTTATCGAACATTCCTGCTTGAGATGAGTTTTCAGTTTGCGATACTGGTGGGGGAGTTATTTCTTCAAAGTTTGATTTTGGAGTAGTTGAAGTAGAAGTAGCTTTTACTAATACTGTTGCTCCAAGTGAAGTGCTTTTCTTTGCTTCATCAACTTCTTCTTTTTTTTCTTCACCATTGAGGTATAGAACTTGTTCTTGTCTGCTTCCGTCACGGTATACTGTGCATCCTTTTAGTCCATTCTCCCAAGCCATGATGTAGCCGTTTAGAACGTCTTCACGAGTGGCGCTATTTGGGAAGTTTACGGTCTTGCTGATGCTGTTGTCTACGTGTTCCTGGAAAGCTGCTTGCATAAGGATATGGTCTTTAGCGCTGATATCCATAGCTGTCACGAATACGCGGCGGCTTTCTTCTGGCATCTCTTTAATTTGTTGAACTGATCCAGTCTTTTCAATTGATTTGATTACTTCGTCGTTGTGAAGGTTTAATCTCTTTAATTCGGCTTCAAGGAAAGGATTGATGTAAACCAATTTTTGACCGCTCAAAACTTCTTTGTAGTAAGAAAGAGCAAAGAATGGTTCTACTCCGGAGCTGCAGTCTAGAAGCATAGAAATTGATCCTGTAGGTGCCACTGTAGTAAGTGCAGAATTACGTCTCTTCACGTTCTGACCCTTTGGTCCGAAGATGGAGATTTCCCAGTTTGGGAAGCAGCCTTTTTCTTCAGCAATTTTTGTGGAATATGCTGCAGCTGAGTCATTAATTAGTTTCATTACTTTACGAGCTGTGTCGAAACCTTCTTGGGAATCATATGGAACACGTAATTGATAAAGCATGTCGGCAAATCCCATAATTCCTAGTCCAATACGACGATTGTTACGGAAAGTTGTGTTTACTTTTTCTACAGGGAAGTCTGAAAGATCGATAACGTTATCGAGCATACGAGTAGACATCTCTGTCACGAATTTTAAACGAGCTTCATTGATTTTGCCGTTCTCTACGAACTTAGCGAGATTGATTGAACCAAGATTACAAACGTCTCCATCATGTAACCATTGTTCTCCACAAGGATTTGTAGCTTCTAGACGACCAAGTGCTGGGACTGGATTGCTGCGGTTTGCAGCGTCTGGGAATAGAACTCCAGGTTCACCATTTCTCCAAGCAGCATTGATAATCTTATCCATCAATTCTGAAGCAGTCATTGTCTCTTCAATAGCATCTACATAAGCTCCTCTCTTGTTGCGAATAATACGGCGTGGTTTCATTTTCTGACCATTCCATGAACATAACCATGGTTCTGTAGAGCGGTTCTTTACCGCATTCATGAATTCATCTGTAAGAGAAACGGAGATGTTGAAGTTAACCAAAACTCCTTCTTCCCATTTTGATTCGATAAATTCTAAAATATCTGGATGATCAACACGCATCACGCCCATATTGGCACCATGACGACCTTGTTGTTTAATAACTCCGAAAGATTCATTAAAAGCTTTAAGAAAAGATACAGGACCAGATGCTGTACCTTGAGTTTTATTTGTGCGAGTACCAGCTGGGCGAAGTAAGTGCCAAGGAAAACCAAGGCCTGAACCAGCTTGTTGGAGAAGAGCAGCGTCGTGGAGAGAAGAGAAAATTCCGTCCATGCTGTCTTTGAAGTGGAGTACAATACAGTTTGAAACCAAGCGAGTCTTTCCTCCAGCGTTAGCCAAAGTACGACCAGCAGGAATGAATTCAAACTTGTCCATTGTCTCTTTAAATTTTGCTGCGAAATCAGCAACTGTCTTTGAGTCTTTGCCATAACGTTCTTCTACTTTTGCTAAGGCTTTAGCTACACGATCAAACATTCCTTCCGGACTTTCACAAACTTCGCCATTGTCATCTCTTTGAAGATAACGAGCAGCAAGAACTCTTAAAGCATTTACGCTGAATGGTAGTTTTGAAACCTGGCCATTTAAGATCTCTTGTTGAGTGTTACGAATGTTTTTGTGTTCTGCACGGTAGAGAATGAAAGCTTTCGCAGTCTTCGCATGTCCTCCTTCGATCAAAATCTTTTCAGTCAAATCCTGAATTTGTTCTACAGTTGGAATATTGCTTTCGTCTTTGAAGAAAACTTCAAGAACCGCAGCGACTTGATTGGAAATCTGGGTGGCCATTTCTTTGTTGGCACCGCCAACAGATTGGACAGCCTTCCAAATGGCTTCAGTGATTTTTTCTTGGCGGAACTCTGCGATTTCGCCGTTTCTTTTTTTGATCTTGAGGATTGGTGACATAGGAGGAGCGCGTTAGGGAGATAAGAGGGGATCCGATTTGGCGTTTTTGGCGGTCGCTAATTTTCTGCGACACCCACGCCTTGGCGGATGATTGTGTCAGCTGCATGAGGGCTGACAGATGACATTTTCCATAGGGATGAGGGGAAATATCCCTATATGTAGTGGGCCTTTTTCAGATGAGGCTACTACATATTGTATGTTCGGCCATGCGGTAACTTGAATATTAGCAGGGGAAGTGAAGAGTGCAAAGTAGAAATGGAGAAAAGAAGTTGACGGCGGTGGGGGCTGGTTTCGTGGTTAACGAAAATCATTGTTTTGCTTTGCTGGAAGCCATTTTGATGGCATGTCGGCTTGAAAAACCGCTAGCCTCCAATGGAAAGTCTAGGCTGGGTAGTCGGCGTAAAATTTCTATTGAATTTGTCTAGAATTGAGTAAATTATGTGAAATTCGACTAAGATTCGTGAAAAACAGTGAGATTAGTCCATTAATCTCAGTAATTTTTTATAAAAACTAAGTTTTTTCTTGCCTAAGCAGTTTCTTGTTGTGAAAGGCAGTGCCAACTTCCTTGTCCCCAAATTACGTCGTAAGCATCTACGCCGATGACTTTGCGATCTGGGAAGAATTTCTGAAGAATTTCTATGGCTTGCTGATCTTTAGCTTGGCGGAAAGTAGGGAGGAGAACAATTTTATTTCCGATGTAAAAATTGGCGTAGCTGGCAGGCATTTGTTCGTTGAGGTAGATGACTGGATCTGGCATTGGAAGAGGGACTATGGTGAGTGGATTTCCATCCTGATCTTTCATTTTTTCTAGCTGTTCGAAATTATCTTTGAGGAATTTATAATTGGCGTCGGCGGGATTATCTTCTCTTACGCAAACTATTGTTGTTGGATTCACGAAACGAGCGAGGTCGTCGATGTGGCCATCAGTGTCATCATTTACAATTCCTTCGCCAAGCCAGAGAATATTAGTCACGCCGAGGTAATCTTTGAGGTGTTGCTCGATTTGTTCTTTAGTGAGATTTGGGTTGCGATTTTTATTTAGAAGACAGCTTGTAGTTGTGAGCAAAGTGCCTTTACCATTTACGTCGATAGAACCGCCTTCGAGCACAATTCCTGGCTGTACTACTGGGATATTTAGGGCTTCACCCACGTGGATAGGTACGGCGTCGTCATATTCCCAAGGCGGATATTTTCCACCCCAAGCGTTGAAAATCCAATCGGTGATAGCTATTTCGTCTGCAGCATTTTTTATGAAAATTGGGCCGTGGTCGCGAGTCCAAGGTACATTAGTTTTAATTTGGAAAAATTTTAAATTGTCGGTGCGGAAGGCGAGTTTTTGCATGCGAGAGAGAACGTCTTCTTCCATTTTTTTATCTAGAACTAGAAGACAAACGGTTTCGCTTTCTTGCATTACGTGCATGGCTTGGCAGTAGGCGTCGAGAACTTTTTCGTACTTTTCTGGTGAGGCTTGGTCGGAAAGCCAGCAAGCCCAATGTTTGAAATCATGAGGCCAAGAAAGCCACATTGCTTTGTGATTTTCCCATTCCGCAGGCATGTGAAATTTTTTGTGGTCGAGAGTAGTGGTGATGGTATTCATTTAGAATTGGTCTTTTAATTTGAGTTTTCTTTCATCGAGAAATGGCCATTCTTTGCGCATGTATGAAGTGGTGTAGAGGTCGCATTTCACAATGAGATTTTCGGCTTTGTCTGTGGAGGCTTTTCCGAGTACGCGACCGTATGGATCGCTGACGAAAGAAGTTCCCCAAAAATTTATATTGTCTTCGGTTCCAGTGCGATTAATGGCAGCGATAAAAATATTATTGGCGATGCCGTGGCTGCGTTGAATTGTTTGCCAAGCGTCGTGTTCGCCGGCGCTGATTTCTTTTGAGAGGCGAGGGTCCCAGCCGATTGCTGTAGGATAGAAAATAATCTCTGCGCCTTTAGCTGCTGCGGCTCTGGCAATTTCCGGGAACCATTGATCGTAGCAAATTAGCGCGCTAACTTTTGCTAGCGGTGTCTCAAAAACCGGAACGCCGAGCTCTCCGGATTCGAAATAAAAATCTTCAGCAAAAAGATCCGGTGGTTGAGATGGAATGTGAATTTTATGATACTTGCCGATGATTTTTCCATCTGGTCCTATGCAGATATTTGTGTTGAAAAATTTGAAAGGGGAATCTGAATTTGTGGAAGTTTTAGATTGTTCTGTGCTCGCGATTTTTTCGAAAATTGAAACTATTAAAGTAACTTTCTTTTCTGCGGCGATTTTGCTGAGAGCGTCGGAAGTTGGTCCTGGAATTGTCTCGGCAAGTTCGAATTTTTTAGGATCTTTTCCTTGGCAAAAATATGGTGCGAGAAAAAGCTCAGGTAGAGCGATGATTTGTGCTCCACGACTGGCACAGTCCTCAATGCCTTTGATGGCTTGGTTGAGATTTTCTTCGCGGGTGGCGAGGACTTTCATTTGGACTAAACCGAGTGTGATTTCGCGCATGTGGACTTTATAGATGATTTTTTCAATTTTGTCGAATTTTAACAGATGAGGGAGGTGCGAGGGGTTAGGTTTTGACTTGAATCGTAGTGTCTTCCCTGATTGGTCTTTTTATGCTATAATTAACAGATTGTAATGACTCAAAATGAAGGATGAAATAATAGAGTTGATAAAATCTAGTCGCGCTATAAAAAACTCTGAAAAAGAGTCGTATTTGAAGCTCCTTGATTCTCTTGATGAAGATAAGAAAAAGAGATTGTTTGCCATATTAAAGAAGGAAGAGAGGGGGTCTAAACAGATTGAGAATGAAGCTTTTTCCGAGAAAAATTTATTGAATAAGTCTTTTATGGATAAGGTATCTGGCTTTTTCAAGGATGAGGAAAAAAAGTTTGTTAGTTCAGAAGAAAAGGAAGAACAGCTTAGCGGGGAAAATCTTCTAACTAAACTTGATGAATTATAATTTCAGAGAGTCAAAATTAGTTTTTTTTGAAGGAGGGCGTTCCAGTGAATTTGTGCCTAAAGTTAAGTCTGTGGAAAAGAAGATTCAAGCTGAGAAGGAAAAGATTAAATCTGGAGAGGGCAGAGTTGAGATTGTAGATGAAATGCAGATAAAAGCTAAGATTGATAATATTGAGAATAAAATTAAGGAATCGCCAATTAATGAGCAGCATAAGAAACAGATGGGTGACTCTTTGAAGTCTGTGCTTGATCAGAGAGGAGCTGATTTAGTTAGTGTGGATACTAAAAAAGAGGAGAAGCTGAAAAAACTTTTCGATGATATTCTGAAGGATCTGTCTATTTTTGAGCCACAGATAAAGGTTTTAGAACTTGCTGAAAAAGTTAAAGTTGATATTGATTTGAAGCAGGTTACTTATGAAAAAGCGGCTAAAAATCTACAGAACTATTACGATAGATTAGATCATCCGGAGGTTTTTTTAATGGAAGAATCAAGGCCTGGAGGTTTATTGAAACAAATTACCCAAAGGGAGATTGGAGAATTGATGGAGAATTATGCGAGTTCCCAGAGGGATCTTGTTTCGGTATATAAACCACTTATGGATCAGCAAGGTACGGAAGCTAGAACTTTTGTTGAAAAATTGATGCTAACTGGAGGTATACCTCGAATTAGGATGATTGCTTTTACTCCTGAAAGAATTAAGGATGAAGAGTCTGAACAAAAAGCTTATGAACTGATGGCTAGTAAAAGGCCTGATTTGTTTGATTTAATGAAGATTGCAAATTTAACCAATGAACAAAAAATTGAAAAAGCAAAAATTGAAGAGGCAATATCGGTACGAAGTACTAGGGTTGTGATGCGTGATTCTAGTGAATCCTTTGCGCCTCAAAGTGTTCAGGACTATAAAAATAAAGTAAGTAATTTAGAGGAGAAGTTACTTTTAGTAAGAAGAGATTTGTATTTGCAGCTTGGTGACGAAAAGTATAAAGACTCGTTTGATGAGAGTCAGAAAAAAATGATAGCAAAACTCAAAGACAATGGGGATAAGGCTATTGATGAGGCTACGCAAGAGGATGAGAATGGCCATTCGGTCGCTCTGGAAAATTTGACAATAAATAGTTTACAAATAGAAGCAAAAAAGTATGCTCAGAATTTTTCATCTCGATTTGATGAAATTCAAAGGCTTCAGGCGACAGATCCTGTTGCGGCATACGCTCAGAGTAAAGATTTTACTGAGTCATTGCAAAGTTGGAATAAAGATCTTAGAGGTAAGGAGCTTTCGTTTAAAGCGAAGGGAGATCTCCTTGGTGCTATTGGAGAATTGCCGGTGCTGGATGTCTCTGTTAATGGAGAAATGACGCGTTCTGAGTTTATAATTGGGTTGAAACAAAAGCCAGCAACTTTTAAAACATTTTCGAATATAGTTGATAAATATATAGAGCAAAGCCAGATTTTAAGTGCGGATGTGTTGATGAGAAATCCTATGATGACAGAACTTCAGGATAATTTTTCAAAACTTTATAATGAAACTCAACCGTTTGTTAAATCAGTAGATAATTTAATGAAACAACTTTCTGGAGAGAGTGAGGATAGTGAAGTGTCTCAAATTTATCTCAATAAGGTGGTTTATCCTTCGGCTCAGGGTATTGCATTTAATATTTTGACCGATGATTTTATTGAGCGCATTACTAATTCTAAAGCTGGAAAAATGCTTGAGGAATTGAAAAAATCAGGAATTGAGTCTCCCGTGATTGATAAAATGGAAGCACGTATAAAACAAGCGAGGGAGTATATTGATAGTCTTAGAGATACTGTGACAGAGGCTTTGAAACTTAAGGGTCAGGGAAGTGGTGCGTATGATGCTTTTATTGCTGGAGGGAAGAAGTTGATAAAGATAGCTGTTATGGTTGGTGCAACTTATATAACTGGAGGTTTGGTTGGAGCAGCAGGTATTACTGGTTTTGGAGCAATGTCGGTAGTGGCTTTAGGAGGAGCTGTCGGTGGAGCATTGGGCGAGGGAATGATGGAAGGAAATTGGCAAGGATTTGAGGCAAAAAATTTATTAGAGTCTTGGTGTATGGGAACTCTTACCATGGGTGCCGGTGGGGCGATTGGTGATTTGGCTGGAAAGGGATTAGGAAGAATTTTTTCTACAATGAAGGATACTCCAATTGGAAAAGTTTTAGGAATTGGAAAATATGCAGAAAAATATTTGGCGGCAGAGACGTCTGCGACAAATGGTATTGGTACCGCAGCTAGAGATTTCTTTAAACGTGCTGGAGGCGATGTGAAAACTATGGTTGTGTCTGAGGGACTTGGGGAGATGGCTGGTAAGGATCATCCTGTTCTCGGATTTGTGCTTTCAAGTTTGGCTTTTATGCATGGAGGTATGAAAGAAGGGTATGTGTCAGGGCAGAAGGTGAAAATTAAAACTGGGATGACGGTAATGGCAGAAGAAGGGAAATTGGATATGGAATATACAACTAAAGAAGAGGCTGTTCAATTTTTACGTGAGAATAGGGCTACTCCAGAAATGATTGCTTCATTCGAAAAGACTGGAAAAATTGAGATGAATGATGATGGGTTGGCTGTAAAAATTGTTCCAAAAGATAAATTAATGAGTGAGACGAGAGAGTGTTTGGAGACGATGAATAAGTTGAAAGAAAAAATGTTTGATATGGATGTGGCTAGAAAACAGGTAAGTGAAGGTACGATGACGCTTGCTGAATATAAAGCCAAAGTTCATGAGGTTCAGAATCAGGCACAGGAAACAATTAAAGCGATTAGAGAGGAGCTTCATGGAGGGGATAAGGAAATGTCGGTTGCGGATCTTTATAAAAAATATCTTCAGGATTCCAATATGCCTTTGGAACAACAGCAGATGATTATTTCTACCATATCTCACATGGTTCGCATTCGTGAAGATTCGTTTAATTTTGAGTCTGATTTAGTTTTAGATCCTTTGGGATCAAAGGAGGAGGCTCTAAAGGCTCGTCTTGTTGCTGCTGGAACCGTGGCGAGAAATTTTGATGGTAATATTGTTTACAAAATGATAGATGGAGTTTTGTGTATAAGATGCGAAAGCGAAAAAGATTATGCAAAATTTTTTGGCAATATTGAATCGCATACTTCTACAGGACTTGCTCTTTCCGCGTCTGAATCAGGACTCGGTATAGGTATCATCGTTGTTAAACCACATGTTGAACTTTCAATTGATACACCGGTGATTGTTCACGAACTTCAGCATATATATAAACAAGGTTCTAATCCTCTTGAACCTGAAATGGCTGAGCATGGAAAATTATTACAAAGTGTGAGAGGAGAAAATGGTGATTTTTCTGTTTTAACTGCTGATGGTGGAGTGAGACCTGAAGTTATACAAACTTATTTATTGGCAAAAAAAGCTTTTTATGAACATCGTTTTAAAGATGAAGTTTTAGCATTTTTGGTGACTAAAGGGCGATCATTAAATAGCGTAGCTAGAACCTTACTTAAGCCTGAGGGTAGTTATGATTATTTGAGCGATGCAGATTTTAAGGAAGGAGCTTTTAAAGAACTGGGTATTGATCAAGCAAAGTCATTTGCTAGAGATCCTAATCTTTTAGATAGAACTTTTCATAATGAACTAAATGCTGCGCGTGACAGTTATTTTTCTGCGGCACGGGATATTGTGTATAAAGTTCAAGATGCTGTTGATTTTATGCGAGATAGTAAAGGAATGACTGAAACAGCTGCCAGAGAATATCTGAGAGATTATCTTATGTTTGCGGACCTTTCTAAGTGGGAATTTTATCTCAATAATTTGATGACTGTGGGTGAGGCGGGAGTGGCGAAACCTGCGGAGGTTGTGGTGGAATTGAAGGATGACAATATAAGGGCTTTGGAATATTTAGATCAAGAATTAGGTAGAACATACGGAAGTGAGTCTCCTTTTACGCCGAGGGTGAAAGAAGCAGTCTATTCAAGGTATGCACATTACAAAAAGTTGATGGAAAGTGTATCTACTTTGCCAAAGGAATATCAACAAAGAGCAAAAGAAATTGTAGAGGAGAAGATGAGTAAAATTAGAAATATATTAAAGGATAGTGGTTATGACGAGCCTACCGAATTATTAGAAGCTGAAAATTTTTCTTTTAAAGATCTGATTGAAGGGCATAAGTTGATTTCAGATTTTGAGCGGGAAATAAATGAGTTTCCTGAAGATAGTAGGGAATATTCAAAAGGAGAAATTCAGGAGGCTGGTAGAAGTTTTTTGGATTTTGCTAATGCAGCAGCTTTAGAGTCTTTGAAGTCTAAGATTGAAAGGTTGAGGTCAGAAAAAAACTATATTTCTGGCAATCCTGAGGCAGTAAGTTTTGCAACAGAAAGACTAGGTAGGAGACCTACAATAGAGGAAATAAAAATAATTGAACCTTTAAGACAAAAATTAAATTCTTTAAAAAAAGTTTTTGAGCACTTTAAAGAGTTTGAAGCCTTTTGTGAATTGCATTCTGATATTGAAATCTATAGTAGGTTTCGTATTAGTCCGAAAGTGATTGGTATTCTTAAAGATTTGGATTCTGGACATTCGGATGTTCCGGTATTGATTCGTAATAAATTTCGTATAAAAATATTAAATCCATTGATTTCTGAGGCAATGGTTTTTGTAGATGGTTTGGCTAATTTTGTTAGTAATGTCGGAGCTATTAAAAAATATCATGAAGAAATTGAATCTCAATTATCTAAAGTTCAAAAATCAGAAGTGACAAAATTGTATTTTGAATTAGTACTTGGTGAGGGAAAGAGCATTGATTATGAAACTTTTAAATTGAGAGTAATAGATTCTCAAAAAATATTTAGAAATTTGTCGAATCTTGAAGGTTTTAAACTAGAAGGACGTGGAAAATATGGTAACAATGCATTATTAACACTTGAAAATTTTCTAGTGGAACATGTGGTTAAAAATGGTGAAAATCCACAGGAATTGGAAAAGACTATTAGAGAAAAATATGATTCGGCAATTGAAACAGCTAATGTTACAGTTAATATAACTTCTAAGGCATTAGATAGATTTATAGATGAAGGGAAATACAGAACATACAAAGAGTTAGAATTGCAGCATCGTGGCGATTACGGAGAGAGAAGGGAAGCGGTTGATAAAAAAATGGGTTATGCTGATGATTTTGTGGTTGGTTCCTTATCTGTAGTAAATGGGCATGATGAAGTTATAGGTTCGGCGCCATTCTATGGTCATGGAACTATAAAGCTAAAAGCTGAGACGGTTAATGCGAGAGTTGAGTTTTTTGAAGGTGATTCTATGGCTGTTATGGGTGGTCAAGATGCACATGGTTTTAACTGGTTAACTAGAAAACGGATGAATCCAGAAACCTGTAAGCTAGATCAAGCTGGGGCAATTTTGTCTAAGGTTCTTATGGATATACAGATGAAACAACTTGGTGTTACTCATATGCATCAAATATATGTTGAAGCTCATATTCTTGGTGGGTTATCTTTAAATGATGTGGAAAGTATAAGTTATGGTTTGATTGGGAAAGATGCAAAAAGTGATCATTTAAATATAATAGCAGCAAAGGCAGGGCAAAAAGGTATATCATTCAAAATTAATCATTTAAGCGAAAGCGTGAAATCAGGTTATTCTGATAATGAGCGTTTGAATACTGATATTGGGTATTAGTAACGATTCCTCATTTTTGCAATCAGCGGAGGTAGTACTTCTAGGACGTGATTGATTTCTTCGTCTGTCGTCATTTTCCCGAGTGTCATGCGGACGCTGTTTTGGATGAGTTCTTTTGGGAGGCCGATGGAGAGGAGAACATTTGAAGGCTTCGAACCTTTGATGTTGCAGGCAGCGCCGGTGGAAATGTAAATGCCGAGGTTGTCTAATTGCAGAACTAGATCTGGGCCTTCGACTCCTTTGAAAGTGAAATTGGTGTTGTTTGGGAGGCGGGGACAGATGGTATTTGAATATTTAGCATCGAATGGATTTGGTCCATTTAGTGAAGAATTTGGAATTTTTTCCAGGATTCCTTTGATGAATTTATTGCGAAGTGCTGTGAGTTTGGCGATTTTTTCTGATTGGTCTTTTGTGGCTAATTCTAGAGCTTTTCCAAGTCCTACAATTCCGGGAACATTATGTGTTCCAGCGCGGAATCCTTGCTCGTGAGAGCTGCCTAGAATTTGTGGAGAAAGTGGCGTGCCTTGTTTTACGTAAAGTGCGCCGGCGCCTTTCGGACCATAAATTTTGCTGGCGTTTATAGTAATCATATCGACTTGGAGCTTTTCTACATCTAGCGATTGTGAATCGGCCGCCTGACAAGCGTCGGTGTGAAAAATCACACCTTTCTCGCGGCAAATTTTTCCGATTTCAGCGATTGGTTCTACGGTGCCGATTTCATTATTGGCATACATTACAGATACAAATGTTGTATCTGGGCGAATGCTGGCAGCGACGTCGGTTGGATTTACAAATCCTTCTTTGTCGACTTTGAGCCAAGTAATTTCAAAACCTTCTTCAGCTAATTTGTTGAAAGGACTTCTGGCAGAAGAGTGTTCAATGGCGCTGGCGATGAGATGTTTGCCTTTCTTCTCATTGGCATGAGCAACTCCTAAAATTGCTAAATTATTTGATTCAGTTCCACCGCTGGTGAAAATTATTTCTGTGGCTTGGCAGTGAAGTGCTTTTGCTACTGTCTCGCGAGCTTTGTCTACGGCCATGCGAGCGTTTTGGCCTTTGGTATGCAAGGATTCAGCGTTGCCGTATTCTTCGGAAAAATAGGGAAGCATGGCTTCCAAAACTTGTGGATCGACGGCTGTGGTGGCGGCATGGTCAAGATAAATTTCCAGGCTATTATTGATCATATGTTTTGGGAAGTGGTATTTTTTTTATTTTATTTCGCGACTTTGCCGCGTGCTAAATAATTTTTAGCTAAGAGAATGGCTGTCACTGATCCTAGGTCTTTTACTTTTTCTTGTTCTAATAATTTTAAAGCTTCTGGCCAAGGTGTCACTGCGACTTCTAGTTCTTCATTATCATCTAGTTTTTGTTCGGCAATTTTTTTTGCGTTGAAACCGATAAAAAAGTTTACATGATTGCTCATAAATCCGGCAGACGAAAAAGTTTCTTGGATTTTTTCTAATGATTCAGCTTCGTAACCAGTTTCTTCTAAAAGTTCTCTTTTTGCGGCCTCCGCGATATCTTTTTCAAATGGTTCGATGAATCCGGCTGGAATTTCATAGTCTGTGCTGCGTACGGGGTGGCGATATTGCTTGATCATCACTAAATCCATCTCTGGAGTGAAAGCGGCTATAATCGCAACATTTGGCCTTTCAACTGTGTAATAATTCTCTACAATGCTTCCGTCTGTCTTTTCGCAACGATCTTTATGTACCTTCAAAAATTGATTTTCGAGAATGATTTCAGATTTGAGGAGTTTCCAAGCCATATGATTGGGTTACTGGGATATCATGATAGGTGGTTGGTGGTGGGTAGTCAATTGTGGCTCTTCTATAAAGCTTGTTTATATGGTATAATTGGACATAACATTTATTTATGTTGGAACCATCTGGTTTGCAGAAAAGTTTGGAAAAAGGACATATTAGTAGAGATTTTTCTCTAGTTTGTGACATCTTTAAAAGAGGTGGAGTGAATTTGAATGGAGAAATTTTTGGAAGATTAGTAATGGATCCAAATTCTAAAGATTCTCTATGTGTTTTGGATGTTGGCAGTGGAACTTCTGAGGCAATTGAACAGTGTACAAGAGGGTTAATGACAACGGCGAAAAGAGTGAGTATTGATCGTCAAATTAAGGGTATTGGAGTTGATATTAATCCTGTGACTGATGTGTCTTCTAGAGTACTAGAAATGGGAAAAGACGTGGGATTAGGGGAAGAGTTGGTGTCTGATATTAGAGTTGGGGATGTGGGAAATTTGCCTGTTAAAGATAGCTCGGTGGATGTTTTGTATTCTTCGAATGTTTTGCAGTATGTAACGGATACGTTGAGGGCTTTTGAGGAAGGGTGGAGAGTTTTAAAGGAAGGCGGTGTTGCTTATTGGGATGTATCTGAAAGAAATATTTCTGCTGCTCCGGGATTTAAAAAACTTTTGGAGATGACTCCTGGTGCCAGTGAAGTTTTTCAATATATCCCAATTAATAAGACTGATGGCTTTGTAGTTTGCAAAAAAATACCGGGAGCAACATTCAAAGGATTTCCCTTTAAAGTTGCTAAAGAAATTAAATTCAGAGATTTTGAAGGCGCTTGGGAGACAACTCCAGATGAAGTGGCCCATCATTATAGAAATGCGGTTTATACTGCTGCGCCTGACTTGAAGCTTTAGATGGTAGTGCCAGGGGGAATCGAACCCCCGTTTACGGGATGAAAACCCGCTGTCCTAACCATTAGACGATGGCACCTTGTTGTAGAAATTTACGGAGCTTAGTATAAGGATTGCAAAGGCATTGTCAATCAACAAAGCCTTACTTTCGTATTTTGTTATCTTCTGGAGTGATATAACTCTTTGCTTCTGTCTTTTGCATTTCTGAAACTTTGCCATTCCCTTCGAGATTGGTGAAGGAGGTGGAATCGTTCACTTTTGCTGATAATTCAAGCTTCTGCGTCTTTAGTTGTTGGTTTTCAATTTTTAATTGTTGGAGGGTGTATCCTTTTTGGGAGCCACTATTTGTAGTTAAAAGAAAAATCACACTTAAAGCGATAATCATTATCGTTAAGGTAATGACTAATAGGCGAATGGTGCGGTGGGCTTCATTCTTCAAGGTCTCTTTGTTGCGAATTTTTCCGTATTTTAATTCGTAATCAATGATACTCATTTTGTTGGTGTTGGTGGTGTGGGCTTGTATTCATGATATTCAACATTTACGACTCCTTCGCTTGGAGAAGCTATTTTCGCAAAAGCTTTTTTTGATAAATCGAGGACGCGGCCGGCGCCGAAAGGTCCACGATCAGTTACTTTTACTTTTACAGATTTGCCGTTGGCGATATTTGTGACTTCAACAATTGTTCCAAATGGTAGGGTCTTATGAGCAGTTACCATTAATTCTTGATCGTTGCTGTCGTTTTCTTTTCCAGGAATTCCAAAGTAATAAGTAGCATTTCCGAAATCTGAACCTTCTTTGCTAAGTAATGTGCGATAAATGATTTCCGCCAAATATCCGCGAGTCATGATTTGATTTGGATTGATGGTGTTGTCTTCGTAAATTTCTACGAGGTCGTGAGCACCAGCATAAGACGTGTATTGGCTGTACCAAGAATCTGGTGCAGTATCTATGAAAGTGAAATTGGCACCATCTTCGAAATTTATAGAATCTGGATTTACGCTTTTTACGGCTTCAAAATACATCTTCAAAGTTTCTGCGAGATTGATTGGAGATTCTGGTTTAAAACTGCCGTCCTCGTAGCCATTGATAATTTTTTTATCTTTAGCTGCTGCGAGATATTCGGTATACCATTCGCTTATTGGTGTGTCTGTAAATGGAGCTTCTTTTGGTGCTGGAAGAGAGTCTTTGAATACTCCGCTCGCCAAAGTAAGCATTTTTAAAGCTTCGGCACGATTGATTTGTTGGTTTGGTTTGAAAGTACCATCGTCGTAGCCGTTGATGATATTTTTACTTTTGAGATAAGAAATCGGCACGAAATAAGCATTACCTTCTCTGACATCAGTAAAATTATCCGCTGAAACTATCGGTAAGTTTGTGGCGAGGAATATGGGGATGAGTAAGGTTGCGGCGATAACTTTCGAGTTAAACTTACTCATGGTTTTTATGATTTAAGTTTTATCACGATATGTCTGCGATCGCCTTCGCCTTCGCTAGCGGTCTCGATGTCGTCGAAACCAGCGCCCATGCAGTAGAGATGGATTTTGCGGCGGAAGTAAGGTGACATTGGAGGTAAAATTTGTTTGCGTCCTGTTTTACGAACAGCATCAACTTTTCTTTGAGATAAAGCGATTACGTTGTCTTCTTGACGTTTGCGATAGTCGTCTACGTCTACAAGAATATTAAATTTTTCTGTATCACATTTTTTCCAAACTAATACCTTCAAAAGGTGTTGAAGAGCTTGGATGTTTTCACCGTGGTAGCCGATTAGAAGGCTTGGTTCATCGCTTTTGATGTTTACGACATAGCTGTCTTTTTCATCTTCGCTGATGAGAATTTTTGTGTAGTTTGTCCCTAATTTTTTGAGAATCTCTTCGAGAGTCTCTTTTAATACGTCTTCGATATCCATATATTTTTAATTAAGAATATTGTGTGTTTAAGCGTCTAGCCATTAATTACCCTCACTGTTGGTTCTTCTGGGTCTTTCTTCTTACCACCTTTATTCACGAAGAGCTGTTGTATTATGCCATAAGAAGTTGATGTTCCCCAATAAATTCCGACACCGGCAGGTAGGGAAGCAGTAAAAACGGCAATCATTACAGGCATTACGTAGGTCATCATATTGTTGGCCATAGCCATCTCGTTTTTTGCTGGTGCTTGTCCTTCTTGTTTCTTGGCGTTCTTCATGAAAGATAGTTTCATTTGAATGAACTGAAGTCCGCCTATGATAAGAGGTAGAACGTAGAGGTTTGGTTTTGTAAGATCAAGAATTCCAAATAAACCAGTATTAATATCTGAAAGACTGAAATTGTTGTACTGAGAATACATCATGAAAGTGTTGTCTGGATTGAGTCCATTTTTGATAACGTAGAAAAGCGCGATCAAGAAAGGGAATTGCATCAATATAGGTAAGCAGCTTCCAAATGGGCTAATCTTGGCTTCTTTCCATACTGCCATAGTTTCCATGGCAATCTTTTGTTGGTCACCTTTATATTGTTCTTTAATTTTATTTAAACGTGGTTGAAGATCTTGCATGCGGCGTTGAGACTTCATAGATTTCTGTGAAGGCACGAGCAAAATAGTACGGATAAGAATTGTAAGAAGAAGAATAGCAATTCCAAGGTCGTGATTTGGCGCAATGTATGCCAAGAAAATTAGTCCATTATATATAGGACGATAAAATAGACCTGTAAATAATTGGCGGAAGATACCTTCTTTTACTACTAAGAATTCATTTGTAGTGAAAGTAGTTACTTTTCCGGCGATAGTTGTATTGAAAGAAATTTTGTAACGTCCCATATCTCCAAAAAGTGCGTTGTTCCAGTTTGTATAAGCTACTTTTAATTCTTTTCCAGCTTCGATTTTAAGATCTACAGCAGTGCTGCAGTCGAGTTTTGGAGCAGCAGTTTTTTGAACCCAATTATTATTTTCAAATCTGTATACGTCAAATGGTTCACCAGGACATTCTTTTGGAATAGTGATGGCTTCTTTGCTGTCATTAAAAATATTTACAGTAATGTCTTCACGACGGCTGAATTCGTTTGCAGTACTAGTAAAAGTGACGCTGCCTGGATTTGTATTTAATTGAGTAGCTTTGTTTTGGCAGCTTTGAGCGATATAGTTAATAATCAAAAAGATGATTAAAAAGGTCAAAACGTTCTTTAGAATCTTGTTAAATTTATCCATTTTTTCTGTTGATGATGTTGTTTTTGAGGTCGTCCTCTATAGATTGATAGGAAGCTTTTAAAGCATTCTTCTTCACAATAAGAATCATATCAAGTCCAGAGGTAGTAACTTCCGGCAGATTTAGACGAATTCCTTCGTAACCTTGTCTGCGTAAGTGGTTCCTCTTTACCGCTTTAGGATCAACTTTTTTGCTAATTATTATTCTGAAACGACAGAATCCCTCCCTGTTCGGTTTATACCTTACGATGAAGAACTTAGAGGTATAAGATTCGCCTTTCTTCAGAATATAATCAATATATTGCCTAGGAACGCGGTATTTTTGGGCGAGCATTTATTTTTTAGAGTGAATTGAAACAGTCAATTGCTTACGACCCTTTGCGCGACGTCTTGCTAATACAGGTGCCTTTCTTGAGCGGAAACCGTGAGTTTTTAGACGAGCACGTTTTTTTAATTTTTCTAACATATGTTAATTTTTGATTAAATTATCGGTTATTACGCGAGCCTGGTGATTCTATAGTGAAGGTTTGGGGAAGTCAATGTTCAATGATCTTAAAATGTAGGACAAAAGCGCTTGCCATAGAGGCTTAACCCTTGTATATTTGGCCCAGTTATAATTTAGAACAATAATATGGCAGTACTCAAAGCAGCTTATGAGTTCTTGTTTGTAGGAAGAGATGATAATAGTTTTTTGGAGAATTATGCTTATGACCTCTTTCAGGATCATGGTGAAAAGAGTGGTCAGATTTTTATCAATTTGGAAATTCAGAATAATCCGGTAGATGCTGAAGAAATTGCGCAAACAATTTTCGAAACAATGCAAAAGGGGTTTTTTGAAGATTTGGATAAAGAACCTTATGGTCGTTTTGAAGCAGCTTTGAAATCTATAAATGGAGTGTTGGCTAAATTTAAAGCCGAAAAGACTTCAGGATATATTGGAAATTTGAATGTGATTGTGGCGGCGATTGTTGGCGATGAGCTATTTTTGGCTCAGGCTGGTGATGCTGAAGCTTATCTTATTAGAAAGAGATATATCAGTATAGTAAGTGAAGGTTTGAGTGAGGAGAGCACTGGAGAAGACGTGTTCTCAACTATTGCTAATGGTAAAATTGAAGAAGGTGATGTGGTGATGTTCTCATCTACAAGACTTATTCGTTATATTGGAAAGAGTGATTTGGCTGAAGCGGTACATCGTAAAGATATGCCTCAAGCTTTAGCGAATGTAAGAGATATTATTGCTACTGAAATTTTGGGAAGAGTTGGTTTGACTGGTGTTTCTTTTTCAAAAGCTAATAAAGAGGATGTTGAATCTGTTGAAGACGGAGAAGATCATGTTAGTAGAGGAATGCTTGAAGCTGATGAAGTAGGTGTTTCTGCTAGCAGAAATACTTTGACTGGTAAGTTTTTGAGTGTTTTTAAACGTGATTCTGCTAAGAGAAGTGGAGGCGTAACAAGATTAGGTGGAGATATGGTAGCTAAAGTTGGAGGATTTTTTAGCGAATTCAAGGATAGTATTATGGGTCGTGTGCCTGGTGGATTAGATAAAGGACTTGGAAAGAATAAAATTTTGGCTCTATTAGTAGGTGTAATCGTAGTGCTTGGAGTATTGGTAATGTTTGCGAATAGTAACCGTGTAGAAAAGGCTCAGTTACAAAAATATGATCAATTATTGAGTGGTGTTCAGGATAAATTGACTGACGCTACTACTAAGAGTTCAACTGACAAGGCTGGAGCAAAAGATGTTCTTGATAAAGCTTATTTGGATGCTAAGTCTGTACTTGATTCAGGTTTCTATAGAGAAAAAGCGACTATTTACCTTCTACAAATTGAAGAGACTCGCGATAAACTTGATAACGTGACTAGAGTGGTAAACCCAAAAGTTGTGGCTGATTTGGCTACAAAGAGAGCTGATGTGAATGCTCTTGGTTTTGTGACTTTGGCAGATAGAGTTTTTGTTTATGAATATAATGCATTGTACGAATTGGTTCTTGATCAAATTCAGGCTCCAGTAACAATTGATAAAGACGAGTCTGTAATTGCTGCTGCAGGCTTTGATGATCAGAAATCAATCATCTTCTTAACTAAAGGTGGAAAGATGATTCAGTTTAAAGACGGAACAATGAATTTCATGGATAGTGAAGATGGTGCTTTCCATAAAGGTTCAGCTTTGGCTACATGGAGCAATAAAGTCTATGTATTGGATTCTGCCGCTAATCAAATTTGGAAGTACACTTATAAAGGAATTAATAATAAATTTGGTAAGGGTGAAGCATATATTTCTGATAAGACTGATGTGTCTAAGGTTCAGGATTTTGCGATTGATGCGAATGTTTGGTTGTTGCAAACAACTGGAGATATCTTGAAACTATATGGAGGAGCAAAGGCATCATTCTTCATAAATAATGCGCCTTTCAGCAATTTGGTTGATCCTAAGGTTATTTATACTAACGATAAGTTGAAACAGGTGTTTGTGCTTGATGGTAGAGAGGCTAGAGTTTTGGTTTACTCAAAGGATACTCAGAATACTGGAAACTTGGATTACAAGACTCAGTACTTGTTTGATGGAGTTGGCGATTTGAGAGATTTGTATGTAGATGCAGGTTCGAAGAAGCTATATGTACTTACAAAGACGAAGATTTTGGAACAGGATTTGTAGAGTGGTGGTGGGGATTTTAAATTGAAAGGCTTCACTATTTGTGAGGCCTTTTTTTTATGTGTTCTTGTGAAAATGTATAGCGTGCTGCTACCAAAATTTACATGAAGTAATACTTCAGAGTGGTGAACTAAACTAGTTCCACTGTCTCCATCGCGATCTGTTTTTCTTCGTTTGTTGGGATGACGAGGGTCTTTTTTATATGGAGGAATTTGAGGTATGTAGAGACTCTGTCGCGGATATAGAAGGCGTGTTCGCCAATGCCGCCTGTGAAGATTAAGGCGTCTACGCCGTGCATGGCTGCTGCGAAGCCACCGCAATATTTGGCGATTTGATAAGAAAGAATTTCTAGGGTGAAAATGGCATGTTTATTTCCTTTTTTGCTTTGGGCATAGATGTCGCGCATGTCTGAGCTGATTTGGGAGAGAGCGAGAAGTCCGGATTTGTGATTAAGGATTTCATCGATTTCTTTGGGCGTGAATTTGAGATTGTTTGAGAGGTGGAGAACGATGCCTGGATCAATAGAACCGCTACGTGTGCCCATTGGCAGGCCTTCCATTGGTGTGAATCCCATGGTGGTGTCGATGGATTTACCAGCAACACTGGCGGTGATAGAAGAGCCATTGCCAAGATGGCAGGAAATTATTTTTGGCGCGGTGAGGCGAGGGAAAGATTTTTTGAGAATTTTTAAAGCTTCATTGATTACGTATTTATGGCTGGTGCCGTGGAAGCCGTAACGGCGGATCTGATATTTTTTATAGAACTCTTTTGGTAGGGCATAGAGGTAAGCTTTTTCCGGCATAGTCTGATGGAAGGCGGTGTCGAATACTGCTATTTGTTTGGCTTGTGGTAGCAATTTTTGGCAGGCATGGATGGAAGAGAGGTTTGCCGGATTGTGAAGAGGTGCTAGAGAAGAAAGTTTTTCAATTTCTTTGATGATTTTTGCGTTTAGCAGTGTTGGTTTTGTATATTTTTCTCCACCATGAACGATGCGATGTCCTACAGCGACTATTTCACTTAGATCTTTAATGCATTTAGTTTTAAGGAGAGTTTCTAGGATGAGTTTTACTCCTGATTCGTGGTGGTTGATGCGGCATTTTTCAGTGTTTTTGACTGTAGTTTTTGTGAGTTTGTTGAAATTAAACTTGCAGCTTTTTAATCCAATTTCATCGATCATAGCTTTTGCTATTTCCGTCTGACTTTCTTTGCCGGATACGGATTTGCTAAAATCAAAAAGTGTAGATTTTATTGAAGATGATCCGGAATTTATGATGAGAATTTTCATTTTTATTCTAGGACTTTATAAACTGGAGAGCCGACTGTTGGCTTTTGCAAGACCTTTAATCCGATTTCGCTGCCTGTCGTTGCTAGGGTGATATCTTTGCGATCTATTTGCATAGATTTTATTTCTTGTTCGAAAAGTCCTTCTGGTTTTTCGAAAATAATACTGTCTCCTACGCGAAGAGGGCTGGTGACTCTAATAATAGCTACTTCAATTTTTTCGTAATATCCTTCGCAGACTCCACATGTTTTCATCTCTCTGAATTCCAATTTTCTGGATGCTGGCATATCGTGAAATGGATCTGGAAAAAGTTCTTGAGAGGGGAGAACCGAAGTGGTTTGAATAGAAATTTCTTCAAAAGAATTTGGCGATTGGATGTAGGTTTCTACTGATTGATTTCTGTCGATGTGACTAGATTTAGTTGTTCTATTTGCTCTTTGTCTTTTGTGTTGTTTCTTGGCTTTTATGGCTCGGTCTAAAGCTGTTTCAAGATAAGAGGGTTTCTTCTTTGCTTTAGCGGCAATGCTGCGTTTTCTTTGGTAGGCCGGAATGTTTATTGGATCTGGTTCGTGCATATATAAATTATTTTATTGCGTGTTGGCATTCGCAAACTGTGAAAGCTGCTACGTTTACTACATCTTGCCAGCTACAACCGCGTGAGAGTTTGTTTACTGGCTTTTTTAGGCCTTGGAGTAGTGGTCCTATGGCTTTTGCTTTGGCTAATCTTTCTACTAGTTTATAGGCGATATTTGCGGCTTGAAGGTCTGGGAAAATTAAAATATTTGCGGTTCCGTGTAGTGGAGAATCCGGGCATTTACGTTTGGCTACTTCAGGTACTAGCGCGGCGTCTACTTGCAGTTCTCCGTCTACGATTAAGTCTGGACGGCGATCTTTAATTAACGCGACCGCTTCAGTGACTTTGTCTACTTCAGGATCTTTGGCAGAGCCTTTTGTAGAAAAAGAGAGAAGTGCTATTTTCGGCTTAAGACCGAATATTTTTGCGGTTTCTGCGGTGTCGATAGCGATGTCTCTGAGGTCGTGAGAATTTGGTTCAATAGTAATAGCAGCATCTGCGAAAAGCAGAGGCTTATTGTGAAGAACCATGAAGAAAATTCCGGAAACTTTATGAAATTTTTCGCGTGTTTTTATAATTTGGAGAACAGGTCTAATGGAATTAGCAGTAGGATGAGTGGCACCCGTAATCATGCCATCAGCATCTCCAAGCTGAATCATCATTGTTCCAAAATAGTTTGGATCTTTGATTAAATTGCGGGCTTCTTTTTCGGTTACACCTTTATCTTTGCGAAGTAGAAAGAGGGCTTCGCTATATTTTTTAATTAAATTTTTGTCTGTTTGATCGATAATTGTGACTTTTTCCCAATCAATTTTTAATTTATTTTTTTTACAGTCGCTCTTTATTTTGCGCTTATCTCCAATCAAAATAGGTTTAGCAAATTTCTCCTGTACGATTTTTGCAACAGCTTTTAGAATTCTAATATCATCGCTTTCCGGGAAAACAATTGATTTAGGATCTTTGCGAGCAATTGATTTAACTTTGCGCAAAAAATTTTGCATGAAGAATGAAGGGGGAGGAAATTGCCTAGAGTATAGAAGGTTATCGAGATTTTTTCAATTTCTGTCTCGCACTCCGCTCGACACACGCCTTAGCTTTGCCCTATAATTTTGCCAGTGAATTTGAATCATAAATCTGGCGATTTTGAAGTAGTTTGTGGGTTTTGTATGAATCTGAATTTTGTTTGCACGTATTGCTTTTACGATTGAGAGCGCGTCTTTTTTGGCTTCCAAAAGAGTATATCCAATGTTTAGTTCTCTGAGGATGTGACAATCGGCTGTAGCAATGAGAGGTTTGCGCCAGCGTTTTGCGAGCTCAATAGCTTTTTGATTATAGTTTTTAGTTTTTGTGTAAGCCCAAGAAATTTCTATAGCATCGAAAAGCAAAATATTATCGATGAGATCTTTTTGTAAACATTCTCCAGTAGGAAAAAATGGATGAGGTGCGAAGATGAGAGTCTCAGGATGATTTTTTCTGTAATCTGCTAATTTTTTGAAGTCGTTTACAGTGAGAATATCTTGGTGAGCATTTACGGCAACAATGTGTTTCTCATTGATTTCAAATTCAATTCCCGGAATTAAAAGGAGGCCTTGTTTTGCGGCGTATTTCTGAATTTTTTTATTAAAAAAAAGCTTGCGATGTAAAGTGATGGCAAGGGCGTCGTACTGCAGTCTTTTGGCTTCGTCTATAAGCTCTTTCGCGCTGTAATTGATATGATCAACGGGGTCGCCGTAGCAGTGACAGTGGAGTTGGACTTTCAGCATTTAATTTATTTTGTTGGAGGAGGAGTAGGATTGGAATCTCCAGTTACTTTGTTTACTGCATCAGTGGCTTCTTTAATTTTCTTTGCAGCGTCTTGGATATCGTTTACTTTTTGAATAGTAGCGTCTTTTGCTTTGTTCACTTCTTTGGCAGCGTTGTCATAAGTTTTTTTGCTGTCATCAATAAATTTGTCGCCAATAGCTTTTGTTTGTTTGCATCCTGTAGCTAAAACTAGAGCTGAGCCTAAAACAACTATTGCTATGGTTTTTGTGATTTTCATTTTTCGTTTGGGAAAAGTTTTTCGAAATCTCCATCAAAATTATTGAGGAAAAGTTTAAGATCTAGAATATCGTTTGGTGAAATCTGATCTTGTCTAAAATCTGCTTCGAATTTGTTCTGCTGTTTAGTTTCCATTCTTTCAGTGTCTGGAGTGAGGACAACAGTCATAATGCTAGAAGCCTGACATTTGTTGCACTGCATCTCGAAAAGTCCTTCTGCTTTAGTTGTAGCGATAACATTGATGTCATCCAATTGGTAAAGATTCTGACAATGTAGACAAGTTGTTGTCTTTATCAGATGCTTTAAAGCGTTTTTTATTTCTGAAAATCTCATTTTAAATCTTGTTAACTGCTGTTTCTAATCTTTTTAGGGTTTCTTCTTTTCCGAGTACCCAAGCGAGTTCGAAGACTCCAGGTGAGAATTCTAGTCCGCTCAATGCTGCGCGGAGAGGCCATAGTAGTTGGCCATTTTTTACTCCAAGGCGTGCAACCGTTTGCATCAGTGTGTCCTGTAGAGTTTTTAGGTTCCAATCACTTAATTTTTCTAAATCTTCTTTGCCAGATTTTAGAGAGATTGTTGCCTGGCTCAAGTCTACTCCCATTTTCACGTGAGTCAATAATTCTTTGCTGTATTCTTGAGGTGTAAAATAAAAAGAAATATGGTCTTTTATATCCTTTGGTTCACGAAGAATTTTTTCTTCTACGGTGATGAGTGCCTTCGTTAATTTTTCATCATTTAAAAACTCTTTTGGTAAATATTCACTGCAAATTTTTAGTAATTTTTCGCAACGACTTTTAAAGAATTTTTCTTCGTTTTCTGGATTGCTAAAAGTGTAGGTGAATTGTTCTTTTCTTGCTTCAGCAATTACCACTGTTGGATCAATTTCTTTGGCAGCTTTTTCTAATTCAGCATTGAATAGACGTTTTTTCCAGCGCCAGTTAAACCAATCTAGTTTTTCTAAATTAAAAATTGCTCCCGATTTGTGAACTTTATCAATTGAGAAAGCTTTTTCTAATTCTTCTAAGCTGAAAATTTCTTGTTCTTCGCCGCTACCTGGATTCCAGCCTAAGAAAGCCACAAAATTGATTATAGCTTCGCGAAGATATCCTTTTTTAATGTAATCTTCTACGGCTACATCTCCTTGGCGTTTGGAAAGTTTGCTGCGGTCTGCATTCAAAAGAAGTGGAAGATGCGCAAATTCCGGATGTTGCCAACCGAATGCTTGGTAGAGAGCAACGTGTTTTGGTGTAGATGGAAGCCATTCTTCACCGCGAATTACGTGAGTAATTTCCATGAAATGGTCATCGACTACATTTGCGAGATGATAAGTAGGGAAGCCATCAGATTTTATCAAAACTTGATCGTCGATAGTTTTTCCGTCGAATTGTACATTTCCACGAATTAAATCTTTGAATTTCAAAGTGCCGTAGGGCATTTTCTGACGAATTACGAATTTCTCGCCGGCTTTAATTTTCTCTTCTACTTCAGACTTTGGAAGGTCTAAGCATTTTCTGTCATACATCGGCGCCTGCTTGTTGGCAGTTTGGCGCTCACGCATTTCATCGAGTCTTTCCTTAGTACAGAAGCAGTGATAAGCCTGACCGGCATCAATAAGTTTCTGAACTTGTTCTTTATAAATTGCTGTTCTTTTAGATTGAATATAAGGACCGACGTCACCTTTTTCGATGATTTCTGAGTCTTTATTTGTCGGGTCTTTCTTGAATGGACCTTCGTCGTAAGTGATGCCAACCCAATGAAGAGTATCAATTAGATTTTCGAGAGCTCCCGGAACGAATCTTTCTTGATCTGTGTCTTCAATTCTGAGCGCGAATTTTCCTTCGCTTTTTTTAGCAAATAAATAGCAATAAAGGGCAGTGCGGAGACCTCCAACGTGGAGATAACCTGTAGGTGATGGTGCAAAACGTGTTTTAATCATGCGCCAAGTATAGCGAAGACAGTATTTTCTGCAAACAGATTTGAAGGAGGTGTAAATTCGCACTTAGATCTCTAGCCAAAAAAAGCTTTTTTAGCTATAGTACTAGGGTCGAAGAAATCCTTAAGTTCCTGCAAAAATGGGTAGAAGGCATAGAAGGCGTCGGGCAGCCATGACTATTAAAGTTAAGCCGTCAGTCGCAAAAGAAATTTGGGCTATAATTTATTTAGCTTTAGGTATTATTTCTGTGTTGAGTTTAAAGAGTGATTTTAATTTGCCTGGAACTGGATGGGTTTTTGATTTATTGGCTCCGGTTTTTGGCTGGGGTGTGTTTTTGGTACCGGTAGTGTTTTTTATGATTGCGGGAATTTTATTTTTCTCAAAGAAAGTTAATTTTGGTACAGCGAGATTGGTGGGATTGGTAATCATGCTTTTTTCTGCTTTAAGTATTATTCATCTTTCAGTTCCACCAGATAGAATTCATGATTATGCAGCGCTTGGAAAGTATGGTGGGTATGTGGGTTTTGTGACGAACTTTTTGGTTTTAGATGTATTGGGTGTGGGTCGTGTGACTGCGACAATTATTTTTATTGCAGCTTTTTTGATTTCTTTAATGTTGGTTTTCGAGCTTTCTTTGAGAGAGTTAATGGGTTTCATTATTCCTCAGATTAAAATTGAGATGGTGAAGGAATCGAAGAAAAAGATTGAGCCTCCTACTAGAGGTCTTTTTGGTTTTGCTTTCAATGGAAAGAAGGGCGTGGCTGATACTGAAGATGATGAGGAGATGCCAGAAATTATGATTAGAAAATCTCATATTACAAATGGTAATAAGGCTAAGAATGGTGGAATAATTATGGCTGAAGATAATGACACTAAGGAGGAAGATGAGAAGCCAACAATTGTTATTAATGAAGATAAAGCGAAAGAAGTAGAGGCTGAGCTTTCTGAAAGCGAAAAAGCTGCTGAGCAGGAAGAATATGAGTGGGAATTTCCTTCACTTGATTTGCTCAAGACTGGAGATAGTAATGTGACGGTGGATGATGATGTGCTGATGGCGAATGCGGATAAAATTAAAAAGAAATTGTCTCAGTTTGGAATTGAGGTGACCATGCATGAAGTGAATGTTGGTCCGACGGTAATTCAATATACTTTGAAGCCGCATGAAGGTGTGAAGTTGTCGAAAATTACTGCTTTGAAAAATGATTTGGCTTTGGCTTTGGCGGCGGAAAGAATTCGTATTGAAGCGCCAATCCCTGGTAAATCTTTGGTGGGTATTGAAGTGCCAAGTGAGAATAGAGCTACGGTGTATTTGCGAGAAATTTTGGAATCTGCGGAGTTTGGAGAATGTAAGTCTAAATTGAGTTTACCATTGGGTAGAGATGTTGCAGGTAAGCCAATTATTGGTAATTTGGAACTCATGCCACATTTGCTTATTGCCGGTGCGACTGGTAGTGGAAAATCTGTGGCGATGAATGTGTTTTTGATGGCGCTTTTGTATCAGAATTCACCAAGAGATTTGAAATTAATTATGGTGGATCCGAAGAGAGTGGAATTGAGTTCTTATAATAGTATTCCTCATTTGCTTACTCCGGTGATTCAAGATCCTGAGAAAGCAGCGATTGCTTTGCGTTGGTTGGTGGCGGAAATGGGACGTAGATATAGTGAACTTTCACATCATCGTGTAAGAAATATTGGAGAATATAATGATCTTAGTGGCATAAATAAATTGCCAAGAATTATTGTGGTGATTGATGAGTTGGCGGATTTGATGATGGCAGCTGGTAAGGAAGTGGAGGCTTCAATTTGTCGTATTGCTCAGATGGCTCGTGCTGTTGGTATGCATTTAATTATTGCTACGCAGAGGCCTTCTGTGGATGTAATCACTGGTTTGATTAAGGCGAACATTCCTTCAAGAATTTCTTTTGCGGTAAGTAGCTCTATCGATTCCAGAACTATTTTGGATGGAATTGGTGCGGAGGATTTGCTTGGAAGAGGAGATATGCTTTATTTGCCACCGGGAATGAATAAGCCTTTGCGCGTGCAGGGAATTTACGTTTCTACGGATGAAATTGAAAAGGTTACAAATCGTGTGAAGCTTACTACTGAACCGAAGTATGATGACAATATTACGAGTATGGAAACAGCGAAACAGAACCTTGTAGGTGTGCCAAATTCGAAGATTTCAGCTGGTGATGGTGCGGAAGAAGATGATATGTATGAACAGGCATTCCAGCTCGTGATACAGACTAGAAAAGCTTCAGCTAGCTTGCTTCAGAGGCATTTGAAATTGGGCTATGCGAGAGCGGCTCGTCTTATTGATCTCCTTGAAAAGAACGGAGTAGTAGGTCCGGCAGATGGTGCGAAGCCAAGGAAGATATTGAGTGAATAGTGTGGACTTGACACTGTTCCATTAATGTGATTTAATGGTGCCTTTTAACGATTCTTAAATGGGTGCTTTAGAGGAATTAGATTTGCCAATTAGAAAGTTGAAAACAGATGAGGGTGTGTTGTTTTCTAAATGGTCTCGGGGAATAGATTCTTTTGTTTCTCCTGCTTTTGATACACCTGAAGGAATAGTTTCTTGGTTGAGGGATGAATTGGCTGTATCTGGAATTAATATGGAAATATCTGATAGATCAAGTGAGTTGATGGAAGAATTGGATAAAATGGAAATTTACCAGAGTGTTACTAGGGAGGCCATGGAAGCTGCTCAAAGGTTAATTTTGAAATTACAGGGTGGTGAGCCGTTGGAGGATCAGGAAGCTTATCAATTAAATTTGATGATTAAGTTTATTGAGGGGGTATTAGCTTTTGATGATAATGAAGATATTGAAATAGATTTTACATTATTAGAGGAATGGATAGATGCTAATAATATGCGTGATGATTACAAGTCGTCGGCTAGACCAGAGGTTTCAAATTATAGTGCAGGTGATTTATTGGATCGCGCCCAGTATAATAGTTATCAGGGGCAAAGTTGTAGGGTCAAATATCCGAATTCAAATTTTGGCGAAGAGGAGCCATCAACTAAGAATGAGAGAATGTTAGTTGGATTATATTTATCTAATTTATTTTTGTTAGCGAAAGCTGTGGTTCAAAATGGATGGGAAAAAGTATTGGCAAATATTGATCTGAAAAATTCTTTTGTTTCAGTTGATGAATCTAAAAGATTGGGGGCGGATTAGGTTGTGGAACTTTTGCTTACTTCGTCTGAAACCCGTCTAGGGTGCTTTGAGCGTAGTTTAGGCCTACAAAATAGATGATAGTGAAGGCAATAATAGTGCCGAGCATGCTCCAGGCTATGAAGCGGAGATAGCTTCCGGGTTTTTTATATTTGAGTGCCAATCCAATTAGAATTATACAGATGGCTAGGCCAATCCAGATTCCCGGAATTTGGAATAGTTTCAAAGTGATAGCAAAAATAATGCTAGTGGAGAGAATGCCGAAAAGTACGAGAGTGAATTTAGTGAGGAAGTTTGTTTTAGTGATTTCGTGGGAAATGAGAATTGGTTCCATAGGGAAAAATAAAGTATGCTTGGATTATAGCATAGTTTATTTTAGTCTCGCTCTGATTCCTTGGATTTGAGTGATTCTCGCAGGTTCAGAATAGAAAAATTCATCATCACTGGTAGTAGTGATTCGGCCTTCAGGTAAAGGAAAAATTAGGGTGCGGTTTGGTTGAGCTAAAATGTCAGAATTTTTTTCTGTGGTGTCGCGAGCAATTAATTCTCCAACTTTCATCTGTTGGTATTGACCATATTCGTGAACCACTTCGTAATCGGTAGAAAGTTTTTGTGAACCTATAATTTTGTATTCTCTTTTAGTTATTGGGCTTTCTTCAACGTGTCTTCCGTCTATCATTTCTAATTCCATTAAGGTCGCTACCAATCCATTAATTAAACCAATTATTATTCTAGGATCATTGTGTGGTCCGCCTCCTTCGACTTCAATTACTGGTACATCATTATTTTCCACGCCACCGATAAAATTACCGAAAGCTAGAAGTGGTACAGATCCTGGTTCTACATAGTGATGCTCAACAATATTTGTAATATGATCCTGGATACCTATCAGTTTGCCAAAGTCTGTACGACCTTTAATGTGTAAGGTCATTGGGTCGCATTGATTTACAACTGTGTGCGCGTCGAAACCGTGTGTGGCGTCGAGAGCACCAGAATTTTTGAGTGCTTGCATACGTATAGCAGTCCATTCCTTGCGAGGCCTTTCCATAATGTCGGCTGGCATACGATTGAAATTTTGGCCGTTTGGTAATTTTCTAACTCTTTTATCGAAAGCTAAAAGATTATTGATAGCAATGACTATAGAACCACGAACGAGTTGAAGTTCTTGTTTCAAAAATGGCACCACTAAACCGCTGCCTATCCATTCGTCACCATGAGTTCCGGTGCCGAGATAGAGTCTAGGACCTGGCTTTTGCCCTTTGATTTCCATTACGCCTCTTACACCATTCAATTCAGCATTTCTTAAGGTGTTTGCACCTTTGGAGATATCTTCTAGATTGGGAATATTAAGAGACATAGACTTTACTTAAAGAGTCTATTGTAGGCCTCCTAGCAGTTTTGTCAATCTGGTAGCGGCGGAGAGTTTTAGTTGAAGTAGTTTATTCCGTTGCGAAGAATTTTTAGGCCGTCTCCTTCAGCTGGGAATGGTTTACCTTCGCGGATAAGTTGTTCTTTTTTTAGTTCCCAGCCGTCTTCGTTAGTCCAAGAATTGAAACGTTCAGGATGTGGCATGAGAGCAAAAACTTTTCCCGTAGGATCGCAAACGCCGGTGATGTCTTCCATCGCGCCGTTTGGATTAGCAGGGAATTTATTGTTGGCTGGAGTGCCGTCTTCGTTTACGAATTTGAATACTATCTGATCATTGGCTTTCATTTTTTCTAGGGTCGCAGGTTCTACATAAAAATTTCCTTCACCGTGAGAAATTGGGAGGTGCATCATTTCTACTCCCTTAGTCCAAACACATTTCTGAGAAACATTTTTCACGTGAATCCAGCGACATTCGAGGCTCACGTGTTGGTTGCGCATGAGGGCGGCTTGGCGTTCTCCATATTTCATGTCAGTGGCTGGAATAAGCCCAAGGTTAGCCATAATTTGCATACCGTTGCAGATGCCGATTACGAGTTTGTCTTCTTTGAGATAAGTAAGTAGATCTTCTTTTAAATTGTTTCTGATTTTATTGGCGAGAGCATTGCCGGAACCGGTGTCGTCGCCGTATGAGAATCCACCAGGGAAGGCGATAATTTGATAGTTTTTTAGCTTATGGCTGCCATCGATGATGTCATTTACGTGTACAATTTCAGATTCGCCACCAACCCAATTAAAACACTTTGCGGTTTCTTCTTCGCAGTTGATGCCGTAGCCGGTGATGACGAGAATTTTTGGTTTCATAGTTATTCTGCAAAGCGATTAAAAGTTTTGCGGTAAGATTGGTCGAGATTTGAAATATTAGTTTTTACAATTACTTTGTCGCCATTTTTTAGAACGAAATTTTGGTCAGCATTGATCACGCCGATTTGGGCTAGAGTAAGGCCAGCAAAGTTCTTTTCGAATTCTTCTTTATTCTTTGGATTTATCGTAACGATGAAGCGAGATTGAGTTTCTGAGAATAGTAGGTGATCTAGGCGAGTGATATTTTTTGCGCCTGGAATTTTGCCTAAATCAATTTCCATTCCGAGCTGTCCGGCTATAGCTTTCTTTGCCAAAGTAACTCCTAGTCCACCGAATTGTGGGCTTAGGGCTGAGGCAATTAGGCGTTTTTCTACGGCGGTGCGGAAAGCGCGATAAAGTGAAATTGCAGATTTTGTGTCTACTTTTGGAACAGAATTTCCAATGACTTTTTGTGAAGCAAAATATTCGCTGCCTCCTAATTCATCTTTTGTTTCGCCTAAAATATAAACTAAATCTCCAGCAAATTTTGGATCTAAGGAAACGGCGAGAGTGAGATCATCGAGTACGCCGAGTGAAGAAATTAAAAGTGTTGGTGGAACAGAAATCTTGATTGGATTGCCGTCTTTATCAAATCCTTTGAAGTCGTTAAACATTGAGTCTTTACCGGAAATGTATGGTGTGCCATAAGCCACGGCATATTCATAAACGGCTTCACAAGCAGCTTTTAATTGTCCGAGTCTTTCTGCTTCGTTTGAGCTGCACCAACAGAAATTATCCATAAGTGCTAAGTGATCGAGAGTTCCCCCGATGGCGATTACATTTCTTACAGCTGTATCGATGGCGCAAGCGGCCATATGGTAAGTATCAATTTCAGAATAAATTGGATTAAGTCCCTGAGAACAAATTACACCTCTATTGCTTTCTGGAAGTGGCTTAGTGACTGAAGCGACGCCATTCACACGACCCTTTCCTTGAAGTGGTTTTACGATCGTGCCACCTTGTACATTATGATCATATTGAGTGCTGATATCTTCGTAGCTGCAAATATTTGGACGAGCAAGCATTTCAGTCAAAGTCTGAGTAAGATCTGATGGCTGATTAAACTCTGGTTCTGGATTTGTTGGTTTTGTATAAGTAGTTTTGAGGATCTTGCGAGGTAATCCGTCATGGAGGAAATTCATTTCCAAGTCCATAATTGGAGTGCCATTGAATTTCACTAAGCAGCGTCCGTTATCTGTGAATTCACCAATGACAGTGGATTCTACGCCACGCTTTGCCATGAGGGCTTCAAATTCGGCTAATTTTTCTGATGGAATGGAGAGAGTCATTCTTTCCTGAGACTCACTAATCCAGATTTGCCATGGAGAAAGGTTTGGATATTTGAGAGGAACTTTTTCAAGATCTACTACGCATCCGCCGCATTCTTTAGCCATTTCCGGGACAGAACAAGAAATACCTCCAGCACCATTATCAGTAATGCTGTTGTAGAGATTTAGGTCGCGGGCTTCTTTCACAATTGCATCTGAGAATTTTTTCTGGGTAATCGGATCGCCGATTTGTACGGCTGTTGCTGGACTTCCCGAGGTCAGAGCTTCAGAAGAAAAAGTCGCTCCATGTACTCCATCGAGACCCACACGTCCGCCAATAATCACAATTTTATCTCCTGGTTGAGCTTTCTTTTCCCAGCTATTTTTACCATTAATTTTTCTTGGGATAAGTCCTACTGTTCCTACGAAAATCAGAGGTTTTCCTTTATATCCATCATTGAAATAAACGAAACCTTGAGGAGTAGGAATACCGCTGCAGTTACCACCGGCGTTTACACCTTCAATGACGCCTTCGAGAATTCTATGAGGAGAAAGAGCGGCATTTGTGAGCTTAGCGTCGCGGTAAATCGGTTCTTTATCAAAAGGATTTCCGACGCAGAATCCATATTTATTAATTACAGGTTTTGCGCCTTTTCCGAAGCCAAGACAGTCGCGATTTACGCCGATGATACCAGTGATGGCACCGCCGAATGGATCGAGAGCGGATGGGCTATTATGAGTTTCAGCTTTATCGGTAACTATCCAATTTTCGTCGAAAATAATTCCTCCGGCATTATCGGAAAATACGGAAACGCAGAAATCTTTGTCTCCTTTTGCTTTGCGGATATCGTTCGTGGCACGTTTGATATAGCCCTTGTATAAGCCGTCTTCGTTGTCATCAATTTTAGCGGCGAAGATAGTGTGTTTGCAGTGTTCAGACCAAGTTTGAGCGAGAGATTCGATTTCAATATCGTTTGGTTCGCGATTTTCTTTGGTGAAATAATCTTTGATTACATCGAGCTGATCTTTCTCAAGAGCTAGCGGTCCGCGGCGTGTTCCATCCTTATCTGTGATTCCTTCTTTGCCGAGTTTTAGTAATTCTTCTTCTGGAATATTTAAATTAACTTTGTCTGTTTCTGGGTGACTCTTGAGGTGAACAGTTGGCACAATTTCGTCCATACCGTTATCAGCAGCGAATTTATCGTGAGTTTTGACTGTGATTCTTTGAATGAGACTGTTGGCCATGGAGTTTCCAATGGTTTCAACATCTTTTTCGGAAAGTTCACCTTTGATGAAAAGCAGAGTGGAGCTGTGAACGCTTTCATCTGGTCCAAATTTAGTTTTAAAGAAGTCTTCGATACTTTCGCGGGCAGTTGTGGCGATATTGTCAGTAACACCTGGCAGGAAGCCAATTTCTAAAGCAAAATCAAAAGGAATTTCTTTCTGGGCTTCGTCGATGCCATATCTTTGGCTCACTGGATTGGAAAGCATTTCGGCTATGTCTTTGAGTTCGTTTTTATTGAAGTCTTTGTTGATGATGTAGGCTTCGACAACAGCAGTGGCGGATACTTTAAATCCCCAAGACTGCAGCTTTTTGGCCATTAATTCAGATTTGCTGTCATTTACCTTGGTGAAAACTTCGATGCGATGTGTCATGCCTGAAAGATAACATTTTTCAGATTGAGGGGCAAATATAATCTTAAATATTTATTTTTTGCAGTGTTGGGCGACTTTTTCTCTATTTACAGGTATGATAGAGTTTCTGCAGGGAAATTAATGATTGATCTCAAAGTTTTATGAAAAAAATTCTCTTATTTTTGTTATCGGTGGTGTTATTCAGTGCTTGTGATCAATCTTCTAATGATAATTTACAGCTCCATCCTACTAATGTTATTCCAGGTGCTGAGTATAATGCTCCTACAGGTATGCTGAAAGAACCAGTCGTCGTGCCAGGATCTAATCCAGATGTCTTGGAACAAAAAGATGACTCGAGGGGCTAAGCCTTAGTTGTGATTTTGCCTATTTCTTGAATTGTTTGGTAGCGCTTGTTCTGAGCAAAGTCTTTACGCTATCGGAATTTTTGCCGCTTGTTGTGGCAATGATGGTGTAGGACATATCTAAAGCGAAGGAGATTGGTAGGTTTGATTTTACCGTAATTTGTCCGTTTTTGACTTCAACGGTGGCGTTCTCTGCAGTGAAAGTGTTACCGCTACGTTTTAAATTGTATGTTACTTCGTTGAGACAAGGATTGATACCGTCGTTTTTATACTCTTCACACATTGTAGCGGAAACATCATAGGTATCTGCTCCAACGTCCTTGAAGCTCACATTGAATTTAGTGTTTTGAACTTTAGTATTTTCTAATGGAAAAGTTATCTCAGGTTGAGATAGGGGAGTCGGAATTTTTACACTAATTTTTTTAGCAACGTAGCTGTCGTCTTCGAAAGTTATTTTTAATAGATAATCTTTTGAGCCGAGTTTCATATCAGCTGCGCTGAGAGTCTCGTTGCAACGGTGTGGGAAGCGGGGCCTATCGCACATTGAACCACTTTCAGGGTTGGTGTCATTTACGTCGCTGAGGTACATAAGTTTAGGTTGAAGTGCCAAAGGAAGGTCTGAGGTTAAAGGCATTTCAATGTCATATTTTTTATTTTCTTTTAAATTGAGGTCGGTCCTTTCTAAGTAAACGTCGAATTCCAAGGTGTTACCTTGAAAAAATTGAGTGTTTGTACTGTTTACGCTGGTTAATAAGATTTGATCCAATTGGATGTTTGCTTGTGCTGGTTTTAGCGTTGATGGATCTATTTTTTTCATATCTGGGGTGGAATTATTACAGCCGGAAGAAATTAACAAAAAAGATAGGAGCAAAAGCTGCAGAATTTTTGAGTGATTTTTCATGGTTTTAGATTAACCTTGGTCGTGACATTTCTTAAACTTCTTGCCGCTGCCACATGGGCATGGATCGTTGCGTCCAACATTGCTGTAGTCTGGTCCTTTGGCAAAAGAAGGTCTGCTAGAATCATTGGCGCTTACTTTTACGATTGCAGGATTGCTATTGTCGGTAGAAATATCTTCTTTTGTAACAGCTGCTTCAATTTGAGCCTCATTAGTCTGCATATTTTTGATTTGAGGCTGAATCACTATTTGTTGAGGCATTATTCTTTCAACGTCGATTTTGAATAGAGCGTTTACTGTATTTGCGCGCACCATAGCGAGCATTTCCATGAACATTTCATAAGACAGAGATTTGTATTCAACTAGTGGGTCTTTTTGCGCGTAACCAGCGAAAGCCACATTTTCTCTAAGCTGAGTCATGGCATCGATATGATCCATCCAAAGATTGTCATTGTTGCGAAGGAAAATATTTCTCTCAATTTGGCGAAGAATTTGTGGAGTAGGTAGAGTTTTTTCTTTTGCTTCGTAGGCGTCTAGTAAATATTTTTGAGCGAAAGCAATTAGCTCATCCTGAGAACGTGGTTCTCTTAAATTATCTTCTGTTAATAGATTCTTTTCGTCTTTATGAATTGCATTTAAATTGTCGCAAATTTCCTTAAAATTCCATTCGCGGTGATCGCGAGCCTCAGAATGATTGCGTACAATATTTTCTGCAAGTTCGGTGATCATTTCCAAAATTTCAGATTTCAAATCTTCAGTTTTGAGGAATCTTTGGCGCTTCTTGTAAACAACATTACGGTGAATGTTCATTACATCATCGTATTCAACGAGATGTTTTCTGATGTCGAAATGATGTCCTTCCACTTTTTTCTGAGCGCTTTCAATTGAACGAGAAATAATTCCGTTTGTAATTGGCATATCTTCTGGCACCTTCAAAACGTCCATCATTTTCTTGATGCGATCGGCTCCGAAAAGGCGCATCAAATCATCTTCCATGGAAATGAAGAATTCGCTGGCACCTGGATCTCCCTGACGTCCAGAACGACCGCGAAGCTGATTGTCGATACGACGAGCTTCATGACGTTCGCTGCCGAGGATAAATAGACCACCAAGGTCTACAACTCCTTCTCCGAGCTTAATATCAGTTCCACGACCAGCCATATTTGTAGCAATAGTCACGGCGCCTTTTTGTCCGGCTCCAGCAACAATTTCGGCTTCACGCTCATGATATTTAGCATTCAAAACATTATGTTTTACTCCTTCAAGTTTCAATAATTGGCTGAGCATTTCAGATTTTTCTACGGAAATTGTACCAACCAAAACTGGCTGACCTTTTTCGTGAAGTTCTTTTACTTTTTGAACGATGCTTAAGAATTTTCCTTTGTGTGTTTTGTAAATTACGTCAGTATTATCTTTACGTTGAATTGGTCTGTGAGTAGGGATTATGATTGTGTCTAAGCCATAAATTCTGTAAAACTCTTCGGATTCTGTCGCGGCTGTACCAGTCATACCGGCAAGTTTATCAAACAAGCGGAAGTAATTCTGGAAAGAAACTGTCGCGAGAGTTTTTGATTCGCGATTTACTTCTACGTTTTCCTTAGCTTCGATAGCTTGGTGCAAACCGCTGGAGTAGCGACGACCTTGCATGAGACGTCCGGTAAATTCATCAATGATGATAATTTCGCCATTTGTAACCATATAATCCACGTCTGCTTTGTAGCAGGCTTGAGCGCGGAGAGCTTGTTCGATGTGGTGAACTTCGGAGAAGCCAGCTTCAGTATAAATATTTTCAATACCGAGGAGTTGTTCCATTTTGGTAATTCCTTCTTCGGTAAGATTTGCAGTTTTTAATTTCTCATCGATTACGTAGTGAGTATTGACCTGAAGTTGTGGAATCAAACGAGCATATTGTTGATATTTGCTAGTAGATTCTTCTGCTGGAGCGGAAATGATCAGAGGAGTACGTGCTTCATCAATCAAGATGGAATCCACCTCATCCACGATGGCATAAAATAGATTTCTTTGAACAGCATCTTCGGCTCTAGTGACCATATTGTCGCGAAGATAATCGAAACCAAATTCGTTATTTGTACCGTAAGTGATGTCGCAGTCGTAAGCTTGTTTTTTCTCTTGAGGACTTTGTCCGTGAACTACACAACCTACTGAAAGGCCGAGATAGTTATAAAGACCTGCCATCCATTCAGAATCACGATGAGCGAGGTAATCATTTACAGTTACGAGGAAAACTCCTTTTTCGGTCAGGGCGTTGAGATAAATAGGTAGGGTACAAACGAGAGTTTTACCTTCACCGGTTTTCATTTCGGCGATATTTCCTTGATGGAGAACTATACCTCCGATGAGCTGTACGTCGTAAGGAACCATATCCCAAGTAACTTCTTTGTCGCGAACGGTCCAGGACTTACCTTGGAGTTGGACGCAGGCGATTTTTACGAGGGCAAAAGCTTCTGGCAGAATGTCATCAACAGTTTCACCTTTTTTTAATCTTTCTTTGAATTCACTAGTTTTTGCAAGAACGGCATTTTGATCTGTAATTGTAGTCTCGTATTCAGCGTAGAATTTATTAACTTTAGTGACAATTGGATAAATCTTTTTGAGCACTTTTGAGTTGTGATCGCCGATGATTTTATTTAAGAAATTTAAGATCATTTTTGGGGTTGTTCGGAAATTTTTTATCGTGGTGAGATTTTATCACTTTTTAGAGAAGAAGAGGAGGTTTAGCATTGACATATGTTCAAAAGTTGTTAGAATCAGCGACCGTAGTTTTATAAAAAAAATTTGTATGGAAAATGGAAACAAAGGAGAAAGGATACAAGCGCCTGGATTGCACAAGGGTGTTTATGTTCATCCAAGCTTTAGAAGTACAAAAAATTATGGTGTTGATGCGGATTTAGATGATATGGATGAAGTGAGTGATTTAGTTGAAGATGATGTTCAATTAGAAGCGGCTAGTGCTGCTGATCATTTATCTGATTTAGGTTATGTTTCACCAACTGATTTTGATGAACAGCATTTGTGTCATGAAGGAGTGAGAACTAGAGTTTTTGGTGTTTCTAATGATTTATTAGATGTTGATGCATTGCAGTTGAGAGAGCAGGGTTTTGTGAAAGGTGCAGATATGCTTGTTGATACAAGTGTTGCTGATGCTGGTCTTAGAATTCCAGATACTTTTCATGTTGTTGGTAAAGATCACTTTAGACAAACTAAAAATTCTCTACATATTCCAAAAACAGTTAAAACTTTTGCTGATTTTCAAGAACGTGAGGCTAGAAGAACTAAGAAGCCTGTAGATGGATTGGAGGTTATTCTTGATAGAAGAGCTACAGCTGCTGCTGCTAGAGTCGTAAGACCTGATTATCAGGAACAACAGCCAGACGTTGGGGCTGTTGAATTTGTTGATGTTGGAGGTTATACTGCCTGGAGAGGAAGATAATTATTCTTTATATCCCTTCGCAATCACGCCTAGTGTTCCTAGGATGATTTTGAGGTCGCTCAAGATAGACCAGTTCTCAATGTAGAAACGGTCGAGCTTGGCTTCTTCATCAAAGCTGAGATCGGAACGGCCACTTATTTGGGAAATACCGGTTAAGCCTGGTTTGATGTTGAAAACGAAGTGGTGTTGTTTTTGATATTTGGCTACTTCTTCAGGAAGGTGAGGTCTAGGACCGACGAGACTCATGTTGCCGATTAAGACATTCCAAAGCTGTGGTAATTCATCGATAGAATAACGGCGAATAAATTTTCCTACTTTGGTGACGCGAGGGTCATCAGCGATTTTCATTAGAGGTCCATCTTTGCGGAGATTCTTTTTTGCCAATTCTCCATAGCGCAAGTGATGAGTATCTTTAAACATTGAGCGGAATTTGTAGCAGGTGAAAAGCCTTTCCTTTTGTCCTACGCGACGCGCAGGGGAGCCATCTTCGAGTTTTCTGAAGATGATTGGTCCTTTTGAATCTAGCTTGATGGCAATTGCTGTAATAAGAAAAATTGGAGAAAGAATGATGAGGCCGAAAGTGGCACCAATAATATCGAGAAGTCTTTTTGCGACTTTACCCCAACCGTCTAGTGGTGTTGGTTTTAAGCTGATGATAGGAATTCCGCTGATAGTTTCTACGTTAATATTTGTGCGACGAACCTCTAGTAGATCAGGAATAAAGCGATAATCGATTTGGTTTAGTTCGCAAAATTCTAGGATTTTTTGATCCTGAGCTTCATTGATATCTGATTTAGTTTGAATAATTTCGTCGACTTTATTTCTTTTGAGAATAGTTTCGAGATCGGACATATTGCCAAGACACTTTATATTTCCTTCTGGGGTTTTATTTCCAATAAGACCCATTATTTTATAGCTTGGATTTTTGCTGAGACTCATTGCAATCTCTTGAGTGATGCTGTTGTTTCCAATAAAAATTAGACGGCATTGACCTACTCCCATATGGAGAAAACCTTTTTGAATGAAGCGGATAATGGCGCGACCAAATATTGTAAAAAGTAGTGTGAGGCCCCAGCTGTAAGCCATGGCTAATCTGGAGAATGGGAACATTCTGGCAAAGAAAAAATAGGAGATAATTAATGTGGCCCAGATTATACAGAGGATAATATTTTTTCTGATTTCTGTAGTAAATTTAGAAGTGGTTTTCAAAGTGTACATGTGGCCGAGACCGAAGACTATGATGAGGGCTACAGCGGCTTTTAAGCTGAAAAGAAAGTATTGAGCGAGAGTAGGTAATACGGAAAAATCGATGGCTTTAGAAAAACCCTCGATTGGTTCAGTGATAAGACGAAGTTTGTAGGCAACCATGAAGGCGAGCACGGTCATCAGAAAATCTGTTGGGATTTTTAGGAGACCGAAGGATATTTCGAAACGCTTCATGAGGCTATTTATGTTTTTGAAGCTCTTAAATGAATCTTCATAAGCCGAATTTTGTTTCACGATCAGGCCGTGAGGCCGGAGCGGATGTGATCATCTATCTGTTGGCTGTTTGGAGATTCTTTATCGTCCTTTCAGACTTTGGAACCACGTTTACAACTCGTTGCGGTGAGAAAGTTTCATTCATTTGGGAGAACGAAGACTTTTCCATCTTACCTTGCACCTCGTAGGGTTTACCAACTGCTAGCAATTCCTTGTAGCCTTCCGCCTTAAACGGACTTTTCACCTTTTGCCCTTCCTTGCGGTTGGGTTAGTATTGTCTCTGTGGCACTTTCCCTCAAAGGTTTTATTCTTGCGAATTATGGCCTTTGTGGCGCGCTGTTAGCGGCTACGATTTCCCTTGGTGTTCGGACTTTCCTCTCTGATAATGACTTGTCTGGCTTGCGCCGAATTTTGCCGAATCAAAGTGATCACTCCAACTCATTTAAGAGCGGAGTTATTATAATACATATGCGGAAAAATGCAATCTGGAGCTTGATTAAAATTGGTTGAGAACATTGGTTCGAAGTTGTTTGTAGTCATATCTGTACTTAACATCTTCGAAAGTTGTGCGCTTTGTGTCTCGCGTAGCTTTGTCGGCTTCGTCAGATGTGTCGTCTATAACTCTATCATCAAATTGTATTCCTAAATCTTGATAAAATTTTCTAACGGCCCGGTTTGGATCTGTGTTTGTATAATAGACTACTCTTAGCACTTTTTCTTTTCCATTCTGATCATGGCCTCTATATTCCACAATGTCTTGAGTGGCTGATTTTATTTCTCTTATTTTGACGTCTTTGAATTCGGCAAGAATTAATTTTTCATAATATTTTTTTGCTGCAACTGATTTGGTGGCTGATTTGTAGAAAAATCCATGACTGTTTTTTGCTAAGTATGAATAATTTTCTGCGTATTTATCTACGAATTTTTGTATTGCGGATTTTTTTACTGGATCAGCAAATATTTCATCAAGAATATCAGTATTGAATCCGGCTCTAATTAGTCTTTCTTTTTGCAAAGGTCTATAGCTTTCTTTTAGCTCTTCTAGTTCTGAAAAGTATGTTAAGGCTATTCCGATATCTGAATATTTAGAATCTACTAGCAGCACAGCTTTGATATACTTTTTAATTTCTTCCAACTCTTCTCCTTCGAATATTGATTCTAATTTTTCTTTTTCTTCTGCTACCTCAGGGCTTCCATAATATTGAGTAGATAGTTCATCTACTTTTTTTTCATCAAACCCTAGAGCTTTACCGACTTTTATTACTTCTTTACGGTAATTTTGATAGTCGCTTTTGTCTAATTTACTGATTGCTTTATAGAATTTTTCAATTTTATCTATATCTACTACTACTTTTCCATTTTCAATTTCGTATTGGGAGCCATTTTGTTCATCTATTTCGTTATCTCTTGGTACAAAAATAAGACTTCCATTAAGAGAAATTCCGTTTTCTTCGCCGTGTTCCGGCCAAATATAAACATCATTGTACATAGTATCTCTGCTATAGGCTGTATCAACGGCTCTAGACCAGTATTGTCTTCCTGTGAGGGCAATGTTTTCTGGAACAATTAAAAAGGCTTCATTGTCCGTTTCGGCTCCATAAAATACATTCAAAATACTATTTGAACTAAAATGTACCGCTAAACCATCTGTAATTCCTTGATGGCCATCTTCATTGAGGGATAATTGTGTCTCGGCAAAATATTGAAAAGCTTCTTCTTCTGAAAGATTTTTTTCTTCCATTAATTTTTGTACGGCTAATTTCACTGTTGCTATGTATTCCGGGTCGTTTTTTTGGCGACATAATCTGCTTTTTATGGCATCATCATTTATTAGCGCGTTTATTTCTGCTGCATATTGTCCTAGTCCGCTCATATGATCATCTTTACCGAAATGATCTCTTACTCCTTGATGTACTATATTGCCAAAATAGCGACCTTTGTCTTTGCCTAGTCTTTGGAGATATTCTGTTAATTCTGCTTTTTCTTGGGCTCTTTCGGAGAAACCTTCACCACTGTAATTTTCTACTGAATCCCTGACTGCTTTGAGATCTAATTCTTCTTTTGTGGCTTCGGCAGTTGTAGTGGAAATTATGTCTGCGATTGGCGCTGCTGAAGCATCAACAGCTTGAGGTGCTGATTCTGGTGGAAGGGGAGATTTTAGTTCTAATTCGTCTATTTCTCCTGGTTCTTTTTTTGTTTTTGTAGGTTCTTTTGCCATTGGTAAATTATACCATATTTAATGGCGGTTTTGAATGGCTTTATGCGGAAAAATGCAATCTGGAGCTTATTTTTTAGTGGAGGCTTGCTTGAGGGCGACTTCTAGGATTTGGCTTTCTTTGAATTGGGAGTTTAGTTTGAGGTATTTTTTGTAGTCACTACCACATTCAGTGAGAGGTTTTTGTGGAATTAGGCCGATGACTTCACTTTCGAGAATTTCTACGCCTTCTTTTTTAGCTTCTTTTTTAATTAGATCGTAGACAGTTTTGACGCTAGTTTCTTTGTAGTTTGTGAGATTCATGGAAACTTGAACAATTCCGCGGTCTGCGAGCTCAAGTCCTAGCGCTTTTACGTATGAGAGTCCGCCATTGCTTTGACGAATTGTTCTAGCTATATCGCGAGCGAGGAAGATGTCGTTTGTGTTGAGATTTACATTGTAGGCGATGAGAATTTCTCGAACACCGATGGCTATAGCTCCAGCAGTAGTGAGTTTTTCAGGTCCATAGTCAGGTTTTCTTTCTGGATTGGTGCCAATTTCTTCTTTGAGTTTTTCGTAACCAACATTGCGGATGTCGCTGAGGTTTTCACGTTCTGGGCGAGTAGCAGCTTTTTCGTAAAGATAGACTGGGATTTTTAATTCTTTACCGATTTGGGCGCTAAGTTTTTTGGCTAGTTCTACACATTCTTTAACGTTTGTGTTTTGTAGTGGTACAAAGGGAAGAACATCGGTAGCTCCAATGCGTGGATGTACGCCAATATGATCGTTGAGATTGATGATTTTAGCTGCAGTTTTTACGGCTTCGTAAGCAGCTTTGTAGACTTCTTTCGGTTCGCCGACAAAAGTGATGACAGTACGATTGTGATCTGTATCGCTAGTATAATTCAAGATGTGGATTCCTTTTACATGACTGATTGCGTCCTGAATTTTTTTAATTTTTTTCGGGTCGCGACCTTCACTGAAATTTGGAATACATTCGATAAGTTTCTTCTGCATAGTTTTACTTTATAGTCGAAATTTTTTAACTTGCAATTGCGGGGAGTGTTTTTTGTGTTAAAAAAGTGAATTGGCGGTTTTATTTCGCTGCTGCTTGATAGAAAATTGGACTGCCGCCTTTTAGGCAGTTCTCGGTATTTTGTTGAATGATAGTGGCAACGCCAGCATCGTCGGAGTATTTATTGAGAATGCCGAGCATTTGCTCATTATTAGCTACTGGAAGCTTATATTTAGCATAAATGTCGTCGAGTTTTTTGTGGTTTTCAGGAGTATTTGCAGCTAAAGTAGTATCTTTCATCACCATGCAAGTGAACTCAATATTTGCATTAATAAAAGCAGAATATTCTTCGGCGTCGGAGCTGATTACTTTGGTGCGAGGGTTGCAGCTTTTGAGGCCAAGAAGAATTAAAATAATAATTCCTAAGACGGTCAAACCTCCGATAATTACTTTTTTGTCCATGGTTGTATTGTGGCGCTTTTCCTGAATTTATTCAAATAAAAAGGTCGCTGACTCCCAGCGGCACTATGCCTTAGCCAAGGCCTCCGTTTGGGGAGACCTTTTATTGAAATATTATTTAACTCTAAGCATTTTTGCTGTTTCTCAATTTCTCGTATTCTCTTTGGAAGAATCTGACAGCGTTAAGGCATTCCTTAGCTTTCTGATTATCAGGTTCAATTTGGAGAGTTTTCTTGAATAAAAGAGCAGCTCTGTCGAATTGTTTGTCATTCAAATGGCAAACTCCAAGGTCGTTCAAAATTAAAGGATCATTTGGAGCAAGATAAAGAGCTCTTTCTAAAAGAATGATACCTCTTTTCTGTTGTCCTGAATGGTACATACTCCATCCTAAGCAGCGAAGAATTTCTGGATGATTAGGATATGCTAGGTCAGCTTTTTCTAAAAGTTCTACTGAACCAGGCCAATTTCCTGTGCAAGAATAAACAAATCCAAGAAGATAGTTAGCGTTAGCACTATTTTTATTGAATTTTAGTGCTTGCTTTAGAGCCTTTTCAGCTCTGTCGTATTTGCGAAGACTGAGATAATTGTCACCAATTTCTTCATAAGCTTCTACGCAATCAAGGTCACTAGAAAGAACTCTTTCGCATAAGGCGATAGCTTCTACGTGTTTTCCTTCATTCTTCTTTTTGTCCGCCTCTTCGATTAGAGGGTGGGAGATTTTCTGGTCTTGCATATGGTTTGTTTTTATTTTTGTTTTTTTGTTTTCTACTTTTCGTATCTAGGTAGTATACCAAAAAATGCCTTCCAAATCAATGTAGGAGGAAGTGTTTTTGGACTAACCTTGTTGACAGAAGTTTGAATCGTTAGATTAAAGTGCGCCCGGGCGCAGATTTTTTACTTCTTTATACTCTTCAGAAACTTCAAATATTCGCCGCTGAGTTCTTTGTGTTTGAGGGCGAAGTGGGTGACGGCCTTGAGGTAGCCGAGTTTGTCACCAGTGTCGAATCGTTCACCGTCGATTTCGAAGCCGTGAATAGGGGAATGTTTGATGAATTCACGCATGCCGTCGATGAGGCGTATTTCGGAGTCTTTTGTGGCTGATTCTGCTGCTGCTAGGTCTTTCAGAAGCTCTGGAATAACAATATATTTGCCGATGATGGCGAGATTTGATGGAGCTTTTGATGGCTTTGGTTTTTCTACTAAACTTTTTATTTTGTGGCTTTTTCCATCTTTGCCTTTAGTGTCGACCATGCCGTATTTTTCGGAATCTTTTTTGTCTATTTTATGGAGACCGATGATTGGTGTGCCTAGTCTTTCATATTCTTTAATGAGCTGTTTGATTGCCGGTGTTTTGCTGTCGTAGATATCATCACCGAAGAGTACGGCAAATGGTTCATCTTTTACAAATTCTTTAGCGCAAAGAATAGCGTGACCATCTCCGCGTGGTGCTGGCTGTCTGACAAATCTAAACTTCGCCATCTTTTCAATTTTTTCTAACTCGCGAATGGCTTTATGTTTACCACTTTTTGCGAGATGAGAATTTAATTTAGAAGATATATCAAAGTAGTCTTCGATGGATTGTTTGCCTTCGGCAGTGATTATAATAATCTCTTCAATTCCGCTAGCTACAGCCTCTTCTACGAGATATTGAATACAAGGCTTATCGACAATTGGAAGCATTTCTTTAGGCTGAGATTTGGTTGCAGGAAGAAATCTGGTTCCAAGTCCGGCTGCTGGAATTATTGCTTTTTTTATCTTCATGGAGCTTGAATTTTGATGATCTTTGTTTGTTCTACATCTTGTTTAGGGATGCGAATTTCTAAGACATTATTTTCAAAAGAGGCAGAAATATTTTTTGTGTCGGCTTCTTGTGGAAGAACAATAGCGCGAGAAAAATTTCCCCAAAAACATTCTTGGGTATAGTAATTTTCTTCAGGAATATTTTCGTGTGAAGGTCTTTCTCCTTTGATTACAAGTACGTCGTCAGTGATGGAAAGCTTCACGTCGTCTTTGCCTACGCCGGCGATAGGAGCGATGATTACTAGCTCTTTATCGGTGCGGTAGATATCTACTGAAAGCTGACCCACCTCTTTTTTTAGAGGTTCCATGTCGTTGCTCGGAAGTGGATGAATTTTAATACTTGTTGGTTTCATGTTTAGATATTATTCCTCATCTGCTTGGGCATCAACCTTAACTGCTGAATCTTTTGCAGGAACTGCTACGCCTTTGAAATATTTCTTTAATTCATCGCCACTTATATTTTCTTCTTTGATTAAATCTTCGGAAATTTCAATCATAATTTTCTTGTGCTTTGTAATCAAATCTTTGGCTTTGTCATAAGCTTTTTCAAGAATCTTCTTTGCTAGCTCATCAATTTTTGCAGCGCTCTCTTCTGAATAATTTTTTGTGTGACCAAAGTCGCGGCCAAGGAAAATTTCATCATTGCTGTCTCCGAACACAATTGGTCCAAGACTGCTCATTCCGTATTTAGTAATCATTGCGCGAGCAATTTTTGAAGCGCGCTGAAGGTCGCTGGAAGGGCCTGTGGAAGTTTCTCCAAAGAAAGTTTCTTCAGCTACGTAACCACCAAGCATCATCGCTAAATCATCTTCAAAATGGCTCTTGGATATATAACTCTTTTCCTCGTCTGGACGAGACCAAGTGACACCACCGGCATTACCACGAGAAATGATTGATACTTTATGAATTGGATCACAACCAGGAAGTAAGTGACCAATTAAGGCGTGACCAACTTCGTGATAAGCAGTGAGTTTCTTTTCTTTGTCGCTCATGATGCGAGATTTCTTTTCTGGGCCGAGAAGAACCTTTTCAATAGACTGTTCTACTTCGTGAGAAGAAATAGTTTTCTTATTATTTTTTGCAGCGAGAATTGCGGCTTCATTCATTAAATTCTCAAGATCAGCACCACTGAAGCCAATAGTTCCTTTGGCCACTTTTTTGAAATCAACATTCTTAGCGATTGGTTTATTACGGCTGTGAACTTTTAAGATTTCTTCACGTGCTTTTAGATCTGGAGAATCTACTACTACTTTACGATCGAAACGACCTGGACGTAGAAGAGCTGGATCGAGAATGTCTGGTCTATTTGTAGCGGCAATTACTATTACGTTTGTGCCTGTTTCAAAACCATCCATTTCAGTAAGAATCTGATTTAAAGTTTGTTCACGTTCGTCGTGTCCACCGCCCATACCGGCACCTCTATGACGACCTACGGCATCAATTTCATCGATAAAAATGATACAAGGAGCATTGCGCTTTGCTTTAGTGAAAAGATCACGTACACGTGAAGCACCCACACCCACGAACATCTCAACGAATTCTGAACCGGAGATATTGAAGAATGGTACGTCCGCTTCGCCGGCAACTGCACGAGCGAGAAGAGTTTTACCTGTACCTGGTGAACCTACGAGCATTACACCTTTAGGAATTTTTGCTCCCATTACGCGATATTTTTCTGGGTTCTTTAAAAAGTCTACGATTTCCACTAATTCTTCTTTGGCTTCGTTGCATCCTGCTACATCTTCGAAAGTAGTTTTTTGCTTACCTTTGTCATAAAGCTTGGCTTTGCTCTTGCCGAAAGACATTGCTTGGTTGTTGCTGGATTGAGCTGAGCGCATCATGAATACAAAGAATCCGATGATAAGTAAGAAAGGTACTAGTCCTATTAGTAAGTCTGTCCAAAATTTTCCTCCCTCAGTGTTTTGAACTGTGATTGGAAGTTTTGCGATTGTGGCTTTTTCTACTCCAGCTTGTTCTAATAATTGATAAACACTAGAACTAGGTTCTTTATAAGTGAAAAATTTGCTGCCATCCACTAATTGGATATTAACTTTATTGTCAGAAACGCTTAATTGTTGAATGTTTCCAGCTTGAACTCTTTCTACTAATGTATTGAGAGTAATTTCTTTAATTCCAGAATCTCCAGCACTGCTGATCAATACGACTGCTGCTATTAAAAGTGCGATAACAAGTAAAGTCAGTAATCCACCTTTTCTTCGAGGCGCATTAGGTAATGTAGGCATGAAAATATATTTTAAAATTTTTTTGAATGAGCTCGGGTATTATAGGTTTAAAGGGGCGGGTGGTCAAAGTTTTGACGAGCTTAGAGCTGGTCTTAAACTATAGTTATGATGTTATTTTTTAAGAAGATTGTTAGTTTGCCGAATTTTTTCTTTTTGTTGCCGATGTTTTTATTGATTAGAATGAGGGTTTCTTCGATGTTTGAGCTTTGGATGTTTTGAGTGTTGCCCACGTGGTGTGTGTGAAGTTGGAGGAGAATGTTTTTTTGAAGAGCTGGTGAAAGTGTGCGAAAGTTTTTTGCGTCAAATTTTTTAAAGGTAGACTCTTGGGCATTTTTTTTGAGCCAATCTTTTGCCGAAGATTTTAGAAATTCATTTATCTCTCGAAGGTTTTCAGTGTTTTTTGAGAGTGTTGAAGAGATGCTTGGATTAATTTCTTTGAGTAGTGGAATGATTTTGTGGCGAATAAAGTTCCGTTTGTAGACGAGAGAGTTGTTGCTTTTGTCGACACGAAATTTGACTTTATTAAAGTGCAGAAAATCGATAATTTCTTTTTTCGAAATTGTAAGAAGAGGACGAAGAAGGGAAGCAGTGGAAATGTTTGTTGTTTCAATTTCTTGCATTCCGGCGAGTCCTTGTAGGCTGGCGCCGCGAGCGAAATTTAAAATAATTGTTTCTAAATTGTCGTCGGCGTGGTGTGCAGTGATGATAAATTTTGCTTTATATTTTTTTGCTAATTTATTGAAAAAATCATAGCGAACTTTGCGTCCGGTTTCTTCTAGTCCTTGTTTGGATTTTTGGCTTAGGGCTTTGATGTCGGAGGTGAGGGGTGAAAAGATGATAGTGGTGTTTTCTCGTGCTGGATTAGTCTTGGAATCTGTGTGCCAATTGTGCACACAAATTTTGGAAACGAATTCTTCATCGCCATCGGCCTCTTTTCTTAATTGATGATTTACGTGGGCAGCGATGATTTTGATTGAAAGTTTCTTTAGCAATTCTAAAAGGAAAATGGAATCTGGGCCGCCGGAAATTCCAGCTACAACCGTGTCTCCATTTTGGATGTGTTGTTTCAGAATTGTGAGAATTTTAGTCTCTAATTTTTTTGATTCTTGTGGGTTCATGAGCGATTTGACATAATTTCCTAAGGTTTTGTATCTTGCGCCCGGGCGCAAGTTTTCAGTTTGTAGTTTTTTACAGATCAGAAAGTCCTGAGCAGCAGCGAGTGTCCGAGAGGACCGGCGCCGGGGAATTATGTGGTTTTCTAGAGTTGTGTCAATTAAGTATTTTTGGTGGATTAGTTTCGCTGCTTAATCTAATGATTTCATCGAAATTATCATCCGGAGCGGCTTTGTTTACCATGATTTTCTTACATTTGCTGCACTTGTGAGAAATCATCCAACCCTTTTTGCCATCTTGATAAACTGACTCTGGAGTCATTGGTCCATGACAAGGACTGAGACGATCACCAGGGCTACTTTCGTCTACATGAAGCGAAAAAAGACACTTGGTGCAGTGGTTGCGGCAACTCCCAGGCAGCTTGCCATTATGGGTGCCGCAGTTTTTGCAGTCGAATTCTTCGTTGATTACTTTAAAGCTCATGTGAGGACTATAGAAGGATTTTGGCATTACATCAACGATACTGAGGACTGATGGGTTGATTTTTTTAGTAAAATTTGGTATAATTATCAGATAAAGTTCAGTAAAAACTAAAACAAAAAATATATGAAACGAGTTTCCTTTCTTCTCTATTTGGGCGCTGCTGTGCTGCTAGTGGTAGTGATTTATACAGGTTATGCTTTTTGGCAGAGATCATCTACTGCTGATCAGGTGGCCGTTTTGGATAAATCTATTTCTGAGTATCAGGCGAAAATAAATGAAAAAGAAAATGCTCAAATTACTCAGGCTATTAATGCTAAACAGACGGTAAATGATCTGAAGAAAGGCACTGTTGAGTGGTCTAAAGTGATTACTTATATTCGTGCGACAGTTCCAAAGAGTGGAGTTTCTCCGATTGCGGAGATTCTTTCTTATTCTGGTTCTTCTTCTAATGAAATTTCTCTTAATATGAAAACTTATTCTAGTAGTGAAAGTCCATATTTGGATGTAGCTGCTGTGATTAAGAGTTTTACAGATTCAAAGATGTTTGTGGATGTTTTTGTTCCATCAATTTCTTCTGGAGCGGATGCGTCTGGTAAAGATGTCTTGAGTTTTATGCTTAGTGCAAAATATGTTCCTCAAACTGATGAACCAAATTTGAATGACACTCTTTCTACAGTTTTAGATAAGGGACTTGAAGATAAAACTGTGAAAACAGATGAGAAACCAGTTGCTCCTGTGGAAGCGGCTTCTCCAATAGCTCGTTAATTTTAATAAAAAATAAAAATAAATATATGAACGAACAAGAAATACGCTTTGCAGACAATTCTAATAAAACTACTTTAATTGGTGTTTTGTTGATTGTATGCGCTATCGCTGGGTACACTTTTATTATTAGACCAGTTTCTACTAACTTGGATGTGGTAAAAGCTGATGTTTCAACAAAAACTACTACTCTTGATGGTATGAAGACTCAGCTTGAGACTTTGAATAAGGCTGAGCAGGAGTTGCAATTAACAAGTGAAGTACAGAGACAGGAAAGCATTAAGGCTGTTCCGGTTGGTGTGAATGAAGATTCTGTAATCAAGGATATTATTCAGATTGCGAAGCAGAATAATGTGGCTTTGCATTCAATTAGTTTTGCGAAAGGTGCTGGTGCTAAAGATGGCATTGGTAGTCTTCGTATTTCTTCTACTTTTGAAGGAAACTATCAGGATTTGACGAATTTCTTGATGGGACTTGAACAGAATGGACGTATTTTTAGAGTTGATTCTGTGAATGTTCAGGTAAATAAATTAGAAATTTCTGATGTGGAAAGAGCTAGTTTCTCTCTTTCAATTGATACTTACTTTCAACAAAAATAAATATGGAATTTGATGGTTTAAAAATTAATACTCCGGTAAATACTCCGGCTCCTGCCAATCCTCCAGTTAAACCTGTTGAGATGAAGCATGAAGCGGTGAATCACGAAATGGCGAGTGATCAGTCAGATGTAGTTTCTGGTCTTGAAGCTGGTGATGAAATTCTTGATAAAATTAAGCACTTCAATAGTGACCCTACCGCAAAGGTAATTTATGGCGTGTACAATAATTCTGATAAAGGAATTTTTGTGCAATTTGATGATTTTTTGATTGATCATTCAAAGATTACACTTAAGGATAAGTCTTATTTTTTTCATATGTTGGCGGTGATGGTTGATGCGGGAATTCCTGTAGTACAAGCTGTGAAATCACTTGCTGATCGTGCAGAGAACAAACACTTTAAACGTGTTTTGGATACTATCGGTTATAGTTGTGATTCAGGTGCTAATTTATCTGATGCTATGACTCGTTTTGAAGATATTTTTGATGAATTGGAAATTGGTATTATCAAGTCTGGTGAAGCTACTGGTAATTTGAATACCATGCTTTTCAAGCTTGCAGATCAATTAGATAAGAAACATGATCTTTCTATGAAGCTTTGGGGAGCGGCAGTGTATCCGATTGCGGTACTCGTAGTGCTCGTTCTTGTGGCTACTGGTATGTTGGTTTGGATTTTCCCTAGTCTACTTTCTTTACTTAAAGATGGTGGTATTGCTGGTGATAAATTGCCTTTAGCTACTCGTGTTTTGATGGGCTTACAGACGGCAATTACTGGCTATTGGTGGGTGATTGGTTTGGTAGTTTTTGGAATTTACGGATTGTTTAATATGTACGTTCATAGTGCTGATGGTGCTGTGAGTTGGGATTATACAAAATTGAGATTTCCTATCGTTGGACAGATGATAAAGAGAGTTCAGGTATTTAATTTTATTAGTATGTTGGGAATTTTGATTGATTCAGGATTGCCTATTATTACTTCATTGAAAATTACCGGAAATTCTCTTAGTAATAGAATTTATAAATTAAAAGTTCAGGAAGTTTTGAATCAGGTGAAGAAAGGTTCAAAGATTTCAGAGAGTTTAAAGGATAGTTCATATTTATTTCCTGGAGAAATTGTGGAAATGTTTGCGGTGGGTGAAGCATCAGCTAGTGTGGCGAAGGTATGCGAAAAGATCTCTGAGCAATATCAGCGCGAGATTGATAATTCATTGAAAAAGCTAACTTCAATTTTTGAACCAGTAATGATTCTAGTGGTTGGTCTTTTTGTAGCGCTTTTGGCTTTGGCTATTATGGCGCCGATCTTCAATCTAGGAAGCACAGTAGGTAATTAAAATAATCCGAAGAGATGAAAATTCTAAAATCACAAAAAGGATTTACTCTGGTGGAGATTTTAGTGGTGATGGGAATCATCGCTATGCTTAGTACTTTGGCTGTGAATGGTTATATCACTTATAGACGTAGTGCTTTGCTTGATTTAGGTGCGGATAATTTGGTTTCGCAGCTGAATGCTATGAAGGCAAAGGCGACGTATGGAACGAGTACAGATAAGAAATTTCAGGATATAAAGAAGGAATTGGGGGCAGAGACTCCAGCTAATCCTGTGAAAATTGAAGATTCTGCCGGTGGTACATCTAAATGTTTTGGAATTGTTTTTGAAAAAAGTAATGATAAAAATGTCGGTAATTTTACTGTGAAAAGTTTTGAAGTACCTTTTGTGAATACTAAGGTGTGGAAACATGTAAGTCAGAGTTGGGGATATAAGGGATGTGATGATTTGAAAGATAATAGTCCTAAGCAGTCTTTGAATTTGGATGCTCAAATGAAAATTTTGAGTGTTTCTTATGATGGAAATACTACTTATGATAAATTAGTTTTTAGATTTTTGCCTCCAAGTGGAAAGCTTGAGGCGGTTGGAAATCTTGAAGGTCCTGATAAAATTCTTGAACCAAAAATTGTAAAAATAATTGTCTCTAGCGGAGATACTTTAGATCCAAATTATGAACGTCAAATTGAATTAAATCTTTCTAATGCTAAGGCTGTTGTAAAACCAATTGATACAAATGTTAAAACAAATTAAAAAAATCAGTAAGGATGTGAAAGCCTTTACTCTGACGGAAGTCATGATTGGTATGATGATTTTGACTGTGGCAATTGTTTCAGCGAGTAACCTTTTGACGGGAATTATTGATTCAAATAGAAATAATCTTACAACTCTTCAAGCTTATTATCTTTCTCAAGAAGGTCTCGAAATTGTGCGTAATATTCGTGATACAAATTGGTTGCACAATAAGGATTGGTTGGGAAACGATAAGGATTCAATGCAGATATGGGGAGGAAAATTGATTGTTGGTAAGAATGATAATATTGTGAATGTAGTGGATGCGGCTGGAACAAAAAGTTTTGTTAAACAGGATTCTCCAGATTTCGCAAAGGCTCCTACTTCTGGCGAGGTTAGAGCTGAAAGTCCTTGGGAAATTAGTAGTGGAGCGGGAAAAATTTATCGTCACGGAATGTTGAGTGTAGATAAGCCTTTCTTAGATTCAAATGTGGTTATTGATGGAGATACCGGATTTAAAAGAACAATTGGTATTAGCCAATATGATTGCTCATATTTAAGCAAATATTCAGTCAATTTATGCGTTACTGGTAAGTTTATTTTGGTGCAGTCGAAGATCGATTGGAATATTGGTGCGAAGCCTCGCAGCCTTGTTCTATCTGAAGTGCTAACTAACTGGAAAGGTGGAGCTTTATAAAAAATTATGTTTAAAAAAATAAAATTACAAAAAGGATTTACGCTGGTGGAAATGCTCATTTCCATGGCTATATTCATGACTTTTACAGGAATTTTAATTAGTTCTTATACTGGAATTATTCGTGCACAACGCGATGCTAATTCTTATCGTGAAATGTATGTGCAGGCGCGTCAGGTGATGGAAACATTGGTTCAGGAATTAAGAGATGGGATGGTGGATTACGGATATCCTACAATTGCCAAAAATGATTTGAAGGAGGGGGAGATGTTTATAATTTCTAGGGATGCTATGACGCGTACTCACGTTTGTTATGATCAAGCTAAAGAAGTGGTGAGTATTGACGTTGTAAAATTATCAGCAGATGTAGATATGAAGAATTTTGTAGATAAAATATGTGGCGATCAAGATTTTGTGCCTATGAATGATTCTAAGAGTGTGAGGGTTACTAAATTTAAAGTTTATTATTCTCCAAAAATTGATCCGTTTGATCCAAAGAGTGTTAATTTTAGTACTAGTCAATTTCAGCCGCGTGTTACTGTTTATGCGGAGTTTACAAAGGATATTGGCAATGGGAAAAATTACAAAATGGATTTGCAGACGACAGTATCTTCGAGAGTTTATAGTCAGGTTTATCCGACAAATTATCTATACAGTAATATTAATATTAAGTAATGAAAGCCAAACTGCTTAAAAATAGGAAAGGAACTGCCCTCATTGTGGCCTTGCTGGTCATGGGAGTGTTGATGGCTATTTCTTTGGCTTTATCTACTTTGGTTTTGCGTGAATCAATTGTGACACGTGAATTCTTGGATGCTGGACAGTCTTTTTATGCGGCTGAATCGGCTTCTGAAATTGGTTTGTATGGTGTGAAAAATAGTTTGCCAGGATGGGAGCCAAAAGGCGGCGTAGTGCCAATTATTATTGATGGCGCTAAGGATAAGATTGAGGCTTCTAAAGCAGTAGCGGAATTGAAAATCAGTAATAAATGTAAGGCTTATCCTTGTTTTGATAAGGATTATGATGTTGAGGGAAAATTGAGTACAGCTCCCGATATTTCAGCTTTCTATGCGACACTTGGTTTAAATGAATCTGCTACCATACCTTTGTTTGTATTGGGTGATGGTGGTATGCCTACTCCAATTACAGATTTTGATGTGGAATTTTATGCTAATTTTAATCCAAAGGATATAAAGATTACTCAAAAAGGATCTTCAGTGTCTGATTGGGATGTTTTGAGGTGGAAGATAGTAGGGTTAAATGATTCAATAAAAGGCAAGGCTCCGGTGACAGAGAGTATAAGCGATTTTACTGCTGTAACATCTACTTTAGATGGAACGTTTACCAGTGCTAGTCAGCCTTCATGGTTTGGTACAAAGCCATGTGAAGGATCTGGGCGTTATACTGATTTAATTAAGTGCCAGCTTTATCAGGTTTATTCTGAGTCTTTAAATTGTACTCAAACGGAAGCACGAGAATTTTATTTATATAGTTTTATTGAGGGAGAGAGATCAAATGAGGTTAAGCATTGTTGGCCTTTATCAAGATTCATTAACGATCATAAATTAAATTATCTGACTTTAACTAATTTAATTAATCCTTCTATATTTAATGATCCAAAACTTAGTGATCAGCAAAGTAAAATCAACTATCGTGTTGAGCTTTTCACTGATGGTAAGGCTACAGAAGCAGTGCGTGATTATGCTGATATTACGGCTGATGGGTACAGTGGAAAGAGTAAGCAGAGTGTGAATGTGAAAATTAAACGTGATTCATTTATGCCGGTGTTTAATTTCTCTTTGTATAGCACTTATATGGATACAAAGGGGGAACATACTGGTGCAGATGGAGGTGCTGGTGATGCGCATGGCGAGAAGTACTGGTATGGCGGTAAAGATAAGTAAAAGTTGGCTCAATAGTGTTTTTCCATCTGTAGATTGACTTGCAGGCTTCTTATTGATAGCCTTGGTTCATGAAAAAAACTGCAAAAAAATCTGAAAAATCATCGAAATTTTATCTTACTACGGCTATCGCTTACGTGAATGCCGCGCCGCATATTGGTCACGCACTTGAGTTTATTCAGGCTGATGCACTTTGTCGTTATCATAGATTGAAAGGGGATGATACTTTTTTTCTTACAGGTACTGATGAACACGGTGTGAAAATTTATGAAGCAGCTCAGGCAGCAAAGATGAGCACTCAAGAATTTGTAGATAAGAATGCAGAACAATTCATGGCTTTGAAATATACTTTGCAGCTTTCAAATGACGATTTTGTGCGTACTACTTCAGCTCACCATAAAGCTGGTGCTCAGAAAATTTGGACTAAAATGTTTGAAGCGGGTGACATTTATAAAGATACTTATAAGGGAAATTATTGCGTGGGTTGTGAGGCCTATGTCGGAGAAAAAGATTTGGATTCAGAAGGAAATTGTTTGATTCACAAAAAGAGACCAAAACTTCTAGAAGAAGAAAATTACTTTTTCAAGCTTTCAAAATATTCTGACAAAATTAAGAAATTAATTCAGTCAGATGAGCTACTTATTCTTCCAGAAAGTCGTAAGAATGAAATGTTGAATATTATTGGTGAGGAAGGTTTGCGTGATGTGAGTTTCTCTCGTCCTAAAGATCTTTTACCTTGGGGTGTTGATGTTCCAAATGATCCAGATCAGGTGATGTACGTGTGGTGCGATGCGCTTTCAAACTATATTACAGCTCTTGGTTATGAAAAAGATGAGCCGAATTTTAAGAAATATTGGCCATGTGATGTGCATTTAATTGGTAAAGATATTTTGCGTTTTCATGCGGGAATTTGGATTGGAATGTTGCTTTCTGCAGGTGAAAAAGTGCCAAAAGCGATTTATGTTCATGGCTTTGTGACTAGTGAAGGTCAGAAGATGAGCAAGAGCATTGGAAACGTAGTGAATCCTTTAGAATACATCGATAAATTTGGAACTAATGCTTTGCGTTATTATCTTTTGAAAGAAATTTCTACAACTGATGATGGAGATTTCAGCAATAAAAAATTTATTGAATTATTTAATAGTGATCTTGCTAATTCACTTGGTAATCTTGTGAATCGTGTGACGATGATGGTGGATAGATACGTAGGAGGAAAGGTTCCTGCGGAGACTGCAAATGATGAAGTATCTAGTCAGGTTGCTGATTTCATGCAGAAATATTGCGACTCTTTTGAAGCTTTTAATTTGAAAGAAGCTTGTGAAACTTTGGTGGAATTAACAAATTTTGCCAATAAATATATTGATGATAAAAAGCCTTGGTCTGTAGCTAAAAATAATCCGGCAGATTTGCCACCGATACTTTACGACCTACTTGAGCTATTGAGGTATATTGCCACTTTGCTTTTGCCAATTTTGCCAAGTGCCGCTGAGGCGATTGCTGATCAATTGGGCATCAGTACCGCTGACATGAAGCTTGATACGAAGTGGGGCATGTTGAAAGAAGGTAGTGCCATCAAGGTTACTCAACCTCTTTTCCCAAGAATCGAAGTTTAATTAGTTGTGGCTATTGAGGCTGCGCCGACGATTGCGGTGATGATAACTTTCACTAATGAGTATGAAAGGATGATCACTACTAAGCCAACAATTGACCAAATAAGATGCTTTTTTGCAGCATCTAATTTTTCTTGCTCTGCGCCGAAAATCACCATGCTTCCACCTGACCAGGCAATCATAATTATGCCTATTGGAGCGGCGAAGTATAGTAGGGCACCAGCGATGATTTGTAGAACGACTATGGTAGCTCCTGAGGCACCTTGGTCCTTGATAGTTTTATCTAAAGCAAAAGGTTCGTTTGAAGGTCTATAAGATGGATCGATTTGGTAAGCCTGTGCTGCAGCAGTTCCTGCGATGAGCAGTGAAGTTGCTAGGAGTATAGTTGTAAAAATTTTCTTGATCATTTTAGCTGAATACATTGAATTGAGTTACACCGGCTACGATACCATAAGCAGCAGCGATGATTGCCATACCAATTACGAGATAAAGAATGATATCTTTAGCTTTGGTCATGTCTTCGTCTTTACCTCTTGAGATGATGTAGTAGATTGCAGCGACTACGATGGCAATGATAGTGAGATACATAGCTGAACGTAGGATCGCTTTAATGGCCAAGGTCATACCTCCTTCGAGACTTACGTCTGGAAGTTTTGTAAGTTGTTGTGCATCGGTATTGGTAGTGGTTGGGCGTTGTGTAAGGACATTAACTAAGTCGCGGCAAACTTTTAGAGCTCCTCCGCTTTTATCTAATTTTGATGGATCTGGAATGCAAGATAGTCCTGATCCGCAATCTGCCTCTGAATTACATACTGCCCCTTCTCCCTTTTTCAAATCTGCTAAAGCTAAATTGTTGAACGAGATTGTCCAAATTATTGCGAAGCAAATTGTTAATAGTAATTTTTTTTTCATAGTTTTAAGCTGCTTGTGAATTTTATTGATTTGGATCTTTTTGAGGTAAATCTGCACCAGGTGTTTCATTGTGTATTGGTCCATTTGTCGTCGATGCAGGACTAAATTCATTATACTTAAAATTCGAAACGATAGTTACAATTGTGTAAGACATTAGTGAAATAATGAGACCTACGATGGCATAAATAGCCTGTTTTTTTGCTTTCTGAACAGTCTCGTCATTGCCGTAGGCTGTGGCGAATCTGACACCGGCGATGATGAGGAAAACTAGTGATAATGAAGCAATTGATCCAATTAAAATTACGGCAATTTTTGGAAGTACATTGCTAACCAAAGTTTTTCTTAGGGCATCATTTGTGGAATTATCTCCGTTTGGTCCAGGTAAAGTGCTTGGTCTAGGAATTACACTTTGCTTGAAATCTTGTGCTGCACCTTGAGTTTCGGCAAACACTACTGTGGCACCTAAGTTTAAGGTGATAAGTATAAGTGCTAAAATTTTAAGAATATTTTTTTTCATTATCCGTTTGTGAAGAATGTAGGATTGACTGTGTAAAGTATCAAGCTTGAAAGGAATAGAACGATGATACCAACAACTGATTGTAAAATACGTTTTTTTGCAGAATTGACTGCTTCAGAATCACCACCGGAAGCGGAAATCTGGATTCCACTGATAATAATAATTGTTACCGCAATAATACCTACAAGACTGGCACCCCAACGATAAATCATGTTGATGTAGCCATAGATTGCACTTGTGCCTCCTTTTGTAAGGATGGCCTGAACTTCTTTACATGTGTAAGAGACTTTTAGGTCAACATTATCTTTGTTGGTTTTCATTAATTCTTGAGCATTGTTTGAGCAAGTTTTTGCAAGCATGGCTGAAGTTTTTGGTACCCAGCTATCTTTTGTTGTTACTTTTCCATTAACAACTTTGTCTGCAACTTTTTCATTTTTTCTATACTGGAAGGTGTTGCGGAAGCAACGACGTATTTTGTAATCTGGATTAGTTTCGTCAGCATCTACATTTAGGGGTTCTTCAATGATAGAAATTACATAACCATCGTCTGGTCCTGGTGTCGGCTTACTTGGATCAGTAGCGTTTGGGATAACTTCTTCAATACATGGTTTATCTTTAATGTCGTCAAGTGCTGCGCCGAGATCCTCTATGCTTCCAGCAGGTCCGGCAAAAACTATTGGGGTAGTCATTACTCCAATCATGATTGCTAAAGCTAATTTCGCGAGTAATTTTTTAACCATTTGAGAAAATTGATTGGACGAAAATTGTGATTACGTATGACAATAGGGCTACTATTAATCCTATTGCGGCGTATTTTATAATATCTTTTGCTTCGTCGAGTTTTTGTGAATTTCCTTGAGAGGCCATGAACATAAAGCCGGCAACGATGAAAAGAATCACAGCGATTGATCCCATAATGGTAATTGCAAAGTCAATTACTGTAATTATCAAAGAAACAATAGGACTCTGTGTACTGTCTGCAAAATATTTTTTAGGTTGTTCTCCGCTATCTAATTTTAAATTTTCTTTTACGTTGAAAGTTCCTTCTGTTAAATCGTTTTTTGGATTGGGAGGAGTAGTTTTATCATTGATTCCCGCATACGCAAAACTTGTTGCGAAAAATGTGGCAAGTATGGTGCTGATGAATAGCGTTCTGATTGTAGATTTAAAGTTTTTCATATCGTTTTTAAAGAGCTATTAACCTTCGAATTCTTTCGGCATGTTTAATAGAGCATTTTCCTCTGTAATAAGCCCTGCCTGCAATAAATCAGTAAGAGATTTTTTCATAGTTTGCATGCCTTCTTTTGTAGAGGTTTCAATAACTGAATTAATTTGATGAGTAGTTCCTTTACGAATCATATTGGCGATCGCATTATTGCAGAACATCATTTCTAGACCTGCCACACGACCTTTCTCATCTTTTGTTTTAATCAAAGTTTGCCAGAAAACTGCTTTCAAGCTCTCAGCTAACTGAGAACGAACCTGATTTTGCTGGTTTGAAGGGAAGGAATCGATAATACGGTTAATAGAATCTGCACAACCCATTGTATGCAAAGTAGCGAATACCAAATGTCCTGTTTCAGCTGCGGTAATTGCCATCTGAATAGTTTCCAAATCACGCATTTCTCCGACCATGATTACATCTGGGTTTTCACGTACAGAGGCGCGTAGAGCTTTTTGGAAAGTGTGAGTATGTGTACCAACTTCACGTTGTTCGATAATTGATTGATTATCCTGGTGAACGAACTCAATAGGATCTTCAATTGTAATAATATGTTTTTTTTGATTGCGATTGATTTCATTAATCATTGAAGCTAAGGTGCTGGTTTTTCCAGAACCTGTAGGACCTGTAACAATTACGAGACCGTTTTTGAAAGATGTTGCGCGTTTCATTTGAATAGGTAATCCGAGTTCATCCATAGTCATTACTTTTTCTGGAATGAGACGGAAAGCTGCAGAGATACCTTTTCTCTGTACGAACATGTTCACTCTGAAGCGGGCGATTGTCTCTATATCAAGCGAGAAATCCATATCGAGACTTTGTTCGAATTTCTTTTTTTGTTCTGGCGAGAGAATTTCTAAAAGATATTCTTCTGCCATCTTTTTTGTAAGAGGCGGGTGATCTTCAATTTTTATAATGTCGCCGTTAATACGCAAAGCTGGTTTAACGCCTGTTGAAATAAAAATATCAGAAGCATGATATTGAACTGCGGTACGAAATATTTTTTCTAATTTAAACATAGGTTTTGTTTTTTGTTTTCTAGATATTATATCATATTTTTAGTTTCTAAACAAGACCTCGGGCAAGAAAAAAGCGCTCTCGGATGAGGGCGCTTTCAGATGATTTTTTTATCTCTTTACTCCGCTTGTGTCAGTAGTTGTAGCTGGAGTGGTGTCGGTTGGTGTAGTTGTATCTGTTGGAGGAGTAATTTCGATGTTCATTCCTGGAGGAGTGCTAGTCTTAGTGTCAGTCGTTGGAGTTGTTGCTGAATTATCAGTCTTATATTGATCTTTTAATTCATTAACAACGTTGTTTAGTTTTGTTTTATCAGATGTAGTGTCTGTAGTTGTTGAAGGTGCAGATAATTTATTATTTAGATCAATTGCGCCAGTCTGTACATCATTCACTGCACTGCTAATTCCAGTAAAATATGAATATGCTGTGTAAATTGTGACTAAAAGAGCAACTACTGCAACTCCGGCGATGATATATTTTTTGTAAATCATTATTTTCTCAATCATTGCTGCTTGAGATGCTGGAGCTTGTGGTGCTGGAGTAGCTGAAACAGGCGTTGGCATGATTGGTGTTGGTACAGTGGGAGTAGGAGCAGCTGGTACATTTTGAGGTGCAACAGGGGCCACTGGACTCGTTGAAGGAGCGCCATTGCCAGTATTGAGAGGATTCATTGGAGTATTTTCCATATTTTTATTGTTTATATAAACTACTATTCATCTATAGATAATTCTTCTGCGTCTTTTGGTAAGACATTTTCAATTGAACCCCATTCGCTGTCTTCGATAGATGGGATTACCAAAGTGATTTTATCGCCAACTTCAGCCTTAAAGTATGTTACAGAAGCCAAAAGAACCTTGTAGGCTTTTGCAGCAGCAATTACTTTATATTGGCCGTCTTCGTAGGTCAAAGTACCAATTACGCGTTTTCTTTCTGTTGGTCCAATTTGTTTGTATAAGAATGAACCATCTTCTTTAATTGTAAGTTTGAGAACATCTCCAGGTACAAGTTTTGATTTACTAGCGTAGTTTGCAGGTACTGGATATTCTTTTTTGTCTTTAGACATCATTGTTTCGCCGTTGAAGACACCTTCAACAACTTTAGTCTCACCATCATCTTCTTCAATATGATTGGCTGAAAGTTCTTGAGCTAGTTTAGTGTAAACACTTTTGCTAGTCGTGCCCAACATCTCAGTTAAGATCTGTTTTACAGAACGTAAATTAGATTCGGCAGATTCGATCATTTCTTTAATAAGAGCGAGTTTGGAAGCTTGGGACATTTATTTTTTGTTTATATTTTTATTACTACTGAATTATACCAGAAAAATGGCTTTTCAGCAAAAAGGGAATATTGACAGTTTTATTTTTTTCTTTTCTTGAGTATTTCCAATAAAGAACGACGGGAAATAGCAAGATTGGAGAAGATTCTGAAAATGAAAACAACGGTAACAGCTAAGTATAGGTCGAGACCTAGTTTTTCACCGAGAAGAGTAATACCTAAAGCAAGGATAATATTGAAAAATAGACCTGTAATAAAGATAACTGGATCATAATCTTCTTTGGTGAGCTCGCCTTTGATACCACCAAAAAGTGAATCTAAAATTCCAATAATTATTACTGCAGTGTATTTGATGAATTCTACAGGAATTGTGAAATGAGAAAGAAGACCGAAGATAATTCCTAATAAAATTCCTATTAATGCCCAGAGCATGGGGATGTGGTTAACGTCTCTTGTATATTATCTTATCACCGCTGCTTCCGGCAATCCTAAGATCAATATATTCGAGATTTTCTTTGTAGATGTCTAATTTAACTATGGCTTTTTTAAGTTTTTTGAATTGTTCTTCGAAAGGTTTTTGGATATCGAGCCAGATGTAAAAACCTTTTTCTGTATAAAAACGAACTTCACGAGCAATTGGTTTATACTGGCTGGCAATAATTTTCATGCCAAATTTATCTTCGAAATAATTTTTTGCATCTAGAATATAATTGAGTTTATTTCTTTCGATTACGGCTTCTTTTGGATTGATAGGTTCGTCTGTTTTGATCTTGATATAGGGAAGTTTTGGGTCTTCTAAGTTTTCTTTAATAGAGAATCCAATTGAATTGATAATGTAACTTTTTTTAACGACATTGCTTTCATTTACTACATTTGCAACAAGAGGGAATTCGGAAAATTCGATAGTGAGACCGTGAGGAAAACTTTTGGAAATTTTTATTCTTTCTAGTTCAGGAAAAACATTTAGAACTTTGCTTTCTAATTCGACAGTATTAACCATGAAAATGTTGCGGCCAATATTGGCTTTTAGATTTTCTTGAATTTGGTCGGAAATGGCTTGGTTCTCGAAGTTTTTGTTACTGACGGCGATCTCTTTTACATTGAATAAGCTAGAGAAAAAGAAGGCGTAAACGCAGAAAGATATGAATCCAACGGCTACAATTAATGTTATTATTTTTTTTAGTTTTCCGAAGATTGAAGTGTTGCGTCTTTTAGACATTTCAAAATGCCTGCTTCGTGTATTGCTTATTACAGAGCCTTGTACTCGTACACGTGTAACCGGTCTTGGTTTGAGATTGTATGTAGGTATGCGTCTTTTTTTTCCGAACATTTTTGCTATATATGTGCATGGTATGTTATATCAGAAGCTATGAATTTTGAAAAAGCCAAAGAGTTTTTACAATCATTCGTTTCTTACGAAGGTGTAGCGAAAATTCCATATAGTGATAAAACTTTTGATTTACAAAAAGTGAAGGATTTTTTGCATTTATATGGAGTGGAATATGAAAATCTGAAGTGCATACATGTGGCTGGATCTAAGGGAAAAGGCACGACTTGTGCTTTTATTGCTAACTATTTATGGAAAGATGGATACAAGGTGGGACTTTATACTTCGCCGCATATTTTTGAGGTGACGGAAAGAATTTGGATGAATGGGAAGGATATTGAAAAAGTGAAATTTGCGAAGATGGTGGAAGGTTTAAAAAAGTTTATAGAAAAAACTGAGTGTCCTAAGCTTACATATTTTGAAATTTTGACGGTCTTGGCCTTGAAATATTTTGTGGATGAAAAAGTGGATTATGCTGTGTTTGAAGTGGGGCTTGGTGGGCGTCTGGATGCGACAAATGTGGTTAAGCCTATTTTAAGTATTTTAACTACTGTGGAGTTGGAACACACTGATGTTTTGGGAGATACGATTGAGAAAATTTTGAATGAAAAATTGGGAATTGTGAAAGATGGAGTGCCGGTTCTAATTGGATATCAAAGTAAGGCAACAATGAAGATCATTGGAAAGAAGTTGAAAGGAAGAAAAGATGTTTATTCTGTGAATGATTTTGAAGTGAAATTTTCTGGAAAAGATTTTTCTGATGAAGCGCGTTTTAAAAATGCTCACGTCGCTTTTGCTGCTTTGAAATTATTTTCGAAGAAATTTCCGGCAGAGAAGAAATTTCTAAAAATTGCTGATGGAGTGAAATTACCTGGAAGGTTTGATGCGAGAAAAAGCTCTAAGGGAACTGTTGTTTTCGATATGGCTCATACTGAAAATAGTATAGATAATTTGGTAAATGGTTTGAAAGAAAAATTTCCAAAGAAAAATTTCGTATTTTTATTCGCGTTGATGAAGGGAAAGAATGTTGAGGCGATTTTGAAAAAGATATCTTCGATTGCGGAGAAAATTGTTTTTACCTCAGCCCATGAAGTGCGCGGGATTCAACCTGAAGAATTGAAGTCCATTGCAGAGAAGGTTGGAGCGAAGTGTGAACTTGAGGTAATAGGTGATTGTATGAAGGCTTTTGATATTCTGACAAAAAAGAACCAGTTACTTGTGGTAACCGGTTCACATTTTTTAGTTGGAAAACTACTTAAGAAAAAGCTTTAGACTAAGCCATAGCAGCTTCTCTTGCAGCCATTCTTGTAGCTAATTGTTCAGCTTTTCTTACTTTAGCTTTTGCCTTATTGCGGCGCTTTCTCATTTTGCTGTGAGGAAACGGTCTGCCGATAAGACAGTGCTGTTTACTCGCGTGTGCGTTTGTCATAGTGGTAAATTATTTCTAAATCGGCCGGTATTCTAGGGGTTTTATCACTTTTCGTCAATGAAAGAGCGATTAATTGCACTTGTAGAACTTTTTACAGATCGTTTTTACATTACCGCGAACGTTCATATCTACAACAATTTTAGCCTTTAACGGTTTAACGGCTTCAAGAAAGTCTTGAAAAATGACTTCAGTGACAGTCTCGTGAAAGATTTTCACGCTTCTGAAGGCGTTAATGTAGAGTTTGAAAGATTTGAGTTCTAGGCAGTATTTGCTAGGAATATATTCAATAGTTACAGAACCAAAATCTGGCCAATCAGAAAAAGGGCAGATAGCGGTGAATTCTGGGCTGCTGATGCTAATCCAGTGTTCGCCTGGTCCTTGAGATTGGAAGGCAAAAGTCTCTAAAGGCGCGATTTTTTTGATTGATTCACGAATTTTCTTGGCATCTTGTTCTTTATAGTCCTGATTTTCTTTGTAAAGTTTTGTCATTATTTGTATGGTATTGGATCTTTTATTCCGGCTTCTTTGAAACCTTTGAGTCGGAGTAGGCAGGCTGGGCATTTGCCGCAGGCTGGTCGGCTTCCTTTATAGCAGGTGTGGCTGTGTTTGAGAAGCTCAATTTTGCCTAACTGCTGCATTAATTTCACTGTCTCAGCCTTGGTAAGCCACATGAGTGGAGTGTGAATTTTGAAAGGAGTTTCCATGGCGAGACTGATAGTTGTCTCTAAAGATTTTACGAAATCATCACGACAATCTGGATAGCCGCTGTAATCTGTTTGGCAGACACCGGTGATGATATTTGTGACGCCAAGTTGTTTTGCATAGATGGCAGCGATGGAAAGGAAAATTAAGTTTCTTCCTGGAACGAAAGTGCTTGGAAGTTTATTTTTGTGAACTTTGATGGCTATCTCTTTGTTGGTTAAAGCGCTTTTTGTGAATTCTTTGAAAAGATCTGTTTTATAGATTTTAAGAGGAACTTTGTTTAATTTGGCAATTTTTTTTGCTGATTCTAATTCTATTTTGTGGAGCTGTCCGTAGTGCAAAGTGAGGGCATATACTTTGTCGAATTTTGTCTTTGCCCAAGCGAGGCAGGTGGTGGAGTCTTGTCCTCCAGAGAGAAGGATGATGGCTGAGGTTGATTTAGTTATTTTCACTGTTGGATTTTCTTATTTTATATTTGGCACCTTCGGTGCCTGTTATACTCCTCTCTTATTTCCCCATATTTCTATATGAAGACGGGTAGAAAAATGCCAGTTTTCTTTCTTGCAAATTTCCGCTATCCATGGCGATTTTTTAGTCATTTCTTCTCGAGTAATTCCTTGGGGCATGAGAATTATTTTTTCTTTTGGTAGAGAATATTTTTTTATCATTTCTTTAATTTCTTTTACGTCAGATTTTTTATCTACCACAAATTTGTACCAACTTTTTTCTGCGGGAAATTTTTGCAATGCCATTGGTCTATTCTTGGAATTTTTTAATTTAGGTGAGCAATTGTACTGGTTGATGAATTCGTTGATGAAAGAAACGATAGTGCCACTGGTTTCAATTTCCACGTAATAATCTGGTAGTTTTGATAATAATTCTTTAATTCCAGATTGTTGAATTAATGGCTCTCCTCCTGTAATAACTAAATGTTTGCAGGGATATTTTTTGATAATTTTGATGATTGAAGCTGTACTCATTTCTTTTCCTGATTTCATATCCCAAGTGAATTTGCTATCGCACCAAACACAACGTAAATGACAACCAGCAAGCCTGATAAAAATGGCTGGTGTACCGATGTTTGTCCCTTCGCCTTGAATGCTATAAAAAATTTCTGAAATACGCATGAGATCAATTTACAATAATTTAAAGAATTGGCAAGTGAGAGAATGGCTTATTGTAGAGAAGTTTGCATTAAAGCTGTTTTTTGATTAAAGTTTTCTCATGAAAAAGTTTTCTCTTATTCCTCTCTTAGCACTTTTTATTGTCGGTTGTGGACCGGAAGTGAAACCGGTAAAAGTTGATACTTTGGCGACTAGTAATATTGCGGCTACTACTTCTTTGCAGCAAAAAACTGATACTCAGACGAAATCTGATTTTGTTTATGAAAGTAAAAAATATAATTTTGGTCTTCGAGCTTTTCCGAAAGGATACAAAGTAAAATATTTAAGTGATGATGTTGGTGTGGTTTTTGAGAAATATACAGTTCCTCCTAAGAATCCGAATAAGAAGGATCCATATGAGAATTATATGGTTCAAATTTATATTACGCCTTTTGAAAATATCGAAGATTATAAGGATTTAAATGATTTTATTTCTAGAAAATATAAAGGTTATACTTTTCAGTTCGCTGATTATGGGACAATCAGTGGTTTTTATGTGAATGATGGAATTTATATAGATGCGACCATACACTTTTTTGCTATGAGCAAAGATAAAAGCATCATTTACGATGTTTATATGAAGTTGCCTAGCAAATATTACCTTTTAGAAAAGGATGTGTTTGAAAATATGATCAAGAATATGGTTTTGCTTTAGCCAATTAATTCATCTACTTCTTTGCTGCTCAAGAGTTTTCTGGAAAGTACTTCATCTCGTATGGTAGTACCTTTTTTCAATGCTTCTTTTACTATCTCTGCTGTTAATGCGTAGCCGAGTTTTGGAGAGAGGGAAGTGGCAGTGCAGAGACTTTCTTCAAAAAGTTTCTTGATTTGTTTTTCGTTGATTTGAAGATCTTTCAGTGCGAATTCATTGAGCATCTTTAATCCGTTGCTGAGAATTTCCATGGATTGAAGAAGATTCCACATAATGATAGGGCAGAAGACATTGAGTTCGAAATTGCTTTTCTGGCAGGCAATCTCAATAGTTTTGTCGTTGCCGAGAACTTGCATACAAATCATTTCGAGACATTCTGGAATGGAAGGATTTACTTTTCCCGGCATGATGGATGAACCCGGTTGTACTCCTGGAAGAGTGATTTCGGCAATTCCGGCCTTTGGACCCATATTCATTAGTTTGAGATCGCTGCAGATGTTTAGAGTGTTTACAGCTAATGATCTTAGTGTTGCAGAAAAATTTAAAAAGCCATTCATATTGTTGGCCATTTCTGTGAGATTTTTGCCTGATTCAAAATGAAGACCAATGAGTTTAGTAAGATTCTTCACCATTGTTTCGCGATATTTTGCGTGAGTATTGATACCTGTACCTACTGCTGTACCGCCAATTCCGAGCGTTTGGAGGTCTCCGCTTTGATTTGCGATGAATTCACCGGCTTTGTGTAGAGCCTCTTTGTAGGAGTCAAATTCTTGGCCTAGAGTGATTGGTACAGCGTCTTCTAGGTGTGTGCGTCCTACTTTTATCAATTTTGCGTGTTTTTTAGCGATTTTTTCGAAAGTTTCTTCGCAATTGTTTAGAGATTGGAGAAGTCCAGGAATTGAAAGGAGTGTGGCAATTCTAGTGGCTGTAGGAATTACGTCATTAGTGGATTGAGCCATATTGACGTGATTGTTTGGATGAACAAACTTATATTCGCCTTTTTTACCTCCGAGAATTTCATTAGCGCGATTGGCAATGATTTCGTTGGCATTCATATTGTAGCTAGTACCGGCGCCGGCTTGAAATACGTCTAAAATGAAGTCAGCATCGAATTTACCAGCAATAAACTCTTCACAGGCTTGAATAATTGCTTTGGAATGTTTTTTGTCTATGAGCCCGAGAGAAGTGTTTGTTTGTGCTGCAGCGAGCTTTACCATTCCCAAGGCTTGTCTGAAAATTGCTGGTGCAATGTGTCCGCTGATCTGAAAGTTGTGTTGAGCACGGGCGGTTTGGCCGCCGGAATAGGCTTCGGCAGGAACTTCTACCTTACCCATGGAATCTTCTTCTAGACGTATATTTTTCATGATTCAAAGTTTATTTTATGTTCTAAAATTAACATATTTCCTTAAAATACCCAAAATTCAGTTGCTATTTGATATAAAGTTGTTAGAATGCCACTGCTTTTTTAAAGAAATTTATGTCAAGAATCTGCGAAATTTCAGGTAGAAAAACAGGTACAGGTAACACTCGTAGCCATGCTATGAATGCTTCAAACCGTAAGTATTTGCCAAACATGATGAAGAGAACTCTCATCGATCCGAGAACAGGCAAAAAGGTACAGTTGAGACTTTCAGCTCGTGGTTTAAAGACTTTCTGTAAAGCAAAATAGTAGGATATTTCCTCATTTTGTGCTATAATTCTTAGATATTTTTCTAAGAATTTTTTGTGAATTTAATGATATTGCAGCAATTGGGTTTGGCTACAGCTCTCGGAGCCTTAATTGGTTTGGAGCGTGAGCGTAAACATCAGTTGGAGCATTCAACAAATAAGGATAATGATAGCTTTGGTGGAGTAAGAACTTTTGCTTTGATCAGTCTTGCTGGAGCTTTGTCTTATATTTTGTCTACTTATTCTATTATTTTCTTTGTGGTCGTTGCCGTAGCTTTGTTGGCATTAATTATTGCTAGTTACGTTATCAGTGGAGAAAAATATGGTAGTTTAGGGATTACTTCTGAAGTAGCTTCAATTTTGGTTTATATTATTGGAATTTTGTGCGGAATGGCACTTTTCTTTGATGCAACAACGGTGGCATTCATCGTTTTGATGTTGTTGATGTTGAAGAAGCCTTTGCATAGATGGGCTAAAAAAATTAAATTTCAGGAACTTTTTTCTACTATGGAATTTATTCTTATTGCCTTCATAGTTTTACCACTTTTGCCTAATAGCAATTTTGGTCCCTATGATTTTTTTAATCCTTATGTAATCTGGCTTTTAGTGGTTTTTATTTCAGGAATCTCTTTTGTAAGTTATGTCGGAATTAAACTGTTGGGTCCAAAGAGAGGACTTAATTTGACTGGTTTTTTGACTGGTTTTATTTCAACTACTGCTTTGTCTGTTAGTGTATCTAACCAGAGTCGAGTGAATTCAAAGGCTAATTCTTCCTATCTTACTGCTATTACGATAGCTATTTCGGCGATGTTTTTGAAAATGATTTTTGAGGTTGCTGTTTTGAATCAGGAACTTTTAATTCATGTTTTGATTCCATTGTTGGCTATGTCTTTTACAGGATGTTTGATTTCGTTATTGATGATGAAGAGAAGTGAAAAAGAAGGCAATGTTTTGGATAAGCATGTTATGGGAATGCAAAGTCCTTTTAGTCTGATGCCGGCTTTGAAATTCGGAGCTTTATTTGCACTTTTTCTTTTGGTTTTCAAAGTTGCGATGGCAAGTGTTGGTAACAACAGTGTCTATTTGGTAAGTACGATTTTTGGATTCTTTAATGTGGATGCGGTTACGGTGTCGATGTCTAGTTTAGCAAAAACTGAGGTAACTCCAGATGCAGCGGCGATAGCTATTGTGCTTGGTGGTATAGTGAATACTTTGTTGAAAATTGGTATATTTTTCATCTTTGCCGATAAAGAATTGGCAAAAAAGGTTAGTTTGGTAGCAATTTTGATTTCTTTTGTGGGTGCTGTGTCGTTATTTTTCATTTAAGGTGTTGGTTGTGAAATTTTGATTTCACAATGTTTACGAAAATGATGCAATTCTTTTATTGTTGTAGCTTTTTCCGACAAGCCCAGCTTGGAGGAATATGTTAATTGCGACTGTCTCAGTCTATTTTGATGTTTCTGGAGTTTTCGACAGTGTTTTTGTCTTAATTTTATTGATATTGCCAATAGTTCGGACTCTTAGTATTAGAATTACATAATATTTAATTTTTTAACCACAATATTATGTCAGACAACGTTCTAGGAGCAGTTGGGACTAAGACAACTGAAAGGGTAGGAATTAAGGGAAGAGAGCGTGAGTATGGTGCGGTGTTATGGAAGCAGCCAAATTTGTTAGATCTTTCTTATTCAGAGTTGGAAGAAAAAAACTTAGAAGTAAAAATGGAACGTTTGAAAGGAACTCCAAGTGATGCGTTGAAAGGAAAGTTTTTGGATTATTTGAAGAATGAAGCTGGAATTAAAGCTGTGGTGGTGTGTTTTTCTGATTTAGAAGGACGTTTGCATATGTTGGATTATGATAAGAAATTTATTTTGAGTTCTGAAGATAATCTTACTTTTGATGGATCTTCTATTCGTGGTTTTACTGCTCAGTCTCAGTCTGATCTTCGTTTAAAGGCTGATTGGTCTACTTTTAGATGGCTTCCGTCAGATCTTTTTGGTGCGGGAAAAGTTTTAGTATTTGGAAATGTTTGTGACAAGGATGGTACTTTGTATAAATCTGATTTCCGTTCAAATCTTGCTGCTTTATGCGATGAACTTCGTACAAAAGAAGGAGTTACTGTAAATATTGCTCCAGAAATTGAAGGATTTTTATTCAAAGGTGAAAAAGTGGAACAGGAATTTAGTGAGAAAGTTGGTTTTGAATTAGCTACAATGAGTGGTTATTTTAGCTCATTGCCACAGGATACTCTTAGACTTTTTATTGATAAGTTTGCGGAAGTACAAAGGGCTCTAGGTTTCCAAAATGAAAAAGATCATCCGGAAGTTGCACCTGCACAGTTTGAGTTGAACTTCAGGTATTCTGTAGCTTTAGATGCAGCTGATCAGATTCAAATTTATAAATTATTAGCTCGTCAGGTAGCTGCTTCTATGGGATTCACAGCTTGTTTCTTGCCTAAGCCAATTCAAGGTTTGAATGGAAGTGGTATGCATACAAATATGTCATTCTCAAAAGATGGCGTAAATATGTTCTACGATAAAGCAGGTGAATGGTCTCTTTCTGAAACTGCTCGTAAAGTTACTACTGGAATTTTGTATTTCGCGAATGATTGTTGTCTTTTGATTAACTCCAGTGTGAATGCTTATCGTCGTTTGGATCCACACTTTGAAGCACCAAATGAAATTAAAGTTTCTGCGGTAGATCGTGGTTCAATGGTGCGTATTCCTATTGGAAACGAAAAGAGCTCAAGAATTGAAGTACGTACTGTAGCTCCAGATGCAAATCCATATTTGGCTTTCTACGGCATTATTAAGGCTGGTTTGGTGGGCATGAGAGCTAGTGCGGAGGAATTAGCAAAGATGGAGAAGAAAGTTTATGGAGGAAAAGTGAAGAAGCTTCCTGGAAATATCTATGAAGCTTTGGAACACTTTGAAGCTAGTGATTTCGTGAAAGATATTATCGGTGAAGAAAATCAACAAAAATATGCTGCATTGAAATATATGGCAGCTGAACGTTCTCCGAAATCTTTGGGAACAAAGGTAAAGACTGGTGAAGTACTTTATCACCATGAAGTGGCAAATCAGTGGATTTGGAACCAGTTCTAAAGGTTTTCAGTAGACGATTGACAGATGAGGCGGAAGATGTTATGCTTTCGCCTCTTTTTTTGTAATAATATTTAAAATTTATGGAATCAAATTCTGAAGCCCAATTAGATCTTCAACCTGAACACAGATTGAATGATTTTCAGTCTGCTTGGAATGAAAAAGATAAACATTATGAAGAAAAAAATGGAGTAATTGAAGTTAGTGGAAGACAATATCAATTCAAGGTTTCTTTTCTTAATTTGAGAGGTGATGAGATGGGGACTTCTTTTTCAACTCAAAAGAGAGCAATTACAGAGGTTGCTCCGCAGTTGGGCGCAAATGCTAGGCATGATGTGATTGTACCGATTTTGCCTGGTTGGGGGGAAACTTCTGCACAGTTTGAAGGAGATTTTCTAAATTTGGTATTAGAAGTATTACAGGAAGCTGGTTTTGAAAATCCTAAAGTTCTTGGAATAAATCCTTCTGGTAGAGGTACACCAGATTATATCCAGGATGAAAGTAGAGGTCGTATTTCCGCTATTGGGATGATGGATGAAGTTAAAGATTCTTCTAATATTGCGAATGTACTTATGATGAGAGGATATTTTGGGGATAAAAGATATGTGCCCAATGTGGCTGTAATGGGTCATTCCATGGGGTCTTTGGATGCAATATCTTTTTTGGATAGTTTGAATTATGGAGAAGGGCCTGGAAGAAGAAATAGGGATGAGGATTTGCGTGTTAGAAAATTTTTAAGCATGATGCCGGCTGTGGATGGACCTTTTGCGATGGTGAGGGCGAGATTTTTATGGGCTGTGAGAAAACAGGTAATGGAGTCTTTGAAACAAGCTATTCCTGGTAAGGGTGCTCTTTCTTTAAATGAACAAGATTACCATCGTATTATGTTTGGAGATGAAAGTTTTAGAGATGCTGAGCAATATGCTCGTAGTGTGCCGGATTCTGCGAGAAGGTTTTTACAATTAACTTTAAATCCAACTAGAAAATTCAAAGATGTTTTTAGTAAAGATGGGACTGGTGATGGTGTGGATCTTACTGTTTGGAAAGGTGGTAAAGACAAATTGATTCCAGATAATGCGATTATGGATTTGCCTGAATTTGTTGGTAGAAAAGGTTTAAAGAATAAGGTTGATGTTAATGAATTGCCGGATCTTTCTCATTCAATTCCTTTTAGGTTGAGAGATGCTCAAAGAGATCAGGTGAAAGCGGCTCTTGGAAAATTCTTTTCTTGACACTTTTGTGCTTCACGAATAATCTGAGGGCACAATTATGAAAAATAGAATTATTACAAACGACGTACAGAATTTAGGACTCCTTCTTCTAGGGAGACTAATTTTGCGTTAGTGTTTGTAATAACTATAGAACTTACACACTGACGCATATGGTCGGTGTTTTTTATTTGTATTCTTAAAATTTTATAGCGATGGCAAGAAATATAATTCAGAAAATTTGGGATGAACATGTAGTGGTGAGTAAGGAAGGTTTTCCTGATGTGTTTGCAATAGATTTGCATTTGATACATGAGGTGACTTCGCCGCAGGCTTTTGAAATGTTGAGGGAAAAAGGTTTGAAATTTCATGCGAGCGATCGTGCTGTGGCGACAGTGGATCATAATGTTTCTACAGCCGTGAATAGAAAAATTGCGACTGATGCTGGTTCTCAAAAACAAATTATGACTTTGAGAAAAAACTGTGAGGAATTTGGTGTGAAGTTGATAGATATGGATAGTGGCAGGCAAGGAATTGTGCATGTGATCGGACCTGAATTAGGCTTAACTCAGCCAGGAATTACTGTTGTATGTGGAGATAGTCATACTTCGACTCATGGTGCTTTTGGAGCTTTGGCTTTTGGAATTGGGACGACGGAAGTGGGGCATGTGATGGCGACAGGTTGTTTGTTGCAAGAAAAACCGAAGACGATGAAAGTGAATTTTATTGGGAAGATTGGTGAATGTGTGACGGCAAAAGATTTAATTTTAAAATTAATTTCTCAAATTGGTGTGGCGGGCGCGCGAGGGCATGTCATTGAATATACTGGCGAGGTCGTGAGGAAGATGTCGATGGATGAGCGCATGACGATTTGTAATATGAGTATTGAATGTGGAGCACGTGCTGGATTGATTGCACCGGATGAGGTTACTTTTGAATATTTGAAAGGTAGGGAATGTGCACCGAAAGGAGAGAAATGGGCTCAGGCTCTTCAATATTGGAGTTCCTTAGTTAGTGATGTGGATGCGGAATATGACAATGTTGTTGAAGTTAATGTTGATGAAATGGCGCCGATGGTGACTTGGGGTTTTAATCCCGGGCAAGGAATTGAAGTGAGTGAAGTTATTCCTGAGAATGCAGATGTGCAGGCTTTGGATTACGTGCGGCTGGAAGCAGGTCAGAAAATTGAAGGTGTGCCGGTGAATTATGTTTTTATTGGTTCCTGTACGAATGCGAGATTGTCTGATTTGAGAGAAGCTGCGAGGATTTTTAAGGGAAGAAAAGTGGCGGATGGTGTGATTGTGTATGTAGTGCCGGGTTCTGAATCTGTGCGTGAGGCGGCTATTAAGGAAGGTTTAGATAAGGTTTTTACTGATGCTGGTGCGGATTTCCGCAATCCTGGATGCAGTATGTGTTTGGCAATGAATGAGGATAAAGTTCCGGAAGGAAAACGATGTGCCTCCACCAGTAACAGAAATTTTGTGGGTCGTCAGGGAAAGGGTGCTATCACTCATTTAATGAGTCCGATTATGGCGGCTGCTGCAGCTGTGACTGGAAAAATTACAGATGTAAGAAAATTAATCTAAAAACTTATGAGGGAAATTATTAAATCTAAAATTATTCCATTGCCTCGAGAGGATATTGATACTGATCTTATTATTCCTGCTGATTTTTTAACCACGACAAGTAAGAAGGGATTAGGTGAACATGTTTTTGCGAGATTAAGAATGATGGAGTCAAATTTTCCATTTAATTTGGCGAAATATAGGGAAGCGAAGATTTTAGTTGCTGGGAAGAATTTTGGTTGTGGCAGTTCGCGCGAACATGCCGCTTGGGCGCTTAGAGACTGGGGAATTGAGGTTGTGATTGCTCCGTCTTTTGCGGATATTTTCTTTAATAATGCAATGAAAAATGGAATTTTGCCGATTATTTTGGATGAAAAAATTGTGAGCGAAATTTTTGCTAAAGAAGATTGTGAAATTGAAGTAAATGTTGCTGCTCAAAAAGTGATTTTGCCGAATGGCGAAGTGTTTAATTTTGAAATTGATTCATATAGAAAAGAATGTCTTTTGAAAGATATGGATGACTTGGCTTATTTAGTTTCTCAAATGTCTGAAATTAAAAGTTTTGATAAGAGGCATTCTAAAAATATATTTTTTGATACAAAAGTTTTATGAATAAAAAAATAGCAGTTTTGGCTGGTGATGGAATTGGTACAGAAATTATGGCGGAGGCTTTGAAAGTTCTACGAAAAATTGAGGAAATTTTTGGGCATAAATTTGAATATGTAGAAGGGCTAATTGGTGGATCTGCATGGGAAAAATACGGCGAACACTTTCCTGAGGAAACAGTAAGTGTTTCAGAAAATACTGATGCTATTTTATTTGGTTCTGTCGGTGGCCCCGTAGATAAGCAGATGGAACCAAAATGGAAAAATTGTGAGACTAATTCTATTTTGGCAATTCGTAAGCATTTTAATTTCAATGTGAATTTAAGACCGGTGAAATTATATTCTGCATTGAAAGATGCTTGTGTTTTGAGATCGGATATTGTGGATAAAGGAATTGATATGCTTTGTGTGCGTGAACTTTCTCAGGATGTTTATTTCGGAAAACATGAGATGAGTGGGGAAGTCGGTATGCGTCATGCCTTTGATGAAATGTCTTATGATGAAAAGGTGATTGAGGCTATTGCACATGCGGCTTTTAAGGCGGCTCAAGTACGCAAGAAAAAGGTGACTTCGGTCGATAAAGCCAATGTTTTGAACTGTAGTAAATTGTGGAGAGAAGCAGTGACGAATGTGGCGAAAAATTATCCTGATTGTGTTTTAGAACATGTGCTTGTGGATAATATGAGTATGCAGGTGCTTAAAAGGCCTGGAGATTTTGATGTAATTTTAATGCCAAATATGTTTGGAGATATTATTTCTGATGAAGTAAGTGTGTTTGCTGGATCGTTAGGGATGCTTCCTTCTGCGTCTTTGAATGAACGAGGATTTGGCTTATATGAGCCGTCATCCGGTAGTGCGCCGGATATTGCCGGCAAGGGAATTGCAAATCCAATTGGGCAAATTTTATCCGCAGCGATGATGTTGAAATTTTCTTTTGGTATGACTGAAGAACACGATGCAATTTTAAATGCAGTTGAAAAAACTTTAGCTGAAGGTTTGAGGACCGGAGATATAGCGGATGGTGGAAAAGCTGTTTCTACATCTGAAATGGGAAATAAAATAGTAGAAAATCTCCGTGGCGGGAAAATATAAATTTTAAAATTATTATTAAAACAATTAAACTAAAAAATTATGATTAAAATATTTGATACAACTTTGAGAGATGGAGAGCAGTCGCCTGGTTTTTCTATGAATTTGAGAGAAAAATTAATGATGGCGCAGCAGTTGGAAAATTTAGGAGTTGATGTAATTGAAGCTGGTTTTTCTGCTGCTTCGCCTGAGGATTTTGAGTCTGTGAAGCAAATTGGCGAAGTCTGCCAGAAGGCTGAAATATGCGGTTTAGCGCGTTGTAACGAAATGGACATAGAATCTACTATCAAAGCTTTGAAAACTGCTGCAAAGCCTCGTATTCACGTGTTCATTGCCACTAGCGATATACATTTGGAGCATAAATTGAAAATTTCTCGTGACGAGGCAATTAAAAAAGCAATTATGGGTGTGAAAATGGCAAAGTCTTTTACGGACATGGTGGATTTTTCTCCGGAAGATGCGACAAGGTCTGATTGGAATTTTTTGGTGGAAATTTTGAATGAAGCTGTGAAGGCTGGCGCTGATACTTTAAATATTCCGGATACTGTGGGATACAGCACGCCGGAGGAATATGGAGCTTTGATAAAATATTTGAAAGAGAAAGTTATTGGGGCAGATAAAGTGATTTTTTCAACTCATTGTCATGATGATTTAGGGCTTGCAGTAGCCAATAGTTTAGCTGGCGTGATGAATGGTGCACGTCAGATTGAATGTACTATAAATGGTATTGGCGAACGAGCTGGAAATGCAGCTTTGGAAGAAGTGGTGATGGCTATGAAGACGCGTCCAGATTTGTTTAAAGAAAAAATAAATATCGATACGAAACAACTTTATGCGACTAGTAAATTGTTGTCGCAAATTACCGGACAGAAGGTTCAAGCAAATAAATCTATTGTTGGTAAAAATGCTTTTGCTCATGAAGCTGGAATTCATCAGCATGGAATTTTATCCAATCGTTTGACTTACGAAATTATGAAAGCTGAGGATGTTGGTAGATCTACAAATCAATTAGTTTTGGGCAAACATTCTGGTAAAAGCGCTTTGGGAAGCCGTTTGATTCAGTTGGGAATTCAGGTTTCTAAAGAGAGAATGGAAATTATTTTTGCTAAATTTAAAGCTTTGGCAGACAAGAAGAAAAATATTTATGATGAGGATTTAATTATGGTGGCGATGGATTATGATATTGAGAAAAAATATGAATTGGTTGATGCTAAAATTTATTCTGAAAAAGATAAATCTGCGAAAGCTGACGCAGTTATTAGAATAGGTGATGAAAAAATAAATATGGTTTGTGAGAGTGATGGTCCGGTTTCTGCTCTTTATGCTGCGATTATTAAAGCTACTGGTTTGAAAGGGAAATTAACTTCTTTTAATATCAATGCACTTACTCCGGATAAAGAGGCGGTTGGTTTCGTGAAAATTGAATGGCAGGATCAGTACGAAAAAATTTGGTATGGACATGGTTCTGATACAGACATTACAATTGCATCAGGTAAAGCGTTGATTGATGTTTTGAATCGCATTGAAATTCGTAGAATGCATGATGAGAAGATTGGTCGTTAAATAAAACAATATGACACTGCTAGAATCGTTAAAAATCAGCATGGGGGAGCCAGCTAAGACCTTCGAACTTAAAGGTGTAGATAATGAAATTTACACCTTAGATCGATTTAAAGAGGCTAGGGTTTTAGTGATTGTTTTCATGTGCAATCATTGTCCTTATGTGAAAGCTGTTTGGCAGAGATTAATTAATTTGCAGGAAAAATTTAAAACATTGGGAGTTCAGTTTGTGGGAATTAATGCTAATGCTGCAAATTCTAATTACGGAGAAGATAGTTTTGAAAATATGCAAAAAGAATTTGCGGAAAGAAAGATGAATTTCCCTTATCTAATTGATATTGATCAAAAAGTTTCTCGTGAATATGAAGCTCAATGCACACCTGATATTTTTGTTTATGATAATGAACGGAAATTGGCTTACCATGGCCGAATTGATGATAGCTGGAAGGATGAATCTAAAGTCACAAAACAAGAACTTTCAGAGGCTATTGATACAATTTTAAAATGCGAAAAAGTTTCTGAACCTCAACATCCCTCAATGGGATGTTCTATTAAATGGGTGGAATAGATTTAATCTATTAGTCCATAAGGGCAGACACCAGAATTTCTACTTTGATTCATGAGGTCGCAGGATCCGATTGAATTAAAAATTTTCAATTCATAATTTTCATCTAGTGTGAATATTTTCCAAATTCTGTTTCCAATCGGCATTGTGTTTTCGTCTTTTTGATATGCAATAATTGTCTTCACTAAGCCGTTTTTGTCGAAAATATCTATTTTTACTTTTGCATCGGCAAAAGTTGTTGTTCCATTGAAAGCTTGGGCGAAGAAAACGTAATTTTTTATTTGTCCGTCTACAGTTGCGTCAGATTTTATATTTCGAATAGTATACGTTTCGGAATTATTTGTGGTTTCTAAAATAGTATCAACTTTGCTATCTATTTTATGTTGATAGGAAATTTCTTCGTCAGTTGGTTCCAATAGGTAGGAATTGAATTCTGTTTTTTCTTGTTCTGGTGGAATTATTGGCATCTCCCAGCTGAAAACTACCTTTATCTCTCCAGGAGTTAGTTGAACTATTTCTGGAGTAGGCAAGTTACGAGAAATAGTTTTGTCAGTATTTGGTGAGTCTTCATTTGCAATATCTTCTGCATTTATTTTTATTGCAATTTTATTTTCAATGTCATCAGAAAATTTTTCTGATTTATATTCTGTGTTGGCTAAAAATCTATAAAGAGTTTCTGATATTTCACCACGGCTCATGTTTGCTGAAGGATCAAATACATCACTATTTTCCAATAGATTTTTATTTTTACCGAAGTCTATATATTTGCTGTACCAAGCCTGATTTTCTTTGTCTGAGGTATTCCATTTGTAGAATTCTCCTAGAATTTTTAAAGCTTCTGCTTTGTTTAATGTTTTGTTTGGTTCGAAATTGCCGTCATCGTATCCTTTTATAATTTTTAAATCTTTTGCTGTGCAAATATATTTGCTGTACCACTCTTGATATCCAACATCTGGAAAACAATTTGTATTTGGATTGGATGTTTGAGTTTTATTTCCTTCAAAAATTATTTTTAATAATTCGGCGCGAGTAATGTCTTGGGTCGGTTTAAAAGTACCATCGCCATATCCGTTAATGATGCCTTTCTCAGAAAGATATCTTGAAGCTATATAATGATTATCATTCTCTTTTATGTCTGTAAAAATTTTTGCTGAAGATAAATTTGAGAATAGCAAAAAAGTACTTGTTCCAATTATGAGAAAATTATTTTTTTTCATAGAATTTGGGTGAGGATGCTTTTATCTTAGCTTAATTTTTTACAAAAAAACACCCCGCTTTTGGCGAGGTGCTTTTGATTTGAGATTTTGTTCTGATTACTATTTCTTTTTTGCAGAACCTTTTACTAGTGGAAGACCAGTTCTCTTGTTTTCTACAACTGACTTACCCTCTGGAAGAGCCTCAAGTGCTCCTGGTTTTACTTCACGAGCGAAGTAGTAAATAACCTGTTTACGACCACCACGAAGTGTTACGTTCTTTGAGTGGAGGTAATAAGTCTGACCTTTGCTGTTTTTGTGTGCATAAGCTGCGACTGCCATGGTTTTGTTGGTTATGAATAGATTGGTTTAAATCTAGGACTTTTAACAGATTAAGTCAAGATGTAAAAAATGGTGATTAATTTTACTTGTTGCCGGGTTTTAATTTGGACACAAAAAAACACTCGAATTACGAGTGTCTTTTTAAAACTAAGAAGAAGGAATTTATTTCTTTCCTTTTTTTGCTTTCTTAACTTTCTTAAGTACTTTCTTAGCTTTCTTTACTACTTTCTTTCCTTTTTTAGGAGCCATTAGGAGTGAGGTTAATGAGTGTTTTCATTATGATTTTTTTAAATTAAATTGCAAGTGTTTCTCGCAGTGCAAAGCATGATTTCGAAGTTTAATTTTTTATTTATTTTTTTATTTAAAATTTACGACATGATTATTTCCTTTTGCCTAAGCCATTATTTCTATTTGGTTTATTTTTATTTTTTTTAGGATTAATATTTAGAAAATTTTTTTATTTAAAAAAAATATGTTGACGATGATTTTAATTGTTTTAGGCCTCTGTGTTTTTGAAGTTATTTCTAGCATTGATAATGCAGTGATAAATGCTGAAGTACTTTCTACGATGAAACCAAAAGCTAGAAAATGGTTTCTTGTTTGGGGGCTTCTAATAGCCGTTTTTTTGATACGAGGTCTTTTGCCTTGGTTAATTATTTGGGCTGTAAATCCTTCACTTGGTCCTATCGAAGCACTCACTGCAACGTTTAGTAATGATCCTCATGTGAAAGAATCTATTGAAATGGCAGCACCAATTTTAATGGCAGGTGGTGGAATATTTTTAGTATTTTTATTTTTGCATTGGTTATTTTTGGAAGAAAAACATTTTGGTTTGCCACGTTTTGAAAAATTTTTTGTTAAAAACGGAGTGTGGTTTTTCGCTACAGTATCAGTGGTTTTGGCCGTTATAGTTTGGTTTGCATTGAAGCAAAATCCAATGATGGCATTCGGCGCGGTGGTTGGATCATCTGCATTTTTTATTACACATGGATTTAAACAAAATGCTGAAGAGAGTGAAAAAAGTTTAACAAAAAAACATTTATCAGACATTAGTAAAATTCTTTATTTGGAAGTTATCGATGCAACTTTTTCTATTGATGGAGTGTTAGGTGCTTTCGCTTTTACCTTGTCTGTACCATTGATTTTATTGGGTAATGGTTTGGGAGCTTTGGTTGTTAGACAATTAACTGTTGGTAATATTGATAGAGTTAAAAAATATATTTATTTAAAAAATGGAGCGATGTATTCCATTTTATTTTTGGGTGTGATTATGTTAACTGATGCTTTTGGAGTTGCAGTTCCACAATGGGCATCTCCTGTAGCTACATTTGTAACAATTGGTTATTTCTTTTTGAAATCTAAAAAAGCCTTAACGATTACCGCTTAATAGCTCGGACATCTTGACGAAAGTATAACCTTTTTTCTTTAGTTCTTTGATGATTGAAGGTAGAGCTTCTGCTGTTCCTGGAGCGTTTGGAGCACCGTTTAGATGCATTACTATGATAGATCCGTTTGTAGTTTTATTTATTACTGTGCTGGATATTTTGCTGCTGTCTTTTTGAAATGCGTCGCCGGAAATTACGTCCCATTGAACTGGAATAAGTCCTTCATTCGCTACTATTTTTAAATCTTCTTTTCTGTAACAACCTCCAGGAAAGCGAAAATATTTTGGCGTGAGATTTGTAAGTTCTTTGAGAATTTTTTGTGTTTCAGATAGTTCTTTGTTTTTATCTGGAACTAGCCCTAAACCGTAGCATTCCTTTGTGAAACTTCCATGAGTTAAAGAGTGATTGGCAATTTCAAAAAGTGGATTTTTGCTTAGGTTTTTTGTTTCTTCTGGATAAGTTTCTGCCCACAATCCTGTGATGAAAATTGTAGCTGGAGTAGAAGTTTCTTCCAACGTGTCGGTGATTCTTTTATCGTAAAGTGTTTTAACTTTTTTAGTTTGAAGTTTTTTTAGCATTGAGGGTGTCATGTCCGCATCAAAAGTAAGTGCAATATTTTTTTTGTCGCGTGGTCCGTGTTCTACTATAAGTTGTTCTGTTTTTACTGCTGGCACTTCTTTTATTACAGGTTTTTGATCTGTAATTTGAGTTGTTGCAGTTTTGTCAGTTGGTTTGTTTTTTTCTGTATTAACAATGTTTCCACAGCCTGAAATAATTATTGAAACGAATAGAACTGTTGATGTAAAAGATTTTATTCCTCTATATTTTTTTAGAGCTTTCATTAATGTGTGAAAATATTATTAAACTTAAAATTGCTGCGAAGAAACACCAGACTGATGTAAATGTAATAAAATAAAAATACAAAGCTATTGCTAGAGATATTGTAAGAAAAATTCCGAAAACAGTTAATCTTTTATGTGAAGACAAAATTGCTGAGGCACAAGTAGCGATGAAGTATATTAAGGTGAAGAAAACTACTAGAGGTGCATCTAATATGTACTGGATGCTGTTCTTTGTGACTTCTGAAGATATTGGTTGAGTGAGCATTATTCCAAGAAAATAAATTGAAACGATTGTTCCTAATGCAAATAATCCCAAAAGAATTTTTTTGCGAACAATATTTTTTTCAGCGAGAAAAAATGCGAGTGGAGAATAGAATGGCCAAAATACTAAAGCGAATGCTAAAAATCCATACACTGCAACTTGGTGACATTGTGATGTTGCTAAACTGCTCCAAACAAATCCTTCGAAAAGTTGTTGAATTCCAAAAAATAATGGAATACTTGCGAGAGGAATGGATCTCTTTTCTTTATTTTTAATTAGCGCTGCTGTACCGACGCCACTTAAGGCAATCCCTGAAGAAAAACTTGCTGCTGCGGAGAAACACATAAATTATTTTTAGTAGTATGTGATCGGTATTGTGAAAATATTTCCGAAATATTGCAAGGGCTTTACAAGAAATGGGCTTTATTGCATGTGAAAATAGAGTATAAAAATTATGTTCGTATAAAATATTTTCTCACTTTCATCATTGAAAAAAACAAGTAAGAAGAATGGGTTTAAAAAGTTTTGGCGTTTAGGGCTAGAGGATTTTAACACTCAGAATTTTGATATTGGTGTGGATGATGAATTAATTGTTCGTGAAGGAAATTATCAATACAATGTTTACGATATTATAAAGAAGTATGGAACTCCGACAGAAATAGTTTTCCCAACTGTGATGGAAAACCGTGTAAGAGACTTAATTGATACATTTAATGCGTATATAAAGATTTCTGGCTATAAAGGCCGTTTTTATTATCACTATGCAATGAAGGCTAATCAAACAAAAGAGTTTGTGTTGCCTGCAGTTGCGGAGGGTGCGAATTTGGATGTAGCGAGTGCGAATGAATTATTTTTGGTGAAGAGAATGATTGAGCAAGATAAATTCAATGCGAAGATCAGAGTAATTTGTAATGGTCCTAAAACTGAAAAGTATATTAGTTTGATTGAAGAGTTGAGGGGAAAAGGTTTGATTGTTGTTCCTATTATTGAAGATTATTTAGAATTAGAAAGATTGAAAAAATTTAAGGGTGAAGTTGGAATAAGAGTGGATTTGGAAATTAAAGTAAAAGCTCACTGGGATAAAAGATACAATCGTTTTGGATTTTCTGAATCTGAATTATTAAAGATTGGAAAAATCAGAAATCTTTCTACTTTGCATTATCATATTTCAAAGCAGATTGAGACTATTGATGGATTTGTGAAACCTTTGGAAAGGGCTTTGGCTTTATTCCAACAAATGAAAGAAAAGAATCCTAATCTTGATACTTTAGATATTGGTGGCGGTGCGGGAGTTCCTTTTGAGAAAAAGAAGCATTTTTATACTGGTAAGAGTTTAATTCGTCAGATTGTTAATACAGCAAAGACTGAATGTGATAAGTTGGGACTTAAACATCCTAATCTTATTGTGGAATGGGGTAGCTATGTGGCTGCACCGGCTCAGATTACTATATATAAGATATTGGCGCAGAAAGATGTGAGCGAAAAAAATAAGAAGAAATGGTATGTGATTGATGGAAGTTTCATGAATGACCTATTGGATACTTGGGCTATTCATCAGAAATGGCATGTTACTCCAGTGAATCATTTAAGAGCTAAGAGACTACAGCAAGTTTGGTTGGCTGGTTCTTCTTGTGATAGTGATGATAGGTATACTTCTGGTGGAGGATATATTTCTTTGCCTTGTTTTGAAGATTGTGATGATCTTTATATAGCAGTTTATGACACTGGTGCTTACCAAGATGCCTTGGCTTCACATCACTGTTTGCTTTCTTCTCCTGCTAAATTGATTGCCCAGAATGGCGAAATCAAGATTGCACGTAAACGTGAGAATCCTGAAGACGTCGGTAAGATTTTTGGTTGGTAATCCTTAGATTACGATGAAGTTTGATATTTTCTGAATATCGCTTGTTGTGATTACTTTCATGTCTTTAACGTCGGCCTTGAAGCTGGCGTCGATAATGTCCAACACTTCTTCAGGAACGATTACGCAGCCCATGCTAGCATAAATTTTACCTCCTTCTATGAGCTTTGCGGCGTATTTATAGCCATGAATTCCATATGGAGTAGAGTTGCCATCTTCATAAAGACGGAAGAATCTACCAGTTTTGCCGAAAGTGACACGGTCTTTTTTAGTATCCATACTCTTTACTTCCCATTCTTGTTCTGGAGTCGCAGCAAAGTAGTAACGGCCGATATAGTGAACGTTTCTTGGTTGGCCTGAAAGAATGGGGAATTGGGCGTAGATTTTAGTAGTATCGTTAGCTAAATAAGCCGTTCCAGTAGGGATATAAACAGTTAAATAATCGCCTTCTTGAGAGATGTAGTCGCTTATTTCAACTCTTTGCCATGGAGAGTAGTTTTCCATGTTTATAGCAGGTGTAGTCGCTGAAGAGGTGTTGGTAGTATTTAGCTCTTGTGAGTGAGTTACAGGGGCTGCATATATGAATATAGTCATAACGCTTGCTACAAGCCAACATTTGCTACGCATAAGCATTGGTTTAAAAATACAAGAGTGTCAGGTTATAACATAAGCCATTTTTTGTCAAGAGCCGGTTTAGGTCTTAAAGAAAAGGAGATCTAAAATTTTACATTTGCCAAATCGGTTTTTTAGTATAGAATCTTCGGGACATAATTAAATCAAAAAATGGATATCAGAAACATTGCAATTATTGCGCACGTAGATCACGGAAAAACTACTTTGGTGGATGCCTTGTTGAAGGCAGGTGGAATTTTTGAATCATATCAGCATACAGAAGAGCGTATGATGGATAGTAATGATCAAGAAAAGGAGAGAGGTATTACTATTTACGCTAAAAATGCGGCTATCTTCTATAAGGATACTAAAATCAATATCGTTGATACTCCTGGACATGCCGATTTCGGATCTGAAGTAGAACGTATTTTACGAACTGTAGATGCTACTTTGCTTTTGATTGATGCTTACGAAGGTCCTATGCCTCAGACAAAATTCGTTTTGAGAAAGTCTTTGGAGCTTGGACTTAAGGTATTGGTAGTTATTAATAAAATTGATAAGCCAATGGCTCGTCCAGATGAGGTTCTTGACCTTACTTTTGATCTATTCTCAAAGCTTGGGGCAACTCCAGAACAGTTGGATTTCCCATACATTTATACAATTGCTAGAGATGGTGTAGCTATCAGAAATTTAACTGATGAGAAAAAAGATATTACTCCTTTATTGGATTGGGTTTTGGAAAATGTGAAAAAAGCTGATGCTGATACGGAGAAACCTTTTAGAATGCAGCCGGTTACTTTGGCTTATGATAATTTTATCGGTCGTTTAGCTATCGGTAGAGTAAATGAAGGTAAAATTTCTGTGAATAAAACTGTGACTATAATTAATGCTAAAGGTGAAAGAAGGCAGGGAAGACTTTCTAAAGTTTTTACTTACCGTGGTGTGCAAAGAGTGGAAGCGGAGGAAGTGTGTGCCGGTGATATCGTAGCTTTGGCTGGTATGCCAGATATTTATGTAGGTGAGACAATTACTACTGATGATAAGGCTGAGCCTTTAGCGGCGATCAAGGTTGATCCACCTGCTTTGGCTATTGAATTTATGGTTAATGATTCACCATTTGCTGGTAGAGAAGGAAAATTTGTTACTAGCAGACATATACGCGATAGGTTGAATAGAGAGCTTGAAACAAACGTTGGTTTGAAAATTGAAGATGTTCCAGGCAGTGATGCTATTAAAGTGTCAGGAAGAGGCGAAATGCACATCGCGGTTTTGATTGAAGGTATGCGTCGTGAAGGATTTGAATTACAGATTTCTCAGCCGGAAGTTTTGATGAGAACTGTTGATGGAGTGAAAGAAGAGCCGTTGGAAATGGCAATTATTAATGTGCCAGATGATATGGCTGGTAAAGTTATTGAAATTCTTTCTACTCGTAAAGGAGAATTGAAGAATATGAAGTCTGAAAATGGTACTACTTTTATGGAGTTTGAAATTCCTACTCGTGGACTGCTTGGATTTAGATCGATGTTTATGATTATGACTCGTGGTGAAGGTGTTTTTTATCATGCTTTTGAGCGTTTTGCTCCTTATAAAGGTACGATTTCTAAGCGTACAGTTGGTTCAATGATTTCTGGTGAGACAGGTCCTACTATGGCTTACTCTCTATGGAAATTGCAGGAACGTGGAGGTTTGTTTGTGAAACCTGCTACTGAAATTTATACTGGAATGATTATTGGTGAACATAACCAGGGATCAGACTTAGTGGTAAATGCTTTGAAGAATAAGAAACTTACAAATATGCGTTCTTCCGGAGCTGATGAAGCTTTGACTTTGATTCCAATCGTAGAAATGACTTTGGAGAAGGCTATTGAATACATTAAGGAAGATGAATACGTAGAAATTACTCCAAAGAGCATTCGTCTAAGAAAGAAATTCTTGGATGAAAATGCTAGAAAGAGACAAAGCAGAGACTAAGTATATAAAAAAATCAAATGATCATCCACCGATAATATCTGTGGGTGATTATTTAATTATGATTATATCAAGCGGCTGTCTTCTGAATGTGATGTTTCTGAAGCCGGAAAGTGCTGCTTGTTCGTAGCTTTGATCTAATTCGAATTCTGTGTAAATGTCGAAGATATTGATTTGGCCGATCTCTGCGCCTTTGGTGCGACGATCGCTATTGATTAAAGAGAACATTTCTTTGATTCCAAATCCGTCTTTGCGGCCTACTTCTATTCTGAATTTGCTGAATTTCATATTCGGATTCTTCTCTCTCAAAGGACGATCATTTGTACGACCGGCAGCATTGATATCTGCAGCTTTTTCGTATGAATCTAAGAAGCTATTAAAGTTCATAGAAACAAAATGTTTGATCAATTTTTCACGATCAAAGTCTGCTAATTTTTCACTAATTGCTGGTAAGAATTTACCAATTTTTTCTTCGTTTACTTCAGTATTAATGAATCCTTCTACGAAATGTAGAATTTGATTCTGGCAGATATCTTGAACTGATGGAACTGTTGCTTTTGTGAATTTTTTTCCAACTTTGTGTTCCAAAGCGCTGATTTTTCTTAACTCTCTAGCATGTACGATAGAAAGAGATTCTCCGCTTTTGCCTGCTCTTCCCGTACGTCCGCTGCGGTGTACGTAGGTTTCAATGCTGTCAGGTAGCTGATAGTTAATAATATGCGTCAAATCGTCTACATCGATACCACGAGCGGCAACGTCAGTAGCGATAAGTAATTGAATTTGTCTCTTTCTGAATCTCTCCATGATATTTGTACGCTGTTGCTGAGAAATATCACCGTGAATTGCTTCAGCGGAATAATTATCTTGGATTAACTGATCGGCAACTTGTTGTGTTTCTATTCTGGTACGACAGAAAATGATTCCGTAAATTGATGGATTCATATCTGCAATACGGCGTAGTGCTTCGTATCTGTCTTTGCTCTGCACGACATAAAATTTATGCTCAACTTTTTCTGCACCTTTAGTGTCTTTATCGATACGGATTTCGTCGGCGTCCTTCATGTATTTATGAGCAATCATACTAATGCTTCGTGGCATAGTAGCTGAGAAAAGCATGGTTTGTTTTTCTTCTGGTGTTCCAGATAGAATTGCATCTAAATCTTCCTTGAATCCCATATCGAGAATTTCATCAGCTTCATCGATGATGAGCCATTTGATATTTCCGATTAGGAGTTTTTTTCTTTTAATAAGATCGAGAACACGTCCTGGAGTTCCTACTACAATTTGCGCGCCTTGTCTTAAAGCGAGAATTTGAGTGTAGGCACTTTCACCTCCGTAGATGGAAGCAACAGCTAGTCCTTTGGAGTGTTTGATGAAATTTCTGATGTCTTTAGTAATTTGGATGCAAAGTTCACGTGTAGGACAAAGAATTAATGCTTGAGTTTCACGAGACGTAGCGTCGATTTGTTGAAGAACTGGAAGGCTGTAGGCAGCTGTTTTTCCGGTTCCGGTTTGAGCTAGAGCGATTAAATCTTTTTGAGAACTTAAAAGGCGGGGAATAGCTTTTTCTTGGATAGGTGTAGGCGTAGTAAATCCTAGCTCTTCAAGCGCTTTTAAAATTTCTGGATTTAATCCTAATTCACTAAATGTGGACATGGTTTTATTTAAAAGACTAATTTACGTATAAAATTAGCAATTGTCAAGCTCGATGGCGAATTTTTTTTAATTCAACAACCAAATTGAAAGATTCAAATATGCAGCGAAACTTACCCAGAGAATGTATGGAATGAGTAAGTAAGTTGCTGTGCGATTAATTTTGTAGAATTTAATCATGGTGCAGATAATTGCGAACCACATTGCTACTATAATTGCATAGGCTGCTCCAGTGTTTTTTAGACCAAAGAAAATTGGTGTCCAAATCATATTTAAGATGAGCTGAAGTCCAAATATTCCTAAAGCGCTTTTTACTTCTTTTTTTTCAATTCCTTTTTTCCAAATTAAAAATGCAGCGATTCCCATCAGTGCGTAAAGAGTGGTCCATACTGGTCCGAAAATCCAATTTGGTGGATTGAGAGCTGGTTTTGTGAGAGTGACATACCAGGTAGAAATGGCAGCTATAGTGAAAAACGTACCGACCATGCCGGCGGCTTCACAGCCAATAATGCAGATTGCAGCTTTGAGAGGGTTGGAAAGTTTCATAGAAAATTTTTAGAGGGTGATTTGATTATAACATAGTCCAATTAATTACTTTTTCGCCGATTGATTCTAGATATTTATTTGTTTTGCTGAAATGTTTGCAGCCGAAGAATCCGCTGTGCGCTGAGAATGGTGAGGGGTGTGGTGCGCTGAGGACCTGGTGTTTTTTGCGGTCGATTATTACTCCTTTATCTTGAGCATATTTTCCCCAAAGTAAGAAAACTATATTTTCTTTTTTGTCGGAAATGGCTTTGATTACGGCGTCGGTGAATTGTTCCCAGCCTTGTTTCTGATGTGATCCCGGTGTGTTGGCGCGGACGGTGAGGGTGGCATTCAAAAGTAAAACTCCTTGGCGGGCCCAGTTGTCGAGATTTCCTTTTGTAGGTCTTTTTACCACGAGGTCGGTCTCGATTTCTTTGTAAATGTTTTGGAGAGAAGGTGGAAGTGGAATTTTATCATTTACGGAAAAGCAAAGTCCATTTGCTTGTTTAGGTCCGTGATATGGATCTTGGCCAATTATTACTACTTTTACTTCTTCAAAAGGACATAATTCAAAAGCGCGGAAAATATTTTTTCCTTCAGGGTAAGTGGTCTTTGTGGAATATTCGTTTTTAACGAATTGAGTGAGTTTTTTGAAATATTCTTTGTCGAATTCTTCGCCGACAACTTTCTTCCAGGATGGATGAATTTTTACGTCTGCCATATGCAAATTATATTATGCTTTTTCCTTCAGTTGTCGAGGGGATGTCCTAGGTGTATATTCGTTGCGTATTATAATCATAAAAAATGAAGCATTATATTTGTTTGGGAGGTTGTGGTGGAGTTTCTGAAGAAGCTGGTATTTGTGAAACTGATTCTTGCGTGAATCAATATGAACTTTTGGAGGAATGTGATTGTACAGATGGGAAACATGGGAAAAAAGAGGAGACTGAGGATGTTTTGGTGGTGAAAGATAGTAATGGCACTCAATTAAGTGATGGAGATGATGTAGTTTTGATAAAGGATCTTACTTTGAGAGGAACTTCGACTACATTTAAGAGAGGTACAAAAGTTACTGGTATTCGTTTAACCGGGAATGTTGAAGAAGTGGATTGTAAGCTTGGAGGTTCCGCTATTGTTTTGAGAACTGAATTTTTGAAAAAAGTTTAGAAATATTTTTAATATTATTTTTATGAATATTACAATTGTTGAGGATGAGAAAAAGTTGGCAAATTCCTTGAAAGAGGGTTTTGAATCTGAAGGATACGGAGTAAGTGTTTTTTATGAGGCTGAAAGTGCAGAAGGAAAATTGTCTGCTAAGTCATCAGATTGTTCTTTGCTCTTATTGGATTTGATGTTGCCTGGAAAGGGTGGTTTAGAGCTTTGTAGAGATTTACGTTCAAAGAATGTGAATGTTCCAATTATAGCTCTTACTGCTTTAGATACTGTGGAAGATGTAATCAAGGCTTTGGATAGTGGGGTGGATGATTTTGTTTCAAAACCATTTTCTTTTGATGAGCTTGTGGCGAGAGTGAGGGCTTTACATAGACGTTCTCCCGGAATCAAGGATATGAAAATGGTGGTTGCCGATGTGCGTTTAGATCCTTCTTCAAGATTGGTATATAGAGGAAATAAAGCGATTTCTCTGACGATGAGAGAATTTGATATTTTGCAGTATTTGATGGAGAGTGATGGCAAAGTTGTGACGCGTGAAGAGTTGTTTGCGCATTTGTGGCCTAAAGAAGATATTGGATTTAGTAATGTAGTAGATGTTCATATTCGTAATTTAAGAAGTAAAATAGATGATAAATATTCCAAAAAAATTGTACGGACTGTGCGCGGATTTGGTTACTCGATTCAGAGATAAATTGCATAGGGATCAGTTTTTGGATATGAAAGTGAAACTTACTATTTCATTTTTTGTCGTTAGTCTTTTTGTTTTTATAATTGTTGGTGGATATATAGATAATTTGATTAAGATTGATTTTTATGAGGTGGCTTTGCATGGAAAAATTGAAACTATTGCTGAAGATTTTAAAGATGTCCAAAATACCCTTTTTGTAGGACGTGTGATAAGGCTTTTGCTATCTGTTCTTTCTGCTTATTTTATCGTTTCCTATTTAATGAGATCTCTTCGTCGATCAAGTGAATTACAGAAAAATTTTGCGTCTACAGTTTCTCATCAATTGCGCACACCTTTAGCAGTAATGCAAAATGGATTGGAGGTAGCTTTACGTAAAAAAGAGAGCTTAACTACTGAAAGAGTTGAGGAAATTCTTCAAGATAATTTGGAGGAAACTAAGCGTTTGTCAGATATAATAAATTTTCTTTTGGATTTTTCTAAGATTAGCAATCGTAGAAAGTCATTGATGATGTCTAAAATTTCTTTGTCTGAAATTGCAAATGAAGCGAAGGATTTGTTAAGTTCATTTGCTGAGAAGAAAAATATAAAAGTTGTCATTGAAAATGAAACCGAAGAAAAGATAAGTGGTAATGCTGTAGCTTTACATGAATTGGTGGTGAATCTTTTGAAAAATTCCATTTCCTATATGAGTGAAGGTGGATTGGTGAAAATTCAGATTAAAAATGAATTAAAGAAGGTGTGTTTATTAGTAATAGATAATGGTCCTGGAATTAGTGATGAGGATTTGGCTCATATTTTCGAGCCTTTCTATCAGGGAGTTGCTGGCAAGTCTTCAGAAGCTCGTGGCGGTGTTGGTTTAGGTTTGTCTATAGTTAAGGAAATTGCTTATTTACATAAAGCTATTATTTCAGTGAAAAGTGAAGAGGGTAGGGGAACTACCTTTAGAGTTTGCTTTAATGAATCTTAATATCAGTGAGATTTGTAGAGATTTCTGCCATTTATGAAATCTACGAAATTTTCCATACTGTTTCCTACGTATATACGAGAAATTAGCAGTGGGTTATCTTTGTAGGTATGGTTTGGATCGTAGATAGTTGTAACTGCAGATAAAAATCCTGTGTCCTTTACTGCTTGTACGACTTTTTTTGATTTTGCTCCGCCTGGATAGGCAAAATATTTAATTGAGATACCGAGTTTTTCTTCTAGAATTTTTTTACTTCCAATTAGTTCTTCGTCGTAAAGTTGTTTTCTAGGAATTACTCTTAGGTCGGGGTGAGTGGATGAATGGGCGCCGATTTCCATTCCTTCGTTTAGCAATTCCTTGAGCATGTCCCAGGTCATTACTCCTCCTCTTTTGTTTACGTAAGCTGTTGGAATGAAAAATATAGCTTTGTAATCATATTTTTTGAGTATTGGTAGGGCATTTTCATATTGGTCTTTGTCATTATCATCAAAAGTGAGCACGACTGGTTTTTCTGGAAGAGTAGTCTTAGTGGTTAGGGCTTCGTAGAATTGAGAATATGGGATGACGTGGTAGTTGTTGTTTTTTAACCAATTCATTTGATTGTCAAATACGGCTGTCCTGATGACGTATGGTCCCATTGGAAGAGTGTCGCTGATGTGATGATACATCAGAATTGGAGCGTAGAAATTGTCTGAAGTGGCTGGGGTTGGTGCTATGGTGGGAGGTACTGGATCGGCGCTTTCTGGTAATTGGGTTACTGATGCTTTTGTGTAGGCTGTAGGTGTTATGCAAAAAATGATGCCAATAATAATGACTAAAGTTGCCAGAGAAAAGATGGCGATATCTGTCTTGGTTAGGTGGAATTTATTTTGCATAGGCGCTTAATGGCCTCGATTTTAGCAGACTAGTTTACGTTTAGGCAACAGTCTCCGGAGAGAGTTTTTTGACTGTTACTACTTTTATGGCGCGTTCAGTTTTTTCTTTTATAGTGAATTCTAAATTATCGATAGTCGTTTTTGTTCCTACTTCCGGAATGCTTTCAAGCTTCTCCAATATAATGCCTGAAATGGTAGTATAGGCTTCATCTTCAGGTAAATTAGTATTGAAGTAGCGATTGAAGTCTACGATACTTGAGCTTCCTTCGACTTCATAAATGCCGTCTTTTTGAGAGATGATGAATTTATTTTTTTCGTCATTTTCGTCGTCGATATCCCCAACAATTTCTTCTAAAATATCTTCAATTGTAATTAATCCGTCAACGTCGCCGTGCTCATCTGTTACGATGGCAATGGCTTTTTTCTCCTTTTGGAATTTCTTTAAAAGGTCACTGATACGTTGAGTGTTAGGGACGAAACGGGTTTTAGTGATGAGATCTTCTATTTTATGAAAGTCTGGATTTTTGCGTAGTTCTCTAAGTAAATCTTTGATGTTTAAGACACCAAGAATATTGTCTATTTTATCTTTGTAAACTGGGATTCTGGTATAGCCGGATTCAATGATGGCTTCGATGTTTTTTTCATTTGGTTCATTGATGTCGACAGCGAAAATCTTGGAGAATGGTGTCATGATTTGTTCTACTGCAATATCTGAAAAATCGAAGATGTTATCTAGAATTTCGTGTTCGTGTTTTTTGATAGTTCCGGCTTTGTGGCTTTCGTAGAGAATTGTGCGCAATTCTTCTTCGGTTATTTTTGCTTCGCTGAAGCTTGTTTGATCTCCGAAGATTTTCAAAATTGCGTTGCTGGATATAGTTAAAAATTTTGTAATTGGGGAGAATATTCTGGAAAGAAAATATATTGGATAAGCTGAGAAAAGTGAGAATTTTTCTGAGTATTTAATTCCAAGAGATTTTGGAACCAATTCACCCAAGACGATGCTCAAGTAGGTGATTCCGATAACAATTATAGTGAAGCTAATGGTTGAAGCATTTTCTGAAATAAATGACCAAGAAGATGCTTCTAATAATGGACTAATTATTTTGGAAATACTGGCTCCGGCATATGCTGAAGCGATAGTGCTAATTAAGGTAATTCCAACCTGTATTGTTGCTAAAAATTTTTCAGGATTGCTGAGAATTTTTTCGGCTAGAATGGCTTTTCTATTACCTTTTTTTACTAATTCTTTGATCCTAGTTTTTCTTAGAGAAATAAGCGCCATTTCCGTGCCGGAAAAGAAGGCGTTCATAAGGATAAGAAGTACTATTATGCCAATTTCGGGAAATATTTCATTCATGGGCAGGAGTATAGCATTTTCTCTTCACTTTGGGTACTTATTCTTGGTTGAGGGCTTTAAAGCTTAATTTTAAGTAAAAAAGTGAGAGTGTCTCCATTGCTGATTTTTTCTTTTTTGCGAACTTCTTTTTTGAGTGGCAAAAGGTAGCCGCCACGTTTTTTATCTGGAAAAATCGAGGTGTCCCAGCTAGTTTCGCCTATTGTTATGCTGACACGAAGCGATCCCCAGCCTCTTTTTAATGCGCTAAAATGAGAGGTTATCTCTTTGGATTCTTTTGGTGGGATGGTGATAAAGTGCCAAGCGGCCAGGCCGGGATATAGCCATACTTTAGCCGTTATTTTGTATTCGCAATCTTGCATTGGGAGTGGGTGATTTTCTTGATTATAGAATAGCCGTTTTTGGTAAAATAGTGTATAATTTAGGATAATTTAAACAATATTTATGATTTTATCAAAAGATCCTAAGGGTAGTGTAGAAGCTAAGCAGGAAGGTGAAGTTGTGGCTAGTGTAGAGGCGAAGCCTCAAGCGCAATATGCTGAAACTCCTGTGATTGCTGCTGAGACAAAATATGCAACTTTATTGGAAAGTGGAAATTTTTCTAAGGCAGTTGTTTTAGGTGGGGTTGCTTCGTTTCTTGAGCGTGGACCTGTTGATCCTACTGATCTAAATACAATTAATGCTGCCGTCGAGATTGCTTCAAAGCCTGAGATAAGTTTAGCGGATAGCAAAAGACAGTCTCAGCGTATTTTGGAGGTGGCTTCTGGTTATTACATGCAAGGAGAAGAGGCTCCTGCAGAAATTGAGGCTTTTGCTGGATATCTTATCTCTACTGAGTGTGTTACTAGAATGAATTTGGTAGAGGCTGAGTTAGCGCGTGGTGATCTTAATTCTCAGTAAATTGAAACTCATATGCCTCTGCTTGTGAGTTTGTCGATAAATCTTGCTAGATCTTATGGTGGTGAAGCTATATATGAGAAAGCGATGGAGCTTAAAAAGAAAGTTTCTCCAGAGTTACAAGGGAAATTGGATCTTCAAATAGTGAAAAGTCAGCCAGGGTATAGATAGTACTGAAATGAAAACTGGCTCCCGAGGACAGATTCGAACTGTCGACCAACTCGTTAACAGCGAGCTGCGCTACCGCTGCGCTACTCGGGAGTGTTAGATTTGGGCCTTCTGGGCCCTTCGAACAGGGACAATATACGTAAGGAGTATTGATATTTCAATGTTATTTTGATATTTATGTAACAATTTTTAGAAACTGACCCATTGAAATGGATTTGAGTGAGCATAAAATAGATTGGGAGACTCAGCCGGATGAGGAGGCTTTGGAGCTTTTGGAACGACGTTTTTCTGCCTATGAAGGTGTGACAGAGGAGGAGCTCGATGTGGCGATGGAGAATGCCTTGAAAAGCTCTCCAAAATCCTTAAGAATTGCTGGTAAAGTGCGTGATTTGGTTAGCAAATTGGGAATTCCAGGACTACTAATTTACAATGGAGGAAAGGCTATTGCAGTTGGTGCTGGGGCTTACATAATCTGTCCGGGAGATACAGAAGTAAAAGCTTTGGCGGCCATGGGTGCTGGAGCTAGTTTATTAGCAGCGTCGCCAACTCTTTGGACTGCTGGAGCCTTAATAGGGACAAAGATTGGAAAACGCGCTCTTAAATCTATAGCTTCTCCAAAACCTTAATTTCTCTTACTACGATTTGGTCTGGTCTATCGTAGATGTAGCTGGCAACGACTCTGTAGCCTGTTTCTTGGACTAAATCGTTGAACCTAGGTAGGAATTCGTATTCTGGGTGGTATTTGTCGTTATTCTTCCTGAAACCGGCCACACACATCACCACCTTGCAGTTCTTTGGGGTGATTCGGTGGATAGCGGTGAGCCAATTCAAATGTAAATTAGCCAATTCACGGAAAACTTTTTGTCTAATTTCTGGAGCAGGTAAGCGGCTTACAGGTTCGCTAAGGTATCCTTCAGTGATAATTGCGTCCACTTTTTCTGGCAAATCTTCTTTTGTAAGGAAGCGTGCGTCTTTAGTGAAAACTCTATAAACGTTTTTAGTTTGGAATTCTTGTTCAGTCCATCTAGCATTTCCTTCAGAGTAATCAATCATTCTCTGATCGATGTCGGAACCGACGACGTCTTTGCCCATCAATAATCCTTCTACCAAAGTACTACCAGTACCGCAGAATGGATCATAAATAGATTTAGTATTTGCTCCAGCAAGATTCACCATAATCTGAGCTACCTTTGGTGGAAGCATTCCTACTTTAGCGTCGCGCCAAGGCTTGTCGTAATCGCGTTTGCTGTACTTGTCTATATCTTGGATAGCAACAGTTTCACCGATGAAAATGTCTTCGTTTCCTTTGATGATATTAATATCGATACCTTTTTCTAGTACATGAGCTGCGTAAATAGTCGACGGCTTAGTGTTTTCGAAGTTTTTATTTACGAAACGACTGTTCAATCCTAAAGATTTTAGAATTAATTTAGAAAAATTTAAGATTTGTTTGATATTAATCTCTTTAGGATTATTGAAACTTAGGGTGGAAACGGCGAAATTTATTTTGCCTTTGTGGTCAGTGAAGATCTCCTCCAGATGAGGCTTGATGTGCTTTTCTAGCTTGTCGGCACGAGTATCTTCAAGAGGAATTTTGTTCCAAAGTTTAATAATTTTTACAGTTCCACCGAGCTTGTCCTGTAGTCCCTGATAATTAGGAATTTTCAGATCAAAAATAGCGGTATCTAGGTTGCGTTCAACTAACTTATCTTTACCAAGAACAGTAATTAATTCCGCGAAGCAAAGATCTTTTTTTCTTCCTAACTCAAAAGCGTATAAACTCATATTTTTTAGACTTATTACTTAACAAATTACGCATATGATAGCCGAAATTCGCAAAATAACAACAGAACAATGGTTTTTGATCGTTGCGCTGAGTATGAGTCTTTTGCTAACTTTTCTTTTTGGATACGTGGTTTTTCGTTATTCCAGACTGGAAATTTGTAAAAATCCTATGGAAATAGGGGACTTCAGCGAAAGAATTAAGGTAAAAACTAACCCTTCGGAGGAAGGACCGGTGGAAACATCTGGAAAAGCCGCGAAGGAATTTTAATGATTATTTAACTTATTCCTAGTGCACGCAAGGGATTTGTCGGAAATCTAATTGAGTTTGTTGCCAGTCGGCGGTATTTTTCGAACGCGTAAAAAACTAACCCGAAATTCTATGGCCATGTCATTAAACCGAGTGCAGCTGATTGGAAATTTGACTCGTGATCCTGAAATGAAGCAGATTCCCGGTGGACAAGTTGTTACTACTCTTGGAATCGCGACTAATTTTAGTTGGAAGGATCAAAGTGGTGCACAGCAAAGTAAAACTGAGTTTCATAATGTAGTGGCTTGGAGAAAATTGGCTGAAATTTGCGGTCAGTATTTGAAGAAAGGAAGCAAAGTGTTTATTGAAGGACGTTTACAGACTCGTGATTGGGAAGGTGAAGACGGAGTAAAGAGATACAGGACAGAGATCGTGGCGGACAATATGATTATGTTAGATAAGAAAGGTGGAGAAATGGGTGGTGGAAGCTACCAGAGAGAAGCTGGCGGACTTAGCAAAGATGATTCTGCACAGGAAGAAGCTCCGGCTCCAGTAGGTGGAGACGAAGTAAAAATTGATGATTTGCCGTTCTAGGCGAGCGTGAAGCGTTAAAAAATATAGAGCATTTGTTCGCGAGGAATGTTGAGTTTATTCTTTTGTGAATTCCTCTGGTTTGGTGTTTGTCCTTCCGGGGGAATTTTTTTGCGCGCCTGATTGTTGGCGATGAAATTTTGTGCATTTTTTTTTGCAAGAATTACTCATGTACTTCATCATTACTTGCAAAGTGTCATTGTTTCCCAAAATTGCTCGAATTCTTTCGCTACCGCTAGGACTGCTGTCTAAATCTCCCCACAATTCTATCCACTTCGTATTTCGGATCGTCGTAATCAGGTTGGGCGCGAAGTCTCCAGTTTTCCGGCGGCTGATTTTCGTTTTCAATAAGGCCGAGATGTGCGAGATTTTCGTGAGCTTTACAGAGTGGAATAATACGATCCGGATCATGGGTATGGTATTGGGCGAATCTGTCGGTGTGATGCAGGATTTCGTAAGGTTTTGTGCAGCTGGGGAAGGCGCATGTAGAGTTAGTTTTGGCTATCGCATATTTTTCTATTTTTGTCGGGATGGGACGGGTGGCATTTTCGACTGTTTTCGGTTTTTCCTGCTCCAATTTCTCTTCGCGCAATTTGAGAAGTTCGCGAATAGTCTCGTTCCAATCTGCTTGTCCTTTGATTTTTTGGAGTTGGTCGGCGACTTGAGGATCGAGTTGGATGAGGATGGTGATCTTTGGGAGGCAATTCTGGTCCGCTGGTTTTTCAGCGTCGTCTATTTCTATTTGCAAATTTGCAGATTGAGCTGTCGTGACGTCACGGAAGTCTAATCTGTTAAATTGTTCATTCTTTGACGAAGTGAGTAATCCTTGATTAATGCCTTTTGCGTAAGCTCGTAGGGTATGGTTGCTCATGATTGTTGCTTTTTCTGCCAAAAAGATTGCGTTTTCCTGAGTAGCGATTGAGATAATTGGTCTGATTGCATTTAGCCCCTTTATTTCTACTACTTTTAGCAAAGCTGGTTTGTCCTTTATTTTATTAAGAATCCACAGTGCATCGTTGACTTGCTCCCTGCTCATTCCAGCCAATTTCGCAGCATAATCGTAAATATTATGGAATCTTTTTTTGCGCCAGATTTGCTGTCTTTCGATTTCCGGCAGAAGTAGCGCACACTTTCGCATCCACTCTTTGGCGTTGCGTCCGTATGTGGAGAATTGGTTGTGGATGGTGAGCCAGGAGGTATCGAATGATTTTGGGAGTTTGTAGATTTGATGAATTGATATCTGCGGTTTGATGGTCCTGGCGCGGAGGAGAGTTGGGCTGGATTTTTGGAAATTATTTTTCATAGATTTTCTTGATTAAAATTTCTCTTAAAAGCACCTTTTATTTTGCTCTTTTTTGTGAGAAATTCCCATTGTAAAATTACCATTTTAGGCTGACAAAAGGGGCGAAATATTGGTGAGTATGCGCTCACCCTGGTTTAATGAGTGGATGGGTTTCGAGGTGGGTCTGATTAGTGAATTTTTGGCTGAGTTTGTGGCTTTCCGCCGGCCAATCTTGACAAAATCTATAAAAGTAGTTATTATTTGTCGCTGAATATTTAAATCTATAATTTTATGGAATTGAATCAATTGCCTGAAGGTTACGACGCAGAAAAACTTGGCCCTCAAAAGCGCCAAACAGAATTTGATTCTCCAGAATCTAAGTTAGTTTCTGATGCAAAAAATTTGATTGAAATTGCTAGAATTCAGTTAGAACAGACTGGAGTTAAAGTGGATCCAATTGTTTTTGCCAGAAGAAAGGATAACGACATTGAAGCTTTAAGATCTGCAATTGCAAAAGAACAGGGAGCAGAAAAAGCTGTTGTTGCCGAGGTGGGGCAAGCCGCGAAGGCGGTTGTAGCACCTACTGAATCTGTAGAAGTAGACCCACGCCTTAAAACTTTCAAAGCAGATTTTGACGCCGATCCGACTCTAAAATCTAAAATTTCATGGGCATATATACAAACTCGTTTACTCGCAAATGAGGGTCATTATCTTGCTCTTGCCCAAGCTATGGAACAAGGTGGTCAATTGTTTGGAGTGGATGCACAAGGCAGACCTTTAATTTCCGACCGTGGAGATGAGCCGGTGATGAAAGGGATGAACTACAAAAATACACGTGATAGAGTTTTGTACAAACACGATAAAAACGATATGACCGGTAAATTAATCTCTGGTGAAGATGGTAAACGTCAATCAACAGGTTACGAAATGTTCCCGTACACCGAACCATACGACAAGAGTGAAGAAATTCAACAATATGAAAGTCATACAGGAAAACACTTTGTACAATCTCCTGATAAAAGTGAATGGCGTTCATCTTGGTTGGAGTCAGAAGAAAATCCGTCGTTGCCTCGTGATGTTTTCTTCGATCCTAACAATCAGGGCTCTCTCGTCTGCGATGACCTTCAGTACGGTGAGGTTGATTCTCGCGGCGTGCGTCGCCTGCTAAGGGTTGAAAAGGCTTAGTATTTAATCTTTAATTCTTTTTTAAAACTTATTTTTTTGTTATATTTTATTCAACGGTGAATAGTCACTCTACTTGGATAGAGCTGCCGTTCGCGTGGTTTTTCTAAAAAAGGCTTTGAATTAAAGAAGAAGTCTGAAAAATCATAATTTGAAAATATAGACCCTTAGGTATGAGTGAAGGTTACCTTGGCTGCTCCGTCACTAGCGGAGCTAGACCGGGTGAAATAATGCAAACCAATGCCTACTGCGCGGTTGCGCCTACCTTGCGGTAGTCGGACTGCAAAGGTAGAAACGGACAATCTTCATCAAACATGGCGCCGTCGTTGCCTCGTAATGTAAACTTCAATCCTAACAATCAGAACTCTAACGTCAACAATGACAATCAGAACAATGAGAATGATAATCGCGGCGTGCGTCGCCTGATAAGGGTCTATAAACTTTGGACAGATTTTAGCCAACCGCCAAGCATACGGCCTATTTCGGCTAATTTTGCTTGGATTTGGAATATATTTGTTTCATTGGCGATGGCCAGTTCCAGGAGTAGGCGGAGTTTTAAAGTCGATATTTCCAGCTTGCTGCTGGCTCTAATGAGATATCCCGCCTTGAGTGTTTTGGGGGCGTTTTTAGTCATGATTAGTTCTTCCAGACATTCAACTATAGAATTTTCCAAGCTCGTTCCCAGGCCGTATCTATTGTGTTTTGTGATGTGGATATTTAGCTCTATAATATTTTTGTAGGCTTCATAAGTTTTATTTATGATTGGTAGTGAATCCATAGATTTAAGTTTAAAAAATATTTGGAGGAGTTGGAGAGAGTTCAGAAAAGGCAAAAAAGCGACTGATGAACTGCATCATTTTCAGTATTATCTCGAGAAAAATTTGTCTACTCTTTTTAGAGACCTCAATTCCGGAAATTATCGTCATGGCACTTACCGAAAATTTATTGTTAATGATAATAAGCGTCGCGAAATTTCCGTCGCTCATATTCGCGATCGCGTAGTTCACCGATTGATCTACGATTATTTGGAAAATATTTACGACAAAACTTTTATTTATGATGCTTGGTCTTGTCGCAAAGGGAAGGGATTGTTGGGAGCCATTGAAAGAACAGCTTGCTTTCTGAAGCGCTCTGTTACACACACACACACACACACAGGCGCGAGAAAAATGGCTTGTGTAAGCCTTCTTCCTGCATCTGGAAATGTGATGTGAAAAAGTTTTTTGACAGTGTGGATCAAGAGATTTTGCTTAAAATTCTTTCATTTCGTATCAAAGATAGTACAACTTTAAATTTGTTGAAAGAAATAATTTTCAGTTTCAATTCTACGGGTGGCGGCAAAATCGGCATGCCAATCGGCAATCTTACCAGCCAGATTTTTGCCAATATTTATTTGAACGAATTGGATAGATTTGTTAAGCATGAATTGCAGGCGGGCTCGTACCTCCGCTACGGCGATGATTTTATTATTGTTGAAAATGATCTGGAAAAGTTGAGATTATTTCGCACACAAGTCACCAATTTTTTGAATAATAAATTGAAATTAGTTGTGAATCCCAAAAGCGACAAAATTCTCAAGCCATCGCATGGTCTTAAATTTCTCGGCATCAAATTCTGGCTCTCTGGTAGAAATTTAAATAAAAGAAGCTTTATGCGCGCCCAGACGAGACTAAATTCCAGCAATATTTCCAGTTACAGTGGATTGATAAAGAGTCATTGCAACGAGAAAAAACAAAAATATTTCAATTGGTTTCTGCTTGAAAAATTAACAGATAATAAGGCTTCCTAGGAAGGCGTCCTGATCTGTAAAATTGCAAGATGGAATGTTTTCTGCACATTCCGATCTGTTAGGTCTGGGATATCCCATCGAACTGATCTGTAGATTTGCAAAAATTGGCTTCCTATATGCCAAAAAAAGCTTCGTAAAAATTTATCTGAGGGAGGCGTAGTTATAAAATAAATAAGGGACACCCAGTCGAATTTCACGTAACAAACATTGTAAAAATGTTATAAGTTAGAGGTGGACGGAGTGTCCCAACGTATCGCTCATATAGCTAGGATTCCTATCAGCGCAATTTTATGTGGCTGAGAAATACTCTAGTAGAGCGGTGGTGCAAGAGAAACCAACAATTCATCTCTCGCGGTGTTTGTTCATCCATTTGACTGGATAAAGCGCCTCCCTACCGTTCTTTGGTGTTTTTTTTGAGAACGAGATTCACCGTTCGTTCTTTTTTATTTTTGTTTGTTTGGGTTGCCTTCCGTTTTTGAGGCGAAAGAGCAGGTTTGTTTTTGTTGAGTTTGTTTTTATTTTTTCCTCCAAAAATTTTTGTGATGAAGGAATGCTTTAGGGTGGCAGTGTTGGCTGCCATCGAAAAGTAAGGAGTAGCGGGACAGAAAGTTTTCTATCCCTGTACTCCTCACTTTATCGAATAGGAGTAGGCGTTTTTGTTTTTAAGGAACGAAGGTGCTATCGAGGTAATTGAGTAAGTATAGCAGAATTTTGATTTTTTTTCAATTCTCAATTCGTGGATATTCTTGTATAATTCCGACGACTTAAGGACACGTATATAATAACATATTTTAGGTATTTTAGCAACTAGCCTAACAGATCGAATATGACTGAAAAACTGACAGGAAAATTATTTCTAATTGTAGGTCCGTCTGGTTCTGGAAAAGGTACAGTAATTAAGATGTTACAGAATAAGTTTAAGGGTTTTGTTTATCCTATTTCTTATACAACTCGTGAACCGCGTGAACGTGAGAAAGATGGCGAGAGTTATCATTTCATTACGAAGGAAAAATTTAAGCAGATGATTGCTGAAGATGATTTTTTGGAATACGCGGTGGTGCATTCTGATAATTATTATGGCACGGCTAAAACGGAAATTATGAATGCTTTACGCCAAGGAGCTGTGGTAATTCGTGAAGTGGATATTCAGGGTTTTCATTCGATTCGCAAAATGATCCCAAAAGAAAGTTTGGTGTCTGTTTTCATGAAGGTACCTAATTTAAATGATTTGAAAGGAAGAATAGAAATGAGAGGGGCTATTGAACCTGAAGAATTGCAGAGACGTCTTGATAGTGCGGCTAGGGAGTTGGCGCAGGCAGGTGATTGTGATTATCAGGTACATAATGAATGGGGTAAAATGAAAGCTTGTGTGAGTGATGTCGAGGGAATCATTCTTGAAGAAATAAAGGGTTTGTACTAGTCTGGTTTAAAATATTTAATATTTCCTAATTACATCGTATGGTTATCGCTACCATCAAAGAAATCAAAAACAATGAAAACCGTATCGCTTTGACACCATATGGAGTTAAGGAATTGGTACAGGCTGGTTTTGAAGTAATTGTTCAGGAGACTGCAGGAATTGGCAGTGGATTTTCTGATAGCGAATATAAGGAGTGTGGTGCCAAGATGATGAGAAATCCTGAAGATATAGTGAAGGTGGCGGATATTTTGGTGAAGGTGAAGGAGCCTCTTCCTGAGGAATATAATTTATTGGAACAATTTAAAGGAAAAATTTTATTCACATATTTGCATTTGTCAGGAGTAGATAAGAGACTTAGTAAGGTTTTGGCTGTGAATAATATTACGGCAATTGCTTACGAGACTGTGGAAGATGTGACAGGTAAATTGCCACTTTTGGCTCCTATGAGCGAAGTAGCTGGTGTACTTGCTGTTCAATATGGTGGGGAATATTTGCAGAGAAAATATGGTGGTCGCGGAATTTCTCTCGGTAAAATTAGTGGTATTCCTAGCGCTCGTGTAGTGGTGGTTGGTGGTGGATATGTAGGAGCTACTGCGGCAAAAACTGCTGCTGGTATGGGTTCTAGAGTGAAACTTTTTGATATTAGTGAAAAGAAATGTGCTGAATTAAATAAAGAGATGAAAGAATATCTTGGTCCAGTATTGGGCGAAAATTTTGAAGCGATTGTTCCTCAAGGTGAAAATTTTAATGATGCTTTGAAAGATGCGAATTTATTGATTGGTGCTGTGCTTGTGGCTGGTACTAAGGCTCCATGCGTAGTGAGCGAAGAACAGATTAAATCTATGAAAGACGGATCTGTAATTGTGGATGTTTCTATTGATCAAGGTGGTTGTATTTGGGGATCAAGAGCTACGAGTCATTCACAGCCTGTCTTCGAAATTTACAACAAAATTTTCTGCTGCATTCCAAACATGCCAGGCCAGGTGAGTCGTCAGTCTACAATTGCTCTTACTACTGCAACTCTTCCATATTTGAAGAGAATTGCTGGAGAAGGTGTGGAAAAGATGCTGAGAGATTCTCTTGCTACTGATGGAAGATTTGCTCGTGGGCTTAATGCTTACAAAGGTTTTATCACTTACGAGAATGTGGCGAAGGACCTTGGCATGATGGACAATTATAAGAGTGTGAAGGAGTTAGTGTAAACAGAGAGCCTCTTAATATATATTTAGAATTTAAAATTTTCCTATGGGTTTATTTTTACCTAAACAGGTTGCCTTTTTTGATCTTATGGTCGAAGTGAGTGATAGTTTGATAGAGATGGTGGAGTTGCTGGATGAATTCAGTAAGAATTTCAAGGATTTTGAGAAGTATTCTGTTCGTGCTAAAGAAATTGAAAGCCAAGCTGACCAGAAGACTCACGCAATTATTGATAAGCTGAATAAAACTTTTATTACGCCTATAGATAGAGAAGATATTTATCTATTAGCTCATGAGTTGGATGATATCGTGGATTTAGTGGAGAGCATAATTCAAAATGTTCATTTGTATAAAATTACAAATAAAATTGATGCTTTCGGTGAATTTGTACCGGTTATTAAAGCTGCCGGTTATTATTTGAAGGAGCTTCTTTTGGCTTTTCAGAAACAAAAATATAGTGAGGAATTGCTTGGTATTAAAATCAAAATTCATGAATTGGAAGATCAGGCCGATGTAATTTTTGCTAAGTCTATTTCTAAACTTTTTACTGAAGAAAAAGATCCAATTAATGTCATTAAGTTTAAAGATATTTTGGAAAACATGGAAAACACGATGGATAAGTTCCAGAAGGTTGCGGATATTATTGAAGGAATACTTGTTAAATCAACTTAATTATGGACTGGAATCTAATTTTTATAGGTTTTATCGTTTTGGTGGCATTGGGTTTTGATTTCACGAATGGTGCTCATGATGCTGCGAATTCTATTGCTACTATTGTGTCTACAAGAGTTTTATCTCCTAGGCATGCGGTGATTTGGGCGGCGACTTTTAATTTTATTGCTTTTGCTATTTTTGGAACTGCTGTAGCAAAGACTCTTGGGAAGGGTTTGATTGATGTGAACGTGGTCACTCCTAATCTGGTTTTGGCCGGTGTAATGGGGGCGATAGCTTGGAATATTATTACTTGGGTTTTTGCTTTGCCGACAAGTTCTTCTCATGCTTTGATTGGTGGGTATGTTGGTGCAGCCGTGGCTAAAGCTGGTTGGGGTGTGATTATTCCTGGAGGTTGGACTAAGACTTTAGTTTTTATTGTGGTGGCTCCTTTGATTGGTGCTGTTTTAGGAGTGATTTTTATTACCATTGCGAGTTGGGTTATTCATAAAAAGGATTTTGCTCCAGCAGGTGTCAATAAATGGTCCAAGAGATTGCAGCTTTTTTCAGCGGCAATATACAGTTTAGGGCATGGAGGAAATGATGCTCAGAAAACTATGGGTATTATTACTGGTCTTCTATTTTCTGTAGGATATTTGAAGTCATTTGATGTGCCAATGTGGGTGGTATTGAGTGCTCATGGGGCGATTGCGATTGGAACTCTTTTTGGAGGATGGAGAATTATTAAAACTATGGGACAGAAGATTGTGAAATTGAGACCTATAGATGGAGTATGTGCGGAGACTGCCAGTGCTATGAGTTTGTTTTTGGCTACCTATTTGGCTATTCCAGTAAGTACTACTCACGTGATTACCGGTGCTATCTCTGGTGTGGGTGCTGCGAAGAGAGTTTCTTCTGTAAGATGGGATATTACCTTTAGAATTGTTCAGGCTTGGATTTTTACAATTCCATGTGCGGCTTTATTGGGTGCTTTGATTTATTGGGGAGTAAGTAGTTTTGGTTGAAATATCAGGTACTCTATGGTAGAAACCTAGGGTACTTAATGTTGGGGATTCGCCAAGCGGTAAGGCTCTGCCCTCTGGAGGCAGCATCGGGGGTTCGAATCCCTCATCCCCAGCCAAAAATACAATCCTCATGATAAAGATGAATTCAGGAAAGCCATATCTTATGGCCCATGCCGGTGGTAAAAAGCACGGCAAGGAAAATTCAGTGAAGTCTGTTAGGAGTTGTGGTAAATATAAGCCTGATATTCTTGAACTTGATCTGAGAAAGAGTAAAGATGGTGTGCTTTTTTGTTATCATGGGTTTCCGGATTTCCCGGTTTTCTTTATGGCTTACTTTTTGAGATTTTTAAAGTTTGGGACAATTAAGAAGTATTTGAAGGTCAATACTTTAAGAGAAGTGTTAGATGCAGTGAATTGGAAGGCTATAGTTTTTTTGGACATTAAGCAGACTAATATTACTGGCGAAGAAATTGATGGTATTTGTAGTAAATACAAGATGGAATTCTGGTTGGCGTTTTATAAATTTAGATATTTTGATCTTTTGAAGGAAGATCTAGAGGATAGCTATAAGTATATCTACAATTTTGGATTTATGAATTTTCGAAGAGGTTTTAAAAAGGTGAAAAGGAACGGTTTGGATGCGATGAAAGTTTTTAGTTGGCAGTGTAGTGAAAAAAATATGAAAATGCTTAAAGATACGAAGTCTGCTTATACTGTGCAGCCGATGTTTACGAGTAGAAAAAAGATGAAAAAGTTGATTAAAAAATATGGTAGTTTGTGGATTGCTCTAGATGATATGTCTAAGCCGGAAAAGTTACTTAGGACGAGATAGGTGAATGGAAAATTTTTCAATAAAGGTCTATATTATTTTCAATGAATGATTTTAGTGATCTTCAATTAGTTGAAAATTATATTGCTGGTGATGAGGAGGCTTTGAGGCTTCTTATTGAGCGATATACCAATGTTATTTTTGCTTTTGTTTCACGTTATGTGAAAGATGATGATGTGGCTGCGGATGTGGTGCAGGATGTTTTTATAAAAATGTGGAAGAATTTAGAAAGTTTTGATAGAGGTAAAAATTTTAGAGTTTGGCTTTATTCAATTGCGAAGAATACTGCTTTGGATTTTCTGAAGAAAAGGAAGCTTTTGAATTTCTCAGCAATTTCTGAGGATGAGGTTTTTGATGTGGAAGATGTAAGTCCTTTGCCAAATGAAATTTTGAAAAAAGCTGATGAAGGAGCGATTTTGAATGAGGCTTTGAAGCAATTGCCTTCTCTTTATAGAGAAATTTTACTGCTTTATTACAAAGATGATTTTAACTTTAGAGAAATTTCTGAGGTGACGGGTAAGCCTTTAAATACCGTAAAAAGTATTCATTTGAGGGCCATGAAAATGCTAAGAAAAATTTTGAAAAAATAATAAGATGCACCAATCTGTAATTCTATATCGTATAAACTTATGATGAATTCTAAAATGTTTGAAAAATTGGAGGAAAAGATGGCACCAAATGGTTTGGCGAATAAGATCTTTTTGAAAATTGCTCAAAAACAGGTGAGAATTGCAAGGATTAGATTTGCCTTGTTTTTGACTGTTTTAACTTCTTCGGTGGCTCTTTTTATTCCAGTATTTAGTATGTTGTGGAATGATTTAGTGGCTTCTGGTTCAACAAATTTCTTTTCTATGCTTTTTACTAATTTTTCTGTGGTTATGGCTACTTGGAAGGATTTTATATTATCTTTCTTGGAGAATTTGCCGATTTTAAGTGTGGTGGCATTCCTTTTTATTATTTTTGCTATTCTTTTGTCGCTTCATTTTGTACACAAGGATATTAAGCGAGTTTTTTATAATTCATATTCTTTAAAAATTTAAATTTATGACTAACGAAATTAAATCTTTTTTGGAATCTAGGAAGTTTAAATATATTACTGGTGCAGTGGGTACGGTGATTGTTTTGCTTTTAATTTTTCAGGCTGGTGTAATGTTTGGCTTTCACAGAGCTAATTTTGGTTATCGCTGGTCAGAGAGTTATGGTGATAACTTTTTCCCGAGACCTATGATGGGAGGAGGTGGAATGATGGGAGGGTTTAATAATAGGGACTACATGATGAGTCATGGGGCATTTGGAGAAATTCTCAAGATTGATGGATCTATGATTACGGTGAAGGGTAGGTATGAAGCTGAAAAGAATGTTTTAATAGATAAAGATACTGTTTTTGAGAGTGATGAGATTGAAGTGAAGGCTACTGATTTAAAGGTTGGAGATGATATTTTTGTTATAGGTGCGCCAAATGAGGCTGGTCAAGTGCTTGCAAAAGTGATAAGAATATTGCCTAAAATTATTACTAATCAGAAATAGATATGTTTGAATACTTAAAGACTAATAAGAAAAAAAGTGTTTTTCTTGGAATAGTGATTTTAATTGTTATTTATTATGTCTTTTTCAAAAAGGCGGCTGTCACAGCTAATACTTATACTTTGGGCACTGTTGAGAAAGGTACTATTGTGAATTCTGTATCTGGAAGTGGACAGGTGGTAGTTTCTAGTCAGGTGGAATTTAAGCCTCAGGCTTCAGGGAAGATTGTTTCAGTTAATGTAAAAGATGGCGATAAGATTAGTGCCGGTACAGTGATTGCGGAGATTGATTCTGTCGATGCTCAGCGTGCGGTGAGAGATGCAAAATTGAATCTAGAAAGTTCTCAGATTGCTTTAGATAAAATTTTGAAACCAGCGGAAAATCTTACTGTTTCTCAGGCTCAAGATGCGGTATCAAAAGCTCAGCGTGATTTGGATCAGGCAAAAAAAGACAGGAATCAACAAGATTTAACAAACACTCAAGCACAGACTACAGCTTATAATAATGGGTATAGCGCTGTCTCAACTGCTTTTTTGGATGTGCCAGATGCCGTAGAAAATTTGAAAAGAGTTCAATCTACTAGTGATTTCTCTGGAGATGATCATATGGCGGATTATGGATTAATTTTAGGGCCAGACTCTAAATTTGTTACTAAATTTAAGGATGATTATAGTAAGGTATACACTCTTTACAATTCTACTTCTGCAAGTGTTAAAGCAGTAGGTAGGTCGGCTGATCCTAAACTTCAATATAAGTTGATTAAAGATACTTTAGAAATGACCAAGGTAGTTGCTGAGAATTTGGAGGACGCTAGAGCTCTTCTAGATGCTGTGAAAGCATACGATTATTCGCTATATACAATTGCTCCGACGGTTGATGCGATGAAACCAAAAATTTTATTAGATATTGCTGCTGTTAATAAGGATGTTACGACTATGCAGACCGCTTTGGATACTATTGATAATGCTGATCAAAATAACCCAATAAACAAGCAAAAGAAAGAAGATGCTGTGACTTTGGCAGAAGAAACCTTAAAGGAAAAGCAGGATGCTTTGGCTAAAGTGAATGAACCGGCGGATGAATTAGATGTTAGAAGTCAAAAATTGACAGTAGAGCAGCGTCAAAATGCTTTAAATGATGCTGAAGAAAAATATAATGATTATTTTATTACTTCTCCATTTGATGCTGTTGTTGCAAAGGTTAGTGTAAGTATTGGGGATCAAGTGTCTTCTGGTACTACTGCAGCAACTTTGATTACAAATGAAATGCAGGCTCAAATATCGCTGAATGAAGTTGATGCTGCCAATATTAAAGTTGGAGATAAGGCTACTATGGTTTTTGATGCTCTTCCAGAATTGACTATCACTGGCAAGGTCTATCAGATAGATACTTTGGGTACAGTGAGCCAGGGTGTAGTTACTTATAATGCTAAAATCGTTTTTGATACTGCTGACGAGAGAGTAAAGCCTGGAATGAGTGTAAGTGCGGATATTATTACAAACGTTAAAACAGATATATTGGTTGTTCCAAATTCAGCCATTAAGTCTCAGGGTGGAATAAGTTATGTTGAAACCCTAGATCCATCTTTGTTAACAGCTGATGATACTCAAGCAGGTAAGGTTACTTTGGTAACTGTTCCTAATCAAGCAAATATTGAGATTGGTATTTCTAACGATACGCAAACAGAGATCACAAGTGGCTTAAAGGAAGGTGATCAGATTATTACTCAGACAATCTCTGGTACTGCTTCTTCAAGCGCTCAAAGTGCGGCTTCTTCTGTTAGAATTCCAGGATTATCAACTGGCGGTGGCGGAAATCGTAGTGGTGCGGCTAGAGGTGGATGATGAACTAGCATAAAAAAATATGATAGAATTAAGAAATATTACCAAAACATACGAAAGTGATGAGATGAAAACACCCGTTTTGAAAGGTATTACTTTTACGATCAAGGATGGAGATTTCGTCGCTATTATGGGACCTTCAGGATCTGGAAAATCTACTTTGATGCATATCCTAGGTGCTCTTGATTCGGCTAGTACCGGTCAATATCTTTTGGATGGTAAAAATATTTCGGATTTCACAGAAGATCAATTGTCCGATATTCGTCGTGAAAAAATTGGATTTGTGTTTCAGGCTTTTAATTTGCTCCCTCGTGCTACAGTTTTACGTAATGTGATGTTGCCTTTGATATATGCGGAAACACCTGTGAAAGAGCGTGAAAAGATAGCTGGAAGGGCATTATTGTCTACTGGTATGCCGGAAGATAGATGGAATCATCACTCTAATCAGATTTCTGGAGGACAAATGCAACGTGTGGCTATTGCGAGAGCTCTTGTGAATAATCCTTCTTTGATTCTTGCGGATGAGCCGACCGGTAATTTGGATTCTAAGACTGGTAATATTGTGCTTGGCACTTTTCAAAGATTAAACAAAGAGGAAGGAAGGACTATTATTCTTATTACTCATGAACTTGATGTGGCTGAACATGCTGATAGAATTTTGCATTTGAAAGATGGTCTGATAGTGAAAGATAGTTTGCACCATACAAAACGAATTATTAAAATGAACGATTATGATGCTGACTGATTTATTAATTGAGACATATTCTGCAGTTACTATGAATAAGGCTCGTTCTGGGCTGACAATGCTTGGTATTGTAATTGGTATTGCTTCAGTAATTGCGATGATTTCTATTGGTCAGGGTGCTCAACAATCAATTTCTAATAGTATTCAATCTATTGGATCTAACTTGGTTATCATTGTTCCAGGTGCTCAGAAACCAGGGCAGTTCAGCTCTGGTCGTGGATCGGCTCAAAGTTTGAAGATGGGAGATGCAGATGCTATTCAAAAAGAAATTTCTGGTGTACAAGCGGTGTCGCCGGAATCTTCAAAACGATATCAAGTTACAGCCAAGGGTAAAAATACTAATACTACTGTGGTTGGAGCTGGTGCTGCATATACTACTGTGCATAATTTGGAAATTGAGGAAGGGAATTTTTTTACTGATACACAAGTTAAATCTCAGGCTAAAGTGGCGATATTAGGTCCTACTACTAGGAATGACCTTTTTGGTGCTGGAGCAAGTGTTGTTGGTCAAACCGTTAGGATTAATAAAATTAATTTTAAGATTATAGGTGTTGCTAAATCTAAGGGTGGTAGCGGTTTTGCAAATCCAGATGATCAGATTTACGTGCCAGTTTCTGTTCAAATTCATTTTTTGTCAGGTAGTGAATATTTGAGTTCTATAAGTGTTCAGGCTCAAAGCCAGGATCAGCTTGTTCCTGTGCAAAATGGAATTACGGCTTTATTGATGCAAAGGCATAATATTAAAAATCCGGATCTTTCCGATTTTACTGCTGTTAATCAGGCGGATATAGTAGCGGCAGCGTCATCGGTTACCGGCATTTTTACTTTATTGCTTGCGGCGATTGCCAGTATTTCTTTGTTAGTTGGAGGAATTGGAATTATGAATATGATGCTTACCACTGTGACTGAACGTACTCGTGAAATTGGATTAAGAAAGGCTATTGGTGCGACCAGAAGCGATATTAGTTTTCAATTTTTGGCAGAGGCTATTTTGCTTACTTTTACAGGTGGGGGCATTGGAGTTTTACTTGGAATTGGAATTGCTACTGTGGTTAGCTCAGCATTTGGTATCCCTACTACTGTGGCTATGTCTTCTATTCTTTTAGCATTTGGAGTTTCTTCTGGCATAGGAATTGTTTTTGGATATTATCCAGCACAGAGAGCAGCGAAGCTTAATCCTATTGAGGCTTTGCGTTATGAGTAAGTTCTTTAATTTAGAATATATTTTAATCAAAAAAATATGAAAGATAATAAAACCGTAATGATTGTTGTAGCAGTTTTAGTGGTGGGGATAGCGTTCTTCGGGGGAATGAAATATGATCAATCTCAGAGTACAGGGCAGAAGTCTGTAGGCGCATATGGGCAGGGTAGAGGGGGAAATGGTATGGGTGGCGCGAATGCAAATAGAGGTGGTGGTAGAAATGGTGCAAGTGGTGAGATTTTAAGTATGGACGATAAGAGTATTACTTTGAAACTTCCAACTGGTGGTTCAAGGATTGTTTTGTTGTCTGATAAAACTCAGGTAATGAAATCAACTTCTGGCTCAAAAGCTGATCTTAAAATCGGTTTAAATTTGATGGTCAATGGCGTGACTAATGCCGATGGTAGTGTGACTGCGGATAATATTCAAATTAGACCGGCTGTTCCAGCACAAGCAGCAACTTCCGTGGCTAAATAAGGTCTTTAGGAAGCTACTCTCGCTCATATTGCTATATTGATGAAAGTATGGTATAATTCACTTGTCTAAAAATAAATAAATACAAAAATATGTCAGAAAAAATTCCACAAAGAGCAGAGGTAAATGATGTTAAGGCATCAGATTTTGATAAGAAGTTGAATGAACTTAAATTTGATGAGAAAGCTCTTAAGACTGAAATGTATGAAATTTTAGCTAACTCTCAAGGTTATAGTTTAATTAGGGGTGAAATTAATGATGTTAGCGATGCAAGTAATAAGAAATTTGGTCAGGCTCACTTGGATAGTTATGTTATTGAACAAGGAGGAACTGATTTTTTGAAACAAGTTTATGAAAAAGGTGTGGCTGGATTGAAAAAGGATTTTGAAAATCAGAAACAGAAATTGAAGAAAAATATCTCTGTTATACAAAGTGATAAGAAGGATTTCAGAACACAAAGTTTTAAAGAATCTAGATTAGCTGCGAAAATTATTGAAGTTGCTGCAGCAAGTAATGTAGAGGTGGAGGATCTTACTTTTGAACAAGCCTTTAACCATAATTTGTTTAGTGATTCATTGAAACCTACTATAAAAGGTGTGGCTGAATATGGTTTAACTTGGTTTGAATATAAGAATAGAAATGCTAGAAAAGCTGCTTTGAAGCGCAAAGAGCAGTCTCGAGATGTGAGCGAGGAAACTACTGATAGAAAGTTGGAAAAAGTTGATTATAATGTAAAAGTAGAGCCTAAAGGTCCTGAAGTGATGGTTAAACTTCCGAAACCTCGTAAGGTTGAAAAAAAGGATGAGGAAAGGGAGAGCCTTGATCATAAAATGAAAAGTGCTAAGGAGCAGTTGAGTGATATTGGTAAGGTTTATTTGCAGGATTTAGTAGAGAAGAATTATTCAAAGTATAATTTCAAGGTTGAACTTATTAATAATGGATCTTCTTTAATAGTGTTAGATGGGGAGAAGCGTGTTTCTGGAATTAATCTTGTGAGAGATACTTTTAAGCCAATTTTTACGTGCAATATGAGGAACTTTGATTTGATGGATGGTTCTCTAATGGAATCTGTGGCGCAAATTAAGAGATATGTGAAGAATAGAGAACTTGAAGCAGTAATTAAAAAAGATGAGCAGCAAGCTCGTGAAAAAATTGATGGTAAGGAATGGTTTAGCAAGGCGGAAGAATTTGTCTTATCTGTTAATGGAATAGATGATGTAAAGGTTGATAAGGATTCTCATGGATTTACCAGACTTTTTGGTAAAGATGTAATTAAAACTAATGTGGTTATTACCGTGGATAAGCACACTTTTTATGGAGAATTGAACATTGAGAAAAGATCTCTTGTTTTGAGAACTCCTCTTGTTTTAACTTCAAAGGAAACTGGAAATAGTGGTGTAAATAGCGTTCATGAATTTGATGCTATCACTTTGGGTGATCTAACTGATAAGAAAAAATTAGTTGAAGACTTGAAGAAAATGCCTGAAAAATATCATGCCGCTGAACAAAAGATTATCCAGACTATGAAGACTCAACCCCTTTCTCAGTCTATTTAGTTTACATCTATACCTACAGCATTTTGGATGTTTTTGAATCCATCTGCTTTGAGTAATTCAGCTAGTTCTAAATTCATTTCACTGATTACTTGAGGACCTTGGAAAATCATGCCTGTGATGAGTTCTATCAGTGAGGCGCCGAGGCGAATTTTCTTATAAGCATCTGCAGCCGAGAAGACTCCACCGCAACCAATGATGGTGTATTTCCCTTTAGTTTTTTTGTAAATATTGGCAATCATTTTGTTGGCTAATTCTTCTACAGCTTTGCCACTAATTCCTCCGTCTTTTGGCACTTTATGATCGAGTATCTTGAGATTTTCGCGCTTCTTGGTGAGGTTTGTGCAGATGAAACCACTGACGTGATGTTTCTTGGATACTTTTATGATATCGTCGATTTGTGCGTCGGAAAGATCGGGAGAAATTTTTATGAAAACTGGTTTTTTTGAGGGATATTTTTCTAGAGCGGTGAAGAGTTTATCTAGTTTTTCACCATCATGAAATGGTTCGCCGCCGAAAGTATTTGGGCAGCTAATATTGATAGTGAAGTAGTCACCAATATGAAGAAAATGGCGATAAGCTTTTACATAATCTGCAATTCCTTCTTCGGTAGTTGTAGTGTTTTTGCAGTTAGTTTTTGCGACATTTACGCCGATTGGAATTTTGAATTTTCTGGTTTTTAATTTGGCGCTGATTTTTTCGCAGCCATCATTTTTTAGACCGTAATAGACGACTAAAGCTTGAGATTTTAATAGACGCCAGAGACGTGGTTTTGCATTGCCAGTACAGGATTCTCCGGTGATTGAACCAATTTCTTCAAAGCCAAAACCTACTTCCGGAATGATTTTTGTCAGTTCCGCATTTTTATCAAAACCGGCAGATAGACCAAAAGGATTTTTGAAATGAATACCGTGAATTTTTTGATTAAGAATTTTCTGGTCTGGGTTGTTAAAAAAGAAGCAGGTGAGTCCGCGAGTAATAAAATTTGATCCTAAAATTTTACCAACTATCGTAAAAAAATCGTGAATTAATTCGGCGTCAAAAAGAAAAAATATTTTTTTGAAAATATTGCGGTAGAGAAAACCGAAGATTGAGTTCCTGATTTTTATTAATAATTTGAGCACTTTTATTGAAAGGATTTAAGAGTAGAAACGGATTTTGATAGATTTTTTTGTTCAGATTTATCTAGAGGTACTTCAATTACTTCGCTGATTCCTTTGCGACAAATTGCTGCTGGTATGCTGAGGCATACCTTAGAGTGGCCATAATAATTTTGCAAAAGTACAGATAATGGAAATACTTGGTGACTATCTTCTTTAATATTTTTAGCGATTTCTGTTACGGCAGTGGCAATAGAATAGCAGGTGTAGCCGAGGTCGTTGATGATTCTATAAGCGGCATTTTTAGTGTCTGCATAGCATTTTTCTCCCACTTTTTTATTGAAGCCCTTGAATTCAAATAATGGCTTTCCTAAGATGTTTGCTGAGCTCCAAACTGGGAAAGATGTATCGCCATGTTCTCCAAGAATATAAGCATCGATACTGCGTGGATGAATATTTAATTTTTCGGAGAGATGAAATTGGAAGCGTGCTGAATCTAAAATAGTACCGCTACCAAAAACTCTTTGCCATGGGAATTTGGAAAGCTTTATTGCTTCGTAAGTGAGAACGTCTACTGGATTGCTTACGATTAAAAGAATGGCTTTTGGTGCAGCTTTAGAAATTTTTGGAATAATATCAGCAAAGATTTTTTTATTGTCTTTGATGAGATCTAGACGTGTTTGTCCTGGTGCTTGGCGTTTGCCGGCAGTGATTACTACTAAATCTGAATCCTTGCAGTCTTTAACGTCGCCGGAGTGTTCAATGCGGCAGTATGAAGTGAAGGGGATTGAATGTTCTAAATCAAGATCTAGACCTTCAGCTTGTTCTTTACGAACGTCTATTAGGGTGAGGTGAGTTGGCACACCACTAAGTAATAAAGAATAAGCTGTGGTTGCGCCAACGCTACCACAGCCTATTACAGAAATTTTGAATGAATTTGGAAATTCTCTTTCCATAGAGAGGGGGATTATTTTTTATAAGCTCGCGTCGCTCAGGATTGGCGGAGCCAAATCCTTCGCTAGCTGCGCACTCGCACTGTGTGCTCGCTTACCCCCATCTTATTCCTTTAGCATTAAGGCTTCAAGAATTTAACGAGAAGAAGAGCAACGATATTGATAATCTTAATCATTGGGTTGATAGCTGGACCAGCTGTGTCCTTGTATGGATCTCCAACTGTATCTCCAGTTACAGCAGCTTTGTGAGCTTCTGAACCTTTACCACCATGAGCACCTTCTTCGATATATTTTTTAGCATTGTCCCAAGCAGCACCACCAGTTGTCATAGAAATACCTACGAATAAACCAGTAACGATACAACCTACTAGAAGTCCTCCAAGAGCTTGTGCTCCTAGTCCTAGACCTACAGCGATTGGTACTAATACTGGAATTAAAGCTGGAATAATCATTTCTTTAATAGCAGATTTTGTAACGATATCTACACAACGAGAATAGTCAGGTTTATTTTCACCAGTCATGATTCCCTTGATCTCTTTGAACTGACGACGAACTTCCATAACTACAGCTTTTGCAGCTTTACCTACAGCAGACATAGCCATACTTGCGAAGAGGTATGGTAGAAGACCTCCGATAAGAAGACCAACTAATACTTTATGGTTTGAAAGATCGAAAACTGTAGAAATTCCGTTAGCTTGTAATTCTTGAACGTAAGCAGCGAAAAGTACCATCGCAGCAAGACCTGCAGAAGCGATAGCGTAACCTTTTGTAACAGCTTTTGTAGTATTACCTACAGCGTCCAAAGGATCTGTAACTTCACGAACTTCTTTTGGCATTTTAGCCATTTCAGCGATACCACCAGCATTGTCAGTGATAGGACCGAAAGCATCAATAGCAACGATAGAACCTGTGAGTGAAAGCATAGACATTACTGCAAGTGCGATTCCATAAAGACCAGCAAGCTGGAATGATACTAGAATAGCAGCAATAATAACGATTACTGGAAGAGCAGTAGATTGCATACCTACAGCAAGACCTTGGATAATGTTTGTTCCGTGACCTGTAGTAGAAGCTTCAGCAATTTGTTTAACTGGAGCGTATTTTTTATCTGTGTAATATTCAGTAATTACTACGATAGCAGCAGTTACTACTAGACCGATAAGAGAAGCGTAGAAAAGATTCATTGTGTCGAATTTTCCATTCTTACCCATTAACTCCATAGTGATAGGGTAGAAAGCGATAGCTGAAAGAACACCAGTAGTAATAAGACTCTTATATAGAGCTCCCATAATGTTTTTCTTTTTTCCTAGACGTACGAACCAAGTACCGATAATAGTTGTAAGAATAGAAGCGCCACCGATTACGAGTGGGTAGATAATAGCGTTCTCATATCCTGGAAGAACTGTGCTTCCGAGAAGAATTACAGCGATAGCAGAAACTACGTAAGTTTCGAAAAGATCCGCAGCCATACCAGCACAATCACCTACGTTGTCACCAACGTTGTCGGCAATTACACCAGGATTACGTGGATCATCTTCTGGAATATTGCTTTCGATTTTACCTACCATGTCTGTTCCTACGTCAGCACCTTTTGTGAAGATACCACCTCCGAGACGAGCAAATACTGAAATCAAAGAAGCACCAAAAGCTAGTCCAGCAAGAGCTGAAAGGTCTTTAGTGAAAAGATAAAAAGTTGAAACTGAAAGAAGTCCTAAACCAGCTACGAATAAACCAGTTACTGAACCTCCTTGGAAAGCGAGAGAAAGAGCTTCTTTAAGTCCTTTTCTTGCTGCTTCAGCTGTACGAACGTTAGCACGAACAGAAATGTTCATACCTACAAAACCTGCAACAGCTGACAATACAGCTCCTAGAATGAAGCCGTAAATTGTATTTGGAGAGAATTTTGCGAAGTACATCAATGCTAGAATTACAACAGCCACGATTCCAACTGTCTTATATTGACGTGAAAGGTAAGCTTTTGCTCCATCTTGGATAGCTGCAGCGATTTCGAGCATTTTGCCGGAACCTGCTGGTTGTTTTAAGATTCTTACAATCAAGAAGATTGCATAGAGTAAGCCCAAAATGCTTGCTCCAATGGCTGAGTAAAGAAGTGTCGTAGAGTCCATAGGTGATTTTTAAAAAATTAAAAAGTTATAATAAGTGGCTTTTTCAGGGCCTAGGTGATTATAAATGGCTTGTTCACAAGTGCAAGGGAATTTATAAGGTGCCCATGGATAAAAATTGTGGCAAGTGGGTGTCAGTTTTTAGATCATCAAAGAGGCCGAGAAGAATAAAATGCTTTGTTGTAGAAACTTTTACAGTAGTTTATTGTTAAATTGTTGTTTTTCGGTTAACTTAAATTGACATTTTTGCAGGTTTGATGCTATCGTAATTAATGGTTTTTCGGTTAACTGTTTTTATGAAATATCTTGTTAAAAAAGTTATCAAAGGTAGGTCTTATTACTATTTGCAGTACAAGGACTATACTAAAAATCTTGGACAATTTTTGCCTGGTGATTTAAAAAGTGCGTTTCGTGATTTTTTTAGAAATGTTGCAAATAAGGAATTCGGTAGTTTTTCCCCTTCTGTAAAGAAAGAATTTAAATATTTTGATCTTAAATTGATTGAAAATTCCTGTTATTGGTATGCGACTTTAAAACATGAAGTTTTCCAGGAAGATTATTTTAATTTTTATAGAGAGTTTATAGTTTTATTTACTTATAATTCCAATAAGTCTGAGGGTTCAAAAACTAAAAAAAGTGAAGTGTTAAAAATAGATCCTTGGCTCAAAAGGAAGCCAAAAACTAAGACTGAAATTGAAATTATGGATTCTTTTGCAGCTTTTAATTATGCCTTTTCCGATAAGATGGAGTGGAATTTGAAAAGTATTCGTCAAATTCATAAATTGCTATTAGGTAGGCTGGATCCTGTTATTGCTGGTAACTGGAAGGATGAAGATAATGTTGCTCCTGGCGATGATATTACTACTGATTTTAATGACGTTCCTAAGGCGATGAGTAATTTAATGGATTGGTTTTATAGAGAGATGAAAAATGAAGTTTATCCACCAGTTTTGGCTCTAAGGTTTTATTGTAAATTTGAGAAAATACATCCTTTTTTAGATGGAAATGGAAGGGTTGGCAGAATTTTACTGAACGCCATTTTGGATAAATTTGATTATCCTCCTGTGGTATTTTTTGCTGAAAATAAGCTTGAACATTCAGGGGCTTTGAGAGCGATGTTGGATAATAGACCTATAAAAATGTATAAGCATTTGATTTGTCAGTTTAAAAAGACGTATAAGAGTTTAAAGATTAATTTTTAATCCTTGGAGAGATGGCCGAGTGGTTGAAGGCGCCGCTCTCGAAAAGCGGTAGGGGCGCAAGTTCCTCGAGGGTTCGAATCCCTCTCTCTCCGCCATGAAATTATGCTATATTGTTAGTAATTTCCTTATCCAATTTTAATGTTCAATAATTTTTCTGCGGAAGTTGCTTTGTATGTATTTTTGGCTTTGCTTGGAGGTTTTGTTTTTGGATTTTTGTATCGTTTGGTTCTAAAGAAATTTGCTAAGAAGACACCCTATGGAGTGCAGAGAAATATCGATATGACGGGTCGTGTTTTGCGTGCGGTAATTGGTGTAGTGCTTGTGGTGTGGGCGGTGATGACTGAATGGAGTCCTGTGCTATTTTTCTTTGCTGGTTTTACTTTCTTCGAAGCGATTTTTAGCTGGTGTGGTTTGTATGCGGCTATTGGTAAAAATTCATGTCCAATTAATTAAAAATATATGCAAATTGTAATCTCATTTTTTTCGGCTTTAGTATCATTACTTGTAATTGATGGTGTGTGGCTTACGCTTATGGGTAAAAGTTTTTATGCTGTGAAATTAGGGGAGATGATGAGCAAAAATTTCCAGCTTTTGCCTGCGGGAATTTTTTATTTAATTTATGCTTTTGGGCTTACAATGTTGGTAATTATTCCAGCGATTCAAGGACATTTTAGTTTGTTGAAAGTGTTCCTTTTTGGCGCGCTTTTAGGCCTTGTTGCTTATTCTGCTTATGATCTTTCGAATCAAGCGACGTTGAAAAACTGGCCTTTGATTGTGACAATTGTAGATCTTATTTGGGGATCACTGCTTACTGGAACTGTGAGCGTGATTACAGTTTTGATAACTAAGTATTTTTCATGAAGAAGGTTGTAGTGAAAGACAAAATGCAGAAGTGTACTTATATTCTTTCTCAGCCTATGGGAAAGAATTTCGATACTAGATTTAAGCCTCAATTAACACCTAAGCAAATGCTTGCTCTGGGTGTTTTTGGTGGAAGGTATATGAGGGATTGCAGAAAGGAATTCCCGGATGATTGGTTTACTAAAGCCAAATTTTATCCTGAGGGTAAGCCTGGGCATGACGAAGAATTAAATTATTTTGAAGTTGATGCTTCTAAGCCACTTTCATATTGGCGTAAAAAAGATTGGATTCATCCTCAAGATCCGAGAGGTTGGTTCCAGTGGTATTGTCGCTATTATATGGGCAGAAGGACGGATGATGATGAGAGACAAATTAAGCGTTGGTTAGCGATGACTCGTCACATTGCGCAGCTTAGAAAGAATTGTATAACTGGCGATTTAAATTGTCGTAGAAAGCAAAGACAAGCTTTGCTTCATTGGGCTTATGATTCTAGAAAGATGTAGATTTATAACTGTTCCATCTTAATATCTTTCACTTCGACTGCTGCATCTTCGGTGTAGAATCCTAATTTGCCATCTGCGGTAAGGTGGTCTTTTTTGCCTTCGCCAAACATCTTGTATGGAGGATATTTGCGTCCATTCACACTCATGTAGACCGTATCGTTTTCTACTTTCATTTCTACTTTGTACTCCTGATTTATTGGAAATTCGTCCGATGCTTCATCGAGAAATTCTTGTGCGTCATTGAGTAGAGATTCTCCCATTTCGTAGCCTTTTGGTTTCAACATTGTATATTTAAATTTTCCATCATCTTTGTATCCAAATACTGCCCATCCTACTTCCCAATTATTGGCTGGTTCATTTTGGCGAAGCTGTTTTGTAGTTTTCATCGTGTAGCTAAGCTGAAAAGGTTGTTTGAATTTTCCATCGCTTATTACTAATGCGGCGTGAGTTTCCTGAAATTCTTTAGGATCTTTTCGTTTTTGAGTTGATGCTTTAGGAGCCATTGTTAGTTTATTTGTGGCTTTATCCCATTCCACTTTGCCAAAACCTTCAAAGACTACTGTGCCCCAAGGAATTGGTTTTTCTGCTGTATCTAGACCTTTACGAAGATTTTTTGCTTCCTTTTTTATTGCATCACGTTCGTTTGGAAGTCTCTCGGGAGTATTTTCTGGATCTCTCGGTGGAAGTTGTTTTTCTGGAGGAAGTCTATCTGGACTCATGAGAAAAGGGGATTATTTTTCGTATTTATTCTATCATAGTTTTCGTTTTGTGTTAAAATTTGCCCATATGGTGAAGCAATGTACACAATGTAGTTCAAATTTTGAAATAACTGATGAGGATTTAAAGGCTTATGATAAGCTTTCTCCTACTTTTGATGGAAAAAAGTTTTCAATTCCGACTCCAAAGATGTGTCCGCTTTGTCGTCAGCAACGACGACTAAGTATGCGTAATGAGCGAAAACTCTACACTCGTAAGTGCGATCTTTCTGGTCGCCAGATTCTTTCAATTTATTCTCCAGACAAGCCATATAAAGTTTATGATCAGCCGGAGTGGTGGAGTGATAAGTGGGATCCAATGATTTATGGTCGTGAATATGATTTTTCTCGTCCTTTTTTTGAACAATTCAGGGAATTATATTTAGATGTGCCTCGTGTTTCTCTTCATACAATTAGTGTGGAGAACAGTTACTATACTTGCTATTCGCTTTTTGTTAAAAATTGTTATTTGCTTTTCGGAGCAAGTAATAATGAGGATTGTATGTTTGGAAAATATATTACCGGAGCGAAGAATTGTTTGGATTCTTTGTGTCTTTATTCTTGTGAATTTTGTTATCAGGGTGTGGCTTCGGATGCTTGTTATGGTTGTAGATTTTTTACAAATTGTAGGAATTGCAGTGACTCAACGATGATTGAAGATTGTAACGGTTGTAAAAATTGTATTTGCTGTTTTGGGCTTAGATCAAAGGAATATTGTATATTGAATCAGTTTGTTGGAAAGGAAAAATATCAAGAATTCGTAAAGGATTACGAATATCTGACTCATACTAATATTGAATTTCTGCGTAAAAAGTTAGCTGATTTAAAAGCTAATTTGCCACATGTGCAGTCACATATTTATGCCAGTGAAAACTGTAGTGGTGATGCAATTTTTAATTCGAAAAATTGTCATTTTTCTTATGATGTTAAAGGCTCTGAGGATTGTAAATATATTCATAATTCCCCTAAATCCGTTTGTACTTACGATGGTGTTTATAGTGGTCCTGACGGTTTACAATTTTGTTATAATGCTTGCTCCACTGTTGGTTCAAATCTGATTGGAACTTACTTTGTTTGGTATTGCGATAGTGTGCATTATTCTATGGATTGTTTGAATTCTAGAGATTTATTTGGTTGTGTTGGTTTAAGAAATAAGCGTTATTGCATTTTTAATAAACAATATACAAAAGAAGAATATGAAAAAATTGTGGCTAAAATTATTGAGCAAATGCAAAAAGAAGGGATTTGGGGTGAATTTTTTCCTTACGAATTGGCCCCTTGTGATTACAATGAGACAGTAGCGATGGAGTATTTCCCAATAAAGAAAGAAGAAGCTTTGAAATTGGGTGCTAGATGGCACGATGAAGTGATTGAAAAAATTGAGGGAGAGGAAAGTGTTGCTCCAGATGATATTAGTAAGGTTGATGAAACTATTCTTGAAAAAGTTTTGAAATGTGAGGTGACTGGAAAGAGGTATAAAGTTCTTCCGCAGGAGTTGAAATTCTATCAGAGAATGAAAATACCTGTGCCGCGTCGTCATCCGGATCAGAGGCATTATGACAGGCTAAAATTGCATGATGCTCATCGTTTGTATGAGAGGAAATGTTCAAAGTGTAGCAAAAATGTTCAGACAGTTTATCTTCCTGAAAGTAAAAATATAGTTTACTGTGAGGAATGTTATTTGAAGGAGATTTACTAAATTTATATGTGGTTACTGTTTGCAATTTTGGCGCCTCTTTGTTGGGGTTTTGCTAATCCCGTGGATGCGGCGATGAGGAGAAGTTGGGTGAAAAACGATTTTGTTCTTACCAGCGTTTTTGCTTTGGTTAAATTGCCAGTGGCTATTGGTTTAATGATATTTTTTGGCGGAGGTTTGGTTTTAAATTGGCCTTTCTTTTGGATGTTTACGGCGGGAATTATTTGGATGTTAGCGTTTGTCTTCTATTATAAGGCGATGCAGCTTGAAGAAGTTAGTAGGGTAGTGCTGATTCTACAATTTCAACCAATAATGATTCTGCTTTTGGGAATGGTGATGATTGGTGAAACTTTGAATGTGAGTCAAATTGTAGCTTTTGTCCTTATTCTAACCGGAAGTGTGTTAGCGGCTTTTAAAAAGAAAGAAAGCAAATGGCACTTTAGTCAGGCTTTCGTTTTGGTTTTAATTGCTGATGTTTTGTGGTCAGTGGGGGATGTGATGTTTAAGAAATATGTGGGAGCTTTTCCTAATTTCTGGTCGGCTTTTTCAATAGAATTATTGGGTAGTAGTTTGCTTGGTGGATTTATATTCCTAATGCCTAAATATCGAGCTATTTGGAGGGAAACTAAGTTGCCTATGAAGGGTTGGAATTTGCTATTTGTTTCTGCCATATTTGGTACTTTAGGTTCTTTGTTTTTCGCTTATGCTTTGACCTTGGGTAAAGCGGCTTTGACCAGTGTAATTGTAGGTTTGCAGCCATTGTTTGCTTTGATCTCAGGATTGATTTTGCATAGGTTTATCAATGAAATCCCCAGGGATTCGGTGAAAAAGGAGGATTTAGTGATAAAAGGAATGTCCTTTCTTCTTATACTTATGGGCTTCGTCTACTTGTATTTTTAGGTTAAAAATACTATCCCCAGGTGGTGTTTATATGATATAATGTGATACTAGTGTAAACTAGTTTTAGCATGAAATATTTCCAGGTTGTCGTGCCTCAGGGTGACGGCGAGAAAAAAAAGGAAAGGTTATATGAAGAGCTTTTGGTGAATCTTCATAAGACTGCGCATAATTCTTATCTTTCGATGGAATTTTTCGGTTATGAGCAGTATACCTATTTGTTTTTTGCGGTTCCGGATAATTTATTTGAGACTATAGAAGGTTTGCTTTATGCGACTTTTCCAGATTGTGAGATTAAAGAAACTTCAGATTATGTTGATAATTATAAACCAGGAAATGGTCAGCTCTATTTGACTGGTGCACGTATAAAAATGAAATATGGAGATATTTATCCTTTTAAAACTTTTTCTCATTTTGAGGATGATAGTCAGAGTAGATTGTTTTCGATTATTTCAAAGATTAATTCCGGAGAACAAGTTTGGGTACAATTCGTAGTTCATCCAATTGAAGAGTCAGCTGGTTATCATTTCACAAGAAAATGGGCTGTAAGATGGAATAATTTCAAGAAAACTTTCAATATTCGCGATAGACTTCGTGCTAAGGATGAGCATAGCGTGATTCAGCATCGTAAAGAGTTAGCCATGGAGAAACTTAAACATGGCGAGCCTTTTGAAATGACTATCAGATGCGGTTATTTAGCGAAGACTGAGGCTGAATCTCATCGTAAACTTCATGCTATTACGCATAGTTTTTATCAATATAATGAAACTGATATTCAGGAATTCAAGACCGTGGATATGAGTGAAAAGGAATTTTTGAGTGAATACAAACAACGTAAGTTGGTGATGCCATTTCTGGTTGGTCCTACAGAATTGGCTACTTTATACCATCTGCCAAATCCGGATATCGTACCTCACATTGTGCATGTATTAGCGAAAAAATCTGAAGCTCCTCAAGATTTGCCTAAGATAGGAGAGGATGATGTGAGTCTTTTTGGTATTACTAACTATCATAATAATTTTGATAAGTTTGGTATTAAACGTATAGATCGTCGTCGTCATTTATATGCAGTAGGTAAGTCTGGTTCTGGTAAATCTAAATTACTGGAGCTCCTTATATACTCAGATATTATGAGTGGGAAAGGAGTTGCCGTGCTAGATCCGCATGGAGATTTGGTGGATAATGTTTTGGAATTTGTGCCCGAGCATCGTATTAAGGATGTGATTTATTTTGATCCTTCGGATGTGAATTTTCCTATTTCTTTCAATCCTCTCGAAAATGTAGCTGAGGAATATAAGATGCAGGTGACTATTGGTTTCTTGTTTATTTTTAAGAAACTTTTTGGTTCGAACTGGACGGATAGGCTTGAGCATGTGTTGCGTTATACGGTTTTGGCGTTGCTTGATAGTCCAAACACTACAGTGCTTTCTATCTTGAAAATGCTTACTGATAAAAATTATCGTCAGACTATAGTTTCCAGAATTAAGGATAACGTGGTGAAGAATTTCTGGGTTTCTGAATTTGCCGGATGGAGTGAAAAATTTGATGCGGAAGCCATTACTCCTTTGCTTAATAAGGTGGGTCAGTTTGTAGCGACGAACATGATTCGTAATATAATTGGTCAGCCAAAAAATAAGATTAATATTCGTGAGATTATGGATGGTCAGAAAATCTTGCTCATGAAGGTTTCCAAAGGTCTTCTCGGTGAAGAAAATAGCGGACTGATGGGGGCAATGATTATTACAAAGATGTACCAGGCAGCCATGAGTCGTGCAGATATGAAAGAAGAAGATCGTAAAGATTTCTATTTTTACGTGGATGAGTTTCAAAACTTTGCGACAGATACGTTTGCAGAAATTTTGTCTGAAGCTCGTAAATATAGATTAGATTTGACGATTGCTCATCAGTATATGGGGCAATTGACTGGTCTGATTCAGAAAACGGTTTTTGGTAACGTTGGTTCTATGATTAGTTTCCGTGTTGGTGCGGATGATGCTGATGTGTTAGCTCAAGAATATAATCCTATATTCAAAGAAAGAGATATTATCAATCTTGGTGTACGTGAATTTTATTGTAAGATGTCTATTAATGGTGAAATCCGTGAAGCTTTCTCGGCAAGAACTATGGATGTACCTAAGATAAAAAAGAATTTTGTGAAAGAAATTATTGAAAATTCTCGTAAGACTTATTGCGAACCAAGGGCTAAAGTAGAAGAAACTTTGGCTAAATGGGATGAGTCTGGTGAATTTGCTAATGCTGCTCCAGAGGGAGATCCAGAATTTGAAGAGCCTTTGATCTAGAAATTTCATCTTCCTTTCCTTAGGGAATATGATATATATTTAGGTCATGGAAAAACCTACTCATTCCAAGTTAGATAAGAATCCTCTTCATATTTCTGATGTTGCTCCTCAAAAGTCCATCATCATCGAGAAGTTGCCTGGTTATTTTTTACTTTTTTGTTTAATTTTTAGTGCAGTTTTGTTCTTTCAGATTCTAGAGCCTTTTTTAACAGTTATATTCATCGGAGTTGTTTTGAGTATTGCCTTTTATCCTCTTTATAAAAAGGTTTTAAAGCTTTTCAGAGGATGGGAAGGAACAGCGTCTTTTGTTACGTGCTTGGTAGTAATTTTATTGACGGTAGTGCCTTTGACGATTTTCGTGATTTTAATGGCTGGTGAAGCAGCTAGTACTTATCAGGCTATACAATTGAAAGTTAATTCTGGTGTGTTTGATAAATTTCTACAATGGCAGCATGGAGGTGTTTTTTATGATTTAAATGAAAAGGTAAAGACAGTGGTTGATCTTCAGAAAATTGATATTAAAAAAACTGTTTTGGATATGGCTCAGTCTTTGAGTACTTATCTTGTAGCGCAAGTAGCTACTTTAATTTCAAGTATTTCAAATTTCTTTGTGAATGTGTTTATTTTGCTTTTCTCAATGTACTATTTCTTCAAGGATGGAAAGAAAATTGTGGAAAAAATTAAGGCTGCAAGTCCTTTACCTTCTTTATATGAGACAGATCTCTTTGATAAAATTGCGGTGATGTCAAAAGCTATTTTAGTTGGAGTGTTTTTGACAGCTATTTTGCAAGGTTTTGTGGGAGGCATTGGTTTTATGTTTGCGGGTATTTCTAATCCTATTTTTTGGGGAACAGCGATGGCTTTTTTCTCTTTAGTTCCTCTTTTTGGAACTGCAATTATCTGGGTTCCAGCAGGTATTATTTTGGCGATTATGGGACAATATGGACCTGCAATTTTTATTTTAATTTGGGGTGCATTGGTTATTGGTCTTGTTGATAATTTTGCGAGACCTTATTTGATTGGTGGTAAAGCTAATACTTATCCTCTTCTTACTTTCTTTGTAATTATGGGTGGAATCTGGACTATGGGACTACAAGGTGTGATTATTGGTCCACTAGTGCTTATGTTCTTGATGTCTTTCTTCCAAATTTACGAAGCAGAGTATGGTAAAGTTCTTAAACATTAATATTAAATTTTATGGCTGTAAAAAAATCATCAAAGTCAAAGGCGGCTCCTAAGAAAGTTTCTAAAGTTACGTATTCTCCTATGGAGACTGGTATGTCTAGAAATCATAAAAACTTTTTGGCAGTGTTGGTTTTATTTGCAGGTTTTTCTTTATATACGATGACTTCATTCATGAATTCAAATAATGCGAATATTAAAAAAATGTTTGCTGACGTGACTTCCGATGGTCAAGCTAGTGATCAGGTTCAGGTTAAACAAGAAAATCCTTTTAAGGATTTACCAGATACGCATCCAGCTTATAAAGCAGTTATTCAATTATACTATCGTGGTGTAGTGGGAGGTTATCCAGACAATACTTTTAGACCTGATGCTAAGGTAAATAGAGCTGAGTTTGCGAAGATGTTGGCTGAGGCTTCAGATACAGATTATGCTTCTTTGCCTGCTGCTAATATGACAAACTGTTTTAACGATTTGAAAAATGATCCTGGTGCTTGGTACGTGCCTTCAGTGTGTGCAGCGAAGTACAAAGGATGGGTAAATGGTTATGATAATGGTGACTATGGTGTTTTGAATAATATTACTAAAGGTGAGGCTTTGAAGATTGTTTTGAAGGCTTTTGGATTTGAAATTCCTGCGAATGAGACTATCAAAGATATGCCATACAATGATGTTCATCCTGGTGATTGGTATATTGGTGTAGCAAAGGCTGCTAAAGATAATAATGTTGTAGTTCATTCAACTGTGTTTGTTCCAAATTGGGAATTAACTAGATCGGATGTTGCACAGATCCTTTATGCTGCGATGCAGGCCAAAGGTCTTATTAAGTAGCCAGATGAGTCCTAAAATAATTGGAGCAAAGATGTAATATATCCACGTTTCTTTGTTTTGGTCGGTTTCTGTGTTTTGGGGTGCCTTTTTTATTATTTTGAAACTGATTAATAAATAATTTTCTCCTTTGTTTTTTTCTGTTAGAAAGAGGACTTGGTCTTTTTCTTTGAGGGTTCCGTTAAGAAGTTCCGAATTATTTTTTGCAGAAATAGTGATGGTGATTGGTTTATTATCTTTTGTGGTGATTTCGATGAAACTTTGAATGTTTTTGTCTGAGGAGATGTGTTTCTTTTTAATTTCTCCTGAAATTTCATAGTAAATTGGATTGGCGGTGGACTTTGTAGCGGTAGTCCAAGTTGTGATGTTTTTGTTTGTGCCTAAAATATTGATTAGTGAGAGACTTAGGTTTTCTTCAGAATTTTCATATTTCATGCTGTTGATGCTTTTTCCAACAAAGTCTCTAAGTTCAATTTTGCAGTTTGTATTTAAAAGAGAAAATTTATAAGTTGAGGAATCTAAAACTAGGTAAGAATTAGCTCTAATAATTGTTTTGTCGTTAAATTTAATGATTTTAGGTTTGGTATTTTTACTGGTGTTGTTGATGCTGATTGACCAGTTCCCGAGATTAATGTTGCGATTTTCTTTGTTGAATAGTTCTATCCATTCTTGGCCAGTGTCAGTTCCTTTTGGATTTGGGAAAATTTCAGAAATGAGAATGTTGTCGGCAAGGTCACCATTTTTAGTGGTGGGTAATTTTACTTTTTTAAGTTTTTGAGTTTTTGTGACGGCGGCAGGTGTTTTAGTGGTGGATTTTGTGGTTTTCGCCATGGAAACGTAAGAAATTTGGCAAAAAATGCTTAAAAATATTAAAACTGAGGTTATTTTTTTGATTTGTTTATTTTTCATATTTTTTACTAAAGCACATGAATATAAAATTTTCTTAAATTAATTCTAAAATTTCTAAATTATTGAGTTTGACATTTTAGGTGGATAAAGTAGATTGTCTTTAGTAAATAATAGAAGTTTTGAAGCAGGTTTGAAGAAAAATTTTTTGCGAGGATAATCACTAAAAACGAAATTTGATTATAATGAAAAAGGTTGTTTCACAAGTAGAACGCCTTGCTGATCAGAAATAAGATCAGTTTTATTAGAAAAAATTCTTCAAATTAGGCTTTGGAACTTCATATAACCAATACTGTTATGTTTGTCCCAATTTTGTTAGCACTCCTTGGGGTAGCGCTTGGTGGCACTTCTGGCTACTACTACCGTAAGAAACAGGTTGAGGAAAGGAACAAAGATTTGGTAATGAAATCCGAACAAATCCTTGCCGACGCCAAAAACAAGTCTAAAGAAGTCATTTTTGAAGCTCGCAATGAAGCGATGAAACTTCAAGATGAAGTAAAAAAAGAAGAGCAACGTACTCATGCAAAATTAGATGAGATTGAGGAACGTTTGCTAAAGAAGGAACAAGTACTTGATCATAAACACGATGATGTTGAAAAACTCAGAGTGGATTTGGACAACAAAGTTACTTCTATTAAGCAGTTGAGAGATGAAGTTGAAGGTATTTATAAGCTTCAATCTCAGCAGCTAGAAAAAATTGCTGGAATGTCCAAGGAAGAAGCTAAGGACGTTTTGATGCAAAAGGTTGAAGAAGAAGCTAAGGAGGATATTGCAATTCAGATCAAGAAAGCTGAAAAGGATTTGCTAGACAAGTCTGATGAAAGGGCTAAGTGGATTATAGCTGATGCTATTTCTCGCTGCGCTGCAGAGACTACAGCTGAATCTACAGCTACTATCGTAAACTTGCCGAATGATGAAATGAAGGGCCGTATTATCGGTCGTGAGGGTCGTAATATTAATACATTTGAGCAAATCACTGGTGTTGATGTAATTATCGACGATACGCCAGGATCAATTATTATTTCTGGTTTTGACTTGGTACGTCGTTATATTGCGAAAGTTTCTTTGGAAAGATTGATCGAAGATGGTCGTATCCATCCGGCAAGAATTGAAGAGACTGTAGAAAAAGTGAAAGAAGAGGTAAATGTTCTTATTAAAGAATTAGGAGAAAAAGCAGTTTTGGAAACTGGAGTTACTGGACTTCATCCAAATCTTACAAAGATTTTGGGTCGTCTCAAATTCCGTGTTACTCATGGTCAGAATGCTCTTCGCCATTCAATGGAAGTATCTTTGATTGCTGCGGCTCTTGCTGCTGAAATTGGTGCTGATGAAGGTATTTGTAGAAAAGCAGGTTTATTGCATGATATTGGTAAGGCTGTGGATCACGAAGTACCTGGTCATCATGCGAAAATTGGTGCGGATATTGCTCGTAAATTTGGTCTTCCACCAGAAGTGGTTCATGCAATTGAAGCTCATCATGGTCATCCAGCTCCAGAAAGTATCGAAGCTCAGATCGTTCAGGTGGCAAATATTATATCCAATGCTCGCCCAGGCGCTAGCAAAGATAATCTAGATACTTATATCAGAAGATTGATGGAGTTTGAGAATATGTGTAATAGCTTCGAAGGCGTGAAGAAGTCTTACGTAATTCAGGCTGGTACTGAAGTAAGAATTTTCATTGATCCAGATGTATTAGATGATCTTGAATCAGTGAAATTGGCTCATAATGTTGTTAGAAAAATTGAGCATGATTTACAGCATCCAGGTCCAGTAAAGGTTCATGTAATTAGAGAAACAAGAGCTGAAGAATTTGCAAAATAATAGATTATAATTGAGGCCCCGGATTCATTAATTTGAGCTGGGGCCTTTTTTGAATTTGAGTATTGTCGAATGTTGATAATTGTGGTATAATGTTCAGATATTAAAAAATAAAAATATAAACAAAAATATCATGAAAAAATATTTGCTTTTGAAGTCTCTAAAACAAGTTGTGGCTTTCACGACTTTGTTTGCTGTTTTGTCCAATACTACATTGGCAGCAACCTATTATGTAAACTGGAATTCAGACCAGGATAATGGTAGTCAACCATCCATTGTTTGTACTGATGGAGATACGGTTCCTTTGCATCCTTGTACTTTTAGGGATGCGGTAAATAGATCCGTTAATGGTGATACGATTAGATTCTTGAATGATATGGATATTACGAATTCAAATGGTGTAACTAATGGTTATGATATTACACAAAATAATTTGACCATTGATGGTACAACAGGCAGTCATACTGTTAACTTAGATGGTAATGCTGCTGGTGGTGGTAGTGCTTGGTCTCTTTTGAATGTAACTGGAACAAATTTTACTTTAAATGGTGTTCATATTTATAACTTTAATGGTAGCGGCGTGGGTCTCGCTAGTGGTGCAAATGGTGCCAACATTCATGATAATGTGATTGGTCAAAATTCGGCTGGTGCAGGAACTGGAAATGGTTGGGCAGGTATTAGTAATAATGGTGCTTCCGGAGTTACAATTCAAAACAATGTTATTAGTAATAACAGTAAGGGAATTTTTATTAATTCATTACAGCCAACAGATACAACTATTAAGGGTAATAGAATTGGTGTAGATGGATTTTTGACTGCAGGTTCTTTGAATTCTACTGGTGGTAATACTGCTAATCGTAATACTGGATCTGGTATTGAAGTGCAAGGTGGCGATTTTACTGGTGGTAGTGGTTTGCAAATTGGTGGTTCATTAGCTGCTGATAGAAATATTATTTCTGGAAATTATGGTCCGGCACTTTGGATGAGAGCTGTGAATCCTATCACAGGTAATATTACAGTTAGAAATAATTATATTGGTGTAGGTAAAGATGGATCGACTGCTTTAGGAAATGATGATGGTTTGAGTACTTATGGAGCAATTAATAGTGAAGATGGTGCTGGTACGGCTGCGAATTGGTTAGTTAAGGACAATGTGATTTCCAGTAATAACAGTGGTGGTGCTCCTTTGCCTGGTATTCGTATTGATTCTGGAGCAACAGCTATTATTCAAGGAAATAAAATTGGTGTGAACGCTGATGGTACTACTGCCGCTGGGAATAGCGGTCAGGGTATTTTGGTTGACGCTGGAACTGTCGTTATTGGTAATGATGGATCTGGAGATTCTACTGTTGGAAATATTATTGCGAACAATGGGGGAAACGGTGTGGAAAATACCGGAACAGAAACTAATTCAATTACAATTGCTGGAAATAAAATAGGGTTAAATTCTGCCGGTGCTGCTGCTGGAAATACTGGTAGCGGTATTAAAATTAATAGTAATGCTACTACCGTGAATATTGGTAAGGTAGCGCCTATTGCTGCAGATGGTTTGAATACTATTGGTAATAACACTTCTAATGGTGTTGATATCGTCGGTACCGGTGGAGATTCTACTACTCCTGCGACTATTACGATTGCCAATAATCATATTGGAACTGATGGAACTACTAGTTATGCCAATGTTGGTAGTGGAGTAAAAATGGAAGCTACTTCCGGAGCTTCTAATGTCACAATTGGTAGCAATGGAGATGCTTCAGGTGATGCTGATGAAAGAAATGTCATTGGTAAAAATGCTACGGGTGGAGTGAGTTTGACTGAAGGTGAAATTACTTTGATTAAAGCTGTTAAAAACTTGGTAGTAGCTGGAAATATTATTCTAGGAAATACTCCTACTAATGGAAGTCATGGAATCATTCTAAATAATTCTACTGATAGTATTTTGAATTCTGTAGTGATTGGTGGTGATGATTGTTCTACTAATGCCCATGCAACTTCAAATTCTTCTGTTGAGAGAAATTATATTACTGGAATAAATGGTGAAGCTGTTTATTCTTATAATTTAGGTACAGCAAATCCTACGACAGCTAGTCTTACTATACAATGTAATCAAATTGGAATTAAAGCGGATGGTAGTAATAGTGCAAATGCTGCTAATGGTATTAGTATAAATGATGCAGGTGCGATTATTATTAAGGATAATACTGTTTCAAATTCTACATCTGATGCTGTGTTTATGGCTGGTGGTGGAAATACTGCCGGTACTAGCCTTGAGGTCTATGGCAATAAATTTGGAACAGCTGCTACTGGTCTTACTCCTGCTGGAAATGGTGGATCTGGATTGAATATTAGCGCTTCTACACTTGCAGCGTCAGGATTGTTCCCGGTTCCGGTTATTATTGGTGGTTCTACGGCAGCTCTTGCAAATGTTTTTGCGGCTTCAGCTACCGCTGCTGGTATAGGAATATCTGGATTGGCGACTTCTTCTACGCCGGTAAAAATTCAGGGTAATTATGTTGGTGTTTGTGCCGATCCTTTTGGTAAAGGAACGATTGCTAACGGTAATTTGAGTACTTGTAAAAATTTAAATAATGGAATTTATGTTGCAACTGGTGATGTAACCATTGGAGGTGATGCCGGCAATAATATTGAGGCAGATGGTACTTTGGGAACCGGTAATGTGGTTGCTAATAATGATGTAACTGGAATCCGTTTAGATACAAGTAGTACAACAATTATTAGTGGTAATATTATGGGTTTGATTAAAGCAACTATTGATGCGACCTATGATGTTGCTGCTCCAAATACAATTGAATCAATTAGAGTATTTTCTGGTTCTCCTACTTTAACCATAGGTGGCACGAGTGGTGCTAATGTTTCTTCAAATAGAAATGTTATAGCGACTGGAGGTGGTGCTGGTATTGATTTCAGATCTGGTTCTAATGCTATTGCGACGATAATTAATAATTACATTAATACTGATTGGACCGGTACATTAAATATGGGAAGTGGTGCTGGGGTAAATGTGAGTGGTGGCTCTTCTACAATTACAATTGGTGGAACTAGTGCTAATCAAGGAAATGTCATTGCCGCAACTTCAACTGGTGGTTCAGTTGTCACAAGTTCAGGTTTTTCTGGAACATTAAATCTTTATAAAAATATTTTTGGTTTAAATGCTGCCGGTACTGCGGCTCTTAGTGGTAGTAGTCCTTTGGTAGATATTAGTTCTGCCAGCGCGACGGTTAATGTTGGTGATGGTACATCTGATGGTAGAAATGTTTTCGGAGGAAGTACTGCTTATGCAATTTTTATTGAGGCGGCTACTACTCTAAATGTTTTGGGAAATTATATTGGTTTTGCTGCAGATGGTACTACCTCTATTCCAAATGCTACCGATTCAGCTGGTTTGATTGGGATGGGATATCCTGTAGCGGAAACTTATTTTACGGCTATTAGTGGAGCTCTAACTGTTAGCGGAAATACAATGAATAATACTGCTCATGTTGCGGCTTATTACAAGGATGTAATTCCTGCAAATGAGAGCACTATGACTTCTGGAAATACTTATTCTACAGGTATTAATCATACCGCTCCTACTTATAATTTTTGGGAGAGATATGTTGGAGCTACTTTGACTGCTTCCGGTCCTAAGGCTTGTGATGATGGTTATGATAATGATAGTGATGGATCGATAGATTATCCTGCTGATACCGGATGTTCCAGTGCTGCTGATACTGATGAAACTAATGCAGCGGCCGTAGTGGTAGATACTGGTGGTGGTGGAGGTTCATATACAGCTCCAAGTAGAACTACAAACAATACAACGACTAATACAACGACTAATACCGTTACGGATAATACTCAAGTTACTTCTCCTACCGATGCTGAAATAAAGGCCGCTACGGAAGACCAAAATCTAAGAGATTACATTGTTCAGCAGAAATTAAATGAGGCGATAAATGTAACTAAGGAGGCTTTACTTGGTAAAGATGAGGTTAATGTAGACCTTATTCTTGCACCGCAGAATGATGCTACTGAGGTTCAGCAAGAACCTGCTAAACCATTAACTCCAGAACAAACTGTTGTTGTTGATGCTTTGGTTCAATTGTCTGAAGGAAAAGATTTGAGCAAGGCTCAGGTTTCTAAAGTTGAAGCAACTGTGAATAAGGTTCTTGAAAATTCCGTACAAGAAGTGTTCAAAAAAGCTGAGGCAAGTGGAGGAACTCTTCCTGCTATTACGGTTGCGTCAGCGAATGGTAAGTCTAAAACTTTGACTAAAGATACAAAAATCCAATTTGTTTTGGATTCTAAAAAATCTGCTGATATTCAAGATTTAGCTGATGCAAAGGGTGAAGATACGTTGGTGGTAAATCCTTCTACTGTCATTGGTGATAACGATGTTTCTGCTCTCTTGATTGTGATGCAAGGTGGTAAAATTGGCGATCCTTTGGCTGCAGAGAAAATATTCTTTAAAGGTTTGAATGGTCTTGCTGATGGATCTGATCAATCTGAAGTGAAAGGAAAAATTAGTTTTGCGCCTAAGATGGCCGCTGCGAAGGTTAGCTCTTCTTCTCAAGTTACTAAGCTTGAAGACTTGCTTCCTAAAAAACCAATGCTGACAAATATGTTTGCCGGAGTGGAAACTGCGCCAAAATTCTTGGTATGGGTTGCGGGTCCTAAAGCCGGTGAAAAAGTTTCAGTGTTTGCAGTAGATAAAGTTGATCCAAAAAATCCTAAGAGTTGGAAAATTTACAAATTTGGTCAGTACTATCTTGATGAAGGATATAAAGCTGCCGTTGAAGTAGATTTGTCCGACAAGATGGATAAGGATGTGAAGAATTTCACGTTGGTAGTACAAGATGAAAAAGGAGTTGGTACTACTACTGATATTATCTTGAATAAGAGTGTAACAATGAAATTGGATACACTTACTCTCGTGAATGGTGATCAAGTGAAGCCTATTGATTTGACTAAGAATAATGATCTTTTGGCTAGGGAAGCTAAGAGTATTGCTCATGTAGCTGCGGCTAAAGTTAATAGCAAAGAAAAATCTACAGTTGAGAAAAAGGTTCCCGAAGTGATTACAGTGAAAGGTTATTCTGAACCTGGAAGCGTGATCTTTGTGACTTGGAAGAGTGTGCTTACTACTTCTACGGTGATTGCCGATGCTAATGGATACTTTGAAGTTCAGGTTCCAAAACAATTGGAAAAAGGTGATCATACAGCCTACACTTCTAGTTATAATAAAGAGAAAAAAACGGCTAGTAACTTTGCGAAAATAATGTTTGCGAAGTTCTTCTAAAAGCTCGCATAGGGGATAGAAACAAACTCTTGACGCAACGATTTAGCACTCTATAATACAGGGTGCTAAATTTTTTATTTTTAACTTTCTATATTTATGACAAAAATTGTTCCAACAAATGACAATTTGGTGATTGAAGCTATCGAAGAAAGTACGGTTTCAGCTAGTGGAATTATTATTCCGGATACTGCTTCAAAAGAGAAGCCAATGAAAGGTAATGTTTTGGCTGTCGGTCCAGGTAAATTGACTGAAGATGGTAAGCGTTTACCTTTGGATATTAAAGAAGGAGACGTGGTAATTTTCTCTAAATACGGTGGTAATGAAATCAAAGTAGATGGCAAAAAACTTTTGATTGTTTCTGCTGTAGATGTTTTCGCAAAACTAGCTTAATTTTTCGAAAAATTTAATTTATTAACTTTTAATTTTCAAAATATATGGCAAAGCAAATGATATTTGGTGACGAGGCTCGTCAAAAACTTCTCGCTGGTGTGGAAAAACTCGCACGCGCGGTAAAAATTACTCTCGGACCTAAGGGTCGTAATGTAGTTCTAGATAAAAAATATGGTGGTCCACTTATTACTAATGATGGTGTGACTATCGCTAAAGAAGTAGAGTTGCCAGATCCATACGAAAATATGGGTGCGCAGATGGTGAAGGAAGTAGCGACAAAGACAAATGACATTGCTGGTGACGGTACTACTACTGCTACTCTTCTTGCAGAGGCTATTATCAAAGAAGGTCTTCGCAATCTTACTGCTGGTGCAAATCCAATGCAGCTCAAGATTGGTATTGAAAAGGCTGTGAAGAAAGTAAAGGAAGCACTCGAGGAAATGGCTGTAAAAGTAGGTGATAGCAAAGAAATGATCGCACAGGTTGCTTCTATTTCCGCTCAAAATGAGGAGGTAGGTAATCTTATTGCAGATATTATGGAGATGGTTGGAACTGATGGCGTGATCAAGGTAGAAGAATCTCAGACTATGGGATTGGAGAAAGAAGTTGTAGAAGGAATGCAGTTTGATAATGGTTATATTTCTCCATATTTTATTACTGATGCTGCGAGAATGGAGGCGGTGTATGAAGATGCTAAAATTCTTATCACTGATAAAAAAATTAGTTCAGTCCAAGAGCTCTTGCCTATCCTCGAAAAGGTCGCTCAGAGCGGTAGAAAAGAGTTGGTAATTATTGCTGAAGATTTAGACGGAGAGGCTTTGGCTACTTTGGTTCTCAATAAGCTTCGTGGTGTATTCAATGTCTTGGCGGTGAAAGCTCCAGGATTTGGAGATAGACGTAAAGATATGCTTAAGGATCTTGCGATTTTGACTGGCGCTACGGTAATTACAGAAGAAATTGGATTGAAACTTGAGAATGCTGAATTGGATATGTTGGGTGATGCTCGTAGAGTTGTTGCTGATAAAGACAGCACAACTATTATCGATGGAAAAGGAAACAAGAAAGATATTAAGAATCGTGTAGAGGAATTGAAGGCGATGGTAGAAAGATCTGATTCTGAATTTGATAAAGAAAAATTGAAAGAGAGATTGGCTAAACTTGGTGGAGGAGTGGGAGTATTAAGAGTTGGTGCGGCTACTGAATTAGAACTCAAAGAAAGAAAACTACGTATTGAGGATGCTTTGAATGCTACTCGTGCGGCAGTAGAGGAGGGAATTGTGTCAGGTGGTGGTGTAGCTCTACTTTTGTGTATTAAAGCTCTTGAACACGTAAAGACTGACGATGCTGACGAGGCTACTGGTGTGAAGATTATCAAGAGTGTACTTTCTGCGCCTTTGATGCAAATTGCTAAGAATGCCGGCAAGGACGGTGCGGTAGTAGTAGATAAGGTTTTGAATGCTAAGGATGGTGTTGGTTATGATGCTGCGAAGGATGAATACGTTGATATGATTAAGGCTGGTATTATTGATCCTAAAATGGTGGTAAGAAGCGCCATTGAGAACGCATCCAGCGTGGCGGCAATCTTCCTTACTATGGAGAGCGCAATGTGCGATATTCCAGAAGAAAAGAAGGAAGGCGGCGGTGGTCACGGCCATGGCGGAATGCATGGAATGGAAGGGATGATGTAAGAAAAAGATATAAGGGGCTGCTCCTCAGGGGGTGGCCCTTTTTTGTATTTTATGGTATAATTATTAGATTAATTTATATCATTATGGATCTAGAAAGTGGTATCTCGGATGCTAAGAAAGGTCCAGAAAAACAAGGTGAATCATTCTTTTCAAAATTCAATTTTGGACAGTTTTTAGGTGATGCTGAAAAGGTAAAAAATGATCCTGAGTTGCCTAAGAGGGTAGAGGCGCACAAGAATAAAAAAGTTGTTCACAGAAAGCTAGGTGAAAAGCCGTCAAGTGGCGATAATTCTGAAACTTCAGAGGAGACAGAATTAAAAAAAATGGCTGATAATTTGGCGCATACAGCTAAAAAAGTAGAAGTAAAAACTGATGCTAATGATGAGACTAAAAATACAGTAAAAATCGACCTCGATTTGGCTAAATTTAAAGATTTGCCAAAGGCTGAATTGACGGAAGTTTTGACTCCAGATGTGAAGTCCTGCAATCTTAAAATTTATGAGACAAATGCTAAAGGTGATAGAGAAGTAAAAGATGAAAAAGTTGTTTTTAGAGGAATTGAAGATGGAAAAGTAAATTATTTTTTCAAAGATAAGTCTGGTAAAAATATACCGGTAGAGTTGCCTTTAACTGGTGGTGCTGAGCTTACAATTAGTCCTGATCAGCTTGAGAATAAATCTCGTGCGGAGGTGTTGGAATTAATGAAAGAAGAACTAGTTAAAACGAGCCAAAAAGCCTTGAGTAAAAGCATGGATGCTGCGGCTGATTCTTTGTTTGAAGTGCCTGCTAGTGGTGGTTCTGGAGGTGTTCGTCCTTCAAGATCTTTTGCTGGCCCATCTTATTCTCCAAGCGCATCTCCTTCAGTTGATGTTGGAGGTTATAAGCCTGCTGAAACGGTAAGAAATACTGTGATAAATTCTGCAAAAAATTATGAAGCGGTTAAAGGTGATTTGGATAATGTTACAGAAGAAGTTGCGGCAAAAGAGTCTCCTACTGGGAAACCTTTGCTTATGAATTATTCCCGTAATCCTGAATTAAAACAGAGAGAACCTCATTACATTATGTGTATTCATGGAGATTATGGTAATGCAAAATCTTTTATGAATGAGACGTTGGAGGATGCTGATAAATTGAGAAGAGCTGGTGTGAATGCTGTGGTTGTTTCTTTGGAATATGCTGGTGTTAAAGATCAGATGAATAGTTCTTGGAATTTCTTGAAAGGAAAAGTGGACGGTTTATTTGGCTATTGTTTTGAAAAATTTGGAAAAGGAAAATTTGATTTGGTTTCCTTTAGTGGAGGATATCGTGCAGTTGAAACTATTTTGAAAGAAACAAAGGATTTGTCTCAGATAAATACTGTTTCAATGTTGGATTCTACTTATGATTGGAAAGGTATTAATGATGCTTTGGAAAATTATGTTAAAGCTGGTGGTAACGTGATGGCTTTTACGGCTACTGAAAGACCAAATGTTGGAGCAAAAAAGATTGATAGATTTTTGCAGCAAGCCGCTCAGTCTGGCGAAGTGAAGGGATCTTTTAAGCACTTGCATAAGTCTGGATCACACGGCTCTGCAGCTTTTATGGGTGAGGCTTTGGCTTTTGCCGGTGGAGTGCAGAATGTAAATCCATCTGAACTTGCAAAAAATGGAGAAATTTTAAGAGCCAAGGATAGAATTTTGAAATATCCAATAAGTGCGGAGGCTTTAGCTTTGATACAAACTTTTAATCCAAAGGATAAGTTTGTGGAATTTGAAAATAATGGTGGAATTAAAAACTTTCAATTGAGAGAGACTCCATATAAATGTTTACAGCTAGCGCGACAGTATGCTCAGGCTGATGGATTTGATATTAGAATTAGTTCAGGATATAGGAGTGTAGGTACACAAAGTGCTGCCTTTGGACGTTCGGATAAATCAGGAAGAATGGTAGCTGCTCCTGGTAAATCTTGGCATCAATCTGGAGGAGCTGGTGATTACCAATTGGTAAAAGATGGGCGGGTTTTGAGTTCAACAAGCGGTCGTGCTGATAGGGCTACTGGAAGCAAAAAAGAGGCAAATGATAGATTGGAATCTTACATGAATAAGGCAGGTTTTGTGAGATATGAAGTGGAGGCTTGGCACTTTGAAGTTGGTTCTGATGGATGGTTGAAAATTATGGCTCAGACAGGAGCTTTGCCTAAGGCTTATGCTGAAGGTGGTGCTTATACAAGGTTTCAAGCGTAGTTTCTCTGGATAATAAGCAAATTTTGGGTATAATAAGCCCATATCTAATTTTTTATGGACTTACAAAAGCTAGAATCAATTCTGTCAGCCGAGCCAAAGTTTCGCCTAAAACAGGCGTACGAAGCTATGTTCAAAAATTTTGTTCAATCATGGAATGAAGTGACTGTTTTCTCGAAGCCTTTGAGAGATAGATTGGAAAAAGAATTTCCATTATCCGTGAATGTTGAGGTCAAAAAATCTGCTGATGGAACGATGAAAGGTCTGGTGACTTTACATGATGGAAGATTGGTGGAAACTGTGCTTATGCGTCATAAAGATAATAGAAATACCGTTTGTGTATCTTCACAGGCTGGTTGTCCTATGGGTTGCGCCTTTTGTGCGACTGGAGATATGGGATTTTTCCGTAATCTTTCTGCTGGGGAAATTGTGGAGCAGGTAATTTTGTTCGAAAGAATTTTGAAATTGGAAGATCGTCGTGTTACGAATGTTGTGTTTATGGGTATGGGTGAGCCACTTTATAATTATGTCGAAGTAATGAAGGCGGTTAATATTCTCAATAAAGATGTGGGAATTGCGGCGCGTCATATTTCTGTTTCTACTTGTGGAATTATCAAAGGAATTCAAAAACTTACCGATGAGCCATTGCAGATTAATTTAGCTATTTCTTTGCATGCACCAACGAGTGAGATGCGCGATAAAATTATGCCGGTTAATAAAAGTGATCCAGTGGATGCTTTGCTTAAGACTGTTGGTGAATATATCAACAAAACTAATCGTAAGGTGATGATTGAGTATTTGTTGATTGGTGATTTGAATAATTCTCCAGAGACAGCAAAAGAATTGGCTGATGTGTTGAAAAGGGAACTCGGACATTTGTTTGTGGTGAATGTAATTCCTTACAATCCAACTGGTAGATTTACTCCTCCTACGAAAGAAAGTGTGAATAAGTTTAAAGATATTTTGGAAAAAAATGGTGTGACTGTGACTCAAAGATATACTTTCGGCCAAGAGGTTGAAGGTGCTTGTGGACAGTTGGCGATCAAAGGAGCGAAGGGAGTTTCGAAAGGAAGGGCGAGGGATTCTAAATAAGTCCTCCCATTTCTTTTTTCATTCTTTTGAAAAATCCCACCATGAAATCGTGGCGTTCTTTGGCTAGCTTGCGGCCTTCTTTGGTTTGCATACGGGATTTGATGTAGCGGAGTTTTATGAGAAATTCGCGGTAAGCAGTGTCTTCTTTTCCAAATTCTTTGGTGACGAGAATTTGGTCATCAGTCATACCAGAATTGTGCAATTTGGCTTTTAGTTCTCCGGCGAAAAGAAAGGCGCGGCCTACTCCGATTGCGCCAATAGAATCTAATTTGTCGGCGTCAAAAAGGACTTTTGCTTCAAGAGTTTTTGGTTCTACGTCATTGCGAAAACGATGTGCGGCAATGCAGTGGTAGACAGCAGAGATAGTTTTTTCATCATATTTGTATTTGCGCAAAATTTCACTGGCTACTTCGGCGCCACTGATGGCGTGATCTATTTTGCCTTTGTTTTTGTCGGCATTATTTCTTTGGACGTCGTGAAGAATGGCTGCAAGCTGAAGAATCTCAAGATTAGCACCTTCTTTCTTTCCAATTAGTAGAGCCATTTTCAACACTCTTTCTACGTGGTCAAAGTCGTGACTTCCACGAGAATTTATGAAATGTTTCTTCGTCTCGGCTAATATTTTATCGAAAGATTTATCCATGGCTTTAATTTAGCAGAAAAGTTGAATTCTTAATATCTATATGATAGAATTCAGCAAAACTACTCAATCCTTATGTCCCCAAGAAAAAATGAAGATGGTGTGATCGACTTGCGCGGTTCTTCTGCTTCTTCAGATGAGCCGGAGTTTAAGATTAATCGTACCACTGATTCTCATCAACCAGCACATGGGCATTTGCATATGCAGGGTGATGCGGTTCATGGAGTCCCTTCTATGCCACTAAGTGATCATGAAAGTTCGACAATGAAGCCTAGTGATAAAGTAAAAGTGAAGTTTGATAAGTTTGTGAATTTGATTGCTACTCATGCTTATCAAGAAATTTTTGATAAACATTTAGATGATGATGTGATTATTAGTACTGATTTGCTTACTGATCTTGCTAATGCTCATGAAGAAAAAGAAGATGGAAAGAAAATTCCAACTTTTTTCTTGATTGGAATTGTATTAGGAGTAATCGTAACTTGGCTTATTTTAAAGTCTAATTCTTAAAATTTATGGCTCAAAAGTTAAAGTATAAAAGGATTTTGCTGAAGCTTTCAGGAGAAGTTTTTGGTGGCGAAGATGGTGAGGGAATAGATGGAAAAGTGATTATGGAATTGGCGAAAGAAGTTGCTGGTTTGCAGAAAATCGGCTGTGAAGTTGGTGTGGTAATAGGTGGTGGAAATTTCTGGAGATATAGAGATTTTCAACATTTAAAATTTGATAGAACTATTTCCGATAGCATGGGAATGTTGGCTACGGTAATGAACGCTTTGGCTTTTGAAGAAGCCTTGAAAGCTGTGGGTGCTCAGGTGCGTGCAATGAGTAGTTTTCCTGCAGAAAAAGCTTTGGAAACTTATACAATCAAAAGTGCTAGACATGACTTAGATAAAGGAAGAATTGTGATTTTTGCTGGAGGGACTGGTAGTCCATTTTTTACTACTGATTCTGCTGCAGCGCTTAGGGCTTTGGAAACTAAATGTGATGTGCTTTTGAAGGCTACGAAGGTGGACTATGTATATGATAAGGACCCGATGAAGTTCAAGGATGCAAAAAAATATACAGAAATGAAATATCAGGAAGTGATTGAAAAAGGATTAGGAGTAATGGATCTGACTTGTGCTTCAATGTGCAAGGAAGGAAACATTCCTATGTTGGTTTTCAATTTAAATAAAAAAGGTAGTATTGAAAAAGCCGTGAAAGGCGATAAGATAGGAACGCTAATAAATTAACAATTATCATATGACATCAGATCAGGTACTAAGTGTTGCTTCTCAGGAATTTGAAAAGGCTGTGGCACATTTGAAAGACGAATTTAACAGATTGCAATTAGGTCGTGCTAATCCATCTATGGTGGAGAATGTACATGTAGAAATTTACGGAGCTGTTCAGCCTTTGAAAGCTGTAGCGAGTATTTCCGTTCCAGAACCAAGAACTTTGTTGATTGCTCCTTGGGACAGATCAAATCTTGCTGCAATTGAAAAAGGGATTGTAGGAAGTGGTTTGGGTTTAAATCCTGTAAACGATGGAATTGTGGTAAGAATTAATATTCCAGCTTTGACTGAAGAACGTCGTAAAGATTTATCTAAAGTTGTAAAAAAATTGGCAGAGGAAGCACGTATTGGTGTGAGAACTGCAAGACAAGATGGTCATAATACTCTCAAGACTATGGAGTCAAAAAGCGAAATTACTGAAGATGATTTACGCGGATCAATCAAGAAATTACAAGATAAAGTTGATGCGATTAATGTAAGTATTGATGATCTTTCAAAGAAGAAAGAGCAAGATATCATGACAGTTTAATTCTAGATTGAATTATTAACATATAGCCCCTCATTCCTCATGTCCTATTTGCTTACAGTAATAGCTTTTATAGTTATTTTTTCTATTCTTATTCTTGTTCATGAATTTGGACATTTTATAATGGCAAAAAGGGCTGGGATTAAAGTGGAAGAGTTTGGCTTCGGTTTGCCTCCAAGAATTTGGGGGAAAAAGAAGGGGGAGACTATTTATTCTATTAATTGGATTCCTTTTGGTGGGTTTGTGAGAATGCTTGGAGAAGATCAATCTGATCCGAAATTATTGAAAAATAAGCGAACCTTTGCGGCTCAACCAATGAGATCAAGAATTTTGGTGGTGGTGGCTGGTGTGTTTATGAATTTTTTGTTGGCTTGGATTTTAATGTTTATTGGTTTTACGGCTGGAATGAAACCATTGCTAGGACCAGACGATGTGCTTAGTGCGGTCAATGATGGGCAGATTGTTTTGGATCAAGGTGTAAAAATTAAATCGGTTGATGATGATAGTATTGCGGCGAAAGCAGGATTTAAAGCTGAGGATCTTATTTATTCTATTAATGGATATAAAGTAGATGATAATAATTTATCGGCAATTACAAAAGATCCAGCTAAGAATTTTGGGGTTGTGAGAGATGGTAAAATTATGACTTTGCAGGTTCCAGGTAACGATATTTTAAAAACTGGAGCTCAGAAGCTTGGGTTAGGGTTTTATGATTTTGGTGATTTCCCTCGTGTACGTATTTATGATTTGAAACCTAATACAGTAGCTTATCATGCTGGTTTACGTTCTGAAGACATTATTTTGACGATTAATGGTCAGCAGATTTTTGGAATTCCTCAGTATGAAACTTTGATTCGTGGTGTGCCAAAACTTGAATATACAGTATTTAGAGATGGTTTAGTTCAGACTGTAATAGTGGAAAGAACAAAGGCTCGTCAGGTTATTATTTCTGGAATAATTCCGGATTCTCCTGCTGAAAAAGCTGGTTTGAAAAATGAAGATGTAATTTTGACTATTAATGGTAAACAGATGACTGATAGTCAGGAAGTTGTTTCTTATGTGCAGGATCATAAATCTGAGCAGTTGGCTTATATGATAGATAGGGGTGGTGTTCAATTGTTTTATGAAATTAAGCCTGATGGTGGACATGTTGGTATAATGCTTTCAGAATTGATGAGTTATGTCGATGATCAAGGTGTAAGTCTTTATAATACTGATCAGTTGGCTTCTGTGAGGGAGATTAAGGATGTTCAATATCCTTTCTATATTGCAGCTTATAAATCTTTGGGTGAGACTTGGAAGATGTCTGTCACTACAGCTCAAATGTTCACTAACTTTGTAGGTGGATTAGTTCGTAGAGGAGAAATTCCGGCTACGGTATCTGGTCCTATTGGTATTGCCCAAATGACTCATACTTTCGTAGAGGAAGGTTTTATTCCTTTGCTTAGATTTGTAGCGGTTTTGTCTTTGAGTTTGGCGGTAATTAATATTTTGCCATTTCCGGCTTTGGATGGAGGTAGACTTTTGTTTATAATTATTGAATTGGTAATTGGTCGTAAGGTAAATCAGCGCTTCGAAAACTATATTCATGCGTTGGGTTATTTCTTAATTATGGCGTTGATTTTGGTTGTTACCTATAGCGACATTATGAAACTTTTTCATAAGTAAAAATTAGCTTAAAAAATTGGCCGCGTACGCTACGCGGCACACCGTCTTAACTTTGCACTTGCAAGGTTCCCACTAATTGTAGTCTGGGAGCCTTGATTAGTTTTTGCTTTTGTTTTTTAACTCATTGTTTTTCACTAAATATAGTGTGTGGGCTAAAAGGCTCGTCTACCTGTTGAACATGGTATTTTAGGTCTTTTCTATCTTGTAGAGGGGGTAAATTATAGTTAATATGTGGGTCCAAATATTTCAAAGGGCTGAAGTGTTTGGAGTCCGACTAGGGCGTCGGGCAAAAGGGTTTATTATCTTATTTCATTTCCTATGACAAACAAAGAACTGTGGGTTTCTGTGTTGCGCCGTTTACAGCCGACTATTAAGAAGGCTCATTTTATTACATGGTTGCAAAACACCAATATCGTTTCCATTGAAAATGGAGTTATGATGGTTGGAATGCCTACAGAGTTTTCTTTGAACTGGGTTGTTCAACATTACGCAGTAAAAGTTTTACAAGCGGCTCAAGAATTGAATGGAGAAATTTTAAAAGTAGAATTTAAGGTTGAAGGTACATATGCGCAGGAAGGTGGAAATGGTGTCGATGTGCAGACACTTTTTTCTGATGAAATGGATAAAAAGGTTCGCAAGATTCGTAATGCAAATGAGGTATCAGTAGTTAAAGGTCTTTCTTCTGGCAAAATTATGAGCCAGATGATGAATCATAAATATTCTTTGGATAATTTCGTAGTTGGTCATGACAATAGACTTCCACATGCAGCTTGTTGTGCTGTGGCTAATATGCCAGGTGGAATTTACAATCCTCTTTATATCTACGGAGGTGTAGGTTTGGGTAAAACTCATCTTGTACAAGCTGTTGGTAATGAAATTTTGAGAAATTTCCCAGATAAGGTTGTTAAATACGTTACTGCTGAGAAATTTGTAACTGAAGTAGTTGAGGCTATTGGTAAGAGAAATACACAGGCTTTCAAGGATCAATATAGAAAAGTAGACTGTTTCTTGGTTGATGACGTTCAATTCTTTGCTAGAAAGGATTCTTCACAGCAGGAATTTTTCCACACTTTTAATGATCTTTATAACGGTAATAAACAGATCGTAATTACTAGTGATAGAGCTCCTTCTGAATTGGATGGTATGGATGAGAGAATTCGTAGCCGTTTCGGAATGGGAATGGTGGTTGAGCTTTTGCTTCCAGACTTCGAGACAAGATTGGCTATTTTGCACCAGAAATGCCGTGAAAATCAGATTATGCTTGATCCAGAGGTTCTTGATTTCGTTGCTACTAATGTTCAGAGCAGCGTTCGTGAATTAGAAGGAGTTTTGCGTCAGATTATGGCTGAAAGCCAGCTTTTCAACCGTGTTACTACTATTCGTTCAGTTGCAGAAATTATTAAGCGTTTAAATAAAGCTCAGAAAATTATTGGTTACGATATTGAAGCAAGACAAGGTCGCAATATTGTTAAGAACTCTATTGATGTATTAAACATTGTAGCTGAGTACTATAAGGTAAGTGCTGATGAATTGATGGGTAAGGACAGACATAAGGGTTTGATGCTTCCTCGTCACGTTTGTATGTATTTGATCAAGAATGAGTTAAATGAATCTTATGAAAAAATTGGAGACGGCTTTGGTGGCAGAAATCATACTACAGTAATGCACGCTTGCAGCCAGACAGCTAGAAAACTAAGAACAGATTTGAGATTGGTTAGAGACGTAAATGCAATTAAAAGAGAGATGGGTCTATAAAGATTTTGAATAAAAATCTGATGACATTTTGATTGGTGTGTTCTAGAATCAATTTGTTTTATTATTAATCAATTCCCGTGTATCAAAGACCGCGTTATCATCAGCCACGTCGTCAGGTAGGTAAGACTAATTACGTCATGCCTTTTCTGATTATTATTTGTATTGGAATTATTGGCGTGCTTGTTTTTAATTTGTGGCGTGCTGTTTTTCCTTCTTCTAAGCCAAAAGCAGCTTATTTGCATATAGTGAATGGAAGTGCGCAAATGAAGGCATGGGGGACTGAATCATTTTTTAATTTGAGTACTGATTCTGTAGTTATGCAGGGAGATAGAATCAGATCTTCTGCGGACGCAAAATTTATTGTGGAGTTCTATGATGGTACTTTGATGAGAATTGGAGGTAATGCTGATCTTAGTTTCGATACTATAAATGATCAAAGTGATGTTCCAAGTATGGATATTCATCTTTTTGCTGGTGATGTTTGGTTTGATATGATGAATAAAACTTCTGGTCATTCTGACGTTAAGGTGACTATGAATAATATTGTGGCGAATTCTAATAATGCCAGCATTTTCGAATTAGAGAACCAAGGAGATCAAGTTGCGAGAGTCATAGCTGTTTCACAAAATGATGGTTTGTCTGTGGATGTTTTGGATGAAAGTGGTAGTAAAGTTGTAGAATCTGAAAAAATTGGAGTTGGCCAAGAAATTAATTTTAAGAGCGACGTGTTGAAAGCTTATTGGGCTCATCAAAGTCCTACGGTTTTGGCGGCTCTAGCTGATGATTTTAAGCAGAGTGAATGGTATTTGTGGAATATTAAGGAAGATGATTCTCCTACTGTTTTTGAAAAGACAGTTGGTCCAGGTGGCATTGGTTTTGTGAAAGTTGCTCCCCAGGTTGTTAAGCCTTCTACTGTAGTGACTCCTGATGTTGGAACTACTGTTTTGCCTGATGGAACAACTGTTGATGCAAATGGTAAACCAATAGTTACTTCTACAGTTGATGCTTCTAAGACTCCGGTTGCTACTCCAACTACACCTTCAACAACTCCAGTCGTAGCTCCAGTTAAGACTGGTTCTCCAGCTGAATCTACTACTGTATCTAAACCAGAAATACTTTCTATTGCTGGCGGTGTGAAGCCAGATGCTAGCGGTGTTTATAAAGTTACAAGTAGGGTTACTACTTTAAGCGGTACAATTAAAGGTGCTGATAAAGTTGTGGTGAATGGATATACTTTGACTAAATTTAAAGCTGGATCAACTAGCTGGAGTTATTTTGCTAATGCGGATTTTGGCTTAATGAAGGCTGGTGATAACATTTATGAAATCTACGGTTTGGATGCTAATGGAAAAAGAGGCGAGAGTATAATTATTCATGTTTATTACACTCCTCAAGCAGCTACGCCAAATGCGGCTTCTGCTCCTGCTCCTGCCACAACTACGCCAGCGACAGTTCCTACTGGAACAATTCAAGATTAAACTATTTTAAATATTTTGCTCTATTGAGGTTTTGTTCCTCATTAGTTTTTGCGTAGATTACTTTACCGGTATCGAGGGTGGTGAGGTAGAACCAGTAAGCTGTTGTTGTTGGATACATTGCCGCTTCGATACTATCGATACTTGGGCTGCAAATTGGTCCCGGAGGAAGGCCTTGGTTTTTGCGAGTGTTGTATGGAGAATTAATGGCCAAATCTTTGCCAGTAATTGTGCGATCTTTAGTTACATATAATAGAGTGGCGTCAGCTCCAAGTGGCCAATGAGCATCTAATCTCTTCCAGAAAATTCCAGATACATTTTTGCGATCTTTACTGCTTTTGACTTCGCTTTCAATGATGGAAGCCATAGTTATGATCTGGTGAATGCTGTGTTTTTTGATGTTTTCCTGTAGTTTTGAAAATTTCTTTTCGAAATTATTTAACATCATTGAAATTAAATCGTTTGGTCTGAATCCATCAGGATTTAGGAAATAAGTATCTGGGTAGAGGTATCCTTCCAATGGGAGATCTAGTTTTGAAAGAGTTGCTTTGTCTAAGAATAAATATCCTTGCCAATTATCAAAGCTTTTCACGGCTTGAATAAAATTTCCTGCTTTAATGAGATCCATGTCTACTAATTTGGCATCTATATCTTTAATAGTAAGGCCTTCTTGTACCGTGATGACGAATTGGGCTTTTGAGGCATCGCTTAGTGCTTCTAAAATTTTTGGTCCATTCATTGCTTTTGTTAAGACAAAGCGTCCGGCAATGATGTTTTCACCTAGATGATTAAGTTTTGCGTGTATATATAAGGAAAGGGGACTCTTTATTAATCCTTTCTGCTCTAAGCTGCCGGCAATATCTTTTACGCTCTGACCTTTCTTTACTTGAAAGGAGATGCCGGTGTTGTCGCTTGGATCTACGGGGTCGTATACGAAGCTATGATATCTAATATATAAGACTAATAATACAAAGGCTACGATTACTGGAATTCCCAAAAATCGATAAAATCTTCTGTTTTTATTGTAGCTGTAAAAAACCATAGTTTTAGTTCAATCCTGGCATATTCATGTCTCCCATGATGTCTTTCATGAGATCAGCGCCAATTTGTTGAGATTTTTTCACTGCTTTATTCATGCAGTTTACTAGATTGCTTTCTAATTTCTTTTTATCTTGAAGAGACTCGTCTGATATATGTACTTCAATTACTTCCTGTTCACCATTGATTATTACTGAAACTCCTTCGTTTTCAGCTTCAATATGAGTATTTTTCAATTTTTCCTTAATTTCGCGAGCTTGTTTCTGTAATTTGTAGAGGTTTTTTGCTTTATCAAACATATTAGTTTTTTTAATTTCTTTAGGCGAGTTTAGCAGGTTAAAAAGGGGATGTACAGTGCAAAGCCGGGGCGTGGGTAAATGGGGGTGTGAGGCAGAAGTCAAATTTCTATTGCGTCGATGCAGTCTTTCGGCTACACTGGGCGGGCAATTTAATCTTGAAGCACATATATGGACATACAGACTATTGAAGTACAAACTAGGGATTTGAAGGTAAAAGGTAAGGATTTACTTGTACAAAACTTACTACCTGCAGAATTCTATGGAAAAGGTGTTAAGAACGTTTCTTTACAGTTGGCTTATGGCCCTTTCCGTCGTCTTTACAGAACTGCTGGTAAGAATACAGTTATTGAATTAAGTGTTGATGGTAAGGCTAAGCACAATGTATTGGTTCATGATATTCAACGTGATCCTATCTCTGACAAAATTATCCACGTGGATTTTATTAATGTAAGAATGGATCAGGTTATTACTGCTAAGATTCCATTGAAGTTTGTTGGTACTGCTAAAGCCGTAAAAGACTTTGGAGGTATTTTGACTTACAACTTAGATGAAATTACAGTTAAGTGTTTACCAAAAGATCTTATTCAATCTATTGAAGTTAGCGTTGAACCTATCGTTGATCTACATAGCTTCGTACGTGTGAAAGATTTGAATCTTCCAACTACTGTTACTGTTATGAATCCACCAGAAGAAGTGGTAGTAACTGCTGTGTTGCCTAAGGAAGAAGTTGTTGATGCTCCAGTTGTTGCCGCTGCTGATGTACCTGCTACTGCAGTTACTGCTCCTGCTGCCGATGCTGCTCCTGCTGCTGACACAAAGAAGAAATAAATATAATTTTGAAGAATGGCCCCAATCAAATGGGGTCATTTTTTTTGCCTTCTGTTAGGGATTGTATTTTTTAGAAATTTTATTGTATAATCCTTTTTGGATTTAACCTTATTCCAAATTTTATGAAAAAATTTTTATATTTTCTGACTGTTGTGTTGTTGGCGGTTGGTTTAACTGCTTGTTTTGGATCTGGAAACGTAGCTAAATTTTCTATTGGTATAATAAATCAAAAAGGAACCACTTCTTTGGTTTTAACTCCTGATTATGCTAAACGTACTTTTTCTGTAGATTATAAAAAAGATTCTACTGATAAATTACAAAAAAGTGTGACAGCTAGTGGACAGATGGGTGGAGAATATTTTGATCGTTTTGAGTCAATGTCTAAAGTTGTAGAAAATTATACTAAGTCATCTGCAAAGAATGAAGTGCTTCCAGTTGATGTTTCTGCTGATAGATTGAAGTCTATAGTAGAAGGTAAAGATAAAACTATTTCAACTATGGAGGTGCCTTTGGATGATGCATCTACATCTGTTCAGGATATGAAGACTTTCTATAATGATATAGTTAAGTTGCTCACCGCAGCTGCCCCAGTTTAATAATTTTTAATTTAATAATTTTTTTATGATTAATGAAATCAAAGACGGTATAAAAATTTTAAAATTTGATAAGCCTACTATGGCTGCTGTGGCAAATCGCCCAAGCGCTAAAAAATGGGGCTTTATAATGTTGGCAGTGCCACCAGTGTTGAATCTTATTTTGTCTTCAATGTTATTCCCTTCAGGTTTTGGTTCTATAGCTTCCAGATTTATTTTCTGGCCTATGGTTATTCCAACAATTGCAATAGTAGGAGCAATTTTTGCTATGAGTTATGCGGCAGAAAGAATGTTTGATAGCAAACATAGTCACTGGGCATTTTTCAAAGTTTTGGCTTATGCTTCTGTGTTCTTGTGGTTGAGTGCGGTGCCATTTTTGTTGGCTTTGACAGGAATTATTGAGCCTACTGGATTATTCGATTTAGTTTGGATGGTGGGTGTTGTTTGGATGTTTGCCGTTGCTTACCATTTATTTTTAGAATGGGGAAAGCTTTCACAACAAAATGCCATTATTATTTTAGTAATCGGAGTAATTTCTTATATGGTGTTCCAATTTATTCTTGGAAGAATTCTAATTGGTTCATATTACAGAATGATGTATTAGTTCAACTGTAAGCTGAAAGAATGGAGTTGATGGATCTCTAATACTTTTTTGATGCCCACAGTGTGGTGTTACAAACATTGTTGATCCATCTACGAAGCTATGATCGGGGGAGGTGAATCCATCTCCGCCTTCTTGGCTTACAATGTGAATTTTTGATCTGTTCTTCATGTTTAATCCTTGCCAGTAATTTACTGCTTCGCTTCCTGGACAAAGATCTTCAATGGCACCGATGCCTAGCTGTTGAGCAATTGGGGTTATCTCTTTTCTAATTCCATGAGAAGTCGGAGACAAGAGAAATACTTTTCTTATTAGCTCGTCTTTTTGTAATTCTTGAATCATTTTCATGGCGCATAGAGTTACTAATCCTCCTCTACTGTGAGCGCAAATGTTAACTTGGAGATTGTCTCTAATTATATTAGTGGCTAAGATTTTGGCGTCTTCTAATACTCTTTCAGTTATTTTTCTTCTTTCAAAATGAGGATTAGTTGTAACATTCTCTCCGAGATGATCTGCGAGTTTGTCGAGATGCCTAGGAGAGGCGGCATAACCCGGAATTAGTAATATTTTTCCATTTTGATCTCTTGGTTTTTCTCCAAAAAATGTTGGGTCCATGGCTAAGTCAAAATTCATATTTCCAATGGCATCTCCAAGTTTTCTTTGAAGGTAACTGATAGCTAATTCTGGTATAGCAATGGCGTCTCCCATTATTCCCATGGAGAGTCCTCTGAAATTTGCTCCCATTCCATTGATTTGTCCTCTTTGATTTACTAGGCGTGAACTATGTTTTGTAGCTAGTCTCTCTAGAGGTGATTTAGCAAAATCAGCCCCAGTGTCAAGGGGAGAGGAGGTGTCATTTAAGGCTTCAGGATAACCAAAATCAATACTACTGAGAGTGTGCAGAATATGTTTGATTAAATTTCCTTTTATTTTATGCTTACTTGGAGTTTTTTACAAATCATCGTAAATTTCAGGTTCATCTGTGTCTGAAACTACTTCCACTGGGATTGGTTGTCCATTGGCATCAAGAACTGGAACTGCTGGTATTACTGCAGCACTGGCTGGAGCAGGGGCTGCACCTGAATATTGGGGATTGCTATAAAATTCTTTAATTCTTTTTTGACGTTCTGTGTTAATAGTAAAATCATTTGCTGTTTGGAATCCACGTTCGTATGGTCCAAAGATTGTAGATTCATCGAATGCTTGGTTAATCTTCCAAGCAATGTCTGAACGAATTTCTAAGAAATTTGAAGGAACATTTACCCAGAATTTTACTTTTACTATCATACTGTTGCTAGTAAAACTCTTGAAGGAAATTGAGGATTTAGGTTCCTTTAGTACAGAAGTATTGTTGGCCAAGATGGCGCTAATAATATTTGTTATTTTTTGTACATCACTGCCATATCCAAGACTTACATCTATTTCTAAACGACGCATATTGTGACGAGAATAGTTCTCTATAGACTGGGTCATAATATCTGAATTGTAGATTGTGATATCACGGTGATCGAATGTTTTGAGGCTTGTAGATTGGAATTCCATCTTATCTACACGGCCCACATAGTTTTTGATTTTAACGATATCTCCAATTTTAAATGGGGCTTTTATGAAGATTAGAAGACCAGCAACGTAATTTTGAATGATATCTTTTAGGGCATAGCTTAATCCGACGAGTCCTACTCCAACTAGTACGCTTATATCTATTCCAACTATCTTTAAGGCGATTGTTACACCAATTACCATAATGAACCCTACCACTAGCTTCTCTACTACGTTTAGGGCTGTTCTTTGTTGATCGTGTTGAGTTTCAATCTTGGCTATGTATTTTTTTACCCAATGAATTATGAAGAACATTACAACCAAAACTATTACAGCTTCAGCAAAATCTATGAATTTGCTAACTACAGTACTACTGATGTTACTTAAATCTATTGTTCCACCTGAATTTGTAATGCTTTTTCCATCAGTAGCTATTTGACCGCCACTTAATGAATTGTTTAGGCTTGAGCTTGCCATGTATTAGTTTTAAATTAATCTGATTATTATAGCAGATTTGGGGAGTTTTAGCTAGAGCTGGAGAGGGGATTATTATTTATGGTTGTCTTTATTTAAAGACTGATTTGTGGTATAATTACAGGATAAATTTATGTAAATATTGATGCAAACAGGTGGTCAAAATCAGGGAGGAGGACACCAAAGTCATGATGATCGTTCAGGCGATCAAAAAGATGAGCGTCGTGATCTGAAAAACGAACACAAAGCTGATCATCATAAAAATGCCCAAGATAAGGCTAAGATTTGGCAAAAGATTGAAGGTGCAGTAGCCAAAGATAAGATTAATGAGTTTAAACAGGGATTTAAGGCTGGCCAAGAAGGTCAGGCTGAAGCTGTTTTTAAAAAGAAAAGAAGAAGACGTCGTCGTAAAAAAAGTAATTTAGGAACTGTTAATCAAAACTTAGATCAAAAATTCCCTCAACAAAATGAGGTAAAGAAAGAGGAAAAGCCTTTAGAGGTTAAACCTGTAATTAAAGAAGTGAAAGAGGTTGTAGCTTCACCTTTTGATTATGATCAATCTGTTCAAGAAAGTGGAGATGTTCCTTCTTTTGATGATGATGTAAATGAAGAACAGCCTGAGGAACCTATTTTTAGCGATGAAGAAATTGCTAAAGAGGAAGAGGTTGCGAAGGAAGAAGAAGTTGTTTCTTCTGAAGAGGTAGAGCCTCCTCTTGAAGAAAATATAGTTCCAGAAATCCCAGATAATCCTGAGATTCCGGAAGTTCCAGATTTTGAAAATGTTCAAGAAATTTCAGAAGTTCCAGCAGCTCCAATTGAGCCAGAAGAGATTGCTCCTAATCCTCCAGTTGCGCCAATCAATCCTTTTGATTTTCCTTCGAATAATAATGTTACACCTGTAAATCCTTTTGAAGATAATCATGTTGCGGCTTATAAAGAAAAGAAGGACGAACAGCCAATTAACCCTTTTGATCTTTCTGATCCTGCTTCTACGGTTGATGATAGAAGAGAGGCTGAGATGACACATAGTGTTCCTCATATTAATCAGGGTGTTAATGAGGTTGTTGAATCTCCAGAAGATGTGGGAGAATCTGACGAAGCGAAGTCAGTTAATTTTAATGATTCTAGTGATAGCAATGTGACTGAGGATGAAAATGATGTAGTTGATTCGAAGCCTGAAGTAATTGAAGTTAAAGCTAGTGAGGTTGAAGAAAGAAAAATTGACCCAGTTTTCCCTGATAAGATTGAGCAAGTAGTTGATGTTGGTGTTGAAGCTAAGGAAAGTTTTTGGACGATTTTGGAACATGCCGGTATAACTAAAAATAAAATTATTATCTTTAGTGTAATTTTAGTGATTCTTGTTCTTGGAGGTTTGTTCTTTATATTTGGAGGATTTAATTTTGGTACTAGTGGTGGACCTAAGGAAGCTGTGAAACGTAACGTTGTTACTCAGAATGAAGTGAAATCTGATAAGAGACCTTATGATGTGATTTCTTCCTATATTTTTGGTCTTGAATATCAAAAACAAGGTGGTCAAATTCAGGCTGAACCTATTACTTCTATTGGAAGTATGGGTGGTGTGGATGCTGGACTTATTTTTGGCGAAATTGTGAATTTAAAGCAGGAGCGTTTCGTGGAATATGTACAGATTTTGGAGAAGATGAATAATATTTATAATGTAGATCTTTATTCCATGTTGGATTTAGCTGTAGATAGACGTGCAGCTCTAGATAAATACCTAAAAGAGATGAACAATTTAATTGATCAAGGGGACTTGGCTTTGGCTACGATACAAGGAGATTTGCAGGAGTACAATACTCAATATGCTGCTACTTCTAAATTGGCTAATACTTATGAAACAGCATTCTTTTCTCAGGCAAAAAATTATTATGGACAAACTTCTTATGACAATTTACAGTTGTTTATGGATACTTCTAATCAGGCTTCTAGGACTAAAGCTCAATATGGAGCAGAAAATATTTTAAAAAATATGTTTATTAACTCTTTGGCTGCTATGAAGCCAAGGGCAAAGGATATTTCTACTAATACTGAGGCTTTGATTAAGGGCGTTAAGGTTTTTGATATCAAAGGATCTGATATTAACGCCATCATTCCAGTAAATTAAAATGCTGGTCAAGGTAGATGAGATTGTCTTATAATGTACTCTCAAGAGTCGTTATTTTTTTTGCTAAAAATGAGTACGGAAATACTGGAAAAAATAAGTAGTTACAGGAAGCTTTTTGATAAAGCTAGAATTTTGAAAGCTTTCGATTTTGCTACTGAAAAGTATGCTTCATTAGATAATAGCCAAAATTTTCATTTATGTGTCTTGGAAATTTTGCTTCCTTTGAAGCCTGATGAAGATACAATCGTGGCTATTCTTTTGCATGATTTGTTTGTGATGTCGATGATTAGTGAGGACACTGTGCTTACTAATTTTGGACCTAATGTCTTGGAAATTTTAAATTCTCTGAGAAAAATTTATGGGCTTAAGTATTCTGAAAATGATAAGGGTACTCAGGTTGAAGTTTTGCGTAAAATGTTTATGACCTTGGCTAAAGATGTGAGGGTTATTTTGATTTGGTTGGCTCATCGTTTATGCATGATGCAGAATTTGATTCAAGCCATGAGTCCTGCTGAAAGTTACCATTTTGCTAAGGAAACAATGAATGTGTATGTGCCAATTGCTTCACGTTTAGGTATTTATAAGATTAAAATCCAATTAGAAGATTTGGCTTTTAGATATTTGAATCCTGAAGAGTGGGAGAAACTTACTGATCAGATTAAGGAGTTTACTGAGACTAAAGGTATGCCTATTGAAGTTATAAGGGATCAGCTTGTAGCTTTTTTGAGAGCTCGAGGAATAGAGGCTGAGGTTCACGGACGTATTAAAAATTTTTATAGTATTTATACAAAGTTGGCGAAGAAAGGATATGTAAATCTTTATGATTTATACGATTTTTTTGCTATTAGAGTTATTTTGCCGGAGAAAGAAAATTATGATCATTTGTATGCGGCACTTGGTTTGATTCATAGTGAATGGAAACCTATTTCTAGTAGATTTAAGGATTATGTAGCCGTACCAAAACCTAATGGTTATAGAAGTTTGCACACTGTGGTCTTGGGAATGGGACCGAAGGGTTTTGATAAGCCCGTGGAGATACAAATTAGAGATGAGAAAATGCATCGTGAGGCTGAGTATGGTATTGCTTCGCATTGGCTCTATAAGACTAATAGATCTTCTTCAATGGAGGATTTGAATCGTCATGTGGATTGGATTCGTGGTCTCGAGCAAATTCATGAGTTTTTTGGTTCAGAGTCTTCAGATGTAATGAAGGAAGTTGAAATTGATATTTTCAAGGATAGGATTTTTGTACTTACTCCTAGAGGTGAAGTTAAGGATCTTCCTGTTGGTGCTATCCCTTTGGATTTTGCTTATGCTGTACATACGGATGTGGGAAATCACTGTATTTCGGCAAAGGTTAATGGGGTGATTGTGCCTCTTGATTATCAATTACAAAATGGAGACGTGGTGGAAATTGTTTTGAGAAATGATGCTATTCCAAAGGTGAAATGGCTTTCAATGGTTAAGAGTGGTTTTGCTAAAAATAAAATTAAGGCTTGGTTTAGTGGTCAGCATAAAGATAAAAATTTAAAGAGTGGTAGGGAATTAATTAATACTCAACTAGAGCGTTTGAATAAGCCTCCACTAGATCAAAATTATTCACTATTGAAGGATTTTGGAGATGCAAATTTGACTTTGAGTCAGCGTGAAGCTTTGTTGGAAGAAGTGGGACGTGGAAGTAAGTTTGCTACCGATGTTGTCAAAAAAATATATCCATATGAAAAGATTTTGCCTGCTGGAATGAGTACGGAAAAAGCTGAATCTGCTGCTACAAAAAAGAAACTAAAAGTTGTGCCAGTTCTTCCATTGGAACAGCAAGTTGTTGTTGGTGGACAGACAGGTTTTCCAGCAAAGATTGCGGCTTGTTGTAAGCCTGAAATAGGTCAGCCAATTATGGGATATGTAAATAGCCGTGGTAAACGTATAAGTATTCATAAATTGAATTGTCCAGTTGTTGATACTTTAAATCGCGAAAAGGTTATTTTTGCTGAATGGAAGGGGCATGAAGCCGTGGCAAGAGATAATGGATTTAGAGTTGGTATAAAACTCGAGGTATTTTCTAGAGTAGGTTTGATTCAGGATATTGCTGCGGTTATGGGCAAATTGAAGATTAATATTTTAGATATTATGATTAAAAGAGGAGAAGATAAATTGCATTATGATTACTTCTTGTTAGATATGAATGACTTTGATCAATTTAACGAATTGTTAAATCGTTTAGAGGATATTGAAGGTGTAATAAAAGTGAATAGAGCCGATGAAGTTTTTAGAAATGCTGGCTTATGAGTTGTAGTTGATAATTTTTTTAATGACTAGGTTTATAGTTTCGTTTTCTTTTTCGGTGACGTTTATTTTATCTATGGCGTTTAGTGGTTGAGTTTGGAGGTAGTGGAAGAATTTTAAATATTTTTGGTCGAGGTTGCTGATGATGTTTTTGAAGTCAGGAACAAGGCCTGATTGATCAAGAATTTTGATCATGTATGCTTGGCTTGTTAATGCGGGTTTTGTCGAGGTGCTGAGCTGTTGTAGAGTATCTGTAAGTAGACCCATTAAATTGTCTAATTTTTGACCTTCATAAAGTAGGTGATTGGTAATTTCGGCAATTTGAATAGCGGCTGAAAGTCTTTCCAAATTATCGCGTATTTTTTTGAAATTTTTTATAGTAATTATTTCTTTGAGAATAATATTTTTTGGTCCAAAGTAAATTTCAGCCATGGCAAAATTCAGAGTTTCCACGTGTCCGGTAAACTTGCTGGTAATCTTACGACCTCCTTTTGCAATGACTTTAATTTTCCCAAATTCTTCTGTGTATAGAAAAATTAGTTTGTCATTTTCAGTGAAATCACGATGGCCGAGAATGACACAATTGACGCTAGTACTTTTCATTTTTAATCTTGAAGATCTTGTTTCAGATATTCGTGAATAGCAATGCTTGAGCTGAAAATACAGAGCAAAATTGTACCTAGGAGTTCCAATAGGAAGACAAGAATAAAGTTAATACTTGTGTAATAACTCCAGAAAGATGTTTCTTCAATTTGAATTTTTCCAGTTAAGCTGAAGAACATGATAAAGCTCAAAAGTACTGATGATATTCCGTATATAATGCTTTCAATAATAAATGGGGAACGAATAAACCAATGAGATGCTCCAACTAATTTCATTACGCTGATCTCATTTTTTCTAGTGAAGATAGTAATTTGTAGAGCATTAAGGATGATGAGTGCACCTCCAAGTACGAAGGTAATAATGAGCCAGAAAATTACTTGATGAGTGAAATCGCTGAGCTTAATGAGGTTTTTTGAAACGCTAGTGATGATGTTGTTGTCGCTAGAATTATTAGTGATTACATTGGAAAGATAAACTTGGTATTTATCCTGAGCGAGAAAATCGGCTACGGCTTGATGATACTTAGGATTTACAGTGATGATGTTTAGGCTGGCCGGAAGTGGATTTCCGAGATTGTATTTTTCAAAAGAAAGAGTGAGGTCAGGATGAGTAGTTTTGATTTGCTCTAGTGCTTGAGCTTTTGAAGTGTAGTTCACTCCGGCAATTTCCTTGATGCCTTCGAGGTCTTTGGTAATTAATTGAGCTTGTTCTTCGGTAGTTGTTTCTTTGAGATAAACTGTGATGTCTACTTTTTTATTGAGGTCTGTAAGTGCGCTCTGGGTGATAAAATTTATCGATAGAATGATATTGAAAATGAAAAGAATAGTTCCAGTTACAAAAACTGTGGCTAAGGAAAGCACTTTATTACGCCAAATATTGCTAAGGCTTAATTTAAGACTTTTTTCAAAAAGAGAAAAAAACGAGGATTTATTTTGCATAGGAAAGGGTGAGCTTTGTCAGGATTATATAACAAGCTGAATCTGGTTGAAAGATCTATTTAGGCTGCTGGTTGATTTTCTGCTGATTCTAACTTCTGTTTTTTGATAATTGAAGATTTGTACATGTCTGGTCTGTATGGTTTCAATCTGACGATTTTTGCGTCGAGTTTTATATCCATAAGAAATTTTTCTAATCTGTAAGTGAAGGCAAATTGGTCATAGCCCAAAGCAATAATATCTGGGCGGTATTCCTTGATAACTTTAGTTTTATCTTTAGGATTTCCTAAGAAAACCATTTCTGCCCAACCTGTATTCTTTAAATTTGCTAATCTTTCTTTTTCATTGTGATCTGGAGTTTCTCCTTTAATGTTTCTTACAGTTTTATCACGAGCAATAATAGCTACAATCTCATCTCCAAGCTCACGGGCTTGAATAAAAAGATTTTCGTGGCCAGCATGTAAGTAGTCAAAGGTGCCAAAAACCATGACTCTAGTTTTTTTCTCCTGGTTCATAATTAGGCCTGAAGGTCAGGTAAGAATAGATTTACACCTATAAGACCGAGCAGGACTAATATAATCGCACAGATCAGGATAATATCAAGTGTTTTGTGATCGTGCTCAGGGTTTGTGAGGTTTAAACGGAGTGAAGATAAAGCATAAATCAGACCAGTAATGGCGAATGGAATGTCCATGGTCTTATTGGTGATAAATGCTGCTTTTACAAAAAGGTTGTTAGCCAAAAACATACTTGAACCGAGATGAAGTACACCGGTAACAATGAAGAATACCAGGGCAACCTTCTTTATATTGGTGATTGTTGAGGAATGAGTGTTCATAAGGCGCAACAATTATATGCTATTTGTTTGGCCGTGTACACCACACGGTACGTTGCCTTAGCTTTGGTAGTTGCCAGATCTGATTTTGTTCTATATATTTCTCGTATGTTAAACGACGACCAGGTAAAACATGTAGCGAAGTTAGCTAGAATCAAACTTACTGATCAGGAAGTGAAGAAATTCGGTAAGCAGCTTTCTAGTGTGCTTGAGTATATTGATATTTTAGCTGAAGTGGATACGAAGGATGTGGTTGGGACAAACCAGGTGACTGGTCTTACCAATGTGATGGATAAGGACGAAGTGATACAGGGTCAGAGTACAAAGTCTGAGCTTTTGAAGTGTAGTGAATTGCCTGTGGATGGCGGACAAGTGAGAGTTCTTAGAGTTGTAAAATAATTGAAATGGGAAAATTAAATGAATTAACAATTAGTGCAGCCTCAAAAGGTCTCAAGGAAAAGAAATTTTCTTCTGTAGATTTGTTGAAGGATTGTTTGGCGGCGATTGAGGCGAAGAATGGCGAGCTCAATGCTTTTGTGACGGTGGATGCAAAAGGTGCCATGGAGACTGCTGAAGCTGTGGATAAGAAAATCGCAGCTGGGGAAAAGATTTCAGCTTTGGCCGGAATTCCTTGTGGAGTGAAAGATTTGATCTGTACTAAGGGCGTGAGGACGACCTGCTGTTCTCCGATTTTGAAGGATTTTGTGCCACCTTATGATGCGACTGTAATTGAGAGATTGAAAGCACAAGATATGGTGATGATTGGAAAAACTAATTTGGATGAATTTGCTTGTGGTGGATCTAGTGAGCATTCTTGTTTTGGTCCTACAAAAAATCCTTTTGATTTGAGTCGTGTGGCTGGAGGTTCTTCTGGTGGAAGTGCGGCGGCTGTGACTGCGAATATGTGTATGTACACTTTGGGAACTGATACAGGAGGTTCTATTCGTCTTCCTGCTTCTTTTTGTGGTAACTATGGCATGAAGGTGACTTATGGTCGTGTGAGTCGTTCTGGCGTGAATGCCATGGCTTCTTCTTGGGATACTATTGGTCATTTTGCAAAGAGCACTGAAGATGTGGCGACTGTCTTGCAGGCGATTGCTGGTAAGGATCGTCGTGATTTGACGACACCAGACGTGAAAGTTCCAGATTATAATGGGTTTTTAGGTAAGGATGTGAAAGGAATGAAAATTGGTTTACCTAAACAATATTTTGGTGAAGGAGTGCAGAAAGAAATTAAAGAGGCGGTGATGGCTAAGGTGGCGATTTTGGAAAAGGCTGGTGCTGAAGTGATGGAAGTAGATTTGCCTTCAACTAAATACGCTGTAGCTGTTTATTACGTCAGTATTCCAGCGGAGCTATCTGCTAATTTGGAAAGATTTGATGGAATTAGATATGGTAAGAAACCGGCTAGTGATCCAAAAGATTTAATGGATTTTTATTGTGAGGCTAGAGGTGAAGGATTTGGTGATGAAATTAAGCGTAGAATTATGATTGGAACTTATGTGCTTTCTGCGGGTTATTATGATGCTTATTATAAGAAAGCTCAGAAAGTTCGTACGGTGATTATCAATGAGTTTGCGGATGCTTTCAAAAAAGTTGATGTGATGATTGCGCCAGTTTCTCCTATTCCTCCGTTTAAAATTGGGGAATTTATGGATGATCCTTTGGCGATGTATATGGCTGATGCTCTGACTATTCCAGTGAATGCTGCTGGTGTGCCGGCTTTGGCTGTGCCTGCAGGAAAAGATAAGGCTGGATTGCCAATTGGATTACAAATTATTGCTCCGCAATTTGAGGAAGGAAGATGTCTTCAGGTGAGTGATTTCTTGGAGAGGAACTAGAACTATTTGTTTAATAGTAAATCGAGATCTATTTCCATGTTCTCGTAATTTTGTTTTACCGTGTTTTTTGCATCATCGATGGCTTTATTGTAGATGTCTGGAGTTAATGTCTCTAAGAAAAAATCTAGAATTTCTTCGGCTTCAATCATGCCAATTTCTTTTTCTTTTTCTTCTTTGAAATAGGTGATTACTGCTTTAATTAGAGCTGCTCTGCGGTCTTTTCTGAGGAAATCCCATTTGCGTTTGATGATGGACATGAAAATTTTAGAATAATGATAAATTGTCTTCAGCGCTTCCTTCTGCTATTAATCTTCCTTTTGCCTCTGGTGTTTTCAGTGGCTCCATTAATTTATTTTTTACATTTAATGGATAGACTATATTGGCGAATTGCCAGCACATGTTGAAGATGGCGCGTTGGCTATTGGCGATTTCTATGCTTTCGATAATCATACCGATAAGCTCATCTTTGAAAGATATAATTGCCACTTTGTCGTCGTAAATATTGATCTCATTTGTGAAATCAAATTGGTCAGATGGGATGAGGCGCATTTCACGGAAGAATTCTTTATCTTGTGATTGCACTGTTTCTCCGGCTTTGTCCTTTGGTGAAATACCACGAAGGTAGATTTGTTTTTCAGCTCTTTTTTCTACGTAATCTTGATCGTATGTCGGCCACTGTTTGCGGATTTCGTGAGAGTTTGAATAGTTTAGAATTTCGCTCTTGCTACTAAGAGTATCGGCATAAATGGCTTTGATACCTTCAAGTCCTTCAAAATATCTGATACGTGGATGATTAATTTCACCAGTAAGAGTTTTAAATTTTGGTAGGGAGCTGCGAAGGTCATTAGTGCGTTTTTCGAATTCCTCTAAAAGATTTTCCGGAGCAATGCTGCTGAAATATTTAATTTTTTTCTTAGTGTAAAAGCTTACCATTCCTCTTTGTGAAAGTTTTTCGAGGATGTCATAAGTTGTGACACGATTAATACCAGCTTTGTGAGCAATATCTGACACGACTCCAGTGCCAATTTCGGTACAGGAAAGATATACCTTGGCTTCCTTGTCTGTAAGTCCTAAATTTGTGAGAATAGCGATGAGTTGATTTTCCATTTTGTATCTGTTATTTGTGGATATTTTAACTCAAGTCGTCGGAAATTTCAACAGCTTAAAGGCTATTCTTTATTGCATCTCTGGAAAACTATTTCCTCCTTTAGAAACTTCATCTATTCCTTTTAAGGCTTTGTTGATAATTTTTGAAGCTTCAGCGCGGTTTAAATTGCGATTTGGTGAGAAGGAAGTGCCATTGCTGTCTCCGTCAATAATGGAGTATCCGTAAATTCTTTGAACATCTTCATAGTACCAGTCATTTGGTTTAACGTCTGTGAATGGATCAGCGAAAGCTCTCACTGGAAGTTTAACTTGTTCACCGTATTTGAACTTGATCATTTTATGTAGAAGGGCTGTGGCTTCTGCTCTAGTTATTGGGCTGTTTGGATGGAAGCTGTTGTCGCTGTAACCGCTAACTAGACCATCATTTGTTCCTTGTGTTACAGCATTTGCAAACCAGTCGCTATCTTTGACATCTTTAAATTTAGAAGTAGATTCTCCGTAATTGTAATCGAAATTGTTTCCTTCAAATGCACGTAACACCATAGTTAAAAACTCTGCACGTGTGATTTGATTATTTGGTTTAAAGCTATTGTCTCCGTAGCCATTAATGACTCCACGAGCGCTTAGTTCTTTGACGTCGCTGTAATACCAGCCGTCAGCAGGTGTATCATTGAAAGTTTGGCGTGAGTTTGTGAAACTTTTGAAAGTTAACTTATTTGCTTTTGAAAAGTCGTAGAAAGTTTTGAAATAAGATAGGTTGAGTTGGTTGATATCAAAATTTAGATTAATTTCTGTAGTACTCTTTGTTTCTGTATTTTTCTTTGTGATTGCGAAGTCGTGCCATGGTTTCTTTGCTTGCTTGAGTAAATCACGTGTTTCTGTGATTTGTTTTTTTGTAAAATCGTTAGTGCTTACTTGTTCTACAGTGTTAAGAACTTGGTCATACCATGAAGCAAGATTTTCGATGTTTCCATAGGTAATTCCGGCAACTGTTTGATTTAGGTTTGAGAAGGCAGTTTTGAAATCGGAATTTTTTGTGAGACCTTCTCCGTATTTTGAAGCAATTTTTGAGTAAGAAGAAAGGATGAGATAATTCTCAGGAGTTATTCCAATTGTGATGCTGATTTTATTCATTCCATCTGGAATTTGGCCTTCTTTGTCTAGCTTGTTTAGATCAAAAGTGTAAGTAGTTAATCCTTTACTTACTGATTGTTGATATTCAGTATTGTTGTTTTTGAATTCTTCTTCTAATGCAGAAGTTAGTTTTGTTACGATGTCTGCTGCAATATCTTTATGAGCTGAAGTGTTTAATATAATTGTAACCGCAGGAAGAATTTGAGTGTCTTTTTGAATATAAACTGCAATTTCATTTTCTAGAATTGAAAGATATGTGTCTATTTCTGTTGGAATCTTTAATTCTGATGCTGGTACTTTTCCAGTTTTTTCTATCAAATTTATGGCTGTATCAAGAGAGTTTTTTAGATTTGAAGCTTCAGTGTAAAAAATTGGATTTTCACTTGGCATGACTTTGTATAAGAGCGGAGTGAAATTGTTTGCTGTTGTATTCAATCCAAGTTCTTTAGCCTTTGCGGAATCGAAAACTGTGATTATTTTTGAGTTAATTCCAGTGCTTGTTTTTCTGATTGTGAGTCCAAAAGCTTTGAATGAATCTGTAATGGCAGTGGCCATTTCTTCAGCTTTTGTGCTATTTTTGAAAATATTTTTGACGAATGAATTTGAAATAAAAATTGTGATGGCATCTTCTGCGCTGAAGTCGCTGCTGACATCTTTGAAATTTGTATCTGATGTCAAAATGTCTCCGGTGTTATTTAAGATTGAAAGTAATTTTTCCTTTGTAGGAGCGGCTAATAATAGATCTCCTGATTTTGTGAAGAAAAAGTCCTCTCTTGTTAAATAGATCTTTGGATTTTCAGATTCAACTGTGGCTTTTGAGCCAAGTGCATCAATAAAATTTTGGAATTGAGTATCTGTAACTTTTAATCCAGCAGAAAAATCTTCAGGGTAGTTCATTCCAAATGAAAGAGTGGTATTGGAAAGAATGTCTCCGAAAGCTTTGATCACCTTTTCTTTTTGAGTTTGATCTGTTTCATCAGAAAATATGCTGTTTGCAAATTGCTTTGGCATTTCTTTGCTGATGTAGTCTTGAAGAGGATTTTTTGAGGTGGTGTTAAATTCAAGGTACATGTCTGTAGAGCCAGGAATAACTTCTTTTAAGCTATTTGCCGATACGATGTTTGTAGTGATAAATAGAGAGAGAATACTTGCGGCTAGAATTGTTTTTTTCATATAGAAAGTTAAAAACTTAATTGAGTATAGCACTTTGGTTTTTATTTACAGCAATTGATGATGAATTTTTCGATGGCGAGTTCAAATTCGCGATTGTCGCCTTTGAAACTTTTTATAATTCCGGTTTTGACTCCTTTATCTATATTGATCATTTCTTGATAAATTTCTACTAATTTTTCGCGATTAAAATTTCTAGCTTGAAGGGAAGTCTTTTGAATTACGAAAGGATGTTGTTTTAGTTTTTTTGTGATCTCTGCTGCACTTTCTCCTTTGTTAACTAGTTCTTCTACTTGAGTAAGAATGCGGAAGTGACGAACTAGCATGAAGAAAATACCGTTTAATTCTTGGCCACTATCTTTGAGAATTCTGAATGTTCGGAGGGAAGCTTTGGCATTTTTTTGTGCTACTTCATCAGTTAATTTAAAAATTGAAGAGGTGAGTGATGGTATGCAAATATCGTCTATCATCTCTTTGGTGATTTCTTTTCCATTGGAGAAAAGGGCTAGTTTATCTAATTCGTTGGAGATGGTCCATAGTTCTGGGCCGCATTGTTGAGTTAAATAGTTTGCTGTAAAAAAGCTGATTTTAATATTTTCTTTCCTGGCTTTATCCGTGATCCATTTAGTTATTTCTGTTGGCATCAAGGATTTAAATTCTTGAAGTGTACCGATTTTGCTAATTTTTTTATAGATAGGATTAGTCTTTTTTGGAACTTCGTTCTCCTGAAAAATTAGTAGGCAAAAGTCTGGAGTGTTTTCTATGGCGGAGGCGATTTGCTTTTGTTTATCCTCTTTGCCGAGATCTAGGAAATCTTTAACTAATACTAAACGCTTATCTGAAAGGAAAGGGAGAGATTCGAGATTGGTGGAGAAATTATCGGCATCTAGTCTAGCTCCATCAATTATTTCTAAAGAATTTTCACCGTATTTTTTTACAAACTCATCCTGCCAAAATTTTAGCTTTTGATTCAGTGAGTAGCGATCGTCGCCGTAAAAAAGGTAAACTGTTTTCTTATCCATGGTGAGTGGATTATATCAGGAATTTACCTTTGTTCAAAAACAAACTACGTGAGGCTTGAATAAATTTTGTGTACAATAAAGGCCCCGATTTCTCAGGGCCTTTTGTTTATTAGTTTGGAACGACTACTTGCTGTAGATTGATGAGCTCATTGATTCCTGATGGAGGATTCAAGAGAATACGTTCGTCATAATGGATGTTTACAGAACCTTGATCTTTAAGTGGGTCACCAACTGCTTGGCGATTCTTGAAGAGGTTATAAACGTCACCAATGAGGTTACCATTGATGTTTAGGATTGTTGTATCAGTAGAAATATCTCCTGTTGCTTTAATTTTTCCTCCGTTACCTTTAGAGTCTTCTACGGCCATAATGATACCGTCAATTTGGCTTACGTTATCGTCGATTTCAATGTTGCCGCCGATTACTATGAAGGCTGCGGAAGCGATACGAGTTTTATCAAATGTTGTAACGAAATCTAAATTATTGTCATAAACAATGTTTGATTTAATTCTTAGGTTGCCACCTATTACGATATAGGTTTGAGCAGCTGGGATTGCACGATCTTCCAGTTTATTTCCAATTACGTAATCTTGTAGACCATTTCCAATAGTGAATGATCCACCAACTTTTACAAATACTCCGCTTGGATCTTGTGGAAGATTGTGTGTTGATGACGCTGAAGGTATTTCACTTATGTTTGAACCAAATCTTGAAAGTCTCTTCACGTTTGCGTTAATTGAATCTGTTACGTTTTGTTTTGTCCAAGCTTTGGATACATCGGCACGTAATTCACAAATGCTACTTGAGAAGTTTTTGAGGACGTCTTGGTAAGCATCTAGACCTTCATTACCGCCTGTCTGTTCTTTTGAGATGTTACTCTTGCTACAAACATCATGTGATGGAGATTTGAGAAGAGGTGCATTACCGCTTGCTCCAGTACCAGTACTAGGTGTTGTTTTTTCTTTATCTGATTCTGGTTGAATACAAGGTCCGTCACAAGATTTAACTTCGTAACATTGGCTTACGTCTGAACCTGTATCAACTACATCGTGGAAGAATACATCTCCTCCATTACGAGAAAGAACGTAAGGACAGATAGCTACTACTTTTGCAGTTTTATTTTCACTGTAAGTACCAGATGTTTTCTTTAGAGCAGTATAATATGCTGTGTTTTCGAATTGTTCACCGCAACCATCTTTAGAATTCTTGTATCTTTCACATCTAGAGCTTAAATCTTCACCAAATACATAATCCATTTGGTATTTGATAATAATCTTATTTCCAGTTGAAAGTTTTCCTAGATGTCTAAATTTTAGGCCTCCTCCAGCGCTGAATGTAGATTTGATGTTTGCAGCAAATGCATCGAGACTTGGTTTATTTATGCCTGTATCAATACATGGTTCATCTGTGTTTGTATTTTTGCTACAATCATTTAGTTCGTAGCTTGATTTCAAATCTTTAATATCATCATCGGATAATTCGCTATCGAATTTATATGATTCGTTATTGAAGTTATCTTTAAATAATGTTTTTTTGAAAGAAACTTTTCCGCCAGAAGTTTTTACCCAATTTATTTCCATTCCTTTAATTTGGAGACATCCGGCAATTGTAGGGTTACAAGTTGAAACGCCTTTCTTGTAGATTGTGCCTCCATCTTTCAATGAAGCATCCCAAATTGTAGCGAGGTCGCTGATGTTATTTCCGGTGTCTAATGAAATAGCATAAGTAACTGTGTGATTTGTTTTCTTAAGATTAGAAACAGGACCTGCATCTTTGATGTTGTGATCAACGAATGACGCTTTGCTGAATGTTGGTGCAGTGTATTTGTCTGGACCTGGAGGACATGAATTAGTTTTTTCACATGTTTGATCACTTGAAACTTCTTTATGAATTGGATAATTACATGCTGTATTTGATGATCCTACGGCTGTTGTAATAATGTCTAATGTCTCTTTGGTAGTGTTATTAACAGTTATGCTGTCACCAAAATTATTGCTTGTATAGATAAATCCTAGTTGGTTGTTACTGTTTTTAACTTCATCACTTGTGAATGTGATATAACCATTCTCTGTTGATTGTGAACCATCAGCACGTTTGATAGTTGGTTTTGAACCTTGTACTCCGCTGCTCTTGATGCTTACACGAATTTCACCATTGTGGTCTTTGAAATTGCCATTAATAGTAAATGGGATGAATGCGTTAGATGTAGGGTCAAAGCTATCACCGTGTGGATCTACATTTATGCTGTTACAAGCGAGTGCAGGTGCAGGATTATTGAATGGAAGAGGTTTGCTACATGCGTCTCCATATCCTACGCCATTTACTTTAAGAACATTAGGAACAAGATCAGTTCCAGATGTATTTACTGGACCATCATAGGTTTGAAGAATAACTTCAGTGTTTTCACCTACAGTCATTGTTTGTATAGGAGTTGTAGGTTTCAATGGATCGAAGAATGATCCATAAGCTTTGTCGATAGAGTAGGTCACCATGTTTTCGTTCGGCAACTTTGTAGTGAGACTTGCACTAATAATGTACTGTTTGTTTTTTTGTAGAATTTGAGGATTTTGTTTTGTTGTAATTCCTTTTTCTGAGATATTTAGAGTAAGAGCCGTACATTCCTGAGATGCCGGTTTACTTACAGTCACTGAACTTGAACAAGCTGCAGAATACGCAGGATCGTTTGGGTCCATAGTTACTGTGACAGTACCTTCTTTAGTAGGAGTGGTTTTCACAGGGAAGTCACTTACTTTTGCTGAGATAATGTTTGAGAGTGTGGCTGTTTTGAATGTGCCACCTGCTGTTGTTGTGAGGTTAGTGTTTGTAGAACTTGGGAGAACTTTTCCTGTTGAGTCTGTTAATGTCACTTTGTTTAAAGTGATTTCATTTCCAACTAGAGGGTTGGCAGGAGAGCTTTCCAAAGCTAGTGTTTTACATAAACCTTCAATATCGAAAGTTCTTGAACAATCTGGATTTGTGCTACCAATTACTTGTACGTGGATTACTCCTTTTCCTGGTTTTTTAGCGTTAAAATAAACCGTAGTTCCTGGATCAACTGTGATTGATTCGAATAGGGAACTGAAGAAGAATTGTTTTGAATTTCCAAGTGTAGCGGCATTTTGTATATCAATATTTTGCCCAGGTCCAATAGCTTTATTTGGGTCAATATTTAAATCGAATAGACTTCCTGAGCTAGGCTGGTTCATGAACTTTGTCCCATCAATTGCAGTAGGGTAACTATTGCCAATCTTATCTGTAGCACCTACTCCAGCAACTGCTAGAAGTACATTGTTTTGTCCATAATTGGATGGATTGAATGCGCCTTTGCTGCTGTTTGGATTTGGATCAACTGGGTTGATATTCATTGGAATAGGACTAGTAACCCATTTTGGCAATTCAAGGAATTTGATTTGAACTGCGAGTCCAAGTTTTCCTTGATCTTGAATGTTGCCAGAAACGTCTTGGATACCGAATGTTCCTGCGGCAAATTTTGGTGCAAGATAGATAAAAGTTTCAGCTGCTTGGCTGTTGCTATTTCCAGCGACGAAAATCTTTGGATCTAATGTGAAATCTGGTTTAAAAGTATTGTCTCCGAATGGGAATGTTTTGCTTGTAGGTGTCGCTTCATACACCATCTTAGATTTATTTTGTGCAACGCCTGTAGGAGCAACTGTATAGAATTCTCCATATCCTGAATCTACCCAATATTTAATTTTTCCTGTGAGATCTTTACCATCTGATCCAAGAGCTTTTGCTTTGAATACAGAGTATGTATTTTCATAAATATGTTCTGGGTGATCTACGAGAAGATCAGTACATTCGAGTACTGCTGGAGTTTGCATTGAAGCGTTACATAGAGGACCTACTTGGTCGGCTGGAATGTTATCTAATGTGACTTTGATTTTAGATTCTGGTTTGCCAGAATAATAAACCGTAGTGTCTGTACTTGTGTTTACAGATCCGTCAGCGTTTTTGGTAATTTCAACTTTTTTTGGAGGTAATTTTGGCGTTGCCATGGGCACGTCGAAGTAGAATTTTCCGTTTGAATCATCTGTTGTCCATTTTAATTCTGCATCATTAGGAACATTATTTTGTGGCGCAAAAGTGATGCTGTTTACCGTCATTGGGTAAAGATCATTGCCATTAAGTTTAATTGGATTTTTATCGTCTAGAGTGGCTTTGAGTTCGGTACAAACGTTTGGTGGAGTAGCTTTTTTCACTACTTTAACGTCGAAGTATGCGAATCCACTGTATCTGAAACATCCAGGTATTCTATCAAAATTAAGCCACATTTTTTTGTCTGTATAGTTTGGGCTTACATTGATAGTTTGAGTTGCAGGTTTAACTGTTTTAAATGTTAGACTTGTAGGACCTTTCACATAGTCGTCATAGTAACCATCTGTTGTTGTTTGGTTTTGAACATATAACCAAGCACTATCTTTTACGGGTTGAAGTTCAAGCCCATATTCTGATAGTAAAACCTGTAAATCATCAGTTGCTGTGTGGATTACGTTTCCATTAGCATCTTTGATTTGAGTGGAAATTTGTGTTCTATCTGTACGATATTCATTGTTGTCCGCTGTAATAAAACCACGTGGTCTTACCATGTAATCATGATCTGGATCTTGAATGTTGTTTAGGTCGACACCAATTTGTACATTTTTTGCATCAGGACTTGTTGTTCCTCCATTGTCATATGCATCTTCGCCATTGTTGTGAAAATACAATTCCATTCTCAAAACATCTCCATCTTTTACAGCTGTCTGGATAGTATTTACATAGATACCATTATCATCACATTTAGCTGCTGGACAGTATTTTCCAATCGCAAATTTTCTTTCATCTCCTTCGAAAGCACCGCCAATTAGGTTTGGCTGATTTATGAAATTGTTGAAAGTCGGATACGGAAATCCTTGCATACCTTCAACAAAATTTACTCCTGGTCTGTCTGGAGTGTACTTCGTTATGTTTTGAAGATTGTCGGCATGTGCAGTTGTTATTACGACTGCGATACCTAGTATGCTGAGAAGCAGTGATTTAAATAGTTTTGGCGTTTTCATATTTTTATTTTATTTTTATTATTTAAATATTAATGTTTATGAGGTGAAGCACTTTGTGATGCTGGTTGAACAGGAACTTTTGCTTGCTGTTCTCCTGCAACTGGTTGGGCTGGTGCTGGTCCACTTGCAGAGGATTTATCATCAACTGGTTTATCTTTAACTCCTTGTTCAGAATGTTTGCCTCCGCTTCCTTCACTAGATACTCTTTCGCTTCTGAATCCGGCACCAATCACGACTGAAGCAAAAATCTTGCTTACATCTGTAGAAACTACTTCGTTAGTGGTGTTGAATTTAGCGATTAATCCTTTGCCTCCGCTCATTGTCTCTTGGCTGATTTCAATTTCTCCAACTTCATTTACATAGAAACTAGTATTGGTACATTTAGAATATGCGCCATAGCTTATGTCTGTATTCATTTTCAATTTCACTGTGAGTCCGGTGTTTCCAATTTTCTTTTCAAATGTTTTTCCGTCTAATTGTGTTCCACGAATTTCATTGATAACTGCTCTATATTTGTCGAGAGATGCTTTATAGGCTGGCTCTGTTAATAGTTCTGGGTTTTTATAAATTTCTGAAATTTTCTTATAGTCATCAAATTTGCTTCCTTCGTCATAAGTGAGTAGGGCAGTAGCTTGAAGTCCTGCAAATTTCATTGCTAGTGGACTGCGTAAGAATTCTGCGTCATCTTTAGGAATTGGACTAGCGAGTTCGAGCATTACACGTGCTAGGTCTTTTTCAACTTGGACTTTTGATTCAAGTGAGTATTTGCCAGTTGTTCCTTCTAGAAATCCAAAGTCTAAAAGTAATTTAGGATTTTTTTCTAGAGTTTCGTAACCAATGTTTTGTGACATTGCTCCTTTGACTTTTCCTTTTTCGTTGTAAAGTCTTGAGCCTGAGAAGAGATATGCTCCACCAGGTATTGCTTCAACTTTAATAGTACGGAAATCGAAGTCTGGATCTAATAATTTAGCTTTTAATTTTTCGTAAATATCTTTGAATAATTTATCAATTAATTCTTGAACTGGAGTCTCTGGTTTTGGCTCCATGTTATTTACTGCATTCTTGAAAGATTTGGTGAAAACTTTTTCTTTTACGAATTCCAATTTCTTCTTCATCCCTTTTAGTACTTCTCCATTTATTCTTTGTATTTCTTTTTTGTTTAAATCTTGTAGATCTTCACTATCTTCTTCTTTACCATTCTCTGACACTTTTGTTCCTTTCTTTTTCTTATTAATTCTGTCAGCTGCCTCTTTGTATACATTTGTGAAGTGTACATTGATTAAATGAGTGAGGCCTAAATTTAATTCTTTTTCATTTAAATCTTTTAGTGTGTCTGTTTGTTCGGCAAATTTTATTAAAGTGCTTACTAGTGCTTCCGGGTCATCAATTTCACTAGTAAATTCTTTACGGAAAGCTTTACTTAGTTTGTCCTTTCCTAGGAATAATCCCTCTAAATTTTCAAATAAATTTTCTCTTGTTCCCATTTTGTCGAAGTCGTCCTGTTTCTCACTGAATTTGCCTTCAATAAGGGCTTTTTGACGTTCTTTAATTAATACTCTTAATTCTTTTAGAGTAGCATTGTCTATTCTTGAGTCGAGATTTACGCGTTTAGCAATGAAGTCTTTCACCTCTGGAATTTTTGCAATTTCCTCTACTTTTTTAGAGGAGTATCCATCAACTGAACGTATATTTTCTTGTTTTCCTTTTTCAAAATTACCTTTTTGAATTGAGAAGCTTTCTTCATCTTCTAATTTCTGAAGGAATTTACTTTCGTATTTTTCAATCCAAGTTCTATCGCGATTTGTTACCAATGATTCCGCACTTCTAATTGTAATGATATCTCTCATTGTGGCGCTACCTTCAGTCTCTTCGAAAGGAAGAGAGAATCTCTCACGGCTTATTACTAGTTTATCCACATTACCTTCTATGATAATTTGACCCTTATCTGTGATAATTGCGAGATCTTTGAGTTGTGGATCGATATGGATTTCTACATCTTTTCTGTCTGTTCCATATATTTTCAACTTCATAGTGCCATTTGGATTCTTTTCCAATGCCATTTCTGTGCGTTTCAAACTTTGGTTGTAGCTTTCAAGATTGTTTTTTACTTCAATCATCTTAACCTCTTCTTCTTTCACTAAGCTCATTAATTTACCGTCACGTCCATAAACAAGTTTGCTTGTACCTTCTTTAAGGATTGGTGTTGATTCTCCTTTCTTGAGTTTTTCATCTACTTCTTTTACGGCTTCTTTCAGAGCTTTTGTCACTTTTATGTCTGAAATTTCGCCTAGAATCTTGGAAATTTCTGCACGGTTTGGAGTAGTAACTTCTACTGAACCAATTGAGAATCCGATTTGTGGAACAGGCACTGGACCAACCATCGCGAAACCAACGTAGGTAATGATACGTGAACTCATATCCTGGATAACTCCACGATTTAGTTCTTCTTTCATTTCTTCTACCATGGTTACGACATCTTCCTTGCTGAGTTTGAATTCAGCCATAACAGGAGCGATTTTGTCGTAAACTGGTTTGATTTCTTGTAATTTAGCAAATTTGGCATCGGTATCAGATTTAGGCATTTTTTGCCATTCTGCCCATACTTGAGCGTAGTCAGTTTGTTCCTTGGCTTCTTCTAAGTTACTCTTTAATTGAGCATCTCTATTCCATGAGAATCCAACTCCTCCACCAACTGTTGGAATGATGCTGTCCCATCCAAAGCGAACTCCTACAAATGCATTGGCATCGACTTGTCCCATCGCTACTGAGCCATTTGCGCCTGCAGTGAATCCTTTAAGATCTAAGTTTGTGGCAACATTGAATTTGAACGTTTCTCCTTCATATACTTTGATATTTAATCCTATGCCGGCAATGAATTGTCCATTCATTGTTCCACCCATTTGGATCATGATGCTTAATCTGCTATCTGGAATTGGAATCATAACTCCTACTGCACCTCCTTCAAATTCATAATTTCCGTCATTTGTCTTTACGAATGAAGCTCCTGCGGCAAGTAGTAATTTTTCTTGAATTTTTTTGACTTCACTTGGTTTTAATCCCTGTTCAAGTAATTGTTTTGCAACTTGTTTTAGTAGGGGATTGTTTTTGATTCTTGGATCTTCGCTCGATTCTGTAACAATTTGTCCGGCTTCTTTTACCTGTGTGGCAAATTGGCTAGCTTGTTTAACGATGAATCCTAATTGGAAAGCTAAGATCTGTTCATTTGTTAGATTGTTGAAATCTTTGATCATTAATTTTCCAGATTTCTCCTTAATCATTCCAACTATTTCTCCTGGTGCTATCTTTGATCCTTTTTGTCCGGCTTCAGCCATAACCATATTGGTGACGCCCAATTGAATGAGGTCATTTATTTCCTTGGTCATTGCTTCTTGATTGAAAACTTTGTTTCCACTCTTATCGAAACTATAGTGATCTACTTCACCATCGTTGTTTTTGTCTTCATTAATATTTGTAAGAATAGTTAGGGCAGCTTTTGTGCTGTAGTGATCATGGAATTTGTCTTTAGTTACGAACATTGTATTACCATCAATGTCTGCCATAGTAATTTCTCCCTTTGCTCCATTTATCAATCCTAAGAATTTAGCCCAGCCACCTTGTTCTCGGCTCTTGAAGTCGCATAATTTGCTTAAACCTCCTAAGATGCCTGTGGTTTCTTTAGGCAATTCAGATCTTTCTTTTTGTTTATCTGGATTGAATTCAAGTTGTTCTAGTGCTTTTAGTAAGTCTAAACAAGGAGTGAGAACTTCGTTGAACATCAATTCTAGTTGTTCTTGATCTCCCTTATCTGGATTTTGTTTACTTAGTAATCTATCAAAAGTCTTTATGAACTTATCTGGGTCTTCCATTAAATTTGTTAGACCTTTTGCTTTTAGGGCAGGTACATCTTTAATTGCTTTAAATACATCGCCAAAATCTACTCTGTCATTGAGACCATTAGATACAATTTCACCAACTTTTTTTGCTACTTCTCCAGTTTCATGGAAGAAAAATGGTGGATTCTTCATGATGTTTGAAACTTTCTTGTAGCCACTCATTTTCTTGAAGTTCTTTACTATTTCACCTTCATAAAGATCGAACTTCATTTTGTAAACTTTTTCAGTCAAAGATTTATATTTACCACGGTATTCTTTCATTCTATCTGCTTGATCTTTTTCATAATCTTTTTCAGTGCTAGTTTTTTCACTTTGCTCTATAAATGCTGCGAATTTTGGAGATTTATCTCCACCAAGTTCTGCCATTTTTATGGCTTTAATTGTGTCTTCGAATTTTGAAAATTCTCCGAATGGTGCATCTTTATTAGATGGGTTCCATTCCATTTTTGGATCACTGTTGATGGTGATTTTTACGATGCTTGTTTTTTCGATTATTGGTTGGGTATCTCTAGCTAAGTTATTTAGTTTTTCTAAAATGCTTGGTAAATCTTCACCATCTTTGATGATGGTTTTAATTTTAGATAAAGTGTCTTTTAGAGCTGTAAATTGTGTCACATTGAGAGCTTTTGGCTCTTTGTTTTCAATGGTAGCTCCGTATCCAGTTTTACCGAGTTCGAGGATGGCTTTGTCAAAATCTTGTACCGCTCTCTCATCTGGACTTTGAGTCAAAATACCTTGGAATTTTGCAGTTACTTCTTCTTTGCTGTAACTCTTATATTCTGATTTTTCACCTATTTCTTTTTTGAATGAGAATTCAAATTCTTTTTTGTCATTTTGTTTCTTTGCAATGTCTAAGACGAAAGTAGTTTCTTTACCATCAATTTTGATTGCATAAATTTGGCCACTTTCGTTTTCGCTTTTTGGTCCCTCGATTTTGATGGAACGTTTTCCTGCTCCGATTGAATCACTATTTTTATCAGCTACTTCATCAGCAATTGATTGTAGTTCTTGAACTTTTTCTGCAAGTTTTTCGGCTAAGGTTAGTTCTTTTTCTGGAGCTTTTTCTCTACCGCCAGTTTCAGCGGGTCTGGCTTCAACAGTTCCAGGTTTTGGAGCTTCGGCAGCACCAGGCTTTGGAGCTTCAGCAGCACCAGGTTTTGGAGCTTCAACAGTGCCAGGTTTTTCTGCTTCAGCTTTTATTTTTGCATTTAATGCATCAATTTGTTCAACTAAGTATGCTTGTGATTCCTTAAACGCTTCTACTTTACCTTTCATGGCTGCATCTTTATCACCCTTGTAAATGTGTTTAAAGAGCCATTCATAGGCACAAAGTTTTACTTTATCTTTTGTATTGTGCACACGACCATTTTCGTCAGTTTTATTTAATTCTTTAAGGAATTTTTTAGTTACACGGAAGCTTCGTTCGCTACTAACTTGTTTCCCATCAATTTTTAGTGGGAAGGTCCAAGAGATGCTTTTACCGTCGAATTCTAGTTCTCCAGCCATTTTTTCAATGATGGCTTTCCAATCTTTCTCTTCTGAAAATTGAGCTGGAGTTGAAGCAGGGGATGATGCGCTTGTTCCTTCTGCGGGAACTACAGCTCCTTTCTTATCTTTTTTATCTCCTTTAACTGGAACCTCAGTTTCTATATCTCTTCTTTTTTCTGTGGATTTTTCTACAGTTTTCGCGGCTTCCTCAGCTGGTTTGCCATCTTCTGTAACTTCTTTTAATAATTCCACTGGTTTAGAAATGCCATCTACTCTACTTGGTAGTGATTTACTGTATAGTTTATCTCTTATTTCAAATTTTAAATTTTTATCTCCAATTAATTTTCCGAGAAGTTCTTTACTCAAATTGTTTAGCAAACCGTTGAAAATACTTTGACTTTGTTGTTCGGTGTCAAATTTTGGAAATGTTATTTCTAATAGAGCTTTTGCTGCTGGATAAGTTAGTTTTGCAAATTTTGATTCAACTCCACTTCCTGTGAATTCTTGGAATATTGTTGTATTAATCATTCCAGGATTTTCCTTGCACACATATAAAATTATTTTTTCTATAGTTGCTGAATCTCCATTTGTAAAAATTTTGGCTCTAATTAAATTGTCAAAAATTTCTTGTTTCTTTGGTCCATCTATTTTTGAATTTAATAGATCTGCTTTTTGACTGTCACTAAATTTTGTAAGTAATTCTTTGAAGTCTTCATCGGCTGTTGCTTCTATCAGAATAGTTGCTGTAGCTGTTGTTTTAATTAATTCATCTATTAAGATTTTTTTATCTCCTTCTTTTAATTTTTGAATGAATAATTTTGTTGTTTCAGCGCTTAATTGATTAGTATGTAGACGTTGTTCTTTGAATTCTTCAAATAAAGCTTTTACATTTTTTTCAGGTTCATTTGCCGCAGCAAAAAGAGCAAGTTTATCAATTTGAGCTATTTCTAAATCTCCTTTAGATCCTTTTTCTTTAATGCGTTCTTTGATGATTTTATCGAATTTTTTTTGATCTAAACTCTTTAAATCTTCATTTAATTGTTCATTTTCTTTGACTATCGCTTGGGCATTTTTATCTGCTTCTGGTGCTCTTTCTGCTGCTTTTCTCTTTTCTTCTTCTTCTTTTTCTTTTGCTAGTTTTGCCTCTTTAACTTTCGGGTCTTCAGTTTCTGCAGTCGGATGTGTTTCTGGTTCATCAAATACAAAACGACTTTCTTTAAAGAGGTTCTTCTTTACTTTATTAAACAGAAATAAAAATTTGTGAGTACTCATTTTGTTTTTTGTTTTGGCGGGAGATCCCCGGTTTTTTAAATTAAATCTTGTTATTATATCAAATTTTGAGACTTAGGTCAATTCATTTAAAGCTGTAAATTGGCTATATTGGTTTCATGAAATTACCAATAATCATTGTAAACTTTAAACTTTACGAGCAAGCCACAGGAGATAACGCTGTGGAATTAGCTAAAATTCATGAAAAAGTTGCGAAGGAAACCGGGGCTAGTTTGGCTGTTGCCGTGAATCCTGTTGATTTGGCTAGAGTTTGTGAGGCCGTAAGTATTCCTGTTTTTGCTCAACATGTTGATCCTATTAAGTTTGGTGGTCACACTGGTCATATATCTCCGGATTTGGTTAAGGAGGTTGGTGCCTATGGTACTCTTCTAAATCACGCTGAGTATCCTATGGAACATGAGACTATCAGAAAATCTGTAGAAAGATGCCGTGAGGTGGGACTTTTTACTGTTTTATGTGCAAATACACCTGAAACCGCGAAAGAATTTGTGAAATATAATCCAGATTTGATCGCTGTTGAGCCTCCAGAATTAATAGGAGGTGATATTTCTGTTTCAAAGGCTGGTCCTCATATTATTGAGAATGCTGTGAGAATGGTTGGTGAAAATAGAATTCTTGTGGGTGCAGGAATTAGGGACCCAGAGGATGTGACCATAGCTCTGTCTCTTGGCGCTGTAGGTGTTCTACTAGCTTCAGGCGTTACTAAGTCGTCTGATCCATATTTAGTTCTCCAAGGTCTTGTTGCTGGTCTTAAGAAGGCTTAACTCCATTAATAGAACTAAAATTATAAGTAGGTCATTTTTAAAGAATGGCGTGTCTATTAGTCCGTGGATGAAAAAGTAGAGTAATAGGAAATTTGCTAAGATTCGAAAGTCAAAAGGCTGATCTTTTTTCCAGCTGAAGATGTTATGCAGGTTTCTATTAATGCAGAAAAGAAGAAAGGTGAATCCCAGAATTCCAAATTGAAAAATGAAAAGAAGGAAAATGTTGTGAGGTTGAAGTACGTAGTAGTCTAGAGGTTCGTGGCCAAGTACGGCTTTTACGTGCTGAGCGTATTGTTCTTGGAATTGACCGAAGCCGACTCCTAAGGCTAAATTTTTTGGAGTTTTCAAGAGGCTGAATGAGGTGGTCCAGATTTGTTCGCGTTCACTTATACTGGAGTAATTTGTTTGGATTGTTGGGAGAATTTTCAGGTAAAAAACTGTGGCTGATACTAGGAGACAAATTGCTCCAATGATTGCTCGTGCAGTTTTGCTTTTTAGGATTTTGCTGTCATTTTTTTTGAAAAGGTAGAGCAATATTACGATTAAACTTCCGGTGAGTGAGCCCATTGATACTGTGGCAAGCATTAATATTCCTAGGGCAATTGCGTAGAGTAGATTTGATTTAACTTTTGTGTCTTTGAAAAATTCTATAGCAAAGAAAATGAAAAATGGTGTGAGGTAGTATCCTAAGTAAACGGCAGCATCAAGCGGTCCAAGCAATCTGTGGTCGTAAGCAACGTTATATCCAAGAAGATTATAAGCCACGCAGAAAAATCCGAAGACCATGGCTCCAATTCCGGCAATTTTGAAAGCTTTGAATCTTTCTTCACTAGTTTTAAATGTCTCAATGAAAATAAAACTTGTGACACAGGAGATGATTAAAAATCTTGAGTGGCGAAGAAAATCGATTTTATTTTCTGTCGGCACTAATGCTGTAGATAGAAGCGTTAGTCCTAGTAATCCTAATATTACCCAGTGTCTTTTTAAGTTTTTAATTGTTTGTAGAAAAGTCTTATTTTTAATTATGGCGAAAAGAAAGACTAAGCATTGTAGACCAATTAAAACTTCTTGTAGGTTTGTTGGGAAATTGCCTATTTTGAATCTGACAAGGTAGGATTGGAGGAAGAATAAATTGAAGTAAAGTAGCAATTTGTTTATTTTCATGGTTCGAGTTTAAGCTGATTATTTTGTTTTGGCAAAATTTTTAGCGTATATTTCCGCTATGGAAAAGATTAAGGGGAAAACTTTGGAGGGGAATAAGTTGGGGAAGCAGTTTGGTTTTCCTACTTTGAATATCTTTTATATGGGTGAAGAGAAAGGTGTTTTTGCCGGAAGAGTTCTTTTGGAAGGTGATTGGAGGCCTGCTGCTATTAATATTGGTGTGAGACCAACTATAGATAATGAAGCTAATTTATGTGAGTCTCATATTTTGAATTGGACTAAAGATATTACTGTTGGTACTGAGATAGAAGTTGAATTGAAGCAGAAGATTAGAGATACGAAAAAATTTGCTAATTTTGAGGAGCTCAAATCTCAAATTGCCAAAGATGTGGAATTTGTGAAAACTTGCTATAATATTTAAAGAATTAAAACATTTCATGAAACGTTTACTCGCAAAACTTTTTCCGGAGCGCCATCCTTTGAGACTTTTGTATCATAAAATAATGGGTGTTATTGCCGCTGTGATTAATGGCTTTCCTGGGAATAAAATGATAGTAATTGGAGTTACTGGTACTAAGGGGAAGTCTACGACGGTTAATTTCATTACGAATATTTTGAATACTGCTGGTTGTAGAGTTGGTATGACTTCTACTATTAATTTTCAGATTTTGAATCAACGTTGGGTGAATGCTACTAAGAAAAGTACTCAAAGTCCTTTTATTTTGCAGAAGATGTTGAAGGAGATGGTTAAGGCTGGTTGTAAGTATGCGGTATTAGAGGTTACTTCTCATGCTATTGATCAATCTAGAATTTTTGGAATTAATTTTGATGTGGCGGTGGTTACCAATATTGCTCCTGAGCATATTGAGTATCACGGTAATTTCAATAATTATGTTGCGACTAAGGCGGAGTTGTTTAAAAAGGTTTCTCGTGGTCGTAAGAAATTTGGTGTGCCTAAAGTTTTAATTGCTAATGCTGATGATCAGTATTTTAGCTATTTTGATCAGTTTGTTGCTGATAGAAAAATTACTTACGGATTGAAAACTGCTACTGTGTATGCGGAAAATGTAGAGAAGCATCCAGAGGGATCTCATTACATTATGCATGTACCGAATAATTCCATGCCTATTGATTTGAAAATTCCTGGCTTGTTTAATGTTTATAATTCTTTGGCGGCTACTGCTGTTTGTATGTCTTTGCAAATTCCATTATCAGTAATAAAGAGAGGTCTTGATGAAAGTTCTTCAATTGCTGGTAGATTTGAACATGTAAGGTGTGGTCAAAAATATAGTGTGATTGTGGATTATGCTCATACTCCTGAGTCTTTAGAAGGTTTATTAAAGTTATATAAAAATCTTACTCCAGGTAAATTATTTTTAGTTTTTGGTGCAACTGGTGGAGGTAGAGATAAGTCGAAGAGACCTAAGATGGGTGCAATTGCTCATGAACTTGCTGATTACGTAATTGTTACGGATGATGATCCATATGAAGAAGATGAGTGGCAAATTATTGATCAAGTTTCTCAAGCTATTCCTCGTAAAGAAGGAAAGAATTTTTGGAAAATTCCAGATAGAAAAGAAGCCATTCGTTTGGCTTTAACTATGGCTGATGATAATGATTGTGTTGTTGTTGCGGGTAAAGGTTCTGAAGAGGTTATTAAGCTTAGAGGTAAGACTATTCCTTGGAATGATAAAAAGGTGATTACTGAACTCTTGGAAAGGGAAGTGGAAGTGAAATTGGATAGTGGTGAGTGGGAAAAACGTGAAAATGTTTGTAAAGTATCTTAATTATGCGTGGTTTTCTATTGGTTGATAAAGGAAAGGGAATCACTTCTTTTGATGTGGTTTTCAAGGTAAGGAAATGGGCGCAGGAACGTGGTGTTGGTCATGCTGGCACATTGGATCCTTTAGCCACTGGTCTTCTTATTGTGGCAATTGGTGAGTCAACGAAGGTTTTAGAATATTTGATTGGTTTTGATAAGGAATATGAAGTCAGAGGATGTTTCGGAGCAGTGACAGACACTTATGATGCTGAGGGAAAAGTGGAGTCTTTGAGTGAGGATGAAATGAAAAAATATGAAGATATGACTAGAGAGGATTTTGAAAAAATAATTTTGCCGAAGTTTCTAGGCGAGATAGATCAAGTGCCACCAAAATACTCCGCTCTTAAAATTGCTGGCAGAAAAGCGATGGATATGGCCAGAAGCGGAAAGGAATTTGAAATGAAGTCGAGAAAAGTGATGATCTATGATTTGAAGGTTTTGAGATTTGAATGGCCTGAAGTGGTGATAAAGGTGAAATGTGGATCAGGAACTTACATTCGTTCTTTGGTTAATGACATGGGTGAGGTGATTGGTTGTGGTGCTTATGTGAAGGAATTGAGGAGGGTGAGTGTTGATAGGTATAATGTGGTAGATGCTATTGAGATAAGCCGTGATTTCGACTTTGCGAATAAAAATATTGAACAATACTTGATCTCTTTGGAGAAAATGCTGAGTCATTGGCCTAAAATAGAGCTGACTGATGAGGAATTTAGGCTTTTGAAGGATGGAGGCTCTATCTTGTATAAAAAAAATGAACTTAATGGTGTGACATTGGCTTATTATAAAGATAAAGTAATAGGACTTTTGGAGGCTGGATCAGCCCCGGATACTATTAAATTCAGGAAACAGGTATTTGATTAGTTGTTTTTGTTTTTTTTGTCAAACTGTGCGAAAATATTTTTTGAATAACTATGAATTTACAAAATATTTTTTTACAGTTCTGTCAGCCCGCTATTTTTTCTTTTGCTTTAGCGGTTGTTTTTATTTTGATAGCGTTGAAGCTTTTTCCGAAACTTAAGTTAATGGATAGGCCTCATAAGTATGGACTCGATAGGGCTCCTATCCCTTATTATGGTGGTCTTACGATTTATTTTGCATTTTTGATTTCTTTGTTTATTTTTGTTCCACTTGAAAAGCATGTTATAGGTTTACTGATTGGTTCTTCGATGATTATGGTACTTGGTTTTTTTGATGATCTATTTAGTTTGAGTCCTTGGTTTAGATTAGGAGTGCAGTTCTTGGCGGCAGTGGTCTTGGTGATTTTTGGAATTGGAATTCTATCTATTAAATTACCTTTTATTGGAGCGATTAATTTCGATATGATTTTGTGGGGTGGAGTTTATTTGGGCTCCGCTTTGTTTACAGTTTTGTGGGTGATGACAATTTTGAATACGATGAATTTTGTTGATGGTGTTAGTGGTTTGGTAAGTGGGGTGAGTTTTGTGGCTGGCCTAACAATTTTCTTTTTGAGTGTTCATCCTGGTTTACATGAAAATCCTCAGGCTCAATTGCCTGTGGCATTGATTGCTTTGATTATTTCAATGATTAGTTTGGCGTTTTTGTTGTTTGATTTTCCGGCAGCAAAAATTTTGATGGGGGATACAGGAAGTACTTTTCTTGGCTTCATGCTTGCAAGTTTGGCTATTTTTTCTGGAGGAAAGGTGGCGACAGCTTTCCTTGTTCTTGGTATTCCAATTCTAGATATGATTTGGGTAATTATTAGAAGAACTATGTCTGGAAAAAAGTTTTGGCAGGGAGACTTGATGCATTTGCATCATAGGTTGTTGAATTTGGGATTTTCCAGGAGAAAAGTAGTTTTGTTTTATCTTTTTGTGACTGCAATTTTTGGATTTTCAGCGGTGGCGTTGGTTAGTACTCAGCAGAAATTTTTCATGGTAATAGCTTTGGCAGTACTGATGTTGCTTCTGGCTGTAGCGCTTGTAATGATTCCAAACAAGAAATGATTTGCTTGTAACTGGTTTATTTTTCGATTATAACTCCATGTACTATGGCAGATGTAGTTGATGATATTAAAAGTAGGCTAGGTATTGAAGAGGTGGTTTCTCAGTACGTTCAGCTGAAGAAGTTCGGAAGAAACCTCAAAGGCCTCTGTCCTTTTCATGGAGAGAAGACTCCTAGTTTTGTAGTAAGCCCTGAAAAACAAATTTGCCACTGTTTTGGATGTAATAAGGGTGGAGATATTTTTGCATTTATTCAGGAAGTTGAAGGTGTTAGTTTTGTTGAATCAATGCATATTTTGGCTGATAGATGTGGAATAAAAATTGATGAAGATAAATTAGAAAAGAAAGCTGCTAAGTCCGAAAAAGATATTTACTTTAAAGCTCATGATTTAGCTTGCGAATTTTTTGAACAACAATTGTATACAACAAGTGATGGAAAGAAGGTACTGGAATACTTATATCGACGTGGACTTAAGGATGAAACTATTAAGGAATTTAGATTAGGTTTTGCGCCAGATAAATATGACGAGCTTTATCCAATTCTTCTCAATAAGGGTATTTCTAAAGAAATTTTGCTTAAATCTGGATTTGTTTCTGCTAAAAACATTGGTACTGACAATGTTTATGATAAATATCGTGCGCGATTGATGTTTCCTATTCTTGATGCGGTTGGTAGGGTGTGTGGCTTTGGTGGACGAGCTTTGAAGCATGATCAAGCTCCTAAATATCTAAATTCACCGGAAAATCCTGTTTATAATAAAAGTCGTGTTCTTTATGGTCTTCATCATAGTAAGAAATACATTAAGGAACAAAATCAGATTGTGCTTGTGGAAGGTTATTTTGATGTGATTTTGCCGTATCAGGCTGGAATAAAGAATTTAGTGGCAAGTTCTGGTACTGCTCTTTCTAACGAACAAGTTAGAATTATTAAGAGACTTACCACCAACGTTGTAACTTCTTTCGACACTGACGGTGCTGGTATAGAAGCGACAAAACGTGCTTACGCCCTTTTTCAAAATGAAGATATTCAAGTAAAGACGGTGACGGGTATTGATAAGAAGGATCCTGCAGATTTCGTGTTGGAGCACGGAGATAAATTTAAAGAGTTGGTGGATAAGGCGGGAGATTTTCTTAGTTTTATGATTTCAAAGGTAATTGGAGATAACGATATTACTGCTTTGACTGGGCGTAGAAAGGTCGTGAAGGAGCTTTTGCCGTATTATCATGGAATGTCACCGACGACTCGTGATTTCTGCGTAAAAGAACTTTCTCAGCGATTGGGTATGAATGAACAGCATTTGTATGAGGAAATTGAGAGTTATAAATTGCCTTCAGGTCATCCAATGAGACAGGCTGCGGAAATGAGTGAGGTAAAAGCAGTTGCTAATAAACTTACCACTGAAGAGTTGGTTGTCGCTTTAATTTTGGAAAATCCTACTTTGTTTGAAAATGCTAAAAAAACGATAGATTTGGGAATCGTGACAGACTGGACGAAAAATGTTTACAATGATCTATTAGAACAGTATAATTCGGCCCGAGAAAATTTCAAAAACTGGAATTTCGAAATTGGCTTTTTGTCTCAAGACAAAGAGAAAATCGACGTCTTACGTCTTTATGCCGAAGAATTATATAATGGATTTTCCCACGAAGCTTTAAGCGCAGAGGTGGAAAAACTAATTGACAGGTATAAAAAAGATCGTAAAACAAAAGTTCTAAGTGAGTTGCAAATTAGTATCGCAGAAGCTGAAAAAGCTGATAATAGAGATCAATTAAAGACATTATTATTGGAGCAGCAAAGGCTTTTAAAAAGTTAGTTTTACTCCATTATCCAAAAACTAAATGGCTAGGACAAGTAAATTTATTGCACATCCTTCTGATGAGCAAATGGATAGGTTTCCCAAGGAAGTTCAGCACCTCATTAAAAAAGGTAAGGAGCAGGGTTTCGTGACTCATCAAGAGTTGCTTAAGGCCATGCCTCATATCGAGGATGATCTTATTTTATTGGATGAGATTTATAGTCTCTTCATGGAAATTGGTGTTGAGGTTCTTGATACAAAAGATGCCTTGGTGCCTGATGATGAGGAATGGAAGAAAACTGAGGCTTTGGCTAAGGTTGAGGATATTACTGAGCCTGAAGAGGATCTTACTCTTAGAGAGAAAAAAGCAAAAAAAGTTAAAAAAGAAGCAGAGTTTAAAGAAATTGCTAATGATTCCATCAGATTGTATTTGTGTGAAATTGGTCGTGTAGATCTTTTGACTGGTAAAGAAGAGGTGGAATTGGCACGTCGTATTGCGAAAGGAGATCAAGCTGCTAAGGGTAAATTGGCTGAGGCAAATTTGCGTTTGGTTGTGAGTATCGCTAAAAAATATATTGGAAGAGGTTTATCTTTCTTGGATCTTATTCAGGAAGGAAATATTGGTTTATTCCGTGCTGTAGAAAAATTTGATCCAAATAGAGGTTTCAAGTTTTCAACTTATGCTACTTGGTGGATTCGTCAGGCTATTACACGTGCTATTGCTGATCAGGCTAGAACGATTCGTATTCCAGTTCATATGGTTGAGACAATCAATAAGTTGACTCATGCTCAACGTAGATTGGTTCAGGAGCTTGGTCGTGAGCCATTGGTTGAAGAGTTGGCGGCAGAAATGGATATGGATGTGAAAAAAGTTCGTCATATTATGAAAATTTCTCAGGATATCGTTTCTTTGGAGGCACCGGTTGGTACTGAAGAAGATAGCAAGTTGGGAGACTTTATCGAGGATGATGAAGCGCTTTCTCCTGCTGAATCTACAAATAGACAGTTGATTCGTGAGAACATTCATGAAATGTTGCAGTACCTTTCTCCACGTGAAAGAAAGATTATTGAAATGAGATTTGGTTTGAAAGATGGAGTTGGTCATACTTTGGAAGAAGTAGGTCAGGAATTCCATGTTACTCGTGAACGTATTCGTCAGATCGAGGCTAAGGTCTTACAAAAGTTGAAAGAACATCCAACTTCTGTTAAGATCCGTCCGCACTGAACTGATTTTAATTAATATACTTTAACCTAAAATATTATGACAATGATGGATGATGATGAGGATTTTGATCCGGAAAATATTACTCCAGATGATGCTACTGATGAAGATGCTCATATGGGGGATGATTCTACTCAGAGCTCAAACACTAAGGTTACTCTTGTTACTAAAGAAGGTTTTGATAAATTGAAGGAAGAATTAGAGCATTTGAAGTCTGTAAAAAGAAAAGAAGTAGCTGAGAGAATTAAAGAAGCGATTTCTTATGGAGATCTTTCTGAGAATTCAGAGTACGAAGAGGCTAAGAATGAACAGGCTTTTGTAGAAGGTCGTATCATGGAATTGGAGGATAAGGTTAAGCACGCTAAGATTATTGCTGAAAATCACAAAACAAAGTCTGTACAGATGGGTAGCACTGTTCATTTGAAGAATGTTACTAAGGGTAAAGACGATTTGGAGATTTATACTATCGTTGGTTCTACAGAAGCGGATCCTTTCTCTTCTAAGATTTCTAATGAATCACCAGTTGGAAGTGCAGTTCTTGATAAACAGAAAGGTGACAAAGTAAAAGTAATAGTGCCTGCTGGTACTATGGAATACGTTATTGTGAAAATTGACTAGTAGAGTGGATAAATGATTAAAATAAAACCCCGTTTTGCGGTCCTCTAGGACATTCGCGATCGGGGTTTTGTTTGTTTGTCTGTTTATTGTCTCTTAGTGTTTTCTCTTATTTGGAAGGTATTTGTGAACTTTCTTTGTTTGGCTGTTAACTGTAAGATTTTTTACATTCTCTTGCTCACGTGGATAGTCTTTTTTGAAAACTTTAACTGTTTTGTAGATAAAGTATCCTAACCATGCAAATGCTGCAAAAAGTAAAACTCTCGCAGAGAAATATGGAATGCCTTCGTAGCGTACGGCTAAAAGGAATAAGAATAGAATTGCGAAAAGAGATAGGTGTAGAGATGTTTTGCGGAATAGACGCTTGAAAGCAAAATCATAATGCTTCTTTCTATCATAAATTACTGATACAGCTACGGCTCCCGCAAATAGCAAAAACACAATTATAGCTAATGCTGTATAAAATCTGAAGTCTACGCCTGGATTTGGAGAGAGAAAGTATTTGATGTATTTCATGTGCAGAAGATAAGTTAAATTTATTTAGAATGCAAGCTAGATCTTTTTTTGAGAAATCGGCGATATATTACTATTAATGATGCAATTGTTGCAATAAAAGCTGCAATTTGAGGAATTCTTATGCTGAAAAGACTCAAAGCATCGTCTCCTCTGACAAATTCTTCTAAGAAGTGAAAGAAACAAAAACTGGCAACACCTATTAGTCCTACCAATCCTGAAGTATCCATTTCTTTCACTTTTTGGTTTTGTCCGATTAATATAAGTGCTGTGAAAATAATTGAAGAGTACAAGAAGGTATAGATTTGGGTTGGATGAATGGGAACAGAATATTTGATAGCAGCGTTGTCGAAATTAACAGCCCAAGGTAGGGAAGATGGTGTTCCATAATTAGTACCATCGAAAAAGGTTCCAATACCTCCAATTGCTAGTCCGAGTATAGTGGCAGGAACGATTACATCAAGCCATTTCCAGAAATTCTGTTCATTTTTTTTGCACAAGAGGTAGAAGTAGATTGTTGCGGCAATTATTGCTCCCCATAATTCTAGACCTTTGTCCCAAAAGTAGAATAGACGAAATAGGTTTGAAAGGCTGATGTCACTAAAGTAACTGGTGTAGTTATTTATTATGGACCAAATTCTGGCACCAACTATTCCCCAGAGAATAATTTTCCAAGCATTGGTACTGATAAATTGGACTTTAAGACCATTAGATAAAGATAATCTAATCAAAACTATTGTTGAAATTATTAGGGCAATAGCAAAAAATACCCAGAGAGTGTGTAGTTCAAAGAAATTTGTTGAGAATATTACTGGGAACATTTTTTTAGAAGTTAAGTAAAGTTATGATGCTACCAAAAACGAATATTGGTGGAAGTATGATGTTTGCTGCTGCACTGTTACGGAAGAAGTTTACTTTAAGGGCACTAATTGAGTGTAGTAGAAAGGTTATTACTAAAATGTATTTAAATAGATGTGTTTCGTAGACGTGAAAGGATGTTGGGATTGAGCTGAGGCCGAAATCCTTTGTGTTTAAGTAGAGAGAGACTATGTAGTAAATAACGTAAAATCCGAGAAGCCATCCCGTAAAGGCATTCATTTCTTCAATGAGAGTGAAAAGAACTTTTTCTTCGGATTTTTCTACAATTTCAGCTCCTTTCAGTTGTTGTTTTAAAATTTTAAGATTTTCAATTGCTCTTTTTCGTGCTTGCCAGATGGTTTTTAGAGTATTTTTTACTTTTGTTTTGTATTCAGGTGTTGGTTCTTTGAAATAAAGTTTTGCAAATTCCCAAAGTTGTTTGTTGTAGCTGGAAATTTGCATTTTTAGAGCAGCAATTTCTGGTGGTGTAGTAAAAAATTTTTGAATTTTAACTAAAACGCTGTTTATAATTCTTGCGCCCAAAGAAGCTTTTTCAGGATTTTCCAGATGTGCTTTTTGCCATCCTTGAATTTTCTCTGTTAGATCTTCGCTGAAGTTCTTTTGATGCTCTTGTTGATTAAGAGTCTGGAGCATTTTTTGAGTTTGTACTTGGAACTCAAAACGTTTTTCTTGGTGAACATTCTCCTTTAAAGATTTTTCTTGTTCTTCGAGAAATTTCAATAATTCATTGGCGCTTTCAAGGATATAATCTACGTTTGTACTATTTTTAATACGTAGTAATTTGTCTATTTTCTTGTTTATTTCTACTTTTTTGTCTGGAGCTAGGTCTTGGTCAAATTTTTTAATTAACTCATTTACAGCTTTTAAGGTAAGTTCAATTTTTTCTTTAATGAATTGATTCTTTTTTTCTTGTTCGAGGCTGACAACTTTAGTTTCCCCTTCAGGATTTTGTGCTTGTGTAGGGATGGTGGGAGTTGTTGTTTGAAGTTGAGTTTGAAGTCTTTGTTGTCCTTCTTTTCGTGCGGCTTCTATCTGTTCGTTTGTTGATCCTTCTGGCCAAATTGCGCTTATGTTTAGTTCGTATTCGGTTTGTAGTTTTACAATTGCTTCCTCTTTTGTTTTAGAAGGAATGGTACCACTTACTAGTCTGGAATTTTTGTCTATAGCTTCAAAAGCAAATTTGCCTAGAGTAGAGTCAGATTGAGGGGACTCTTTTGTTTCTTGTAGTAGGAGAATGGAAAAGCCGAGGTTTTCTAACTCTAGACGCGCGGTATTTTCATCAGGTGCTTCAACGCTACCGCTGAGTTTTTTGCCGTCCTTGTTGGCGATTGTGTATTTAAAAATTGCCATAGAATTTTTAGGCGTTTTGTTTTTTCGCAGCCTCTATAAATCCTCTGAAGAGTGGGTGAGCCTTAGTTGGACGAGATTTGAATTCAGGATGGAATTGACAGCCAATCATGAATGGATGATCTTTCAATTCTGCTATTTCTACGAGATTTCCTTTTTCATAAATTCCTGAGAATACCATGCCAGCTTTTTCTAGTTTATCTTTGAATTCATTATTAAATTCGTAGCGATGACGGTGTCTTTCTTCTATGTCGGTTGATTTGTAGAGTTCGTAGGTTTTTGTACCTTTGATGACTTTGCATGGATATTTTCCTAGTCTTAAAGTTCCTCCTTTATCTCTGTCTTTGTGTTGTCCTGGAAGGAAGTGAATTGCATACTTTGATGCATCTAGTTTGCCTTCTTCGTCAAATTCTTCTGAAGTAATTTGAGAATCCTTGAGAGCTAAACGTGCAAATTCTATGCTCATAATTTGCATTCCTAAGCATAAACCAAGGTATGGAATTTTATTTTCACGAGCATATTTTGCTGCTAAGATTTTTCCTTCGATTCCGCGTTTACCAAATCCTCCTGGAACTAATATTCCATCTGCTGTGCGAAGATTTGCCCAGGTATCTTTATCGTTTTCTTCTAGTTTTTCTGATGAAACCCACATAATTTTCGTATCGGTACCTGTATGGTATCCAGCAATTTTGAGTGATTCAATTACGCTGAGGTAAGCATCGTCGAGTCCTGTGTATTTACCAACAATAGCGATGTTAAGTGGAGTTCTCTTGGCATTAATTTTCTTTTCCAAGTCTTCCCATTCTTTAAGATTTGGTTTTAATTTGCCAAGATTTAATCTGTCGGCAATTAATTGAACGATGTTGTTTTTCTGAAAATTTAAAGGTACTTCGTAAATTGATTTTAGAGTTTGAGCTGGGATTACATATTCCTCTTGAACATCGCAGAAAAGAGAAATTTTCTTGAGTAGTTCTTTTTCAATGTGGTAATCGGCTCTCGCTAGGATAAAATCTGGTTGGATACCAATTGATCGAAGTTCTCTTACTGAAGCTTGAGTAGGTTTAGTTTTTAATTCTTTAGATCCACCTAAGTAGGGAAGCAAAGTACAGTGAACAAATAATGTGTTCTCTGAGCCGAGTTTGTATCTTAATTGTCTGATAGATTCGAGATAAGGAAGTCCTTCTATGTCTCCTACTGTACCTCCAATTTCAATCATCATAATGTCGCATCCAGATGATTTTGCTGCCTCAGTAATTTTATTCTGAATGGCATCTGTAATATGAGGAATAATTTGAATAGTGCGTCCAAGGAAAGTTCCTTTACGTTCTTTTTCTAATACTTCACTATAAATTCTTCCAGTTGTGACGGAAGAAAGTTTGCTTAGGCTTGTATCGATGAATCTCTCGTAATGTCCTAGATCTAGATCTGTTTCTCCACCATCGTCTGTAACAAAAACTTCACCATGTTGAAAAGGACTCATTGTTCCGGGGTCGACATTGAGGTAAGGATCGAGCTTCTGAGTGAACACTTTAAGGCCTGAGGCTTTGAGAAGTGCTCCGATAGAGGCTGAGGCTATTCCCTTACCTAACGAACTACATACACCACCAGTGACAAAGATATATTTACACATGCAAATTTTTAAATGAGCGAGGATTTAAGGAAGGACTGATTGTTGAAATTTGCCCTTGTTCTAACTCTAGTTAATTTAAACCAGTGAACTGAAAAGGGCAATAGCTAAATTTGGCTAAATATAGCCAATCTTCTTTTTTGCTGTTTCTAAAGTGTTAGCAGCAACTTTTTTTGCACGTTTTGCGCCGTCTTCAAGCACGCCGTAAACGTAGTCTTTTTTTGGAAGAAGTTCGTTGTATTTTGTGCGGGCTTCAGCGAAGTGTTCCATTAACTTTGAAAGTAGTGTTTTTTTTGCGTCTCCGTAACCCATGCCACCAGCTTTGTATTTTGCTGCCAATTCTTGAATTTCTTTTTTGTCGGCAAAGAGTTTGTAGAGTTTGAAGACATTACAAGTTTCTGGATTTTTTGGTTCTTCTAGAGGAGTTGAATCTGTAATTATTCCCATTACTTGTTTTTTTAGTTCGGCATCTGTTCCGAAGAGGTCGATGGTGTTGCCGTATGACTTACTCATTTTTTGTCCGTCTGTTCCTGGAACTACGGCTACGTCTTCCTTGATGAAGGCGTCTGGTAGTTTGAATGTTTCTCCAAAAGTTTGATTGAAGTTTGTGGCAATGTCTCTAGCTATTTCCACGTGTTGTTTTTGATCTTTTCCTACTGGAACTAAGTCTGGTTGATAAAGTAAAATATCGGCGGACATCAATACTGGATAATTAAAAAGTCCTACTGTAACTTCTTTTTTACCTTTGGCTTGAGCGTCTTTCCAAGCATGAGCTCTTTCTATAAATGGCATTTTAGTAATACAGTCGAAAATCCAGCATAGCTCTGCATGTTCTGGGAGTGATGATTGTTTAAAGAAGGCTGTTTTCTTTGGATCTAATCCTAGCGCTAAATATGCAACTGCTAATTCATAGCTTTGTTTTCTCATTAATTCGGCATCTCGAACAGTGGTGAGCGCATGTAGATCAGCAATAAAAAGAAAGCATTCATAATCTTTTTGCATTTCAATGTGTTGGCGAATGGCACCAAGATAATTGCCGATGTGGGGTTTTCCGCTTGGTTGAACGCCTGAAAGAATACGTTTCATAATTTGGAATTAGGGTTTAAGTCGTGCTGATCGGATCTATATCAATTTTGATATTTGAATCCATTATATATTCTTTTGGTAGTTTTTCTAATAATTTGTGAATTAGGTCGTAATCTAAATGAGTTTTGATTAGGATGACGTATCGATATTTTCCGCGAAGGCGAGCGAGATATGCTGGATAGGATCTGATTTCTAGGTCGTTGGTTGTTTCAACTTTTTCTGTGGTTTTTTCTTCCTCTCTGTAATATTTCCAAAGTAAGTTTTCAATTTTTTCTGTGACCTTTTGGCAGTCTTGAAGGGATTTGTTTTCTATGACTAGTTTTCCTAAACGTCCAAATGGGGGATTACGAAGAAGTTTCCTTTGAGTTCTTTCGTAGTTGAAAAATTTTTCGTAATTATTTTCCTTGGTGCAAATGAGTGAAAAGTGCCCTGGGTTATAAGTTTGAATGATTACTTTTCCTTCGTTGCTGGCACGGCCGGCGCGACCGGAAACCTGAGTCATTAGCTGAAAATTGCGTTCTTCTGTGCGGAAATCTGGAATGTTTAGTCCAATGTCCGCAACGATTACTCCTACTAAATTAACATTTGGAAGGTGAAGTCCTTTTGCAATCATTTGAGTTCCAATGAGGATGTCTGCTTCTTGATTTCTGAATTTTTTATAGATTTCTTTGAAGCCATGTTTTGTGTTTGTGGTGTCTTTATCTGCTCTGAGAACTCTGGCTTGGGGAAAGGCTTTTTTTACTTCTTCTTCAATTCTTTGAGTACCAATTCCGAGGAAGCGGATATTTGCTCCTTTGCAGGTTGGGCAGGTTGAAATTGGTTTGCTGATTTCTCCGCAGTGATGACAGATTAAAGTGGGGGTTTGTAGAGTCTTGCTGTGATAGGTGAGTGGAGTTTCGCATTTTTGGCATTTGGCAGTGTAGCCACAATCGCGACACACTATTGAGGAAGCTGAACCTCGACGATTGAGAAAGAGAATGGCTTGTTCCTTTTTCTCTAAGGTGTTTCTGATTTCTTCTGCGAGTCTTTCGCTGAATATGGAGTGATTATGTTTTTTGAATTCATCTCGTAGGTCTATTATTTCAATTTTTGGCAGTATTGTTTGTGAGAATCTTTCTTTGAGGAAAATTGTTGAGTCTTTTGATTCTTCGGCTGTTTCTATGGATGGTGTGGCGCTGCCAAGAATTACTTTTAGAGTAGGATCTTGAGCTTGAAGTTTTTTTGTAATTTGGTGGATGTTGTACCTAGGGGATTTGTCTTGTTTGTAAGAGTTCTCGTGTTCTTCGTCGACGATAATCATTCCAAGATTTTGAAATGGAGCGAAAATTGCCGATCTAGATCCAATAATTAGTTTACTTTTGTTATTCCAAATATTTTCCCAGGCCAATTGTCTTTCTCCTTCGGAAATCTTGCTGTTGATTACGGTGGCAGCAATTCCTAAAGATTTCTCAAAATATTCAATAATTTGGGGAGTAAGGGATATTTCTGGAACTAAAATTAGAACTTGTTTGTCTAAATTATTTATACAATGTCTAGAGAGTTGAGAATATATCTCTGTTTTGCCAGATCCCGTGACCCCGTGTATCAAAAACTTGTTCTTGTTTTCCGTTGTTATTGTGCGGAAAGCGGCTTCTTGTTCGGTGCTTAGCTTCTGTGTATTAAAATTTTGATCAAGTTTTGTTGTCTTCTTTAGCCTTTTTGGTAGTTCTTTGTTTAGAAATACTCTCTTTGGTATAAAATATTTGATCAACTTGTGGATTGGGCAAAAGTAGTATTTGCTCATCCAATTGATCAATTCTATTTGTTTATTTGAAATAAGAGGCTTTTTTTGTGGAATTTCGCTGATTTCCAGGGTTTTGAAGCTTGGTTCGGTGTTATTTATGTCCCAAACTATGCCAAAAACACTTTTTCTGCGTAAATTCACCTTAACTATTTGTCCGATTTCCAGGGGGGTATTTTCTGGTATCTTATAGGTTAAAGTTTCTTTATCGTTGCCTATTTTTTGTGGAATAAGTATCTCTGCGTACATATTTGTATCTTAACATCATTGCTCATAACGAACACTTGACAGACTACTAATTTAATGTATAATTGCTGGCTTTAATCAAATACTACTCTATGTTGAGTTTATCAGATAAAAATATGCTTCTTGAGAGATATGTCAGAGGCCGTGAGGCTAAGCTGATAGATCGTTATATTTCTGATGGTCCTGCGGCTTTAAAGGAGGAAATGGAGCTTTCTGATGAGGAGTGGAGGGTTATTTTTGATTACTTGGTTATAGAGCACAATCTTCTGTATAAGACTGTGGTTCAGGCTAAAGACTTCTTTTTTGATAATTATGTGAAGCATGGAATGGCTCATGTAAGAGAGTTGATGGATGTTGTAGCTGATTCTTATAATTTGCCATTGGAGATAGTGTTTGATTTCTTGGCTATTTCTAATGATGGTTTGTATTACCATGTAATGCAAAATAGAGATCGTTACATGATTGCTTTTAAGGCTCGTGGTGGTGATTTTGTTAGAAAGGTATTGGGAATTTGGAAAGAAAAATATGAGGAAAATTGGGCGAGAATTTTGGATCTATTACTTCATTCTGTGTGCGAAGATATTTTTGATGAAACAAACTTTGATTACGGTTTGAAGGCTTTTTCCGCCATGATGAACGTGAATAGGGTACATAGACCGGTAGAGAAGTCGGAAATGTTTAGAAAATAAAAAAAGACCAGGTGTGAGCCTGATCTTTTAAGTTTTAATCTAAATTATTATTCGTGATGTAGGTGCAAAGCGTCCCAGTCTTTGTCTGATGATGCTGCTCCTGCTGTGTGTATATCCGCTGCTGTTAAATTTGCAGGTTTTGTTTCTTGTGCTGGTTGAGCTCTTTCTCCCCATGGAGTTGCGGATCTTGCTAGAAGTTCATCGTGAGATGTTCTACGTGTAGCATCTGCTTCTGTAGGTTCTGTTGCTAATGTTTCAGTTCTTCCTGCTCCTGGTTCTGTTACTGCGTCTTCTCTTTGTATTTCTGTCATGAATGGATGATAAAAAAATATTTACGAGCTGAATTCTAACAAAAAATATCCTTAGGTCAATAGGATGTAAAAATGGTGCACCCGACAGGGGTCGAACCTGTAACCCTCAGTTCCGAAGACTGATGCTCTATCCAGTTGAGCTACGGGTGCATATTGAGCCTTCAAAGAAAAAGGCGACACTTGTGATGTCGCCTTTTCAATTTATTAATCTCTTTTAACTTTCTTGTTCCAGAATACTAATAGTGGAGTCGCTACGAAAATTGATGAGTAAGTACCAACGATGATACCGATTGTAAGAGCTAGTACGAAGAAGAAAATTGAGCTATTTCCGAAGATCAATACAGCTAGTAGTGCCAATACAGCAGTCATAGAAGTGTTGATAGAACGTACGAATGTTTCGTTCAAAGCTTTGTTTGCAGTAACTTCGAATGATTCATTTGATTCGTGTAAGAGTTTCTCTCTGATTCTGTCGTAAACTACGATTGTGTCATTTACAGAGTAACCGAATACTGTAAGCATCGCAGTGATGAATAGGGCATCGATTTCAACTCCCATAAATTTACCAAGGAAAACGAATATACCACTAGTGATTGCAATATCGTGGATCATAGCGATGATCGCACAAGTACCGAATCTCCAAGGGTTAACTGACTTTGGAACCTTTCTGAACGCAAATGAGAGGTAAAGAACGATAAGAACTACGGCGAAGATGATAGCAAGAATAGCTTTATTGAATAAAGTCTGACCAACTACTGGACCAATACTTGTGAAGCGTGATTCAGTGAATTTTGGTAATTTATCCTGTAATGCTGCTATTAGTTTATCGTGATTTGGGGAAGTAATGTAGTTTGTCTTGATGATAAAGCTATCTTTGCCTGATTCAAGAACGTTGATTGTTGATAGGTTTAATTTTGTGTCTTCAGCAGTTTGTAATCCTTTGTCTGTAGTTTTTGATGGTGCTACAGGTGTAGCTGGTGCAGCTTCTGGAGTTGCTTGAGGAGCGTTATTTACTGAGTTGCTAGCATCTTTAATTGCGCTAACAATCTTGTCCTTAGTTGTTGCTTCTGTGAATTTAAATTGCATCAAGCTTCCTCCTTGGAAATCAATTCCAAGATTGAGACCGAAACCAATGAAACCTAAAAGTGAAATACCTACTAATGTTCCAGAAATTGCTAACCAAATCTTTGAGCTCTTAATGAAACCAAAATTGTAAGTTGTTTTCTTTTCAGTGATTCCGAATAGTTTTAGATTTTCAGCAATTTTCTTGCCGATAAAGCTGCTAAGAATTGTCTTTGTTACGGCGATAGCTGTGAACAAAGATACCAAAATACCTGCTGCTAAGTTGAAAGCAAAACCACGGATGATTGAGCTACCAAAGTAGAACAAGATTGCACATGTGAATAGAGTAGAGAAGTTTGAATCGCGGATAGCAGTCCAAGCTCTGTGGAAGGCTGCGTCTACAGATGCAGCGAAAGTTTTACCTTCGTTAAGCTCTTCTTTCAATCTTTCAAAAATAAGAACGTTTGCATCTACAGCGATACCGAATGACATCACCACACCGGCGATACCAGCAAGAGTCATAACAACTCCGTTCTTAAGTAAGAATGTAATGAAGAAGAATCCAAAACAGCTAAGAACAAATGAGATTAATTTTTCCCAACCTGGTTCTTTAGTGTTGATGATTTTCCAAACGATAGCTCCGAAAATAACTAGAGCTATTAATAGTGATAGAGCTAAGCTTAAGTGAGCCTTAAATAAGAATAGTAAGATTGTTCCATAAAGTACTAATGCAACGCTGGCAACAACACCTGGTAGGCGATACATAACAATCATGAAGATAACTACGAGTAAGATACCAATGAAACCTGCTAGTAAGCTTTGGTTTAGAGCTTCATGACCTAGGCTTGCTCCAAGAGTGTATTCACCTGTAAGAACGATAGGAGCAGGGATAGCACCTGTGTTCAAATCTCTTGCGAGGTTCTTAGATTCTTCATTGCTGAAGTTTCCAGTGATTTGAGCTTTTCCGCCTGAAATCTTTTCATTTACTCTTGGGCTAGAAATCTTCTCTCCTCCTACGAAGATGGCAATTGGTTTACCAACATTTTTTGCTGTAAGGTCTTCAAACATCTTTGCACCTTCTGCGTCGAATTGAATGTTTACGTATGGTTGGAAGAAAGAATCTACCTGTACGTCTGCATGAACGAAATGTTTACCATTCAAACCAGTATCTTTCCATTCATCTGGTTTTGTTGAATAGCTCAACATTTCATATTTATATTTCTGTTGTTTAACATTGCTCTGAACTGAGTCGGCTCTGATAATGTTGTATCCGTTTTGAGTTTTTACTATTTCGCTGATGTCTCCATCTTTTGCGAGGCCAAGAGCAGTTTTTTCAAAATCGTATGGTTGAGTACCATTTCCTGTAATAGGATTGTCTAATTTTCCTCCGTTAGCTGCTGTGTCTGAATCGTCAGAATATTTTTTAGCAAGGTCGTCGAATTTTTCTCCAGCGTTTAATTTGTCTTTTACTTCCTTAGCAAGTTTGTAAGCTTCATCTTCGTTTCTTGTTACTGTTGCGTTAGCTTTTTCAGCGCCTTTGAATGCGATAAGAATTCTGCTTACTTCTACTTGTTTCTGGTCTTTAACTTCTTCTTTAGAGTCTACTAGTTTGATGATGTTTAAGCTTGTGTCCTGTACTGCTTGGCCTGTTGAATCTAAAGCAAAAGTTCCGCTAGATTCTACGAGATTCTTAGTAACATCTCCTACTTTCATTTTGCTAAGAGTATCTTTCAAATAACCTGGAAGATCTGTGGCGAAAGCGTAGTCAGGTTTTACATATTTGATTTTATCTGCAGCTGATTGAGATTCTTCTTGAGCTACAACTGAAAAATCTGCACCTTTATTGATTTTGTCTTGAGCTGTTTGAGCGTTTGCTTTAATCTTATCTTTTTCTTGAGGATCAAGTTGAGTTTTCTGTTCTTTGAATTCAAGCTGGATAGTTTTACCTACAGCTTCTTTAGCTTTTTCAATACTTACTTCTTTTTTTTCATCGTCAGTAATATCTGCTAGAAGTTTATCTTTACCAATGTATTTTTCTACGTCGGCTTGTTCGATAGTAGCGTTGTTTGCCAATTCTACGATGATATGAGCTTCGTCACTAATAGTAGAGTTGTAAATATTTGGTTCTTCTACTCCTAAACCATTTACACGTTTTGTAATTACTTCCTGAACACCCTCTACGATGCTTTTGCGATCTTTCTCTGGAACGTCGCGAAGATCTACTTTGTAATCCAATTGAGAACCTCCTTGTAGATCAAGACCAAGGTTTACTTTAGCCTTAAGAATAGATTGAGGAGTGAATGGAACGATTTTTTGCTGAATGCTGCTTGGCAAATCAAAGAAGCCAAGTACCAATGTTACCATAAGGATAGTCAGCAGTTTCCAGGAGAGATGTTTTTTCATAAAAGAGTTATATTATAGATATTGTTAAAGTTTCTTGTTTAGTTCTTGATCTAGAGATTCATTGTTTCCTTTGCCGCTTCTACCGTAGTCGTCGTGCAATTTTACGACATCTTCTAGATCTGGAGTGGAGACTTCAAAGACCTCTGCATCTTCTAAGGCCTCCAAGCGGTGGATAGTATATGGAGTCACGTCGATTTTGTCACCTGCATTTAGGATTTTATCTTGCAGATGGGCTTGATCTGTGCCGTAAGTAAGTTTCACACTTCCTTTATATACGTACTGAGTTTCGAGTTTTTTCTCGTGATATTGGAGGCTGTAACGGTGTCCTTTTTTGATCTGAAGGATTTTTCCGGCGTATTTGTCGGTATGGGCGAACCAGATCTCTTGGCCCCATGGTTTTGGCTTAATTTCCAATTTATGTTCTTGCATGATAAATGAGAGTAAATTTTTCTGGGCTACTATAGTGGAAAAAGACTTTTTTTGAAAGAGATAAACAGATCAAGTCTCGATCTGGCTATTTATTGAGGTCTTTGACGCGTTTGCTGTCTTCTTTATTGCAGACTAATAAGCCATTTGGGCTATCTATGATGACAGTGTCAGTGAGGCTGATGCCAGCGACTGGTTCGTTGTTGTCTGCGTAAATGAGACAGCCGGAACAGCCGATGAGGTTTGTTTGGCCGCGAGTGATGTTTTCTTCTTTTGATTTTGATAATTCTTCCCAAATTGCTTTGAAACTGCCGATGTCGGACCAACCTAGATCTCCTTTTATAATTCTTACGGTTGAAGTATCAATTTTTTCCATGATGGCATAATCGAGAGAATTTTTTTCTAAAGTACCGTAAATTGTGCGAGTTTCTTCAGAAATGTCTCCTGATGAAGTGACCATTTGTTGAAGTTTTGCGTAAGTTTCAGGCTGATATTTTTGATAATTTTCAAGAATAGTTTCTGCCTTCCAGACATATAATCCAGTATTCCAGAGATAGTTTCCGGCTTCAAGAAATTTTTTGGCAGTTTCTAGATCTGGCTTTTCTTTGAAGCAATCTAGCTGGAAAATTTCCGTGTCGTCTATTTTTTCTACAACTGAACCGAGCTGTACGTAGCCATAATTAATGTTTGGTTCTGTGGCTTCAACTTCAATAATATTGAGTGTGTTTTGTTCTTTGGCTAATTTCTCAGCAAGTTTTAGTTTAGATTGAAATTCAGCTTTGTTCTTTATTAAGTGGTCAGCATAAATAATAGCCATTACTTCTCCAGGATGTCTTTTTGCGATAATTGTTGAGGCAAATCCAATGCATGGAGCTGTATCGCGTAGTGCAGGTTCAATAATAATATTTCTTTCTGGAATAGTTGGGCAGAGTTCTTTTACTAATTCTAAATGTTTTTCATTGATTGCAACGTAAATATCTTCAGGTTTTAGAAAATCCAGTCTTTCAACTGTTTCTTCGATCATAGTTTTCTCAGAAACTAATTTCTGAAATTGCTTTGGTCTTTCTGGTGTGGATAGAGGCCAAAGCCTTGTTCCACCGCCACCTGCTAATATTACTGCTTTCATATGGTGGGATTGTATCAGGTGTTTTTTTGAAAAACCAGAGTAAGATTTTACTTTTTGTATTATTGCGAATATTTGCTATTTTTAAACAAATAAACCAAATCTATGAATAAAATTGTTTTGTTACGTCATGGGGAGAGTATTTGGAATAAAGAGAATCGTTTTACTGGCTGGACGGACGTGGAATTGTCAGAGAAAGGAATTTCTGAGGCTCATGAGGCGGGAAAGCTTTTAAAAAAGGAAGGTTTTAATTTTGATTTAGTTTTTACTTCTGTATTGAAGCGTGCGAATAAAACGATGGAATTTGTACTTGAAGAAATGGGTTTGCAGAATTTGCCAGTGAAAAAATCTTGGAGACTTAATGAAAGGCATTATGGTGCATTGCAGGGATTGAATAAGGCTGAGACTGCCGCTAAATATGGAGAGGACCAGGTGAAAGTTTGGCGTAGAAGTTATGATATTCAGCCACCAGCTCTTACTAAAGATGATGAGAGATATCCTGGAAAGGATCCTATGTATAGCGATTTAAATGAAAAGGAATTGCCTTTAACAGAATGTTTGAAGGATACGGTTGAGAGATTTTTGCCTTATTGGGAAAAGGAAATTGCTCCCGAAGTGAAAGGTGGCAAAAATGTTTTAATTGTGGCGCATGGAAATAGTTTGCGCGCTTTGGTGAAATATTTAGACAATATTTCTGACGATGAAATTACTGGATTAAATATTCCTACTGGTGTGCCTTTGGTTTATGAGTTGGATGAAAATTTAAAACCTGTGAAGCATTATTATTTGGGAAATCAGGAAAAAATTGCAGCGGCAGCGGCTGCTGTGGCAAATCAGGGATCCACTAAATAATTACATCAATAAGGTATTGAAATACCAATTTAGGATTGTTTGGCCAAAGAAAATGGCTGTTACTGTTCCTATTACTAAGAATGGTCCAAATGGAATTGTGCTTTTGTGATTTAGTTTTTTTGCAATAATTAAGATTACACTTAGAAGTCCTCCAATTAAATAGGCAATGACTAAGCCAAGTATTCCCACGAGCCAACCGGAAAATCCTCCAGTGCTCCAGCTAAGCAAAATTCCCATTAAGGCTCCAAGTCTTAAGTCTCCTCCGCCAATCCAGGTTCCTCTTGAAAGAATGTACTGAAGGAAAAAGAAAAGAAAAATGATGCCTCCTCCAATTAACATGTTTATTCCTGTTTGCATTACGGGGCTAAAGGAAAGAATGCCGGCAATGGCGATTACTATTGCTGGAATAGATAGTTGGTCTGGTATTTCTTTGTGCATTAAGTCAAAGAAGAAGATGGCCATGAGGAAACTGAATTCTACTAAGTAGAAGGCTAATGTTGCGAATATGTTCCAGTCGATGGAGTAGTTTAGAAATTGAGGATTTATTATTGAAGGAATGCTGATAAGAAAATTCCAATGAATAAAACTTACTAGAAAAAGTGTTCCTGTTAGGACTTCAAGTAAGAGATAGTGAACAGATATTTTTTTATTACAATATGCACATTTTCCACGAAGAAATAGCCAGCTAAAAATTGGAATTAAATGTTTCCATTTTAATTGTTTTTTGCAAGACGGGCACATAGAATGTCCAGCGATAATTCCTTTCTTTTTGGCTTGTAGACGGTATATAACAACACTAATGAAGCTTCCAATTGCGGAGCCGAGAATGAAAATTATTGCTGAAACTAGGAGTTGCATAAGGCGAGGGTTAATATTTTATTTTAACGGGGGATTGGTCCGTTTTGATTTAAGGAATTGTAACGAGTGGCAGCGAGTTTGCTTATAGAGTTGCCGCGACCTAAAGCGTAGGCTTTTTTATAATAGGCTTTTGCCTGATTGTTGTCGCCGGATTTTTCTGAAAGCCATCCGTAGTTTAAATTCGTAGCGTCGAGATTTGGTTGCATAGAAATTGCTGTGTCTAGATTCTTTTTTGCATCGGCAAAATTGCCAAGAGCGGTGTAAGACCAGCCAAGTAGATTGTAGCTCATAGCGTCATTTGGATGGGTCTCAAGCGCTTTTTTACTGAGTGCTAGAGCTGCGTCTGGTTTGTTTAATTGTTCTATGTTGAGCCAGACTGTGCGGACAAAAATATCCATGTTTTTAGTATTTGTACTTACAACATTTGAGTAATGGTCTGATGATTTTTGATAATCTTTTTTAAGTAAATAAAGATCTCCTAATTTTAAATTTATTTGGTCTTTTGGTTCGTAGCCTTGTTTGTCGGCTTTTTCAATATAGTAAATTGCTTTGTCTAAATCGTCTTTTGCAAAGTAGGCGAGTCCTAGATAAAAAAGAGTTTCTGGTTTTTCAGGGGTTAGATCTTTGGCTTGGATTAAAGCGTCTACGGCGTCGTTTGGTTTATTGATGTTTAGATAAGCGTAGCCAAGTACTATCCATGCATCGCGATAATTATTTTTTGTATTTAATATGTCATATAGTAGTGGAATCGCGGCTTGGTACTCATTTGTGCTAGTCATTGCTTTGGCTAAAAGTAGCTCGAGATAAGTGTTTTCCGATCCTTTGTAGTATGAAAAATTCTGATAAGCATCGAGGAATTTCTGATTATTATCGATGAGAGATTGTTCTGGTTTTGGGTTTAATTTTGAAATATCTTCGAAGATAGTTTTTGCACCGGCGAAGTTTTTATAGAGGATGGCGATTATACCTTTGTAGTACTGTGCTCGTGGATTTTTATCATCTAGGTTCCAAATAATTTTTTTTGCGTTTTCAATTTGTCTCATGCCTAGGTATGTGCGAGCAAGTGCGATGTTTACATCAATAGAATCTGGTTTTAGTTTCACTGCTTCGGTGAAGAGATCGCGAGCTTCATCAGTTTGGTTGTTTTTCAAATAGGTGTCACCAAGTTTTAGCATTAAATCTGTGTCGCTAGGCTTTACGGTTAAGGCTTTTTGGTAATTGGCGATAGCATTTTCTAAATCATCTTTATTTAAGAACTCGTCGCCTGTTTTTTCGTAATTACCGTTTGTGGCAATAGCTTGTCCGCGAGAAATTTTTGTATCTAAGGTTGTTGTGACTGGTAATTGATTTTCAAGTTGAGCAGATTTTGGTTTTGAAAAATGGAAGGTAATAAATACCACTGAAGCAATGATTACGATCCATAATGTAGCTAAGATTTTTCTCATGTTTAAGCGAAAGTGGCTTGTTTTAATGCTAAGGAATTTGCGAGGCAGATTGCGCCAGCGATGGCATCAGCTGCATCGTCTGGCTTTGGAGTGACTTTAAGTCCGAGAATTATTTTAACCATTTGTTGAACCATTTTTTTGTCGGCTTTGCCATAACCGCAAACCGCACATTTAATTTCCATTGGAGTGAATTCCGTGATATTTAAGCCAAAATTTGTGAAGGTATGAAGGATTACGCCACGAGCTTCTGAGACAGACATCGCAGTCTTAACATTTTTTTGGAAAAATAATTTTTCAATAGAAGCGAATTGTGGGCGCCACTTTGTTATTAGTGTTGAGAGGTCTTCGGCGATTTGTTGTAGGCGAATATTTGGGGGCAGTCCGGCTTGAGTTTTTATGCAGCCGTAATCGCGCAGGATAAATTTTCCCTTTTCGTGGTCGAGGATGGAAAATCCTGTCGTTGCAGTGCCTGGATCTATTCCAATAATGCGCATTTTTATATCGTGACGGTTGAAATTAATTTCTCTTTCTTACTAGCGTTGGCGAGGATGACGATCTTTTGTTTTGGTTTAACTAATTTTTTACTTTTTAGAATTTGAATTATCTGCTCAATCTTGTTTTCTTTCTTCAAAGTCTGTGCAAAAATATTGTTCAATCCCCAGACGAGTGTGAGTTCTCTGGCGGTTTCTTCTTTCTCGCAAATTGTGATTATTGGGGTGCTTGGGCGATGTCTGGAAAGTTCACGGGCAGTGTATCCATCAGATGTATAAATGACTAGAAAGTCTGCTTTTGTTTCTTCTGCTAGGTCACAAGCATTAGAGCAGTGAGGATTGGCTACTTCGCGACTGTGTACAAAAAAGTTGTTCTCTAATTCGCTATATTTTCTGAGCTCCTTTTCTACGGTGCTGGCGACTCTACTTAACGTAGCAGCAGCTTGTGATGGGAACTTTCCTACGGCAGATTCGTTGGATAACATGATGGCATCGGTGCGGTCGTAGACGGCATTGGCAGCGTCAGAAATTTCGGCACGAGTAGCGCGAGGATTAGTAACCATAGAAAGAAGAACTTCTGTAGCAGTGATTACCGGTTTTGCGTATTTATTTGCTAGTGCAATGATGCGTTTCTGGACGATTGGTACTTGTTCAGCGGGAATATCAATACCTAGATCGCCACGTGCGACCATGACTCCATCGACGGTTTTCATAATTTCTTCAAGATTATCGACAGCCATTTTTAATTCTATTTTCGCAATAATTTTTGTAGATTTTTTTTGTTTAGAAATTAATCTGCGAAGATTTTTTATGTCGTTGGCAGATTTCACAAAGGAAAGAGCGACGTAATCAACATTATTTTTTAAGCCGAATGTGAGATCTTTTTTATCTTTTGCGGTGATTGTTTCAATATTTCCAGTGATGCCAGGAAGGTGAACTCCGGCATGTGGACGTACTAATCCGCCGCACTTCACGAGGCATTTTACGTTTTCTTTATCAATGACTTGGATGACTTGGTTTTCTATAAGTCCGTCGTTAAAAAGAATCATGTCATTTTTTTTCAAACCTTTAGTGAATGGTTTGAATTGGATTGGAAGATGGAGAATTTTTCCTTCTTTTTTGAAATCAACTTTTTTAGCAGTGAGTATAAAAGTGTCGCCTTTTTTAATTTGAATTCCTTCTATTGGCAAATCTCCCAAACGGATTTTTGGGCCTTGTAGATCTTGAAGAATGCCAATGCATTTGCCGGTATTTTTTTCTACTGTGTGAATATTTAGAATTAGTTCCTCATGACTTTTGTAGTCGCCATGCGAAAAATTTAGACGGGCTACATTCATTCCAGCCTGTACCAATTTTGTGATTTCCGTAACGGAATTACTCGCAGGTCCAAGCGTACAAACAACTTTCGTATTTTTGATATGCATGAGGATTGAGGAATGTGAGGAAGTTTTCAGAAGGATTATATCAGAAAGGGGGTGCTTTTTTCAATTGGCCTTTTTTGATCTGTTCTACTAGAATGCTTGAGAAATATGATTAACATTTAGTTTTATGGCTCAGAAAATTTTTCTCAAGGATTTAAGAGATCATGTAGGTCAGGAAATTACGATGGAAGGTTGGATGTTTAATAAACGTGGTGCAGGTAAAATTTATTTTTTAGAACTTCGTGATGGTAGTGGAATTGTGCAGGGAATTGTGTTTGTAAAAGCAGTTTCTCCTGAGGTTTTTAAGATTGCGGAAGAGTTAACAATGGAATCTTCTGTGCGTGTGACTGGAGAAGTTACTAAGCATCCAAAACATGAAGATGAATATGAATTGCAGGTGAAAAATATTGAAGTGATTCAGCTTGTGAAGGAAGATTATCCGATTTCAAAGAAAGAACACGGTCCTGATTTCTTGCTTCAGAATCGTCATTTGTGGCTTCGTTCTCCAACTCAAAGAGCAATTCAAATCGTGAGAAATACTATTATTAATGCCATTTTTGAATATTTGAATACTAATGGTTTTATTAAAATTGATTCACCAATTTTGACACCGAATGCTTGTGAAGGTACGACAGAACTTTTTGAAATTGATTATTTTGAAGAAGGAAAAGCTTATCTTTCCCAATCTGGTCAGCTTTATATTGAAGCGGCAATTTTCTCAGTAGGAAGATGTTTTGATTTTGGTCCGGTGTTCCGTGCTGAAAAATCTAAAACTCGTCGTCATCTTACAGAATTCTGGATGATGGATGCAGAGGCTGCTTTCGTGGACCAAGAAGAAAATATGAAAATTCAGGAAGGATTAGTGGAATTCGTAGTGCAAAAAGTTCTAGAGAAAAATTTGAAAGAATTGGTAATACTTGAGCGCGACACTGAGCCATTGAAAAAAATTAAAGCTCCATTTATTCACAAAACTCATACTGAAGTTGTGAAGGAACTTCGTGAAATGGGTTCAGAGATTAAGGAAAATCAGGATCTTGGTGCGGCTGATGAGACAATGCTTACAATGAAATATGACAAACCAATTTTCGTAGAAAAATATCCTGCTGAGGTGAAAGCTTTTTACATGAAGCGTACTGATGATGGTAAGTTTGCTCTTTGTGCTGATCTACTTGCTCCAGAGGGTTACGGAGAGGTGATTGGAGGAAGTCAGCGTGAAGATGATTATGATGTGCTTTTGGGTCGTATTAAAGAACATAAATTGTCAGTGGAAGCTTTCGATTGGTACCTTGATTTACGTAAATATGGATCTGTTCCACATAGTGGATTTGGAATTGGTTTAGAGCGTCTTACTGGATGGATTTGTGGTCGCCAACACATTCGTGAAACTATTCCGTTCCCAAGAACTATTGGTAGAATTAGACCGTAAGCTTTGATTTTGGCTTGAGAATCTGTATACTGCCCGTATGAGAAAGATAAAAGTGCCATTATTGTACGAGGACGATTACATGTTTGCGGTGAATAAACCGCCTCGTGTGATGAGTGTTCCTGCAGATCATGCTATTAGGGCAGGCTCACGTGCTATTCCACAAAAATCCGTTTTGGAGATTCTTCAAGATCGTTACAAAGAGAAGGGTTTTAAACCATATCTTTTGCATCGTTTGGATATGAATACTTCAGGCGTGATGCTTTTTGGAAAACATGAAGAGAATCGTAAGGAATTAGAAGGAATTTTCAAAGATGATAGAACAAAAAAAGTTTATCTAGCTTTGCTTCGTGGTGTACCGGAATCTGGAACTATTAAGCATGGTTTGGATGATAGATACAAAGGAGATAAAAAAGATAGAAAGGGTGAAGAAGAGAGCGAAGGCGCTTCTGCAGATAAGGTTTCTGCTCATACTGAATTTAAAGTTTTTAAGACTTTTAGAGTTTTTGATAAGGAGAATTGTGCGCTTACTTCAGCGGAAATTACTACTGGTCGTAAACATCAAATTCGTCAGCACTTTGCTCATATTGGTTTTCCGGTAGTTCTTGATGAACAATATGGTGATCCAAAATGGAATCGTAGATTTCGTTTGAAGTTTTGGTTGGGTCGTCAATTCTTGCACTCTGAGCGTATTGAATTTTTCCATCCAATTTTGAATAAGACCATTAGTATTCAGGTAGAAATGCCACCTGATTTAACTCAGGCTTTGAATAGAATTCGTAGTGGTAAGTGGAAAGAATAGTTATTTCACCGTCACGCTCTTAGCTAGGTTTCTTGGCTTGTCTGGGTCATTTTGACGCAGGACAGCTAGCTGGTAAGCGAGGATTTGTACTGGAATAATATTAACAATTGGAGAAGTAGCTCCTGTGTCTGGCACTCTAATCCAGAAATCAAAAACTTCTTCGTTTGTAGGTGATACTCCGATGATATAACCTCCACGAGCTTTTACTTCTTGGGCGTTGCTGAGAATTTCTTTGCGAGAATCGTCATTGGCGACAAGCGCAATTACAGGAGTGTTTTTGCTAATTAGAGCGATTGGTCCGTGTTTTAATTCTCCACCGGCAAAACCTTCAGCATGAATATAGGAAACTTCCTGAAGTTTAATTGCGGCTTCTAAAGCTATTGGGAAATTGGCTCCGCGCCCGATGATGTACATTGATTCAATATCTTTAATTTTGGTAGCAATTTTTTTGATATGGTCAGCGTAACGAGGATTTAACATGTCGTTAATTTGGCTTGCTGTTCGGATAAGTAGCTGTTTACCAATCTCTACTCCACCGTCGCAGGCATAAGCTAGAAGCGTGAGAATGGCGAGCTGAGAAGTGGTAGCTTTGGTAGAAGCTACTGCTTTTTCTGGACCGGCTTTAATTGGGATTACGATGTCAGAATGTCGTGCAATGCTGGAGTTTTCTACGTTTACTATAGAGGCTATTTTTGCGCCTTTTTCTTTAGCGATTTCTATAGCTTCTAATGTGTCGGCGGTTTCGCCGGATTGGGAAATGCAGACGAGTAAAGTTTTTTTATTGATGAAGTCTTTGTAGTTTTGGAACTCTGAACCGAATACGAAATGAATTTGTTTTTTTGAAATTTTAGCAAAGAGATATGCTCCTACCATGGCCACTTTTCCTGCTGTTCCGCAGCCAACAAAATAGGTGCTTTCGGCTTCTTCAATTGCCTTGGCAACAAGTTCAATATTTTTTGGATCTTGGTTTATGGCACGATTTAAAGTGTCTTTTTGTTCCATGATTTCTTTAATCATAAAGTGAGCAAATTCGCCTTTTTCTGCACTTTCAACGTCCCAGTCAATTTCAATAATACGCTTTTTTATTTCTTCGTTTGTAGAGTTGTCGTAGAAATTTATTTTTTTATTTCCAATGACGCAAATTTGATTATCGTCGAGATAAATAACTTTATTTGTTTGTGCTAAAAAGGCTGGAATGTCTGAAGCAATAAAATATTCTCCGTGTTCTTTTCCAACTCCAATAATGAGAGGTGATCCTTTACGGGCTGCGATAACTTTGTCTTCATCTTTTTTCATTACTACGATTGCGTAGCGTCCTTCTATTTCTTTTACTGCCAATTTTACACTATCTTCAAAAGAATTTTTGCGACTGTGTTGTTCAATTAAATGGGCTAAAACTTCGGTGTCTGTTTGTGAAAGAAATTTGTGACCTTTTTTAATTAAGTCTTTTTTTATTTCTTGGTAGTTTTCGAAAATTCCATTATGAATTAGGACTATTTCATTGTGTTCGGAAAAATGTGGATGAGCATTAGCTTTTGTGACTCCTCCATGAGTGGCCCAGCGTGAATGCGCCATGGCTACGCTAGATTCTCCAAGATTTAGGTCTTTAGCATTGATATCGCCAATCTTGCCAACTTCTTTGTGTACAATGATATCTCCTGCATTCTTGTAGGCAATGCCCCAGGAATCATACCCTCTGTACTCTAGATTTTTTAAGCCTTCAATAACTAACTGAGGAGCATTTTTTTTCTCCCCATAGTAGGCAAATATTCCGCACATAATTTATTGTTTTTAGTGTGTCGATTTTACTTTATTCATAGGTAAAAGTGGAGGAGGATTGGTTGACATAGTAAAATTTTAGTGTATTATTTTTCTCTATATTTTAAATAAATTTTATGAGTCCTTTAGAAGATGAGTGTGGGAATGATGATGTAGAAATGGAAGGTGAAGTTTCTATGGATTTGGATTTAGCAGAAATTGAAGAGTTAGAGCGTTTGATTTACGGTTGTAGAATGGTTGAGTTCAAGAAGGAAAAAATTTTTGTGGATGTGAGAGCTGATAAAAATTTTATTAGTTTTCGTGGAACTAATGCAGCTAATGCGGTATCCATTTCTTTTGATTTCAATAAGGAAACTCGTCGGATTATGAATTTAACTGGTGTGGATATGGAGTGGGTCAGAACCTTTTTGAGAAAGTATAGAATTATTGAGGATTAATAGAAGAATTCTTAAATTAATTTTTATGGCTGGTTTAGATAATGGTTTAGCTGCTGAGGTTGATGAAAATGATGTGATTGGTCCTTTAGGAATATCGATGAATCATTTGGCTAAATTCATGTCTTTGCCGGATTGTGAGCATATTGAAATTAAGGTGGGGGAGGAAAGTGGTTTGTTGACCAAGAGAACTGAGGATCCTAAAATGGTTACTTTTAATTTTACTGTTATAAGAGAAAGTGATCGTTTGCCAGCTAGATATTTGGTATTTTTCTATTGTGAAAACCCTCTGATGTTTAGAGTTCTGAATGGGACTATTGAAGAAACTAGGGATTTTTTGGATAAGATTGGTTTATCTTCTTTCAAAGAGTAATTTCTTCGATTTTATTGGCAATCTTTGTAAGGTTTCTATTTCCAGTTTTTGTTACGAGAATCATGTCTTCGATGCGTACGCCGAATTCTCCTTCTAGGTAAATTCCTGGCTCAACTGTGACTATGGTGTTTTCTTTTATTGGTCCTTTGTAACCGGAAGCAAGTGATGGGATTTCATGAATGTCTAAACCAATTCCGTGACCGCCAGCGTGACCGTACTGTTCTTTGTAGCCAGCTTTGTCGATGATGTCGCGTGAAAGTTTGTCAGCGTCGATTCCGGAGATTCCAGCCTTGATTTTATTGATGGCGTTTTCTTGTGCTTCTAAAACTAGATTATAAATTTCTTTTTGCTTTGGAGTAGGGGTGGAAGTGAAGAGCATGCGGGTCATATCCGAGCAATAGCCTTTATATTTCACGCCCATATCGATGAGAACGATGTCGCCTTTTTTGAGTGGAGTTTGGTCCGGCTCGTGGTGAGGTCTAGCGCTGTGGGGACCAAATCCAACAATTGGGTCGAAAGAGATGTCTTCTGCTCCAAATTCATGAGCAAAACTTTTGATCAACCAGGCTAGGTCGCATTCTTTTAGGGGCTTCTTTCTATCTGATTTTAGCCAGTTTTGTATAATTTTTTTGATCTCTAGGAAGACACGCTCATTTATAGCCTGACTTTCGCTAAGAATTTTGATTTCGGCTGAGGTTTTGATGGCTCTTATTGATTCTATTTCGTCGGAAATGTCTACGAACTTCGGAGATTTTTTTCCGTTCTTGGAAATCTTTTTGAATTTTTTATAGCGATTTACGGTGAGGTCGGATTCTTCGACGCCAAGAGTTTTAATTTTGTGTTGTTTGAGAATTTTTTGCCAACTTGCAGCAAGTTCTTTTGGATTTCTCCAGACGCGAGTGATGTTTACGAGTTCAATATCTTTTTTAATTATGCTCTTGGCTCTTTCAATATAACGAAAATCTGTGAAAAGATATTTTTTATTCTTTGTGAGGAGCATGAAACCGGAAGAACCGTTGAAGTTTGAAAGATAGGCAACGTTAGTTTTGTTGGTGATTAATTGCGCGTCTGATTTCATAATGAGGGTTTAATTATTCTTCAGAAAATACGTGATAACTTCTTCTGCTTCGATAATTTCCGTAGGCATGCCACGAAGAGTTTTTGAGACTTGTTGTCTTTGGTAGCCGAGACGAAGAAGTGCTTCCATGGCATCTGGATGCGGATCTGAGCTGGTGCTTGATTTATTGCTAGATGAATTTCCGAGAGCACTGATGTCTTCCATTTCAATTTTACTTTTCAATTCCAGGATCATTCTCTTCGCAGTTTTTTCACCAATGCCAGGTATTTTTTTAATGTAGCCGTGATCTTCGTTTAGGATGGCGAGTTTAATTTTTTGAATGTCGCTATTCATTATTTCTAGTCCGGTTTTTGGTCCTATTCCGCTAACGCTGAGAAGTGTTTTAAAGAAAGTAAGATCGTTGTAATTGGCGAAGCCATAGAGGTCAAAAGCGTCTTCGCGAATGTTGCTGTGAATGAAGAGTTCTATGCTTTGAGTCTCTTTCAAACTGTCGAGTAAAGCGGCTGGTGGATGCACTAAATAACCTACATTTCCTGTATCTAATATGATTCCTTTTTCAATTTTTTTGAGAACATTTCCTTTGAGGTAGGCAATCATGAGAGGGAGGTTATTTTTTTGTGGCGAATTTCTTGAAAAAATCTTTTTTGAATTTTTTGAAAGTTCCTTTGGTGATTTGTTTGCGAATTTCTTGCATCAATTTTAACAAAAAGTGCAGATTGTGAATAGACATTAGGCGAAGGCCGAGAATTTCATTTTCAAAAATAAGATGGCGGAGATAGCTGCGAGTATAATTTTTACAAGTTTCGCAGGTACAGTCTTTTTGTAGAGGAGCTTTGTCGAATTTGAATTGTTCTTTTTTAATAGCAAAGCGCCCGGTCTCATTCCAGAAAGTGCCGTGACGAGCCATGCGAGTAGGATGTACGCAATCAAACATGTCTACGCCGCGATCCACGCATTCTAGAAGGTCTTCCGGCGTACCAACGCCCATGAGATAACGTGGTTTGTTTTCAGAAAGATGGGGGATTACCGTTTCTATCATTTCTAACATTTTGTCTTTGCCCTCACCAACGGAGAGGCCACCGATGGCATTACCCGGAAGATCTAAGTCATTCATAAATTTTGCTGACTGAACGCGAAGATCTTTGTAGAGACCTCCTTGAACGATAGGGAAAAGAGCTTGTGGTAATTTCGTACGGGATTTTTTTGAAATTTTTTCGTGTTCTTTTTTGCAGCGTATGACCCAGTTGTGAGTGCGAGTCATGGCTTCTTCAAAATATTTTTTTGTTGAATCTGCCGGGGCGCATTCGTCGAAGGCCATGATGATGTCGGCGCCAAGATCGTGTTCTATTTGCATCGCTTTTTCAGGAGTGAAATAGTGTTTAGAACCGTCGAGATGGGATTTGAATTCCACGCCGTTTTCGTCGATTTTCACTGTAGTCTTAAATGGCAAAGAGTCCTTGCTGTAGCCATTTTCATTGCCTAAAGAAAAAACCTGAAAGCCACCTGAGTCTGTGAGCATTGGTCTGTCCCAGTTCATCCATTTGTGAAGGCCGCCCATTTTTTTTATTAATTTTTCTCCAGGGCGAAGATAGAGGTGATAAGTATTGGCAAGAATAATTTCTGAGTCGAGATTTTTTAAATCATTTTGAGAAAGTGTTTTGACCGTGGCCTTGGTTCCTACAGGCATAAAAACCGGTGTTTGAATTACTCCGTGTGGAGTTTTGAAACTACCAGTGCGAGCTAAGGAGCCTTTCTGTTTGTGCTTAATTTTGAATTCGAACATGTGCTTAATCTAGCACAAGATTAGAATATTAATGAAGGGTTTTTAGTGATGACCGCCATGGGCAGCGGGAGCATGGGCATCGTGTCCACCACCATGTGCGTCATGACCACCGTGGGCATCGTGACCTCCGTGTCCGTGATCGGCTGCAGATGCAGACATTGATCTTCCACCAAGAGGTGAAGTGATGATGTCGGCTACGTTGGTAACGGCTGCGGCAGCTTTTTTTATTCCACCACTTATCCATTTGAGTGGGCCGGCAATTAATTTTCCAACAATTGGAACGCGTTCGATTTGAGCACTAACTTGTTGAACTGTACGGTCAACTGCGCGATCAGCAAAATCGTTAAGGGCTCGTGGGGCTGCCATGAGAACATTTTTACCAAGCATTCCAGCTGATTTGACCATGCCAATTGCATTTTTCTTTGTCTCGCCGTTTGTGAGATTTGATGGTTTGAGAATTGTTCCGACAGTTGTACTAATGAAGTATCTGATGAATGAAATTGAAGGGGATACTACTTCCATTCCGCGGCGACCAGCATTTAATACTGTACCGTCGGCGACGTGACCTACTGCGTAAAATGGTGTCGCTATTATAGATTTTTTGCTTACTGGAGGAAGGTCTCCTGCGCGTAAAGCTTTGTTTATGCCATCTCCAAATGAAGATGTGAGAGCTACGACTGCGCCACTTGCAGCAAGAATACCATCTCTAGCTTTGATTATTGGACTGCGGCCACCGGTTGGGGCGTGGGCAGCGTGAGCGTCGCCATGAGCAGCTTCATGACCGTGAGCAGCTGGAGCATGAGCATCATGACCACCGTGAGCGTCACCGTGAGCAGCAGGAGCATGGGCATCATGACCACCACCATGGGCATCGCCATGAGCAGCTTCGTGACCATGAGCAGCAGGAGCATGGGCATCATGTCCACCATGGGCATCGCCATGAGCAGCTTCGTGACCGTGAGCAGCAGGAGCATGGGCATCATGACCACCACCGTGAGCGTCGCCATGAGCAGCATCGTGTCCGTGAGCAGCAGGAGCATGAGCATCTGCGTGCTCATCGTGACCTCCATGTTCGTGACCGTGTTCTGACATAAATTTGCTTAAATTTAGAGTAGTTGATAATACCAAAAATACCCTGAAAGTCAAGGGTGCTGAGACTTTGTTTTATCTTTATCTTAAGCTGTTTTGAACCATTTGCTCTAACCATTTATCTACAAGAACCAATGCGGCCATGGATTCGGCTACGGGAATGATTCTTGGAGCTAGGCAGCAATCATGGCGGCCAAGAGTGGCAATTTCAGCGTTTTCGCCTGATTTGGTGATGGTTTTGAGAGATTTGCTAATAGATGGAACTGGTTTTATGCCTAATCTGATAAGAATATCTTCTCCAGTGGAGATTCCTCCAAGAATTCCGCCACTATTATTGGTGAGAAATTTTACTTTTCCTCCTTTTTTCTCCATTTGATCATTATTTTGGCTGCCTTTCATGGCAGCAGCTTCAAATCCAGCGCCAATTTCGATAGCTTTGATCGCTCCGATGGACATCATGGCTTTTGCCAAGTCAGCATCTAGTTTATCAAAAACTGGTTCGCCGAGACCTTTTGGAGGATTTTTAATGATTATTTCTATGATGGCACCAACTGAATCTCCTTCTGTAAAACGAAGTTTTTCTATCATTTTCTGCATTTTCACGGCAGCCATAGGATCGGCACATCTCAATTCGTTTTTTTCTATTTCAGATTTGTCGAAATTTTTAGTTTTAATATCTCCCACTTGAATAGTATGGCCAAAAATCATGGTTTTTGCCTTTTGTGTGAGAATTTTCTTGGCGATTGCTCCGGCCATTACTCGTGCTAATGTTTCGCGACCAGATGATCTGCCACCTCCACGATAATCGCGGAAGCCATATTTTAGATCATAAGTGTAGTCGGCATGAGCCGGGCGATATTTATCTTGAATATTGGAATAGTCTTTAGAACGAGTGTCTTCGTTGTTTACCATTAAAGAAATTGGCATCCCTGTAGTTTTACCTTCGAAAACTCCTGACAAAATCTGAACTTGGTCGTTTTCGCGGCGTGCTGTAGCTATTTTTGAGCCTAAAGCTGGGCGACGACGATCCACTTCTTTCTGAATATCGGCTTCATTAAGATATAATCCAGCTGGGCAGCCATCGATAACTACACCTGTTGCAGGGCCATGAGATTCGCCCCAAGTAGTGATTCTGAATAATGTGCCAAAAGTATTACCAGCCATATAAATGTTTAATAATGGCTTAAATATAGGGGATTTGAGATTTAATTGCAAAAAAAGCTGACTCTTTTGGAATCAGCTTTTGAATTTAGAATTTGAATGCTTGAGATTAATCTTCTGATCCTGTCTCTTCTCCTGCGTCTTTCTTCACTTTTTTTACCTTCTTTTCAGCTGTAGCTTGAGCTTTCTTCATTCTAGCTACGAACTTATCTACACGACCTGAACTATCCATTAATTTCTGTTTACCTGTGTAGAATGGGTGGCAAGCTGAACAGATTTCAGTATGAAAGTCTTCTTTCATAGTAGAACCTGCTACGTAAGTTGCTCCGCATGCGCAGATAAAATTGATAGTTTCGAATTTTGGGTGGATATCAGCTTTCATATCTTATAAATTTAACTTATTTTGTGTGTTTTCTTGATCTTTTCGATCTTTAGCTACGGCAATATACTTGAAGTAGATTCCGAGTGCAAGCAAAATTGCAGCTAGGGTAAGACCAATTTCTTTGTAGAGACCAATATTTAGGACGGAAACTTCAAGATTTTGACTTACGGATTGCCCATTATTATCTGTTATAGTTAGTTTTATTTGGTGTTTTCCGAGGGTTTTAAAAGTTTCATTAATAGCATTTCCTTCTTTTACTTCTTTGCCGTCGATTTCCCATTTGTAGCTAACTACTTTTCCGTCTTGGTCAGTGGAAGGAGTAGCATCAAAAATTTGAGGAGTAAACAAACTTACTGTTGTTGAAGCACTTGGGAGATTAATTTCAGAATTTTTTGTGGTTGTAGTTTGTAGAGTTTGAGGAGGAATGGAAATTTCGGAATCGTTAACATTTATTCCTATTGTTGGGGCTTTGTTTGTAGGGAAGGGATCGGTAGTATTTGGAATTCCATCGTTATCAATATCTGTATCGGAATTATTGCCAATACCGTCACCATCAGTATCTTTCCATTCTTTAGGATCTAATGGAAAAGCGTCTTTGCCATCAATAACTCCATCTCCATCAGTGTCAGCTTTTAATGGATTTGTTCCAATTTTTTCTTCTTGGGTGTCGAGAAGTCCGTCATTGTCGTCATCTGTATCTGCGATATTTCCAATTCCGTCGTGGTCAGTATCTAAAGTTTCATTAGCATCCAAAGGCATTTCATCGAATTTATTTGGAACACCGTCGTTATCAATATCTGGATCGGAATTATCTCCGATACCATCGCCGTCAGTATCTTTCCATTCTTTAGGGTCTATTGGAAAAGCGTCTTGAGCGTTGAGAACATTGTCTCCGTCCATATCTGGATCTCTGTCGTTTGGAATACCGTCATGATCGGTATCTTGTGCTACATATATTTCAGTAGAAATATCATTATTTTTTGGATCATCTATTGCTGGAATCCATGGAAAAATTTTTACTGTAACCACTTGTTTGCCATATGGTGGTTGCCAATCTATGAAAACTCCATCAGTTTTTTTTGCAAAAATAGAAACAACTTGGTCTCCTCCAATCTGTCCGTTGCTGTCGTAATATCTTACAACTCCTAGCAAATCTTGTGCGCTATTATTTACGACGTTTGCGTAGATACGAACTGATTTTCCTTCTGTAAAGTTGTCATTAGAAAAAGTGATATCTTGTTTATCAATAGCAATATCGCCGCTATAAGCTAGGGCGATATTGGATATTGTGAGAAAACTTATTAAGCCTGTGATGATAGAAAAAACTTTTTTCATAGGATTTGCTAATTGAGAGGGGATTGGCAAACTAATTATTTTTTCTTACTTACTGTCTTTACTTCTTCGATTGTTTCTTGGATGTCTTCAATGCTTTCTTGACCTTCTTCGAATTCTTCAGGATTTACTCCTGCTAGAGCTGCTGCTGCTTGTAATTCTTTGTTGTCGATTACGGAGATAGAAGCAACTTTATCATTTGGACGCATTCTCATGAGGTAAACACCTTGAGTTGTACGACCTTGTGAAGGAATTTGTTTTGAATGTAGACGGATTACCTGACCAGCCTTAGAAATAATTACTAAGTCGGCATCAGTATCTTTATCGAGAATTTTTGCTCCAACTATTTTACCAGTTTTCGCTGTGATATTTGCAGTTTTTACACCGGATCCACCACGAGCTTGGAATCTGTATTCTTGAACCGTAGTCATTTTTCCGAGACCGTTTTCCATAATTACAAGAAGTTCAGCGATGTTTGGATCTTTTACTACGTCCATTTCTACTACTTCATCATTTCCTTTAAGTTTCATTCCACGAACTCCGATAGATGGACGACCCATTGGACGAGCATCTTCTTCGTTGAAACGAATTCCTTTACCTTCATGACTCACGAGAATTACTTCGTTGCCTGGGGAAGTTTCTTTGATCCATTCTAGAGAATCTCCAGGGCGGAGTTTCATTGCAATAAGACCACTCTTTCGTACGTTCTTGAAATCTTCAACAGGTGTTTTCTTGATAGTACCTTTCTTAGTAGCCATGAAGAGATATTTACCTTCAAATTTTTCACCGCTGTTTAAGATTGCAGTAACCATTTCGTCTTCTTGTAATTGTAGAAGATTTACGATGGCCTGACCTTTCGCTTGGCGAGAAGTTTTTGGAATCTCGTATGTTGGGAGACGGAATACACGTCCTTGATTTGTGAAGTATAATAATTCGTCGTGATTGAAGGCGAATTTAATTAATTTAATCTCGTCTTCTTCCTTTGTAGTACCTCCTACAATTCCTTTACCTCCACGGTGTTGTGCGCGGAAAGTATTTGCTGGAATACGTTTGATGTAATTTTCACGGCTTAACATGATTATTACAGCTTCGTTTGGAATAGTATCTTTCTGAGAAATAGCATCTACAGCATTTGGAACGATTTGTGTGCGACGTTCGTCAGCGTATTTTGCTCTGATTTCTGAAAGTTCATCCTGCATAATTTTGAGAACTTTTTTGATGTCTGCAAGAATGCTTTTTAGATGTTCGATCTCTTTAATTTTTTCAGCCAATTCATCTTCAATTTTTTGTCTTTCCAAACCAGCAAGAGTTTGCAATCTCATGTCGAGAATGGCTTTACCTTGAAGTTCTGTAAGTTTGAATTTTTTCATTAATTGTTCGAGAGCTTCTTCTTTTGTCTCGGAAGCGCGGATAGTTTTGATTACTGCGTCGATGTTGTCGATAGCAATTTTTAAACCTTCCAAAATGTGGGCTCTAGCAAGGGCTTGTTTGAGATCAAATTCAGTACGACGAGTGATGACTTCCTTTCTGTGTGAAATGAAGTGTTCGAGTACTTGTTTAAGATCAAGAAGATGAGGCTGAATTTCATCTACCAAGGCAATCATGTTCATATTGAACGCTGATTGAAGCTGAGTCATTTTGAAAAGCTGATTCAAAATCTTTTTTGGATAACTATCTTTCTTTAATTCGATTACAACACGGATACCATCTTTATTTGATTCATCACGGATGTCGCTGATTCCGACGATTTTCTTTTCTTGAACTAACTCAGCCATTTTAGTAATTAAATTGGCTTTGTTTACTTGGTAAGGAATTTCGGTAACGAGAATTTCAAATTTTCCGTTTTTCTTTTCAATAATTTCTGTCTTTGAACGGAGAACCATACCTCCACGACCTGTAGCGTATGCTGTTTTGATATCGTTGATATCATAAAGAATACCTCCGGTAGGGAAGTCTGGACCTTTAATAAATTGCATCAAGTCATCGATTGTAGCTTCCGGATTCTTTGAAAGGTGTAGAACACCATCAATAACTTCTCCAAGATTATGTGGAGGAATTGATGTGGCCATACCTACGGCGATACCAGTAGAACCATTCAATAGAAGTTGTGGAAGTTTTGTAGGAAGAACAGCTGGTTCTTTATAGCGTCCATCGTAATTGTCTCTCCAGTTTACGGTTTCTTTGTCGATGTCGTTCATCATCTCATCTGTAATCTTCTCCATTTTTGCCTCTGTATAACGCATAGCAGCAGGTGAGTCACCGTCGATAGAACCGAAGTTACCCTGACCTCTTACTAATTGGTATCTCATCGCGAAGTCTTGAGCCATTCTCACCATAGAGTCGTAAACGGCAGCATCACCATGCGGATGGTACTTTGCGAGCACCTCACCCACTACAGCGGCTGATTTGCGGAATGATCCACTAGATTTTAAACCAATCTCGTTCATAGCGTGAAGAATACGGCGGTGTACCGGTTTCAAACCATCACGTACATCTGGAAGAGCACGGGAAACGATAACGCTCATCGCGTATTCCAAATAGGAAGTTTCCATTTCTTCAGTAATGTGACGCTCAGTTACTGAATCTGCTTTGATGAAAAGTTGGGGAGTTTCTCCGGATCCTGCGTCTTGAGTCTCTGCTTGTTCTTCGTTGTTTTCGGCATCCTTTGGCGCTTTTTTCTTATTCTCCTCTTCGTTGTCTTGAATTTTTTTATCTTTCTTAGCCATATCTTTTGGTTACGGGTAGAAGTTTTACGGAGGGATTCTAGCATAAAAGGTAGGATTTGAAAAATTTAAAATTAGGAGGGTGACTGGACATGAAGATTGATATGTTTTTTGGCTTGCCTAACTTGAAAATGATGTTTTCACCCTTGACTTCTTTCTGGACCTAAGTATGATGGTGGACAATTGTTTTCTTGATGATCTTTAACAATAAGGAGTTCTCAAATTGAGTGAGACTTTAGGCATAGAGTTCTTTGGAACTTTGTTGCAGGCATTAGCTGCAAGAAAAGTTCTTCGAAAGATTTCCTACCTGAGGTTTGACTCGGGCCTGTGATACGGTAGTAGATTTTACTATCCGCAATCTTTTTTGTATGTGGATTGGTGGAATTTCCCAAATTTTAAACAGGTTTTGACAACAAGGTTGAGAATTAATTCGAAGTCGGAGTTTAGTTTTTTATTTTCGTGCGAGTGCACGGAGTGGAAAATTGGATTCCGGCTTCGAAAGAATGTTAGGTACGGTGATGCCTTCGCAAGAAGGAATCGTTGTATTCGGACTTCGTTTGAGGTTTCCGGTATGTGGGTCGTCTTCGCAGTGAAGATGACTTGCTGGGGTTCTGGATTTTCGTGAGGTACGAGGATGAAGACCGTGTTGAAGCGCTTGTTCCCGCGTGTATTTGGTGGTCTCAACAGCAATGATAGCAGCGCGATGATGGAGGTGCCGGTTCAGCAGACCGGCAGCAACGAAGGGAAGTTCGTGAAGCAGCCCAGCGACCATGCCCTCATGGGCGATGTGGTCACGGAAAATGGCCATCTGGTCACGGACTGCAAGCTCGATGGAGGGAAGGCCCATCCACAGTGGATTCGGAGCGTGGCCGCTGAGAAGCGCCGCGCGCAGCTCGGTCGCTGGTACTTCGGTAACTAGGAGGTCTGCGGACTTCCTGACAAGTCGTCGAACGATCTAAGTTCTTCAATGCTCGAGCCACAGACAGATAGGCTCGTGTGCAAAGTTGAACTGAAGTCGTTCAGTTCGAGGGGATTGCCAGTCGGCGGTTTCCTCGGATCGAGTCGGTATTGAAGCCAAGCGGAAAAAAGCGCGGCTGATTGCTGACTCGCGAAGCTGGGTTTGAGGGGGTCACGTGCGACCGCGCGTGGCCCCCTCTCTCCTGGTGAAATTTTCACTACCTATTCCGCACTTCAGTGCAAATCCTATACATACCCCTACCTGACACTTTCTATTTCTCCCTTGTTGTCCTATTTCAATTTTGAAGTTTATTTCCTTTGACATATTCCCGTTTAGGTTTATTCCTCGCGCCCGGGCGCAAATTCTAATCTGTAAAATTCTACTAGCGTATTTTGCTCTATCTGTGAGTGTTGTATGGCCTATCTTGTCATTTGGGCTGTTTTTTGGTATAATGTTGTGATGATTTCAGAAGGGAAATAAATTTGAAAACAAAAAATGGATCAAAATCAAACACCAATAACAGATAGTACGACAGCAACTCAGCCAATTCCTACGGAGCAGCCAGTGGTAGCACAAGCTACGGCGACTGTTACTTTGCCGACAGAACAACCTGTGGTGACTGTCCCTGAATCTGGAAAACAAGTTTTTAATATGGATGCTGCTCCTACTACCGAGACTCCTGCTTGGCTTCAAGAAGCCAATAAGGCTGTTGAAGAAAAGAAGGTTGAGGCGGTGTTGCCACCTGAAAATAAAATTGTTGATGTGGCTCTTTTGGCTAACTTCCGTGATGTTAAACCTACGGAAACTCAATTGGGTGTAAATCCAGATTCTTTAATTGAAGTAACTCCTTCTCTTGAAGTAGTTGAAAAAATAAATAAAGATGCTGCGGTTAAGATGACAAATGCTGGTTATGATCCAGATACAGGTCGTAAATTAGAAAAAGATATTGTGAATAAATCTGCTGAGGAAGTAAAAGCTGAAGAAGTTTTGCATCCTGCTGAAACTAATAAAGTTGTTGATGCGTCTACTCTTGCAGCTCAAGCGGCTGCGGCACCAACTCCAGAGGCTGCAAAAGCTGCAGCTATTGCTGAAGAAGTAAAACCTACAATTCAAGAACAAGCAAAAGCTCAAGAATCTGTAGCAAAAAAGAAATCAATTCTTGATAATTTGACTTCACTTTTTTCTGGTAAAACGAAAGCTCACGATGATGCTGTAGCTAAGATTGATCTAAATTCTAAAGATAAAATTTCTCAAGAAGAGAGAAAAAAATATATGGAAGCGGAGAAAATTTACCAAGAAGGTTTGTCTTCAATCAAAGATTTGATTGCTCCAGCTTCTATGGAAATTCTTTATGATAAAATTCATATGGACGGACAGTTTGTTCAGTCTTTCTATGTGTTTGCTTATCCTCGTTATCTCGAAGTGAATTGGTTAGCGCCAATTATTAATTTCGATGTGACGATGGATGTTTCACAATTTATTTATCCTATTAGTTCTGGAGAAATCATGAAGATTTTGCGCAAGAAAGTAGCGCAAATGGAATCTAGTATTCGTATTGATGCAGAAAAAGGAATGGTACGTGATCCAGCTATTGAAACAGCGCTTGAGGATGCGGAACAATTGCGTACAGAAATTCAGCGTGGTCAAGAAAAATTCTTCCAATATGCGATGTATTTTACTATTTATGCAAGTAGTGAAAAGAAACTTGAAAAAGTTACTAAGCAATTAGAAAGTCTTCTCGCTGGTAAACTTGTAATGGTGAAGAGAGCGCAGATTCAAGCGGAACATGGATTTAATTCATCAATTCCTATTTGTCTTGATGAGCTATATACAATTCGTAATATGAATACTGGTCCGCTTTCTACTACTTTCCCATTCACATCTTCTGATCTTACTTCTGATAAAGGAATTCTTTATGGAATTAATCGTCATAATGATAGTTTGATTATCTTTGATCGTTTTGCTTTGGAAAATGCGAACAGCGTGGTGTTTGCTAAGTCTGGTGCCGGTAAATCTTACGCCGTTAAATTGGAAATTTTGCGTATGATGATGATGGGTACTGATGTAATCATTATCGATCCTGAGAATGAGTACCAAGCGCTTGCAAATACTGTGGGTGGTACATATTTGAAACTAAGTTTGAATAGCGACCGTCGTATTAATCCTTTTGATTTACCTAAGCCAATTGCCGGTGAAGAAGTTCAGCCTGGAGATTTGCTTAGATCTAATGTGATTACTTTGCATGGTTTGCTTAAATTAATGCTTGGAGATTTAAATCCGGCTGAAGAAAGTATTTTGGATAAGGCTTTGATTGATGTGTATGCGTTGAAAGGAATTACTATGGATGTAGTAGATCCTTCTGCTTATCAGCCACCAACAATGGAAGATCTATATCAGATTTTAAATTCATTGGAAGGTGCGCAAGGACTTGTACAAAGGTTGTCTAAGTTTACGACAGGTTCTTATTCTGGAATTTTCAATAAGCCTACGAATCTTGATCTTACTAGTGGAATGATGGTGTTCTGTATTCGTGATTTGGAAGATGCTTTACGCCCAATCGCGATGTACATTATATTGAATTACATCTGGAATAGAGTTCGTAGCGAGATGAAGAAACGTGTCCTAGTTATTGATGAGGCCTGGTCTATGATGCAGCATGAAGATAGTGCTAAATTCCTTTTTGGTCTTGTAAAGAGAGCTCGTAAATATTACCTAGGGGTTACTACAATTACTCAAGATGTGGAGGATTTCGTAAAGAGTGATTATGGTAAATCTATTATTACCAACTCCTCAATGCAGTTGCTTTTGAAACAAGCTCCTTCAGCGGTGGATATGTTGGCGAAAATATTCAATCTTACAGAAGGTGAAAAATACGTATTGCTAAATAGTGGTGTCGGTCAGGGATTATTCTTTGCCGGTATGAAACATGTAGCAGTACAAATCATTGCCTCATATACTGAGGATAAGATTGTAACTACAAATCCGGAGGAACTTTTAAAGCAAAGAGAACAGGCTTAAAACTGTCCTAATGCTGAATCGAGCTGTGCGTCCACTTTTGGATCTAGGCCTCTTTCTATAGTGACATCAGGGGTGATGCCTTGTTTGTTGATGCTGCTGCCGTTTGGTGTGAGCCAATTGGAAATAGTATATTTCAGAAGTGAGCCATCTTTGTAAGTGCGAAGTTCTTGAGCGACACCTTTACCAAAAGATTTTTTACCAACGAGAGTAGCGATGCCGTAGTCTTTGAGGGCGCCAGCGGTGATTTCTGAAGCTGAGGCGGAGCCTTCATTGATGAGCACGACTATTTTGTAGCCATTTAATAGACCGAGTGCTTCAGTCTTGGTTTCTTCAACGTGCTTGTCTACGAATTCCATCTTTACGGCCACTTTAGCTTCGTTTGTGAAGAGGCTGATGATATTTACGGCTGTGTCTACGTATCCTCCTGGATTGTTTCTTAAATCGATAATAAAGCCGTTTGGTTTGTTCTTAATTAATTCTTTTGCTGCGGCAGCAAATTCTTCATCTGCTCCTTGTCCGAAATCAGCTAGAGAAATATAGGCAATGCTTTTGCCCGAAGCGGTTTTAAGAGTTTTTGTATTTACGCGTTTGATAGTGATTGAATCGCGCATTACTGAGAATTCCATTTCTTTTCCAGCACGGCTAACAGTGATTTTTACTGATGATTTAGAGGGTCCTTTAATTTTTGCGGAAACTTCTTCGAGGCTTAAACCTTCGGCGCTCACTCCGTCAACTTTTATAATAATATCTTGGCCTTGAATACCAGCTTTTTCGGCAGGGGAGTCGTGGAAAGGAGTAATTACTGTAACTTTGTTTTCAATCAATTCGATGACGATACCAATTCCTTCATATTTATTGGAAAGTCTGCCGAGTAGGCTGGCTGTCTCTGATGGTGCATCAAAAACGGTGTATTTATCTTTGGCTTCAGAAACCATTCCTTTGATTGCAGCGTAAATTAATTGGTCGTCGTTTAGTTTGTCTTTGTAGAGAAATTTGTTTTTCATTGTGGACCAAACGTCGAGAAGAGTGGCAAAATTTTTGTTGGAAGTTAGGTCGTTTTCAGGGATTGAATTAGTTGTTGTGATTTGAGGTTGGGGATTGGTGTAGGTGATTGTGAGAGAAGGTTGGCCGTTTTGTTTAATCTTGTAGAGGTAATCTGCGGCTTCGCCTTTTGTGATTCTTTTGTTCTGTAAAAATTGAGTTGGAGCTGCTGGTTCTAGGATATTTAATTTTGCAGCTTTGTCGGCTAGTGGAGCGATGGAAGAATCGGAAGTGATATCCTCGAAAGGGAAGTCTGTTTTTGAGAAAAAGTAATTAGTGCCAATTCCCAAGCTGTTAAACATTGTGGTTAGAGCGGAAAGTTTTGTGACTTTGTTATTGAGGCCAAAAGTTTTTTGTTCTGGAAATGGCTTGAGGATTTTATTATCTAGGGCTGTTTGAATATATGGAGCGTATGGGGAATCTTTGGACACATCGGAGAATGGCAAATCTATTGTTTTGGAAATGGTAGCCATTCCTTCTGTAATAATTAATTTATATAATTCGCCGTTTGTTAAAGGATCATCCGGATGAAATTTGTTGTCGCTTTCTACTGGTAAACGACCAAGATCGTAAAGAGCTTTAATTGAAGTGTAGTATGGATTTGTTTGAGAAACATCTGAATAAAAAGCGAGGACGTTTGTAGTCTGAAGAAGCAGAAGTGTGAAGCCAGCAAAAATGCTGATAAGATATTTTTTCATATGAGGAATTAGGTTTTAAAACTTGATCATTTTAATCTCATATACTGATTTCAACAAACTTTTGTTACAAAGTTTTTTTAGTTGATTTGTGCTGATCGGCGTTTTGCTACTGTGGCATTGTCTTTTTTGATGCGGGCCTCTTTCTTTTTTATGAATTCTTTTTCTTGAAGAATGGAAAGAATGGTGAATAGACCTTCGGATTTATGTTCAACGGTACCTCTTCCACCATCAGACATTGATTGAGCAAAATCTTCATATGTTTCCTTTATTTTTGCCATATTCATATATGGAAATTTTGCTGTATCAAAGAGATTTTCATCTATTTCTAATTTTAGGTCGAAGGCACACTTTAACACATAACCCATGGCGCTCATTACTTGATAGAGAACTTCTGGGGTGTTTGAAAATTGAGGTTGAGTGGTGTTTATTTCCTTGAAAATTTCAACTGCTGCTTTTATCATATCTTGTAATATTGTTCTTGATTCTTCGTTAAGTAGACGAGGTAAATCTGGAGCTTTGCTAGCAGATTGGCCTAAACTTTTTAGTGCTTGTACTTTTTGGGCAAAGCCCTCTTCAAATGTTGGTTTTTCTACGATTCTTTTTTCTTCTGGATCTCCAAGACCTACGTTTTCGTAAACTATTGCTTCTCTAGGTCTAATTTGGATATTTCTTTTAAGTATGAGATTGTCGTCTCTTGTATCTCTGGCTTGATTGAATTCTTTATTTTTTTTGCGACGTAGGGCTTTTGCTAAAGTATGCAGGCCATCGAGTTTTCTTTGAACTTCTCCAAATCCGAGATCGGTAGTGCTTTCGCCATATTTGATGGCTTTTTCAATGGCGGTAAGTTTCATGTATGGATTTTGAGTACCATCATAAATGCTTGGATCGATGTCTATTCCGTTAAAGCTGGCAATTTGAAGTAAGTGTCCAATGTAGCCCATGAAATAGAAATGAATCATTCCTTCTAAGTCGCTGGAAAGACCTTTTTGCTCTGTGTTCATGTATGTAAAATCTTTGAGTCCACTATTAATTAATTGTTCTATTTCTGCTTTGTGAGTTGGTCTTCTTTGTGAGTGCAATTCCTGTAATAAGATTCCTGTTGCACGCATGCGCTGCAGTCTCATAATGAATTGATATTGTGAGCCTTCTGAGTCTTTTTCAGATAAGGATTTGTCGAGACCTTCGTTGCTGTATGTGCTGATAGCTTCTCTTAATAGTTCTACTTTTTGGTCTCGGGAGAAGTCTGAGAGGAGTAATGCTTGCATTACTTGAGTGTCTCCTTTTAATTTGGCAATTCTGGCCGCTGGCTCGTTGAGTCCCATTTGGTTAGCAATTCTCCAGGCTTCGGCAAAAAGTTTTACGGATTCTTCGTGTGAACCTAAGAAGGCTTTTACTCCTGCTTGTTGTTCAATGATCTTTAGCTCTGAGTGAGAATCAATTCCTAGTGGGTGAGCGCGACGAGTTGTTTCTATCTTCTCTAGAATCTGGTCTATATGGGTCATTTGAATTAGATCTTCTGCGCTCAATGAACCAGGGTGCATGATGACGTCATCATCATAGGCTTGACCATCTATTTCATTCTTGCGGCGAATTCTTTCGTAGGGGTTTTTTGCTTCGCAAATACGGCGTAATTCCAAATGCTGTGGAGAAGGTATGCCGTGACTCTTTGTGTATTCATTGGCTTCTTTTTCAATAGCAATTTTATTCTTGTCATATATTTTATCTACGTCGTCGAATCTATCTTCAAAATGAGCTAGTAGAATGTCTACTATAGCTCTTTGAGTTGTTGGAATTGGTTTGCCACATTCAATCAAGGCTTTGTGAGCAGCTTTGATTGCTGGAACATCATATTTCATGCAAGCCGTGTCGAAGGAGATGCGGTACATTCTTACCACGTCTACTTGAAGTGGGAAGTTTTTGTGAATTTCTTGAAGTGTTGTAAGTGATCTGTCTGTCTGATCAAATTGTCCAGTTAGTCTGCTGTTTTCGGCTATTCTGAAAATGTAATCCAAAGTGGCTTCTATAATTTCTGTGCCGTATGGTAGTCTATTTGATTTGAGTGCAGCTAAACAACCTTGAATATTTGGAATTGAAAGGCCTTCTTGAGCAATTTCAATAATTCTTTTTACGTCGTGTTGTAGGTCTGCTTCTTGAAGTAGGCCCTTGCTTAATTCATGGTATTTTATCCAGAAATCTTCTGTTTCTAGATTAGGGTATGGATCAGCCTGTATGGTCTTAGCAATAATTGTGGCTAGATTGTATTTTACTTTAGGGGTGATTCCGTCGTTATCTCTGAAAAGTTCAAATAGTTGTTTGGCCATTTCAACCTTTGCTTTCGGATCTATTGAGGCCAGTACAATGTCTCTAGTTCCTTCGTGTTGGAGTTTGCAATATTCTCCTCTAACACTGTCGTGAGTGAGATAGCCGGCTCGGCTTAGAGTTTCTGATTGGGCTATAAGTTGAGAGTTATCTAGGCCCATGAGTTTATTCAATATTTGAATACCATCCCAAGTGCCGAGTTTTTCTTCCATTAGGGATATATATTGCAAAAATTTCAGGGAAACTTCAGAAAGTGCGGCCAGTCTTTCTTGGAAATAATTGGCGATATCTCTTTCGTCCTCTGGGTTTATTTTTGTGATTTTATCAATGACTTCACTTGAAACTTCTAGTGTTCCTTCTTTTAATATGATGTTTGGATAGGTGCCAGTGGCTTCGTCATATTCGCATATTTGATCCATGTAGCTCTTCATTATCCATGGAGAGTTTTTTGCTTTGCGAGCAAGTGCGTAGTACCAATCTCCCATTTTTAGATCTTGTCCTTTATCGTCCACGCGAATTTCTGTAGGAAGAGAGTGGAATGCAAACTCTTTCGCTAGAGAACTGTTTCTCAATAAATCTAGACCATTAAGCTTGAGTGTTTTAATGTTTTTCTTGTTTGCAGGGTTGCCTTTGAGGTCTTTGAAAGCTAGGGATTGGAACATTTCTTCTGGTCTAGAAGTGACAAGAACCTTGCCCTGACTATCGCCATTTATGGCTGAAAATTCTTTGATTAATTCTATTATGTGCGGTTCAGAAATACGATCTGCATGATGAAGATCTTCAATTACAAAAAGTGTTTTCGGATTTTTTGTTGATCTTAATTTCTGTATTGTGCTGAGACATAATTCTTTAACTGTATCTGGATGAACTGCTGCAAATCTTACTCTTTCAGCATGTGGAGCATTAGTGAATTGACTTAAGGTAATTCCGCGATCTTCGTAATTAAATTCTCCCGTGTTTGGATCAACACCAAGTAAAGCTTTATAGATTACTATTTCTTCTTGATCGTTTTGTCCTGGATTATCTGTTGCTTCGATTTTAGAGATGGCTGCTAGTTGTTTGGCGATTGTGGCTAAGCTTGATCCTTGGATGTTTTTGTCCGAAGGATTCATGGAGCAGAGTATTGAATTTGGAAGTTTTCTTAAAAGCTCTGTGCGAAGACGAGATTTTCCCATACCTCCGGCTGCTTCTAGAGAAATAATGTTTGTAGTGTCGTCTGTGGCCCATTTGATGAGGGCAGCGAGTTCTTCTTCGTAGCCAATCATTTTGTCTGGTCCACCGAGTTCTTCAGATACTCTAGAAAGTGCTTCAACTAAAATTCTGAATTTTGAATCTGGGTGGTTTCTTGTCTGTAGCTTTGTATTACTTCCTATTCTTGAATCTGGATTTGCAATTTTTGTTGATAAGCGGTCGCTGACTAAGGTGAAACAGGTTTCTTCTGATGTGAGAATTTGAGCGGCTTCTGGGTCGAGGCTAGAATCTAAAAGAGTTAATCCTCTTTCTTCATTGTAAAGTGTACAATCACCTATAAGAATTTTGGAGCTAGGAACTTCTGCGCGAGTTGATTTTTCTATGTCGAATAATTTTTCTACACCTCCTCTTTCGGAAAGTGAAAAAATTATTAAATTACCTTTGTTGTCTTGAGTTACTATAAAATCGCGAGAATTAGCAATTATGGAAATTTCTTTGCGAATTCGTTTTTGGGATGATGGATCGGATATAGTGGCTGCATCAATAATTAAGTAACTTGCTGTGCGTTTTTTTGCACTTTTTACTTCAGGAGTGATTGGGAACTTAAATTTTTTGAAAAGTTGTTTATGGTTTAAATGGGGGATGGATAAAGAAAAGGCGTTTGGATTTTCATTTGCAGCTTCGGCAATAGTTGGTGCCCCTTGTTGAGATGCCATCGCTTCATGAATTGCAGCTAAAGAGATGGTATGAGTTTTATCTAATCTTGGTTGTGGAATTTCATCAGTTTTAGCCAAGGCGTCGACTCCTGTTTGAGCGGTGATTTCAGGGGATACTGGTTTACCATCTGGTCCTATTGTCGACATCTGTGTTGTTGGAAGTGGTTCTGCCATACTTAAATTAAATTGGGGATCATTATAGCACTAGTGTCAAGTTTATGAAGGGAAAGTAAAATTTCCTGTCACTGATGCGTTGACTATCTTGCGTTTGTATGTTATAATATAAGCAACAAATTTAACAAAAATAAAAATGAAAACTCCGTTCGTGAAGAAGATGCAAGCTCATCCATATGTCGTTTTTGGCGTAGGAATGCTTACAGGTGCTTTAGTCGTTGGTTTAATTTTCTTCTTTAAGGTGGTTCAATTGAGAGAATTTGAATCTGCTGTACTTAGAGGATTAAATCCTAATAATGGCACAGTTCAAATGATTCCTGGAAAAGGAAAGAATGAATTTCCAACTCCTCCAAATGGAGTGACTTCAAAGAGCTTGCCTACACCAACTGGTAATTTGAACGCTTTCCCAACTCCTCCAAATGGGAAAAATGCTTTACCTACACCAACTGGTAATTAAGCTTATTCTCACCAAAATATTAATAAAATAAAAATGAAAAAATCAGTTAAGAAAAATGTAAAATTACAGCCTAAACTAATCTTTTTGTTAGGAGTTTTGACTGGTGCTATTGTTGTTGGACTAGTTTTTTTCTATAGTTCTATGTCTCCAAATCAGTATGAGTCTGCAGTTTTGCAAAGCACTAGGTCAACCTTGCAGTTGTCTCCAACTAGAACAACTACAACAACAACCACTGTTTTAACTTCACCGACGGTTAATACTTATAGTTATAGTGCTCTGCCTACACCTACGGGTAACTAGGCAGCTTTTCTTAATTCTACAACTTCCGAGTGTCTATCTTTTAGGCCTCGGAATTTTGTTATGGCTTCTAATTTCATTGAATCTGTTGCCTGTTTTTCACCTGCTTCAATGATTTTTGCAAGACCTAGTAGTTTTCGATTATCTACTTCTCCGGTGTTGTCTTTCATTGAGATAGCAGTCTTTAGTGCATCAGCAATATTTTCTGGCAAGAATCCAGGATAAGTAGTGGTGTCTAAAACGTCTGGTATTTCTGTTCCTAATTCGGATTCACTTATTTCTAGATCTTTGATTGCTTGAAGGACATGTCCCATGCTGGAAGTGAGATAGTAACTATAAATTCCTCCAAAAGGTTTGTTGTTGAATATTACTTTCCATTCAGGGGATTGGTTCATAAATTTGAAATCTTCAATGGCGGTTTTAAGGTGGGGAATAAGTTCGGCTTTTATTTCGCTTGTTGATGCCAATTCTGATCCAGGTACTTTTGATGCGGCAATTTGATTTTGATAAGAAAGTGCAAGAATAGAAATTCCTCTCAATCTCTGGCCACGCATTGTGAGTTGATATGGATTGTGGGCTTCTATTTTGTTCTTATTGGCAGCGTCTTTTCCTTCTAAAATTCCAAAACCAAGTTCTGTGTAAGTTTGAAGAGCTTTTAATATTCTCTTTGGGAAAATTGTTCCATTTTTGAATGGTTGAGCAGTCATTCCTTTACCGTCTAGTAATTGAATTTGAGCCACGCCCATCATTATTTCAATATCTCCTTTAATTTTTGCGGCACGAACGGCTTCGGTAGGAATTTGCATTTGTTGAGCTAGGCGCCATACTTCATTTAATGATTGAGCTGCAGCTTCATAGTTTCCGGTGAACGCTTGAATTTCCGCTAATTGATCACGAAGATGTAATTCTTGGAGAGGGTCGAAATTGTCAGGGTGTTCTTGTAATTCCTTAAAAATAATATCTAATTCTCTTTTTATTTTAATGATTTCTGAAAAATCTGCAGGGCTTACTAGTCCTGGATCGAGTACTACATCTCCATCTGCGCCATCTTTGTTTTCTAAATTTTTGCGAATTCGATCTAGCTTAATTCTTTGCTCTAATCTGTTAAATTCGGTGTGGGCTACGTGATCGGAAGAGGCTAATTCTGCTTTGGCTTTAGTGTATTCTGGTGAGCTCATTAATTTCTCGCACTCTCCAAAACCTTCTGTGTCCGCTTTTTTGAAAGCTAGGCGAAGTTTCATACTCATTACTTCACTTTCTTTTTTGTCTGGTCTGGAAATATATCTTTGGAAATACCTGCCCATCATTCTAGTGTCGTGTTGAATTTGGGCTGCATGAAAACCAATAGAATATGCTTCTGTGAGGTATTCTTGTGCGCCAATTTTTTCTAAGATGGCAATAGCTTCAGTAGTTTTTTTGAAACGTCCGAGATTTAGTCCATTTTGTACCACAGCAAATAGGGAAGAGGTGAGCATTTTTCTGATTGTAGGATCTACTTGTGCCGCTGCTTCGCCACCATTATAAAGTGCTGTTAATGCTTGAATTAGAGGTTCATTTTTGTGTTTTCTAATATTTAAATCTCCCAAAATTGTCATAGCTATTTCGTAACCTCTTCCTGCTGATCGTTCTTGTTTGGCGTCGTGTAAGGCTTGGTTGGCACGAGCGGTATAATGAGCCCAAAAGTTTACATCATTTAATGGAATTGAATTGGAAATTTCACAAAGTAATGCGAATTTTTTATCATTGTGGACATCTCCAGAGTCATTGAATTTCAAATATAATTTTATAATTAATTCTCTTTTTTTAGTTTCATTGAGTGAGGATAGAGCAATGTTTTTGTAATTGTCATGTTGAATGCCGCAACCCTCTTTTTCATCGGCAATTATGTAGCCTCCTTTTTGTAAATCTATAAACGCTTGGTTGGCTTCTTCAGGGCTAAATCCGCCGAGTGAAGTGGCTAAATCAATTAATTTAGATTTGGAAAGTTTTGCTCCCAAAATACTTACATATTGGAGTACTGCTTGGGCAGGAGCTTCTAGTCTGCGAACACGGTTTTCATGGTAAGTCTGAAGATCGGTATGTTTTTTAATTTTTGCTAATTCGTCTAAAGCTTCAGGGCGAATTGAGATTGAGTCTGGAGTAATGATAAGAGATTGTTCTGGATTTTCTAATAAGCTACTTATCAAAGAAGTAAGATCAAATGGAGTGCGACATTTTGCGGCTAATTGTTGTGGCCAGTTTCCAAGTTCTTTATCTTTTCCGGTGACTTCGTTGATTCTCATTTCTACTGGTAGAGAATAGAATACATAGTCACGAGCAGTTTTTGGATCTTGAAGGTTTAGATTTGGTTCGATTATTTCTACAGGTCTTTGTCCTTCTGATGATTGTCCTCGGAACCTATTGTGAATGTTTGTAATTAAGTTTTCTTGAGCAGTTGAATGATAGGTCTCTTCTGGACGACGCATCATCATTACTTTTGATTTTGAATTTGTGAGGAATTTCTCCACCAAAGTCATGATGTGTTTTTCTGAAAATCTATCAATGTGGTGAATATCATCGATTGCAAACAAGAAGGATCCGCCAGATTTTTCTAATACAAATAAACCTCTTTGACAGGCTTCAGTGATGAAATGTGGAGCAGTTTGAGCTTGTCTAATTTTCTCATCATCAGGAAGTGCGACAAATCTCTGTAATTCGGAAAGTTCTTCTGAAAACCTTGTTTTTTGAACATCAGTTAATCTAGATTCCATGGCCTCGGCAATTGTTATTGCGAGATCTGATAAAGCTGCGCCCGGGATGTTTTCTCCTGATGCGTCTACTGAGGCAACGAGAGCTGTTGGATTGTCTTTTAGAAGCTCATCTGCTAAACGAGATTTACCACTACCGGCTCCACCATTTATGACTAATAATTTGGATTTATTATTTGGTTTAGTGAAGTTGCGCATTTTTTCGATGGCATCGGCATTACCAATCAATTTATCTGGTCCTCCAATTCTTAATTTTGGACGTCTAGAAACTTTGGTTAATTTGAGTAATTCGTCGCTGTTGTATTGGTCTTCGGTTTCTAATTCGCGAGTTGTGGCATCACGACCTTCGTTTATAGTTTTTTTTGTTGCGGCTGTGAGATATGTTCCTGGATTTTCTTTGGCAATTGCAGCCCAATGAGCAAGTGTACCTGCGTCGGGATAGTTTTCAATACCAGTAACCGTGCCATCTTTTTTGAAGACACCTTTTGCTAGCAAAATGCTGGTTTTATTTTCTGTGGAATGTTCAATGTCGGCAGCAAGTCCAGCCATGTATGATCCACTACGTTGTGCAAAATCTGCAATTACTAGATTGCCATTTTGATCGAGAGCAATGGTGAAATCTTCCGAAATGGCCAAGTTTCCAATTTTATCTAAGATTTTGTCTTTTGCAGGATCATTGCTGGTAAGAAGAGCATTAATATTTATTACTAAATAGCTGCTTTCGGCCTGCATATTTTCCGGAAGACGGTTTGGTTTCTGAGCAAGCTCTATAGCGAGTGCACGGCTGTGACTATTCGTGAGAGGAAGTGGTGTGAAAAGGTGGTGAGTTCTGTCGAGGAAAGTAGAGGTGCTTTTTTTTTCTTTTTTTGTAGTTAAAGAGAGAACTCTGTTGTTTATGTCACTTTTTGTGGTGCGAGATAGAACAGAAGCATCAAGTGGAATTACTAAATCTCCAAATCTTATGGCTCCTTTTGTGTCATTTCCTGAAACTGTGATTTCGGCTGGAATTTCTGGAAAGGATTTTGCTACTACAAAGACGTTATTGGCGTGAGGAGTTAAGAAAAATCTTGTGATTGTCGAGCTATCTGGGCCACTGATCACAGGAGTGTTTAGGGGTAAGGCAAAGCCTGATTCAATGAGCTTTTGCTCTAATGCTGCCAAGTTTTCTTTGGAAGCTGTAATGGCAATAATGCGTTTTTGGCCTAATTCTTTAGTGTCTATCTCTTCATAAGCGGAATGTGGAGCTTTAAACCCCATCTGTAGCATGGCTTTTCTATCAGCTGGTAGGTTTTCATAAGAATCTGGAGATTCAGCGGCTGCACTAAGAGCTACAGTTGAAGTAATGATTGTTTCTTTAGGGTCTGCGTCTGGAATTTGGAGTTCTTTTTGATCGCGTCCTTGTTCGGCGGCTCTTCTTTGTTCTTCGAGTGAAGTAGGGGCTTCTGGGGCTCCGGTTGGTCTTTTATCTGTAGGGTTTGCCATAAGGTTTTTAAGTTAGGAGGTGGATGTTACTACTTTCCATTCGTATTGCAAATAGAGGGGGGCTTTTTGTGGTCTGTATCTGTTGATAATTAGAGCATTTCATGGTATAATTATTAGATTAATTTCAACTTATGACTGAGGTTTCTGAGCAATCAAAACTAGTAAATGTTGACAAAAACAGTCTGAATACAGATTCTGGTAGCTTTTTCTTGGCTGGAAATTGGATTAAAACTTTAGTTTTTGCTGCAATTGCTTTTTTGACAGTTTTTGGAACTTTTATGTATGAAGGAAGTTTATCGGGAAAAGTTTCTTCTGTTCAGGCAGCTGGTGATCATTTGGAAGAAATTACTAAATTTTGGCAGGATAATCCTATTGTTTTTGCCAACACTGAGAGTGCTACTCCAATTAAAACCCATCTTTTAAAAGATGGAAGTTATTTAACTGAAGTATCTGGTGGTAAATTTTGGGCAAATTTTTCTAATTCTACTTATAAGAGTGAAATTTTTATGGGAAGTGTGATGTTAATTCCTAATCAAGCGGTTTTTGATGCTGATTTTGATGGAACTAAGCTGACTTTGAATGTTTATGATGGAGATGTTTACGTGGGTTTTTTACCTGAAAAGGTGAATGTAACTGAATATATTGACCCTTATAGTCCTATTTTTATAAATAGAATTCTTGTTCCTCGTGAAAATAGTTTGTCTGTTCCTATGGCTAAAGTGACAGAGGAAATTCGTCCTTTGCTTTATTCTAAATTGGTTAAGGAATTTAAATTGGCTAGTATTACTGATGATGTAAAAAACTCTGATTGGGTTAAAGGAAATCGTCAAAAAGATACAAAAGTTTTAGAAGAGGCACGTCAAAAATTCAGTGCTGATAGATTGCATGAAGGAGCAAAAGTTCAAAGTGGATTTTTGAGTAATTTTCTTTTTTGGTCAGAGGAAAATTTGACTTACATGCCAGATAAAAAGAATGAAATGTTATTGAATCATTTATTCGATTACCTTTATGATGCTTCTTATTATTCTTATCAGGGAAATAAAGAGAAATCTGCTGCAAGTTTGCAGTCTTTTAATGATTACAGACTTACTTTGGATCCATCGGTTCTGCAAAGTGAAGAGTACAATTCCAGATTGAATAGTTTTATTAATGGTTTGAAAATTTTTGGTCCTGGGGATTCTGAATATGTGGTATTAAAGGCTCTTTTGAATGAAAAATTTGTTAATGAAAAGGAGAGAAATTCAATTGTAGAAAGCTTTTGGCATGATGTGTATAGAGGTTTGAATACTTCTGATTCTTTGGCTGAAGAGGCTTTGAATACCTATTATGAATATTTTGATAAAACTCGTACTAAGAATGTGAAGGGAGAAATTGATGAGAATTTTTATAAGAACTATTTGGCTTACCAAAATCAACTTTTTGATAATCTTTTATTAAAATATCCTTTGTTTTATAAAGATGGATATTTTGCGATTAAAACGATTTTTGAAAATGATCTTTTGAGTTTGTATCCAGCTGGTCAATTTAAAGATGAGTTGAAGCAAGCTTTTGTGAATAATAAGATTAATTTCATGAAACGTTTGAGAAGATTTTTCTTTGATGGCGATTTGGATGTAAAACAAGCAAAGGAAATTTATAAGAGGCTTTTCTCTGAAATTACTGAATTAATGCCAAAGGATGATTCTGGTTTGGGTGTGTTGAAATTATTTGAATCTCAGTTGGCTGATATGGATGATTTCTGGGGATATTTGAATACTCCTGAGTATCAATCTCAGGCTTATGGTCAGACTCATGAAGATCGCTATAAACTTTATTTGCAGGATAGAAAGACCATTCTCAGTTTTGAAAATATTAAGAAGGATCTTTTGGGAGAAGCTCCGGTTCAAAATACTGAAAAAACCATTCAGCAAGTTACGATTGAAATTCAAAATGCTTTGCAGACTAATAAGGATGTGAGCAATATAGAAGTTGGTAAAATTGAGACCGTAGATCAGAGATATACATCTGTGAAATTTGTGTTAGGTGGATATCCCGTTGATGCTAATTATGATAGGGATAATGATGCCGTGAAGGATGTGAAAGTTTATAATCAAGTTGTTTCAGACAGAGCTGTGAAGGTAAGTGGATTATTGGATCTATTGCAGCAAAAATTTGCTGATTTGGCTAAAGAACCTAAGATTTTGGATAAAACTAATGCTTCTTTGGAAACTGCCGCTCAACGTTTTGCAAAGGTTTATATTGCTAAGAAAATGGTTGTGCTTGGTTTTGGAGTGGCGGCTGATGATGTGAAGATTATTGATCAGTTGAATGCTGTTTATAGAATTGAAAACGTTACATTTAAAGATAGTCCTGATTTGAAGGTTACTTTTGATGTATTGATGAGTGGAGAACTAATTACTAATGTTTTCCTTACTTACAATGATCAACCTCAGACTTTGAAGGACAAATATACTTTCGAAGAATTTGCTAATATGATGGCTGCTGAGGGGCAGACTAGCAAGTCTACGCCTGTTGATTCAACAAAAGGTGTTGCAAGATAGTTTCTATTTACTATAATGCAGCCATATGAACTTTAGATTTATCAATATCAGCAAGGCAAACTGTTGTGTTTGTACACTCCTTCCAGAGGTGTCTTGTTGTAGCTGTATAAACTAAGAAACTCGTCAGTTTTATACTCTCAAGGCCCCTCGAAGGGTCTTTTTTATTATTTATTATTCTAATTTAAAAAAATTATGACAAACGAAAATATGACAATTGGTACACCGGATACAGTTATTGGTATTGTCGGTGATAGCAACGATAGAAACTTTTATGATGGAGTAAAGGGTAGGGAAGGAGTGGATTATGCTACAAGAATTGTTGTTCCTGAGGACAGGCGCGAATTTGATAGGTTGGTGGAGTCTTTGATGTTTACTATTGGTGGAGTGTTGAGTCAGGCTGGAAAACGTATTGGTTTAGTGTTGGATGCATCTGCGATTAATGCTCTAGGTGTTAATGTTGATGATATTGCTGAATTGATTTCTGACAGAGTGGAAGGGACCTTGTCAGTGAAGGAAGTTCTTGATCCTAATCATCTGCAAGCCATGATGGCAGAGATGTTTGCGAAGGTATAAGACTTATGCTAAAGTGCTGTCGCTTTTTAATATGTAAGTATTTCTAGATATGGCAAATACAGTTACAACTCCAAATTCAGATTACGGTGCAGATCAAATCCAGGTATTGGAAGGTCTTCAGGCCGTTAGAAAGAGACCAGGTATGTACATTGGTTCTACAGATGTAACAGGTTTACATCATTTGGTATGGGAAATTGTGGATAATGCTATTGATGAAGCGATGGCAGGATTTTGTACTGAAGTTGAGGTGTCTATTTGTAAAGACGGATCTGTATCAGTATATGATAATGGACGTGGTATTCCGGTTGATAAACACAAGAAAACGGGTAAATCAGCTCTTGAAACTGTTCTTACAGTACTCCATGCCGGAGGTAAATTCGGTGATGGTGGTTATAAGGTTTCTGGAGGTTTGCATGGTGTGGGTTCTTCTGTAGTTAATGCACTTTCTTCTAAATTGATTGCTGAGGTTTATCGCGATGGAAAAGTTTATATGCAGGAATACAAGATTGGTGATCCTCAAGGTGATGTGAAGGTGGTTGGAAAGACAGAAAAACGTGGTACTAAAATCACTTTTTATCCAGATAAAACGATGTTTGATACTGTTGTCTTCAATACAGAGACAATTATCAATCGTATGCGTCAGCAAGCTTACCTTACCAAAGGTGTGACTATTTCTGTTTCAGATGAAAGAGATGAGAGCAAATACCGCTTCTATTTTGAAGGTGGTGTGAAATCTTATGTTCAACATCTAAATAACAGCAAAGAAAATATTGGAGATGTAGTTTATATCGAGAAAGAAGTACCAGAAGGAATTATTGAGGTTGCTTTACAGTACAACAATTCTTTTCAAGAAATTATTTATACTTTTGCAAACAATATTAATACGATAGATGGAGGTATGCATCTTACAGGTTTTAAGACTGCTTTGACTCGTACTATCAATTCTTACGCTCGTAAGAATGAACTTTTGAAAGAGAAGGATGATAATTTGATTGCTGATGATGTGCGTGAAGGTTTGACTGCGATTGTATCTGTAAAATTGGCAAATCCTCAGTTTGAAGGACAGACTAAAGGTAAACTTGGAAATGCTGAAATGAGAACGGCTGTGGAAACGGTGTTTGCTGATGCTTTTACCGAATATTTGGAAGAACATCCTCAGGATGGTCGTGGAATCGTAGGTAAATGTACTCTTGCCGCTCGTGCTCGTATGGCCGCTCGTGCCGCTCGTGATACGGTGATCCGTAAAGGTGCGCTTGAGGGAATGACTTTGCCAGGTAAGTTGGCGGATTGTTCCAGTAGAGAGCCTTCAGAATCTGAATTGTACATCGTAGAGGGAGATTCTGCTGGAGGTAGTGCTAAGCAGGGTCGTGATCGTCATACTCAGGCTATTTTGCCTTTGAGAGGTAAGATTTTGAATGTGGAACAAGCTCGTCTTGATAGAATTCTTGGAAATAACGAAGTTAAGAATCTAATTATTGCTATGGGTGTGGGTATTGGTGAAAGTTTTGATATCGCGAGATTGCGTTATCACAAAATCATCATCATGACCGATGCCGATGTGGATGGTGCACATATCAGAACTCTTATTTTGACTCTATTCTATCGTTACTTTAAACCTGTAATTGATGGAGGATTTATTTACATTGCTCAGCCACCTTTGTACAAGATTGCACAAGGTAGATCTGTAAGTTATGTGTATAGCGATGCGGAAAAGGATAAATTGACTAAGACTTTCCCTAAGGATGCTAAGTATTCTATCCAACGTTATAAAGGTCTTGGAGAGATGAATCCGGAACAACTTTGGGACACTACAATGGATCCAGCTAACAGAAGCATGCTTCAGGTGAAAATCGAAGATGCTGAAAAAGCTGACAAGGTATTTGATACTTTGATGGGTTCAGAAGTAATGCCTCGTAAGAAGTTTATTCAGGCTTACGCTAAAAAAGTGAAAAACTTGGATATCTAATATTTCCTTGTCTTTTGATCTTTTCTCTTTATAATGCCATTTGCATTACATTTTAACTATATTGGGGAGGTGAATAAAATATGAAAGTAACAGTTTGGAAAAGTGAAAAAGAATCCAATGAGAGAGCGATAACTCGCTTTAACAAGAAGGTTCAAGGTAGTAGAAAACTTTTAATCGTTCGTGGTAAGAGATATCACGCTCGTCCTGAAAGCAAACGCCATGCTAGGAAACGCGCTATTATGCGTGATAATTTCAGAGCAGCTCGTGAAAAGAGTAAGTTCTACTAAGTTTATATTAGCAGACTTGGCCAGATCTATTTTGATTTGGCTGAGTCTGTTTTTTGTTTGAATTATGACAATACGAGATTTAATAAAACGAGGCTACGAGTTTTTGGAAGGTGCTGAAAGCGCTGTGCTTAATTGCGAAGTGGTTTTGGCGAATGTGCTCGGAGTGGAAAAAGAATATCTTATTGCTCATAGTGAAGAAGAAGTAGAAGAAGGTTTGGCGGATCTATTTATGGCTTATTTAAAGAAAGTTAAGTCAGGTGAGCCGGTAGCATATATTCTCAAGGAAAAGGATTTCTATGGACTTAGTTTTTTTGTTGATAATAGGGTATTGGTGCCACGTCCGGAGACTGAGCAATTAGTAGAGACTGTACTTAGTTTTTTGGAAGAAAAATATGGAGTGAAACGCAGTCGTGAATTCGAGAGTGATGCGGAGAAGTTTAGAATTTTAGATGTTGGTACGGGTAGCGGAAATATCGCTATTTCTCTCGCTACGAATTTTCAAAATTTGGAGGCGGTAGCTTTAGATGTGAGTGATGATGCGATAGAGGTGGCTAGAGTAAACGTAAATCAGCATGGAGTAGAAGATAGAGTTGAGTTATATCAAAGTGATTTATTGGATGCTATTGAGGATGGAGAAAATTTCCACGTGATTGTGGCAAATCTTCCATATATCGGTACAAAAACTAATTCTGATGTGGATGAAAATGTAGAAAAACATGAGCCTGCTTCTGCTTTGTTTGCAGGAGAGGATGGACTAGATTTGTACCTAAAAATGTTTAAGCAAATCCAAGAGAAAAACGTGAGTTATGATCTGATAGTTGGAGAATTCGGATCTATGCAGCGTGAAGACATGGAGGCTTTGCTTACAGATTTTTTTGGACAAAACTGGAGAATCGAAAAGGATTTGGCAGGGTTAGATAGAATGTTTGTGGTAGAATACAAAAGTTAATAAATTCAAATGATTGAGAAATTAGAAAAATTGGAAAAGGAATTTTTGGACATTCAAAATAAATTGTCTGATTCTGCTGTGATTTCAGATCAAAATTTGTATAAAACTCTTTCTCGTCGTTATAAATCTTTGCAACAAGCAGCTGATCTTACGAAGAGATACAGAGAAGTTTTGATGAATAAAAATGAAGCGGAAGAAATTCTAAAGACTGAAACTGATGTGGATATGGTGGCTTTGGCTCAATCTCAGTTGGAGGAGGCTAAGGCAAGACTGGTGAAACTTGATGATGAAGTGAAATTGGAATTATTACCGAAAGATCCTAATGATAGTAAAGATTGTATTATTGAAATTCGTGCTGGTGCTGGTGGCGATGAAGCGGCGATTTTTGTGGGTGAGGTTTCTAGAATGTATATGAAATATGCTGAAAACAATGGTTATAATGTTGAGTTGATGAGTAAAAGTGAAGGTGCTCCAGGATGTATTAAAGAAATAGTTTTTGCCGTACGTGGACTCAATGCTTATGCTTCTATGAAGTTTGAAAGTGGAGTGCATCGTGTACAACGTGTGCCGGTTACTGAAGCACAGGGTAGAATTCATACTTCTACGGTGTCTGTGGCGGTTTTGCCTGAGGCGGAAGAAGTTGATATCGAAATCAAGGAAAGCGATCTTAGAATCGATGTATATCGTTCAGGAGGTGCTGGAGGTCAGTCTGTAAATAAAACTGAGTCTGCAGTTCGTATGACTCATATTCCTAGTGGATTGGTTGTAACATGTCAGGATGAACGTTCTCAGATTAAAAATAGAGCTAAGGCGATGAATGTAATGAGAACTCGTTTGTATGATATGGAATTGGAAAGACTTGCTAAAGAGCGTGGAGAAGCGCGTTCTAGCCAGATTGGTACTGGAGATCGTAGTGAAAAAATTAGAACTTATAATTTCCCTCAGGATAGATTGACTGATCACCGTATTCATCAGAACTGGAGTAATTTGCCAGGAATTATGGAAGGGGATATCAAAGACATCGTTGAAGCCATGAAAAAATACGACCAAGAACAGAAGTTGGCGAAATTGGGCGACTAAATTTATTCTACAAAATGGCAGCCTAGTGATTTTTGTCTTTTGTATGCGGCTTGAAGGATGAGTAGACCGACTTTTGCCATGTTCTCTGTTTCAGTAAGAGTTTGGTTTGTGAGAATTTTATTTTGAGAAAGTTGGAAAAGTTTTGTGAGAATTTTTTGCATTTGTGGAATTGCTTCTTTCTTTATCAAGCTACGGTTTCTGATGATACCAGAGTATTGCCACATGAGATGTTTGATCTGTTGTTTGAGATGTAAAGCTAGTTTTGTAGTAGGTGAGTTCTTTAGTAAAAGTTTTGGTGAAATTATTTTGTTGTCGAGTTTTACCGAAGATTTTTTTAATTTTTTGATAATTTGATTGCTGAAAACCAGAGCCTCTAAAAGTGAATTTGAGGCTAAACGATTTGCTCCGTGGACTCCAGTGCAGGTGACTTCGCCGAAAGCAAAAAGATTTTTAATACCGGTGCGTCCAAATAGGTCAGTAACAATTCCTCCGCAAATATAATGTGCAGCTGGAGTTACAGGAATTAGATCCTTTTCCATCTTGTAACCATCTTTTGCTAGCTGTTTGTAAATTTGAGGAAATCGATTTTTGAGAAATTTTGCTGAATGTTTAGTACATTTGCTGCTGCAATCTAGAAATACTGGACCATTTTTCATCTGGGCATATATTTCTCGGGCAACTATATCTCGGGGTGCGAGATCTTTGAGAGGATGAACATTTTCCATGAAGTATTCACCTTTGCTGTTTACTAGTTTTGCTCCTTCTCCACGTACCGTTTCTGATACTAAAAAGCGTGGGTAAGTATTTGTTTCTAGTGCGGTTGGGTGGAATTGAATGAATTCTAGATCGCGAGTTTTGCAGCCTGCTGCTACTCCAAGTGCTATGCCATCTCCTGTGGAAATTGGAGGGTTTGTGGTGAATTCGTAGAGTTGTCCGATTCCACCTGTGGCAATTATTGTTTGATCAGCGAGAATGGTTTGAACTTTATTTTTGTGAATAATTTGAGCTCCGAAACAAGTTCTGGTTTTTGTGATTAGTTTGAGGGCAAAGGCATCTTCTAGAATAGTAATATTCTTATTTGCTTTTACTCTTTTTACGAGGATTCTTTCTATTTCTTTGCCGGTATAATCTCCTACATAGGCGATACGTCGATGATTGTGGCCTCCTTCTTGTGTGAGTTTTAATTCTCCTTTTTCTTTAGCAAATTCTACGCCGAGATCCATAAGTTTGTGGACCGCGGCTGTGGAATTTTTCACCATGAATTCAACAGCTTTTTTGTTGTTGTGAAAGGCGCCGGTGACAAGTGTATCTTTGACATGTTGTTTAAAATCATCAGTTTTATCTAGTACTGCAGCAATTCCTCCTTGTGCGTAGTTTGTGCTGCTATCTATTATTTTCTTTTTTGTAATGACAAGAACCTTGCCCTTTTTGGCAGCATTGAGAGCAAAATTCAGCCCGGAAATTCCTGAGCCTATTACTAGAAAATTGGTGTGCATGTGTGGATTGTAACAGAAAAAAATATTAGCTGAAATGCAGATGGTGATTGACTTCTTGATTGTTGGTTGTATAATCCCACTCTTAATGTAGTTATATGTCTGATTTGGAAGATAAAACTAGCGAGGAGATTGTATCGGATGATCCTGAAGAATTAATTCTGATAGCTAATACTGCAAGACAGGTTGCTGAAGCTGCTTTGGCTGTTGCAGAAGGTAGAATTTTGAATTTGAGAGCTGGTATACATGATGCAAATAATTTATTAGTATCTGTTTTCGGCTACCTTGAATTGGCAACAATTGGTGTATATGATCCAAAAGCCCTTAAGGATTTGGGTATTGTTGCTGATAGTGCTAGAAAATTAAAAGTTTTGTTGAATAGAGCTATTACTGATAATTCCGAATTGCAGCTTAATATTGATCAAGTTGATTTGAATGGGTTAATTAGTGCTGTTATTATTTCTGCTAGGCCATTTATTTCTAGAGGAATTAATGTGAATTTCAATCAACATGATCATCTTAATGTTTATGTAGATATTACAAATTTACATAGTTCCTTATTGAATCTTGTTAAAAATGCAGCGGAAGCTTTGGATGGAACAGTCAGTCCTGAAATTTCTTTAAGATTTTTTGAAGATGGGGATGATGTAAAAATTGTAGTGAGTGATAATGGTCCAGGAATTCCAGTTGAGTTGAGAAGTAAAATTTTTGAGGCACATGGAGCAAGCACTAAAGGAAATAGGGGGCACGGTTTGGGCTTGCCAATGGTGAGAAAAATTATTGAGGCTCATGGTGGAAAAATATTACTAGATTCTGTTACTGCTGATGAAGGTGAAAATACTGGTACTAAATTTACTGTAGTTTTGCCATTTTCATTTAAGGAATAGAGATTAGCTGATTGTGTTGCCATTTTTTCTCTTTCCGCTAATATATCTGGGCTAATTTAGAGTAAACATGTCAACATTACCAAAGTTTGAAAAACCGGAGCTATTATTACCAGCAGGTAATCTATCAAAATTGAAGATTGGTCTTCAATACGGTGGTGATGCTTTCTTCTTGGGTTTTAGCCCATTTAGTTTGCGTTGTAATGATAATGGATTTACGATGGAGGACTTGATTGAAGGTGTGAAATTGATTCGTGCCGCTGGAAAGAAATTTTATGTGACGATGAATATTTCTCCACGCAGTGAAAAGATGGAGGCGATTAAAAAACACTTGGAATTTTTGAAAGACGAAATTAGGCCGGATGCTCTTCTAGTAGCGGATCCTGGCATTTTTGAGTTAGTGCAGGAATTCTATCCTGAGGCGGTAGTACATATGTCTGTTCAGGCGAATATTTTGAATTATAGAGGTGTGGATTTTTGGAGAAAACAAGGTGCAGAACGTGTGATTTTGCCACGTGAGTTAACATTGAAAGATATTAAAGATATTCATGAAAAAGTTCCCAAAATTGAATTGGAATTCTTTGTACATGGAGCAATTTGTATGGCTTACAGTGGCCGTTGTTTGCTTTCTAACTACATGACTGGTCGTGATTCAAATCAGGGAGCTTGTTCTCATAGTTGTAGATGGAAATACAAGGTTTTGGATGAAAAGGGTGTGGAAAAAAGAGAAGCAGAATTGGCTAGTGGAGAGAAGAGTTGGAATGGATTGGAGGGAAAAGATAAGAAGGAAGTGGAGGAAGTTCGTTCAAAGACAATGTATCTTGAGGAAACAAAACGTCCAGGAAAATTTTATAAAGTGGAGGAAGATGATCATGGGACTTATTTCATGAATTCAAAAGATAATTGTTTATTGCCTTATTTGAGAGATTTGGCTGAGGCTGGAATTTGTAGCTTTAAAGTAGAAGGAAGAAATAAAACTGAATACTACTTGGCGACAGTGGCTAAAACTTATAGAAAAGCTATTGATGATATGATGGCAGGAAAACCATTTGACGAGAAATTACTCGAGGAAATTGGTAAGACGGCGAGTCGTGGATTCATTCCAGGATATTTGTTCGGTTATCCTGATGATAATGATACAAATCATGCGCGAAGTTCTTCAATGCAGGATTGGAAATTTGTGGGAATTGTGATGGGAGAGGCTGCAGGATTTACTGATGGAGAACATTATGAAATTTCAGTACGTAATCGTTTAGATAAAGGTAAAGAAATTGAAGTGATGACTCCGGACGACCAATTTAGCGTGATTGCGGAAGAGATGTGTGACTTGAATGGTAAAGAGGTCGAAGCAATACATGGAGGCGCTGGAAACCGTGTTATTCGTTTAAAGAAGGGTGTTCCGGTTGGCGCGATGATTAGAGCTCGATGTGAAGAAGGGGAAAAAGGAGAGCAATAATTTCTTCGCAGTCTTTTTCAATGTTTTCGCTGCGCTCGAAGATGATGCTGGCGCTTTCGCAATAGCGGCCATTTCTTTCTTTGTAAATTTGTTTCATTTCTTCTTCTACGGATTCTTTGTTGGTGAGAGGAGGTCGGTTTTTGTCCTTGAGAATGCGGGATGCGGCGATTTCAGGTTTCACGTAGAGATAAATGATTTTGCCATTTTTTTTGAATTCTTTTTCGTTTTCTTGGTCGAGGATGGTACCGCCACCGGTTGAAATGACAGTGTTTTTTAATTCGGCTATTTTTTGTGCAACTTTGGATTCTAAGGCGCGGAAATATTCCCAGCCGCGAGAGTCTATTATTTCTGGAATTTTTTTCTTTTCTTCTTTTACTATTTCTTCATCAATGTCGACAAAATTCATTTCCAATTTTAGTGCAAGTATTGAGCCTATTTTGCTTTTACCGCTGCCACGAAGGCCGGTTAGTATTATATTCATTTTTGAACTTTTTTAAGATCTTGCCAAAATGCAGGGTAGCTCTTGGAGACGCAGGATGGATTTTCGATTTTTAGGTTTTTAATTATGGAGGTGAGAATGCCAAAGGACATGGCAATACGATGATCATTGTAAGTGGAAATTTTGATCAATTTTTTATTTTCAACTTTTTTTAGTTCATTAATTTCTATCCAATCTTTGCCTGTTTTTACTGTTGCTCCTAATTTTTTTAATTCATTTTCTAAGGCTTGAAGACGATCAGTTTCTTTAATGCGTAAATTGGCTATATTTGTTATTTTCGTGCTGCCTTTTGTAAACAAAGAGGTGATGGCAAAAGTCATTACTAGATCTGGAGTTTCGTTCATGTCTATGGTGCCAAGAGACTTGAGAACTTTTGGTCCTTCAATTATTGTCCCAAATTTATTTTTCTTTATTTTGCAGCCCATTTTCTGCAGATATTTCAGGAATTTGATGTCTCCTTGGAGAGAATTTTGGTGAATATTTTGAAGAAGAATTTTTTGTGAATAAATTGCGGCAAAAGCACCAAAATATGAAGCGGAGGATGCGTCGCTTTCTATAATATAAGTTTTAGGAGTTTTTGGTTTTTGTTTTGGAATTATTGTGAATTTTTTGAAATTTTTGTTGACTACTTTGAGTCCGAATTTATTCATGACATTAATAGTCATGGCGATATATGGCTTAGAACAGAGATCTTCGGTGATGTTGATAATAGTTTTTTTATCTGAGAATGGTGAGACCATTAAAAGTGCAGATAGATATTGGCTGCTAATATTACCAGGGAGATTTACTTCTCCACCTTTTAAAGTTTGTGGGGAAATTTGAACTGGAGGACAATAATTTTTAGTCTCAATTTTTGCGCCAAGTTTATTTAGAGTTTTTGTGAGTTCTGAGATTGGGCGTTCGCGCATACGCGAGTCGCCATCTATGATAATATTGTTTTCTGTTAGAGTGGAAAGAGCTGTGAGAAAGCGTGTTGTGGTGCCTGCGTTGCCAGTAAAGAAGTTTATTGTTCCTTCGTGTTTAGGGAAATTTAATTTACCTTTTTCATAAACTCCCGTGATTTTTACGGTGCTATTTTTTTGTTGAATTTTTATGCCTAGTTTTTTTAGATTTGCGATTAAGTAATTCGTATCATCGCAAATTGCTATATTCTTTAAAATTGTTGTTTCGCTGCTCAAAACTGCGAGAATTATTGCTCGATTGCTATGACTTTTTGAGCCTGGAATGTTTATTTTTTTTATAGCCATTTTATTTTAAAATTTCCAAACTATCTTCTTTGAAAAAGTATGGATCTGCTGATCCAGGAATGAAAATAAATTTAGTGTTCGAGGTCTTTTCATCATAGAGGAAAATGCTTGGCATTGTTTTAGAAGTTCCACCTGGTTTAAGGCTATCTGCATAAGGAGAACATTCGCTTACTAATCTTTTTCTGTAAATCTCTGCCTTTTGCCATTCTCCATCAAATGGACCACCATCTTTTTTTGAATCTATATCGGCTTGTTTGATTTCTTTTTCTTCGTCTTTTGTGTAAATAATTTTTTGATTTACTAGATCTAAAGAGTAATTCTCGAAAGAATTCTTTGCCCAATATTGTCCATAATCAATGACTTTGCATTTACTGGAGTCTTTGTTCTCCTTTTTAATTACGTCGAGAATTGCATCGTCTATTTTTTGATCTTTTGGTTTAGTGAAGACTTGAATAAATGGTGCTTTGTAGCCATTTTCTTTGGCTTGAGCTAAATCTTTTACCATTGGATCTTTAAAAACAATTTTATTTTCTTGTTGTTCAAATGTTCCTGCATAAATTCCATCCCAATATGGTGTAAATTTTATCCCAAGTTCTTTATTCTCGTAAGAAGTTTGTGGTGTTTGGTTGATAGTTGGTGTAGTGGTTTCACTTGGTGATTGGGTTTCTAATGCTAGCTTTATTTCCACTAAATAATATTTTTCTCCACGTTTTGCTAGAAGTGAGAGAGTGCCATTTTGGTCTATTTCAAAAGGATAGGCAGAGATGGCACAGCAAGCATGTGTTCGGATTTCATCAAAGTCTTGTGAAACTTTTTTTCCATCGTACATAATAAACTTTTTGCCATTTACTGTGGCTACAAATCCAATTTTCCCATTCACTACAAAAAGATTTTCGCTGTCATCTACTTTGTATTTTTCGTTCATGGTTTCTCCTTTGTAGAATGTGTTTTCAACAGGTCCTGGTTCACGAAAGGTAAATGAGGGGCTGTCATTAATAATTGTTTGATTTAGAATTGGGCCACTGGCTCCAAATTCCATTTTTTTACTGAATAATATCTTATCATTTTCATAAATATCTGTAAGAACTTCTGAAGAACCATAAATATTTTTTTCGTGAAAGGTGTAGAACTCTCCATTTGAGCTAGCATAAAATTCTGTATTTGCTGTGTTTTTAGAACTTATGGCTAATATCTTTTTTGGAATCTCCGGTGAAATTATTTTGCACCAACCATCATTATCACAAGTTCCCATTTTGAATTTTGGTGGGAAGTGATCTTTATATCCTTTTACTTCGTTGGATAAGTATTGTAGGTAATACATTTCCTCTTTATAAGGTGAGACTTTCTTTTCATCGAACCAAAAAGACTGTCCATTTTTAATTAAATTTTCTTTTTCTTGCTGAATTTGTTTGATCGGATTTAGATCGTCTACTACTGCACTAGTCAGTGTCGTTTCAATTTCGTGGTAATTAGCTGATGAATTTGAAATAATCGGTTGTTGTACTGCTTTATTTGAACATCCAGCTAAAACTAAAAATAAACCTGTTATAGTAAGAAATTTTTTCATTATTTTTTTTATTTAATTAGCACTGAACGCTATAGCTGTCTTCGTTGTTCTTTTTCAAAACCCAGAGACTGCCATCAGCTTTTTTGCCGCTGAAAGTTTTGCCGTTTGCTGCGGCTTCTACAGTTTCTATTCTTGGTAATTTTTCAGCACCAGCTTTTGTTAATTCTGCTAGAGCTTCACGGAGATATGGATTCATGGTGTTTAAGTTAAATTTTTTGATTATAAATAATTGCGTTGCCAATTTTTGTTGGCAAAATGAAATTAATAGATTTACCGTCACTCTTCTTGTCAGTCATTAAATCTTTCATTGTTGGCTTATTCATGCTGTAAACTGGTAATCCAGCTTTTTCTAATAGAGCTTTGATTCTGTCGGCATCTTTTTGTTTTAAAAGTTTTTTTTCTATAGCCATTTCATTGGCGATTACCATTCCAATACTGATGGCATAGCCATGAAGTAATGTGTAGTTAGACATTGTTTCTAAAGCGTGGCCGTAGGTGTGGCCGTAGTTTAGCAACATGCGATTTTTGGCTTCCTTCTCATCGTTTTCTACTACCTCTACTTTTATGGCGATTGATTTTTGGATAATATAATTGAGAACTTTTTCATCGTGTTTAAAAACTTTTGAGAGATTTTTTTCTAAATATGAGAAGAATTTTTCATCTTTAATGATGCCGTATTTTATAATTTCTCCGAGTCCATTTCTGATCTGATTTTCCGGTAAAGTTTTGAGTAAATTAATGTCTACAAAAACTGCTTTTGGTTGAGTGATTGTCCCTAATAGATTTTTTCCGATTTTTAGATCTACACCAGTTTTTCCCCCAATGGCAGAATCAACCATGGCCAAGAGAGTGGTAGGGATTTGAACGAAAGGAATTCCGCGTAAATAAATTGAGGCTAAAAATCCTGCGACATCTCCCACAACGCCTCCGCCAAGCGCAATAATTGCATCCTTGCGATTGAAACCTTTTTCCACCATAGATTCGGCAAGTTCTTCAATTGAGCTTAAAGTCTTGGATTTTTCGCCAGATTCGAAAGATAAAATTTCATTTTTAATTCCATTCTTGTTAAGGAACTTTGAAATAGTTAATCCATGGATTTTTGCCGTTCTTGAATCTGTAATAATGGCATACTTTTGTCCGAGATTTAGTTTTTTCAAAAGGCTTGGTAATTTGTTGACTACTCCTTTTTCAATGAAAACTTTGTAAGAATCATCTACTTCCTTCTTGTGTTTGGCTTGAATGATAGGCATATGCGCTGATTATAATGTCTTTCCGACCGCTTGTATAATTGGTTTCAAACTTTCGAGCATTTCGGCGAAGCGAGCTGGGGTAATTTGTTGTTGTGCATCTGATAGAGCTTTCTCGGGATTTGGATGAACTTCAATGCAAATTCCATCTGCACCGCAAGCGATGGCGGCTTTGCTCATCGGTTCCAATAATGATCTTTTACCTGTTGCATGAGATGGATCTACTAGAATTGGTAAGTGGCTTAGTTCCTTTACGAGCGGTACGGTAGCAAGAGCTAGAGTATTGCGGGTGTCAGTTTCGAATGTACGAATACCGCGTTCGCAGAGAATTACTTGGGGATTGCCGTGAGACATAATGTATTCTGCGGCGAGAAGTAGTTCTTCAATAGTTGCAGAGAGTCCTCGTTTTAAGAGAACTGGTTTTTTCACTTTGCCGAGTTCTTTTAATAGTTCGAAATTTTGCATGTTGCGCGCACCAACTTGAATCATATCGCTTTGTGCAGCGATATTGTCGAGATCACGAATGTCTAGAACTTCTGTAATCGTAGCCATGCCGTAACGATCTGCGGCTTCGCGCATCATTTTTAGTCCTGGTTTACCGAGACCTTGGAAAGAGTATGGACCGGTGCGAGGTTTGTAAGCGCCACCGCGGAGAATTTTTACGCCGACTTTAGATAGTTCTCTAGTGACTTCTTCCATTTGTTCTTCTGATTCTACGGAGCAAGGTCCGGCAATAATGGCCAGCTGATTGCTACCAATTTTTACGCCATTAACTTCTATAATACTTGGGTCGTGTTTGGTTTCTTTGCTTACTAGTTTGTATGGGTGAACGACACGCATTACTTTTTCTACGCCTGGGAGGGCTTCGAGGTGTCCGATGCTCAAGTCTCTTTCTTCACCAATCACTGCGATTACAGTGCGTTCTACGCCGTAGAGAGGCATTGGTGTTAGTCCAATGGATTGAAGTTCTTCAATGATTCTTAGAGCTTCTTCTTTTGGTGCGCCGGCCTGCATTACGATAATCATGTTTTTTGTGGTTAGAAAATGGATGAAATAAAAAAATAGCCTCTTGTTGAGGCTTAGATATTAGAATTAATCTAAAGGCCTCAATAATTAGCTAAAAAGTAAAAGAAAGCCCAGTTAAAAGAGTTGTTTTTTGAGAGAGACTGGATTTTTTGGCTTTCTTGTCTCATGAAATTTTTATGTTGTGTCTTCATAATATTTGGATAAAATGCCTTTGTCAATTTTTAAGATTTGAAAGCTATGGGAGGAGAGGCTGGAAATAGAGATAGGGTGATTGGTGATATTATTTCTACGAGGTTGGATCCTGATTCTGATAGGAAACCTTATTTTGTGCTTCCTACTAATGGTGGGATTGAAGGAGCTGTTTTATCACAAATTTTGGATGGTGAAGTGATTGAATGTTTATCTTCTACAAAGATGAGTGTTCTTAATCAGATGGGTTGGGATAGAGATACAGTTTCAAGAGGTTTGTATGATGGTAGTTTATCCAAGTTTTCTCAGTCTGATCTTTTGAAATTGTTGGATAGAGGTAATGCTTGTTTAGGTATCACAGGAGGTGGTGATTGTGCTGGAATATCTGATTGCTTGGCTTCGTTTGCTCAAAGTTTAAGAAAAGATAAAGTGATGCTTGGTGTTCAAAATGCCAGTGAAGGTTTAGCTTTGCCTCCCGACCTTTTTGATAATAATTTGATTTTGGTTGATGCATTGATGCGTGCTGACATGGTCGGTCGCGGAAGTACTCCTTTTGGATCTTCTCGCAAGAATGCTTTCGATCATGAGGCTCAGAATGTTTTGGATAATGTGAGGGATTTTGGTGCTGTTTATGGAACTGGTGGAAATGGAGGTTTGGCGATGTTGGAAAGAATCTCAAAAGCTTTTCCGGAAAAGTGTGTAGTGGGAACTTTTAAAAGTATTGATGGGGATGGGTTGCTTGATGGTAGACCAACTCAGATGCTTGGTTTTAATACTGCTGTTCGTGCAAATAGACATGCAGTTTATGATATTGCGCAGAGTGCATTTGCCCACGGCACTGTGGATGTGGTGGAGGTGTTTGGGCGAAATTACGGTAGGCTAGCTTTTGAATCTGCGCGTCATGATACTTTGGCTGTGGCAGATGAAGGTAGGGATTTAAAAAGAAAAATAGAGGAATTGGGTCCTATTATGCTTATTTTAATTCCAGAAAAGCCAGCGTCAATGAAGGATATAGCGGAGGAAGTTCTTGCAAGAAAAAAGAGATTCGGTAGTTGTGTAATAGTAGTTGCTGAGGGATTTACTCCTACGGATTATTCCAATGGTTCACATAGTAAAGTAAGTGATCTAATTGCTGATGGTTTAAAGCAATTTGCTGGTTTGACTAAGGTGAATGTTACTACTCAGACTCGTCAGGCTAGAGGTACAAGACCTTCTTATTACGATAAAACTATGGGTTTGAGGATTGGAAATAGAATGGCTGAATTGGTGAATGAAGGCGTGGTTGGAGGAAAGGCTGTGGTTTACTTTGAGGGTGTGGACGCAATGCAAAATGATCCAGAGGTAGTAGATTTGCATGGTGTTTCTCAGGGTAGTACATTGTTGAGTCTTCATCCTGATGGTGAATTAAGAAAAGGCGGAGTGTTTTGGAAGGACTGAGGAATATGTTAAATTGGATCCATGCTAATCGATACACACGCACATATAATGTTTCCAGAGTTTGATGAAGATCGTGAAGAGGTTATTCAACGTGCTATGGATGCTGGATTGGAGAGGATCATATGCGTGGGGTGCGGAGCTGGATCTTCCGAGGCGGCGGTAAAAATGGCGCAAGAAGATGAAAGTGGTTTTTTGTATGCGACTGTGGGACTTCATCCATATGATGCAATGGAAGTGAGTGATGAATTAATGGCGAGGTGGGAAAAATGGATTTTGGCCGATAAGGATGCGGCTGAGGAGAGTGGTGGTGCGCGAAAAATTATCGCAATTGGTGAAACTGGTTTGGATTATTTTAAATCAAAAGTTGATCCAGAAAAACAAAAATATTCTTTTAAAAAGCATTTGGAATTGGCGGTCAAAATGGGATTGCCGGTGATTGTTCACAATCGTTCAGCGGATGAGGATTGTTTAAATTTGTTGAAAGAATTTAGTAGAGATGGAGGGGGGTATAAAAAGTTAATAAGAGATTGTGGTTGTGAGGAAAATGACATGGCGCCGGTGAAAGCTGTTTTCCATTGTTATGGTTCTACTTTGGAATTTGCTAGAAAAGTATGGGCTGCTGGATTTATGACTTCATTTACGGGAATTATTACATATCCAAGCGCGAAGGATTTAAGAGAAGTGGTGAAGGAAGTGCCTTTGGATAAATTTATGGTGGAAACAGATTGTCCTTATTTGGCGCCGCAAGGAAATAGAGGAAAGCGAAATGAGCCATCTTATGTAGTAGAAACGGCAGAGAAGATTGCGGAAATAAAAGGTATGGGGCTAAGTGATGTTGAAAAACAAGTGATGGAAAATACTAAAAAGTTTTTTGGTTTTTAATTTAGGTCTCTAAGTGCCGTCTGTATTTCTTTGTGTGTGGCAGGGCTGACTATGTCTTTGAATCCTAGTTTGTCGGCTTCTTTTAGACGTTTTTCGTGGTGAATTACTTTACGAAGTTCTCCGGAAAGTCCTACTTCACCGAAGATAGCGCTGGTTTGAGGCAAGGGTTTTTTGAGATAAGAAGAAGCAATGGCCATGAGTACTGCTAAATCTGCAGCTGGTTCACTGAGTTTTATTCCACCAACGACATTGATGAAAACGTCTTGGTTTTGCAGATTGAATTTAGCGTATTTTTCTAAGACTGCGATGAGAATTTGTAAGCGATTTAAATCGAAACCATTAGCTGTACGCTTTGGGAAACCAAACGAGCTGGTTGAAGCAAGGGCTTGTACTTCTACTAAAAATGGACGAGTTCCTTCCATAGCTACAGTAATTGCTGAACCAATGGCATTTTGTTTGCGACCTTCTAGAAATTGTTGAGAAGGATTTTTTATTTCCGTCAGACCATCTTCAGTCATCTCGAAAATTCCAACTTCCGAACAAGGTCCAAAACGATTTTTATTTGCTCTGAGAAGTCTGAATTGTTGAAATCTATCTCCTTCAAAAAGCAGTACAGTATCTACTAAATGTTCTAAGACTTTTGGTCCGGCTAGAGTGCCATCTTTTGTGACATGACCAATTAAAATTACTGGTGTGTTGGTGTTTTTCGCGACTTCTAGTAGGCGTTCAGTGCAGTATCTTACTTGAGTGATAGAGCCAGCTGATCCCGGAAAGTCCATACTGGAAATAACCTGAATGGAATCGATAATAATTAGTCCTGGTTTTTCAGCATCAATAGTTTCAAGAATTGTCTCGAGATTGTATTCATTAAGTGCTAAAAGATTCTTTTCATTTAATTTTAAACGACCAGCGCGACCGGCAATTTGTTCTACTGATTCTTCTCCCGAAACTAAAAGTACTTTTAGTTTTTTTGCTAAATTGTTAGCGACCTGAAGTGTAAGTGTAGATTTGCCAATTCCTGGTTCTCCACTTAAAAGAATCATGCTTCCTGGTACTATTCCGTCACCAATAACTCTATCAAATTCCTCTATGTCGCTTAAAAGTCTGATGGTTTTTGTCTGCCCACTCATTTCTAAAGAAGTAGGGGATCTGGCACCAGCTTTTGCCGTCCTTGGGGTTCTGGAAATGCTGCCTTTTTCTGGTTTTCCTACATTGATTACATCTTCGGCAAAGCTATTCCAAGTATTGCACTCGGGACATTGGCCAATCCATTTGGAGCTTTCATATTGGCAGGAATTGCAGATGTAAATTGTTTTCAACTTCATGCTGCGAGTATAGGTGAGTGTACGCTCACCGTCAAGAGATTTATTGCGCTTTGTAGATTTTTTCGTATTCCTCAGCCATTTTTTTAGCTTCAAATTTTTCGTGAACTAATTTTTCACCGGCTGAAGCAAGTTTTTGGCGTTTTTCGGGGTGGGAAATGAGATCTATCAGTGCGGCTGCAATTCCCTTATAATTTTCTGGTTCGACTAAGATTCCTGTATTTTTGATAATTTCTGGAATACCTCCGGTTTCGCTAGCGATAACTGGTAGGTTACTAATCATAGCTTCCAAAAGCACTAATCCGAAGGCTTCGCGTCGTGATGGAAGTACAAAAATATCGGCACATTTCAGTAGTTTTGGAATTTCTTTTTGTTTTCCAAGAAGAATTACGTGATTTTCAACTCCGAGTTTTTTGATTTCTTTTTCGAGTTCTTCGCGTTCTGGTCCTTCACCGACAATCACTAATTTAATGTTTGCAAATTTTGCCGCAACTTCTGGAATTGCTTCAATTAAGAATTTCAAACCCTTTCTTTCATGAAGTTCGGCTACACTTATTATTATCAAAGAATCCTCATGTGCGAGAAATATTTCCTCTTTCACTTTTTTGCGATCTAGATCTGTAAAACGTAATGACTGAGAATGCCACCAAGTAGTATCAATGCCATTAGGAATCACGACGAATTTTTCTTTGAATTCTGGGTATAATTTTTTGAGAACTTTTTGATTGGCAGTTGATACAGTTATTATTCGATTTGTTGCCTTTATACTTCTCTTTTTAATGAAATCTTTGAGAATTGAAAGTTTGAAGGGGTCGTGTTCGGTTGTGATAATAGGAGTTTGTGTGCTACTTGCTGCACTAAAGGCATATCGACAACTTGCTGGATTCCAGACATGGGCATGCACCAAGTCAATTTTTTCTTCTTTAATTATGCGACGAAGTTCTATGAAATGCTTAGGATCGTGTTTATGTTTTACGTTGATGCGAATTACTTTAATTCCTTCTTTGATAAAATTTTCACACCATTTATTAAGTGATGGGTAGTTGCTACAAGCCAAAATTGGCGTGAATTCATTTTTATTTAGAAATTTGGCCAATAAGAACATTTGTAATTCTGCGCCGCCTATTTGTGGTGTGTCTGTATAGAGTAAGATGTTTTTCACTTGCACAGTATAGCAGGTGGTAGGATTGTGGGAAGGCTTTGACTTGTGCACTAATTAATGTTTTAATATCTTCTATTCTTTTATTTAACTATGGAAGATTTTTTGTCAGGATTTAGTGAATCAGTTGATGTTAATCGTGAAAAGGCGGGTGAATTCCTTGATGAGAGAACTATTCGTGAGATAGAGCGTTCTGTAGAAATGGAAAATGCTAAGGTTCAGGCTGCTGTTTGGACGAGGGTGGCTAGAACTCTCAGAACAATGAGTGATGACTTTAAGGAGCCAGAGAGAAAGGCTCTTGTGGATCATACTTTGGGAATGATGGCTGGTGGTCCAAATTTTCAGGTGATTCCGCGTCAATCTTGGATTTATCCTGATGGACATAGAAGAGAAGGTGATTTTTATATGTTTGCGCGTGGTCCGGTTTATTTTGGTGAAGTGATGTTGAAATATGCTTATGATGTTCAGGCTGAAAAGCCATATTGTCTTATTGATCACATTCAAGGTATTCAGCAAGATGAGTATCCTGATCCAAAAAGTTTTTTTGGTGTTAATGTTCTCGAGGGAATGGCGGCATATGTAATTGAAAAATCGAGAGGTTTGCTTGATGATGGATGGTGGTTAGCTTTGAAGTCTGAAACACTTCCCATGTCGAGAATGAGTGCTCCTTATTCAATGGGAGTTAAAGATAGGTTTTTTGATCCTAAGCCACGAGAGGTAGAGCTTAAGTCTGCTACTCTTCCTGGAATTGCTTTGAAAACTGATATCTATGATTTAAATCCAAATCGTAAAAGAGTGAAGGAAATTTTGGGAAGTTAGGTGCGAGAAATTATTGTATCTGAAGGAGAAAACGATTATGATGATTGTTGTTTTATAACCCTTCATTTATGTCTCTTCCTTCTCTAATTGAGGTCTCTGACTTTACGGCCAGAACGATTCGTAGATTTACAATTTCGGTGCTTGCGGCTTATGTGGCGACGATTTTGGCGGTGATTGCTAATCATTATAGCTACGGTATGGAGAATGATTTGTATGCATATATAATGACTTGTCTTTTTGCTTTTCCATTAGCTTTGGCGGTGGATCTTTTTATGGAATCTAAGAGAGTAGGTGGAATAGGAAGATTTTTTTCTAGAGTAGTTGTTCTTGGCGTAATTGGTGCAGCTTATTATTTTGTTTTCAAAAATTTAAAAGAAAATTTTCAAATTGATGGGGTGAGGGCATTTTTGATGTTTTTGTCTGCTACTGTTTTGGTCTTTCTTGCGCCATTTTTCTGCAGAGGGAAATCTAATGCTTTCTGGCAATTTGCAATCACTATTATTGTGAGATTTTTTCAGGCAGTGGTTTATTTTGGAATTTTGTATTTGGGAATTGTTCTTTTGATTGAATCTGTTAATTATCTTTTTCAATTGAATCTTAGTGGAGCATATTTTGGGGATGCTTGGTTTATTATTACTGGAATTTTTGCTTCAGTTTATGGTCTTTCCGGTGTTCCTTATAATTTCAAGAGTCTTGATCAAACTACAGCTTATCCAAAGTTTTTACGCGTTTTGACCGAATATTTTTTGGTGCCTTTGGTGACTCTTTATTTGATTGTTTTGTATGCTTATAGTGCGAAGATTTTGTTTACTTTGACTTGGCCTCTTGGTGGAGTGGCTTCATGGATTATGGGCTTTTCTGCAGTGGGTGTGGTTACTTATTTCTTTATACATTCTACGAAAGAAAAGTTTTTGAAATATGTTGAGTTTTATAAGAAGTGGTTTTTTGTTTCTCTTTTGCCTTTGCTTCTTGTCTTGGCTCTTTCGATTGGAATTAGAATTCAACAGTATGCTGTTACTCAAGATAGATATTTTGTAGTAGTGTTTGGTATTTGGGCTTTGATTTTGGCGGCTTTCTATCTTATTTCTCGTTCAAAGAGTTTGAAATTTATGGCTTGGTCTTTGTTTGTGATTTTGTTGCTTACAATGTATGGACCTCAAAGCGTGTTTGAGTTGCCAAAAACTACTCAAATGGCGCGTTTGGAAAGTATTTTGGTGAAATATGGTGCTCTTGTAGATGGAAAGGTTGTTAAGATTGATGATTCTAAAATTAGTCAGGATGATGGTTATGCTATTAATTCGATCATGAATTATATTGCGCAGAATTATGGAGTGGAAGTGTTTCAGCCTTGGTTCAGTCAAAATTTAGCTGAGATTAAAACTCAGTATCCAAATGACTACTGGACTAAGATTCAGACTATGGAACAAGATTATATGGGAATTAATATGAATAAATTCCCGGGACCTTATGGTATGGGTGATTATAGTGCTTATAAGAGTTTTAATGTTGACCAGACGGGTTGTCAGATGGATAAATCAATTTCTTATCCGGTGGGTTGTCCAGTGAATGTAGCGGGTTATAGCTATTATCAGCCTTTGGATTTCTATGGTGGTCCAGGATATGAATATCCTCATTTCAAGGCTGGGAATGTGGAATATGTTGCTGAGGTTAGTTCTGGTCAAACGGTTACTATTAGAAATAATTTGTCTAAGGAAGTGCTCATGACTTTAAATGTGAAAGATTTCGTCACTAATCTTTTAAAGAAATATCCTGGAAATCAGGCTATTCCAGCTAGTGATATGACTGTGGATTTTGGTGCTGGTGTCATGAGAATTAATTATATTAATGCTAACTATCCTTCAGGTGAGTTTAAGAGTTTTGATAATATGTCGGTGGCTTTGTTGTTGAAATAATTGAAATTTAAAATTCAGTAAAAATCTTGCAAGGGGCACTAAATGGTGATAGTTTGCTCCTTGCAATTTTTGCACAGGTTTCATGGGGCAGTAGCTCAGCTGGTAGAGCAGCGCCCTCTTAAGGCGACGGTCCCGGGTTCGACCCCCGGCTGCCCCACCATGAAAACTCTAGATAACACGCTCTTGACTTTTTTTGATTTATCTCTATAGTATACTACTTAAATTCTAAGTAATATTTACTATGCCGGAGGAAGCTAGGTCTGTAGATGATAGCGAATTTATTTTTAAGGGTACTCCTGGGGAGCTTGATGTTGAGCTTAGAAAACTCGGCGTGTCTGGAGGAGTAAATGGTATAAGAGAAGATGGAAAGGCTGTAATGAGTCCAGTAGTAGCTACAGCTTTGGATCCTGAAATTGTTGCTGCGGCTTCGAGAACAATGAGAAGACAAATGGCGGAATTTATGGCTGCTCAGAGGTCGCCTGTAGTTGAATCTGATGTTGGTGATGTTTTTTTTGCGAAACCTATAGAAATAGCCGAAGATCGTAAGAGGGCTACGGCTGTTGGGAAAATGAGATTTAATTATGGTTGGAGTACTTCTTTGGTTCATAGTTCAGACATGATGTTTTCCGCTGGTAGTGTGGTTGAAGCTTTGTTGTCTAAAGGTGAAGAGGTTGCAGGAGTAGAGGCTTTGCGTTTTATGGATCCAGTGCAAAACAATATTGAATGGCATGCTTGTGTGGATGAGCTAGCTCCGGATGTTGTAGAAAAATGTTCTCAAATAAAACCTGATGTGAAAGCTACGTTTTTAATTAAAGATCCTGAGACTGGCAATGAAAGAAAAATTTTGCTTTTTGGTTTTCAAAATAATGAGAGTGCACGTAGTAATGCCCACATATTGGATATGGCTAATCTGCCTACGGCTTTATCTACTGGTTTTAGTAAATGGAAAGAGTCGGTTTCTAGTGAGGGCGATATGTTGTTTGAATTTGATTTGTCTAGACCAGATTTGAGAGTATCCGGGATGGAGCTTGGTATTTCTATGAATACGGTAATGGAATTGGTTATGTCTTCATTTAATAATGTTAAAATGTTTATACCAAGTGACTTCTATGGAAGGTTTGGTAGTTTGGCTTACGGCTTTGATTTTAAAAAGTTGCCAAAGGTGGAGGAATTAGATCAAAATTGTAAATTGGTGATTTCCTTAAATAAAAAAGGAATAGTTGTTAAACCAAATGGAATTAGAGTAGTTCCTCTTAAATTTTTGATAAAAAGGTTTGAGAAAGTTGTGGCTGAGGGTGTTTATCAGTCTGCGCACAAAGGTGTATAATTGCTAGGAATTTCCGTTTGCGCTTTCGTTGATCATTTTAGCAAAGGCTTGATAACCTTTTTTGCTTAAATGTATTCCGTCTGAATTCGCAAATTCAGGTTTTAGTTTTGTGCCGTCTTCGGCGACAGTGTATTTGGAAATATCTATTAGAACGTCTGAGCCGTATTTTTTACGTAATTCATCGTTGAATTCTCTGGTTACTTCGCCTTTTCCCACTGCTGGTTGAATAGTTGCAATTCTTACTTTTACACCTTTTTCAGAAAGGAATTTTCTGATTTTTTCGTATGTTGAAAGATTTTTTTCTACTGAATTTGTAGCTGAACTCAGACCATTTACTGCTAGCCCTGCAATTACTATTTGTTTAGGTAATTTTAGTTGAGAAATTCTTGGCCAATTGTCTTGTAGTTTTTGGTAGAATCCGTCTGGACCACTTCCGCCAATTCCAAAGAATCCTGTGTTCCCAAGGCTAAGTGTGTCTCTAATTCCGTTCATCTGTACAGCAGTGCTACTACCTAGAATCCAGCTGTCTTGATTGCTGCGAAGATTGATAATTCCGTTTTTAATTTTTTCGGAAATTTCTTCGTTATTATTGATAGCTTGATCGTTTGATTTTGCCCCATCTTTAACCGCTTTTATTACCATTCTGTCTAGAATTTTTGCACCTTCTCCTTTTAGGTGTCCGTATTGAGCTGCGTATTCCGAGATAATTTCTGTTCCATCAGAAGTTGTGGTGTATTGAGCAACATCTATGCAATTTTCTCCATATATTCTTCTTAATTCGTCATTGAATTTTTTTACTCCTTCGCCGTTTTTTTCTGAAGGTTGTACAGTCGTTACTGTTACTTTTGTACCTCTTGATTCTAAAAGTGTTTTTATCTTAGAATAATTTTCGAGATTTTCTCTCACGCTGCTATCTGAATTATTTAGTCCATTAGCCGCCATACCCATTAGAATGACTTGAGGTGGAAATTTTAAAGTTTTAATTCTGTCCCAGTTTTCTACAAGTTTCTTGTAGAAGTTTCCTGAGTTAATTCCGACAATTCCGAAGAATCCTACGTTTTGTAATCCTAATTTGTCTTTTGAACTATTTAGTCCAACTGCACTGCTGCTTCCGAAAATCCAAGCGTCTTGGTTGCTGCGGAGTTTTATGATGCCTTTTCCATTTGCACCTTCTTTGCCATTGTCGATTCTTTCGGCGATTTCATCCTGAGTGTTTACTACACGTTCACCAAACATCTTTAAGGCTGTTTTAGAACGGGCCTGCATAGCACCGTAGACATCTCTAGGTCTCTCGATGTATTTGGAGAATATTGCGGCTAATTCTGTCACTGTGGCGCCAGCTTTTGCACGAGCAATTAATACTCTTCCAAATGACCCTAAAACTTCTCGGTCTATGATAGTTGTTGTGTTTGTTGTTGGATCTTGTCTTTCTTCTATGCTCATACCATGACCTCCACCGTTAACGTTTAATTGAAATAATCCAATACTATTTCCGTGGTCTCCAACTGATTTCGCATTTAATCCAGATTCTTTGTAGGCATTTACGATGGCTGCAGCTGTTATTTTAGCTATGGCTTCATCTGTAAGTCCTTTTCCTTGGAGTTTTTCTTTAAAAATCTTTTCGATTATTTGCGCATTTTCTTTTTGTGAAGCGTTAAGTGGAATTTTGATTTGTTCCACAACGCTTTTATTTGGATCTAGATTGGCTTCTGTATAGTATACATCTTGATCTTCTTGAGATTTCATTTCGTCATCAAAATGTTTTTCATCTTCTTCACGTGCTTTTTCTTCATCTGAAAATTCTTTGAGATATTTCTTTCTTGCTTCTGGATTTGTTAGATCGGCTTCTTCATCACTTAAAATACGGAAGCTGTCACCGGTAAATGTACCGATATAGGTGTTATTCTCATCCATAAATGCTAAGCGACCGGCATGCATTTGGCGAGATGGAACTATTCCACGGTGAGCTTTAATGATTGATCCATCGGCCTTTTTAACTAACAAATTTTTTATAGATGGATCTAATAAAATGTCCCCAAGACCCACATTCATTTCGTGAGTGTGTCCTTTTTTATCTGATCCTAGACGTTGATAGTTTAAGGTGTACCAGTCGTTAGTACCCTTATCTGTATATGCTTTGATACGTCTTGCTGTTTCTTCTTTAATGCTCAAGGCTTGAGTCATTTCGTCTTCTTTTTCTGCTTTTGGTTTTAAGAGACGGGATTTGAAACGAATAGTTTTAATATCATTATCACGAAGTGTTGTGCGATCTTTTTCTGCATCTTCTTCTTTAATTGCTTCAGTTTTTTCAAAATATGTTTTGTGAATTTTTCCGGCTGGAGTTTCATTTTCAACAGGTTTTTCTGTTGTTTCTTGTGCTTTTTTATCTGCTAAATCAGCACGTTCAGCTTTAATCTCCGTTTTTTCTTTAAGATCTGGTGTTTTTTTTTCTACCCTTGTTTCACTTTCGGCAGCTCTTGGTGTTTCGCCAGGTTTGTCGAAAACAAATCTATTATTCAAAAACAAATTGTAGAACTTTTTTACCTTTATCATTGTTTGATTAGTTTAAAGCTGTTTGCAGAGAAGAAAGTTGATCCAGATGGATCTGTAAGTTTGTAAGCAAAGGTTGTTTTATCTGGGTTTGAAGCAATTAAACTATCAAAGTCTGCTTTCATAAAAATCATCTGTTTTGTTTGATTGTCAGTGTTAAATACGTAGCTTTCAAATGATTTGAGATCTGTACATGAACTCTTGGCATCATCACAGAATATGAGAGTTGCTGTAGCTAGATACTGTGTTTGAGTGGCGCCCACTTTGATATTTGGTAGCTTATACTTAAAGGTAATTGGCTGGGTATTACTTACGCTATAAGTGATTTGATTATCAGTTAGTTGCGGATATTCTACTTTCATTGTGAAAGTTGTTTCATCAAAAATGTTTCCAACAATAGGAGGAGCCATAATTGCAGCTTTGTCCTTATCACTGATCACGAGAGTGAGAGAATTTGTGGTAAGAGTTGTTCCTGTAGGATCTTTTATTGTAAAAATGTAAGTTGGATTTCCACCGTTATTGGTGAGGTGATCTTTTACTTCAGTTATAAGAGTGTCGTTAGGGATAGTATAAACATATTTTCTGTATGTATCTGCATCCGTTTGGAACTTTTGGTCTTTGTTGAAAATAGTTTTTGTATCTGTTGTAAGGTTTTGACACTGTGTCCCGTCAGCGTTACATACTTGCGCAGTTATTTCTGCTATATAGCTTGTTTTTGTGTTTGGAGCAGCATCTAAATTATAGGTAGGAGTGTTGAATTGAATACTGAGAGAATTTTTTACGTTTTTGTCGTAAAAAACTTGTGTACCGCTGCTAGAATATCCACCGCCTGCAGCTACTGATGTATAGGATAAACTCATGGTATTTTTATCGAATAAGGTTTGTCCTGCAGCTACTGCTGGTGCGGCATTATAATCATAAAAAGTGTAAGCGAGAGATTTTGAAGTTAGGGTTTTTCCGGTATTGTCATTGATCGAATATTGAATTGTTCCTTGATCGTTATTGCTAATTCCGGCAGCTTTTACTGCTGAATTTACTTCCTCTTTGCTTACCATAATTGTTCTATCTATCATGCTCATTGTTTGAACAGCGAGAGTTTTAATATCTGAACAATTGGAGTTTTTACAGATCTGTAAATGAGCTACTGCTCCATAATCTTGGCCAGTATAAGTAGGAAGTTTAATATTAAATTGCACTCCGTTGGTTGAGTCGTTGTAAAAAATTACATTTGAATATTTGGCTTCTCCTTGCCACTGACGACTAATATCCATAGTAGAGGCATCAAATGTTGCAGCTACTGGAGGAGGAGTCTGCGCAGGTGTTGTTTGAGTTGGTGGGGGAGTTGTTTGTGTTGGAGTTGTAGCTGGAGCGGTTGTAGTAGTAGTTGTTGTTGTTGTTTGAGTTGGTTTACCACGTAAAACACCAGTTGTTGCTGGTGGTGTTTCTCTTTGTTCTGTGGCTCTTATTTCAGTTTTTGCTGGAACTTTACGATTGTTAATTGAACCTTGAGTTCCTGTGCCTGAACCCAAAAAATATGTTCCTGATAAAAGTAGAACTAGCGCTAAAGTTCCAATAAGAACTTTTTTTCTAGAATTGCCATTGTTTTCAGGAGTTGGAGTTGAGTTTTGTGTTAGATTGTCCATTTGTTTTTGTGTTTAATTTTTTGTTTATTATATCATAAAATGGCACTTTTCACAAGATCCCTATACTGCAAATAGAGGTTGATTTTATCTTGAAAAAAGGGAAAAATGGGGCGGTAGTTTCTATACCCCTAGCCCGGGTGGTGAAATGGTAGACACGCAGGACTTAAAATCCTGTATCAGCAATGATGTGCGGGTTCAAGTCCCGCCCCGGGCACCATCTGTTCAATTGGTGATGTTTCTGCTATATTGAGGCAGTCATCTAATTTAAAAATATGAAAAAGAAGATTTTAGCTATTTCTGCCTCAATTATTACGGCTACTACGGGTATGCTTGGAGCTTCTGCCGGTTCTGCTTATGCTAAATCATATAAAGATACTAAAACTTATCAGAGTAGCAAAGCTTATGTTGATAGTCTTGCTGGTCAATTGGATAAAACTTACAAGAGTGAAAAGGCATATATTGATGCCACTTTAAAGAAGGCGGAAAAAGATGCTAAAGCTGCAAAGAAAAAGAATCCTGATCAATCTGCTAAAATCGACCAGTCATACAAGGATACAAAGGCTTATTATCAAGATTTATCAGCGAAAGTTGAGGCTAGTTATAAGGATGAAAAAGCTTATATGCAGGGCTTGGTTACGGAAGTTAAGTCTACGAAGGATGATGTGAATTATGCTGATCTTTTGAGTCAAAAGGCAGAGGCTTCATATAAAGATTCAAAGGCTTATATGCAAACGATAGTCGATGGATCATTTAAAACTGATGTTACCGTTGCTTTGGAAAAGTTGAGTACTAAAGTTGATTCTTCTTATAAAGATCAAAAAGCTTACGTTCAAAAATTGGAGGGAAAGGTAGTTAGTGATTCTAAATCTACAAAAGAGGATGTTGTGTATCTAGATGAAAAGAGTCAGAAGATTGATGCTGCGTATGCTGATCAGAAAGCTAATATTACAGCATTGATCACAGAAACAAAATCTCAGAAAATTGATGTTAGCGATTTGAAAGATTTGAGCTCTAAGCTTGATGCTTCTTATAAAGACGAAAAGGCGGCTTTTTCAGAAGGGAAATCCAATAAGGCTGATGCAGCTTATTATCAAACTGTAAGTCAAAAAGCAGAGCAATCTTACAAGGATTTGAAATCTACTAAGAATGATGTTCAATATAAGGTTGATGCATCTTATAAAGATATGAAATCTTTTGTCCAAGATCCATCACAAACATACACAAAGCCATCTACGGATACTAAATCTAACTAAAAATTAGCTTTCGTATTTCCCCACGAATGCTTTGTATTCTTCAGGTTGAAGGATGTAATCGTAAGCACCAGCAAAACTAAGGTGTTTTCCGCCGAATCCGGCTTTAAAGACACTGAGACCATGCCAATCATGGGCTTCATCGGTGAGAGATGGTGCTACGCCCCATAAATCATATTCTTTGTAACCATTCTTTTTGGCCTCTTTCATGATATGCCAATGTAAGGCATATGGTCCCATAAGATTGCGATTTTCATTTGAGGATGCGCCATAAAGATAAGTAGCTCTGTCGCCAAAATTTACGACAAGAGCGGAGGCTAGGGGAATTCCTTCTGCTGATTCAGTTATATATAGCTCGAGTTCCGATTTCATGCTTTGAACTAGTCCTTCGAAAAATCTAATTTGTTTACAATCGAATCCATCTCTTTTGGCGGTGTCTTCGTAAAGTTTGTAAAATTTTGGTAATTCACTCCATGAAGCTTTATAGACGCGGACATTTTTCTTTTCTGCTAATCTGATATTGTAGCGGCATTTTTGTTTCATTGCTGCAAGAATTTCTTCTTCCTTTGTTTCCAAATCAATCACTCTAGTGTGACGTGGTTGAAGATTTAGTGGTGATTTTTTCCAACCGAGTAGCATCCAAGAGGGGATACTTTCTACTCTTGGTTCCATGCGTAGGTGAGTGGTGCGCATCTTTGCTGAAATTTCTATAATGCTGTGTATAGCAGTTTCTAGGCTTCTCCATTGCCAAAATAGTTCTTCTTCGTTTTCGTAATCTAGAATCGGTCCTTCAGGAATATAAATGAAATTAGTTTCTTTGGTGCATTCGAAAGAATAGGCGATACAGCCTCCGCAAAGTTTGTCGGTGCTGGTGTCGAAAATGCCAATTTTGTAGCTATCCCAATTGTCCCATTGTTTAAATTTTGACCATGAAAAAGCTTGATGGAAGCCACCAGCGGGAGATTTTTTCACCAATTCTTCCCAGTCCTTTTCGTTATCATTGATGATGTGTTTGCAGTAGTAGGACATTAATTGTATTTTTCGTCATGAATATCTTTATCTTCCATTCCTTTTGACTTGAGAAGATTAGTGACTTCCAGGATCATATCTTTTAGTCCACACATATAAAATTCAGTATTTTTCGGATCAATTGTAGTTTTTTCTAAAATTTCTGTGACACGTCCTTTTGAACCAGTCCATGAATCATTTTCTGGACGAGAGAGAGTATATTCTACTGTAAAGTTTGGATATTTTTTTGCTAGTTCTTCGAAATGTTCTTTGTAAAATACGTCTTTGATGTAACGTAAGCCAAAAAGTAGGTGCATCTTTTGTTTATTTCCTTTGTTTAATTCGTCTTCAATAAGGGATTTCATTGGCGTAATTCCTGTACCGGTGGCAATGAAAATCACAGATTTTTCTGGAGGAGTTTGGAAAATTAATTTTCCACTAGGTCCCATGAATTCTACTTTATCTCCGATCTTTAAGGTATTTAGCCAATTGCTTCCACGTCCTCCTGGAATTACTTTCAGACAAGTGGCGACAGTATTTCCATCTTTAACTGGTGCTGTGGAAATAGAATAAGCTCTGAAGCAAGGTGGCATTTTGTCAGCGATTTTATAGGTGACGAATTGTCCTGCTTGGAAATTAAAAGGTTGAGGCGTCTCGAATACTAGTTCAATAACGTCGTCGGTGAATTGTTGCTTGGTTTTGAGTGTGGCGGTGTTTAAAGGCATATGGTTGACAAAAACTGGTTTTCTTGTAAAATAGAATGCTATTCTTTGTTATTCTAAATCAAATATCTGAAACTGTAAATTAATATGCCACTCGGAAGAAGAATACTAGATAATCAGCCTCGACAAGAATATTTTGATGATAAGTCTGGAGCAATTACGCTCGAGATTGGTTTTGATAAAGATAATGGAGTTTTTTTAAACGAGATTTTTAGTGCTAGTGACCGTCGAACTAGAGGTGAGTCTACTGCGATTACTATTGAGAATTTATCAAGAGTTAGAGTTGCCGAGATTAGTACTAAGATTGCTGTTGCCTTAGTTGCCGATTCTCAAGAAAGGGGTGTCCCTTTGAAAACTAAGGTGGATGAATTAGTGGCTCAATTGAGGGCTGGAGTTGAATCTTTGATTGCTGATTCTGTTAATATGCAAAAACTTACTGAGGCAAAAATGCCATTTGTTCAAATCGCCAGAGCTTTGGATCTGCATCGTTTGGAGGTTTTAGGAAGACAAAGAAATATTGTCCTTGGTGTTTTGATGACAGATGAAGTACTTACTCAGCCGAAGACTTATTGCTAGATTGGAGGCGCCATCCAGATTCGAACTGGAGAATAACGGTTTTGCAAACCGCTGCCTTACCACTTGGCCATGGCGCCTTATTCAAGACGTGACCGAGTTTAACATTCCAAGGCATCCTTGACAATGCTTTCAAAATGTTGGTCCCCAAAAAATGTGGCCTAAATCGAATTATGGCCTTTTGTAGGCCATAAACCAGGGTGGTCCAAAATCTTGGGGAAGTGCTTTGATCTGTAAGTTCTTAGGTTTACTTCAAATAAAAGCTGTCTAACATTTCTCCTACTGTTGTGACAACACTTTCGTCTTCATTTGGCAGATAGGCGGCAGTTACAGTGTAAGCAATGCCTTGATTGATAACGTAGACTTGTTTGAAATGGATGATTTGTTCGCTGGCAGATTTTTTGCCTTCTAACTCAGTATAGTAAGTAACTAAGCCATCTTTCCCGTAAGTCATTTTGCCTTCTTTCTCGTTAAATATTTGATAACTAATTAGATTGTTTCTCAAAATTTCTAAACTACTTTTTGCGAAATCTTTCACGCTTGGACTGTCAGATTGTTGTAATTGTTTTTGAGCTACATTTACATTTGCAGTGAAAATATCGCTCTTAATATTGTTTCTAAATCCTATAACTGTCTCAGTTGGAACCGTAGAAGTGAAACTAGTTTTATCAATTACTTCCCAAGATTTCGGAAGCTGTAAGCTGAAAGTATTATTTTCGTAAACTGTATTTCCTTCTTTTATAGTAGGGGTGGTTGTTGAAGTGCTTGAGCTTCCGCTACAGCCAGTAAAGAGAAACGTGAATGTAAGGCTAATAATTATTGTAACTAAATGTTTGAATTTCATAAAAATTATTTAGTGATTTTGCTTTGATTTTAGCACATTAAACAATACGCGACTACGTCGGTCGCATACTTCATGCGACACAGCGCCTTAGCCATGCATGTTGACTTTGCATAAATAGCGTATAGACTCAGGCTTGTTTTATTACCGGCAGATTTATGAAAATAGGAATTCTTTCTTATCGTTCATCAAGCACTAAAGCAACTAAAGAAGAGCTTGAGCTTAAAAAAGTTGCTAGAGAAAAAGGTCACGTGGCGCGTATTTTTCGTGCTTCAAAGTTTCAATTAATTTTTGATAATAAATCTCCGTGGCTTTTATATGATGGAAAACCTTTTGAAAATTACGATGTTGTTATTACTAGACCTTCTATTTTAAATAATGTGGATTTACATGTGTCTTTGATTCAGCAGATGGAAATGATGGGAATTTCTTTATTTAATAGATCTCAGGCGATTCTTGCTGCAAAGAATAAAATTAAGACAATGCAGATCTTGGATCACTATGGTATTCCCATTCCCAAGACTGTTGTAATTAGAAGAAAAGATGACTTGGGAGAGATTGCTAAGCTGATCGGAGGATTTCCAGTGATTGTGAAGCAGCCAGTTGGTTCTTTCGGTGCTGGTGTGACTATTATTGAAAGTATGCGTGCGTTGAAATCTTTCTTGCTTTGGGATCAGCCAATGTATTTAATTCAAGAATTTGTTAAATATTCTAAAGGAAAAGATATTAGAATTTTTGTGGTGAATGGTAAAATTGTTGGTTCAATGATGAGAAAAGCTAAAAAAGGTGAATTTAGATCTAATATAGAATTAGGTGCTATAGGTAGACCGGTAGAAATTACTGAAGAAGAGGCTTCTATAGCTTTGCGTTCAGTGCAGGCATTAGATTTAACTTATGGAGGTGTAGATGTAATAAGAGGCGTTAACGGTCCGGTAGTATTAGAAGTAAACTCCAATCCTGGTTTTAAGGAATTAGAAAAGGCTACTGGCGTGAGTATTGCTGGTGCCATCGTTGATTATGCCATCGAATATGGCACAAGACACAGGCAAGTATCTGTTAGAGAATAATTTGCTACTATCGTTTCTCGATAATATTGTCTACTAGACCGTATTTCTTTGCAGTTTCGGCGTCCATGTAGTTATCTCTATCAGTATCTTTTTCAACTGTCTTAAGAGGTTGACCACTATGTTTAGCAAGAATTCCATTTAGAATGTGCTTAGTCTTCTTAATATGGTCTGCGTGAATAATAATATCGGAAGCCTGACCTTCTGTTCCGCCTAAAGGTTGGTGAATCATTACTTCAGAATTTGGAAGAACAAATCTTTTTCCTTTAGCTCCACCTGCAAGAATTACTGCTCCCATAGAAGCTGCCATACCTAGACATACAGTAGATACGTCTGGTTTGATGTACTGCATTGTATCGTAAATGGCTAAACCAGCAGTTACATGACCACCTGGGCTATTTATATACATAATGATGTCTCTCTTTGGATCTTCGTTCTCTAAGAATAGTAATTGAGCAACGATAATATTTGCTACGCTACTATCGATAGCAGTACCTAAGAAGATAACGCGATCTTTAAGTAAACGAGAATAAATATCGTAAGCTCTTTCTCCTGCGTGAGTTTTTTCTATTACCGTAGGAATAAGAATTGATTCAGATTTAATTGGATCGAAAGATGAGGACATGAGGTTGAAGTTAAAGGGTTATTTTTGTTTGTGACTCTGATTATTATACCAGAAATGGACTTTTCTTTCAGGCGGTTGGAATTGACGTATCTTAATCCTTGTTGTGAAATCATTTTTATATGATTAAAACGTGGCTTTTAAGCCCATAAATCAACTATTTGAATTATCATTATAAAATTGTGTTGACTTTGTTTTTAATATTGAATACACTGCCAACGCTCTGGAGATGGTTAGCAAAGATGTCTCCAATAATTTTCTTTCTGAAAATAGCTGCCCTTTAACATCTAGAATGTAATAGAGAAAAATTTGAGTTTTTCTCACAGCAAATGATTTAAATAAATCAGCGTTGTGAGTCATTATACAAACATTTTGGTTTAGCCTTCGGGCTTACCAATCTAATCTCGTAAAGAGATTTCTTTTTAACGAAGAGTTTGATTCTGGCTCAGGGTTAACGCTGGCGGTATGTCTAATACATGCAAGTCGAGCGCCTCGCAAGAGGAGCGGCGAACGGCTGAATAACACGTTGGTACCTGCCTTGAACTCAGGGATACCCCGTAGAAATACGGGTTAATACCGGATAGTCCCGAAAGGGTAAAGATTTTTCGGTTCAAGAGGGGCCTGCGGCCTATCAGATAGTTGGCGAGGTAACGGCTCACCAAGTCTATGACGGGTAGCTGATCTGAGAGGATGATCAGCCAGAATGGAACTGAGACACGGTCCATACTCCTACGGGAGGCAGCAGTAAAGAATATTTCGCAATGGGGGAAACCCTGACGAAGCGATACCGCGTGGGCGAAGAAGGTCGCAAGATTGTAAAGCCCTTTTTTGGAGGAATAATTCTGAAGGTACTCCAAGAATAAGCACCGGCTAACTCCGTGCCAGCAGCCGCGGTAATACGGAGGGTGCAAGCGTTACCCGGAATCATTGGGCGTAAAGCGTCCGCAGGTGGTTTGTTAAGTCGAATATTAAATCTTGAAGCCCAACTTCAAGCCTGTGTTCGAAACTGGCAGACTAGAGTTTTTCAGAGGTACATGGAATTCTGTGTGTAGGGGTAAAATCCGTAGATATACAGAGGAACACCAAAAGCGCAGGCAATGTACTGGGAAACAACTGACACTCATGGACGAAAGCGTGGGGAGCGAACGGGATTAGATACCCCGGTAGTCCACGCCTTAAACGATGGATACTAGGTGTTAGAGGATTCGACCCCTCTAGTGCCACAGCTAACGCATTAAGTATCCCGCCTGGGAAGTACGGTCGCAAGATTAAAACTCAAAGAAATAGACGGGGACCCACACAAGCGGTGGAGCACCTGGCTCAATTCGATAGTGAGCGAGGAACCTTACCTAGGTTTGACATCTCTGGAATTCTGCGGAAACGTGGAAGTGCCTTTTGGAACCAGAAGACAGGTGCTGCATGGTTGTCGTCAGCTCGTGCCTTGAGGTGTTCGGTTAAGTCCGTAAACGAGCGCAACCCATGTCCTGTGTTGTTTTTTCACAGGAGACTGCCGATTCAAAGTCGGAGGAAGGTATGGATGACGTCAAATCAGCATGGCCCTTATACCTAGGGCTGCACAGGTGCTACAATGGTTGGTACAATGGGTAGCAATGAAGCAATTCGGAGCCAATCCCACAAAGCCAATCTCAGTTCGGATTGAAGGCTGCAACTCGCCTTCATGAAGCTGGAATCGCTAGTAAACGCGTATCAGCAATGGCGCGTTGAATATGTTCCTGGGTCTTGTACTCACCGCCCGTCACACTATGAAAGGTAGGAGCACCCGAAGTTCCCTTAGCCGCAAGGCGGGGACCTAAGGTGAAACTACTGATTGGAGTGAAGTCGTAACAAGGTATCCGCAGGAGAACCTGCGGATGGATCACCTCCTTTTATGGAGAACAAAGAGTTGCAAACTTATGGGTTGGTTAACCACTCATAAGAATGCAAAATTCTTATGGTCGAACTGTCTACTTCGGTAGATAGTTACAAAAAGTCTCGATAGCAATATCGAGCAAACAAGTCCAGTCGCAAGACTGGCGAGACTCATTTTTTTCTCTATTACATTCTGGATGTTAAGGACTTAAGACCTCACGGAGGTCTTTTTCTTTTGTAAAAATTCTATATTTATTTTACACATTAAAAAAAATAGACTCTTTTTCAAAAGTCTATTTTAGATTTGAATTGTGGTTAATACTTTAAAGTTCTTTTACTACTCCTGTGTCGAAGTTGTATTCAAAGTTGTGCTTATTTGTGAATCCTTGGAATGAAAGAGCGTATTTTAGTGTGTTTTTGTTATTGTCGTAACCATCACATCCGAAGACTAGAGCACCTGCTTGCTGTAGGTTTTTTTCTAATTCAAAGGATGGAACTGATGAAACATTTACACTTCCACTAAGCATCCCTGATCCTGAACAATTGTAAAAATGTTTCATATCATAGGTAAAACCATATAGGCCTCTTTGATTATCGATGTCGTGGACAACTTTTTTTTGTTTTATGTCGTATACTTTTCCAGTTGCTGATTCCCAGCCAGTTTTCCAGTAAATCAAATATTCTCCACCAGGAGTTATTTCTACATTATTAAACTCTTCATTTTTAGTCTCATCTTTTTGATATTTTTTTGCTGTGTCGATAATCGTTTTTTGACCATTTTGGGCGAGGAATAGGGTAGTGATGGCACCATCTTCACCATATACGAATCTTAGTTCTGGTTTTTCATCTGTTGAGTTAGAGGACATCGTGTTTAACAAATTTCCTTCAACTTGCATCCATACGCGGTATCTTTCTTTGGTATCGTCTTTATTAGTTAATTCTACTATGAAGTCATACTGATTTGGGGCAACCTCTATAAAGTCTAAGAATTTCGTACTTTTTAGATTTGTGTATAAATTCTTGAAGACGCTAAAATCCATTCTTTTATACTTCTTCATGTCATAGGCTCCTTGGTAGTCGCCTTGAGCTAGTTTGTTGTAGTATGAAGCAATTAATTCTTGATCAGAGGATGTGGCTGCAGTAGTTTTTACTTCTGTTACTTTGCCTGGTTCAATAGTTGGTATTCCATTAATTATTTTCGTTTCTTCTGTGCTCTTGGTTTCAGTTTTGTTTTCGGATACTTCTTCTTTTCCTGAATTTGCTTTATAGTTCATTGCTGCAAACCAGGTGAGTGCAATTATTCCCAAAATGCCTATTACCACTAAGATGGCTTTTAGGGCTTTTTTACTTGTTGGTTCCATGATTTGAAATTAAAAAATTTGACCATTTCGAATCATAGCATAATACCAAATACAACAAAAAATAGACTCCCTTGCGGAAAGTCTGTTTTATGATGGTGGAGCTGAAGGGAGTCGAACCCTTTACCTCCTCGGTGCAAGCGAGGCGCTCTAGCCAAGTGAGCTACAGCCCCATAAGGAACAGCGGTATATTACGTAAACTGCCTTTTCTTTGCAAGATAAAATTGAAAATTTTATTATCTTCCTATATCCGTTCTTTCTAGTGTTTTTGTCTGGGCTTGTTCTAGAGCATTTTGCAATTCTCTTCGTACTTCTCTTTGTTGTTCAATTGTCGGAGTTATTAGTTCTTCAGTCTTTCTTTCTTCTCTTTTTGGTTCTTTAATCTCTAGTGGTGGTTTGATCTCAATAATTGGTTGTTTTGTTCTCTTATAGAATTTATCTTCAAATTCTGCACGAACTTGGGAAGATTCTTCCATAGCTTTTTCTCTCTTGGTTTTTCTATGTGGTTTTTCAATAACCTCTGCTGCAACTGGAGTCTGATCTGCTGCTAGGTTAATATTGGATTTAGCTGGTATGGCTAGCTGAATAGGAGCAGCTTTTTCTATCACTTTGGTATCGATATCAGTTTCAATGCTGCCATCAACTTCATCTGGAATCTCTAGAGCTATAGTTGAAGCTTTTACTATGAGATCATTAGTTTCTTTAATAGTAAGTTCATCGCTTATGCCTCTTTTTTCAAGTACAGCTAATTCGCGCATTCTTCTCTTGGCCATCTTATTGTAATAGTTCGTTTTGGCTTGTGGAGTAGTGGCAAAAGAAGCTTCAACGTTTTCTGTAGTGCGCTTAAGAGGATAGAGAATACTTCCATTTGTTACGCTATCGCTACCATATGCGTAGATTGTTGTTGAGCTGAAAGCCACAAGTATAAAGGTTGCAACTAGCTGAGTTTTCAATCTCCAAATCCTTTTGAAGAATGGAACTTTTGGTGTTTCGTATTGTGTATAAAAACGTTCACGCAATTTTACTTTGAGCATTTGTTCAAAGTTTTTATCTGGTTTAGCATCTTGAGAGATGCTATTTAAGATCTTTTCTAATTGTTCGTGATTGTTGTTCTCCATTATTCTGATTGGTATTTGATTGGTTCTAATTTTCTTTTTAAGTCTTGTAGTGTTCTGTGGATAACTACTCTTATATTGTTTTCGTTATCCTTGGTTATTTCTGCTATCTCTTCATAGGAGTATCCGGAGAAGTATCTTAGTAGTATTAATTCTTTTTTATTATCTGGTAGGGTTTCTATAGCTTCTTTTATAATTTCTTTCTCTATTTCTTCTTGAGCTGCTTTTTTTGTGTCGCTTGGGTCTCTTAGTTCATTGGCTAGATCATCTATTGAGCTGCTAGCCTTATTCTTGTTTGAACGGAAGTAATCGATTAGGTAGTTCTTAGTAATCTGGAATATCCATGATTTAAAGGTACCTTTCTCTTTACTATATTGTTCAAAGTTTTCAATAGCCTTTAGGAATATTTCTGAAACAATATCTTCTGCCAACGATTTGTCTCTATTCGTTCGCATGTAAACATACCCATAGACTTGCGGCATATGTTCCTCGTAATATTTATTGAATTCTTCGAAGTTTGGCATCGGTTACACAGCTAGGTATACTATATTAGTGAGGAGATATTACATCTTTTTTAAAAAAAATTAAATGCTTGAAGTTCTAGTCACCTTTGTTTTTACGGTTTTGATTGTTTTTACAGTTTTATTTTGGCTTAAGGTACTCTTTTTGGTGCTTTTGGTTGTGCTTATCTTTCCTGGTGTTTATGCCATGGTGAAGGGCGCTCCGTTTGTTCCTAGTATGGATAAAGCTATCAGAGCTATGATCGAATTAGGTAAATTTAAAAAGACGGATAGGGTAGTGGATATAGGTTGTGGCGATGGAAAGGTTATAAGGAGAATTGCTAAAGAAGGAGTGAAGGAGGCCATAGGATATGAACTTTCTATTCCTACTTTCTTACTGGCTCGGTTTAGAACTTTCTTGAGTGGAGGAAAGGAAAAAATATGTTTTGGGAACTTTTGGCATCAAGATCTTGCTAGGTATGACGTAATTGTTTGCTTTCTATTAATAGAGGCGATGACGAATTTCGAAAAAGATGTTTGGCCAAAATTAAAGAAGGGGACAAGGGTTATCTCTAACTCTTTCAAATTGAAACACGTTAAAATTACAGAAGAGAAAGATGGGGTTTATCTTTATATTAAAAAATAAATTGACTCCTGCGGTCCTTTCAAGTAACTTTGTCTTCGCTTATTTGTTTTATACATTCAAGGGCGAGTAGCTCAGGTGGTTAGAGCGCGACACTGATAATGTCGAGGTCGGAGGTTCGAGTCCTCCCTCGCCCACCATTTATTTAACCTCAATTAAATGGATCGATTCATAGCGTTGATTATAGGTTGTCCTTTGGGATTCGTGATTATGTATTTTCGCCGTGCTATAAAAGAATTTTTCGGTGAGGTTGGTTTTGCCGAACAATATTTGGGAGTAGGTGGTACTAATACATTAGTGGTTATAATAGGTATGTTGGTTTTTATTGGTTCATTAATGTATGCCATGGGGACTTTTCAGTCTTTATTGGTAGATTCTCTAGGTGGGTTCTTCAAGAGCAAATAAAGTGATGTGATTTTATCGCTTGTATAAGCGATTTCGGTAGATTATAGAGTTTTTGTATAAAATGATGTTGACATTGTTATCCCTCATAAATATAATGGCGAGGCATTTGGGATTGATAACAGATTGAAAATAAGAAACTTGATGCAGGAAAAATTAGCTACTTACCCTTTAGGTTCATGACTTTGTCTCTCAAAGTCGTAGCTTGAAGGGTGCGTAGCAATACACACCCTTTTTTGATCCTTGAAAATTAGTGGCAAAATATAAATAAATTTTTTTTATCAATTACTAGTTAAAGTAATTGGTTCTCTGTAATTTCAAAATAAGTTACTTATGAGCGAAGAGTGAATGCCTCGACTCTAAACTCCGATGAAGGACGTAGCTAGCTGCGATAAGCTTTGGTGAGCCGCTAAGCAGGCTTTGACCCAGAGATTTCCGAATGGGGAAACCCATTCCGAGTAATGTCGGAAAGATATATGCCGAATAATTAAGTATATATAGGACACCCAGCGAACTGAAACATCTTAGTGGCTGGGGAAAATAAATCAAACGAGATTCCCGTAGTAGTGGCGAGCGAACCGGGATCAGCCTAAACCTTATTCTACGGAATAAGGGGTTGTAGGACCTCAACATGAATTCTATTCCTATTAGTCAAACGTCTCTGGAAAGAGCGACCATAGAGGGTAATAGTCCCGTCGACGAAAATAGTATAGAAATCTAGAGTGTTCCTGAGTAGGATCGGACACGTGTAATCCGGTTTGAATCTGGGGGGACCATCCTCCAAGGCTAAATAGGTTTAGAGATCGATAGTGAACAAGTACCGTGAGGGAAAGGTGAAAAGCACCCCGGTTAGGGGGATGAAATAGAACCTGCAACTCTTTGCTTACAACGATTCGGAGCCCGCAAGGGTGACGAAGTACTTTTTGTAGAACGGACCAACGAGTTAGCTGTGCGGCGCATGGTTAAGGGATTAATACCCCGGAGCCACAGTGAAAGCGAGGGTGAATAACCCGTAAGTGTCGCGCACTAGACCCGAAACTGAGTGATCTATCCATGGTCAGGTTGAAGGTAGCCGAGAGGCTGCTGGAGGACCGAACCGACTAGTGCTGCAAAACTAGCGGATGAATTGTGGATAGGGGCGAAAAACCAATCGAACTCAGAGATAGCTGGTTCTCCTCGAAATAGCTTTAGGGCTAGCCTTATAATAATACCCGCAGGGGTAGAGCGCTGTTTAGACTAGGGGACGAAATAAGTCTACCAAATCTAGATAAACTTCAAATACTGCGGCGAGTTTTATAGGAGTCAGACAGTGACAGCTAAGTGCCATTGTCAAAAGGGTAACAGCCCAGATCGCCATCTAAGGTCCCAAATAAAGTCTAAGTGGAAAAGGATGTAGAATTGCGTATACAACCAGGAGGTTGGCTTAGAAGCAGCCATTCCTTTAAAGAGTGCGTAACAGCTCACTGGTCTATGCGATTCCGCGCCGAAAATATAGCGGGGCTCAAGACTTTAACCGAAGATGTGGATAGTATGTGACCTCGGTCATGTACTGTGGTAGAGGAGCGTTCCTGTCAGCGTCGAAGTCGAACTGAGAAGTTTGATGGAGCGTCAGGAAGTGAAAATGTTGGTATGAGTAACGAAATTCAAATGAAAAATTTGAACACCGTATGTCCAAGGTTTCCCAAGCAACGGTAATCGACTTGGGGTTAGTCGGTCCTAAGGCCAGGCAGAAATGCGTAGCCGATGGATAACAGGTTAATATTCCTGTACAATTTAATAGTCGTCAAAACAATGCTGGATGGATTTGATTATTAACTTTTGAAGGCTTCGGCCGGATAAAGAAGATTTTCTTTGACTGAAAGCGGCGTTAGCTCAGGGGTGACGCAGAAGGATAACTGGAGCGTGTTAATGAATTCACGTGCAAGCTTTAAGCTTATGTCTCTAATTGGTAAATCCGTAGAGGCTCGCGAGGAGTGACGCAAAATGCTTTGTCTTTGACAGAGTGATTCCAGTAATTTCAGCTGCCAAGAAAAACCTCGGTAGCGAGAATATTAAGTTTCCGTACCGCAAACCAACGCAGGTGGACGAGTCGAATAGACTAAGGTGAGCGAGTAATCTATTGTTAAGGAACTCGGCAAAACAGCAGGTGTAACTTCGGGATAAACCTTGCCAGTTGTTCTTTATTGAATGACTGGCCGCAGTTAATGATTCCATGCAACTGTTTATCAAAAACACAGGTCTGTGCTAAGTCGTAAGACTATGTATACGGGCTGACGCCTGCCCAGTGCCAGAAGGTCACGAGGAGGGGTTAACGCTCTGAATCTAAGCCCTGGTGAACGGCGGCCGTAACTATAACGGTCCTAAGGTAGCGAAATTCCTTGTCGGGTAAGTTCCGACCCGCACGAATGGCGTAATGATGTGGAAACTGTCTCAACAATAGGCTCGGTGAAATTACAGAGCTGGTAAAAATGCCAGCTTATTATAGAAAGACGAAAAGACCCCGTGCAGCTTTACTGTAGCTTGACATTGGTTCTGGATATTGTTTGCGTAGGATAGGTGGGAGACTTTGACGGTTCGCTTTTGGGCGGATTCGAGTCATCCTTGAAATACCACCCTTATTATATCTAGGATCTAACTCAGACCGTTAAACCGGTCTGCAGGACAGTGTTTGGTGGGCAGTTTGACTGGGGCGGTCGCCTCCTAAAGAGTAACGGAGGCGCGCAATGGTCCTCTAGGTTTGGATGGAAACCAAGCTGATAGTGTAATCGCACAAGAGGGCTTAACTGCAAGACCTACAAGTCGAGCAGATGCGAAAGCAGGTGATAATGATCCGATAGTGGCACATGGGTGCGCTATCGCTCAACGGATAAAAGTTACGCCGGGGATAACAGGCTGATTGATTCCAAGAGTTCACATCGACGAATCAGTTTGGCACCTCGATGTCGGCTCGTCCTATCCTGGGGCTGGAGAAGGTCCCAAGGGTTTGGCTGTTCGCCAATTAAAAGGGTACGCGAGCTGGGTTCAGTACGTCGTGAGACAGTACGGTCTATATCTTCTATAATCGCACGATATTTGAGGGATGCTGTTCCTAGTACGAGAGGACCGGAATGGACAAACCTCTGGTGTATCTGTTGTCGTGTCAACGGCATCGCAGAGTAGCTAGGTTTGGGGAGATAACCGCTGAAAGCATCTAAGTGGGAAACTCCTCCCAAGATTATATATCGCAATTAACCTCCATGAAGACTACGTGGTTGATAGGTCACAGATGTACGCACAGTAATGTGTTCAGTCGAGTGATACTAACAGGTGATCGAACTTATTTTTTCAGAGAACCTTTATTTTGACTAGTAATTAGTGAAAAAAATTTATATTTATAGAAGCCATCATCTTGGTAGTTCTAGAGGCAGGGGTACACCTGTTCCCATCCCGAATACAGCAGTTAAGCCTGCCCTCGCCGATGTTACTGTGGTTTTCCCACGGGAAAGTAGGGCGCTGCCAAGATAATGGTTTCTATAATTCTGCCGCTAATTTTCAGGGTTAAACCTGTTGAGCTTAGGATTCGTCCTGGGCTTTTTTTTTGTTTTATGTTAAAACTTTGTCATGAATATTGAGCAGGAAATTCAGCAAATTCACGAGCGCAATAAACGCGTTGAGATTGATAAGGCTTGGGAGCTTAGCTGGACGCGTAAGTTCATCGTGGCATTTTCGACCTATGTAGTAGTAGTGTGTTTCTTTGTTTTTGCGCATTTGCCAGATCCTTTTGTGAATTCAATCGTGCCGGCATTGGCCTTTATAATCTCCAATTTATCGATGTCTGTGTTTAAGAAAATTTGGCTAAAATTTAGAAAATAATTCATGTCTGATTTGCGGCTTACAATTCTTGGTTCTGGCTCTATGATGCCAACTGCTACTCGTCATCCAGCCGGATTTTTGCTTGAGTTTAATGAAAAGAAAATTTTGATTGATTGTGGTCATACGACGATTGCGCGCCTAGTAGATATGGGTGTGGATCTTCATTCAATTGATACACTTTTCATTTCTCATTTTCATACTGATCATTTTGCCGATGCTTTTCCTTTTATGCATGCGAGATGGGTTGATGACCTATTTAGTTCATCTAAGGAGTCTCAGAAGCAGCCTTTGTTAATACTTGGACCAAAGACACTGGAAGAACGCTGGAATAAGCTAAAAGAGGTGTTCTGGCCTGAGCCAGGGGAGAATTATGGAATTAAATTCTTGGAAGGTGCTCGAGAGCTTGAAATTGATGGTTTGAAAATTGAACTCTTTGATGTGGTGCATGTACCATGGTTTCCGTCACTAGGAATAAAAATTACCCATAATGGGAAAACTTTTGTTTATACAGGAGACATTGGTAGTAATCATCCGCTTGAGGATTTGAAAGCTAAGGTGGCAGACGTCGACGTTCTTTTAATCGAATGCGGAACTATGAAACCGTCTCCATCACATTTTACAATTGAACAAGTAATGGAATTAGTGGATACTGCAAAGGTGAAAAAGGCTTATGTTACACATCTTCGTGTGGAGAATGAGTCTTTGATCCAAGAGAAAATTGGTTCAAGAAAAGATATAGTGATAGCTCAAGATAATATGAAAATTTTAATTTAATTTATGCGTACAGTTTTTATTTTTCATGGTGTAGAGGGAAGTCCGGAAGAGAATTGGTTTCCGTGGTTGAAGAAAGAATTGCAGTATAAAAAATGTAATGTAATTGTGCCACAGTTTCCAACGCCAAAAGGTCAGACTTTAGAAAACTGGATGGAAACTTTTGAGCAATATGCTGATCAAGTTCAGGAAGATTCTATTTTTATTGGTCATAGTTTAGGTGGACTTTTTATGTTGTCTCTATTGGAAAAATATAAGATCAAATTAGCTGTTTTTGTGGCGAGTTTTGCTAAATTGCCTGGTAATAAATTTGATGAAGGAATGAAAACTTTTGTTTCACCTGAACGTTTGGAGTTTGATTGGAGAAGAATCACTGATAATTGTCATAAATCTATGGTTTTTTATGGAGACAATGATCCTTATGTCGGATTTGGAACTGCTCAACAATTAGCTAGAAATATGCATGCTAAATTTCATTTGGTAAAAGGAGCTGGGCACTTTAATGGTAGCGCAGGTTTTACTAAATTTACTTTACTTCTTGATGAGCTGAAGCCGTTTCTTTTGCCTCCGCTGCCACCTGTTCATCAGTAGTAATTGCAGTGTTCATCAAATCTTTCAATTTCTGACTTCTAGAAGTCATTGGATTATAACTTTCATAGTAGAGTTCTATGAGAGAAGTTGTATCCATTTGATCTACTTTTAAACCACAGTTTTCTAGACCAGCTTGAATCACATTTACTCTTTGAAGTAATCCTTTTTTCAAATTGTTGAATTCTGAACGGCGTTGTTTGATATCGGCATAACTATCTTTAGGCGCTAGTCTTTCGAAGAATGAGAAAAACTTTTTAGTTGATTCTCCAGATTGAGTTCTACCTGGATCGAATGGAATTACTACGTAAAATTCTTTTTCCATGATGTCGGCATATTCCACAAGGCGTTTAATGTATTGAGCGTATTCCATTGTTTGTTCCTGCAAAAGTTTATTTTGCTGTTTTTCACCAATTTTTTTTACTCCATCAATGTAGTTATCAATATCTAATTTTTTTGAACGAATTAAAATTTGAATAGGGAATTCTAGCGAGTTCAAAAAGCTTTGATAAGCGTAGACGATTGAGTTCTGTTCTTCTTCAGATTTTAAATTAAAATTAATACTAGAAGTTTTAAGAACTGCGCGCATTCCACCGTTTTTAAGCACGACTACATTCTCACGAATTTCAGCAATTCTGAGATGAGCTTGAGTGCTATTCATCTGGTTATCTCTATTTTTTTGTCCTGGTGAAATGAAGTCTAGGAATCCCATATTTTAGTTGTTATAGTTTTGATTTATTAATTGTTTTAAGCCGTCTTTTTTTTCTTGGCTTGTTAGTTCTTTAGCTTTTTCTGTATTGTCTGCGCCTCCTTGAGTGTCGAGTACTTCTGTTAATTCGGCGAGACTCTTTTTCTTCTTTGAATCTTTCTTTGGTTGAACTTTTTCTATTTTCTTTTTCGTATCATCAAATGGTGGAATGAATGGTTTACCTGCTCCTTGGATCCAGCTTCTTTGTCTTGGAAGCATATGGTATTCAATGAAGTGCATTAGAAATTCATCGAAAGGTAAGTTGTGAATTCTTAGGAATGCAAAGGCCAAAGTAATGGCTGAAATAATAACTACAGGTGGAAGCCACACCTCTAAGAAATATGTTTTTGATAATTGAATATAAAGCGCGTAAGCAATTCCTCCACCGATACCACAAATAATTAACTGCTGGATTGTTAAGCTCCAGATGATGGTATCTTTACGTTGTACGTCTTGTGGGACTTTGAATTGCATTAGTTTCCTTTTAAATTTATCTGGTTATTATACCAAAAAATGATGAAAATTACAATACTGCTTTAATCTCTTTCTCCTTTTGCTCTTGAGTACTTTTTGCTAGAATTGGCGCACTATGGATTTAAAGCATATTCGAAATTTCTGCATTATTGCGCACATTGATCATGGAAAGTCTACTTTGGCTGACCGTTTTCTCGAAGTAACGTCTACTCTTAACAAGAGAGACATGAAGCATGGACAGATGCTAGATACGATGGAATTGGAGCAGGAAAGAGGTATTACAATCAAACTTCAGCCGGTTAGAATGAACTGGAAACATAAAGGGGAGGACTACGTTCTCAATCTTATTGATACTCCGGGGCATGTGGATTTTTATTATGAGGTTTCTCGCAGTCTTGCGGCTTGTGAAGGTGCTATTTTGGTGGTTGATGCTACTCAAGGAATTGAGGCTCAGACTCTGGCAAATTGCTACATGGCGATGGAACATAATCTGGAGATTGTGGCTGTTTTGAATAAAATTGATCTTCCTTCTGCCGAGGTGGACAGAAGAGCCAAGGAAATTGAAACTGCTCTGGGAATTCCTGCGAGTGAAATTATTGCTGTATCTGCTAAAGAGGGGACAAACGTGGAATCTATTCTAGAAAGAGTGATAGAAAAGGTTCCTTGCCCAAAAACTGCTGAGACTGATGAGCTTAAAGCCTTAATTTTTGATTCAATTTACGATACTTATAAAGGTGTAGTGGCTTTCGTTAGATTGCGCTCTGGATCTGTGAAAAGAGGAGATAAAGTGACTTTTTTGAATACTAAAAAGGAAATTGAAGTTTTGGAAGTCGGATATTTGAAGCCTAAGTATCAAACGGCGGATGTGCTTTTGCCTGGTGAAGTGGGTTATATAGTGACTGGTTTGCGTAATGTGCGTGAATGTCGTGTGGGTGATACGGTTTGGCATGCGGGCAGTACTGGCATGACTATGGAAGAAGCAGAGCCTCTAGAGGGATATAAAATTGTGAAGCCTTTTGTATTTGCGGGAATTTTCTGTGCGGAATCTGATGATTATCCTTTGCTTCGCGAATCTTTAGATAAGCTTAAATTGAATGATAGTTCTTTGACTTTTGAGCCTGAGCATTCTGGTGCTTTGGGACATGGTTTTAGATGCGGATTCCTCGGTTTGTTGCATATGGATATTGTGCAGGAACGTCTAGAGAGAGAATATAATCTTACTTTGATTGCTACGGCGCCGTCTGTTTCTTATATTATTATTAATACTCAAGGTGAAGAGACTATGATTTCTAGTCCGGCAGATTTGCCTGATCCAGCGACAATTCAAGACATTAAGGAACCTTGGGTGAAGGTTGAGGTTTTGACTCCTAGTGAATCCATGGGTGCAATTATGACTCTTTGTTCTGATAAGCGTGGTATTTCCAAAAACATGCAGTATATAGATGAAAAACGTGTGATTTTACACTTTGAAATGCCATTGGCTTCAATTGTTGTAGATTTTTACGACCAATTGAAGAGTATAAGTAGTGGATATGCTTCCATGAATTATGAGCATTTAGATTATAGAGTGGGAGATTTAGTGAAATTGGATATTTTGATTGCTGCTGAAAAGGTGGATGCGTTGGCCTTGATTGTGCATAGAAAAGATGCTTTTTACGTAGGAAGTGATTTGGTGAAAAAATTGAAGGAGTTAATTCCAAAACATCAGTTTACGATTGCTTTGCAGGCTGCTATTGGTGGCAAAATTATTGCTCGTGAGACAATTGCTGCGTTTCGTAAGGACGTTACCGGTTATCTCTATGGTGGAGATGTAACTCGTAAGAACAAGCTCTTGGACAAACAGAAAAAGGGTAAGAAACGCATGAAGATGATGGGTAAGGTAGAGTTGCCACAAGAAGCGTTCTTGGCGGTGTTGAAGAAGAACTAAAGTGGTGTTTTCCTCTATTTTTTGCTATAATGTTAGGAATAAATTATTTCTAGTATGCAATTCTTAAAGTGGTTTTTCGGATTATTTTCGCAATATGTCAGTCCTTTTGAAAAAAAGGTGGATAAGTTTTTTGTGAATATAAAATCGACAGACAGTTTGAGTTCGATTAAAGATAAATTGCTGGAACTCATGCAGGAGAATTTAATGATTGTGAATGTGTGGTTGGAAAAGAAATTTAAAGGCTATCTTTATTTGACGAAAGATATGCGTAAAAAAATGTATGCTGATACGCAATTAATTATAAAAAAGTTAGAAGAATTTTGTGCGACTCATGTGGTGAATTTGGATGAACTGAAAATTTTTTTTAAAGATCATGGTTATACTTTTCCTGACGGCGACGACGTTAAATTGGCTTATATATACCAAATAATGATGTTCTTGGAGCCGGGAAAATATTATCATTATATAAATACTGCCAGTTTTGGAAAACTTTTGCGCGATCCAAATAAAGAAAAATTAGAAGGAGATTGTAATCAAATTGTAACGCTTTATATTTATTTATATTCATTAAAATTTCCAGTTAGTGATTTGCAAATTAAACTTTTGCCAGAGCACGTCTGTCTACATTTTCGTGAAATTGATATTGAGTGTACGAATGGTCAATTCGCGAAATATACAGAAAATAGAGATGTGCTTCCGGCGACGGAAATTATTTCTACGAACTTGCTCGACTTGAGCGATTTCCGTGAAGATGTGCAAACTATTACTCCTGACGTAATGGTGAAGAGTGCCCAATTGGCTTATGCCATTAGTAGTTTGAAGACGATGGTGGCTAAAAACTTAAATATTTCTTATCATAATTTGGCTGTTTCCGCTCTAAATGCACATAAATTTGATTCTGCTATCTTCTATTTTGATAAAGCAGAGGACAAGGAGCAGCTTTTGGTTGTTTATCATAATGCCATGGCTTATTACATGGGCTTAAAGGACTATAAGAAAGCTCTTTTTTACGCTAGTAAGAGCGGTGATCATGAAGTTGAAAAAAATATTAAGTTTAATCAGGGCGTGGACCTCTTTAATCAAAATAGTATTGATGCGGCCTTGGCCATTTTTAGCTCAATTGGAGATGAAAAAATGAAGAAAGCTTGTTATCAGAAACAATATAATGAATTGGTGAGTCAGGTTTCTGGGGTAAGAACGCTACAGGATGCCAAAAATAAGAAGTATGTTTATCAGAAAATGCTGGTTTTGGCGGAAAAGATAGGGGATGCTGGTTTGGTGGAGTCGGTGAAGGGAACTTTGAGCAAGATTTAATAGGTTGTTAATGGATGCAATGATCTGTACTTACAGGTCATTTTTTGGTATAATGTAGGGATGTTTCCGAGCTCGGAAATCAAAAATAACAAAAACAAAATTGAGCGAGAAATTGAGTAAAATTTTGAAAGGTACAACTTATGGATTATTCCTTTTGGCTTTTACTTGGATATCTGGGCAATTATTTTTCGAGAATCAGACTAACAGTATTATGACTTCTATTTTCTCGAGTGGTGCTTCAGTGAAGCCGAGTATTGAGGATTTACGCATAGTCTATGCTGATGAACCGGCTTTGCTTGAGCCTACTTTCTATGATCCAACGACGCGTCAAAGATTGATAAATATTTTTGAGCCTTTGGTTAAATTAGATAGAGATTTAAATGTTAAGCCAGGATTGGCGCTTTCTTGGGGAATGATTGACGATGTTACTTGGAAATTCAGCTTACGTCCTGGCGTGAAATTTCAAGATGGAAGTAATCTTGATACGGCTGATGTGGTAGCTAGTTTCGAACGTGCCACTAAGGGAAAAACTTCTCAGTTAACAAGCATTTTGGATACAATTAATAAGATTGAAATTGTGGATGAGTCTACTTTTAAAATTATTACTAAAAAACCAGATCCTTTGCTTTTGCAGAAGGTCTCTACGGTGCTAATTTTTGCATCTGAACAAAGTGGTAAAAAACAAATTGATCCGATTGGAACTGGTCCTTATAAATTTTCTTCTTGGAAACAGGGAGATCGATTAATTTTGGATAGAAATGATAATTACTGGGGTGCTAAACCAAAATTTTCTAAGGTGGAAATGATTGTTATTCCAGATAAATCTGCACGTGTTGGTGCTCTTGTTAATAAGGATGCTGACCTTCTTGATTTTGTGCCTTTTGATGGAGTGCAAAATGTTTTAGATCAGGGTTTTCAGATTGCAAGTGTGCCAAGTCTTGAAGTGCAGTTTTTGGTTTTCAATACTCAATCTGCTGTTTTTAAAGATTTGGAAAAGAGAAAGGTTTTTTCTGTGGCTGTGGATCCGAAAGCTTTAGTGGATGTGATCGGAGTGAAATTTTCTAGAGTTATTAGTCAATTTGTAAGTAATGGTGTTTTTGGTTTTAATCCAGATATTCTTCCTCATGTTTATGACATAGAGAGTGCAAAAAAAATGGCTGAAACTGATGGATTTAAGGATATGACTATTACGTTTCATTTACCTAAAACCTTGGAATTGCTTGGAGAACATGTGCGTAAGCAAATGGCTTTAATTGGCGTGAATGTGCTGGTTTCTTATATGGATAATGATAAATTTATGGCTAGTCTTTCTGCCGGTGATGCAGATGTTTATTTCCTTGGATTTAAAGCTGACATAGGTGATTCAAGTGACTTCTTGAATACTTTGGCTTATAGCAAAGGATCCTTTAATGTAGGCCATTATTTAAATGCTCAAGTTGATAAATTGGTAGAAGATAGTGCAGTGCAAATGGATCCAGCGAAGCGTTTGAAAAACCTCAAGGATGCAATGAAGATTGTGGTGGAAGATGATGTGTATGGTGTTCCACTTTTTGAATATCAAAAGATTTTTGCTTTCAGTAAGAACCTTGATTTACAGCCACGAATTGATGGTTTGATTTACTTTGATGAAATAAATATAAAATGAAAATAACTATTCGCAGCAAATTAATTGTCGCAATTTCCACTCTGATGGTGGTGTTGTTTACTGTCGCTGCTTCGTTATTTGTTAATGAAAAGAAGCAGGAATTTGCTCAGGATATTTATTTGAATATGTTGGCGTTTGCGAGACTTACTGCACCAACAGTTTCTTATGATTATGATCTGTATTTAGCGCAGAATAGTTTCGTCTATTTCAATAGAGAATTGGCTAAAATTTTTAAGCAAAATGCGGATATTGGTTCAATTAAAGTTCTTTCTTACAGTGGTGAACTTTTGTATGACTCTAGTGTTGATATCGATAAAAAATATGAAGGTGAAGCTCGTAATATTTCAGATGCTTCAATGCTGAGTGAGATTCAATCGAAGAATGTTTCTATGCAAACTGCTGATGGAAAAGTTTTCTTTTTGAAAACTAATGCTAGTGGTGATTTTGTTTATGTAGATAAGAATGAAAAGCCGATTGAGAGTTTGCAATCTGGCACATTGCTTAATTACTTGGTGATTTCTGGAAGCGATAAATATTCAGTGCAGTACACTTTTGATTATAAAAACCTGAACGATCGTATTGAAAGAATGCGCATAAGAATTATTTACTTAGCGGTCTTTGGAATTATGCTGGGAATGATTATGTCATTCGTGATGTCAGGACAGGTGACAAAGCCTATTGCACAGCTCGTAGAGGGTGCAGATAAGGTGGGTAAGGGCGACTTTAAAGCTCGTGTGGATATTAAAACTCATGATGAGTTGAGTTTCTTGGGTGCTTCGTTTAATAAAATGACGGAGGATTTGGAAAAGAGTATTGAGGCGAAGATTGAACATGATCGTGTGAAAAATGAACTTAAAATTGCGGCTACAATTCAGGATCAATTAGTTCCTGACGATAATGAAATTCCTCAAATGGATGGAATTCAAATTGCTGCGGATTTAGTGCCGGCGGAAGAAATAGGAGGAGATATTTATGATTTTATTAAAGTGGAAAATCGCTTGGTGATGTATCTCGGTGATGTGACTGGACATGGTGTGCCAGCGGGAATTATTAGTTCTATTTCCAATGCTTTGTTTTATGGATTTGCTGGGCTCGGAGATTTGAAAAAGATTTTGTTAGAAGTGAATAGGGTACTTAAAGTAAAGACTTTGCCAACAATGTTTATGACACTTTGTCTCATGCAATGGGATTCTATTGCGAAGAAATTTACATATGCGAGTGCCGGTCACGAACAGATTTTGCATTATAAGGCTGCGCAAAAAATGGCTGAGTATAAATCTGCCGGAGGTATTGCACTTGGTATGTTGCCGGATATTTCTAAGCATGTTAATGAGGTGGAAATTGATTTCCAAGTTGGAGATTATTTGGTGATTTACAGCGATGGTATTCCAGAGTGTTGGAAAAATAAGACAGAGCTGTATGGTCCAGAGAGACTGAAGGCTGCTATGGAAAAATTCGGCACATTGGCTGATGCAGATTCAGTGAAGAAAGCCATTTTGGCTGATGTAAAAGCCTTCGCCGAAGGACATGAGCAAATGGATGATATTACAATTATGGTAATTAAAAGAACTTAAAAGAATATGGCTGAAATCCCACAAAACAATGAGGGTTTAAAAAATGATTTGCAAAGCATTGTAGAAAAAACTGCCGAGCAAAGAGCTGGTTTTACAAGAAAATTTTTAGAACAAAATGGAAAACCTCTCGCCTCTTTTGTGGAAGAATTGAAAAAGCCTCCATTTGAAATAATTATAAATCCTGAAAATGATAAAAGTTTAGCTCTTGGTGTTTTTAATTTGCAAAAAAAGCTTGGTTTTTCAGAAGAAGATAATTCTCATGGTTGTGATGGAAGATTAGGACCTTTTACGAAGAGAGCTTATGAAGGAAGAACTGTGGTGAGTAAAAGTGCAGGTGATAGATCTGGCTTAATGGAGGAATCTGTAGTGGAAAATGAGAAAAAGGCTGAAGCGGTTGATAGAAATGTTGATATGGGAACTGTTAAAATTAGTGAAACTGTTTTTGTGGGTGATTCACTCACTTTTTTAATGGAGCCTAATTTAAAAGGTGCGGACAAGGTTGCCAAGGGTGGAATGCAGACTGGTTGGATGGTAAAGAACTTCAATAATTTTCTGGCAGAAAAAAAGAATGGAATGCATTCAAATATTAAACGTGTTTCTATTCTTGGTGGATTTAATGATCTAACAAGTTTAAAAAGTATATCTAGTATAAAGGCTAATTTAACTTCAATGTATGAAGCTGCGAAGAAGGCTGATTTGACTGTGGTGGCTTGTACTATTCCAGAGTGGGATTATGAGTCTGGACGTAAAACTTTTCAGAGAACATTTGAAAAACATGAGTGGAGTGGAGGAAATTATCCACTTTCAGTAGCAGAGCTTGAATTGAAAACTAAAGAACTTAATGAGTGGATTAAATCTCAGGCTGGTTCTGGTATTAAAGTAGTAGATTTATTTACTGAAATGCATGATCTCAATAAGTATAAACGTGGCGATTTTGTTCATTTGTACGGTAAATATGCGGCCAATATGGCGGCATTGATTAAAGATAAGGGTGGTATTAAGGATGCTTAGATAATCCCCGGAACCGGAAATTTCAAACACATAGTTTTTACCTCCTCCTTTATTTTAGCGTGCAAAGCAGTGTCTTCGATGTTGCTAATTACACGATCGAGCCAGTCGGCGATCATTTCCATCTCTGGTTCCTTCATGCCACGAGTAGTGACTGCTGGAGTACCAAGACGGATGCCTGATGGATCCATTGGTGTGCGTGTATCAAAAGGAACAGTGTTCTTGTTTAGAGTAATTCCCACGCTGTCGAGAACGGCTTGAGCTTGTTTACCTGGAACGCCTTTGTTTGTAAGATCAGCAAGAATTAAATGTGTGTCTGTACCATCAGAAACCAATTTGAAGCCTTTCTTCTTCATGGCTTCAGCTAGATGGTTAGCATTCTTTCTTACTTGTGCAGCATATTCTTTAAATTCAGGTTTTAGAGCTTCACCGAAAGCAATCGCTTTACCAGCGATGATATGTTCGTGTGGGCCACCTTGTAGACCAGGGAATACAGCTCTATCAATAGCTTTAGCAAATTTTTCTTTACACATAATCATGGCACCGCGTGGACCACGAAGAGTCTTGTGAGTTGTAGTCATTACTACATCAAAATATGGCACTGGAGATTCCAATGCACCTCCAGCGATAAGACCAGCTGTATGGGAAATATCAGCAACGGAAATTGCTCCTACTTCGTCCGCAATCTCTTTAAATTTCTTCCATTCAATATCGCGAGGATAAGCTGTGAAACCAGCAACAATCATTTTTGGTTTATGTTCGAGAGCGAGTTTTCTTACTACTTCCATGTCGATTTTTCCAGTATTTTTATCTACTTCGTATTGAACGAAATTGTAAGCTTTACCAGAGAAGGCGATTGGTAGTCCATGAGTAATGTGTCCACCATGATCTAGCTTAAGTCCCATTACAGTGTCTCCGAAATTCAATAGAGCGAAGTAAATAGCTGTATTAGCAGGTGAGCCTGAATATGGTTGTACGTTCACGTGTTCCGCACCGAAAAGTTTCTTGGCACGGTCAATAGCGATGTTCTCAATAGCATCGATATTTTCTTGTCCACCGTAGTATCTTTTTCCTGGATAACCCTCGGAATATTTATTTGTAAGAATGCTTCCGCAAGCTTCCATTACTGCAGCTGAGGTGTAGTTCTCAGATGGGATTAATTCAATACCTTCCTTTTGTCTTTTCTTTTCATGTTCAATAAACTCAAAAATTTCTGAATCTTGTGTTTGGATAGCACTCATTGGATAAGAAGGTTAATGAATAGGCCGTCGGCATTCTCGATTATTTTCAGATATTCTGCAAGTATATTTGAATGTTTAGCAGTGTTGATGCTCAGTCAACAGCTGTAGTATCAAAAAATTTGCGATTGTGATTTTTTTTCTGTAGATTAGCTGTATGGAAAATTCCTCAAAAAATGTCGCTGTATTTTTAGGTTTAGCTTTTGTTTCAGGTCTAATTGGTGGATTCGCTGGTGATCGTCTTTATAATACTAATTTTAAAATTGAGAGTGGAAAATTAATTGTTGATCATGTTTATATAGAGGATTCTCAGGTGGTTCAGGCTATAAACAAGGTGGATCCGGCTGTTGTTTCTATTGTTACTTCTGATAATTTAGATTCGAAATCTTTGATCATTCCTAAGAAGGACGAGATTTATGGAGGAACTGGTTTTATTGTGGATGCTAGCGGTTTAGTTCTTACTAATAAGCATGTGATATTAGATAAAAAAGCCAATTACAAAGTTGTTCTAATTGATGGTTCTGAATATTTGGCGAAATTTTTGAGTGAAGATCCTTTTGATGATGTGGCAGTTTTAAAAATTCAGTCTGAAAAAGTTAATTTTCCAGTGGTAACCCTTGGGGATTCAGAAAATTTGCAAATTGGTCAGAAGGTTGTGGCAATTGGAAATGCATTGGCTTTATATGGAAACACAGTGACTGCTGGAATTATCAGTGCTAAGGGTCGGGAAGTAGAAGCTTATAATGATTATGGAGCTATTCAGAATATGACCGGTCTTATTCAAACTGATGCGGCGATAAATTTGGGAAATAGTGGTGGACCTTTGGTTAATTTGGATGGGGAAGTGATTGCAATGAATGCTGCCGTGCAGGAATCTGCGAATAGTATTGGTTTTGCGATTCCAATTGATGATCTTAAACCAATTATTGCTAGTGTGAAAAAGAATGGCGAAATCGTGAGGCCTGTGTTGGGTGTCAATTTCGTAATGATGACTAAATCTGAAGCTCAGGATTTGGATAAAACTTTGGATCATGGAGCATTATTAGTGGTAAATGATAGAAATGGACGTTCAGCAATTCAAAAAGGTGGAGCAGCGGATAAAGCAGGTTTGAAGGATATGGATGTAGTATTGAGCGTTAATTCCATTCCCGTGACTCTAGAAAACCCTTTACATAAAATTATTAGAAACTATAATCCTGGGGACGTGGTTACGTTTCAGGTATGGAGAAATGGAAAAATTTCAGAGTTTAAGTTAACTCTGAAGAGTAATAAGGATAAGTAATTCACAGGCCCAGGTGGCGAAATGGCAGACGCACTACCTTGAGGTGGTAGCGGGAGCAATCCTGTGGGGGTTCAAGTCCCCCCTTGGGCACCAGAATTTAAGCGCTAAGTTGGCGCTTATTTTATTGCAAAAAATTATTACAAAAAAGAGCCCCTTTTCAGAGGCCTTTTTCTATTCAATTAGATTTATTTCTTGCATTGACCACCGCAGCATTTTTTTCCGCAGCATTTCATCACCATTTTTCCTAACATCATTAATGCAGCTAGTCCAACTAGTCCGTAAACTACCTGTACAGCTACTGGCCATTGACCAAGAGCAAGAGTTACAAGGTTCCATTCTGGATTAATAGCAATAAGTCCCCAGTTCAAACCTCCGATTACTAGAAGGAGTTTTGTAATGAAGCCCATCCAGCAACATTTGTGTTCGCCACCTTTGCAATTGCATCCGCTTTCCATAGATAAATAAGTTATGAGGTAATTGTGAGTATTCTAGTATGTTTTGTTTAAATTTTCAAATATTTTTGGTATTATTCGTTTATGACGTATCCGGAATTTTTGAAAGTAGGACAAGTAAATTATCCAATTGAGTACAAGCCAGTTTTGAAAGCTACCTCTTCTGTGAGAATTAAAAATGGGGTGGTTTTGCTTAAGCTGAGCCGTTTTGCTCAGGGCGGAAAAAGGGATGAAATCATCGATAAATTTTTAAAATGGGCGGAGAAGAGACTGGAAAAAGTGGAGAAATTGGATTTTATAAATCCTGAATATGAGGATGGCGGAAGAATTGTTACTCATAATAAAATTTATGAATTAACTGTGGATGTCTTGCCTGGTGTGAATTCGAAGGCTTTGCTTCGCGAGGGGCATTTTCTAAAAATTAGATTAAATAGTTTTCTGACTGAGGCAGAAAGGAAGAAAAAAATTAAGTTTTTGGCGGAGAAGAAAATTATGGAGGATCAGACGCCTTATCTAGAGGAGGTTTTGGAAGAATTGAATCAAATGCATTTTCAAGAAAGGGTGAATGATGTTCGTTTTAAGAGAACTAATGGGCGCTTTGGTAGTTGTAGCTCAAAGCGGAATATAAACATATCTTATAGACTTCTTTTCGCTCCACGCGAGGTTTTCCGTTATGTGTGCGTGCATGAGTTGTCGCATTTGAAAGAATTTAATCACTCGGCGCGTTTTTGGGCTTGGGTGGAGATGGCGATGCCCGACTATAAGGAGGCTGAGAAGTGGCTAAGAGGTAGGGGATTTTTGTTAGGATAAATTTAATTTAGAGAAATTTTGTTGCCATCTTTTGAGCAATATGATAAAAGTTATGGGCAAATTTAATAAGGGCGCTTAGCTCAGCTGGTTAGAGCATCTCGTTTACACCGAGAGGGTCGAGAGTTCGAATCCCTCAGCGCCCACCATATTACATCTAAGCGATTAGGAAATCGCTTTTTTTGTGCTATATTTTTGACATCAATAACTTTTATATTATGGGATTTGATAAGTTTGGACCGGAGGATAGGACTGTTATTACTATGGGCAATGATAAACCTAAGGAAGTTGTTAAAACTGAGGTAGCTGATGTTGATCCTCAAGTTTCCGAGTCTTCTGATAAAGTTGTTGTTGCAGGTAGAGCTACAACTAGAGCTAGGGTTAATAATTATTTGGATTTTGGTAACAGACGTTAATTTTGCTTGTGTTTGTTGGATTTAAGGCACTTTTGTGCTATTTTTGTGTTAGTAATATTTTTTAATTTTCTCCTATGGAAAGCAAAAAATGGTTTATCCCAAAAAATTATGGATGGGGTCTTGTTCCAGTTACTTGGCAAGGATGGTTAACAACTTTGTTCTATATTGGTTTGATGGGTGCTTATGTTTGGTATGCTTATGACTTGAGTCATCCGGAACTTTTTACAGGACAGGAAAATGTGAAGATGATTTTTGATGTTTGTCTCTCTGCGGTGGCATTTATGTATTTGGTTTCAGATAAAGTTGAAGGCAAGGTTGGTTGGTATTGGGGTAAGAGAAAATAAGCATAAAACCAGTATTGCGATTAGGGTTCTAATCAATTATTATTTAACTGTAATATAACTTTTTTTAAAATATGATAGTAAATTCAGATCTGCAGGCTCAGCTCCTTTTGTGTTTAAAGGCTACTGATTTTCCGACTATGGGTGCCAAATATGAAGGAAAGGTTCGTGATAATTATTCTAAGGATGGTAAGCGTGTGATTATTGTTACTGACAGACTTTCTGCTTTTGATAGGGTAATTACTTTGATTCCTTTTAAGGGTCAGGTTCTTAATCAAATGGCAAAGTTTTGGTTTGATCAGACTAAAGATATTGCTGAAAATCATGTGATTGAATTTCCAGATCCAAATGTTGTGGTTGCTAAAGAATGTAAGGCGATGCCGGTAGAAATGATTGTTCGTGGCTATATTACTGGTGTTACTAGTACTAGTATTTGGACTCATTATGAAAAAGGTGAACGTAATTTCTGTGGAAATGCGTTGCCAGATGGTTTGAAGAAAAATCAAAAACTTGAGAAACCAATTCTTACTCCTTCTACTAAGGCTGAATATGGTGGTCATGATGAATCTGTATCTCGTGAACAAATTTTGAAAAGTGGCGTAATTAATGCTGAGCAGTTCGATTATATGGCTGATGTAGCGATGAAATTATACTTACGTGGTGTAGAAGTTGCTGCTAAACAGGGAATTATTCTCGTAGATACAAAATATGAATTTGGTATTAATGATGAAGGAAAAATTGTTTTGATCGATGAAATTCATACTCCCGATTCTTCTCGTTTCTGGTTTGCTGATGAATATGAAAAGAGATTGGCTTCTGGCGAGGAGCAGAAAAAAATTGATAAAGAATATTTGAGAGAATGGTTGGCTGAAAGAGGTTTCAAGGGCGAGGGGGAAGTTCCTGTTATTCCAGATGATATTAGAGTGGAGACAGGACGTCGTTACATTGAGGCTTTTGAGCTTATCACTGGCCAAAAATTTGAGGCACAGGTAGGGGATGTAGATGCTAGATTGAAGGTGAATTTAGCAAAATATTGTTAATTAAATCTTAAAAATTTTATATATGAAAACTATTTTTATTCTTGGATCTCAGGTTGATAAAGAATTTACTCAGAAAATGGTGGACGGTTTGAATAAGTGGGGTGTTGAGACAGAGGTTATTGTGGCTTCAGCTCATAAAGTTCCAAAAAAAGTGGCGGATATTGTGGAAAAATATAATAGTGTTGAAGATGTTATTTTTGTGGGTGTGGCTGGTAGATCTAATGCACTTTCTGGCGTGATTGCTGCGAATAGTGTTCATCCGGTTTTTGCTTGTCCTCCATTTCAGGATAAGGTGGATATGATGGTTAATTTGAATAGCTCATTGATGATGCCTGGTGATACACCTGTAATGACTGTAATTGATCCAGCTAATTTGATTTTATCTGTTGTTAAAATCTTTGCGGAAAAAAATGCTGAATTACGTAAGAAAGTGTGGGCAAGAATTGAGGAAATCAGGAAGAGTTTCGAATAATTAATTAAATTAATAAACATTTTATGAATAATCCTTTGTTGGCCATTTCTCCTTTGGATGGACGTTATGCGGAGAAAGTGGATCATCTTTCACAGTATTTTGCTGAAGCGGCTTTGATGAGATATCGCGTTCTTACTGAGGTTGAATGGTTTATTTATCTTTTCAATGATGAAAAGTTGCCAGGTACAAAACTACTCGAGCCTACGGAAATTCGTATTCTTCGTAGTATTTATGAGCAATTCGATGTCGTGGATGCTGAACGCGTGAAAAATATTGAAAAAGTTACTAATCATGACGTGAAGGCTATTGAATATTTCATTAAGGAAAAGGTAAAGGGTGGTCCGATTGAGAAATATCAGGAATTTATTCATTTTGCTTGTACTTCTGAAGATATAAATAATATCGCTTATGCTTGTATGCTTCGCGATTTTAATGAGAGGGAGTTGGTGCCAGTGCTTTCTGGTCTAGTGCAGGAAATTTATGGTAAAGCTCAGACTTATAAGGGGTTGGGAATGCTTTCTCGTACTCATGGTCAGGCCGCTACACCTACTACACTTGGTAAGGAACTAATTAATTTCGTGGCTCGTATTGAAAGAGAAATGGAAATTGCCATGAAAGGTAATTTCTTGATGGCAAAAATCAATGGTGCTGTAGGAAATTACAACGCCCACGTAGTGGCTTATCCAGATGTAAATTGGTTCGATGTTAGCAAGAATTTTATTCAGAGTTTGGGTCTTGGTGTGAATATGTACACAACTCAAATTGAACCTCATGATTGTTATGCTGATATTTTTGATTCAGTGAAGAGAATTAATAACATTTGTTTAGATTTCGTACGCGATATGTGGACCTATATTAGTCTTGGATATTTTGGTCAGAAGGTAGTGAAGAATGAAGTTGGTTCTTCTACTATGCCTCATAAAGTGAATCCTATTGATTTCGAAAATGCTGAGGGAAATATTGGAATTGCTAATGCTCTTCTTGAACAATTATCTTCAAAACTTCAGGTTTCTCGTATGCAAAGGGACCTTTCCGATTCTACTTCTTTGAGAAATGTTGGTTCAGCTTTGTCCTACTGTATTTTGGCTTATAAGAGCGCAATGAAGGGTTTGACCAAATGTGAAGTTAATAAGAAAAAGATTGAAGATGATTTGGCTGATAAATGGGAACTTTTGGCAGAACCTATACAGGTAGTAATGAAGAAAAATTTGATGCCAAATGCTTACGAAAAATTGAAAGAATTGACTCGTGGGAAGGCTGGAATTACAAAAGTTGTGGTTCAGAAATTCATTAAGGACTTGAAAATCCCTGCTTCTGATAAGAAGCGTTTATTGGCTTTGACTCCTACTAATTATGTGGGTCTAGCTGAAAGTTTGGTAGACAACTACGAATTAAAAGTTGCTGTCAGTGAAGCTGGATGTGGCTCTGGAAGCTGTGGTGGCGGATGCCAGGGATGCGGTTAGTAAACTAGGCTCATATCTAGTAGGTTTGGACAATGGCATTTTTGATAGATTCTTCGGTAGCTTTTGCTATGTCTTGAGGTATGCCTTTTGATCTCCAATCCAGGGAGTTACTTATGGTGTAATCCATTTTTGCTACTAGTGCTTCTTTCGTATCGTCTGGATAGGTCTTTTTAGCATAACTGGCCTCTTCAGATAGTTTATTGGCAATTGCAGCTCTAACTTCTGTTTGAAAATAGAACCTAAGTTCTTCGAGTACTTCAAAAATTGCTTCGGCAACGTTATCTCTTAGGTGAATGTTTTTGCCGTGTAGTGCTGTTTTAGCATAGTTGAGTCCTGCTAGTGCTGCTCTTTCTTTGTCTTGAGAAGTAGTTTGAGGAAAATATGGGACAGGTGATTGTCTATCTCTTGATCTAGTACCTCCTGTGTGTCTGTCCGGTGTTTTGTTTCCGTACGGCATATCTTCAAAATTATTGGAGTGAATATTATTAGTTCGGCAATGATAAGTCAAAGTGTTTTTTTATTGGAAAAATGCTGTCTTTAGATTAGACTAAGCACCAGTTTCATTAAAAATGTTTTATGTTTAAGAAAGTTGATGTCAGACAGTCTTTTCCGGCGATGGAAAAAAACGTTTTAAAGTACTGGGAGGATAATAAGATTTTCGAGAAATCGGTAGAGCAAAGAAGGGATGCTGAGAAATTTGTATTTTATGATGGCCCTCCATTTGCAAATGGTTTGCCTCACTATGGTCATATTTTGGCTACGGCGCTTAAAGATGCTGTGACGAGATATTGGACTATGAAAGGCTATTATGTGCCAAGAACTAATGGTTGGGATTGTCATGGACTTCCTGTGGAGTACGAAATCGAAAAAGAATTGGGTCTTTCTGGGCGCAAGGCGATTGTGGAATATGGCGTAGAGAATTTTAATGCAAAATGTCGTGAGTCAGTTTTTCGTTATACCGATCAGTGGAAGGGATTGTTGCAGAGAGTAGGGCGTTGGGTGGATTTTGAGGATACTTATGCCACTTTGGATAATGATTACATGGAATCAATTTGGTGGGTTTTTAAGCAAATTTGGGATAAGAAAATGGTTTATACAGGTTTCAAATCCATGCATATTTGTCCACGTTGTGAGACAGCTCTTTCAAACTTTGAGGTTTCTCAAGGTTACAAAGATGTGACGGACATGACTGTGACTGCTAAGTTTAAATTGAAGGAAGATGCATTGAAGGCAATTAAAGCGAAGGAAAAAGATGTCTATGTCTTGGCCTGGACCACTACTCCTTGGACACTTCCTGGAAATGTGGCTTTGGCTTTTGGTGAGGATATAAAATATGTGAAAGTGCAGGCAGGTGGTTTGCCTCTGATGGCTCATGATTATAGTAAACAGAAAGGGCCAGAGTTTCCCTCTGAATCTAGTGGTCCAGTGGAATATTACATAGTGGCTGAAAAATTATGCGAGTCTGTGTTTGGTAATATTCCTTATGAGATTATTGAAACTATAGACCATAAAAAACTAGTAGGTACTCACTATGAGCCGCTTTTTGATTATTACGTGAAGGCGGAATTGCCTGGAAAACTTTATGAAATAAATATTGGAGATTTTGTGACGACTGAAGATGGTACTGGTGTAGTACATATTGCTTCAATGTTCGGTGAGGACGATTACAATTTTGGTCTGAAGTATGGTTTTGCTCAGATCAATCATGTTTATATGGATGGTACTTTCAAGCCTGAAGTTACGGAATTTGCCGGCAAAACTGTAATCGGCCAGAATTCTAACGTGGCTGATTTTATTGCGGCGAAAGGCTTACTTTTCAAAAAATATAATTACAAACATAGCTATCCACATTGTTGGCGTTGCGATACGGCGTTGATTAATTATTCTACTCGTTCGTTCTTCATCAAAGTTACTGATATCAAAGAAAAACTTCAGAAAAATAATCAGAAAATTCACTGGCAGCCTGAGCACGTGAAAGATGGACGTTTTGGTAAATGGCTCGATGGTGTGCGTGATTGGTCAATTTCTAGAAATCGTTTCTGGGGTTGTGCAATTCCAGTATGGGAATGTGATTGTGGCGAACAAGTTTGTATTGGTTCTATTGAAGAATTAGGTAAATTGTCTGGAGGAAAACTCCCAATGAATAATGGCGAAATTGATTTACATAAGCCATATATCGATGATGTTACCATGAAGTGCAAGACTTGTAGTGCGGTAATGCATCGTGTGCCGGATGTACTCGATTGTTGGTTTGAAAGTGGATCAATGCCTTATGCTCAGCTTCATTATCCATTTGAAAATAAAGCGGAATTTGAAAACAATTTCCCAGCAAATTTTATTGCTGAAGGTTTGGATCAGACTCGTGGTTGGTTTTATACATTACATGTTTTATCGACAATTCTTTTCGATAAACCTGCTTTCCAGAATGTAATTGTGAATGGAATTTTGCTTGCAGCTGATGGTGAAAAGCTTTCCAAGAGAAAGAAAAATTATCCTGATCCTGGTCTACTTTTCGAAAGTCAGGGTGTAGATAGTACGAGATATTTCTTATACAACTCTACAGCGCCGCTTGCTGAAGATGTGAGATTTTCTGAGAAACACGTAGAGGAAATCGTGAAGAAATTTACGCTTACTCTTTGGAATACTTATAGCTTCTTTGTGACTTATGCGAATATTGATAATTTCGAGCCGGATCAGAAATTTGAAAAATTTCAGCCGGAAAATAAACTAGATAAATGGATTTTGTCTGAATTGAATACTTTGATTCAGGAAGTTACTGATAAGATGGATGCTTATAATCTTACTTGGTCAGTGCGTCCAATGCAGGCGTTTATTGAAAATCTTTCTAATTGGTACGTGCGTCGTTCTCGTCGTCGTTTTTGGAAGAGTCAGAATGATGGAGACAAAAATCAAGCTTACCAGACTCTCTATATTGTCTTAATGCAGTTTACTAAGCTGTTGGCGCCGTTCATGCCATATATTTCAGATGAAATTTATCAGAATCTTTCTGGTGGAATGAAAGCTTCAGTTCATTTGGAAGATTGGCCAAAAGCTAATAAGTATTTGATTAATGATGAATTGAATAAGGAGATGCATCTTATTCGTCTCGTAGTAAATTTGGGTCATAGCGTACGTGCTAAGGCTAAAATTAAGGTGAGACAGCCACTCGTTAAGGTACAAATTGCTTTACCTGAAGATGTAGATGGATCTTTGCTTGAAACTCAGAAAGAGGTGATTCTTGAAGAATTAAATGTAAAAGAATTTGAAATCATTAAAGAAGCTTCAGCAATTGTGGAACGTATTGTAATGCCAAATCCTAAGGCTCTTGGTCCTAAGTTTGGTAAGGACGTGCAATTTATCATCAATAATTTGAAGGCAGGTGAGTACAAAGTGGAAGGTTCTATTATTAAGGTAGGTCCATTTGAATTGTCTGGCGATGACGTGGAAGTTGGTTTCCGCGGAAAACCTGGATTTGATGTGGCAAGTGAAGAAGGAGTGGTAGTTTCTCTTGATACTCATATTACTGAAGAATTGAAGAAAGAAGGTTTTGCTCGTGATTTAGTGCGTTCAATTCAGGAATTGCGTAAAGATGCTGATTACCAAGTTGATGATAGAATTTATGTGTCAATTGAGGCTCCTACTGGTGAAGTAGCAGATGCCGTTACTGCTTTTGCGGACTATATTAAGAGAGAAACTCTTGCTGAAGAATTGCAGCAGAGTGGAAATTTAGAATGGGACAAGGAAATTATCGTGGATTTGGATGGCGTTAGTGTTAAAGTGGCTGTAAGAAAAATTTAAGTTTAAGTTTATGAACTTTATTTTTAAACCAATAGTTAGAATTCTTCTGAATGCAGGTATTTTGTACCTGTTGACTCAGTTGGTGCCGACTATTGTGTTTACAGGTGGCTGGAAATTTTTTGTGATTGGCGGTGTAGTTTTGGGTTTAATCAATTTAGTGATTAAACCGATTATGAAGCTTTTGTCTTTTCCAGCCATGCTGATTACTGGTGGTCTTTTTAACATTGTCATTAACATGGCGGTGCTTTGGTTTTTGAAATATTTTATTGCTGCAATTCAGATGGAAGGGGTCACTTTATTCTTCCCAAATTTTGCTACTTATGCTATAGGAGCTGTTGTGTTCGGTTTAATTAACTGGGCCGCAGGATTAATTATTTAATTTGTATTTATGAAAACAGTGTTGATGGTTACTCAGGTTATATTTTCAGTATTATTAGCTTTAGTTATTCTTGCTCAGCAGAAGGGTACTGGTCTTAGTGCTACTTTTGGTGGAGGAGGTGGTTTTTATACAAGCAAAAGAGGAATCGAAAAATTTCTTTCAGTAGCAACTGTTGTTTTAGCTGCACTATTTTTGGCTAACTCAATAGCCTTCCTTTTTGTCTAAATATGAACGTATTCCGCAAAATTATAGAGGTTTTTAGAACCTATACTTATGCTGACAAAATAGTTTCCGTGTTAGCTTTGGTAGTTTTCCTTTTGATGCTAACAAAGATGATAGTTTTTCCTTATGGAGTTTTTGGCTTTGGTCAAAATAGTATCTATACTGAGGGATTAGTTTCTAAAAATGGAATACAAAGTATTAATCCACTTTTTGTTGATTACAATGAAGCTGATCGCGAAGTTTCGAGATTGGTTTTTTCAGGTTTGATGAAATATGATCCGTCTAAAAAAGCAGTTGTGGATGATATGGCTCATTTGACTATTAGTGAAGATAAGAAGGATTATGTTTTTACTTTAAGAGATGGTTTGAAATGGCATGATGGTCAAGCGGTGACTATTGATGATGTTTATTTTACTTTCCATGATTTGATTCTGAATCCGGCTTTTCCGAATGATATTTTGAGAACGAATTTTTCTGGTGTGAAAGTGACGAAGGTGGATACGAAAAACATTAAATTTACTTTGGAAAAGCCTAATGCTTTCTTTGTAAGTAACTTTTTGACAGGTATTTTACCTCAACATGTTTTGAAGGATGTTAACCCTTCAGATATTCTTCAGAATGATTTTAATAAAAAGCCAATTGGCAGTGGTGCATATGAAGTAAAGGATCCTATAGAATCTTTTCAAGATGGTCGCAATCAGATCACTTTGACTAGAAATGATGCTTTTTATGGAGAAAAATCTGAAATTGAACAAATGCGTTTTATTGTTTATCCAACAATGGATGATCTCTTGGGTCATATTGATGCTGTGAATGGTGTGGTGAAGGTTTCTGGGAATAATATTATGGATTTTTTAAATAACGATAGATTCAAACTTGTTCCATATGAGTTGCCTCAGTATTCAGCTATTTTTATGAATATGGAGAGCAAAATTTTAAAGAATTCAGATGTTCGTTCAGCTTTGGCTCGTTCATTGGATAAGACTGCTTATATTGGAGATAGTTTGGATAAAATTAGTATTAACACTCCTATTCTTGAATTGAAGCAGAAAGATTGGGCGTATAAATACGATATTGATTTAGCTAATGCCAATTTAAAGACTGCTGGTTATAAATATGGTGCTGATGATGCAAATCATTTGGGAATTAGATATGATAAGGACGAAAATGGTTTAGAGTTGAAGATGATAGTGAGGGCATACGATGAAGGTACTTATCAGTTTAATGAAACAAAAAATTTAGTTTCTTTCCTTACAGAGTCTTGGAAAAAGATTGGTATTAATACTCAGGTACAATTCTTACCTGTTGAAGCTTTTAATGAAAGAATTTCAAAGAGAGATTATGATGTTTTATTGGTTGGCCAGAATCTTGGTTATAATTCTGATACTTATTCTTTCTGGCATTCTACGCAGGCTGGTCCTTTAGGGCAGAATTTATCCAGTTATAAGAGTTTTAAGGTAGATAGCTTTATAGAGGATATTAGATCTACTTTTGATCCAAGTCAGCGTACAAAGAAGCTGAATGAGCTAGCAAAGGCTCTAAATGATGATATTCCGGCTATATTCCTATATAGACCAATCTATTACTATGCCTCTGATACCAAATTAACAGGTTTATCTATGGATGGGGTGGTTTTCCCTAGCGATAGATTTTCTAATATTTCTATCTGGAAATTCCATAAATAGCTGAATTTTGGCTATTTTGTGAATTTTGCCTTTACTTTGTGATCATTATTCGCTATTTATTAAAGGCCTTTAATTTAGAAATTATGCAAGTTGTATTAAACAAAGATGTAGCAAAACTAGGACACAGAGGAGATGTTGTTAAGGTTAGAGAAGGATTTTTCAGAAATTTTCTTTTGCCAAGAGGTCTAGCTTTGATCGGAGATGTATGCAATTTAAAAGTTGCTGCAGTTCGTAAGGAGAAGATCGTAGCTCAACGCAAAGTAACTTTAGAGAATTCTAAGGATATATTGTCTAAGCTAAAAGGTTTGAAGATTTTATTGAAATCTAAGATTAGTTCTAAAGGTAAACTCTTTGGTGCTATTGCTGAAGATCAGGTTGTTGCTGAAATTAATAAGGCGACAGGACTTAAACTTGATAGAGGATTCATCAAGATGACTCATATTAAGACTACAGGTTCTCACGACGTAATCGTTCATATTGCTCCAGAAATGGAAGAGAAAGTGAAAGTTACAGTAAAAGCACTCTAATTTTAAATCTACATTATAAAAATTGATCTTAATCCCGTTTAACGGAATGAGGTCAATTTTTTTTTACTGATTTGTGTGATATAAATATGACTATGGAGATATTACAAAAAGGTAAGGTTTTAGCAATTGATTACGGAAAGAAACGTATTGGTATTGCCAGTGGTGATATCGAAATGGGTATAGCCTTTCCTCGTGTTGTTATTCAGAACAAAAGTTTACCCTATGTACTAGGGGAGATTTCTAAAATGTGTAAGGACTTAGATGTGAAAATGATTGTGATTGGTTTACCTCTAAGTATGCAGGAAGATCAGAGGGAGAATAGAATTATGAAAGATGTCAAAACTTTTGTAGATACACTTACTTCTACTTTTAAGGATATTGAAATTACTCTATTTGATGAGCGTTTAAGCTCTTTTGAGGCCGAGCAATTGATGTCTGAATATAAGATAGAAGGACCTGATGATCTGTATGCAGCACAAATTATTTTGCAAAGATTCTTTAATAAGCTGAGAGCTTAGGTTATAATCCTCGGGATGAAAGAAATCATTATCAGTTTAGGCATTGGTTTAGGAATATTTTTTGTTCTACTTATAGTTTTTTTGATTATTGCTGAGTTGAATCGTATCAAGAGAAATTTGAACGAGAAGTATGCTTTATTACAGATTCGTGTGGTGAAACAAACGGATGACGATGTGGGCATTGGTCCTATTGCGATGGAAAATATTTTTGCGACTCTTCATGGTATTTCAAGCAAATTCACTCTTTGGGATAGATTGAATGGTTACAGCAGCGACAATGTGAGTTTTGAGATTGCGAGTATAGATAGAGTTATTAAATTTTACGCCGCCTTTCCTGAGAAGTTGCGAAATTTAGTAGAGGGTCAGATTTATGCTCAGTATCCAGATGTGGAAATAGAGGATTGTCCTGATTATAGTGTGAACGTAAGGAATGCGGAGAATGCCATGGGTATGGAATTGAAATTTGATGAACCGGATATTTATCCAATCAAGCGTTATTCTCAATTTGAAGATAAGTTGGCGAGAATAGCTGTGGATCCTATTGCTGGTATTACTTCTGCCTTGGTGAAATTTGATGATGTAGAAGATCAGGCTTGGATACAGTTGGTCTTAACTCCTTTGAGAGATAAGTGGCGTTTAGTTTTCATCAAATGTGTGAAGATTATGCATCACGGTGTTTTTGCAAATATTGATTCTCTTAAAAAGATTTACGCTAGGGCTTTTATTACTCGTAAAGTTTGGCCGAAAGTAGTTTTCTTTCCGGTCTATTTTATGTTTTGGTTGAGAGGATTCTTTATTACTGCTCATATCAATTTTTCTCCTGAAGAAGGTGGGGGAGCAGATGACGTAGAGGAGCTTTCTTCAAAAACTCATGATAGAGAAACAAATATTGATGCGGCGATTGATAAGGTTGGTCGTCCTCTTTTTGATTCTACTGTGCGTATAGTTTACGTGCCAAAAACGAAGAGTCACAAGAAAGGTGAGGTGAAGTTACATGAGATAGTGAGCTCTTTTAAACAGTTTAATTATCCTACTTTGAATGGTTTTGAAGAGGGAACTTTGCAGACTGGAAAAATGCTAATTGAAAAATACAATAAGCGTTTGATTAATGATGGTTGCGTTATGAATAATGAAGAGTTGGCGACAATTTTTCATATGCCTAATATTACCGTGAAGACTCCAACTATTTACTGGGTGAGGAGTAAGAAGCTTGAACCACCTGGAGACCTTCCTGTGGAGACAGCAGATGCTACTGATCCAATTACTATTCTTGGTCGAACTAATTTTCGTGGTGCAAATCAGGTCTTTGGTATTAAGCCTTCAGATCGTCGCAGACACGTGTATGTAATAGGAAAGACTGGTATGGGTAAATCTACTCTTTTGGAAAACATGATTTATTCAGATGTAATTGCTGGTAAAGGAGTTGGTGTTATTGATCCTCATGGAGATTTAGCTGATGCAGTTCTCAATTTTATACCTGCAAATCGTATTAATGATGTAGTCCTAATTGATCCGTCTGATAAGGATTATGCTGTGGCCTTCAATATGTTAGAGAATGTCGATCCAGCTTTGAATTCTATTGTGTGTAGTGGATTGGTGGGTATTTTTAAGAAGATTTATGCTGAGAGCTGGGGACCTCGTTTGGAACATATTTTGAGAAATACAATTTTGTCTTTGCTTGAATATCCTGGAACGACAATGCTTGGAATTACCAGAATCCTTCAGGATGATGAATATAGAAAGAAAATTGTGAAGAAGATTGAAGATCCAGTGGTGAAAGCTTTCTGGGTGACAGAGTTTGCGAAGATGCAGGAAAAATTTAGAACTGAGGCGATTGCACCGATTCAAAATAAGGTTGGTCAGTTCTTATCCAGCCCTACGATTAGAAATATCGTAGGTCAGCCAAAGAGTACTGTAGATCTACGTTTTGCGATGGATAAGGGTAAAATTGTGATTATTAATCTTTCAAAAGGTAAGATTGGTGAAGATAATTCTGCTCTACTTGGTGCGATGTTTATCACGAAGTTCCAGCTTGATGCCATGAGTCGTGCGAATATTCCAGAGAAGGAGCGTAGAGATTTCTATCTATATGTGGATGAGTTCCAAAATTTTGCGACTGATTCTTTTGCAACAATTTTGTCTGAGGCTCGTAAGTATAAACTGAATTTGACCATGGCCAATCAGTATATTGCTCAGATGGAAGAAGAGGTGAGAGATGCGGTTTTTGGTAACGTTGGTACTGTTTTGAGCTTCCAGGTTGGTTTTGATGATGCGGAATATATCTCTCAGCAATATGGTGAGGAAATTATGCCACCGGATCTTGTGTCTTTGAGTAAATATACAGCTTATATGAGGCTTCTGGTTGATGGTATGCCGACTAATACCTTTTCTTTGAACACTTTGCCACCTCCTCAGGTGATTGTTGATAGAGAGAGAATTGATAAGATTGTGAAAGTTTCTCGCGAAAGATACAGTCAAAAAACTTCCATCGTTACTGATAAGATTAAACGTTGGAGTACTGTTGATGATGAAAAGGATGAAGAAAAGGCTGATAATCAAGAGACTAAGGTGGCTGAGCCAAAACATGTTGTTAAGAAAAAAGCTTAAATGAAAATATGAAATTTAGAGAATTTTTTAATAAGTTTAGACATCATTGGAAAGTCTTATTGAGTGATCACACTTTTAAGGTTTCTTTTTATGCTGGTGTCTTGATGTTAACTTTGGCTTATCTCTTGGATTTTTTGGCAGCTATTTATAAAGATAGCCAGACGTATATTTCTGTAGGCGATTTGTTGCTAGATCATATTCCGACGATTAATGTGGAGTTTATGTTTAGTTGGGGAATGTTAGGTTTTACTCTACTTATTTTCCTTTATCCAATTCTCTTTAAGCCTGAGTTAATGCCTTTCACTATTAAGTGCTATGCAGCGTTACTTTATCTTCGTACTTTTTGCATTTTGTTGATTAACGTGGGGCCGCCACATGGTTTTTTCTTTGATACATTCCAATTGGGTCAAAATATTATTGATGACATGGCTTTTAGAAATGATCTCTTTTTCTCCGGACATACTGCCTTTCCATTCTTGGCCTTTTTAATTTTCAGAGATAGTAAGATAAAATGGGTTTTCTTGGCAGGGTCAATTTTAGAGGGAGCTACTGTCTTATTGATGCATATTCATTACTCAATCGACGTTGTTGCGGCTTTCTTCTTTGCCTATGGTACTTATTCTGTTTGTAGAAGGATTTTCCATCCTTTGAATATGAGATTTTCTACAAGTATTAAGTTGTACGGATGGGATGCCATGCAAAAATTAAAAGAAATTACTAACCTTTCAACAAATGGAAACGATAAAAACTGATAAAGCTCCAGCTGCTATTGGGCCTTATGTACAGGCTGTGAAGACTGGAAATTTACTTTTCTGCAGCGGTCAAATTCCTTTGAAGGCTAATGGAAGTCTTGTGTCAGGTGAGGTGAAAGATGAGGCTAAACAGGTGATGGAGAATTTAGCGGCGGTTTTGAGCGCGGCTGGTACTTCTTTTGAGAAAGCTATTAAATGTACTATCTACTTAGTTAATATTGCTGACTTTACTGCGGTGAATGAGGTTTACGGTAGCTATTTCACAGGCGAACACAAACCTGCCCGTGTGACCGTAGCAGTAGCTGCTTTGCCAAAAGGAGCGAAGGTTGAGATTGATTGTGTGGCTGAGGTTTAGTTTGAAGAAAGAGAATTCAAGATTATATCTAATTCTTCTTTCTGCTTTTGGTCTGGAGTATCATCCACTCTAACATAGATTTTATCAACTTTAACTATGTAGTATGATCCGTCTTCAGCCCCGTATTCTTTTGCTATATATTTTTTACTATCTGTTGGCGAAAAATTTCCTAGAAGTCTTAGTCTTGATTCTTCTCCCACGTATTTTTCCTCTTCTTCAAAGCTTTTATATGGAAGATAGACAAAAATTGGTCTTACACCATCGCCCTTGGATGATTTAATTGTAATTGAGTTCTTGTCACTATTTGTTTTTACTTCCCAATTTGATGGATAATCAAAAGAGACAGCTGGTTCTTTACTGCTATATTTCTTTATCTCATTTCCAGTTATTTTAACTACTGTTGTGTCGCTTATTTCATTGTTATCTAGTTTTTGTAATTGGTTAGTAATGTCTACAGGTTGTGATTTCTGTTGGCTACAAGCTGTAAATAGAAGTATTGACGTTGCTAATAATATTGTTTTTTTTCATTTGTAATTAATTATTTTTTTAATACTACGGTTGTTCTTTAGTTTGGACAAGTTATTTCTTCAGAGCTTCTATTCCTGGTAATTTTTCACCAGATAAAAATTCAATACATGCTCCGCCACCTGTGGAGACATGGGTGAATTTTGTAGGTTTGATTTTTAGTCTCTTTAAGCTGTCGGCAGTGTCTCCACCTCCGAGAATGGAGGTGCATTTTTTCTTAGCTAGGAATTTGCCGACAACTTCTGTGCCTTTTTGGAATGGTTTGAATTCGCAGAGACCGAGAGGGCCGTTCCAGATCACAGTTTTGGATTTGGCGAGGATTTTGCAGAAGTTTAAGGCGCTTTGCTTACCAATGTCGAGGATTTTCATATCTGCAGCTACATCTGAAATAGAAACATTTTTAGTTTTAGCTTTATCGGAAATTTCATTGGAAACCACTACATCGACTGGAAGAATGAATTTATCTTTTCCTGCTTCTTTCATTATTTTCACGGCTACTTCTTTCTTGTCTTTTTCGTAGATAGATCCTCCTACGTCGTGGCCTTCAGCATAAAGGAAAGTGTTAGCTAAAGCTCCGCCCATGAGGAAGTAATCGGCTTTTTTGAGAAAGTGTTGAATGATTCCAATCTTGGTATCAATTTTTGCTCCACCAAAAATCATAGTTAGTGGTCTAGCAATTTTTTTATCGAGAAGAGGGGAGAGGTGTTTGATTTCCTTTTCCATAAGCAGTCCAGCATAGGCTTTGAGATAGTCTGCAACGCCAGCTGTAGAGGCGTGACGACGATGAGCGGTTCCGAATGCATCATTCACGTATATATCTGCTAGAGCCGCTAATTTCTTTGTGAAATTTACTTCGCAAGCTTCCTCTTCTTTGTGGAAGCGTACGTTCTCGAGCATTAGAATTTGCCCGTCTTTAAGCGCAGAAATAGCTTTTTCTACTTTTTCGCCAATACATTCATCTACTTTCTTTACTGGTTTTTTTAGAATTTTCTGAAGATGCTTTGCTACTTTCGTGAGTCTCAATTCTTCTTTTACTTTTCCATCTGGGCGTCCTAAATGGCTTACTATGATGATTTTAGCGCCTTTCTTCTGAAGATATTTAATTGTTGGTAAAGATTCCACCATTCTTGTGTCGTCTTGAACACTACCGTCTTTTTTCAGTGGAACGTTGAAGTCTACTCTTAATAAAACTTTTTTTCCTTTGAGGGAGGCAAGGTCTTTGAGGGTGCGGATTTTCATAGGGTTATATTAAAGTTTGAATAAGTGCTGCTTGAGCAAATTCCTTTCCTTTATTAAGTCCTTTTTCACTTACGCGATCTTTTACTTGTTTGATATTTTCACAAGCGAGTATTCCAAAAATAATTGGCACAACTTCTTCCAATTGTACTTTCATTAATCCTTGATGTGCAGTTTCTGTCACTAGGTCATAATGGCTTGTTTCTCCTCTGATTACGATGCCGAGAGCGATGATGGCATCTGGCTGAATCATTGCTAGTTTTTTGCAGGCAAAGGGAATTTCCAAAGCGCCAGCAACTCTCGTAAAACTAATATTTTTTTCTAATACATTATTTCTAATCAATTCTTTTTTTACATTTTCAAATAACTCTAATCCGAGTTCTTCATTGAAATATGGAAGCACTACAGCTATCTTCAATTTTCTGCCGTTTACTTGTATATCTTTTGTTTTACCTGTTTGCATTAGATAAGGTTACGTTCTTTTAAAAATTCGTATTTGGCTTCGTTGTCTCTTTTCTCCATCATATTTTTTAAATATCTGGCGATGAGATCGACTTCGATGTTTACTTTATTTCCTTTCGTGAGATTTTTCAAATTAGTATTTTCGAGAGTGTGGGGGATTAGAGATACGGTTAAGGTGTCTTCTTGTAGATTTGAAATGGTGAGGCTGACGCCATTTAGAGTAACCGATCCTTTAAAAGCTAGGCATTCAGCAATGTTTAACGGAAATTTTACTGTTAACTTTTGTCCTTCAAATTTTTCTACTATTCCTTCGCAATCTACATGTCCTTGTACGAGATGTCCGTCTATTCCTTGGCTTAGAGTTAGGGCTGGTTCGAGATTTACTTCGCTACCAGTTTCCAAAGTCTTAAGATTAGTTTTATCTAGAGTCTCTTCTATTACGTTGAATTCCACATTGTTGTTGTTTATTCCAACAATTGTGAGACAAGCACCATTTACAGATATGGAATCACCAATTTTTTTATCTATAATCACTTTTTTACTTTCAATAATAATACTAAGGCCTGTCGAGGTCTTTTCAATTTTTGTCACCTTGCCTACTTCTTGAATTATTCCTGTGAACATAATCTGTTTTACGGATGTACATATTGCCATGTTTTCTTCTTTATTTAAAGCCTAATTTAGGAATTTTAGAATTTATTTAGAATTAATTTAAGAAAATTTAATGTTTGGCTGCTAATGATGGTGATGCTTATCTCTTAACCCAAATTTTATGAGAAGCTTAAATCGAGTGATGCTCATCGGGCATCTGGCTGCTGATCCGGAAGTAAGGCAGACAAAAAGCGGTCACACCGTGGTAAACTTTCCGATCGCTACAAACAGAATTTTCCGTAATGAGGATGGTTCTAAGAAGGAAATTGTGGATTTCCATCGTGTACTAGCTTGGAATAAGCTAGGTGGTATTTGTGGTGATTATCTGCACAAAGGACAGGCTATTTACGTAGAAGGTCGTTTGGCCAATCATTCTTTTGATGACAATGATGGCAAGAAACATTTTCGTACAGAAATAGTGGCGGATGGTTTAAACATTCTTACTTGGAAAAAAACTAAGTCTGGAAATTCCGAAATTGGAATTGAGGAAGTGGTGGACAAGTCCGAGGAGGAAGAATTGGCTGTGGCCTAGTCTTTTGAGAAAAAGAGCCTTGAGTAATTCAGGGCTCTTTTCTATAATGCCACTTGTTATTGATTAACATTTTTATGGCAATTTTTCAGTTTAAGTGTGATAGCTGTTCTGCGATTTTCGAACACCTTGTTTCTTCTGTTAATTCTTCCAATATAGATTGTATTAGCTGTGGTGCTAATGAAATTTCACGTGTAGATAAAACTTATTTTTATCCAAACAAAGTATTTTGTCCTCATGACAAAACTTTAGATAAACAGAAATTAAAAGTGGATTTAAGTGGAATTATGAGTGACAAGACTCTGAGTTGTGGTGGTTGTGGAACCGATGGTTCTCCCGGAAAATGTAGTAAATCCGGTGGTGGTTGTGGCGGTGGATGCAGCTGCAAAACACCTTGTAAGTCTTCCTCTAAACTTACCTTGGAAATATGATAAAGAATTCCCCTCATTCTAAAAAAATTCGTCTCACAACTTCAATACTTTTGATTGTGAGTCTTTTGTTTGTCACTGGTTGTCGAACAAAGGCCCCAACAGCAGCTAAGGCAAATTATAACGGCGTTGTCTTAAATTATTATAAGGTTTTTGATAGTTCGGAAATTTTGGATCCAATTATCAGACAGTATGAGACTGATCATCCAGGTTTGAAAATTAATTATCGTCAATTTGCTGATTTTACTGAATACCAGAGAGTTGTTTTGAATGAGATGGCTGAAGGTGGTGGTCCGGATATTTTCTCGATGCAGAATACTTGGTTTATGAGTAATTATAAGAAGTTAATACCAATGCCAATTACTTTTGGTACGCCAAATGATTTCGGCGGGACTTTTGTAGATGTTGCTTATAATGATCTAGTTCGTCCTGATAAAGATGGAGTGACGCAAGTTTATGGAATGCCGATGACGGTTGATACTTTGGCTTTGTATTACAATAAAGCACAGGTTGAAGATAGGTTGGCTTCAAAAGGTGGTAAACCCTCTAAGACTTGGGAAGGTATTAAAGATGATGTGATTCAATTAAATAAATCTAGCAATAGTCTTTCTCGTTTTGAGGTTTCTGGAATTGCTGCTGGAAGAGCTGATAATATTAGCCGTGGTGTGGATACGCTTTATTTGTTGATGCTTCAGTATGGTACTAAATTTTATAATGATAATTTTTCTGAGGCTTCATTTGCTGGTCAACAAGGGGGCTTGGCACTTTATCCTGGAATTGAGGCGGTAAGACTTTTTGTAAGTTTTGCTGATTCAAAACAACGTCACTATTCTTGGAATGAATATGTTGTTAGCGATCCTACTGGCAATAAGGAAGTGGATGCTTTTGCTAAGGGACAGGTTTCGATGATTTTTGGTTATGCTTATACTTACGATGATATTGTGAAGGCAATTAATTCTATGAAGGATAAAGGAGGTACGATTTTGAATGTGAAGGATATTGGTATTGCTCCGGCTCCTCAGTTGTTTGATCCAAGTGTTTCAAAAAATAAGAGAGTAGCTTATGCTAGTTATTTTGCTGAAGCTGTTTCTAGAAATTCTAAACATCCGGATATTGCTTGGGACTTTTTGATTGAATTAACTAAAAAGAAAAATCTCGATTACTACTTTAATAAAACTCATAAGCCTACAAGTCGTCGCGATATGATTGAAGATCAAAGAAAAGATCCAGTTTATGGAGTTTTTGCTGATCAGGTGGCTTACGCTGAGAGTTTCCCAATTTTAGATTATTCTGTTTATAAGGACTTGTTTACAACTGTAATTACTAAGGCAAATCTTGCTGGAGTAGGTAATAGTGCTTTACTGGATGCTCAGACAAAGGTAACTGAAATGCTTCCTCCGGATGGCTTGGTAGTGCCAAAGGCTGTGGTAGCTCCGGTAGATCCTAAAGCTAAGACGAAAGACCTTAAAAATAATGCTAAACCTACAAAATAAAAGACTATTTAGCTTAAGTGGGATGTCTAATATTTTCATGTGTCTTTTTGTTGTCTGTGTTGTTTTTCCTATAAAATTTTTGGTTTCAAGTTCTACTCTTTATGAGGCTGGAGGATTTATTCCTTTTGTCAGCCATTATTTGTATGCAGCAGATATTTGTTTTTTAATTGGGATGCTGTTTCTTGCTTTTGATTTCCTTTTGAATGAAAATCATAAATTCGAGTGGAATAGTTTGAAATTTGATAGAAATTTACTTTTTCTTAGTGCTTTTTTTGTGTTTTTCTCTGCCATTTCTTTGTTTTTCTCAATTAATTTAGAAAATTCTTTTTTCTCTCTTTTGAGAGTTTTTGAATTTTTTATTATTTATCTTTTGCTGATTTTTGATCTCATTCCTTTTAAATCTTTGATTATTACTCTGTTAGTATCTGTGTTTTTCTCTTCTGTAATTGGGTTCGCTCAATTTATTCTTCAGCATTCTTTGGATTTAAAAATTCTGGGAGAATCGGTAGTTTCAAATTCCATGGTGGGGGTGGCGAAGTTGGATTTTGGTGGATTTAAGCTTTTGAGGGTATATGGAACTTTTGCTCATCCAAATATTTTTTCTGGATTTTTGGCGATTTCTTTAGTTTTTGTTTATGTTTTTTATAAAAAAGAGTTTTTTGTAAAAAATAAATTAAGTATTTTAATTTTATTTGTGCTTTTGACAGTATTTTTATTAACTTTTTCTAAAACTACTTTGGTGGCTTTGATACTTTTGCCGTTTTTCCTTTTTCAAAAAAAGTTCACGCCGAAGATGAAATTGTTTTTGCTGGCGATGACTGGTGTATTGATGGTCTTGGCTTTAATTTCGGAGGTTACTGCCTTAGAAAGAGTGAGATTTTTGTCTATTAGCGGCAAACTTTTTATCGATAAGCCTTTTGGTGTAGGTTTGGGCAATTTTACAGAGGCAATGTCTCAGTTTTCTTATTACAAGCTTTTTCCATGGAATTATCAGCCCGTGCATAATGTTTTTCTTTTGGCTTTGAATGAAATTGGATTTGCCGGTCTTATCTCTTTGCTTTTGATTTTCTCTTATGGAATTTATGAAACACTAAAAAACAAAGAGTGTGTTCTTTTTGCTCTGATGTTTGTATTGATGATAATTTCTCTCTTTGATCACTATCTTTTTTCTCTGTACCAGGGGCAATTTCTATTCTGGTTTGTAATGGCTTATGTAACTAAGTCTAGGAATCAGTTTATTTGTGATTTGTAGCCGTTTATAAAGGCTGCTGCGTCCATAACGTTCTTGCCTTCAATTTGAAGTTTAGAAGGGGTGAGAGAGCCATTTGCTGTCCCAATTTTCAAGATCTTGCCGTCTATCTTGAATTTACCTGGTTCTATTTTGTCGTTAGAAGTTGTAGCTTCAATAATTTTAATTTTTTTGCCATTGAATTCAGTAAAAATTCCAGGCCATGGGGTAAAAGCTCTAAGCATATTTTTGATTTCTACCGCTGATTTTGTGAAATCTATTTTGCCATCTTCTTTTTCTATCTTGTGACAGAAAGTAGCTTTTTGATGATTTTGTGGAAGTGGTGTGAGGATGCCGTTCTTAATATCTTTTAGAGCTAGGGGTAGAATTTCCGCCGACATTTCCGACAGTTTATTAGTAAGACTTTCTAGGCTATCGCTTTCTTCTATATTTAATCTTTTAATGAGATAGATGTTTCCATGATCCATAGTTTCATCCATGGCCATAATTGATACTCCTGTATTGGAGTCGCCATGTAGAAGTGATTCTTGAATAGGGGAGGCTCCGCGATATTTTGGAAGAAGGGAAGCGTGGACATTAATTGGTCCAAACTTTGGCATTTCTAAAACTTCCTTGGTGAGAATCATGCCGTAGGCAATAACTACAAAGAAATCGACTTTCTCTATTTTGCCTAATTCTTCCGCTAATTCCTTTTTATTCTTTGGTTGAATTACAGGAATTCCAAGTTTTTCAGCGCAATCTTTTACTGGGCTGGCTGTTAGAATCTGTTTTCTGCCTTGAGGTTTATCTGGTTGAGTAACTACTGCTAGAATTTCAAATTCACTATCACCGTAGAGGTTTTCTAGGGGTTTTACTGCGAATTCCGGTGTGCCAAAGTATATTATTTTCATAGGATTTTATTTTTGTCATATTATCAGTAATCTGTATATTTGCCAATTATACTTGCCTAATTCCTGAAAAGTTGTATACTATCTTCTATTCGTTCAGTTCTATATGATAGAAGACAAACATAAAGATGTACTCAGTTACATTGAAAAATCACAGAAAATACTAATTATTTCGCACAGAAAACCTGATGCTGATACGCTCGGTGCTGCATTGGCTTTGAGATTATGGTTAGGAAGTATAGGGAAGGAAGTGACTTTGGCTTGTGTGGATAAACCTGATGAGGAGATGGATTTCTTTCCTTACTTGGGTGAGTTCGTAAATAATTTTGATTTAAAAGAATTTGATTTAAGAATTATTGTAGATGCGGGTGCTTCTTATATGACTAATTTTCACCTGAAGTATGCTAATTTTTTTGAATCTTCAGTGCCTATTATCAATATTGATCACCATGCTTCGAATGATCATTTTGGAAAAGTGAATATTGTTGATCCTGTAGCTCCATCTACTACGGTGATGCTTTATAGAATGTTTAAGGAGCTGGGAGTAACTATTGATGCGGATATTGCGACTTGTTTGCTTGCTGGAATTTATGGAGATACTGGTGGTTTTATGCATTCCAATACCGACAAAGAAGTTTATAAAGTTTCTGCGGATCTTATGTCTAAGGGCGCAAATGTAAAAGGTATTATTAAATCTCTTTTTAAATCTAAATCTTTGGAGACTTTGAGATTATGGGGAAAGGTTTTAGAAAAGGTAGAAGTTACAACTGATGGAGTGGTGATGTCTGTGGTGAAGGATGAGGATTATGAACAAGTTGGTTCTACTCCAGAACAATTAAGTGGAGTGGTAGATTATTTGAATATGGTTCCTGATACGAAATTCGCGGTATTACTAAATGAAGATAGAAAAGGAAATGTGAAAGGATCATTCCGTACAAGACAAACTGATTTGGATTTATCTCGTATTGCTGCGGTATTTGGCGGTGGGGGACATCCTAAGGCTTCCGGTTTTATGCTTCCAGGAAAAATCCAAGCGAATTTGAAATACACCATAGTTTCTGAAGATTTGTCAAAAAGATCTTTAGAGTTTTAGTTCAATTATATCTGGAAATTTGCTAGAGTGTTTGCATGTTTAAAAATGCTTTAGTTTGGTTGTTGATGTTACTTTTCGCCTTGATTGTAATGCCTCTGACATTCTTTCTGGGTTTTTATAATACTTTCTTTGATCAGACTTTTTATACCAAGGACTTGGCGAATTTTAGTTATACTTTTGTAACGGAGAATTTGCCTTCTACTAACGAATCTAATGAGCTAGGAAATATTAGTGAAAAGGATTGGCAGCAAGTGTTTAAGAAAGTATTTACTCCTGAGGATGCTTCTGATTTTTTTGCTAAATCTTTTGTCTCTGTGAAAAAAGATTTAGCTAATGTAGTTGATGGGAATGCTGTTTTGCATTTTCCTTTGGATGATTTCAAGAGTAAAAAGGCTAATTTTACCGCTGAGGTGGCCAATATTTTGTATGCGAGAGTTCCTACTTGTGCTGATAAGGTAAAGCCAAAAGCTTTTGAATGTATGGAGAAAGGTTTAGCTAAAGCTGATTTTTCTTCTAGAGTTTCTAGTATTATGGATATTACTTTATTTTCTAAGTTACCTAATACTTTTGATGTAGAACTTGCTGTTCCTACCTTTTTAGGAAGTGATGTTTGGGGTTATGTGTACGGAGCTTTTCACTGGGTTTTCGTGATTGGTTTCTCTTTCTGTTTATTCTTATTGGTGACTGTTGCTATTTTGGTTGGAAAACCTTGGCATAAAATTATGAAGTATGGAGCTAAAACCATTTTATTGCCTTCGTCTCTTTTGTCAGTTTTTGTTCTTGGTCTTTATTTTTTTCCTTCACTTTTGAAGTTTCAGCCAGCAGGAGTTGATGTTAATAATTATTTATTGGTTAATTTTATTGGTTTATTTTTCAAAGCCTTTTCGTTTAATTTGTTGATCTATGTTATTCCAGCGTTGATATTGGGAATTGCTGGAACACTTTATTCTCTTAGATTTGCCAATGAGCCATAATAAATATATAGCGATTATCGCTGGGTCAGGATTGCTAGCTTGGATGGGGTGGTTGTTAGTATTGTTTAAGCTTTCGCCGTACCAAACTTTAGGATTGTCACTAGCGTTCTTTTACGTGACAATGTTTATTGCACTCAGTGCGACGTTTGCCGTGGTGGGTTTTTATTTCCGTGTGTGGTTGTTCAAGAATGAAATATTTTACAGACATATCAATGTAGCTCTTAGACAGGGAATATTCCTCAGTCTAATAGCTGTCTTTTGTCTTATATTCCAAATGATGAGAGTTCTGAGTTGGTGGTCAGGTCTCCTTTTAGTAGTGATCTCTGTACTCTTAGAGTTTTATTTCTCAGCTAAAGATGCTGAGCTCGCCTGAGTATCTTGAAGTTCAGGATAATCTGGATGCGCTAGGAGTCTGATGCTTTTTAGTGGCCACCAAACAACCCATGCTTTTCCACGAATTACTTTACGGTCTACGTAAGCTTCTTCTGGATGATCCTTGCAAGTAATAGAGATGTTGCTCTTGAAGCAGCTTCTTGAATCTGTGCTGGCTTGTCTGTTGTCGCCAAGAACGAAGTAGTGTCCTTCTGGTACTTTGAAAACATTGAAACCACTGAAATAAGCTTTAGTGCTGCCGTTGTTGTTTACGTTTAAGTAATCCTCTTTAAGTTGAATTTTTTCTTTAGTTCCTTTTGGTGTGAGGTATACGTATCCGCCTTTTATTTCTACAGTATCTCCTGGAAGTCCGATAACCCTCTTAATGAAATATTTTTCTTCGCTACCGTCGCCTTCGTTTACTTTGAAGACTACTATATCTCCACGGTCTGGGTCGTTGAATAGATAAAGAGCTTCGTTAATAATAATTTTCTCTCCGTAGGTGTTTGTGCATTTACCACCGATGTCATTAAGGGTGTCACACATGGAAGCACCGGATACATCAAACGGAGCAATGATCCATTTTTGAATTACTACCACTAATATAAAAATGATAGCGATGTTGATTCCGAGGTCTAGAAGCCATAACAGTATTTTCTTTGATTTTTCTTTCATGTGCATTATCTTATCTTTTTTGATTTTTTATTACAATATAATATAATGGTGTACATGAGCACTCAGAAAACTAAGAAAAAGAAACCTAAGTTTTATTTTTATTCTAGATATCTTGATGACGGTGAAAAAATTGTAGATGTGGCACATCGCCATATTATTACTTTAAAGATTCACGCTTCAAAGACGATGTTTTTTGGAATTGTTTTGCCAATTGTTTTTTATTTGTTCTTTCCAGGTGCGTGGTTTGTGTCAGTACTATGGATTTGTGTAGGTATATTTGGACTCTTTAAGCATTTTATAGATTGGTATTTTGATTGTTGGTTACTTACTACTTATGGAGTGGTTGATTTGGATAGAGAAGGACTTTTTAGTATGACTTCTACTCGTGTGGAATATCATATGATTGAAGGTATTTCTTACACAGTGAAAGGTTTTTGGAATACGATGATGAACGTGGGAGATATTACGATTGATAAACTTGGTGCGAAAACTTCAGTGGTGTTGCTTGATGCTGCTCATCCTCAAGAATTGGAAAGAAAAATTATGGATTTCCAGGAAAGGTATGTGGCTGAACGAAGTGTACGTGATCATCAAGCTTTGAAGGATATGTTGGCGGATATGATCGCTTATCATGTTCAGAATAATAAGGTGGATATTCGCAATAAAGATTGATTATGAATATTTTAGCTGATATCGGTGTTATTATTTTCTTTGTAGCTTCAGCGGCTATATTTTTTTATTTCTGGAGAAAATTTAAGAAAAAGGGATTAAGACCGGATCAGTTGCAATATATTAAGGCACATTGGATTCGCATTATTGATGCTTTCGATTCTCATTCTCAGCAAGCTGTGATGGATGCGGATAAACTTTTGGATTATGCTTTGAAATGTTATGGATACGAAGGACATCTTGGAGAAAAATTGAAAGTGGCTAAGGGGCGTTTCTCAGATTTGGATGGAGTGTGGAGTGCACATAAGTTGAGAAATACTTTAGCTCATGAATTGGTGCAGCTTTCTAAGGATGATGGTCGTCGCGCTTTGCGTCAGTTCAAGCAGGCTTTAAATGACTTAGGGGCTAAACTCTAATTTTATGGTAATCGGTATTACTGGCAAAATTGCTTCAGGTAAATCGCGCTTAATGAAAGAATATGAAGAGCGAGGCTTTTATTGTATTTATGCGGATAAAATTGTGCATGACTTGTATGTTAGTGGTGGAGTAGGTGCAAAGGTATTGGCTGCTGTTTTTGGTAAAAAGTTTTTGAATGAAGATGGAAGTGTAGATCGCATGAAATTGCGCGATGTGGTTTTTACTGATGAAGCTAAATTGAAATTATTGAATGATGTAATTCATCCGCTAGTATATGAGGAGATATCTATCCTGATGAAAAAGAAAAAAAGTGAAAATATTGCCATTGAAGCTACTTATTTTGATCCTAACTTTTTGGAAGATTTTGTGGATGAAGTGGTATTGGTGGAAAGACCAAAAGAAGAAATAATAGAATGTTTGGTGAAAGAAAGGGGATTCACAGTAGAGATGGCTGAAAATGCTTGGTCCTTAGTCTTTTAAATGTTTCTTTCTTAATTCATAGGCGCAAATTGTAAGAATGTAGAAAACTACATCTGCCGCTACTTTTCCCGTGAGTATTCCTATGCTGAATTGGCCTATGATAAGCGGAAATATGTACAAACAAGATGGTCTTATAAATGCTCCATCGAGAAATTCTGAAAAACCAAATTCAACTAGTAGATTCCTAATAGTTTTTTTGAGGCCTATTGGTTTAGGGCTTTTTTTGTAATTAATTTTTTCTATCACGAATATTGCGCCATAAAAACCAATGACTTCTCCAAGTGTTCCTGCATAGGCGGCTAATATTCTATTTTTTGTTAAAACAAATACTGAAACCGCTCCTAGCATTGAGCAGGTAAGCGCAAATAATTCAGCTGGAAGGTAGCGTTTTAGCCATTCTTTTGCTTTGGTCTTCATGGCTCAAATATACAGCATGCTGCCATTGAAATACACGTGAGTCTATTCTAGTCCATGTTCGCTGAGGCATCTTTCAACTTCTGCGAGAAGATTTTTTATTTTTTCTTGAATGCGGGCATAGGCTTCATCATCAAATGAAACAATCATGATTCTGCTATAGAATCCTTCTAGTTGAAGTCTATTTAAGTTTTTTAAATGATGAAGTACTTGTTTGGCTTCGCTTAAATTTGAACCGAATCTTGGTCTAAACCTGTTTTCTAAATCACTTATTATTCTTTGTACTGCGACCTCGAATGTGCCTGGTTCTCTTTCATCTCCTCTATCTACTCCTTCCATATAGTTTTATTATTTGTAGACCTCATTCAACCGAATTTGCCAAATATTGTCAAAGTTTTTATATGTACTGTAATCCTCCTTTTTGCTATTATTTTGCCGACCTAAACTATACTCATGAAATTTGAAGCTGTAATCGGATTAGAAATTCACGCCCAGATCTCTACAAAGACAAAGATGTTTTGTCGCTGTAGTACTGATTCTTTTGATAAAGAACCTAATATCAATACTTGCCCTGTCTGTATGGGTTTCCCAGGTCAGTTACCTGTGGTGAATGAAGTTGCGGTGGAGAAAGGAATTATTGCTGCCCTCGCGCTCAATTGCGAGATTCCATCTCACTGTAAATTTGACCGTAAAAACTATTTTTATCCTGATAATCCAAAGGGTTATCAGATTTCTCAATTTGATGAGCCTTTGTCTGTGAAAGGTTATATAGATGTGGATGTGCCTGAGGGCTCTACAACTAGAAAACTAAAAGTCGGTATCACTCGTCTCCATTTGGAAGATGATGCCGGTAAGCTCACTCATGTGCGCAATGGTTCACTTGTGGATTTCAATAGGGCCGGTTCTCCTCTGATGGAAATCGTATCTGATCCAGATATGCATAATTCTATTGAGGCTGCGTCATACGCGCGCCAGATTCAGAAGATTGTGAGATATGTAGGAAGTAGCGAAGCGGACATGGAGAAAGGAATGATGCGTTTTGATGCCAGTGTGTCTATCAGACCAGTGGGTGAAACAAAATTATATCCTCGTGCTGAGATTAAAAATTTGAATTCATTTAAATCACTTGAGAGTGCTGTGGAATATGAGATCGCTCGCCAGACTGAAGAATGGGAAGCGAATGGTCCGATGAAAGGCCCTATTACTGTGGGTTGGAATGAAGAGACTGGAAAAACTTTTTTCATGCGTGATAAGGAGGAAAGTGATGATTATCGCTACTTCCCTGAGCCGGATATTCCGCCTCTTTCTATCGATCAAAAAATGGTGGCGAAATACAAGGCCGCTTTGCCTGAATTGCCAAATGTGAAACGTGCTAGATTTATCGCTGAGCTCGGACTTCTTGAAGATGATGCGAAACTTTTGTCTGATGATTTGAAAATGGCTGTTTATTTCGAAGAAGTTTTTGCTAGGTGTAATGATGCCAAGAAAGCGGTGTCATTTATCAATACAATTCTGATGAAACATTTGAACGAAGAATTGATTACGGTAGATGAACAAAAAGTGACTGCTGAGATGATGGCTGAGTTAATTAATTTGGTAAACAAAGGTGAAATTTCTAATAACGTGGCGAAGGCGGAAGTCTTTGATGAAATGTATACGACTGGAAAAACTCCATCTCAAATTGTACAAGAAAAGGGATTGAAACAGGTGAGTGATACTGGCGCGATTGAAGCTGTATGCAAGAAGGTGATTGAAGCAAATCCTGGTCCTGTAGCTGATATTAAGGCTGGTAAGGGCAAGGCGATTGGATTCATTGTGGGAATGGTGATGAAGGAAATGAAGGGTCAGGGAAATCCGCAGATTATAAACGATTTGATTCGCAAGCTTCTGGCGTGATATATTTGGTTTACCTTATTCTTAAACACTTCCTATGTTTGCAACCTCTGGCGACATTTTGAATATCGCTTTAGCTGTTGGTTTTCTCGTATTGGTAATTTTCCTTTCAATTTTAATATTCTACACAATCCTCGTCATGCGTGACGTGAGCAAAATTACTGACGACTCCAAAGACCTCATTGACCGCATCCACAACACAATTACCGGCCCATTAAAGGCTGTAGATTTTGTGATTGAGAAGGCGAAGCCTTATATCGAGCAGATGATTGAGAGTAGGTTTAAGGGGAAGAAGAAGTAGGGGAATTTTGATTAATCTATTTGTTTATTTTTTCTATTTTTTCATGTAGTTGTTTCGTGAACTTTTTATTTAGATAAATGTAAATATACTCTCCGCTTTTTAATTTTATTTTTGTATTGGATATAATTCCAAATTTTATGTTTTCTATAGATTCAATTGAGTTGATTTGAAAAGTTTTAATTTTTTCTGGGAAAATTTTCCCGGATCCAAGTACAATACTATTTTTTTCTAGTACGACCCATTTTTTGAAAGGCAGTATGTATTCTATCGATCCTAAAAATACAGCTCCTGAAATAAATTTATAAAAATATAAATTAGGACCAGCAATGGTTGATATGGAAAAATTTATGATTATTAGCGCAAGTAGGAAAGCTAGAAATAAAAATTCTCTAAGCCACCCTGAGGTGTAAGAAATAATAAATTTCTGGTTATTGAACAGCTTAGGTATTTTGCTATTTGATGGATCATGTAATATAAGATCAACGAACGACCCCCCTAGAACAAAGAAAAACATGTTATTTATGTTATTTTTGGATATGTCATTGTCTAAAAAATTATTCATTATCAACCAGAAAGATCCCCATAATATTATGAATGAACTTGCCATAAATATATATTTTTTCGCTGTATTATTCATATTTATTTTTCTTGGTGGAGCTGAGGGGACTCGAACCCCTCACCTCATCCATGCCATGGATGCGCTCTACCAGATGAGCTACAGCCCCGGGTTGATTTCCAATGGCAGTCTATTTTATTTAATGGGTTTATTCAATGTGTTATGATGGGGGCATGAAATCAATTTTAAAACTTTTTTTTGCTGGTTGTGCGTATTTGACAGGGATAGTGATGGTTTTGGTTTTGATTGCTGGTTTGATCAATACTTTTTTCCATACTGACTTTATGATTGCCGTAGGGCCGGTTGGTTCTAAGTCCTGGTTTACGGCGCCAAATAGTCTTATAGATATCTTGGCGTGGGAGGTAATGCTGGGTGTGTTCTTTTCTATGTGTCTTATCCTTTCTGAGTTGGAATGGATTTGGGAAAAAATGAAAAAGTATCCTGTGTGGGGAGCGCTTTGTGTGATTATATATGCTTCTTTGATTGTTACTTTCTTCTACTTTTTGATGCGTGATATTGGTGGAGGAGATCTGAATACGGCTATTGAGAAAAATGATAAAGTTGTGGTGGAGGAATTGATTAAAAAGCTTTCTCCAAGCGTAGAGAAGTCGGGATATTTTTTTATTGAGGCGGCGAGGTTTGATAGTATGGATGTGATTCCGGTGTTGGTGAAAAATGGTTATGATATCAATGCTGGCAATGCCGAAGGAACGACTGCGCTTATGGCTGCTGCCGGTATGTGGTTTAGACCGCCTATGGTGGAATTTTTGTTAGAGAATGTGTCTTCTGTGGATGTGCGCGATGCTGCGGGTAATACGGCTCTACTATTGGCTATAAAAAATTTTGATGGAACGATGTATTCCGAAAGTGACTTGGAAATGATAGTGAGGAGTTTGGTGGCGAAGTCTAAGGATAAGTTGAAGATGATTGATCAAAAAGATAATAACGGTGTTGATGTATATGAGGTATTGAAAGGAAAAGGACCGGTGCAAATTGTTACTTTACTTCAATCTTTTAGATAATATTTTGACTGGAAATTTCACAGTCGCATTGAAGATTCTTTTAATTCTGGAAGGTTGTTGAATCAAACGGTAGAGCCATTCGGCGCCGAGTTTTTGAAGGAGTTTTGGGGCGCGTTTGCGGATGCCGGCGATATAATCGAAAGCGCCGCCTATGCCGATAGCGAGTTTAACTGTGTTTAGTTTTTTTAAGTTTCTAGAAATCCAGAATTCTTGAGCTGGTGCGCCATAGGCGATGAAAAGAATTTGCGCGTCAGTTTTATTTATTCTTTTAATTATATCATCCTCATCTTCTTGGCTTGCTGATCCGGCGAAAGTGCCGACGATTTTTATTCCAGGATGTTTCTTTTCCAGAATTGTTTTCACTTTTTCCGCCACGCCTTCGGCAGCGCCGAGGAGAAATACTTTCAGATTTTGATAAGCACCTTCTTTGCAAATATCTTGCATGAGGTCAGTGCCAGTTACTCTTTCAGCGAGTTCGGTGCGAATATATTTTGGATAAAAAAGAATAGAGGATAGGGAAGAGAGCCATTTGGCAAAAATGCCTGGATTCCTCTTATTGTGTTCCGTGATTTTTTCAAATTTGCTAGCCCAAAGAATACCAATGCCATCCGCGATATTCAGATCTGAATGATTGAGGACTTCTAGGTATTTAGGATTGTTTTGAGCAGCGAGGAGAATTTCAGGATTAGGCGTGCAGATGTAGTGCTGATGTTTGTCTTTTGCAAAAGAAATGGCTTTCTCTAGAGCGTCTTTCCTGCTCACTTTATCGAATCTGACTCCTAGAATTTTTATTGTTTCTGACATATGAAAACGAAATTGTTATCAATGACGGTTTCCAAAACTTTGAAGCCGTGGGTTTCTAGTAATTGTTTTAGTTCGGTAGTTTTGAAGGCGTAGTAATATCTATCAATGCTGGTTTTTCCCCAAGGAATCATGGTATCGCGCCAATCATATTTTCCTAAAGATACTATATGTTTGAGACGAGCTTTCCAAACGTATTTTTTATACTTGTCCTGAAATAAATTCCAGACGCTGATGATAAGGATGCCTTCGTCTTTGAGAATTCTGTGTATTTCTTGGAGAGACTTTTTTCTTGTATCCTTGCCAGGCAGGTGATGGAAGGAAGCGATGGCAGTGATGGCATCTACAGAATTAGTTTCCAGGTTTGTATTTATTAGGTCTCCTTCTAGGAATTTAGCGTTGGTGTTGTTCTTATATTTCTTCTTTGCGAGCTCGAGGAGGTTTTTACTGTTATCTACTCCAACGTACTGAATTTGGCGATTTTTCTTCAAAAATTCGAATAATCTACCATTTCCGCAGCCCAAATCAGCGATTTTCTCGTCGTTTCCTATGTATTTCAGAAAAATTTCGAATTCCTTCCAGGGTTGATTTCTAGTGTTGTCGAATTCTTCAGCAATTTCGTCGTAGTCTTTAATGACTTTTGTCATCAGCTCCTTTGCGATTTTGTCTTTCATATGCTAAAATATAGAGATAAATTAACGAAATTGGAATACCAAATGGGAAAACCTCCGGCTTTCGAAAAAGGTGGCCGAGCAAAAGTTGTAGAAAAAACAAGAAAGGTTGAGAAACCTGTGGTTAAGGCTGAACATTTAGAGGCTAAGAAGGTTTTAAAAGCTAAGTCCATCGATTCTAGAAGAAATTTGGCTATTATGAATGTTGATGCGCGTTATGATAGTAAAAAGTTTACGGATAGTTATGTCGCCAAATATCCTAATGGAGAATTTCCAGATGAGGAGAAGGCTTTAAGAACGATGAAGATGGGTGAGGGGATTATAATGAGGCATGATGTTGGTATTAATTATTATCTGGTTCAAGAGGCGGATTCTTTCGCGGTGATTACAGAAAAATTGTCGAGGTTTCCATTTTTTTCTTATTTGAAAGATTTATCTAAATCAAAAATTAAAGGTTTTAATATTTCAGGTAATGATTTGCATCCTGGTAAATGGATTATTATTCCACCTCATCATTCCCCGGCAGAAGGATTAACAGATGAAAAATTTATTGATGACTGTAGAGATGCCATTAAGGAAATACAGAAAGACCCGATTTATGGACGCTTCATTGTGGAATTATTAAAAAAAACTACAGAGGATCAGATTGTGGCAATGATGCTTGCTTGTGCCAAAACAGAATCAGGCAACGGAAGATTTGATCAGTTTTCGCTTTTTAGATATCAAGGTAATCAGAAGGCTTATTCTCTTAGTTTGTTCCATATTTTAATGCATGGTGCGGGACTCAAGGCGCGACAAAATCTTTGGATGACGGAGGGGCAAACTCTTACACCTAAAAATTCAGTGAAATTGTTTTTAGCTTTTATGATTGAAAAGGATCCGGATAATTTCCAAGATCTTTTTCCTCTGGAAGGTAAAACTGAGGATTTTGCCTCTTTCTATAATGGAAATTGGCAACTTGCCGTAAAAAAAGAAAATGCTCGTATTAATGAAAGAAATAAGAAGAAGAAAAAGGGTGAGAAGTTAGAGTCTCCTGCGGAAGATTATCCTACTCGTCTTGGCAAAAATTACGAAGCAGCTAAAGCGATGTTGAGAATCTAGTCAGATGTGCTAAAATCCTTTTGCTATAAAGCAAATTATGGATTTCGCAAAACTCGATTTAAAGGACAATCAGGTATTAGCTCGAGTCATTATTGAGAGAGCTGCTAAGAAGCATTTCAAAGATCGTCATGAATTTGAAAAGTTTCGTAATGGGATGATGAAGGAATTTAAGGGAAAGATTTTCCATAATCTGTTTTTCATCAAGGCTTATACTGATCTTGTGAAGGAAGGAAAGATTGAAAAGAACATGGAACTGCTTAGCTTGATTCAGAAAAGAAGTGTTCGCACCATGAGTGGTGTGGCGCCGGTGACTGTGCTGATGAAGCCATTTCCTTGTCCTGGTAAATGTATTTATTGTCCTACTGATGTTCGTATGCCGAAGAGTTATTTGCCGAGCCAGCCGGCTGCGCAGAGAGCTTTTCGTCAGAGATTTAATCCTTACACTCAGGTGTTTGTGAGGCTGAAGGCTTTGAGTATTACTGGTCACGAAGTTTCCAAGGTAGAATTGCGTGTGCTTGGTGGTACTTGGAGTGCTTATACTAAACGTTATCAAATTTGGTTTTTGAAAAAATGTTTGCAGGCGATGAATGAATTTTATTTGCAAACTGATCATGGTAAGACAGATAGAATGGAGGATATTGTGAGGGAAGAAACGGTGGATAGTGCTTATGGTAGCGATAAAGTGAATACTGTGATTCTTAAGCCTCTTAATAAAAAAAATCAGACTTGGGAACAAATTGTGAAAGAAAATGAGACGGCTGATGTTCGTTGTATTGGAATAAATATCGAGACGAGGTCAGATTTTATTAATGACGAAGAAGTAAAAAGATTGCGCTATCTTGGCGTAACTAAAGTGGAAATTGGTGTGCAAACTACTGATGATAGAGTGCAAGAAATTACTAAACGAGGTCATGATTTGAAATCGGTGGTGGAAGCGACTGCTTTACTAAAGGATGCTGGTTTTAAAATCAGTTATCATATGATGCCGAATTTGCCAGGATCTACTCCTGAAATTGATAAGAAAATGGTTGGTGAACTTTTTGCCGATGACAAGTATCAACCGGATTATTTGAAGATTTATCCATGTGTGGTGGTGCCGAAATCTATTCTTTCATCTATTTATAGAAAAGGCTTGTTTAATACCTATGATGATAAAACTTTAGAAGATATTTTACTTCAGGAAATTAAGGATGTGCCGGAATGGTGTCGTATCGATCGTATCGCTCGCGATATTCCTTCTACTGATATTGAGTCTGGATTTAAGTCTTCAAATATTCGCCAAATTCTCGAGGAAAGACTTAAAAAGATGGGTAAACCTTGTCGTGATATTAGAGCTCGCGAAATTCAGAATACAATTGTAGATCCCACCCATGTAGAACTCGTGGTACGTAAATATATGGCTCAAGGAGGCCAAGAATTTTTTATGTCATATGAAGATGTGAAGCAAGATAAACTTGTGGCTTTGCTTCGTTTGAGATTCCCTAAAAAGACTTTTATTCCTGAGCTAAAAGGTGCCGCACTCATTCGTGAGGTGCATGTGTATGGAAAACAAATTGCCATTGGCAATAAAGAAAAAGGTGAAAAACAACACGTAGGGTGGGGGACGAGATTGATGAAGGATGCTGAAAGAATGGCGAAGGAGGCTGGATATAAGAAAATGGCGGTAATTGCCGGTATTGGAACACGTGAGTATTATGCCAAAAAAGGCTATAAACTTACTGGAACTTATATGGTAAAAATGGTATAATTAGCAGAACTGTTAATTATATTTATGGCTCCAAATCCTGGTAAAAATGCTAGCCCGGAAGTTATACCAACTGATGCTGCACCTGCGAAGGAAGCTCAGCCTAATCGTTTAGATGTTGCTAAAAAATTGGGAGAAGGTTTGGGGGCTAGAGCTGATTTAATGGCTGATGAACTGACTAAAGTTATAGATAAAAGGAGAGTTAAGGAGTTGAGTTCTATGCTTGATGTTGGTAAGAATCCAGTCGATTTCTTGAGAATTTCGGCAAATTTTAATGCTCGTCCTCAAGAACATTTTCTGAATCAAATTAATGCTCTTACCGGTGTTTCAAGAGAGGCTATTATCATAAATCCTGCGTTTAGAGACGATGTTGGTAAGTTGAAGGATTATGCTCAGAATAGAATGCTGAGAAAGAAAGATCCTAAAGAGTATTCTGCTCTTTGTGAGAGAGTTGATCTTGCCCTTGTGGGTTATGTGAAAGATAAAGATGAAGCAAAAGTTCTTCGTGAGGGATTTGTAAGTGTTGCAAAAGAAATGAGATATACCACTAAGGTAGCTAATTTGGCTGCTAGTGCTACTGCTACACCTGAACAAAAAGCTGTAGTAGAAAAGTACTGGAAAGAGAAACAAGAAAATATTGAGAAATTTCAAAAAGGAGAAATTACTAAAGATGAATTTAATAAGAAAAATGATGAATTAAATGATCAAGTTGCTAAGGATTCAGGAGATAAAGATTTGCAAAAGGAATGTGAAGAGCATAAGGCTAACGTAGCTGATGCTCCTATTGCCGTGGAAGTTAAGGTCACTATTTCCCCTCAGCCTAACGACAAACCTGTAGAAAATAAATCTGATATTCAACAAGCTTTATCAACTGTGAAGTCAGATAATTTCCATTTCGATATGCATGATGGTGGTGCTTCTGTGCTTGTTGGTCCAGAAAAATTTCCAATGGAAGTAAGTGTTTATAAAAATGATCAAACTCAAGAGTTTGTATATTATATTGCGGATAAACATTCTGAAAATGGTTACTATCGTGTAGATTTTGGTAGCCTTTCTGGCGCTTTGGATGGCCGTTATTTAGATTCTTATTTAACTGAAAAAATTGGTCAAGTCGCTGATGATAATGATAATTTGAATAAAATTCCTGATGCGATGTTAGTTAAATTTGGTAAGAAATTATTAGGTAGTGGAAAGTCTCGTGGTTATAAAATTGAGGGAGAAAATAGGGAAGTGATAAATGCTATGGTAAAAGTTTTGGAACAACCAAGTGAAAAGTATTCCACTTATTATAAGAAGATTGAAGCTTTAAGTACTTACTTTGAGAAAGAAGATAATATAGCGGGGCTTAGAAGAAGGCTACTTGAAGGGGATAAAATATCTATAGATGAAGTTTAGTTTGCACAATGTACCTTGTACAAAGTTATTCGGCTTTCGAGAGGGGTTACTTGACACCTGGGTTCTTTGCTTTGTTTTGATGTTTAGTACTTTGTTTGTGAATGTTGGGCGTTACTTACTATCGTTTGTTGTCGACAGCTTTTCCGACGAGGATGTTTGTAATTAGGATTCATATTTATGATGTGCGCTCTATGCTTGGTTCTCTATATTTCGGCTATATTTTCTTTCGATTTAACGCGTTTAAAAATTCTAGACGACGTTTGGGTCGTCTGATGTTTTGTTTAGAAACTGGGTTGAATGTTCTTTTGGCTTAGTTTAGGTCTTTTTGTATGATTTTTAATTTTGGTTTTGATTCTGTGCTTTTTAGTCTTGAACGTAAATTTCTTGTAACGCAGCAATTTTTTCTGCGAGTTTGTCGTAAGTTTTCAATAATGGATCTTTGTTTATAATCTTCTGAGCACTTCCCCGAGCTTTTTCAATAGTTTTGGAGTCTGTCAAGCTGGCCATCTTTAGGTCAGGAATTCCACTTTGTTTCACTCCGTATACTTCACCTGGTCCGCGAAGTTCCAAATCAATTTCTGATAATTTAAATCCGCTGGAATATGTTTCCATGGCTTTCATACGCTTAGCTCCCTCTTCGGATAAATTTCCGGTAAATAGGAAACAGTAGGACTTGTGCTCCCCTCTTCCTACACGTCCTCTAAACTGATGTAGCTGCGATAAACCGAAGCGTTCTGAGCCCTCAATTAGCATGATTGTAGCGTTTGGGACATCAATACCAACTTCGATTACGGATGTTGATACGAGGATGTTTATTTTATTGTCTTTGAAGTCGGTCATGATTTTATCTTTCTCTTCCTGTTTTAATTTTCCGTGAAGTAGTCCGAGTTTTAGTTTTGGAAAAATATGTTCGCTGAGGAAAGCAAATTCGTTGAGGACGGATTTCACTTGGAGGACGTCGGATTCGTCTATAAGAGGACAAATTACGAAGGCTTGGCGTCCTTTGTTTACCTGATCCTCAATCCATCTATAGGCTTCGATACGTTTTGATTCAGGTACTAATTTTGTGAGAATTTCTTGGCGTCCTTTTGGCATTTCATCGATGACAGAGAGGTCTTGATCTCCGTAAATTGTGATGGCAAGTGTGCGTGGAATCGGTGTCGCAGTCATATTTAATAGATGCGGAGAACCGTAGCTTTTGAGAACTTCTCTTTGTTTTACGCCGAAGCGGTGTTGTTCATCGATGATGGCGAGACCGAGATTTTTGAAACCAATTCCTTCTTGAATAAGAGAATGTGTACCGATGACGATATCGCAAGTTCCTGTTTTTAATTGCATTACGACGTCGTCTTTTTGACCTTTAGAAGTGCTGCCGGCAATGAATTGAATATTGAGTCCAAAGCGTGTAAGAATTTTTACAAAAGTTTGATAGTGTTGTTTGGCGAGGATTTCTGTTGGGGTCATAATGGCGACCTGGAAGCCGTTTTTGATTACATTGAGCGCGGCTATGGCAGCGACGATAGTTTTACCTGAACCTACGTCACCTTGAATGAGGCGTGACATTGGGAATGGTTGTTTGAGGTCCTCGAGAATTTCATTGATCACTTTTTTCTGGGCGTTGGTGAGTTCAAAGGAAAGTCCGGAAACACAGTCGGCAATTACTTCTGTTTTTATCTCCATCTTTTTTGCGTCCTGGGCGCTGATGTTTTGCCAATGCCATTTTTTCTGGAGAACTTTTAATTGAAGAAGAAAAAGTTCATCGAAAGAAAGGCGTTCTTTAGCTTTATCTAAAACGGCGTCGTCTTCTGGAAAATGAATATTTTTGATAGCTGTTTTGTAGTCGATGAGTTTGTGTTCATCAAGAACTTCTTGGGGCATATATTCCTCGAAAAGTCCTAGCCATTCGTCGACTAGAGGTTTGAGTTTTTCGCGCATCCACTTGGAATTTATTCCTTCAGTTTCGTGATAGACAGGTACGATGCGTCCAGTGTGAATTTGTTCTTTGTTTTGGCTGATGAGTTCATAGGATGGTCCTTGAAGTGAAATTTTGCCCATGGAAAGTTTGGCCTTTCCGCTGAGGATAATGTCTTTGTTTCTTGGAAGCATCTTTGTAAGATGTGGCTGATTGAACCATACGACTTGGATTGAGCCGGATTCGTCAGTAAAAAGTCCACGAGTGATTTTTACTCCTGTCCTAGTGCTCATGTTAAATAGATTGCTTAGTTTTCCTTTGATGACGTTTATTTCATCTGTTCTGACATCGATAATTTGAGTGAATTCGCTGGCGTCATTGTATGTACGAGGAAAATACATCAAAAAATCTTTCACATTTTTTACGCCGAGTTCTTCGAGTAAAGATAGATGCTTTTTTGTAGTCCTTAACACATTTGCTAAACTTCTATTTAGCATTGCCGATTACTTTTAAAAATTTGCGTTTGCCTACCTGTAGTAACTTTTCATTTGTGAGGTCGATTTCTTCTTCGTGTGTGGCAACTTTATTGCCATCTACTCTTATTCCCCCACCCTCGATCAAACGTCTAGCTTCGCCCTTGGAAGCTACGAGTTTTGATTCTGATAGGAGCTCAACGATGTTCATCTTCTTATTTGCAAATTTCTGTACTGGAATATTTTCCGGTAATCCTTTGTTAGCAAAAATTTCGATAAATTCAGCTTCGGCTTGATCGGCAGCTGTTCGGCTATGGTAGAGAGCGACGATTTCTCTCGCTAATTTCATCTTAAGATTACGAGGATTTTCGCCTTCGCTCATAGCTTGTTTGATCTTAGCAATTTCTTCCAAACTTAAGTCTGTAGTTAATTCGAAATATTTCAAAATTAAATTGTCAGGCACAGACATGGTTTTTCCGTACATGTCTTTTGGTGTTTCAATTACGCCGATGTAGTTGTCTAAACTCTTACCCATTTTATTTACACCGTCAGTACCAACAAGAAGTGGAACTGTGAGTACGTTTTGCGGTTCTTGACCATAATCTTTTTGAATAACTCTTCCTGCTAAAAGATTAAAAGTTTGATCTGTACCACCTAATTCAAGATCTGAATTTAGGGCTACTGAATCGTAACCTTGCATAAGTGGATACAAAAATTCGTGCATGTAAATTTCAGCATTCTTTTTAATTCTTTCCTGGTACATATCGCGGTGTAGCATTTGTTGAACTGTAAAACTCTGAGCGAGTTTTGTGACGTCAGCAAAAGTTAATTTACCGAGCCAGTCAGCATTCCAAACGATATTGGCCTTTTTAGTATCAAGAATTTTTCCAGCTTGTTCGAGATATTTTGCAGCGTTTGCTTCAAGCTCTGATTGAGTTTTTGGTTTGCGGGCATTTAATTTGTCTGTTGGATCCCCTATTTGTCCGGTGAAATTTCCAAATAATAAATCAATCTGGTGTCCGGCTTCTTGGAATTCTCTTAATTTTTTAATTACCACCATGTGACCTAAATGCAGATCAGCTCCTGATGGATCAATTCCTAATTTAACTTTTAATTTTTTGCCTGATTTTAATTTTTCCTCTAGGTCCTTGCGAACGATGACTTCCACCGTGCCACGATCTAGAAGAGTTTTGATGTCTGGTTTCATATGGGCCTATTTTAATCTTTTATTTGGGATTTTACATCTGTTTTGTTAAGAAAAAGTTGACATAAATTTAAAAACTCTTATATTGTTAGTTTCCTGTTAACTTTTTTGAATGCTTGAGTTAAAGCTAGCCGAAATCGGCTTATCAAAGAGTGAGGCGAAGATCTATACCGGTCTACTTTCTTTGGGTCATCAACCTGTAAGTATTATTTCGAAGAGGGTTGGGTTAAATAGGACGACTACTTATTCTATTCTCAAAAGTTTAGCTAAAAAGGGTTTTGTGGCTTTTTATAATAAGTCTTCAATAACTTATTTTGTGGCGAATGATCCCAATTGTTTGATTGGTTATATTGATAGTAAGTGTCGTTCTTATGATTATTTTCGTAATGAATTGGTTAATTTAGTGCCTCAGTACAGGGCTTTGATGAACGAATATTCCTATTCTAAGCCAGTTGTTGCTTATCATGAGGGCCTTGAGGGAGTGAAACATGTAATGTATGATGCTCTGAATACTAAGGGTAATTGCTTTACTTGTTTGTGTTTACATAAATGGTTTCAATCCGGTCTGAAGGAGTTTTTATTGGAGTATAAGGATTTCCGAATAGCAACAAAGCAAATTCCATTGTCAGCAATTGTGCCCGATACTCCTGAAGTTCGGGCTTTTTTTGATGAAAATTATGAAAAGGATAATGCTCTGACGAAGGTTAAATACTTGAAGGATCCAAAATATTGTCAGTTGTTTGAAAATGAAATGAATATTTATGATGACAAGGTGGCGATAATCCATCTGGAGAAGGGGCAAGAGTTTGGAGTGATAATTCAAAGTAAGGAAATTTCCAATATGCAGAAAAGTATTTTTCAATTGGCATGGAAAGGATTGGACTTTTAGGCTACAATCCATGCATGTCAATAAATCGTTTAGATAAATACATCGTAGGAAAGTATCCAGAATTTACTAGAGGTCAGGCTCAGAAACTGATTGAAAAGGGAAAAGTTTTGGTGAATGGCAAGATTGCTAAGTCTAGTTTAACAATTAAAGAGACTGATAAAGTTGAATTAGTTAAACCTGGAAAAAAGAAAATTGCCTTGAAAAAGACTAAGGTTGATTTCCCTGTGCTTTATGAGGACAAGGAATGTTTGGTAATTAATAAACCTGCTGGTGTATCTGTTTATCCTATTAATGAAGAAGATAAGTCTGTGACTATTATTGATTATAGTTTGCAGAATTTTAAGGTTAAATTTGCTGATCCAGAAAGACCTGGAATTGTTCATAGATTAGATAAAGAAACTTCTGGAGTTTTGATTTTGGCTAAGAACCAGAAAGCTTTGGATTATTTAATGGCTCAGTTCAAGCAAAGAGAGGTAAAGAAAGTGTATTTAGCGCTTGTTTACGGCATTATGCAGCATCCAGAGGGAATTATTGATTCTCCTATTCAAAGAAGTCATAAACATAGAAAGAAGATGTCCTTAGCGGCTGCCGGAACTGGTAGACAGGCTATTTCTCAATATAAAGTTTTGAAGGAGTATAGACTTGATCCAAAACATTTAGTGAGTTTGATTGAAGTGAGAATTCATACAGGACGTACACATCAGATTAGAGTGCATATGTCTTCTATTGGTCATCCTGTTATTGGGGATGCAACTTACGGAAATCCTTCTATGAATCGTAAGTTCATTAAAAAATATGGTCTAAGAAGACAGTTCCTTCATGCTCACCTAGTAGAATTCAAAACACCTGTTAAAGATAAACAGGTGTCTATTGTGGCAGAATTGCCAGATGATTTGAAGAATCTAGAGACTAAGCTTAAACAGATTTAGTCTTTTTTGGAGCAGCCTTTTTTACTGCGGCTGGTTTCTTTGCTTCTGCTTTTACTCTTACAGCACCTTCAGATTTGATTTCTGTGATTTCAAGGTTTGTGTATTTTTGTCTGTGACCTGCTGTTCTCTGGTAATGTTCCTTAGCTTTCATCTTGTAAACACGGATTTTTTCTCCTTTAATTAGTCCTAAAACCTTAGCAGTAACTGCAGCACCCGCTACGTATGGAGTACCGATTTTAATATCGTTGTTATCGCTAATAAGAACTACTTTGTCGAGAGTGATTGTAGAACCGTCTTCAACGTTCATTTTTTCTACTTCAAGTGTAGCGCCTTTTTCTACTTTGTATTGTTTTCCTCCTGTCTCTATAATTGCGAACATGATTTTATTGTTAAATTTGCCCTGATAATCTAGGGATAAATGCCTCTTTGGTCAAGCTGAATTTATGAAGAAGGTGCTTTAAAGTAACTTTTTTAACTCCTCGATGCTTTGTTTAAGAGCCTCGGAAATAAGAGGATATTCGGCTTTACCGAAGTTTCCGAGGACGAAATCGGCCAAATCTTGCTGTTTTGGGGCTAGTTCTCCTCTACTCTCTATCCCAATGCGGATTCTGTTGAAATCTTCGCTTCCAAGGCATTGGATGATGGATTTCATGCCATTGTGAGTTCCGGCTGAACCTTTTTCCCTTACTCTTAGTTTCCCTAGTGGAAGATCTATATCATCGTAGATTACTACTAGGTTTGATTTTTCCTCTTTATAAAAATTGAGAATTTTGCTTACTGCCTCTCCTGAAAGATTCATGAAGGTAGTAGGTTTTACTAAAAGTATTTTTTCTCCGTTGTAGTTTATTTTGGCTACTTCAGCCTCTAATTTTGATTCATTTTTCCAGGATACGTCTATTCCAGCTGTTTCTAGCTGTTTAGTAAATTCATCTAAGGCTAAAAATCCACAATTGTGACGTGTCTTTAGATATTTTTCGCCTACATTTCCTAATCCAACTACTATTTTCATTTATCTTCTGTAGGGAACGATTTTCCCTTTAATGATTATAACGTCTCCAAAGGTAGCGCCTTTCTTCTCAACAGCTTTTTGAAGTCCCATACGGCCCATATAGTGATATATGCGCTCTAGACCCTCAGGATTTTTGATGTCGGTCATAACTATCAATTGTTCTATACGCTTTCCTCCGACGTGGAAAATAGTGTTTTCTGCGGTCTTTTCTACGTCTTTGATGAAGAATTTAACTTTATCGATGTGTGGTTGTAGGATTGGTATGATTACTTCCTTTTTCTTGGCAGCGATTCTTACTTTCTTTTCTTTCTTTTGAATTACTGTTAGATCGTTGTAAGCCTGGAACATCAATTCTTTTAATCCTTTTCTTGTCATGCAAGAAATTGGATAAATTTTTGTGCTTTTTGTGAACTTTTTAATTTCCTCTATTTTTTCTTTTAAAGTTTCTTCGTCGAACATGTCTATTTTATTGATGGCGACGATTTGTTTTAATTTGGAAAGTTTTTTGTCGAATAATTTTAATTCTGACATGATTGTCTTGTAGTCGTTTTCTACATTTGCAGATGTACAATCAAGAATATGAATTAATAATTTTGTACGGCTTACGTGGCGTAGAAATTTGTGACCTAATCCTTTTCCTTCGCTTGCACCTTCTATTAATCCAGGAATGTCTGCCATAACGAAGGATTCCATATTTGATCCACCGAATTGATTCATATTAACTACTCCTAAATTAGGAATTAGTGTCGTGAAATGATAAGCGGCAATTTTTGGTTTAGCATTGCTTACCACGGAGATCAAAGTAGATTTTCCAACTGATGGTAATCCAATAAGTCCGATGTCAGCTACCAGTTTAAGTTCCAATAAAATATCTTTTTCTTCTCCTGGTTCTCCTGTCTCTGCGAAGTGTGGGGCTTGATTTGTTGAACTAGTAAATCTGAGATTTCCCATACCTCCCTTTCCTCCTTGAGCAATAATGATCATGTCATTAGGTTTGCTTAGGTCGGCGAGCTGTGTGCTTTTATCTGCTGTGTAAATTATGGTGCCTTGAGGAACATCAAGAATTAGATCCTCGGCGTCATTACCAGTCATGTTGTTTCCTTTTCCTTTGCCTCCAGATTCAGCCTTGTACATCTTTCGGTTAGAAAGATGGCTTAAAGTGTTAACGTTGGCGTTGGCACGGAAAATAATATTTCCACCTCTGCCTCCATCTCCACCGTCTGGACCACCTCTAGGAATAAATTTTTCTCTTCTAAAACTAAGAGCTCCATTGCCTCCGTCACCAGCTATAATCTTTAAATTTAGTTCGTCGCAAAACATTTTATCGGGTTACATTTTTTTACATTATACAGAATTATTCGATTTTGTTGTAGTTTTTAAATTATTGCGCTAAGTTATGTCTTGTAATTTTTATGCCCAGGTGGCGGAACTGGTAGACGCGCTAGACTCAAAATCTAGTGTTGGCAACATCGTGAGGGTTCAAGTCCCTCCTTGGGCACCATACATATGCAAAGTTTAATCAATCAATTGCTCGAAATAGTCCTAAGTTGGGGTTATTTGGGGATTTTCGTTGCCATGGCAATCGAAAGCTCTTTTGTTCCTTTGCCAGCAGAATTGATTATTACTCCGGCGGCTTATTTAGCCTATCAAGGAAAGATGAATGTTTATTTGATTGTGGTGTTTGGTGTTTTGGGAAGTTTGGTGGGAGCGTTGTTTAATTATCTAATAGCTCATTTCTTAGGTAAAAAACTTATTTATTCTTTAGTGGATAAGCCTTGGGCGCGTTTTTTCTTTTTGAATAGAGAGTCTTTGGTTAAAGCTGAAGGTTATTTTTTGAAATATGGTGAAGCGTCTACTTTTATTGGAAGAATGATTCCAGTTATTAGGCATTTGATTTCTTTGCCGGCAGGTTTTGTGGGAATGAATTTAGTTAGTTTTTCTATTTATACCATTTTAGGAACAGCTGTTTCTCTCTCTATGTTGGCTGCTTTGGGTTATTTCTTTGGTGAGAATCAGGCGTTGCTAGAAAGTTACTATAAAGAAATAACTATAGGTATAATTGCTTTGGTTATTTTGGTTGTATTGGTGTTGATATTGAGGAAGGTAGTTGCTTCTAGAAAAATATCAGTTGAATAAATTTTGGAAGGAAAGTGCTTTATTCATTGTTTCTTCGAATTCATCTTTTTCTTTGGAGTCATTTACTATGCCTCCTCCCACTTGAAGATAGAGATTTTCTCCTTTTTTGATGATAGTTCTAATTGCTATGCTGAAATTTAATTCCTTTTGGTTTGGCATGACGTAGCCTATTACTCCAGTATAAATTCCGCGCATGGTTGGTTCTAATTCGTCTATGATCTCTATGGCTCTCTTCTTGGGACAGCCTGTAATGGATCCTCCTGGTAGCATGGAGATAAGAGCTTCGATTGGTGTGGTTTTTAGTTCACCAACGATGCGACTGTAGGTATGCCAAACTGTGGGACACTTCTGAAGTATTCTGTGGCCTTTTACTTTTACTGATCCTATTTTGCATACCTTTCCAAGATCGTTTCTGAGGAGGTCGGTGATCATGTTTAATTCTGAGGCTTCTTTCTCGCTGGCAATTAATTCTTTAGATAATTCGAGATCTTCTTCTTTGTTTTTACCTCTTGGTCTGGTTCCTTTTATTGGGCAGGTTTCGATGATGTTGTTTTTTATTTTAATAAATTTTTCAGGTGATGCGCTAAGTATTTCAGCGTTGTCTGTTTGTAAATATGCTAGATAATCTACTGGGTTTTTTTCTGCGATTTTGAGAAAGAGATCCTTGCCTGCGATTTCAGTTTTTGCTTCTAGTCTGTGGGTGAGATTTATCTGGTATATGTCCCCTTCCTTGATGTAATTTTTAATCTTATTGAAAGCTTTTTTGTAATCTTCTTTGCTTATTTTGATTTCAAATTTAATTTTTTCTTCTAAATTTTTTGTTTTGAATTTGTTTTGTCGTGTAGTGATTTCTTCTTTCCAATTATCGAAGGCAAAGAAATTTATAGAAGGTAGGTTGAGATCGTTTTTAGCCTTTGGTTTGAGGCTGTAGAGGTTGTAAGCTGAATCGTAAGAGATGTATCCTATTAGTAATTTTTTTTTGTTTTTCTTTGCGAATTCCTTGAATTTTTCCAGATCGTTTCCTTTGAATTCTGCTACTGGATTTGTAGCCAGAATATTTATTCCTTTTTGTGCTGAGTGAAGAAGGCAGATGTTTTTGTCTGTGGGTTTTAGATTTTGAAAATTTTCTAGAATGTTAGATTTCATATAAAAAATTTTTCATTATTTTGTTTCCCTCAGTTGTAAGAAACGATTCGGGGTGAAATTGAACGCCATAGAGTGGATATTTCTTGTGTTTGATTGCCATTATTTCGTTGTCGTCTGTCCAGGCTATTAGTTCAAATTCTTTTGGTGTTTTGTCTATGACGAGTGAGTGGTATCTAGCTGCTACGAATGGATTTTTTACCCCTTTAAAAATAGTGTCTTTAGTGTGGTTAATTTTGGAAGTTTTACCGTGCATTATTTGCTTAGCGTGGACTATCTTTGAACTAAAAATTTGTCCAATACATTCGTGACCTAAGCACACTCCTAGAATAGGTTTCGTTGTATAAAATTTTTGTACTACTTTGTTGGAGATGCCGCTATCTTCTGGTCTCTTTGGTCCTGGAGAAATTATGATTTTCTCTGGGTTTAGTTCTTTAATCTTCTTGATAGTTATTTCGTCATTTTTAAAAACCAGACATTTTTGTCCGAGGGACTCTATTTGCTGATAAAGATTATAAGTAAATGAGTCGTAATTATCGATGATAAGAATCATTGATTTTCTTTAATTAATCTGAGGAATTCGCTTCTAGTTTTAGCGTTTTTCTTGAAAAGTCCTGTGCAGGAGGATGTAATCATTGACGCATTTTGCTTTTCTACTCCACGGGCCATCATGCAGAGGTGCTTAGCTTTCACTACTACGGCCACTCCTTTTGGTTTTAGAAGTTCGTTGAGAGTGGTGGCTATTTGCATGGTGAGACGTTCTTGATTTTGAAGTCTGCGAGAGAAAATCTCTACAATTCTTGGAAGTTTTGAAAGTCCTATTATTTTTTTATTTGGAATGTATCCAATGGAAACTTTTCCGAAAAAGGGTTGCATGTGGTGTTCACAAGTGGAGAAGAAGTCTATGTCGTTACAGATAATCATCTCGTCATAATTTTCGCCGTCGAATTGGGTGAGTGCTTCTGAGGCTTTCTGTTTATAACCTCCAAAAATTTTCTCGAAGGATTTTGCAATTCTTTCAGGTGTTTTTTCTAACCCTTCACGGTTTGGGTCTTCACCTATTTCTACAAGAATTTCCTGATATAATTTTGCAATTTTTTTTAAGTCCATAGTGTTACTTTTTCTGGATTTATGATTGTTTCTTTTAAATTTGAAACGCTTTTATGGTTGATTGGGTCTGTGTATTCCGGTTCTATTTCTGCTAGTGGTGTGAGGACAAAATTTCTTTTATGATAGCTAGGATGTGGAATTCGTAGGTGTTTTTCTCTTACTATTTCGTTATTGTAAAATATTATGTCGAGATCGATATTTCTAGGACCTTTTTCTATTTCTTTCACTCTTCCCATTTTGTGTTCTATCTCCTGTAGTTTAATTATTAATTCTGCTGGAGATAAATCTGTTTCTAATAGTAAGGCTGAGTTGAGAAAACTTGGCTGATTTTTATAGTCTACTGGTTCTGTTTCGTAGATTGATGATTTCTTTATAATTATCCCGAGTTTTTCTATTTCTTTAATTGCGATTTCTAAATTGTTCTTTCTATTTTCAATGTTACTTCCAAGACTAAGGTAAGCTTTATTTTTAGCCATAATATTCGCAATAATAATCGTCTGTTTCGTAAATTGTTAATTTCTTGAGTGGGAGTTCATCTTTTAACTTATCCCAAACCCATACTATTACGTTTTCTGCTGATGGGTTATCAATGATGTCGTTTAAGTGTTTGTGATCAAGTATATCAATAACTAGTGAATTTACTTTTTCCTTAATGATCTTGAAATCAATTACCATACCGTCTTCTTTAACTGTATCGGAAATAGTAACGATTAATTTATAATTGTGTCCGTGTAGGTTTTCGCATTTGCCGTGATACTTTGTGAGAAAGTGTGAAGCGGCAAAGTGAAATATGCAATTTAAGTCCATTTTTGTCATAGTGTTTCTAATATGTTTTTAGTGCCTTTAACGTCGTGAGTTCTGATTATACTGGCTCCATTTAGATATGCAATAGCACTGACTATCTCCCCCTTTTTGTCCCTTTCTTCAATTTTTCCGCCGAGGAAGGATTTTCTGGATGCGCCGATGCAAATTGGTTTTTTGAAATTTTTTAGTTTATTTAAATTATTTAGAATTTCAAAACTATATTTTGGAACTTTGCTTATGAAATTTCCCATTCCAGGATCTATGATGATTTGAGAGTCTCTAATTCCTGATTTTTTTGCTGTTTTGATCTGTTGTTTCAGAAAAATCTCCACTGTTTTGAGGACGTTTTTGTAATGTTTTTCTGTTTGTGTTGTTCTAGCAGTTGGGTCTTTTGAATACATTATTATTAGTGGAGCTTTGTATTTTGCAATTATTTTTCCCATGTTTTTATCGCCACGTAATGCAGTGACGTCATTAATCATTTGAGCTCCTAATTTTAGACATTCTTCGGCAATTTCACTTTTGTATGTATCTATGGAAATTGGTAATTTTGTGATCTTTAGAGCTTCTTTCAGAATGGGAATTACTCTTTTTCTTTCCTCTTCTAGGCTGACGTCTTGAGAGTTTGGACCGGTGGATTCGCCTCCAATATCTATAATATCTGCGCCTTCTTCTTCCATTTCTTTGATTCTTTTTATCGCTTTTTCAAGATTGTTAAATTGAGCGCCATCGCTGAAGGAGTCTGGAGTCATGTTTAAAATACCCATGATGACTGGCTTTTTGGCTTTCTTTATTGTATTAATTAGGTCCATATTTTGCGGTTTGATTCTATGCTCAGATTCATTTTTGCACAATATTCTTGTATTATTACCTGGTTATGAAGCGTTGTATTCTTATACATTACGGGGAAATTGGATTGAAGAAGGCAAATATTTCTTATTTTGTAGATAAGTTGAAGAAGAGGCTTCGTTTTGTTTTGCAAAAGGAATTTAAAATTAATTATTCTATAAAGCATACTTTGGGGAGATTTTTGGTGTCTTTGCCAGATGATTTTAGTGATGCTGATGAGGTGAAATATTCTGAGGTTTTATTTAGAGTTTTTGGAATTGAAAATTTCAAATTTGTTTATCAGGGGGATGTTGAGTTGGATCCATTGCTTGATTCTGTTTGGGAAAATATGCCGGCATATATTTTAAATCCTGATTTGAAGCCTAGGACTTTCAGGGTAGCAGTGAAGCGTTCAATGCCTTTGCCTTTTAAATCAACGGAATTGGAGCGTGAAATTGGAGCGCGTCTTTTACGTAGAGGTATTGGTATTAAAGCTAAGATGGTTGATCCTGAGTTGGTGGTAGATTTCGAATTTTTTAATGATCATGCTTATTTTTCATTTAAAAAATATAAAGGAGCTGGTGGGTTGTCACCAAATAGTCAGGGACGTTTTGTCTCTTTGATTTCATCTGGAATTGATTCTCCTGTGGCTTCTTATATGATGATGAGACGCGGTGCGAGAGTGGTTTTTGTTCATTTCCATGCTTATCCGTTTAGTGATAAGTCTGAGATGGAAAATGTTAAAAAATTGGTAGAAATTCTTTCTAATTATCAGTTTGATACAAAATTGTACCTTGTGCCTTTTGGTAAATTTCAAAAATCAATTTCTACAAATTTGGATATTCCTTCAAAAATTCGTACAGTTCTTTATAGACGGTTGATGGTAAGGATTGCTGAGAGAATTGCTAGAAATGAGCACGCTAAGGGTTTAATCACTGGTGATAGTTTGGGGCAAGTGGCTTCTCAAACACCAGAAAATATGTTTGCTATTCATGATGCCTCTACTATTCCGATGTTCTATCCCCTGATTGGATTTGATAAGGATCAAACTGTGGCTTTAGCTGAGAAGATCGGTACTTTTGATATTTCTAAACTTCCATGTACTGATACTTGTGCGATGTTTATGCCTGAACACCCTGAGCTTAAAGCAAATATTTATGATGTGAGAGAGTACGAAAAATCCTTGCCTCTTAATGAGTGGGTAGAAGGAGTGTTGAAAGAATCAGAAGTTATAAACTTAAAATAGCTTTCCGGATAGCATTCCAGGCCTCTTAGCCTTTTTAATTGCGTTGCTGCGTAGTTCTTTGTTGAAACTGATGGCAAACCTGTGTGCCTCATCTCTAGCCCTCTGAAGCAGCTTCAAGGCTTCGTCAGTGTGTGGCAGAAGTATAGGAATTGGATTTTCCGGGAGGAATATCTCTTCAATCCTTTTTGCTAGGGATATATGGAAAATTGGAAGTTTTAATTTGGTGAAAACTTCGTGCGCGATTGATAGCTGTCCTTTTCCTCCGTCTATTATCACTAAATCTGGAATTTTGCTGAAGGATTCGTCTTCTTTATGTTTGAAGCTATCGTAAGCCATGTAGCAGCATGCGCCATGCTTTGTCTCACAGAATTTTGAGCGTTCTTTCATCTCTTCTGGTATTTTTTGAATTTCTTCAAATCCGGCCATTAAATAATAATCTCTGAGTTTAGCTTTGCAGATAATGTAGGTTCTTTTGAGCTTATTCTTTTTAATTGCATCTTGTATTAATTTATAGCCCATTTTGGCTCCTCTATATTCTTTTTTCACCCAAAGATTTCTTAATTCGCAAACTTTATCGCTATATTTTTTTACGGATATAAATCCTATCTCTTCTTTGTTTTTCTTTAAAATGAAGAAAGTCCTGTCAGCTTTTTTAAGATTTACTTTATTGTTAGTTTCGATGAAATTGTGATCTTTCTTTGTGGCTTTCTTTAATTGAAAGTCTTTATGTAGATATTTTAGAGCTATTTTAGTGAAGCGACGAGTCAATACTTCCTCCATTGATTTGAAATCATCAGGCTTATTGTTTACTGTTCTGATCTTGAATTTCCTATAGAGATTGTTCTTTGGGGCACCGTTTTCGAAGACTATCATGGATCCGACCGTATCGGTTCCGCTAAGATGAGAAATGTCATAACATTCGATTCTCTTAAGTGGTTTTTCAATTTTGAGTATTTCTTGAAGTTTTTTGCAGGCTTTTTCTGTTGATTCACTCTCTTCTTTCCAGCTTGGCTTATTTCTGTCAGCAAAAATTCTGGCGTTGTTTAAGGACATTTCCAATAGCTTGTTTTTGATTCCTATCTTTGGAATGATGATGTTTACCTTTTTTTCTGTTTGGTTGGCGATGAGAATTTCAATCTCGTTTATATCCTGTGCTTCATGTGGAATATATATTTCTTTTGGAATGTCTGTGGCAATTTCGTAATATTGTTTAAGAAAAGCGCTGAGTACTTCACTGTCTTGTTCGTCCTGAATTTCGTGAGCACTAAGGATGAAATTTTCTTGATCTATTAATTTACCATCTCTAATCTGAAAAAGATTGAAATAAGCTTTGTGTTGAGTGATACAGTAGTTGATAATATCTTTGTCTGTTTGGTTTGGATCTTGAACTTTCTGAGTTTCAAGAATTGATTCTATTTTTTTGATTTTGTCTCTTATTTTAACAGCTTTTTCGAATTCCTTTTTCATTGCGAATTCTTGCATTTTTTTCTTGAGGTCGTTGACGATGGTATCACTTTTTCCTTCGAGAAAATTCTCCACATTTTTAATTATTTCTTGATATTCCTGAATGCTGCATTTGGCAATGCATGGAGCGGCGCATCTTTTAATGTAATAGTCTAAACAAGGATATTTAATTGTTTTGTGAGTAACTATTACTTGTAATGGTGCGGTTTGTTGAATATCTAGGCTGCAATGTCTGAAAGGAAAAATTTTCTTGAGAGTCTTAAATGTTTCTTTTACTTTATGTGCTGCGGTTTTTGGACCAATGTATTTAGCTCCGTCTTTTTCTATTTTGCGTACTAATTGAATTCTCGGAAAATCTTCTTTAGTAATTTTGATGTAAACGTAATTTTTGTCATCTTTCATGATGACGTTATATTTGGGCTGAAGTTGTTTGATTAGGTTGTGCTCGAGAATCATTGCTTCTAATTCGCTATCTACGGCGATAGTTTCAATATCAAAAACATTCTCCATAAGCTTTTTGGTTCTTGTGGAATGTTCGTAATCTTTTTTGAAATATTGTTTTACTCTTTTGTTTAACTCTTTAGCTTTTCCTATGTATATAACTCTTCCCTCCTTGTCTATCATCTTATAGACACCAGGAGATTTAGGTAAATCGTCCAAGATCTTTTGTAATTTTGTTTTTTCTGTCATCATATGTTTGGATTATACCTAAAAAATGGAAGATTTAGAAAAACAAATGTGGAAGAAGGTAGAGAAATATGTGCGCTATTTGAATTTTGTGCCTTTTTTGAGGATGGTGGCGGTATGTAATAATCTGGCTTTTTCTAATTTGAATGATAAGAGTGATATAGATCTTTTTATTGTTGCTAAAAAAGGGCGTTTATTTATGGTGCGTACTTTTGTTACTGCAATTTTACATTTACTAGGAGTGAGAAGGCATAGGAATAAGGTTGCTGGTAGGTTTTGTTTGAGCTTTTTTGTGGATGATAGTTGCCTTAATTTATCTCCAATTGCTATTGAAGATGATGTTTATTTACGAGTTTGGATAAAGACTTTGTTGCCAGTAATTGATGATGGTGTGTCGAAGGATTTTGCTGATGCTAATTCATGGGTAAATGATGATTTCGAAGTATCTTCTGGTGGAATGAATAAACCTGTTTTCTTCTTCAAAAAGAGCAAAATGAAGATTTTATTTCAGTGGTTACTTTCTGGGAAATTAGGAAATTTGATGGAAAATAAATTGTTAGGATGGCAGTTAAAAAGAGCGCGTCAAAAGGCTTCCTCTCTTTCGGATCCTGCAAATCTGGTGATTAGTGAGCATATATTGAAATTTCACAACTTTGATAGGCGTCGTGAATATAGAGGTTTATGGAGATCTAAGTTTGGAAACTCAAAAATCACTCTGGAGAAATTCAAAGAGTTGAGTATTAATAAAAATTAATTTTTCTCTTCTCCTCTATTTGGAGCTTGGGTCTTGAATTTTAGTTGAATTGATGTTCCGTTGAAGCCGTATTCTTTTCTGATTTCGTTCTCAATATAACGAGGGTATGAAAAGTGAAGTTTATCACCGTTCTTGAAGAATAATAATATCTTTGGTGGATTTGTATCTACCTGGCTCGCGTACATAAACTTTGGCTTTTTGTTGCTTGTGCTTGCAGGTTTATGTCTCATCATTGTTCTCTGGAGGAACTTGTTCAATTCAGGAGTTGAAATGCGTTTCTTTCTTTCTTCAATGATGGTTTCAGCTAAATTTAGAATTTCGTAAATATTCTTTTTGTTCTTTGTTGAGATGAAAACTATAGGAGCCCATGGTACGAAAGCAAATTTTTGTTTAAGTTTCCAAATTAATTCACCCTTTTTGTCATCTGTCTCTTTGAATAAATCTATTTTATTGATAACAATAATTAGCCCTTTTTCAGCATCTAAAGCGTATTCAGCAATGTGACAATCTCCCTTTGTTACTCCGCTTGTTCCATCTATGAGAAGTACTACGATGTCAGATCTTTCTACGGCATTGAGTCCTCTCAAACTGCTGTATTTCTCAATTCCCTTCTCTATTTTTCCTGGACGACGTAAACCTGCCGTATCAATGATATTAAATCTTTTATTATTGTAATTGATCTCGGTATCGATAGTGTCTCTAGTGGTTCCGGCTATGTCGGAAACGATGATTTTCTCTGAACCGAAAAGTGCATTTACTAGTGAAGATTTTCCCGCGTTAGGCTTTCCGATGATGCAGATATTGCAAAGATCTCTGTCTGATTGAATTTTCTTTTTACTTATTTTTATTTTCTTCAATCTCTTGATCATTTCTTCTTCTAAATCCTTGATTCCTTTATTGTGAATCGCTGAAATTAAAACTGCTTTATCAAATCCTAGCTCGTAGTACTGATAAGTTTCATTCTTTGATCCGATGTTTTCACATTTATTGGCAATGAGAATTACTTCTTTCTTTGATTTTCTAAGAATGTCAGCAGCTAGGTAATCGTTCTTAGTTAGTTCTTCCATGTTATCTATGACGAACATAACGATATCTGCTTCGTTTATGGCAATTTTTGCTTGAGATTGTACATCGGCTTCAATATTGTCTTTTTTGTCGTATTCAAGACCTCCAGTGTCTACTAGGATGGTGCTGTAGTCTCCGCAGTCATAGCTGTGGAATAATCTGTCTCTTGTAGTTCCAGCTACGTCAGAAGTAACAGCATATTTCTTGCCAATTAATCTGTTAAATAGGGATGATTTTCCCACGTTTGGTCTACCTATAATGGCAATGGTTGCAGTTGATTTTTCGGTCATTTTGGTTTGTAATAGCCTAGCTATTGTAGCTATTGGAAATAAAAGAGCAAGTGTGATATTCTAAATTCAATGAATTTCCTCAAAAAAGCGACAATTTCCGGGTTGTTATTTATTATCTCTATTTTGCAATTCTCCGGGGTAGTTTTTGCTGCAGATAATAACGGAACTGTTTTGCCTACTACTAATAATAATGTTAAGGATTGTAGAGGTATTATGAATGAAGTGGGAAAGAATTCTTGCTGGGTTAAGCAAAAAATTTTTAAGGTTGGGGCTGTTAATACTGATAACACCGGTGGTAATACTGCTATAACTTGTCCTCCTTCTGGCCTTGATCCTGTTATTGATGCAGCAGTTACAGCAAATGATATTCTCGCTTGTGGTATTAAAACTGGTGATATACATCTTTGGATGATTCCTTATTACATTAGATATATTTTACAGTTTATTATTGGAATATCCGGTTTGGCTTCCGTAGGTGGAATTGTTTATGGAGGTTATATGTATCTTTTTGCTGGTGTTTCCAATGATAAGGATCAAGGTAAAAAAGCCATTCAATATGCTCTTATTGGATTGGTTATGACTTTGGTAGCTTGGGCCTTCGTAAATATTATTATCTCCTTGGTTACTGGCTAGTTTTTATTTTTGCCAGTTATTCCATTTTTCCTCTATGTATTCGATAAGTTTATTTTCGAATTCTTCTTGGTCGAAGCCTTGTGCGTGTTTTTTTATTGCGTGTGGATTGAATTTATTTTTGTTTTTCTGGTAAGTCTCTATAGCTTTTATTAAATCTTCTGGAGTTTGTTTATTGAAGAATATTCCAGTTTCCCCATCGATGATTGTATCTACGGCTCCTCCTTGGTTTAGGGCTATTACTGGTCTTCCTGAAGCCATGGCTTCGATAGTTGTTATTCCAAAATCTTCCACTTGTGGGAAGATCAGCGCTTCGCATTCGCTATAGATTTTTTGTAAACTCTTGTCATCAATATTACCTAGAAATTCTACGTTGGCTTTGGCTTTGTTTCTTAGTTCATTTTGAATAAGTCCCTCTCCTACTATTTTCAAGGGCAAACCAATTTGATTAAAAGCTTCAATAATTAAATCGAATTTCTTGTAGGGTATTAATCTTCCTACCGCTAAGAAATATCCCTTTGTTTCTTTGGATATGTAGAATTTTTTACTGTCTATCATTGGGTGAATTACATCGGAATCCCTTCTGTAATATTTGCTGATTCTCTTTTTTGTAGTTTCTGAATTTGCAATAAAATAATCTACTCTATCTGCTGATAATCTGTCCCACATTCTTATTTTATGAAGACTTTTTTTTGCGAAGTTTTTTAGAATTGGATTCATTTTATAATCGCGAATGTAGCTATGCCAATTGTCCCAAGCGTATCTCATGGGTGTGTGGCAATAACAGATGTGTAGAGTTTCCGGTTTTGTGATAATTCCTTTAGCGCATGCGTGTGAGCTGGAAATGACAATGTCGTAATTGCTTAAGTCAAAAAGCTCATATGCATATGGCATTAGTTTCAAATAGAGCTGATGTTTGCTCTTTGCAAAAGGGAGGTTTTGGATGAAGGAAGTCGTAATTGCTGCCTTTTCAAATCCCCTTACTTCCTCGTGGTTAAAAATAGACGTAAATATTGGAGCTTGGGGAAACATTTTGTGCAGAACAGTGTTAACTTTTTCTGCGCCTCCGTTATTGGTCATCCAATCGAAAACTAGGGCGATTTTTGCTTTTCTAAAACTCATGGAAATTTGGTTGTCCAGAGTTTACCTTAATTTTTTATAATTTGAAAGTTCCTTCTCCGGTGAGTTTTTCTAAGATATCTTTTTTCTGTTGTGGTTGAGGTTGATTTTGGATTTCTTGTGGTTCTGTCTTCTTTGAATCTTTTGTGGCGGTATATTTGTTTATGATGCTTTTATCATCAGTGGACAATTCGTCATCAGTTTTGACTACTGTTCCAAGAATTTTTTTGTAAATATTTTTTTCATCCATTTCGTCCATTGCTTTTGCTTTAAACATTTTTACTACATTGTTATCTGGGTCTCTCTCTAGTAGTCTTTCACAAATATGAATGACATCAACGTATCTTTGATCTTTAAGCCACATATTCATTAATTCAATAACAACTTCTTCGTCCTTTTTGACCATGGTTGAGCTTTTTTTTGTGCTTGGGTCAGAAAGTAAAATTAGATGGCCAGCTTTCCTACTCATTAGGTATTGAAGAAATGCAAACATAGCTATGTTGCATAATATGACTATTGGAAATAAAATTCTTATTCCATAATCTTGTTGTAGTTGAAGCATGAAGTTTATTGAAAAGTGTAAACCCATGGCTATCATGAGTCCTTTCAATACTGTTTTTTGCCTGAATCCTTCGCTTGGAGGAATATTGAATATTTTTGCAATGAATAGAGATATTTTGTCTTGAGTCCCTTCTATGAGATTTTGTTGATTTATAACCATGGAAAATTTGCCAATTCCGTAATAATATCCGAAAATTCCTGAATAGGTCATGTGAGCTGCTGTCGTAAAAATTCCGCGGAATATGTACATCGTTATGAGTTCGCTATTGCTTACGGAAGGCCAAAAACTATATAGATAATAAACGTTTTCTGCGAAGGAGAAGCCAAGAGCTGCTGCTATGGCGTATATCATCGCATCGTTAATTTTGGAGATATAAAGAGTTTTGCGGTCTATTGTTCTCATTACGTAGAGCTTGATATTTTCTTCTAATATTACGAATAAAAGAAGCGAAAGTACTGTGGCCGTGAAATAAGAAGAGGCATTTGTTTCAATTGCTGACTGCAGGTTGAATTGAGGAATTTTTATGCTCCATAGCCATTGAAAATTCTCCATGTAATTGCTTATGATGCACAAAATAAGTACTAGTGCAGCAAAAGCTTTCTTTAAATATGAATCGAAGATAAACATGGCCAACCCTGATATTGGAATTAGGGCCATAATTAAGGCTGTTCTTCCTTCCCAAACAACTTGTAGACCTAGAAGAGCTGGAGCGGTGATGCATCCAAGTCCAAAAACCATCAATGCAATTTTTTTACTGCTTGGGCCTTGTTTAAGTGTAATAAAAAGCCAAACCGCAATTGGAATTGCGGCTAAAAGTGTTGAGAGACCTAGAAGTGCGATTGGATTATCAAGCATTTTGGGCTCATTAGCTCTTTATTATTGATTCTGCGCTGGTGTTACGGCAGCTGGTGTTGTTGTTACGCTCGGAGCTGGAGCAGTTGGTGCTGGTGCAGCAGGAGTTTCAACGATAGCTGGCGCAACGCTTATGGCTGGAGCTGGAGCGGGAACAACTGGTGTTTCAACTGCTACTGGTGCAGGAGTGGTTACTGGAGCCGGAGCAGCTGGTGCTGGAGCGACTACTGGAACAGTGGCACTATCGCTGATATACTTTTTAGCTTCTTCTATTGAATCGAATGTTTTTATTAATTGTGTTAATCCTACAACCTGTAGGATGTCCGTGATATTTGGTTTTGGTTTAGCGATGGCTACTGTTCCACCACTTTCGGTAACTTTTCCATATAAATCAGTTAAATAACCAATTGATTTACTATTCATATAGTCTAGATTCTCTAGATCAAAAATTATATTTACTCCTTTTGGAGTTGTCTCAAAGATTTTATAAATTGCCTGAATTTTTTCATCAACATTGCTCTCGTCTAGTTGTCCTGATATATGAACATGTTTAACTACTTTGTTTAATCCGGCTATGTCTTCGATTACGATATTTGCTTCAGTCATTTTTATTAAATGTTAAGTACTAATGTATTTGCAGTGCTAATAGGAGATCCTGCTGTTGGTTGTCTAACGTTTTTTAGATATTTTCTAACTGTAACTGACATACCTCCTTCTGGACGGTCACTAAAAGTTAATTCATCACTCCATTCACCTACTATTTTTACAAGTCCTCTTCCTCTTATTCCGCTAAATACGTATCCAACTTCTTTTCTAGAATTGTATAATTTTTGTAAGTCTTGTGATTTAATCTTATTTTTTCCTGTTCCGGTGTCTTCTACGATGATGTCGAGGTAGTTATCTTTTGCGTATAAGAATGTAATACCAATTTCGCTTCCTGGTTGTGAGCCATATTCGATAGCGTTATTGCATAATTCATCAACTACAGACTGAAATCTAAAAGCCCACTGTTCTGTGAAGTTAGTGGTATTCTTAATCATATTCAGCGTAAAATCTCTAATGCCAGACATGAAGTAAGCATTTGTTGGCATAGTGATTGTAATCTTTGTATCTGTGTTTTGATTTGAATTTAAATTCATTTTTTTTGTTTTAGCTTGTTATATTGTATCACATTTTGGGTGGTTTTTGCAAGTGTGCCTTAGGCCTATTTGAGGTTTGAAGTTTGCGGGATTCAGTTAATATTTTTTTGAATATTTGCACTTCGAATTCACTATTCATTTTACTTAGGATAAATTCCTCTCTTTTTGGGTCTTTTATCTTTAGTTTTCCTTCTTTTTTGATCTTTTTTACTTCAATTACCAGTTTTGCCCTCTTTTGAAGAAGTTTAGAAAGGTGATCATCTAGTTTATCTAATTGTTTTCTGATTTTTTCCAATTTGTGCATAATTTGTGTTTTAGGCTTGCAATTAAGCTTTCTTTTCATTAGATTAACGCTGTTATTTTTTTATATCAAGTCGGTATTTCAGCTTGCGGAATCCTCCTACCTTAACTGGCATGGCTAAACGCAAATTAATGACTTACTGGCGTAAACCCCAAGGATTATGCAAAAAGAAGAAATCAAAAAGATGTTTGAGAATGCAGTGCATATCGGACATCGCACACAAAAATGGAATCCACGCATGAAGAAATACATTCATGGCGAGAGAAATGGAATTCATATCATTAATCTCGAGAAAACCTACGAGATGCTAGAGAAGGCTTTGGCTTTTTTGTCTAAGTCTTTTGCTGAGAATAAAACTGTACTTTTTGTTAGTACAAAACCTCAGTCTGTTAAGTTACTAGAAGAATTGGCAAAAGATTGTTCTATGCCATACGTAGTATCAAAATGGATTCCAGGTTTGCTTACTAACTTTACTACTATTAAGTCACGTACTAAGTATCTTGCTGATTTAAAACGTCAGGTAGAAACTGGTGAAATTTCTAAATATACAAAAAAGGAAGTTTCAAAGATGAAGAAAATTATGGATAAATTGCAGATTGCTTTAGGAGGTGTACAGAATATGACTTCTAAGCCAGATGTAGTTTTCGTGGTAGATGCTTTAAGAGATAAAATCGTAGTTAAAGAAGCTAGAAGAATGAAAATTCCTGTAGTGGGAATTGTTGATACTAATGCTGATCCTTCTGGTCTCGCTTATCCAATCCCTGGTAACGACGATGCTATTAAGTCTTTGACTTACTTCTTAGATACTATTAAGGGAGTCTATAAAAAGGCTAAAAATAAATAGTAATGGCTGATTCATCAAATCAAAACCCTGTTGCCGATATTCAGGCGAAGATTGTCGCTTTGACTGGTGATAAAGGTTGGGCAATTAGTTGCTATATACCAGTCTTTAATATTGTCACATGCGTTTTGTGTTCAATAAAGATGGTAAGTAGTAAGTTTTGTTTGTTTCATGCTCGCCAAGGACTAATTTTATTTTTCTTATGGTTTTTTACTATAGTTGTGGCTGTATTTAGTCCAATTTTGAGTTTAATGCTTTGGGGTGTAGTTTTGTTGCTTCATGTTTCTGGTATGGTAATCGCATACGGAGGTAAGACTACCGAGATTCCAATAATTGCAGGCTTTGCGGCTAAAATCCCTGAAGATTATATTTTTAAAATGTTAACAGGAAAGACTTTGGATAAACCTGCTCCTGTTGTTACTCCTACTGCTCCTGTTTCTCCAGTTAAACCTGTTGAAACTCCGAAACCCTAATTATTTTTTAAATTAATATTATGACTGCTTCAATCGAATTGATCAAAAAATTACGTGATGCTACTGGTGTTTCTATGACTGCTTGTAAATCTGCTTTAGAAGAAACTAATGGTGATTTTGAAACTGCTATTGATGTACTTAGAAAAAAAGGTGAAGCAAAAGCTGTGGACCGAGCTGCTCGTGGTACTTCACAAGGAGCTGTATTCGTAAAAGTTGTTGGTAAAAAAGCTGGTATGGTTTTGCTTGGTTGTGAAACTGATTTCGTGGCTCGTGGTGATGATTATTTGACTTTAGGTTCTTCGATCGTTGAAAAATTGTTGAATGATACTATTAAGGCTGATGATAGAGATTTGGCTGAAGTTAAGGATGCTGTTTTGAGATTAGGTGAAAATATTCAGTTGTCTAATATGGTTTTGGTTGAAGGTGATGTCATTGGTGATTATGTACATTCAAATAAGAAGATTGGTGTATTGGTTGTTTTAGCTGGTGGAACTGTTGAATTGGCACGTGACGTTGCAATGCATGTTGCTGCTACAAATCCTGCTGTTTTATCTCCAGAAGAAATTGCTCCTGAATTGGTTGAACGTGAAAAATCAATTTGGTCTGAACAATTGAAATCAGAAGGAAAACCTGCTGAGATCGTTGAAAAAATTATGCTTGGTAAGGAAAAGAAATACAGAGAAGAGAATGCTTTATTGAAGCAATCATTTGTTAAGAATCCTGACCAGACTGTAGAACAGTTATTGAAAGATGCTGGTGCTACTGTAAAGATATTTGTGCGTTTTACGGTTTAGTGGCATAATCTGTATCTAGCAATTTTTATATGACTCACTTTGATAAAATTGAGGATGCTGTTATTGCCTTGAAAAAGGGTGAAATGGTTATAGTTCTCGATGATGAGGAACGCGAGAATGAAGGTGATTTTGTGATGGCTGCTGAAAAGGTTACTGCAAAAGATATAAATTTCATGGCTAAGGAAGGCCGTGGTTTGATTTGTACTCCTGTTGATGCGGATATTGCTGATCGTTTGAATTTCTATCCTATGGTTCAGGATAGTAAGGAATCTAATAAATGTAATTTTACTGTTTCTGTGGATTTGAAGTCTGGTATTACTACTGGTATTTCTGCTTCAGATAGAGCAAAAACTATTCAATCAATTGCTGATTATAGTACTACCTCCGATCTTTTTGTGCGTCCTGGGCATGTATTCCCTCTTCGTGCTAAACAAGGTGGAGTTTTAGTTAGAGCTGGTCATACTGAGGCTTCTATTGATTTGGTGAAGATGGCTGGTTTTGCTCCAGCTGCTGTAATTTGTGAGATTGCTCGTGAAGATGGTGAAATGATGAGACGTGATGAACTTTTGGATTTTGCGAAAAAAAATGAAATGAAAATTATTACAATTAAGGATTTAATTGAGTACAGACGTCGTTTTGAGAAATTGGTAAAAATAGTTGCTGAAACGGTACTGCCTACTGAGTTTGGAGATTTTAATGTAAAGATTTTTAAGACTACTGTTGATGACTCTGAGCATGTAGTTCTGTCTAAAGGGGTTTTGGATGATGGTGAAAATATATTAGTAAGAGTTCAAAGTGAATGTCTTACTGGTGAAGTTTTTAGATCATTGAAGTGTGATTGTAGGAATCAATTAGATGTTTCGTTAGAAAAAATTGCGAAAGAAGGAAAAGGTGCAGTTTTATATATGAGGCAAGAAGGAAGAGGTATTGGTTTGGTGAATAAAATTAAGGCTTATAAGTTGCAAAATGAAGGATATGATACTGTTGAGGCTAATACTAAACTTGGTTTTGCACCTGACTTGAGAAATTATGGAATTGGCGCTCAGATTTTGGCGGAACTTGGTATAAAAAATATTCGTTTGTTGACTAATAATCCTACTAAAATTGTTGGTCTTGAAGGTTATGGATTGAATGTAGTAGAGAGAGTTCAAATTGAAATTACTCCGAACGATACTAATCGTGAATATTTGAGTACTAAGAAATCTAAGATGGGACATCTCTTAGATATGGTTTAGACTTATTGACGATGTGTTTGCTTTATGTTAGTTTATCCATCTGTTAAGTATTAAAAAATGCTATGGATGAAGTTTTTATGAGGCGAGCTATTGAGCTTGCTAAGAAAAGAGAGGGTTTTACATCACCAAATCCATGTGTTGGTGCTGTTATTGTTAAAGGTGGCCAGATAGTTGCTGAAGGATGGCACGAGAAAGCTGGAGCAGATCATGCTGAGATCATGGCAATTAAGCAGATGATGCAAAAATCTGGAATCATGACGGTGGATATTGAGCCTATGTTGTTTCATAATGCGACTTTGTATGTGACTCTAGAACCATGTGCTCATACCGGAAAAACGCCTCCTTGTGTTAAAGCGGTGGCTACTGCTGGTTTTAGTAAAGTTGTTATAGGAATGAAGGATCCATTTCAGAAAGTAAATGGTAAAGGTATTTCGTATTTGAAAAAACATGGAATTAAAGTTTCTGTTTTAAAACCTACTTCTAAATTGGCTGAGGAAGTTAGATCTATTAATCAGCCTTTTATTAAGAATGTGACATTAGGACTTCCCTATTTGACTCTAAAAGCCGGATTAAGCTTGGATGGTAAAATTGCTACTTTTACTAAGGATTCTAGATGGATTACATGCGAAAAATCCCGTCTAGATGCGAAGCTTGAACGTAGCAAGTGTGATGCCGTGATTATCGGTGCTAGTACTGTTATGAATGATAATCCAGAGTTGGCGACAATTGGTGAATATAAGTCTAAAAATATTTTGAGAGTTATTGTTGGTGATAAATTGGATTTCAAAAAGGATATGAAAATTTTCAGGGATGAGAATGTATTAATTGCTTGTTCTGATAATATTTCTCTTCGTTTGAAAAAGAAACTTATTGATGCTTCTGTTTCTGTTAAGTCTTTTGGTAAATCAAAAGTAGTTTTTAAAAAGCTTTTGAAGTATTTGGCTTCAAATGGTATTCAAAGTGTTTTTGTTGAGGGAGGAAGTGGAATAAATGGATCTCTCTTTGATGAGAATTTGTCTGACTCTAAACTTGTTGATAGAGTTTTGTTTTATTATGCTCCTAAGTTAGTTGGTGGAACGCATTCTCTATCTATTATAGGCGGAGCTGGTATAGCAAAAATATCTGATTCAATTGATGTTGTTAAGTCTAAATTCGATATTTTGGATGGAGATTTGAAGTACGAAGGTCTGATTAATTTTTACTAATATCTACGCTTTCAATTGGCTTCTTTGTTAATTTGGCCAAGATGAAGTTGATGCTGCCTATTTCTTCACATTTTAGTAAGTAGGAGGCTACAAAAAATATTGCTGCACCTATTGTTATTATTGAGGCATCGGCAATTTTTGGTGAAAGAATGTTTTTCAATGGTTCAGCAACTAAAATTGCAATTGCCATAATTCCTGAAGAAATTGTTATTTTTAGCAAGCTAGTGAAGAACTTTTTCTTTTGAAATCCGTGTAGATGTTTTTTTAATAAAATCGTATTTGCTATTACGTAGAATAAATACCCTAATGTGAATCCAATTGAGAACCACTCTATGCCATATTTTGGCGCAAGGTAGATTGTACAAAAGGCTGTTATTATTGTTGTTCCTAGGTATATGAACATTGGAGTTTTAGTGTCTTTTGCGGCGTAAAAGGCTCTTGAAAGAATATGTGAAAGACTTTCGAGAGGAATAGAAATTGCAAAATAAAATAATATGAGAGAAGTTAAATTTATAGATTTTTGGTTGAATGCTCCACCACTCAAAATTAGTTCAATACTTGTTTGCGACAACAGCATAATTCCAACCATTGAAGGAATAGTGAAAAATAATATTCTTTGAATTGTTTTTTGTACTTGATCTGTAAATTCTGTTTTGTCTCCCTTACTTATTGAACTTGTGAGGTATGGAAAAATTGCTGTAGAAAAAGCCATTCCAAAAAGTGTTACAGCTACGCTTTGGATATTTCTCGCAAAATTAAATGCTGCAACTCCTCCTACAGCTAATCCTATTCCTATCGAAGTAAAAAGGAATATGTTGAATTGTGTTGCGATGATTCCTATCGCTCTTGGAATCATTAATTTAATAATTTTTATAAATCCTGGATGTTTTAAATCCATTTCGAATTTATATTTATATTCTGTGGATCTGATGTCTACTAGTCTAATAGCGCAGTGTAATATTCCTCCACCTATTACTCCAACTACTGCTGAATAAATGCCGATCTTTTCTTGGAGAAAAATAACTCCGAGGATTATTCCGAGATTATACAGTAATGGTGAAACTGAATATGCAAAGAAGTGTTTATAGCACATAAGTATATTTCCTATACTATTACTTATAGTGAAAATTAGAGATGAGCTAAGCATTAATCTAGTCATACTTGCGATCTGAATTTGCATTTCTGGAGTTGCTTGTGGAAATGTTACGCTAATAATTTGATTCATAAATATCAGCGCAACTATTGATAAAATTCCAATTACTAATATTGCGGCATTTAGTAGCGTATTGGCTATTTTCCTAGCTTCTTCCTTGTCTTTTCCTAGGTATTCAGTGAAAACAGGCACAAAGGCTGCTGCTAGTGCTCCAGCTATGAATAAATTGAATAATGTATCTGGAATCAGAAAAGATGCGTTGTATACATCTGTTGCGCTACTTGTACCAAAGTGGGTTGCGATGATTCTATCTCTTAATAAGCCGAGTAAATTACTAAAAAGGATGGTTATTGTTACCAAAAGGGTTGCTCCTCCAATTTTTACCGGTTTGAATAGTTTTGCGAACATGTAATTATTCTATATTAATTTTCTAATTTGTTCGAGTCATACGCTTGTTCCTGATCTTATTTTATGGTATAATATTATGTTAAATAAATACAAAAATAATGTTGGAGTCTTTGAGGGAAATTTCGTTATTGAACCGCTTCTTTAATATAAGGGGTAATGAATGGTCACGTGTGATTTTTGCTTTGGTTATAAAATTTCTTTATAGAACTTCATTTGTTGTAGGATGGACGGTTTTAGTCGCTATGTTTGTAAGTAGGTATGGAATTTTATCTTTGCCTTATCTTTTTGTTATTAATGCCGTTTTTTCCATTATTGGAAGTGTTGTTTACTCGCTTTTCTTCGAGAGAATGACAAGGGTGGCGGTTATGCTTTCTACTATTGTTCTTTCTGGATTGTTTCTTTTTGTTGCTGCTGTGGTCGTAAATACTCACGCAATTTTATTTTTCTCTTTATTGATACTTTCTATCTCTATTTTATTGAATCAATTGAGAATTATTATGATTGCTTATGTGGAGGAATTGTTTGATCCACTTACTTCAGAAAGAACTTTTCCTGTTATTGAGGTGTCTGAGACGTTGGGAGGTATAGTTGCTGGTTTATTAGTAACTCTATTGTCTAGCTATTTCTCATTATCTAGTTTTATCTATTTGATGGTAAGTGTGCTTTTTTTACTCATTCCACTTCTGTTATTCTTTGATTTCGATGAGGATAAAGTGGAATTGGTTCATAAAAAAAATCACGAAAAGGGACCTGATGGAATCTTTAGTCAGCTCAAGCAGGCTTTTGATAGTAAGTCTCACTCTTCCTTTGTTTTTGGTTTAATTTTTATAGTTCTTTTTCAGTGGGTAATCTTTAATCTTATTGAATTTCAATATACCAAAGTTGTTTATCAAAATGTTTCTCATGTAATTTTTGAAGCTGGAAGTGGCTTTGAACACGCTTTTATTCACAATTTGGGGTTATTGTTTGTTCTTTTCAGTGCTTCTGCTTTGATAGTTGAGATCTTTTTAGGAAGTCGTTTGATTACGAGTCTTGGAGTTGTTGGGGCTATGCTTTTACATCCACTAGTCACTCTTCTTAGTTTGGCTGGTTTATTCTTCAGATTTGACTTTTTGACTGCTGTTTTGGCTAAAAATAATTTCACTCTTACCTCAGTTATTCATACTAATACTTATCATATTTCTTATTACGCAGTTAAAGAAAAAGTAAGAGAACATCTCAGGGAGTTTCTTGAAGGTGTTGTGAGGCCTTTGGGAGCTTTGCTTGGAACTCTTTTCGTGATTGTTCTTGATAAAATATTTGAAGGAAGTTCTTTGAATTTGGCTTTGAATATTGCGATGGTTGTTTGTACTTTGATATTTTTCTACATTACTTATAGACAGCAAGAAAAATATACAAAGGTTGTTACTGAGGAATTGCTTAACTCCAATGAAAAGCATATTAGATTTAATGCAATTGATCTGCTAGCTCAAAGAGGTCATAAATTGGCATTATCTACTCTTAAAACTCTATTAGCTAAGTCTGACGAATTAGCCTCAATTAAAGTTAAAATTTTGGCTGTTATGTCAGAATTACAGTCGCCTGATACTGTGCTAGACATTATTTCTTGTTTGAGTTCTGAGAAGGCGGAAATACGTGAAGCTGCATTGGATACTTTAATTTCATTTAAATTTTTAAATTCTTATTCTAAGGAGTATTTATTTATCAAGTATGAACTAATTGAGTCGTTGAAGGGTTTATATAAGGAGGAGAAAGATAAACAGATTTTAGCTAAAATTATTTATTTAATGTCTCTTTTGAGTAACGTTTCTACCGTAGAATTTTTGTTCAAAGTTTTGCATTCCAAAAATTCAGATCATAAATCAGATGCTATTTTTGCTTTAGGTAAGTGTGATGATGATAAGATCGCAAAAATTTTGGAGGAATATCTTTACTCTAAAAATTTAAGTTATCAGTTGAATGCGGCTATGGCTCTAGTGAATTTTAAAAAATATAGAGATGAAGCATTGCACGTCATTAATTCTTTTATTTATTCAGATAAGAAGGATAGAATTATGTATGGTTTATTGGCCATTGGTGAATTAAATATGAAGAGTAAAAAATCTGTTTGCTTGAAATATCTTGATTCTGACGACATTGATCTAAGGATGTACAGCGCTATTTCGTTGGCTAAAATGGGTTTCTATCATTCAGTTTCTTCTATTCTTGATCTGTTGTTTAATGGAGATGAGCATATGGTTAAAAAAATTAAGAGCTCTATTAAGAATGTTGACGTGCGAATTTATAAAAATATTGATAAGATCATGAAGCATGTTGTTTCTCAGAAGGTTGAAGAATTGAAAGTTAAGAATAATCATTCGAACCTTGAGTCCTTCTCTAATGATTCTTTATCTCATTTGAAAAAGTTGTATACTTTGATTGATGAATATGAAGAGGTTGAAACTATTAATTCCTTAGTAAAAAATAATTTATAAAATATGAATGCAAATTTAAAAATTAACTTTTTGGAAGCTGATAAAACTCAAAACTTACAGGTTGTAGATTTTGATGGTGAATTTGATAAAGCTGGTTTTGCTGAAATCAAAGATGAATTAACTAATTTCGTGAAGGCTTTTGAGCTGAAGTCTTTGATCTTTGATTTTGGTAAATTGAAATATATTAATAGTGAGGGCATTGGATTTTTGATGGAGGTTCACACTCATTTGATTCAACGTGATAGAAAATTGGTTGTAGTCAGTTTGAATGCAAATGTTAAGGATATTTTTACTGCTATTGGTATTGCTGATATAGTGCCGGTTTTCGATTCTCTTAATGATTATTTAAACTCTGCGACTAAATGAAATTATTCAGAATCAGTTTAGTTAGAAAATTACTTATACTTCTGTTTTTAGTTTCAGGAGTATCTGCAGCTGTTTTGTACTATTTTTCTGGTTCAAAAGCTTTAGTTGTTACTACTGATTATTTTGTTTATTTTGCTCTGTCTTTGTTGTTAATTTTTGCTCTGTTTTCTTATCTTGTATTTGTAAAACCCCTTGATGTTATTTTGGAACAAATGGAGGCATTGGTGGCCGGAAAACCTTATAAGAAAATTTACACTAATAGAATTGATGAAATAGGAGTTTTGGCCCATTTCTTTAATCAAGTTACTAAAGGATTTAGTGAGGTTAGTTCTGATATTAAAGATAGAGAAAGGATGATAGACGAATTGGCAATTGCATCTAGTTTGCAAAGAGATATTTTACCTTTAAGTTCTCCTAAGATCTCAGGTCTTCAAGTGATTGCTAAAAATAAGCCTGCTTCAGAAGTTGGTGGCGATATTTTCAATTTCATCACTTCAAAGGATAAGACTTATATCTTTATCGGTGATGTGACAGGCCATGGAGTGGCTGCTGCTTTAATTATGACTATGGCAACTTCTTTAATCAGTGTTTTTGCTGATTCATGTAGCTCTGCCTATGAAATACTTGTAAGTGTGAATCGCTATATTAAGCGTCATATCAAACGTGCGATGTATATGACAATGGTAATGCTTTCTTGGGATGTTAAAGCTCAAAAGCTTACCTATGTAGGTGCTGGTCATGAGCATATTTTGGTTTACCATGTTGATACTGGAGTTTGTGATGCAATTTTGTCCGGTGGTATAGCTTTGGGTATGGTTCCGGATAATTCTAAATTGATTAAAGAACAAGAAATTAGTTGGAATGATGGTGATTTCGTTGTTGTTTATAGTGATGGAATTACGGAAGCTAGAAATGCTGCAGGTGAATTATATGGTTTGGAAAGATTGAAGAATGCTTTAATAGAATTTGCTCCTCAATATTCTGCCGAAGGTGTTAATTACCACATCGCTCAGGATGTTTCTACTTTCGCTAAAGGTCATGTTCAAGATGATGATATGTCTTTGATTGTCATTAAACGTGATAAATCTTTAACTCAAGGTGCAGACGTGGCTGATCAATCTATTACTTGGTCTGCATGAAAACTTCTGATTTTGATTATGACTTACCTGAGTCTTTGATTGCTCAAGATCCAGCTGTTCCTAGAGATGCTTGTCGTCTTTTGGTTTATAACTCGAAAACAGATTCAGTAGAGCATTGTCATTTCTATGATTTGCCTAGATTCCTAAACAATGATGATGTTTTGGTTTTGAATAAATCGAAGGTTATACCTGCTAGAATCTTGTTTAGGGTGAATGGTTCTTTGAGAGAAATCTTTTTGCTTAAACAGCTTTCTCTTAATACCTACGAAGTTTTGTTAAAACCCGCTAGGAATTTTAAATTGGGAATTACGGTGAAAGTTTCTGAAGAATTAGAATGCACTGTTTTGGAGATTTTATCTGATGGTAGAAGAGTTTTATCTTTTAATTTACTTTCCGGAGTTGATTTAAATTCCGTTATTCATAAGCTTGGATCAATGCCTTTGCCACCTTATATTAAGCATTCTAAGGCTGTTTTCGAGGATTATCAGACAGTATTTGCCTCTAATGAAGGAAGTAAAGCTGCCCCTACTGCAGGTCTTCATTTTACTAGAGAGCTTCTTTCTAAATTAAAAATACTGGGTGTGGATATTGAGGAAGTTATATTGCATATTGGTCTTGGTACTTTTGCCCCTGTAGTAGATGAAGAACTCTCTGATCACAAGATGCATTTTGAAGAATATGAAATGCCTAATGATGTTTCTGGTAAGCTTAATAGTGCGATAGATCAAAAGAAGAGAATTATTGCTGTCGGTACTACTTCTGTGAGAGTGTTGGAATCATCCTTTGATTCTGCCAAGTCTTCTTTTGTGCCTGGTGTTTCTAATACAAATATCTTTATTTATCCAGGTTCTTATGAATGGAAGGTTGTTGATTCTTTGATAACAAATTTTCATTTACCAAAAAGTACTTTGATTATGTTGGTGTCTTCGTTCTTGGAAGCTAAGGGTGTGAAAAAACCTGTTGAAAAAATACTTTCTTTGTATGAAATGGCGGTGAAGGAAGGTTACAAATTTTTTAGCTTCGGTGATGCGATGTTAATTATTTAAGCCACTTTGGAAGGTGTTTTGCGGCTTTGATACCGTTGATGCTTTTAATTGTTTCCAGGTCTTTTATATTGAATTTGCCAAGATATAAATCTTCTATTTTTCCTCCGTTTTTAACGAATTCTTTAACTTCAATATATCCTTTAAAGTAGAGGTAATCTTTGGTGAATGCTCCTGGTTTACTTGTGTCGTTAAATCCCCTTTTTGCTTTGATTGTTGATCTAAAGGCTTGTTCCTTTGTTAGTCCTAGATTCACTAATCTTGAATAAACTTTGCTAAAACTACTGTTCATAGCCTCGTAGATTGCTATTACGTGACTAAGAGCTTTTGAATTCTCGGTGAATTTTTTATTTCTTTGATTTTCTACGTTGTACATTGCGAGTCCCTCTTGAGTTGTTAAGTAGTTTGCGGATCCCCTATTTAATATTTCATATGGCTGCATTTTGCCATTTTCTGCTGTGAGAATGTGTGTCTCTATTTCATGGATAATGAGTTCTTCTATTCTATCTTCGCTAAATGTGGCATTTCTTTTGATAAATAAACTGTTATTTTTACCAGCCACACAATTAGAAACTAAATCTTCTTTGATTTTTACTTTCCATTTGCTTAGTCCGTATTTCTTAAATGCCTCTTCGAATTTCATTTTGGCTTGTTCGGAGTCAATATTGGCTTTCTCTTCTGTAGATGAAGGACTCTTTTTTATCAATTCCTTACATTCTTCGTATTCTTCCTCAGTTGGTTGACCGTATAGCTCTATTGAATATTTTGAAAAATTCTCTTCATCTATTGATTCAAGAAGATTAATTTTTTTGATAATTTCTTTTTTCTTCTCTTCGTATATTTTACCGAGGGTTGAGGAATCCGTTTCTATTTTTCCTAATTCGTCCAGTATGTCTATTGCGTTGAACTTCATAGTTGGATATTCGAATTCTGGATTGTAGTTGGTGTTTTTGAAAAACTTCTTTTTCTCCTCTTCTAAATTGATTGGTCTGAGGTGATAAAGAAGTTTAATTTTATTATCTAAATTTATTATTTGCTGATCAGTTTCAAAGAAATTTATTTTTTTAAAAATCTCTTCTTTTTCTGAATTCGTGCTCTCGTTCTTATTGTTTTTTTGATCTTTCTTTTCTTGATTTAAATTTGTGTCTATTAAAAATTCTTGTAGGTCTCTTGTCCCAAGAATTATTTTATATTCTTTGTTTGGAATTTTTTCTATTTCAACAATCGTATGAATTCTTTTTCCCTTAAGTGTAAATTTCAGCTTGAGTGTTGATTTTTCATCGTCGTAGTCGTTTTCGTTGTCTAGAAGCCCACATTTTATAGCTGTCTCTTCATCTAAAATACTTATTTTTTTACCGGTATCAACTTTCGCAGCTATTTGTATAGTATTTTGTTTCTGAATTATTTCTATTTTCTCGTTGATGCTTATTACTTGTTTACCGGAAATTTGGGCGATTCCTTTTTCTACTATATTTCCGAACATGTCCTTGGCTATTCTAACTCCCTTTGCTGGAGTGGTAACTTTTACTCCTTCAATTCTTTCTAGACGTTTTCTAAGTGGTGCTAAATTTGCAATTTGAACTCCTAGTCCGGCTCTGGCATTTATTTCCAAAAGTACTGGACCGGTATTTTTATCTATACATATATCTACCGCCATGTATCCCAAATTTGTTACAAGTTGAACTGTGGAGGCGATTGTGAGAATTTGATCCCAGAATGGAATATTTAATCCTTTTATACTACCCATACCATCGGGTAGTTCTTCTATAATTCTATTTTTGTATGAGATGTGTGTTGTTTGTCCTTTCGCTATGTCTATACCTATTCCTACTGCTCCAATGTGTAGGTTAGCTTTTCCCTTTGATTCTTTTGTTGGAAGCCTGAGCATTGCCATCACAGGAATCAAATTGTGGACGATAACTCTGATATCAGGAAGTCCTTCGTAGGAATATTTTCCTATTCTTTCATCTGCTTCAATATACTGTTCGAAGAAAGCAAAATCGCTTACGTTAGAAATGGAAAACCTTCCGTCTAAAATATCTCTGATGTGGTCTTTCATTTCTTCCTTACTCAATTTGGTTCCACCGGCTGTATAGTAATATCCATCTTTCACTTCTGTCACTGGGATGATTCCTTCACCTCCGTATCCTGTGTTTGGTTTTAGTGCGAAGGAGTCTGGAAGAGCATTGAAATCAAATTTTTCTAATTCTATAGTGTCTCTAATTATTCCGTAAAGTTTAGGTACTGGAATATCACGGGCAGATAAAAATTGTTTAGTCTTGATTTTGTCATCGGCTAATTTTACAGCCTTTTTAGGATTGTATGGCCTCATGTAGAGGAGATTTCTAGCATTGATGCCTAGAATTCCTTTATTAGAAAAAAATGGAAACATGTTTATTCTTCAATATGACGTAATATTTCTCTAAAACGAATGCGCTCTAGAACTCTTAATCCTGTCCACTTTCCTAGAAGTACGTCAGCAAATATTAAGAGAAAAACTAATTCTGGATATGTGAGCATCATTCTTTTTACGAATTCCAATTTTATTACTGTGAATCCAAGATCTATTTCTCCTCCAGCAATAAAGTAGGCAATGATTGCTACGATGAGTGTTTCAAACATTAAGACTGCTGCTGAGGAGAGTCCGTTTTCGGTTCTTGCTGTAATGAATTTTTCAACTAAGGTGCTTAAAATTAGCATCGGGAAGATGGCAATTGAAAGGAACTGAGCATTGAAAAATCCGAAGTAATTTGCGGAAATTAAAATTAAAAATAAAGCGAGAGTTACGATTGTTAGAACTATGGCCATTTTGGGGATAAATAGCATTCTGGCCTTTTTCAATAGTGGCTTGGCGGCTATTCCTACTAGAATCGCTACGAGTAGTGTGAGGAGTCCGGCCTGTATTCCTATTATCAAGAAAGAGAGGGTCATGATGGTAGGAGTGTATATACCAAAGGTTGTGATTCCTACGACTTGTCTCATTACGGCTACTACTGTTGCAATCACTGGTAGTAGTAGAAGAAGGGCAATTGTATTATCTGGAATGCCGTTGTTGACTAGAGCGTTAACGAAGTAGCTCATGAAATTCCAAGGTAATAATTTACCACTTTTTGAATCTACTATCTGGTAAACGCTTCCTCTTTCTTTAAGGCTATTAATAAATTCGTCTTCGGATAAACTTTCAATCAAGGCATCAATTGCTCCTTCTTTGGTTACAATTATTGTTTTAGGTTTAATGAGGTTGAATTGGCGTTGAGTACGTTCAATCTTACTTTCTACTGCGTTGTCTAGGACTATTAATGTTTTTTGGCTGAAATCACTAGCAATTTTACCGGTATTATTTTGTATGAAACGGGAAATGGCATTTAGTCCTGAGTTTTCTTTACTCCAAATGGCGATTTGCTTTGCTTTTTGGAGATCTTCCATGGCTTCCGTAAGTTTTTTTGTGAGAATTTCCTCTGAAATGAACTCGGTACTGCTGCCATAACTGTCTATTATTTTAAGGTAAACACCTTTTTTTTCTGCGTAATTTTGAATAATTTGAATTCTATCTTTATTCTCAGTTTGATCTGTAATTAAGATTATTAGTTTTCTGTAGCCGAAGACTTTTACCTTTGCATCTGATTTGTTTCTACCATCGGTTATAGTTAATTTTACGTCGTAGTATCCTGGCTCTTTGAAAGAATGGAGTACTTCCACCCCTTCATTGCGATTTCCGTCACCAAAATCCCACTCATATTTAACGTTCTTTATTCCTTCTGATATATATGATTGGGAAGCATCAAAAATAGTACTTTTCTTTACCTCTACGGCATTAGGAAGGTTTATTACAGGCCTTAGATAATCTGATTGTTGCGTTTCCGCGAAGGCAATTGGTGCACTTAGGGTAAGGCAAAAAAGCAATGCTACGACGCTGTTTATTATTTTTTTCATATGATTTTAAATTTCTTCCTGTATATACTACCAAAAACGGCTAATTTTTCAATTGGTTTATTGACTTGACGTGTATCCTACTTGTGTTTGGCCTCATTGCTGATTTTGGCAAAATGGGGTAGAATAATGAGATACAAAAAACAAAATGAAAATAAAAACAATATTAATATCGCTTTTAGTTATCGCGGCCGGAGTAGTTTCTACTGCTGTGTCTGCCTCTTCTGTGCAAGACTATACTGTTGTGCCTGTTCAGGCTTATGGTATGGATGCGGTGGCTGGTACACCTACTATCTTGAGAACTTCAAAGCTAAATGTTGGTTCTGTAGCTACTTTTACTGTAGTTCAGCCTGGTGGTAAGCAGCTTCAATTTCAAGGTATTGCAGATGACTCTGGTATAGCTTATTCGAAGCTTTCCGATTATTACACTTCAGTTGCTGGTACATATACTCTTTTACTATCTGTAGATGGAGGTTCTCAGCAAGCGATTCCTAGTTATTTCAAGATAAATGCAGGTCAATTATCAATGTCTAACTCTGAGCTTTCTCCAAAAGATCAGGTTGTTCATACTGGTTCTGAGGTTGCTAATCTTACTGTAAAATTAAGAGATAATTTTAATAATCCAATTTCTGGTCATATTGTTAAATTGGTTTCAAGTTCCGATTCTGATTCTATTAGTTATTTAGGAAATACTAATATTTCAAATGTTAATGGAGAAGTTAATTTCCGGATTATTCCAAGTTCTACTGGTTTAGTAAATTATTCTGTATATGATGTTACTTCGGATGTAATTTTAACTTCACGAGCTAAAATTGTTTATTTCAGCTCTGCTGATCAGTTATTTACTTCTAATAAAGTTAGAATGGCTGCTTTTGGTAGCTCTAATGAAGGTAATGCTTCTGGTGCTGTAGATCATTTTGAATTTCAAGAGGTTCCTGCGAATGTTACAGCAAATCAAAGTGTGAGTATTAAGTTAAGTGCTTATGATGCTGCTAGCCAATTGGTTTCAAATTATTCTGGCAAGGTTCGATTTAGTGTAGATGGATCAAATGCTGGTTTTGCTACACTTCCTGATGATTATACTTTTGGAGTATCTGATCAGGGTTCACGTGTATTTAGTTTAGCTTTCAACTTTAAACAACCAGGTGTCTATAATCTTAAAGTTACTGATTTGGCTAATGTAGGTGCTTATGGAACTAAGTCTATAACTGTTTCGGCTGGTGATAATTCTGGTGCTAATCCAGTTTCATCTTCTACTGTTGTTCTTATTAGTCCTTTGCCTGGTACTTTTAGTACAAACGTACAAGTTGTAAGCGGTACTGCTCCGGCAAGTGCTAAATTAAAAATTTTTGATAATAATGTTGAGATGTCGTCTATCGTAGCCGATTCTTCTGGTAAATTTTCTTATACAACAAGTTTATTGGCAGATGGTATTCATAAGATGTATGTGGCTGTAGTAAATGATATTGGTACTGTAGTTAGTAATAGTCCTGCTGTTGAGTTTTCTATTCTTACTAAAGGGTCTAAAGTTTCACAGATAGTAGTGGATCCTGCCGGTCCAGTGGATCCAGGAACTTCAATAAATGTAAAAGCTTATACTGGTGATACTTTGTCCAAGGCTCAGGTGGTAGTTTCTGGAAATGTTTATACTTTGGAAAAAAATCCCGCTGGTTATTATGAAGGTAAATTTAACGCTCCTATAGATTTCGGTACTTATAAATTGAGCTTTAGTTTCGTTAGCGATTTGGGTGTTGAAACTAAATCCGATGATAAATCTATTCAAGTTGGTAAATTGGGTGCTGTACAAATTTCAAAACCTGAAAAAGTTTTGGGTCTAGTGGCTAAGCCAGCTGACAGTAGAGTCATTCTTAATTGGTCTGCTCCTGCTTCTTTGCTTAATCCTGTGAAAAATTATCGTATTTATTATGGTACTTCTCCTAATTCTCTAGTGAATGCTGTAGATACTTTCACTAATGCTACTACTTGGTATATTCCTGGTTTAAAGAATGGAACTGAGTATTACTTTGCAGTGGCTGCCGTAGATGCTAAGGGAAATATTAGCGACGGTTTTGATAAGATTGCAAATGCAGTTGTTGGTGGAGTGGTTAATGTAGTTCAACCTCCTGCTGTTCAAAATGGAAGCGCTGGAAAGGCTGAAATTAAGAATTTAAAGGGTGGTACGAGCAAGACTGGTCCAGAAATGTTCTGGTTGGTGATTCTATCTGTAATGGGCGGTGCTTGTTATAATTTTGTTTCTAAGAAGAAGTGTAGATAGGCAGATTTGATCCTTGGTGATCTATTTGCTATTATCTTTTTCGATGACCAAATTTCTAATAATCAGTTATTTAATTACAACTCTCGAAGTTTTGAGAAATTTGTTATTGTTGGCTATTTTGTTTAGGTCCTTGTCTTCGTTTTTTGTAACTCCATATTCTCAAAAAGGATGGTTTCTACAGTTTTTGTTTGATGTAACTGATCCTGTTATTAAAATGGCAAAATTATTACCTCATCAATTTGGGATGATGGATTTTTCTGCTTTTATTGCCATGATTATGGTAGATTTTGGTGGTAGATTAATTATTATTCTGTTAGCTAAATTAGCATGATAAAGATATATGACACATTGACGGCAAAGAAGGTGGATTTCGTACCTTTAGAAGAAGGAAAAGTTGGTATCTACGTATGTGGACCTACTGTGTATGACAGCGCTCATTTGGGCCATGGAAGAAGTGCTGTGTCCTTTGATGTTATTCGAAGATATTTTATTTATAGAGGATACGAAGTAAAGTATGTTTCAAATTACACTGATATTGATGACAAGATGATTACTAGGGCTAAGCAGGAAGATATTTCCGTGAAAGAGTTGAGTGATAAAGTTATTCCAATTTACGCTAAGGATTATGGGGCTTTGGGTGTAATGGTGCCTGATGTGCAGCCTTTGGCGACGGAACATGTGCCAGAGATGATTGAGTTGATTAAGGGCTTGGAGAAACAGGGTTTCACCTATGTACTTGATGATGGAGTTTACTATGAAGTGGCTAAATTTAAAGAATATGGAAAGCTTTCAAAGCAAAAGTTAGAGGATTTGAGAGTTGGTTCTCGTGTGGAAGTGAAGGATGGAAAAAAGAGTCCTTATGACTTCGTTTTATGGAAATTCAAAAAAGAAGGTGAACCTTCATGGTCTAGTCCTTGGGGTGAAGGTCGTCCTGGTTGGCATATTGAATGTAGTGCGATGACTTGGAAGCATTTAGGTGAGAAGTTTGATATTCACGGTGGTGGATTGGATTTAACATTCCCCCATCACGAGTGTGAAATTGCTCAGTCTGAACCTGTTTTTGGACATGGATCTTTTTCTAAATATTGGATGCACAATGGATTTATCAATGTGGATAATGAAAAAATGAGTAAGAGTTTGGGGAATTTTTTCACTTTGAAAGAAATTTTCGAAAAATATGATCCAAAAGTGGTGAGATTTATGTTCCTTCAAACGCATTACCGAAACCCTGTGAATTTTTCTAATGTGTTGCTGGATCAGGCGAAGGCAGGACTTTCTAGGTTGCATGATTTTGTGAGAAATTTGAATGCGCTCTTGGATGCAGCTGAAGATGGAGTTGTTTCTGTTAATTTAACTGCTGCTATCAATGTGGCTCGTTCTAGATTTGAAGGTGTAATGGATGATGATTTTGATACTTCCGGGGCTTTGGGTGCGGTGTATGAATTTGTGAAGGAAGTTAATGTGATGATGAATAATTCAACTTTGAATAAAATTGAATTGAGTGCCGTCCTTAATTTCTTGCAATTGGTTGATAAAGTTTTGGGAGTGATTTTTGTGGAGGAAACTTCTATCGATTCTGACGTAGAAAAATTAATTGAAAAACGTAATTTTGCTCGTAAAAATAGGGATTTTAAAACGTCAGATTTTATTAGAGATCAGCTATTAGAAAAGGGAATTGTGCTTGAGGATAAGCCACAAGGTACTATTTGGAAAAAGGTTTAAAGGAGTTTGTAAATCTTGCTAATATCCCCTGCTCCCATCGTTACTACGATGTCGTATTTTTTATGATTTTCTTTAATATATATAGCAGTTTTCTCCAGACTTTCTCCGTTTTTTACTTGAGGCTGCTGAATTTTTATTTCATTCACTAAATCATCGACGCAAATTGATTTCACAACTTCTTCGCTATCACGAACTTGATAAATATTTGGAATAATTACCTGGTCTACTGAATTGAATGCGTGACCAAATTCTTTCAAAAGCATTTTTGTACGGCTGTGCTGATGAGGTTGAAATACGCAAAGAATTTTGGCTTCTGGATGCTTTTCTCTGATGGCTGCAAGGGTTACTCTTACTTCCGTAGGATGATGTCCGTAGTCGTCGATGAATTGAGTTTTGCCTAGTTTTTTCTTTTTGTAATCCATGCGACGCCAGCTACCTTTATATTTTTTTATGGCAGAATTAATATTTTTTTCTGAGATACCAAGTAGTTCTCCAACCATTGCAGCATTTGTGGCATTTACTAAATTGAATTCGCCAGGAATTCCCGGTTTAGCTTTTACTTTTTCTTTCCATTTAATTATTTGAGCTGAGCAATTATCTAAGATTGGTTCTAGATTTTTTTCCTTACTATTCGCTACTATATAACCATCTTTAGATACTTTTTTTGCAATGTCGTGGAAGGCTTCTTGGTAATCTTTGAGGTCTTTATAGTAGTCTAAATGTTCGGCTTCGATATTTGTTATTACTAGTATGTTTGGCTTGAAATGGAGAAAAGAGCGGCGATATTCACAAGCTTCTATTACTAAATATTTGCTCTTCCCTACTCTAAAATTCTTATTTTTGAATTCGCGAAGTTTTGTTCCGATAACTACCGTGGGATCTAATTTCCCTTCTGCGAGAATAAGAGAGGTCATTGCAGTTGTGGTGGATTTCCCGTGAGTACCGGCGATGGCAATTGTGAAATATTCTTTACTTAATTCTCCTAATGCTTCTGGGTAAGATAGACATTTTATGTTTAATTCTTTCGCCTTCTTTATCTCAGGGTTACTCATTGGTACCGCTGGTGAATAAACTACCAGCTCAATTTTTTTATTAACATTTTTTTCATCATGTCCTTCAAAAACTTTTATCCCATTTTTCTTGAGACTTTTGGTTAATTCTGAGGAGTAGTTATCTGATCCAGATACGGTTTTCCCTTTGGCATGTAAAATCTGTGCGAGACTGGAAACTCCAATTCCGCCGATGCCAATGAAATGAAAATATTTTTTATCTAAAAGTGACATAGTTTTGCTTTTGGTAGTTTAGATTCTATGCTAAAGTTCCGACGTTTAAAAGATTTTTATGTCATCCCGATTTTCCTATACCTCAAATTTCACTAAATTAATCATCATAGTCGAGTTTGCGCTTGTGAGTTATTTGCTGTATTCGCTCACTAAAAATATCTACAATAGTTATCAAGTTGATTTAGTAATTGAGTCTTTTCAAAAAGAAAATTCTGTTATTGAGGATGAAAATAAAAAGAAAAATGCTGATTATCTTTATTTCATCTCTGAAGAATATATAGATAAAATTGCTAAACAGAATTTAGGTTTAGTAAATAGAGGTGAAGAAGTGATAATTTTGTCTGAAAATGTTACTAACCCACAGCAAGATCCCAATAGTGATGATGCTGCTGTTACTACTCTTTCACGAAGGAGTAAAATGACTAATCCTGAACAGTGGTGGGATTTCTTTTTTGGAAGATAGGTTTATTGAAAGGGCTTTGTTTGACTTTCGTCATCTTTTACAGTATTTTTCCTGAGCTTACGTCGCGGGGTAGAGCAGAGGCAGCTCGTCGGGCTCATAACCCGGAGGTCGGTGGTTCGAATCCATCCCCCGCAACCAAATTTAGGTTTTTTCTTTTTATATGTCAGGGTAGCTCAGTTGGTTAGAGCGTCGGATTCATAACCCGGAGGTCGGGAGTTCAAATCTCCCCCTTGACACCACAGTTTATAGATTGGCGCTGTTGACAAGGTGTTACCTTGGTGTTATATTTCTTGGCTATCATTGGGTGTTTATTTCCTTGTGATTTGATCATTGAAATCTAGCATTTTAGAAGCCAACTTTCTTCTCTTCGTATGTAGCTTGTTTTTCCGTTTAGGTGGATGAAACAACTCTTAAAGGGAAGAAATATTGGCTTGCTAAACTGTAAATGTCACTTTAATTTTTGTGCTTATTTTGAACTCTGGCGGTCCTGTTGTGTTAATTATTTATAATTGATGAAATAGGACTGCCGGAATGATGGATGCCGGCTCCCAAGTAATTCGCCAGCAATGCGCAAGCTGATGAAAACTTTAAAGATCCTTGTTTTATAACTGCTACACTACTTCTTTTCTCGGAGGTTACCATGAACGCCACGCGTTCGTTTCTGGTTCTCTTGGTTGCTCTATACCTCTCGGCCTGTGGTGCGGCCCAACGTGTTCAGCCCAACGTCCTCGACCAGCTCCAACTCTCGGAGGCCAACTACGGCGAAAGCCAGGCCAACGAGCGTCGGGAGAAGGAAGCGGCTTTGGCTGCTCAACAGAAGGCTGATCAGGCGGCTCAGGCGCGTCTCAAGGCTGCCCAACAGTACGCTGCGGATCTCGGCAACGCGGCCATTGTGCGCGAGGCTGAAGCTGCCAGCTACCGTGACAAGATGTGCAAGATCGATCCAACCCGTTGCGAGCGTTCGGTGCCCCACAAGGCGCAGGAATCGTTCGTGGACGGCAAGGTCACGGTCTTCGGTGAAGGCGGTTTCGCCAAGTTGTCTGGGTCTGTGTACCCTGACGGCTGGCGTGTCGTCTTCGGTTCTGCCAAGTTTTCGCTCATGGTAGATGGGCTGGAGAAGGCGTCTCTTTCCGACTCGAATGCGGCTGGCAAGTGCTACCGTGTTCGAGTCGGAGAGTTCGTGCCGATCGCCTGTCCTCAGTGACGTTTCGCAGTGATGCGAGTCAATGCCGCGGTTTCCCCACAAAGGATTCCGCGGCTTTGACGTGCTCGTTTGGCTTTATTTAAAGCTGTTTTTTTGGTATAATGTTATGATATTTAAAACAAAAATATGGCAGGAGAAATACCACAAAATTTAGAGAAAAAACCTGAGGCTAGACGTCAGAATATTTTGACTGATGAAAGTTTGGGTTGGGCAAAGGAATTGATGGGGATTAAAGGTTCTAATGATAGAACTAAACTGAAAGAAGAGTTGGATTCTCAAGCTGAAATAAAACCAGCATTTTTTGATTTAGGAGATTCTAAGGTGGATAAGAAGTTGTCTACTGAGGTCAATGCGGCTGAGCCTAATGTCTTAGTTGGTTCGGTCGATGCAACTGGTTTTGAAACGAAGTGGCATGAGACTAAATGGTATAAGCCATTTGCTGAAAGTTCTTCTCAGATTGATAAGCTTAAGCCTCTTTTTGATGAGCCTACTTTGGAATGGTACAATTCCCTATCTCCTGCTTTTGAAACTTTTAAAAAATTGGATGGAATGGATCCGAAGGATTTCTCTAAAAATGTAAAAAAAGAAATATGGAATATTGTGAGAAATAAAGGTGGTGAACAGATGATTTATGGACCTAATGGTTTTTTTAACTTTGTCTTGGCTTTTGATAGGATTAAAAATCTTTACTCTCCTTTGGATTTGGCAAATGTGGATACTTTTCAGCTGAAGGATATTCCTGTTAAAAAAATTAAATTAGTGGCTGGTAAAGGAAAGGGTGAAAAAGAAGGTGAGAAGGATAGATTTGCTTATGCAGTGATTGCTAAAAATAAACCTGCTCCCGGTCCAGGTAATGTTGCTGTTCCAGACGAGAAGCCTCAAGTTGATCCTAATCCTGGTGATGCTGGTAAAAAAAATGACGTGCCACCTGCAAAACCTCTAGAAGCTGATAAAATTCCAGTGATTGGCACTCCTGAATTTTTCGCTAAATATGAAATTGCTGATGTTGATCATGAGGATTTTGTGAAAGGAATAGAAGTCTTTGATAATTTTTTGAATAATAAAGAAAGAGGTATAGAGTTTTTGGAAAGGAAGGATTGGTTGACTAAAGCTAATGGAGAAAATGATTCTCAGTATGAAACACGAATGAATAAATTATTTGGTACTGGTGGTGAAATTGAAAATTTGAGAAATACTTCTCATGATGCAATGGGTTTATATAGTGAATTTTATAATGATTTTAGTAATCCTGAATCTTATAAATATGTAAAATTATTTACTCTGTTAAGATTGAGAATTAGTAATTATGCTGATAAAAATAATCCTGACACGTTTGATCGTCTTAATACAATGAGGTTTTGTCATGAAGAAATTGTGGAAATGCTAGAACCAATTAAGGCTGGTGAAAATCGTGTTGATGTTTTGAAGCAGCTGGTGAGTTCAGCGAAGTTTTTGTTTGATATTACTGGTGAAGATGAAAATTTGATAAAAGATCGTAAGGAGAAGGGTGATTCGGATAAAATATATTGGAAAAAACGTTTAGATGGCTACAAGGGAGAATTGGACGCTTTAGATAAAAGATAATATGGAAAACAACCCCGCCGCATGATGCAACGGGGTGTTTCCTCTCGAGCTTCCTCCTGAATGATTTTGTTGTCGCCTCTTTTACCCGGGCGGCTTTTGGTTTACCGGAAAACCTCTGGCGGGGTCAGCTGGCGAAGCTGTGTACGCCTCTAGCCAGCGCTACTTCTTGGTGGTCTCCTCCTTGACGGGCTCAACGTCGGTGCTCTGGTCGGCCTTCTTGTGGGTGGCCGCATACACTTTCTGGTCCATGCGGACCGTCAAGTGCATAAGATCGCCGATGGTTGCTGTGTCTTCCATCTTTTCCCGCAATTCCGAGGGCTTCAAAGCAGCGACGCTTGCGGCGTCGATGTCGTAGCCCTTGGTCTGCCAGTATACGCGGCGGGCGCGGGCTTCCAGCTCCTTGCTGAAGCGCTCGAGCTTCTTGTCCGCGTGCTTGCCGTGACCCAGCTTGATCAGGTAGTTGAGGGCGTCGCCGTCCTGAACTCCGTGGTAGTGGAGCATCTGGGCCATTTTGCACCCATAGCTGTCGTCGCTGGAGAAGACGACGTTGGTGCAGGGGTCGGTGATGCACACGCCGCGATCGCACAGATCGGACCCAGAGCAGCCGTCGTTGTCTTCGCACTTCTTCGGCTCGGGGGTCGGGTCGGAGGGCTGCGGGGCGGCGGCGGGCGGAGAGGGTTCGGCGGGGGCACCGGTCAAGACGACGTTGTCCTGCTGCGGGGCCGCGACCTTGACCTGCGCGGGCTGCGGGTTGGTGGAGGGGGTTTCCTTGGCGAGGGCGCTGTTGGCGCGGATCTCGACGTGGAGGAAGATGCCGCAGGCCAGAACGGCCGCGGCGACGAGGGTGGTGAGAAGCTTGGTACGCATGATCTGTGTCCTTTGATTCTAGAATCGTTACTGTAAGGCACATGCATATGCCTCCATCTTTGGATCGCCCAGACTAGGGTTCTCCGCGGATGCTTCGCCATCCATCTCCCTTGAGGGGATCAGTAGGCTTTGCGAACTGGAAAATTGCCCATTTCCCAGCTTGCAGGGCCTACTGATCTTGAAGTAGTAGTAAATATTGATTAAACAAAAATCATTTAGTGGTAGAGAGAGGATCCGGCTTTCAGTACACTAGCTCAACCTTGCGGCAGGCATTATGTCATTTTGAAAGACAGATGGCTCTCTACAACAAGTTTTCAAGGGTCGACTTCTAACGCAACAAAGATGTATACGTCAAAAGCACCGAAATATAACATGGAATACTTAAAATGTCAATACTTAGGCCTTGGTTGGAGGTGTTGGCTCTGTTGGAGCAGGATTTTGAACTGGTGCTGCAGCTGTAGGTTCTGCAGGAGTTGCTGCTGTTGCACCCTGTTGAGCGGCCATTATTTGAGCCATTGGATTCTCGGCTGCGGGCTGTGCAGTGCCTGGTTGGCTTGGTAATTTGCTGGTATCTATAGGAGCAGAATTGGTGTCGATACCAATTCTTGATACGATTTCTTGTTCTACGAATTCTCTCTTACGAGCATGTTTCAATCTAGCGTATTCTCTGATGATTTTACCCACCTTAGGGTTCTTCTTACTTTCATCCCAGATTGTACCCACTGAGAATGGTCTAGATGTGGTATTGTTTATGTTTAGTTTCATGTACATCTTATAGTTTGAGATGCTGAGTACGTCCTGTTCTGTAAGAAGTGGGGCGTATTCTTTTGCAAGATATTCGGCGTCTTCGGCACCTACTTTAAATGAAGAGATAGTACCAACGTTACCGAATACGGCATCACGGATACCGGTAGAAGTGCTACCAAATTTGCTTGTAACCAACTGATTAATATACTGATGCGCCATAATTAAGCTGAGGTGGTACTTTCTGGCCTCAGATAGGATTGAACAGAAACTGTCTGTGGCAAAGTTTTGGAACTCATCCACGTAGAGGAAGAAATCGCGACGATCTTTTTCTTCAATATCGGTACGACTCATAGCGGCCATCTGAATACGGGCTACCATTACGAGACCTAAAAGCTGAGTATTTAAATCACCAATTTTACCTTTGGAAAGTTTTACTAAGAGAATCTTTCCTTCATCCATTACCTTACGGAAATCAAAGGCAGAATTTTTCTGACCAATGGTATTTCTCATGATGGTATTGGTAATAAACGGACCAAATTTGGCACTGAAATACGGGATCATTTCCTGTCTTTCACGTTCACCAGTATTGGCATATTCATGTTCCCAGAAAGATTTAACTACTGGATTTGTAACCTTTTTAACTTTGTATTTCATGAAGGCATCATCAACGAACATTCTAGGTACGTCGATAAGTGTTGCGCCTTCTTCATGGTCCTCCATAAGAGTTAAACAAGCATTGCGGAAGTAATGCTGGATACGAGGTCCAAAAATTTCATCACCGAAAAGTTTAATAAAAATTTCTGTAGATTGTGAGGCAGCAAGATCCATTTCTGCTGGAGTTGTTGCTTCAAGGATATTTAAACCCATAGGTCTTTCAACGTCGGCAGGATCAAAAATAATCACGTCTTTAGCTCTTTCCTTTGGAATATAATCAAGTACTTCTTCCACAAGATCTCCATGTGGATCAATGATGCAGAAACCTTCCCCGTTTATGGCGTCTTGTCTGGCCATGAAAGATAAAAGGGCGGATTTACCTGAACCAGATTTACCTATGATGTAGTGATGACGAGAACGATCTTGTTTCTGCATGAATATCTCTTTTTTGATACCACGGAATAGATTGTATCCAAGTAATAATCCTGAAGTAGGCATGTCTACTGGAGCTGGAAGTACCTTGTAATCCAACCAACGAATGTTTGGAGTGTAGTTGTATTTGCTGTTTGGGAAATGATAAAGACTAGCGAGCTCGTCTTCACTCATTAGCGACATCTTTTCTCCAAAAACTACCCAGTGCTTGTCTAGGTAACGGTTTTTAAAATTATGAAGAAAAATTAAGTCATTTAATGGATCAATAAAGAAAATTCTTCTGGTTTGAAACCAGTTGGATGAACTATCTTTGAAAAGATTTAGAGATACCACGATGTTATTGGAAATTTCTTCAGCTCGCTCTTCTGTTTTTCCTGAACTGAGGAGTCTAATCACCGTGTCAAAACCAGCGCCTGAGGACTTTACACCAATGGCTTTTGCGACTTCTTCTTTTGATTGAAGCATTCTCACGTAACCACCTCCGTCAGCTTTTGGTTCTATTTCCATCTTTTCGTAACCAAGAAAGATTCCTTTGAATACATTAAGAACTGGTCCAAGGAATGGAAGTTTGAAACCTTCACCTTTTGGTTTTCCTTTAAAAAAAGCTTCACCGAAAGCTTCAGCTTTTTTCGCCCATTTGTCGTCTTTAGGTCTAATTACGATCTGAATTGCTGCTGTTTCCTCGTCTGCTAAACGAGTAAAAATGTTTGTAAGATCGTTTAATGGATCGTTTTCAATTGTTTTGTAAGTTTTGATTGGAAACCAATATGGTCTTTCTTCATAGGCGTAAAAGCCTTTCATTTTGCATCCTGTTTTTACTAATTCGTATGGTTCGCAAGGCTGGATGTCAGCTGATGGATAATATGAGGTAATCTGTTTCTCAACGATTTCTTTATAATAGGCAGGAGTTGTAACGTAGAAATCTATGACTTTGTCATGAGCTACTAACTCAAATGAGAAAATATTATGCTTAAAGAGCATTACTTTTAATCTATTGATAGGGTTTAGCTCTCTAGTCTCCGATAGATTGCGGTAGAACTGAGTCATGATCGCAATTTTTTCTCTAAAATCTTTTTCAGTTTCTTTTTCTTTATCTTTTTGAGAATCTTCTCTTGGAAGAATTACCTTCAAGAAAACCAAATGTTTTGATTGGTGATGTTGATAGACGAATCTGATCATATGCAACAAAAACCACGCTCCTGCCACTATTTCTGCAGCCCAGATAGCTAGTAATTTAGGATTGTTTTGGATGTAGATCCAGATGTTATTAAAGAACTCCTGATTCATTTGTGTTTTTATTTATCTGATTATTATATCAGAAAAAGGCCCTTCTTACAAGTGTAGAGGGGCCCTAATGCTAGTTTTGTCAACTCTCTCTATTTTAGCTTTTCTTCGAGGAATTTCTCTATATCTGCTATGGCAATTCTTTCTTGTTTCGTGGTGTCGCGATCACGAATCGTAACCATATTATCCTTCTCTATCGTGTCGAAATCTACAGTAATGCAATAAGGTGTACCTATTTCATCCTGACGGCGGTAGCGCTTACCTACGGCTCCAGATTCATCATATTCTACATTCCATCTCTTGCTGAGGGTCTTGAAGATGTCGTCGGCTATTTTTATTAACTCTGGTTTCTTTATTAGTGGGAAAATAGCGGCTTTTACTGGGGCTATCTTAGGGTCAAAGTGCATTATTGTACGTGGTTCACCTTCTACCATGTCTTCTTCGTAGGCATTAATGAGCGTAATAAGTACAGTTCTGTCGGCACCAAATGATGGTTCAATTACGTGAGGGATGTATTTCTCATTAGTGAATGGATCTAGGTATTCTAATTTTTCTTTAGAGAAAGTTTGGTGTTGAGTAAGGTCGAAATCTCCTCTGTAAGCTAATCCCATCAATTCTCCCCAACCAAATGGAAATTCGTATTCAATATCGAAAGTCATGCTGGAGTAATGAGATAACTCATCTTTTTCATGTTCTCTGTAGCGAAGGCTATCTTTCTTGATTCCTAGGTCTAGGTACCATTGCCAACAAACTTTTTTCCAATCGTCGAAAATTCTCTTAATTTCAGCTTTGTCTTTTGGGGAAACAAAATATTCAATTTCCATCTGCTCGAATTCGCGAGTACGGAAAGTGAAATTTCCAGGTGTGATTTCATTTCTGAAGGCTTTACCAATCTGACCAATTCCGAATGGAACTTTCTGGCGGCAGCTTTGTACAACGTTTTTGAAATTTACGAAAATACCTTGAGCTGTCTCTGGTCTGAGGTATACGGCTGTAGAAGTTTCTTCTACTACTCCTTGGTGAGTCTTAAACATTAGATTGAATGAACGAGCTTCAGTAAAGTCACTAGTTCCACATTTTGGACATTTGAGTTTATTTGCAGTGATAATTTCTGTAACTTCTTTTAATGACTTTCCTACAGCTGCTTCAATACCTAGATGTTCTTCAATTAATTTATCTCCTCTAATTCTTTCCTTACACTTTTTGCAGTCAATTAGTGGATCGGAAAATGAAGCTACGTGACCAGATGCTTCCCAAACTTTTGGGTTCATTAAAATCCCGGCATCAAGACCTACCATGTCATCTCTTTCACGCACGAAAGTTTTCCACCAAAATTCTTTGATATTTTTCTTGAGCTCGCATCCGTATGGACCGTAATCCCAGGTATTTGCGAAGCCTCCGTATATTTCTGAGCCAGGGAAAATAAAACCTCTTCGTTTGCATAATGCTGCCACTTTCTCCATCACTGTTTGAGCCATATAAATGGTAATTAATTTAATTTGCTATCAATAATTAGCGTAATTGGACCCTGGTTGACAAGGTGTACTTGCATATCAGCCCCAAAAACTCCTGTTTGAACTTTTATTCCTTTTTCTTTTAGTTTCTCTATAAACTTGTCGTAAAGTGGTTTTGCCACCTCTGGTTTTGCAGCTTCGATAAAATCTGGTCTGCGTCCTTTTCGACAGCTGGCATATAAGGTGAATTGGGAAATTGCGAGAATTTCCTCGCTAACTTCTAGGATAGATTTTTCAAAATATTTTCCTTCGCTTTCAAAAATTCTTAGATTAGTAATTTTTTCAACTAGGTATTCAATGTCTTTTTCGTTGTCGTCGTGAGTAATACCAATAAGCAGGACAATGCCGCTTTTAATTTCACCGTGGATTTTGTTTTCAATTTCTACGCGTGCTGAACCGGATTTTTGTAATACAACTTTCACTCTTTTGGATTTATTGTGGTCTAAAGTTAACATGTTGAACGGACTTAGACAACACTTTTGATATGGTGTTTTTCCTTTGGTGCTGCTACTTTTTTTTATTTCAATTTTGTTTATTTGCTAAATTTCATTTTAGTTTCAGAATTAAAGATACTATTTAACTATTTTTCTATGAATACTAATATTGTGCATTCTGAATTCTGCAAAATTAAATTGGATTTTTCTTCAAGAAAAGTTTTCTTTGATAAAGATGTTTTGGTTTTGAGGAATAAGTTATTTGAATTATTTGCTTGTTTTGTTAGACACTCTGGGTCGGTGGTAACGCGTACACAGTTGTTGGAAGAAGTTTGGGATCGTAATATTTGTTGGCCAACTAATACTTTGGATGTTCACGTTGCTTTACTTCGCAAGACATTGGTTAAACGTCTTGGCTACGACGTTATTCGCACTGTGCATTGTATAGGATATATTTTTGAAATTTGAAAAACTATTAAACAACAAACTATTTTGGCAAGATACTCAACACCATTTTTTTGATATAATTCCAAAATGTTTTTATAATCACGTTAAGTTAATCCTCTTAACCTCCTAATTCCTATGTATAGCCCGCAAGTTGCGCCTGTTGTTCAAACAGTTACTGATTTGCATAACCTCGTAGAAAACCTTTTGCTGCTTCTTTCTGATAAAGAAAAAGTTGTCATCACTAAGCGTTTTGCTTTAGCTGGTGTCAATAGAGCTACTTTGGAAGAAATCGGCCAAGAGTTTTCTGTTACACGAGAACGTGTGAGACAGATCGAAAAGAATGCTTTAGCAAAGATGCGTCGAAATGTTTTCAATACTGCTTTGAAGAGTCTCCATGAGTTTGTTGGAGGTATTGTGAGAAAGCATGGAGGTATTATGAAATCTGAAAACTTGATTTCTGAGTTGTCAGAAATTTTGCCAAAGGATGTTGCTGTCGATGTTAATAATTTGAATTTATCTTTGGCTTTGCATGACAATTTGGAGTGTGTCGGAAATACTATAAATTTTTATCCTTACGTAAGAGACAAAGCAATTCCGGAATATTCCTTAAAGCATGTTTCTGATCAATTAATTAATCAGCTTCATAAATATGGAGATGTTAAGAAAATTGATAGAATTCAAGAAGATTTAGGAAGCCATCTTAAGCAAAATGATTTTGATCTTCTCAAGGTAAAATCTTTGATTGAGATTGATAAGAGATTAACAATTCTTGATGATGATTTGGTTGGTTTATTGGAATGGAGACATATTCATCCAAGAACGTTGAGAGATAAAATTATGTTTGTTCTTAGGAGTGATAAAGCGCCGATGCACTTTTCTGCTATAGCGGAAAGAATTGGGAAAGCTGACTTTGATACTCGTAGGGTAAATGTTCAGGCCGTACATAATGAACTTATAAGACATGATCAATTCGTTTTGATTGGTCGTGGTATTTATGCTCTTTCTGAATGGGGCTACGAGAAAGGCACTGTCGCGGAAGTTATTGAAAAAATTCTCAAGGAACATAAAGAACTTGAACAAGATAAGATTGTTGATCTTGTTTTGAAGCAACGTGACGTGAAAAAAATCACTATTGTTCTTGCTCTAAAGAATGATAGAAAGTTTGCACGTATTGGACGTCGTGTTTATAAATTAAAATCTGGAGCTAAAGCTTAGATTTTTATAAACTTTGTTTTGTTCTGTTCGTATTCAGATTTAAGACTTTGAAAGTTCTTATTGATTGATTCTGCAGCGAGATCCTTTAGTTGATCTTTGTATTCTTTTGCGGAGTTTTCTAGAACTCTTTTTGCTTCTTCGTTTTGGGGATCGACTTTGAGTATTTCTTGAGCTGCCTGCATGGCTTTATCAAATTTCTTTAGTTTAACTAATGTGTCTAAATGTTTTTCTCCTCCGTAAACGAATTCCTTTGTTTGAACTATTTCTCCTTCTAATTTTCTCTTTTTTAATTCCATTTCTACATCCTGTATTTTCTTGCTGAATTTGTTTATTTTTCTCAATTCATCAAGAAAATTTTCGATGACATCGTATTTATTTGAATTTATTAGTTCACTCTTGTCTTCAATTTTTTTTGCAATTAATTTCTCCTCATACTCTGCAACTAAATCTTTTACGTTTTGGTTTCCAGGATTTTCTTTTGTGAGTATGTAGAGGTCTTCCGTCAATTGATTTGGATTTTCTTTTAGTACTGAGTCCAGTCTTTTTCTTTGATCTTTGTTGAATTTTTCGTTGAGTTTCTCGTACTGTTTTCTGTATTCCTTTTCAGCATCTGTATACAATCCTTTTAATTTTGAATTGTTCGGAGAAGCTGCTAGTAAATTCTTTAATGTTTTGAGAATTTCCAAAAACTTCTCTTCCTTCCACATTGCTTTTATTTCTTCTAATTTATTTTTGATAATATTTTCGTTTTCCTCTTCTACGGCTTTTTCGATTCTTTCTTTGATTTTTGGAAATCGTGATTCATTCGGGTATTGCAAAATACTTTCCTTGCAGACGTTGAAAGCTTCTTTGAACTTCCTCTCTGTGATAAGGGAATTAATTTTAAGCTCTAGTTGATCGTAATAAGCGAAATTTGCCATGTTTGAATTATAAATCTATCTGGTAATTATACCAGAAAATGGCTTTATTATAAAGGGCTTTGAGATAGCGACTTAAAACTCTTTCAACTGTTCTTTAAGTTTTTGAACTTGTTCCTTTTCGGCACTAAGGCGTTCTGTCTCTTTTTCTACTATTTCCTTTGGCGCTTTTTTTACGAATTCCTTGTTGGATAACTTCTTTTCTAGGCCGTTGATAAAATTCATTTTAGCTTCTATTTGAGTCAAAATGTTTTTCTTTTCCTTTTCTATGTCTAGCATTCCTTTGAATGGCAGAAATATTTCAATATCCTCAACAAAGATTGATTTTGATTCTTTTAATTTTTCTCCTGATGCCTTTAGTTCTAGGGTTTCTAGACGAGCTAATCTCATGATTGTCTCTTGTCCGTTCTTGATATTTTCAGTGTTTTTTCCTCCGTAAATGACTGCTTGAATTTTCTTACCTGCGTCAACTTTAGATTCAGATCTAACGCTTCTGATTTTGGTAATTATTTCTTTTATTAATTCTGTGGACTTTGATTCAGTTTTAAATACGAATTTTTTATTATATTCAGGCCATTTTTCATTGATGAGCATGGTCTTTCCGATGTTTTCCCAGATTGCCTCTGTTACGAATGGTACAAACGGATGCATTAGCTTTAGGATGTCCTTTAAAACGTGGAGTAGTACTGCTGTGTTTTTTTGACTTCCTTTAGATATTTCTAGGTACCAATCGCAATATTGATTCCAAATAAAATCATATATTTTTGTTCCTGCGGCTGAAAATTGATGAGTTTCCAAATCTTTATCTGCAGCTTTTATTAATTTTTGTAATTCGGTCATTATCCATTTATCAGCATCGGTTTTTATCATGGATTCGTCGAATTCAGCAGAAATATCTTCTTTGCTAATATTTATTAAAGCAAATCTTGAGGCGTTCCAAATTTTGTTTACGAAGTTGCGATATCCTGCAATTTTTTCTTCGTAAAGTCTCATGTCATTTCCTGGGCTGGAGCCAATAACTAAACTTAATCTAAGAGCATCTGTTCCATATTTTTCGATCATATCTAAAGGATCGATACAAGTCTCTGGGCTAGATTTGCTCATTTTTTTACCGTTTCTGTCGCGGATTAGGCCGTGAAGGTAAACCGTTTTGAATGGTAGGCATTGCTCTTCGGGAAGGCCATCGCTGCGTAGTGCATAGGTAGATGCTAAAATCATACGAGCAACCCAGAAAAATAAAATATCATAACCGGTTTCTAGTACATCTGTTGGATGAAAGTATTTGAAATCTTCCGTGTGTTTTGGCCAACCAAGTGTGGCAAAGGTCCACAAAGCTGAGCTAAACCATGTATCTAAAGTATCAGGATCCCTGAACCATTCACCTGATTTTGGCTTTTCTGTTCCGAATTTCACTTCACCGTTTACGTTTAGCAATTCGAGGTCGAGTGTTGAGGTGTCGTTTTTTGAAGTTAAAGCTTTTAGTTGTGATTCAGTCACTTTGTGCCAAATTGGAATTTGATGTCCCCACCAAATTTGTCGAGAAATACACCAATCTTGCAAATTATCTATCCAGTGAAAATAAATTTTCTCAAATCTTCGTGGAACAATTTTGATCATTTTGCTTTGAATCGTGTCCTGCAAAACCTCCTTGATACTGCATTTTTTCTTTTTCCACTGAATTACTTTTTTATTAACGTCGATAAACCACTGTTTCATTATTTGTGGCTCTATAGTCCCCTTTCCGCGATAATTTACTGCAACTTTATGAGTATAATCTTCTTCTATTTTTACTAATAATCCTTTTTCTCTTAGTTTTTCTACAATTGCAACTCGAGCCTCATCGATAGTTAGTCCGCCGAATTCTTTGGAAACCTCCGGTTTAATTTTGCCGTTAAAGTCTATTATTTGTGGAGCATCCAATTTGTGTCTCTTTGCTAAATCAAAATCTATAAAGCTGTGGGCAGGAGTAATAGTCATGGCTCCTGTTCCAAACTTCATATCAATGCAATCGTCGGCAATTACTTTCGCTTTAATTGGTCCATCTATCCATTCAAATTCAAATTCTTTACCAACTATTTTTTTGTAACGTTTGTCTTTTGGATGAACAACTATAACTTTATCTAGAAACTTTGTTTCTGGACGAGCGGTACTGATGATTACCGGTCCATATTGGAAGTAATACAATTTGGCTTTTTCCTCTTTGTATTCTAACTCATCGTCGGCAACGGTTGTCTGCATATTTGGATCCCAGTTCACAATTCTACCTCCACGATAAATTACTCCATCTTCATACATGCGACCGAAAAGTGTATTTACAGCCACGTTCATGTCCTCATCTAAAGTGTATTTTTCTCTACTCCAGTCGCAGCTGGCGCCCATCTTGCGAATTTGGTTGCGAATAGTACTTTGGCTCTCTTTTACGAATTCTCTGATGTGGCCTAATAGTTTTTCTCGTCCAAGCTCTTTACGTGGACTCTTGATTCCTGTTGCTTGAAGTTTCTTTTCCACTACGCTTTGTGTGGCAATGGCAGCATGATCCGTACCTGGAACCCATAAAGCTGAATATCCCATCATGCGGTGATGTCTGATCATAATATCTTCAATAGCCAGCATGGTGGCGTGTCCTAGGTGAAGTGTACCAGTGGCATTTGGCGGTGGTAGGGATATGGTAAATGGCTTTTTAGTAGGATCTACCTTTGGCGAAAAAGCCTTACTATCTTCCCATTTTTTGTAAATTTTATCTTCGTGTTTTTTTGCGTCGTAAGCTGGTTCTATTTGAAAGTCCATTTTTTAAAATTATTTTGATGAAATACTAGCAAAAAGTGGAGTTTATTCCAAACGAAAGCGCTCTAAAGCCAGATTGACATCGCAATCAAGATAATTTATAATTACTAAGAGTAGTTTATCAAAAAAAATGGATTTTTCAGCAAGTAAAAACAGTTCACCAGAAAATCTTTCATCTTCCCCGGAAACCAAGGTGGATTTGAAGAAAAAGGAAGAGCTCAAACCTTCTAAGGAAGTGCGTGAAGCTTCTGACGTTGGAAAGGCGGCTTATGCTGAGGCTGTTGGTCTTGATGAGTCATTGGAAACGACTGGTAAAGTGTCTGAAGTTTTGGGTGATTCTACCGAGGGTGATAATACTTCTTTGGGTGGAGCTAAACCTGTTTCTCCAAAAGTGGATCCTGCTGTTATTAAAGCTAATTTATTGAAAAATTTGCCTTCTGAGGCTGTGATGAAGAAGCAGATTGAGGTGGAAATTAAGAAAGAAATTGAATATTTACATAAGAAGGCGATGAAAATGTTTAGAACTCCTGGACAAGTGAGTTATTTCGAGATGAATAATGTGTTAAAGAAAATTCGTGAATTAAAAGGTTTATTGTTAGCGCTAGTGAAGGCGTCTTTCGATGGATTAAAGACGTTGTGGCTACGCTTTGTGCATGGCATAATGTAGTCTATGCAAATTTCAAATTCTAATAAGGATTTGGTAAAAAAGATCAACGCACTCAAGAAAGAAAAGAATGCGGTTATTTTGGTGCACAATTATCAAAGACCGGAAATATACGATGTAGCTGATTTTATCGGTGACTCTCTTGGCTTGTGCGTGGAGGCGTCAAAGACAAAGGCAGATATGATTGTTTTCTGTGGTGTAAACTTTATGGCTGAAAGTGCAGTAATTCTAAATCCTGGGAAAATTGTATTAGTGCCAAATATGGATGCTGGTTGTGCAATGGCGGATATGGTTGAGGCTAAACAATTAAAAGAATTTAAGGGGAAACATCCTGATGCTGCGGTGGTGACCTACGTGAATTCTACGGCTGAGGTGAAGGCTTTGTCAGATGTGTGCTGTACTTCGTCGAATGCAGTAAAAGTAGTAAGAGCTATGCCTCAGAAAAAAATTATTTTCGTGCCGGATAAGAATTTGGCGGCTTATGTGGCGAAACAAGTTCCTGAAAAGAAAATAATTGCGTGGGAGGGATACTGCCCTATTCATCACTTCGTTGATAGATCTTACATTGATGAAGTGCGTCGTTTACATCCTAAAGCGAAGATCATTGCTCATCCAGAATCTAAGCCGGAAGTTCTTGAAGTTGCTGACTATGTGGCAAGCACTACTGGTATGATTGATTGTGCTAGAAATGATCCTGGTGACGAGTTTTTTATCCTTACTGAATGTGGAATGACGGAGCGTTTGCATAGAGAATTGCCGAATAAAAAATTCTATGGTTTGTGTAATTTGTGCTATGACATGAAAAAGAATACTTTGGATGGAGTATTAAAATCCTTGGAAACAATGAAATTTCCTGTTAGAGTAGACCCTAAAGTGGCGGCGAAGGCCTTAAAAGCTTTCGAAAAAATGTTCGAAATAACTAAGTAATTATGGACAGAAAATCATTAAGAAATTTTACTCACAAGGCTGATAGTATGCTTAGAATAGAAAATTCTACTTATAAGCAGTGGGTTTTCCGTTATACATTTTTGGAATTAGAAAAGGATCTTGGAACTAAAGGAGATATTACTTCTGATAGTGTTTTTACTGAGAAAAAAATGGTGAAGGCTAATATAGTGGCTAAGGAGGATGGTATTTTTGCCGGACGTGAGGAAATCCAATATTTTTTAGTAGATGCTGATGCTCAATTCAGACCGAGAATTAAGGATGGATTCAAATTGAAATTTAATGTGAAAGATGGAGATGAAATTAAAAAAGGAGATATACTAATTGAAATTGAAGCCGAGCTTCACGATTTGCTTGCTGTGGAAAGAACTGTGCTTAATTTGATAATGAGAATGAGTGCGATCGCTACGATGACGAGAAGAATTGTAAATTTGATTAAAGATTACGATGTAATGATTACTCCTACTCGTAAAGCTTTGTGGGGATGGATTGATAGAAAAGCAGTGGTGATTGGCGGTGGTGGAAGCCATAGGCTCAATTTAGCCGATGCTGTTTTGGTGAAAAATACTCATATGGATATAGCCGGTCATGACTTTAACATGGTTCTTGGAAAAATTGCGGCTGCTAATTTGGATTGTAGATTTGTGGAGGTAGAGGTTGGAAATGTGGAGGAAGTTGTGAAATTGGCGCAGACTTTCCCTAAATACTTGGGCGGCGGAATTAAGTCTGTGGGTGTGGCTTTAATTGATAATGTAAGCGCTGACGAGACAAAGATTGCTATAGATAAGGTGAAAGCACTGGGATTGCACGATAATATTCTTTTCGAGGCTTCCGGTCGAATTAATGAAAATACAGTTTTAGATTACGCTAAATCTGGCGTAGATATTATTTCAATGGGCTGTCTGACTTCTGGAATTCAGAGTTTAGATATGAGCTTGAGGATAGTGGCTTAGTGCTTCATTGACAAATTTTGCAATAGGCCTATTGTCTATTCTTGAACTAAATTTCTCTCTTTATGAGTGAGTCGAGCAATAGATATGAGGTTGGAGTTTCTAGATTATTTGGGGATAAAGACCTTAAATCAATCTCTAGGAAAGATCTAGGAAGTGGTGGGAATAGGCTTTTTATGGAGCGTGGGTTTCAGGTTGAAATTCCTCATTTGCAATCACCTGAACACCCAAGCGGAGTTGTTTATTTGGATGGAGCCTGCAATGGTCCATATATGGATGCTCAGAGAAGAATCTATTCTTTGGATCATCATGCTGAATGCATTAGGCAGATTACGCTTGCTACCTGTATGCAGGCTATTTTGTTTACTAGACGCAGGGTTATTGGAGCAATGGGTCACAAAATTATGGGAAATGATCCAGATTTAGATACACGGTTGGCTTCTTGGGCACTTTTGAATGCCGATACAATTGCTTACGATGATCAAGCATTTAAAAGAGTTCTTCCTCTTTTTCAATTAGAGGGAAATATTGACGGTTTAGGCTTTGGTTCTGAAGAGTTAACTGGTTTAACTGCTGACCAAATTGTTGAGATCAGAGGTAAACTTGGTTGGTTGATGCGTAAAGAGCATAAAGTGAAAACTGGAGGCCGCTGGAGTGCAATTGACTATACTGATTTTGTGGAAAGTTCTTTGCATGATATTGATAGATTTGCGTTTCAGAGAAACTCATTTGAAGAACCGGTAAAGGTGGATGTTCGTCAAAAGGAAACCTTGAGTAATGGACAATCTGTGAGTTTCGTGAGGTTGGAAAGTGCTGGAATTTACGAGGTAGAAAAAGAATTATTGAAGGATTCTGATCCAGCCTGCGTAATTTTGCATGATGGAAAGAGCAAGTGGACTGTGAAATTATCTGGTCTTTTGAGTCAATTTACTCTTGCTCCTGTTTGGAATGCTCTAAATGAAGCTGAGTTGGCCGAAAAGGTTAGTCACGGCATTACTGACGAAAGAATGCTTAGAACTGGTTGGGGTGGAGCAGATAATATTGGTGGTGCTCCTAGATATCCAAATGGACAGGGACCTTTTATAGATAAATCAAGAATAATGGAGATTGTTTTTAAGGTGCTTAATTCTCAGCTAGAAAAAGGAGAGAAGCTCTCGTGAGAGCCACTTTGGTGGGCGAGGAGGGACTTGAACCCTCATGACTTTCATCGCTAGCTCCTAAGGCTAGTGCGTCTGCCAGTTTCGCCACTCGCCCATTATGCGGTAGCTGGTTCATTTTACTTCGTGTTTACTATTTTGCAACAAGAAAAATCTATTTGACTAATTTAAAATTGTGGCGTAATTTAATCCCTATTATCTTTATCTTTAAAATAATATTGCGCAAAGTGCAAATTTCTTGCTTGACAATGTAATGAGTAAATAATATCTTACTGTCACAGAAATTGCCTAGAATTAATTATTTACCTATGGCTCAAGATCCAATCGCATTGCAAGTGAACCTCGCTGAGGTTATAGAAGACATGTTCATGGTGTTAACTACCAAGGAAAAAGATGTTATTGTTCAGCGCTTTAGTTTAGATAATAAGCCTAAGAGGACTCTTGAAAGCATTGGTCAGCATTTTTCTGTAACTAGAGAAAGAATCCGTCAGATTGAGAAAATTGCATTGGGTAAGCTTCGAAGAACTGTTCAAACTACAAAATTAAACCTAGTAAACGATATTGCTGATAAAATCATCTCTGATAATGGAGGTGTTTTAGCTGAAACTAAGCTTATTGCTGAAATTTTGAATTTTATTAAGTCTACTGAGCATGTTGATGCTAATATCATCAGCCTTGCTTTGAATATTAACGCTAATATCGAACTAGTTGAGAAGACTAACGTTTACAATCCATTCTGGCGTCTAAAGACTATAGATATGGCTTTGATTAATAACGTTATCTCTACTGGTATTAAGATTTTGAAGAAACGTGCTGATGTTTTGACTGATGCAAAAGTTGTTACTCAGATTAGACAGGTTTTAGCTGAAAAATTGGCTGGCTATGCTGATCCAATGATCGTTTCAACTCTTGAGGTTGATAAAAGAATTAAGAGAATGGAAGGTGCTTTTGGTTTAATGACTTGGAGACATATCAATCCAAGAAGTATTCGTGATAAAGCTTATATCGTTCTTAAGAGAGAAGATAAACCATTACATTTCGTTGAAATTGCAAATAAGATTTCTGAGTCTGGCTTTGATAAAAAAGTGGTAACTATTCAGGCTGTACATAATGAATTGATCAGATACGATCAGTTTGTATTGGTTGGTCGTGGTCTTTACGCTTTGAAGGAGTCCGGCTACAAGAAAGGAACTGTTGCTGAGGTTATTGAGGATCTTCTAAGACAGAAGCTTACAATGACTAAGCAGGAAATTATTGAAGGAGTTCTTAAACAGAGACATGTGAAGAAGGGCACAATTTCTTTAAATCTTCAGAAAAATCCACAATTCGTTCGTGTGGGTCGTGCTGTTTACAAGTTGGATGAAAAAAAGAAGGACAAAATTTCCACTAGGAAATAGTTAGAAACTGAGTGATAATCCATTCGTAATTTATCCTTATTTTATGAATGATTGTGTTTTTTGTAAAATTATAACTAGTGAGATACCTTGCAAGTTTTTGCATGAGGATGATAAGTGCGTAGTTTTTAAAGATATTCATCCAAAGGATAATACTCACCTACTAATTGTTCCTAAAAAACATATTCATTCTATTTCTGAAATGGAGGATGGTGACGAGAAGATTGCTGGTCATTTATTGCATGTTGCTAAGAAACTTGGACAGGATTTGGGTTTGAGTGGATATAAATTGCAGATTAATGTGGGCAAGGATGGCGGTCAGGAAATTTTTCATTTGCATGTACATTTATTGTCTAAGCTTGGTTAATTATGTCTTTCGTAAATTTACACGGGCACTCTCACTATAGTTTGTTGGATGGATTTGGAAGTCCGGCTGATATAGTAGCTAGAGCAAAGGAGCTGGGTTATCCTGGTGCTGCTTTGACTGACCATGGTGTGGGTTATGGATTGATTGAGTTTTATAAGGCGGCAAAGGCGGCTGGAATAAAACCGGTGCTTGGATGTGAGCTTTATGTGGCAAATAGAACGAGATTTGATAAGGAAGCGAAGGTGGATGTGAAGCCTTATCATTTAACGACTTTGGCAGAGACTAATGAAGGATATAAGAATTTGGTTCAGCTTATAACAAAAGCTCACCTTGAAGGTTTTTATTATAAACCTAGAGTGGATTACGGATTACTAAAAGCTTACAATAAAGGTTTAATTGTTTTGAGTGGTTGTATTGCTGCGCATTTACCTAGAACTATCCTTTCTGGAAATGAGGAGGAAATGCATAAGTTAATTGAGACTTATATCGAAATCTATGGTAAGAATAATTTCTTCTTGGAAATGCAGGATCATCCTTTGCTCGAGCAGCAATGCATTGTTAATAAGAAATTAAAAGAATTATCTAAGCATTATGGACTAGGATTGGTAGTGACTTGCGATTCTCATTATCCTAGACCTCAAGATAGTGCAGCTCATGATATTCTTCTTTGTATTCAGACAGGAAGTATTGTGAGCGATGAAAATAGAATGAGATACACCGGTGACTTTTCTATTAGAGATGTGAAGGAGTTACGTGAAGTTTTCAGTGATACTCCTGAGGCTATTGAAAATACGGTCAAGATTGCTGAAAGATGTAATGTTGATTTCACCTTTGGTGTGAATTTATTGCCGGCCTTCCCTACTCCTAATGGGGAGAAGGCTGAGGATTATTTGAAAGCTCTTTGTTATGAGGGATTGAAATCTCGTTTTGAAGGTCGCAGTGTTCCTGATTCTTACTGGGAACGTCTCGCATTTGAAATGCAAACTGTACATAGTATGGGTTTTGACACCTACTTTTTGATTGTTCATGATTTTATTAATTATGCGAAGAGTCAGAAGATCGTGGTAGGTCCAGGACGAGGATCCGCTGCTGGTTCTATTTTGGCGTGGTCATTAAGAATTACCGATCTTGATCCAATTAAACATGGTTTGTTTTTCGAGCGTTTCTTGAATCCAGAACGTGTGAGCATGCCGGATATTGATGTGGATTTTGCCGATACGAGAAGAGCTGAAGTACTTGAATATGTTACGAAAAAATATGGACGCGATAATGTTGCCCAAATTATTACTTTTGGAACAATGGCTCCAAAAGCTGCTGTAAGAGATGTTGGTCGCGCTTTAGGTTATCCTTATTCTGAAGTTGATAAGCTATCAAAAGCTATTCCTGCTCCTATTCTTGGTAAGCATGTTCCTTTGAAAACTTCCATTGTTGATAATCCTGAAATGAAGGATATTTACACGAAAGATCCTCGCGCTAAAACTCTTTTGGATTACGCGATGAAGCTCGAGGGTACAGTGAGACACGCTGGTACTCATGCGTGTGCTGTAGTAATTTCTGATCATCCGCTTACTGAATACACACCTTTGCAATACGGTGCGAGTGGAGGAACTGAAATCGTGACTCAGTATTCGATGAAGCCGATTGAAGAGCTTGGTCTATTGAAAATGGACTTCCTAGGCTTAAGAAATTTAACGGTAATTGAAAAAACTGAGGAAATAATTAAAATTACAAAATCTGAGTCCGTGGATATCAATAATATTCCAATGGATGATTTGAAGACTTTTGAATTACTTCAGAGGGCAGATACTACTGGTGTATTTCAGCTGGAGTCTGCCGGAATGAAGAGGTATTTGAAGGAGCTGAAGCCTACAATTTTTGAGGATATAGTGGCGATGGGTGCTCTTTATAGACCTGGTCCTATGGAATGGATTCCTACTTATATTAAGGGAAAACATGATCCAGAATCTGTGCATTATTTGGATCCTTCATTTAAATCAATTTTGGCACCGACATACGGAGTTGCAGTTTATCAGGAGCAAATTTTGCAAATTGCTAGAGATTTTGCCGGATTCTCTTTGGGTGAAGCGGATATTTTGCGTAAAGCTGTAGGTAAAAAAATCCCTGCGTTGCTTGCTAAACAAAGAGAGAAATTCGTAGAAGGTTCGGTGAAAAATGGTCATAAACAAAAATTTGCTGAGGAGGTTTTCAAGGAAGTTATTGAGCCTTTTGCCGGTTACGGTTTTAATAAAGCTCATGCGGCTTGTTATGGTTTGATTGCTTATCAAACTGCATATTTGAAAGCTCATTATCCAATTGAGTTCATGACTGCTTTGCTTTGCAGTGACGCGACTACTACGGACAGAGTTGTTTTGGAAATTAAGGAGTGTAACGAGATGGGCCTGGATGTTTTACCTCCATCAGTAAATGAATCTTTTACTAATTTTTCTATCGTAGACCAAAAGACTATACGCTTTGGACTTTTGGCAATTAAAGGAATTGGTGAAGGTGCTATTAATGAAATAATTGTTGCTCGCGAAAAATCTGGAAAGTTTAAGTCTCTCGAAGATTTTGCCAAACGTGTTCCGTCACATTTTGTTAATAAAAAAATGGTGCAGGCCTTGGCATATAGTGGAGCTTTAAGCGAGTTTGGAGATAGAAATCAAATTGCCGAAAACTATGAAGCTGTATCTAAGTTCGCAAAATATTCTCAGGAAGTGGAAAGCAACGGTCAGACAGATATTTTTGGCGCAATGGATGATGGTGATATTAATAAAGATTGTAAATTGGAATTCAAAGATTTTCCAAAATCTACGAATATGCAGTGCTTGAAATGGGAAAAAGAATTTTTGGGAATGTATGTAACTAGCCATCCACTTCGCGGACTTAGAAAATATATTTCACGAAAAGGTCATTTGGTTGGAACCCTTACAAAGAAGCAGCTGGATAAGCCTGTGAGAATTGTTGGTTTGGTTACAGGTCTTAGAAAAATTATGACGAAGGCTGGTGGTTTTATGGCGACATTTACTATTGAAGATCCTTCAGGAAAAATTTCTGCAATTATGTTCCCAAAGAATTTTGCTAATTTTGGAAATGAAATTGTGGAGGATCAGGTTGTTGGTGTGAATGGTCGTCTGGATAATAAACGCGGTCAGTGTCAGATAGCCTGTGACAATGCGAAAATTCTTTCTCTGAATACAATGATTTCGAATGCTAAGGAAGCTGGTACTTATAATCCTGAAGATAAGTCTGATATTGCTATTAGATTAATTGATGACATTTGGGCGGATAATGAGGCGGAGGCTTTGATTCACAAGGCTGCGGAATCCTATTTGATTACTATCCCTGAAAAAGTTTCTGCTACTAAAATGAAGGCTCTCAAGGAATTGCTTGAGGCGAATAAGGGAAATGTGACCGTGGAATTGTTTTTGTCTGACGCCAAGAAAAAGATTAAATTACCTTTTGGGGTAGACGTTTCTGACACTTTAAAAGAAAGCATTTCTTCCATTTTGGCATAACTGAAGATTTCTGTTGATAATTAAAGCTTTCTTCTCTAAGATTAGAATGTTTTATTTTAACTATTTTTATGTATAGAACCAGTACTTGTAATGATGTTTCGAAGAAGGATATAGGAAAGGAAGTAATTCTGTGTGGTTGGGTGAATCGTCGCCGTGATCATGGTGGAGTAATTTTCGTGGATTTACGTGATCGTTATGGCATTACTCAAATCGTTTCCGATCCGGAAAATTTCAAAGCAGCGCACGATGCAATGAATGATGTGCGTTCTGAGTTTGTTCTTCAAGTAACAGGAAAAGTGAGAGCTAGACCTGATGGCCAAGCAAATCTAAATCATGCTACTGGTGAAGTAGAAATTTTCGTGACTGAATTGAAAGTTTTGAATACTTCAAAAACTCCTCCATTTGAAATTGATCAAGACAAGGAAGTTGGTGAAGATATGAGATTGAAATATCGCTATTTGGATTTACGTAAAACAAAGCTTAAGAGCAATATTATTCTTCGTCATAAAATTATTAAATATATTCGTGACTTTTTGGATGGTGAAAGTTTTATTGAGGTTGAGACTCCAATTTTGATTAAGGGAACTCCAGAAGGAAGTCGTGAATATCTTGTACCTTCTCGTTTATATCCAGGAACTTTTTATGTACTCCCACAATCTCCTCAGCAATTGAAACAGCTTTTGATGGTTGCTGGATTTGATAAGTATTTCCAAATTGCTAGATGTTTTAGAGATGAGGATCAGCGTGGAGATAGACAGCCTGAATTCACACAGCTCGATATGGAGATGTCATTTATTGATATGGAGGATATCATGAAAGTAAATGAAAGTTTGATGATAGATGTTATTAATAAATTTGCTGTTGATAAGAAAATAATGAAGTTGCCATTCCCTGTCCTTACGTATGAGGATGCTATGAATAAATATGGTAGCGATAAGCCAGATATTCGTTTTGAGATGGCTATGGTTGATGTGAGTGATATTGCTGGAAAGTGTGAATTCTCAGTCTTTAAATCTGCTGTAGAAAATGGCGGAGTTGTTAAAGCTTTGAAAGTTGATGGTGGTGCTAAATTTACTCGTCGTGAAATTGATGAGTTTACTGAAATTGCAAAAATTTATAAGGCAAAAGGTTTGGCTTACATCGTTGTTGAAGAAGGCAATCTCAAGTCCCCTATTGTTAAGTATTTCAAAGAAGATGAATTGAAAGAATTGATGAAGAGAGTTGATGCAAAAGTTGGCGATATAGTTTTCTTTGCTGCTGATAAATTCAAAGTGGCTTGTGAATCTCTTGGTCACGTGCGTTTGTCTATTGGTTCAAAGATGGGACTTATGGATCCAAATCTCTTCGCTTTCTGCTGGGTAATTGATTTCCCAATGTTTGAAGTTGATGATGAATCTGGTGCTGTAGGTGCTGTGCATCATCCTTTTACTGCCCCTAAACACGAGGCTGACCTAGATAAAAATCCTGAGCTATCAATCGCTAAGGCTTACGATATCGTTTTGAATGGTACGGAAGTTGGTGGTGGTTCTATTAGAATTCATGATAGGAAGGTTCAGGCGAGAATTTTTGAAATTCTTGGAATTTCAAATGAGGATGCTGAACATCGCTTTGGTCATATGTTAGAAGCTTTCCAATTTGGTGCACCTCCTCATGGTGGAATCGCTTGGGGACTTGATCGCTTGGTGATGATTATTGCAAATGAACCTAATATCCGTGAGGTTATTGCTTTCCCTAAAGATTCTAAGGCTAAAGATTTAATGCTCGGAGCTCCTTCGGAAATGCCTCAGGCTCAGCTTGAAGAGTTAAGTGTTAAAATTGATATAAAGAAGAAATAGTGATAATAATTTACTGATTAAATTCCTATAAATGCCTAGTTGGATCCTTGTTACCTTATTGATAATCGGAGTTTCTGCTCTAGTAGCAGCGATTGTGACGTATGTACGTTATAAAAAGAATCTTGAAAGATCATTCAATATGGTTTTTCTGGATATTCGCGTGCCAAAGAAAGAATCAAAGGATGATAGAGAGGTTGAAGGTGAACAATATTCTACTCAGAAAGATTTTAAGGAAATCGCTTGTGGAATTATGACTCAGTTCTTTGAGGCTCTTCACGCTATTTATATCAAAGAATGGTACAACGTTTTCACTGCTCAGGAATTTTTGTCTTTTGAATATGCTGTTCTTGATTCACAGGTGCACTTTTTTATAGTTTGCCCTCGTGATTTACTTCCTATAATCGAAAAACAACTTACATCTTTCTATCCTGATGCTTATATAGAACAGGTAGAAGATTACAATATTTTCCAACCTGACAGCGAAGTAGCGGCTTGCTACATCGTTCCACATAAAGAGTATTATTATCCTATCAGAACATTCTCTAGGATGAATGCTGATCCTATCAATGCAATCGTCAATTCTCTTTCTAAAATTAGACCCGATGAAGGTGCTGCTGTTCAAATTATGGTACGTCCACTTAAGGATGGTTGGCAGGAAGAGGGTCGTATGAAAGCTAGCGATATTTTCCAGAATAAGAAGGATAGTCATTTCCAATGGTGGAATCCTATCAGCTGGTTCTCAATGTTGTTTGAATTACTTTTTCATGGTGAAAAAGGAGTTTTGAATCTAGATAAGGATGGTGTTTCTACTCGTACTACACCTATTACAGATGAAGAAGTAAAAGCTATGGAGGAAAAGAACTCTCGTTCTGGTTTCCAGACTGTTATTAGATTGATTGCAGCAGGAAAAACTAAGCACGACGCTCATGTAAATCTAGTTTCTATGAGAGGTGCTTTTAATCAATACAGTACTAAACATGGAAATGAACTTACTTATACTCATTGGCATAATACAAAGCCTTTAATTACTAATTACATTTTCCGTAATTTTAGAAGAGGTTTCAATCAATGGGTTACAAGAACTAAGATGGTTTTATCATCTGAAGAGTTAGCTAGTATTTTTCACGTTCCTAATATTCGTTTCAATAAATATCCATCTATTGCTTGGCAGAATTTCAAGATTGCTCCCCCACCAGCTAATATTCCTACAGAAGGAATTTTGCTTGGTCATAATATCTATCGTGGTGAGAAGAAAGAAATTCGCATGAAGCGTGAGGATAGATTCCGTCACTTCTATGTAATTGGACAAACAGGTACAGGTAAATCTTCCGTTTTGCAGGTCATGATTCGTCAGGATTTGAGAAATGGCGATGGTTTATGTGTAATTGATCCCCATGGTTCTTTGATTGAAGACGTACTTCCTTTTATTCCTCGTCACCGCGCTGATGATGTGATTTATTTCAATCCTAGCGATATGGAAAGACCTCTCGGTATGAACTTGCTCGAGGGTGATACTTGGGAAGAGAAAGAGCTTGTGGCTCTTGATGCGATGAACATTATGATTAAGCTTTTTGATGAAGAAACCTTTGGTCCACGTATTCAGGATTACTTCCGTAATGGTTGTCTTACTCTGATGTCAGATCCAGCCGGTGGTTCTCTTACCGATATAGTGCGTTTGTTTACTGATGATGATTTCGCTAAGGTGAAAAGACAGCACGTTACCAACCCTATCGTAGCTTCTTTCTGGGATCATCAGATGGCTAAGACTGGTGCTCGTGAGAAACAAGAAATGATTCCTTACTTTGCTGCTAAGTTCGGTCAGTTCGTGACTAATACGATGATGAGAAATATCATTGGTCAGACAAAGTCCGCTTTTGATATTAGTAAGGCGATGCAGAGTGGAAAGATTCTTCTTATGAACCTTTCAAAGGGTTCTGTGGGTGAAATCAACTCTAAGCTTCTCGGTCTTATCATTGTACAAAAGATTCAGATGGCTGCTCTCCGCCGCGAAAAAATTCCTAAACATGAACGTCGTGATTTCTTCCTATATATTGATGAGTTCCAAAACTACGTTACTGACAGTATCGAAAGTATTTTGTCTGAGGCCAGAAAGTATCGCCTTAGTCTTAATATCGCCCATCAGTACTTGGCTCAGATTAATGATGAGAAGAAGAAAGGTACTAATTTGAAGAATGCCGTTTTTGGTAACGTTGGTTCTATGATGTGCTACAAGATTGGTGCTCAGGATGCCGAGGAAATGGCTAAGGAAATGAAACCAGTGTTCAGCGACCAGGATCTTATTAATATCGATAAATTTAAGGCTGTTATGAAGCTTTCTATCGATACTCAGCCTAGTAGACCATTCAGTATCATTCCTTGTAATCCATACACTGAGGAAGGAGATAAAGAGGCTGCGGAGGCATATAAGCAACTTTCAAGATTGAAGTATGGACGAGATAGAGACTTCGTAGATCGTGAGATTTTGAAGAGAATTGGGGTAAGTTAGAGGTTTTTACTAGACAATATTTATATCTTTATGACAAGGGCTTCTTGGGAAGGGGGCCTTTTTTTGTGGTATAATGTTGAGATTTAAAAAATCAAAACAAATATAAAAAATGAAAAAAACAAAAACAAAAATAAGTTTTCGAAATCTCGTGGTTTTGGATTTAGTTCTGCTTTTGGGAGTATTTTTGGCTTTTAAACCATTCAATGTTGCCTTTGGAGATAAGGTATTTGCCGATCAGTTAAATGGTACTGATGTTACATCTGATACTAGCGCTGATGCTGCAAAATTTCCTTATACTAAAACTTTTATAATTTCAGCATATTACTCACCTCTTCCATGTCAGCAGCATTACCACACCGGTAGTTATGCTAGTGAAATTGCTTTAAATGGAAATGGTACAAATGGAGCTGATGGAACTCAGGTATTCCCTGGTATGATCGCTGCTCCTAAGACTTATCCGTTTGGAACTAAGATGGATATTCCTGGAATTGGAATTGTAGGAGTACATGATAGAGGTGGAGCAATTGTCTCTACTGATACTGGTAAATTTGCCTATGATCGTTTGGATATATGGATGGGTTTTGGAGACAAGGGTTTGGATAGAGCGATGAGCTGGGGTAAGAAAACTGTGGATGTTGAAGTCTATGGAGTAAATACTTCTATTGCTGAGCAGGTTTCACTTGGTGATTATTCTGCTAGTGAATCTACTCCAAATGATTGTAGCCAAGTAGTAACTGCAGCTGTTACACCTGAAAACAAGGCTGTGGCTAAACCAGTATCTCAGGCTGCTGTCGTAAAAAAGACTGTTACTAAACAAGTAATTCCAGAAAAAACTGTAGCTTTTTTGATTGCGGATTTAAAACCTGGAGATAAAGGTGATGATGTAAAAGCTCTTCAAGAGAATTTGAAAAAATTGAATCTTTTCAGAACTGATATTTCTGGATTTTATGGTGATACCACAAAACATGCAGTTTTCAAATTTCAACAAATTCAAGGTTTAGTGATGGATGAAAATTCTGAATTTGCCGGAGTATTTGGTCCTAAGACTAGAAAGGGTCTCAATAAACTCGTGGCTGCAAGTAGCTATAATGAAACTCGAATTGCTTCTGCAACTGAGGTTTATAAGAGAACAATGGTTGCTAGCGCAGAAGTAGATAAGCCAAAAAGAACTTTAATTTCAGTAGAATTGAGATATGGAATGCGTGGTCCTGATGTTGCTGCTCTTCAGAAATTCTTAAAAGATAAGGGATTTCTTGATGGAAACCTAGTTACTCAATATTACGGTCCAGTGACTCAAAATGCAGTAACTGAGTTCCAAAAGGCTAATAAGCTTATTTCTAGCCCTAGTGACACAGGAGCTGGTTACGTAGGTCCAGCTACTCTAGAATTGATCAATACTCTTTCCTAGTGTTTTTATTAACTCACGTTCTAGTTCGTAGACTTTATTTTCAGTTTTTTTAATATATTCCTTGTCGTCTGAAGGAGACATATTTCTCTTTTTACCTTCTTCGAAGCGGACATCAAGAGTTACAATTTTATCTCTATCAACTCTTTTGTCTGCGTAATAGAGAATTTTTTCTTCGAGATTTTTGAGTTTCCAAACTGAGAAAAATCCGTGCTTTGAAATTAATTTGGCGAGTTTATTTTTACCTTTTTCTTTTAAGATTTTCGCCATGGCTTTTTCGTGGCCAATTTTGTGATATTTTCCCCATAATTCTTTCCAGCAAATTAAATCGCTTTTGCTAGGTTTAATTTTGAAAACTTTATCTTCAATTGATTTGAAATCTACGCATCTAACAACGTCATGCAAAAGCGCGGCGTTCTCGATCATTTTTGCATCAACTCCTTCTTTTTTGACTGCTAAACTTTTGGCGACCTTAGCCACAACTCTCATGTGAGAAATAATGTGCTTTGGCACATGAAATTCCTTGTATATTTTATTGATTTCTTTTCTATTCATATTTAACATTTATTTCTCTAGATTCTTCGTCTAAGTACTTGAAGCTAATTTCGGTTTTTTTCCCATATTCTAAATACCCATCTAATTTATCGGCCCATTCAATTACTACGATATTTTTTCTATCGTCTAATATTTCTTGAATTTCTTCAACTAAAAGTTGGTCCACATTATCCAGCCTATATAGATCTATGTGGTAAATCTTGGTTTTGGGATGCTTGTATTGGCGAACATAAGTATAGGTTGGGCTCTTAACGCTAAAATTATCAATACCGAGTTCTTTCATGAAACCCTTGGTAAAAGTAGTCTTTCCAGTGCCTAAATCTCCATATAAACAGATCAGCCCTCCTTTTTGGCTCTTTTTTGCTACAGAGAAGGCAAGTTTTACTGTTTCTGCAGGGCTTTTTGAGATCATCGTGTAATTGCTTTTGGGCTTAGAATTTGGTATAATGTTATAATAAATAAAAACAAAAACAAATGAATAAAAATATTAAAGTTCAAAAACGTCGTGATTTTAATACGCGTACTGCCGTTTTGGTGCTGGCCACTTTGGTGACTGCATCTGTAATGGCTTTTACGGATGTTAATAGTTTGCTTTATCAGACGAATATTTTGAGTTTGCCTGAGCATGCTCCTTTCGATGGAACAACTTATCCAATCAAGAAAGTTCCTAATTATTCTAAGCTAACGACTGAAGAAAGAACTTTTACATTTAATCAATTACCAGATTCTAAATTAATTGATATTCCAGCTTATGATCCTCAGCAGTTAAAAGTGCCTAGTGATACTTTGAAGTGGAATAATCCAGTTGATGATGTTGTGCGTAATGCTAAAATCACATATTCAACTCCTTACATGGGAGATTATAAACTTGATGGTTTAGAAAATGCTGGTTCTCATCTTGCTGTGGATATTAAGGTTCCAGAAGGGACCCCAGTGTATGCAATGGCAAATGGTGTAGTATCAAAATCATCTAATCAATCTGATGGTTTTGGTGTTCATGTAGTTTTGAAACATAATAATTTCCCGGATTTAGATAATCCAAGCAAGAAGGAAGTTTTGTATTCAAGCTATAGTCATATGAGTCAGAGTTTAGTAAGTGTTGGTGATGTGGTGACTAAGGGTCAGCAAATTGGTCTTTCAGGTCATACAGGTACCGCAACTACTCCTCATTTACATTTTCAATTAGATAATGAAAAAGCAACTTATCATCCTTTTTGGCCTTTTACTTGGCAAGAAGCATCTGCTGCCGGTTTAGACTTTTTCTCTGCTGTTAATGCAGGGTTAGGTCAGGAATTGGCTTTGCAGACCACTGTGAATCCATTAGCTTACGTACAAAAATTCTTAGATGCAAAAGCTGATAAAACTGTAGTAAAAGAAACTCCAGTTGAGCAACCTGTGGTAGCTCCTGTGGTGGTGCCAGAGACGCCTGCGCCAGTAAAATCTGCTGATGCTTCGTCTTATGTGGCATCTTCAGAAGAACAGCCTGTAGTTGCTCCAGAAGTAACTCCTGAGCCGGTTGTTGAAGCCCCTGTGGTAGAAACGCCAGTAGTAGAGGCACCTGTCGTAGAAACTCCTGTGACTGAAAAGCAAAAGGAAGTAATTTCTGGAAAGCTATTCTTCACTGATATCGAAAATGATAATAAATATTTTGAAGCAACTAAGTATTTGAGCGAAAAAGATATCATTAAGGGTTACGAAGATGGCACATTTAGAGCTGATCAATTAGTAACTCGTGCTGAGGCTTTGAAGTTTATATTACTTAGTATTCACGCTTCAATTTCTCATGGAGAATTGCCATTCAAAGACGTAAGTCGTTCATCATGGTACACAAATTATATTTACACAGGATACAAAAAGAATATCGTTGAAGGAAATCCAGATGGAACATTTAGACCAAACAATGGTGTAAACAAAGCTGAATTCTTCAAGATTTTATTTAATGGATTGAGTGTGGATATTGACCCAGTTGTGGCTGGTGCTCCTTATAGTGATGTATCCGAATCAGCGTGGTATGCTCCTTATATTTCCTACGCTAAAGAATTAAAGATTCTTGATCCTACTCTAAAAAATATCAAACCTAGTAAAGGTATGACACGTGGTGAAGTAGCCGATGCGATGTATCGCATGATGACTATGAACAAATAGACGTGTTGATTTGAAGTGGTGCGCCCGACACGATTTGAACGTGTGACCTTTGCCTTAGAAGGGCATTGCTCTATCCAGCTGAGCTACGGGCGCATGAAAGTTTGATCTGAGATTTTATACTATATAATTTCCTTTTAAGGCAAGGCTTTATCGCGCCTAGAGTGTTATTAGTCCTTTACCAACAGACAGAAGCAGTCCAAATATCACTAAGTTATTCGCGATGTGAAAAATTATTGCTGGCCAGATAGAATTGTTTTTTATCGTGATGAAAGTGGCGATTGAACTAAAAATTAAAGCTGGAATTGGGCTATGAAATGGTAAACCAATTAATACGGAAATTAGTATGGTTATTGGTATGCTCCACTTGATGCCTAGTTTTGCTGTAAGATATTGTAATGATAATCCTCTGAAAATAGATTCTTCTAAAACTGGGGCGATTATTACGTAAATTAGGCCTATTAAGCTGGTCAAAATTAAATTCTTGCTGCTGAGATTTAGGATGCCTTCCTCAAACCTATATCCAGGTATTTTCCAATTTCCGTAGATGATTACCATGCAAATAATAAAATTAATTGCGAGGCAAAACAAAGAGGCTAATGCGGCTATTCCTAAATACTTCCAGTGCCAAGGAGCTTGAAAATACTTTTTCATTCTGTAGAATGGGGTTAGATCGGGTTTATTTTACATTGTTTATGCATCTACGTGAAGGCGAACAAGTTTTGAAGATCTATAGGCACCATCCTACGCCTTTTATTTGGCAGATTTTTGTAGCGATAGTTGGAACTCTTCCTTTTTATCTAGTGCTTTTTTTATTGCAGGAGAGTTTTTCTTCTGGGACTTTTTTCATTATAAATCTAGTTATATTGTTAGTGTTTGGGATTGTGGTGGCTTATATCTCTTTGGTTTATTGGCTAGATAAATTCATAATTACAAATCAAAGAATTGTTTTTGTAGACTGGAGACTTTTGAGCGAACGAGATGAGGCTGAGACTTTTTTTCATGAAATTCAGGAAATCACGACTAGGGAAAAAGGCGTTCTTGCCTACTTTAAGGCTTTTGATTATGGCAGTATTGCTATAGAAACTGCTTCAGCTCATGTGGTTATTGAGTTTCCAAATGCTCCTGATCCAGAGGGAATTAGACGCTATATTTATCACATTAGAACAAGTATGCATGATTGAGAGTGAAGCTGAAAATTTGGAACAGTTGGTTAGTGCTCCTAGCGCAGAGGTTGTTCAATTTGAAAATAAATTGAGACCTTTAGCTTTTAATTCTTATATTGGTCAGGAATTAATTAAGGATAATCTCCAAATTTCAATTAAAGCTGCGAGAAAAAGAAACGAACCTTTGGATCATGTTTTGTTGCATGGTTCTCCTGGTTTGGGAAAGACCACACTAGCGCATATCATCGCAAATGAGGCTGGAGCAAGCCTAAAAGTCACCTCCGGTCCTGCCTTGGAAAAGCAGGGTGATGTAGCTTCAATTATTTCTAATCTTCAAGAAAACGATGTTCTTTTTATTGATGAAATTCATCGCTTGAAACCTGTGGTGGAAGAAGTTTTGTATACAGCAATGGAGGATTTCGGAATTGATATCGTGATTGGAAAAGGTCCTTCTGCGAGAAATATGAGAATCAATTTACCAAAATTTACTCTTATTGGAGCGACTACTAAGCTCAGCCTAATTTCTTCTCCCCTACGAGCTCGTTTTGGAAATGTTTTCAAATTGCAGTTCTATAATGACTCAGAAATAAAACAAATTATTTCCAGATCGGCAGCGATTTTGGGTTGTTCTATTGATGAAGATGTAGCTAATTTGTTGGCTAAGTCTTGTCGTCAAACTCCTCGTATCGCAAACAGACTTTTAAAGAGAGTTCGTGATTTCGCAGACATTAATAATAATTCAAGAATTGATCTAAAAACATTGGAGCAAACTTTGAAAGCATTGGGGGTTGATAAGCTTGGTCTAGATCATACAGATAGAGAAATTTTGGCGGCGATTATTGATAAATTTAAAGGTGGACCAGTTGGATTAAATACTTTGTCTGCTGCTGTATCTGAAGAAGAAAGTACAATTGAAGATATTTACGAACCTTTCCTTATTCAATTAGGCTTTTTGGAACGTACACCTAGAGGAAGGATGGTTACGAAACGAGCATATGATCACCTTGCTAAAAGAGCGTCTTAGTCTGTGTCTTATCTTGACGTTGAGTTTTTTAGCTGATGGCCGTATAATCTCCCCGGCTTAAATTAAATACATGAAAAAATTACTTACATTACTTGGTTTTGTTTTTACAGTTACTATATTTTCGGCTTGTAGCATAAATGGTCAATTCCAAGATGGTCCTTCCACTACTTCTGTGAGTGGAGTTCTTTCTGAGCAAACTTCCTTAGATAAGGAAAGTGGTACTCATTTCTTGACTGATGAATCTGGAAAAAAGACCGCAGCTCGTAGCTTAACCATCAATTTATCCGGAGATCAGTATTTAAACAATAAAGTGAAGGCAATTGGATTAATGAATACAACGGATGATGTATTCGAAATTACTGGATTGTCTGTAGAGGAAATTCTTTCAAAAAACACTAAGCAGAATAAGCAAATAGAATATAAAGATACGGATGCTGGCTTTAGATTGAGCTATTTTGACGATTGGAAAGCTGAGACTTCTGCGGATAAGACTGTTACTTTTACTGCTCCACTAGCGACTGCCGCTACCAAGGCTGCTGTGATAAAAATCACTCAATTCCCTTTTGCTTACGAACCAACTCCTAGACCTGATGGAACCTTGATTCCACCTTTGGAATCATATTATGGTGTTGAGAATAAGGGTAAAATCTTGGAACAAAGCCAAATATTGAAGATTGGTACAGATAAAATGGACGCTTTCAAAGCTGTTGAAAATGACAAAACTACCTACACTCTATATAGATCAGGATATATTTATAAGTTGATGTTCACTCCTGCTACTCCATCTTCACCCGATGATGAAAACACTTTTGCTAAGATGTTGGCAGATTTTCAATTTGTAGCTATGGATGCTACGGTATCTGCGACAGATGAAGGTGCTGCTACTGACGCTGTAGTTGATGCTCCTGCCGCTTTGCCAAAGCTAGATATGGATATGACTACTTTTGAAAGCTTACCTTACCAGTTTAGTGGTCAGTACCCTGCTAAGTGGTACTACACTGGAGTAAAAAGCGCTACTGATGCTGAAATACTTCACCACTACGGCTTTAGCGATGACGCTTCTGGTACTAAGGAGTTAATCAGTTTGGATGTTTTATCAGATGGTATTCCTTCCGGAGGGGCTAAAATCTCCTTTAGTGGTAAGAGTTTTGATGTTTTTGAAAAGAGCGATAAATATGTCGTTTATGCTACTCTAAAGACAAGAAATTTCAGACTAATGGGGCCTTCTGCCTATAAAGATTTGATATTGTTCATGGCCGCTAGCCTGCAAAGCGTAGAGAAAGATAAGCCTTTGTAATATTTTATTTGACAGCGTTTTCTTAGCACTCTATAATGAAGAGTGCTAATTTAGATTAAACCATCATCTTATATCGCGTAAAGGATAAATGCTCCCAAGGCATTCTTATTCAGACCAATTTATGCTAGAATGGGATGATAAAAAAATTAAACAAAAAACATGAACGATTTCAACCAATTCAACCGATTCACTAAAGAGGCTAAGAGAGCTCTGATTGTAGCGCAAGAAAAGGCTCGTGAAGCTAAGCTTACTTATGTAGGTACTGAGCATATTCTTATTGGAATATTGTCTCAGGAAAGCTCACTTGGAGCATCAATTCTTCTTAATTTTGGTGTTTCATTAGAGAATGTTTATTTAGTTTTGAAAACTGTTGGACGCAGCAGTGCGCCAGCAAAAGCTAGCGAACCAGGTGGTTTGAGTGGCTTTGCAAAGGAGATTATTGAAGACGCTGCAAAGATTGCCCATGAATTTGGTCACTCTTTCGTGGGTACAGAACATCTTCTTTATTCATTAGTATCTCAGAATAATACTGCAGCTACTGTGATTCTTGAGAATATGAAAGTGTCCCCTGCTGATATTAAAGAACAAGTTTTGGAAATTTTTGAGAGAGCTAAAACTATTACTCCAAAAGAAGGAGAAGAGGGATTGGCAGGATCTGCTGCAATTCCAAAGAATCAGCAAATGATGAATCCAATTGAATTCTTCCTTACTGGTTTACAAGGTGTACTTACTGGTCAAAACCAGAAGGAAAACTTTAAGGAAACTGGTTTTGGTAAGAAAAATGATAAGAAAAAAGATGAAAAGAAAACTGAAACTCCAGCTCTAGATTATTTCTCTACTGATTTAGTAGAAGAAGCTAGAAAAGGTAAAATTGATCCTATTATCGGTCGTAAGACTGAGATTGAACGTGTAGTTAGTATTCTTTCAAGAAAGACAAAGAATAACCCTATTCTTATCGGTGAATCAGGAGTTGGTAAAACTGCTGTAGCTGAAGGTTTGGCTTGGGCAATTGCTAAAGAAGAAGTTCCAGAGAATATGTTAGACAAGAAATTGCTATCTATTTCTATGGCTTCTGTAGTTGCTGGTACTAAATACCGTGGTGAATTTGAAGAAAGAATTAAACAAATTCTTGAGGAAGCTGCTTCTCAGGATAATGTAATTTTGTTTATCGATGAATTCCATACTGTTGTAGGCGCTGGTAGCGCTGAAGGTAGCTTGGACGCTGCAAACATCTTGAAGCCTGCTCTATCTCGTGGAAAGGTACAAGTAATGGGTGCTACTACTACTGCTGAATACAGAAAGCATATTGAAAAAGATGCTGCCTTGGATCGTAGATTCCAACCAGTAACGGTAAATGAGACTTCTGCCGAGGAAACTCTCCAGATTTTGGAAGGTATTAGAGAATCATTTGAAGATCATCATAACTTATTGATCACTCCTGAAGCTCTACAAGCTGCAGTGACTCTTTCAAAGAGATATATCAATGACCGTTTCTTACCAGATAAAGCTATCGATCTTATCGATGAAGCTGCTGCTAAAAAGCGTATTGGTACAAGAGTGAATAATGACAAAATGAAGAAGATGCAGAGAAAATTAACTGCTGCAATTAAGAGAAAAGAAGAAGCTGTATCTCAGCAAGATTATGAGAAAGCGGCTGAACTTCGCAATGAAGAGCTAGAAATTGTAAAGAAAATTGATGAACAAAAAGTGGTAAAAATTCCACGTTCTCAGAGAGAAAAATTGATGGAAGATGATATTGCTGCTGTAGTTTCTATGATGACTGGTGTGCCAGTGACAAAACTTGTAAGCAACGATATTACTAAGCTTCAAGCTTTGGAAGAGACTTTGACAAAGAGAATTATCGGTCAGGAAGAAGCTGTAACGTCTGTAGCAAAAGCTATTCGTCGTTCACGTGCTGGTTTCGCTGATGAAAGACGTCCTATTGGATCATTCATTTTCATGGGTCCTACCGGAGTTGGTAAGACTGAGCTTGTGAAGGCGCTTGCCGAGGAAGTTTTCCACGACAAAAATGCTTTGATCAAGATCGATATGAGTGAATTTATGGAACGTCATAATACTTCTAGATTGGTTGGTGCCACTGCCGGTTACGTAGGTTATGAGGAAGGTGGTCAATTGACTGAAGCTGTAAGAAGAAAACCTTACGCTGTAATCTTGTTTGATGAGATTGAGAAAGCTCATCCAGATGTATTCAACTTATTACTTCAAATTCTTGAAGATGGTGAATTGACTGACGCGAAGGGTCGCAAAGTTGATTTCAGAAATACTATTATCGTTTTGACTTCAAATATTGGTGCGAAGAAATTGACTGAAAAGGCAGCTCCAATCGGATTCTCTACTCAGTCTACTGAATTAGAAAAGGCTGCAGAAGATTTCGAAGCTGTAAAAGTTGAAATTTTGAAAGATTTGAAAGATCACTTCCGTCCAGAATTCTTGAACAGAATTGATAAGACTGTAGTGTTCCATGCTTTGACACACGCTAATATCCAAGAAATCGTTAAATTGCATATCGGATACTTGCAGAACAGATTGAAAGATAAAAACCTTACTATCGAAACTACTCCTACTGCGATGGAGGCATTAGCTAAGCTTGGTTATGATCCAAAATATGGAGCTAGACCAGTAAGAAGAGCTGTGCAGGAATTCGTAGAAGACCCACTTACAGCTAAATACCTTGAAGGATATTTCAAGGATGGAGATGTGATTAGAATCGTGGCAAAGGGTGACGGAATCGAATTGCTAAAAGGTGAAGCGAGAGTAGCTGAAAAAATTAATAAAAAAGCAGCGGTGAAAACTGCTGAAAAACAGAAGGCATAGATCGCGCCTTTGAGAGTTGACATTTGCTGATAAGCTCAATATAATCGCCCTGCTCAATCTGAGTTAGGGCGTTTTTATTAGCAAGACAGCCATCCGATTGATTGGGCCATTATAAATTAAAAAGTCTTGCTAAGATACAGTTATGATTAAGAAAAATGTTGGAAGCGCCATTATGGAAGAGCTTCTACAAGGTGCGAGTGACTTTATTTTGCCAGCTCCTGGCGTACTCGTAGAAGGAGTTGTTACTGCTATTTGGAAGAACAAGATTTTGGTTGATTTGGGTGGTGTGGCTACAGGTATTATTGCCGGCCAAGAAACTCAAGACAGCACAAACACTATCGATTCTATTCAGATGGGTGACGGAATTTCAGCTTACGTACTTGAGGCTGAGAATGAAGACGGTTTAGTAGTACTTTCTCTTAGAAAAGCCAGCCAACAGAAGACTTGGGGCAAATTTGAAAAAGCTTACGAAACTGCTGAGGCTATTACGGTTATGGCTCATGAAGCGAATAAAGGAGGTTTGTTGCTCAATATTGATGGTATCAAGGGTTTCATCCCAGTATCACAATTGGCTCCTCTTCACTATCCACGTGTAAACGGTGCTGATAGCGCAAGAATTTTGGCTAGATTACAAAAACTTATTGGTATTCCTTTGCTTGTGAAGATTATTAATCTTGATAAGGATGGAGGTAAATTGATTCTTTCAGAGAGAGCTGCTGAGGAAGAAGAGCGCAAGAAAGCTATGGGTAAACTTGAAGTTGGTCAGAAAGTTAAAGGAAGCATCAGCGGTATCGTTAATTTCGGTATCTTCGTTACTTTCGGAGGCTTGGAAGGACTTGTTCATATCTCTGAGATTGCTTGGGGACATGTGAAGGATCCTAATGACTTCGGTAAACTTGGTGATGAAGTAGAAATTCTTGTTATCGGTAAAGAATCTGATAAGATCAGCCTTTCTATGAAGAGACTTGTGCCAGATCCTTGGATTGAAGCTACAAAGAAATATAAAGTTGGAACTGTGATTGAAGGAGAAGTTAACAGAATTACTCCATTCGGAGCTTTCGTAAAATTGGACAATGAGATCAATGGTCTTATCCATGTTAGTGAAATTTCTGAAGCTGGTGCTGAGGCAGGTGCTTCAACATTGAAGGTAGGAGATAAAGTAAGCGCTAAGATTATCGCTATCGATCCAGATGAGCATAGAGTAGGACTTTCAATCAATGCTATGAAGGAAGATGGTGGTGCTAAGAAGAAGGCGAAGAAAGAAGAAAAGGAAGAAGAGGTAGCGGCGTAAAGCGGCCCGCCTAAAATACGATTTTCGAAAGACCATGTTTCTGTAAAAAGGACATGGTCTTTTTTGTGGTCTAGGGCTTGCGTGTGGTCGAGGGCTTTGGTACTTAAGATCTTGCCCTGCATCTCATGTAGAAATTGGTAGCACAGTGCTATCAAAATTTATAAGGAATGGTGAATGCAGGTAGTGAGGGTTAATTCTTGAGGGCCTTTCTTGGTGTTATTTTCAAATTGATTATTGTAAGATGCGGGCATATGGAACAACCTCTTTTTCAAAAGCGCTACGAGAATCTCAATGCCGAGCAGAAGGATGCGGTGGATACGATTGATGGTCCGGTGATGGTGATTGCGGGGCCGGGATCGGGAAAGACCGAGCTTTTGAGCTTGAGGGTCGCGAATATTTTGCAGCAGACTGATACGCTTCCCTCTTCGATTTTGTGTCTGACTTATACTGAGGCGGCGGCGACTAATATGAGGAAAAGGCTCGCTGGGCTGATTGGAATGGATGCTTATAAAGTGGCTATCCATACCTTTCATGGTCTCGGCACGGAAATTATTAATAAGAACCCGGAATATTTTTATCATGGTGGTAGATATAATCCGGCGGATCAGCTGACGCAGTATTCGATACTTGAGGGAATTTTAGAGGGCTTGAAACATAATTACTCTTTGCGTTCTTATCATCCGGATCAGGGATTTACTTTCTTGCCGGATATTTTGAGGAAAATTAGTGAACTGAAAAAGGGCGGACTTTCGCCTGAGAATTTCAGGGTTTTACTGGAGGAAAATAAAGATTTCTTGGTGAAGGCGAATGTTTTCTTGGAAACGATTTTTCAGGAAAGATTATCAAAGAAGACGGTGGAAATAATCCCCGCGCTGATTGAAAATCTAAAATCTGTGAATTTTGTAGCGAGGACGAAAAATCTGCCATATGAGAATGTGAAAGATGTGCTGATTAAGGATTTGGAAGAAGCTTATGCGCTTGCGACTGCGGAGACAAAGATAGACACCAAGCCAATCACCGCTTGGAAAGGCGAATATACCAAAAAGAATAATGACAAAAAGGACGTCTTCAAGGATTTGGAGAAGATTCAGAAGCAGCTGGAGCTCTGTGAGGTTTACGAAAAATATCAGCAGCAACTGCATAAGGAAGGATTTTTTGATTACGATGATATGTTGCTCGATACTGTGGACGCTTTCGAGAGGCATCCGGAGTTGCGCTACAATTTGCAGGAACAATATTTGTATGTGCTCGTCGACGAGTTCCAGGATACGAATGGAATTCAGATGAGATTTCTCGATCAACTGTTGGATGCGGAGGTGAATGAAGGCCGTCCGAATATTTTGGCAGTGGGAGATGATGATCAGGCGATTTATAAGTTTCAGGGCGCGAACATTGCCAATCTTTTAGGGTTTCAACAAAGATATAGGGAACCGAAAATGATAGTCTTGCAGAAGAATTATCGTTCTACTCAGGCAATTTTGGATTTCGTGAGGAAAATTATTTTGAAAGGACAGGAAAGACTGGAGACGCAAAATCCGGAGCAGATTAAAAAAGAACTTTTCGCCGCAAAAGAAAATTTGACTACTGGGGAAATCGCCGAGCATGAATTCCCTACTATCTTGGAAGAATTGGTGTGGGTGGCGGAGAGCATTCAAAAGAAACTAAAGGAAGGTGTGCCCGCCGCAGAAATTGCCGTGATTGGACGTAAGCATCATTCTCTCGAAATGGCGGCGAAGGTGCTCGACTACATGGGCATTTCTGTGGCTTATGAGAGAAAGAAAAAGTTGCTGGACCAAAAGCACATCGCTGAATTACTCACCGTACTCAAATTTGTGAATACTGTAGCGGTAAAAAACCAAGCTGAGGCGGACGACTTTTTGCCGGAAATTTTGAGTTTCCCTTTCTGGAATATTGATAAAATTACAATTTGGAAAATTTCTGTCACAGCTTATAGAGAAAAGAAGCTTTGGCTGGAAGTGATGCTGGAAAGTCCGGATGAAAAATTGAAAAATATCGCGCAATTTCTGATCAATCTAGGCATTGATGCGAAAGAAAAAACCGCCGAAGAAATTATCGATATGATCACTGGTGTGGAGAGCAAAGATTACACTAGCCCTTATAAAGAATATTATTTCAGCGCCGAAAAATTCGAAACCGAAAAATTGGAATATCTCGATCTACTTCAGGCACTACAGGCTCTGGTTGAAAAAGTCAGAGGCTACAAGGGCACCGGTGCCAAGACCGTTTCCGACGTCGTAGAGCTCGTCGAGCTTTATGAGAAGCACAAACTCTCTATCTATTACGAAAACGCTTTTAATAGCGATCAGAAGGCCGTGAATTTGCTCACCGCTCATGGGGCGAAGGGCTTGGAGTTTGAGAATGTGTTTTTGTTGCATTGTCAGGATAGAGAATGGACTCGCGGATTTACCGGAGACAAGCTCCCCTTTCCGTCGAATATTCCGCTGGCTACTGATGCGGAAAATGACGATGATAAACTCCGACTTTTTTATGTGGCGCTCACACGTGCGAAAAGGAATATTTACATTTGCCGCAATCAATATGACGAGAAGGGAGATGAGCAGACTAGACTCCGCTTCCTTGAGGACGGTGAGACTGAAAAGAAACCAAAGGAAAACCTCCTATTAGAAAAAATCGAAGGCATGGAACAAGCTTTCGCGCAGAGCAAAGGCATTGAAAAGCTTCTCCTCTTGCAACAAAAAATCGACAAACATGATGTGAAAAATATTGAAGAAACGGAAATTCTCCGCGGACTATTAAAAGATTACAAACTCAGCGCGACGCATTTGAATAATTTTCTGGATATTGCCGAGAAGGGCCCACAGGTATTTTTGGAACAAAACTTGCTGCGCTTTCCTCAAAAGATGTCTTTGTCCGGAACTTACGGCAATGTGATCCATTATGCTTTGGATAAATTTGCGATTGAATTCAAGAATACGAAGACTCTGCCAACTCTGGATTTCTTGCTCAAACAATTTGAATTCAACCTCGGCGACAAGCGCTTGAGCGCGAAGGATTATGCGCACTGCTTGGAACAGGGCCGCGACAATCTGACGGCTTATTACAATGAGAGAAAGGGCTATTTCCGACCGGAAGACAGATCAGAATTCAAGTTTGTGAATCAGGGCGTAGTGATTGGCAATGCCGAGATTACGGGAATAATTGATAAGATGAGCTATGACGAGGAGAAGAAGGAAATAACTGTCTACGACTACAAAACCGGCAAACCCTTGAAGGGCTGGGACGGCGGCGCCGACTATGAGAAATTGAAAGCTTGGAGATACCGCAACCAACTAATTTTCTACAAAATCTTGGTCGAGAACGCCCGCGACTTTAAGGGGAAATACAAAGTGCGCCAGGGCTTCCTCGAATTCCTGACCCCTGTCGACGACAAAATTAAAATTTTGCCATTAGACATTACGGAGGAAGAAACTGAGCGAATGAAAAAGCTGATCGTGGTGGTATATGGCAAGATCACATCCCTCGATTTCCCAGATGTAAGCATGTACCCAAAGACAATGGAAGGCGTAGAGGGGTTTGTGGGGGAATTGGTGGGGTGAGGGGTTGGTATTTTTATTTGTAGATGTAATCTACTGAAATAGTTATAATGCAGCAGAATTAAAATCAAAAATGAATTATGCCTACACTTAATTGGATTGGGAAAGATGCAGTAGTAAATCACGATAAAGAGGTACCTTTTAGATTACTCAAAAAAGAGAAATTCTCTTCCGTAGGTAATTCTCAAAATCTAGTGATACATGGTGACAATCTTGAGGCACTTAAAGCCCTCATGCCTTTTTACGCTGGTAAAGTAAAGTGCATCTATATTGATCCTCCTTACAATACTGGTAACGAAGGTTGGGTTTATAACGACAAGGTTAATTCACCAAAAATCAGAAAATGGCTTGGAAAAGTAGTCGGAAGAGATTTGGAAGATCTTTGTCGTCACGACAAGTGGCTTTGTATGATGTATCCGCGAGTAAAACTTTTAAAAGATTTATTAAGTGATGATGGCGCTATATTTGTGTCAATTGATGATGTTGAGCAATCAAATTTGCGTGCGTTGCTTGATGATATTTTTGGGGAAGATAATTTTATTACAAATGTAATTTGGGAAAAGAACTACTCCCCTAGGAATGATGCGAAGTATTTTTCAGCATCGCACGATTTCATTCTTATTTACGCGAAATCTAAATCAAAATGGAATCGTAATTTGCTATTAAGGACTGAAAAACAGAATAAATACTATAAATTTGACGATAATGACGGCAGGGGTCTATGGCGACCAGATAATGTTTTGGTTAAAACTTTTTCTGAGTCTGGTGTGTTTGGAATTAAAAATCCTAATACTGGAGAGACGCTCTATCCTCCAAGGGGTAGTTGCTATCGATTTAGCGCAGAAAGAGCAAAGCAACTTTTAGTAGAAAATAAGTTTTATTTTGGTAAAGATGGAATGGGCAAACCTCAGCTAAAGCGCTATTTATCAGAAGTAAAACAAGGCGTTGTTCCACAGACAATTTGGAGGTATGAGGAAGTTGGGCATAATCAAACTGGAAAAAATGAACTAAATAAGTTGGTTGGCATGAACGTTTTTGATTCCCCGAAGCCCGTCAGCTTAATTAAACATATTTTACAAATAGCCACTGATAAAAACGATCTAGTACTAGATTCGTTTGCGGGCTCTGGAACAACTGGCCATGCTGTTTTAGATCTAAACAAAGAAGATAGTGGTGACAGAAAATTTATTCTTGTTGAAATGGAGGATTCTGTCGCAAAAGATGTTACAGCTCAACGAATTAAGCGCGCAATCAAGCAATACGATTATAAAGACGGTTTTGAATATTGCGAACTCAGCAAACCACTTTTTGACGAAAAAGGTCAAATTGAGAACACTTGTAGCTTCGATCAATTCGCAACTTATATTTATTTTACTGAAACTCAAACTAACATTGATCCTGCAAAGGTATCTGGAAATTATATCGGTGAATATGCCGAAACCGAGTATTATCTTATCTATAAAGAAAAGAGTGAGAATGTGTTAAGTAAATTGTTTCTGAAAATGCTACGAAAAACAGACGGCGTGAAAGTAATTTACGCCGACAAATGTTTACTCGATGATGACACTCTTGAAAAGCATAATATTATATTCAAGCAAATTCCTTACGAAGTTAAAATTTACTAAATATGGAGCTTAAGAAATATCAACAATCAGCGTTAGACACTATCAGAGCATATCTTTTGGAGTTACAAGGTTACGGACCTGCTCATGCTTTTATTTATATAAAAAAACAGTCTTACAACTCAGATTATTTTCAAAATATACCATTTGTTTGCGTCAAAATTCCTACTGGTGGAGGAAAAACTCTTGTAGCCTGTTATTCAGTCAGCGAAATCATGGGCTCTTTTCTGAAAAATAAGATGGATAAAGGGATTGTAATGTGGTTTGTACCATCGGAAGCCATCAAGACTCAAACTCTTAGGAAGTTTAAAAATCGTAATGATCTGCATAGACGAGTTTTAGATGAGTCATTTCAAAACGGTGTGCGTATTTTTTCAAATGAAGAGGCGTTGCGAATCAGAAAAGAAGATGTTCAGGATAATCTTTGTATTATCATTTCGAGTTTGGAAGCTTTCCGCAAAGAAAAAACACTTCAAAAAAAGTACAAAGTCTATCAGGAAAATGGCTCTCTATTGAGCCACTTTGAAAATCTTGATGACCGAGATGATCTTGAAAAGGATGAAGAAGGCACAATCATTAACTCGCTAGCAAACGTTGTCCGCATGAGCCATCCTCTTGTAGTAATTGATGAAGGGCATAAAACTCAAACCGAATTATCGTTTGATTTTTTAAATAATCTAAATCCAAGTTTTGTAATTGAATACACCGCTACGCCACGCTCAGCTAGTAATATTTTGGTGAATATTTCCCCTGCCGAACTCAAGGATGAGCAAATGGTAAAGATCCCACTTGTACTTGAAAGCTCGGCCCAATGGCAAAACGCCGTTGCTCGAGGACTTGAAAAACGTGCCGAACTTGAAAAAGAAGGCAAGAAAAATACAGGCGAATATATCCGCCCTATTGCTTTAATTCAAGCTCAACCAAAGAGTAAAACACAAAACAATGTAACGGTTGAGCAAATCAAGGAGTATTTGCTTTCCACTAAAATTTCCGAAGAAGAAATTGCGATCAAAACATCCGACCGAAACGATTTAGATGGTGTGGATTTGTTCAGCAAAAAATGTAAAATCCGCTATATTATAACTGTTAATGCTCTTGCAGAGGGTTGGGATTGTTCATTTGCTTATGTTTTGATTTCCGTAGCCAATGTCGGTTCAAAAATCGCTGTTGAACAGATTATCGGACGCATTATCCGTATGCCCTATGCAAAACGGAAGAAGAACGAGGCGTTAAATCGCTCATACATTTTTGCCTCCGCTAAAAACTTCAATGAAGCGGCCAGTAACATAATTTCTGGACTTGAAAGAAATGGTTACAGCAAGCTTGATTTAATTGCTGTTTCATCAAATGGGGATATGTCACAAGATCCAAAAGAAGTGAATAGAGCGGTGAACAAAGATTTTGCTGTTCCTTTGATGAGTTTAGAAGATGAAAAACTTACTTTTGAGGAACTGATCGGTGAAGATTTTGAACTTGCCAAACAAAACGCCGAATTTGATTTCGAAATTCATTATGACAATGACGGTCGCGCCATTATTGATATTGAGGGCGACAATAAGTGGCACAAGGGCAAACAGCAAATTCTCAATCTCACCTACCGTGACAAAAACTTTTCGAAACAGGAACTAGTGCAGTGGCTTGATAAAAAACTTCGTTTTACATTGCTTGATAAACCCAACAAGGTAAAATTCGTTGATAAAGCCGTTGATTATCAGCTCAATCACAAATCTTTGGCCGAGCTTTCAGTCAATCGTTATCTGTTCCTTAATCGTCTGAATGAAGCTATAACTAATGTGCTTGAATCATACGCCAAAAAGCGTTTTGTTGATTTTATAGACAAAAAGAAAATTGCGACTAAGGCTTTTTATAACTTTCCAGAAACGATCACTCTAAAAGAACAAATACCTCAAAAATTCAACAAAAATTACTACGAAAAAATCGACAAGCTTAATAAAGAGGAATTGGCCTTTGTTGAACGCTTAGACCTTGATAGTCTGCCAAATGTTGAGTTTTGGGTTCGCAACCGTGAGAAACAAGACCCTTTCTTTATCCAAGGCTGGAAGAAGAGTAAATTTTATCCTGACTTTGTTGCTCTCACAAAAAATGAAAATATCGTTGCCCTTGAATGGAAAGGCGAAGACAGAATCAGCAACGAAGATACGGGGTACAAAGTTGAGATAGCTGAAGAATGGGTAAAACTTGGCAAGGCTAAACTCCACTTCTTTTTGGTTCACAACGGGAACGTAGAAGAGGTTTTAAGGGATTTGACGGCTTTATAACTAATTTTTTAAGATATAAAGGGAAACACTTGACCGCCACTAAAAGTGGCGGTATCTTCTTTGAGTACCAATATTAAGCGATCTTGCACTATGACTGACAACCAAAAAAATCTAATAATCTTTATCTACAGATACCGCTCAGAAAACGGGTCAATCCCTTCATTAATAGAGATGGTTAAGGGCATAAATGTCTCCGATAATAAATCAGTTCTGAGGGCTATTGAGTCGTTAACTAAAAGTGATTATCTTGCGCAGATTGGAAAGAAGATAAGCTCCGTAGTCCCAACCGATAAAGCACTAAAAGAGCTGGATCTCTACGTCCTACGACAGGATGCGGCGAAGCCTTACCTATCTGTGGACGGAACAAGTCAGCTAAAGATGCCAGATGATATTTCCAGAAATGACGTTACTCTTTCAACCGCATCTTTCGTTGGACCATTGGGTTCAGATATTAAAAATGACTGCACGAGACTTGACAGCAACGAATTAAAAACAATTATTCACTCAGCAGTGAATTTCGCTCTATCAAGTGGCAATTACAAGCAGAATATGCTCGGTGACGTAATCAAGAGCTTTCCTCTTTATAAAGAATCTAAATGGTGCCTTTTGGCGATTGTTTTATTAGGCTTTGCTGTCCTGTTTTTTGGCAAAGACATGCTTGCAATAGTCGCTGCATGCGCAATATTGTCTACAGTTTTTATTATCACTAACATTTCAAAATAACATGAGTCTATGTATCAATACCACAACACCAGAAGGAATGGTTTTAGCAGCTGATAGCCGTCAATCCTATCGTAACATGAAGGGTATGAGCAGAATTGGGTCAGATTCAGCTTCAAAAATTTTTCAACTCGGGAAGAGAGTTGGGATAGTAGTTGCCGGATTAGCTTTTTTGCCTGAAAATGGTATCCAAAAGAATATCAGCCGCTTTATAGACGAGTTTAAAAAACAGCCGGATATTGAAAAATTTTCTATCGAAAAAATTGGTGAAACCCTGCAAAAATTCTTTGAAAATAAATATAAATACAAAGATGAGCTAAAAAAATTACCAAATCAGATCAAAGCCGACTTAGAGAGACAAGGGTGTGAGGTCGTTGAAATCAAAGAAGAAATAGGACATGTTCGGTTTAAATTTAAAGACCCCAATAAGTTAGAGAAAGAGGGCGTAGCAGGTGTTGATCAACTTCAATTTATAATTGCGGGATTTAACAGTGATGACTCTCATCAAGTTGTTAAAGTTTGTGTCCCAGGAGAAGTTGAAAAAATGCGTGACAGCAAATCTAAAGGGATGGAATACGGTGCCAGCTGGATTGGCCAGACCGATGTAATCTCACGTATTGTACTAGGATTTGATGGCAGGATTGGTAATTTGCCTATATTACAGGAGGCAGTTACTAAATTCACACCGCAAGTTGTTCAACAGCAACTCAGAAGTCTTGAGTATAATATTCAATGGGGCACTATGACATTCCAAGACGGTATAGATTTTAGCGTATTGGCAATTGAGACTACGAACGCAATTCAGAGGTTCTCTGATGGAATTGCGGGCGACCCCGGGGATATACCTGGCGTAGGCGGTCCAGCCGATGTAGCAATAATAACATCAGAAAAAGGTTTTACGTGGGTCACAAAAAAAAACCTTCGCGTAGGAGATAAAGAGCTTGATCTTCAATCAATAAAAAACATTGATTAGGATGTTTAACCATCATTTTTAAACTAGTCCATAACCTAACTTACACAATATGCCTAATAAGAATAAAACACATAAAGTAGGTCGAGATTCAAAAAATGGCCATTTCATACCAGTATCAGAGGCAAAGAGACGCCCAAGCACAACCACTGTAGAAAGAGTGCCAAATTCAGGATTTGGAGATACAAAATAAATCCCCCATGTCTCAATACTACAAACCTCAGCGCACAAGGAATCTTTATAATCCGACGGCCACCTCGCCTTTTCGGCTGAGTAGGTCGAAGATTGATTTGTTCATCAAGTGTCCGAGGTGTTTTTATCTAGATCGCAGATTGGGTGTGGGGCAGCCGCCGAGTTTTCCGTTTTCGTTGAATTCGGCTATGGATACGTTGCTCAAAAAAGAGTTTGATAGTTATAGGGCCAAAGGTGAGGCGCATCCCCTGCGGGAGTAAATAATAATTACCATTTTTCTCATTAAACTCTCCAACACATTTAAACTCATTATCTCTATCTTTATCGCTGAGCTTGCCGGGATAGTTGGGGCGGGGTTTACTGTGCCGAGTATTGCGGGGTGGTATGCGAGTCTGGTCAAGCCGGAGCTCAATCCGCCGGCGGGGGTGTTTGGGCCGGTGTGGACGACGCTGTATGCGCTGATGGGGATCGCGGCGTTTTTGGTTTGGAAAAAGGGGTGGGGGCGACGAGATGTGAAAATTGCTCGCGGGGGCTTTGGTCAATAATCTTTTTCGGGCTGCATAGTGCGGGCGGCTGGCCATTCTGGCTACGATCGTCACCTTTGCCAAAATTTCCAAGGCGGGGGCGTGGCTGCTATTGCCATACATCCTTTGGGTCAGTTTTGCAGGGTATCTGAATTATGTGATTTGGGTGGTGAATTGAAATAATTTTAGGTGTTTAGCAATAGGGGTCATGTCGTGACAAATTGTCACGGGTTGAAAGCGGCTGTAGTAAATCAAATATTGTAGAGTAAATACTTTACATGGCAACCTGTGCAAAAAATGCACGAGTTCAGTTACCGAGGATCTCTCGGAAACTGCAACTGTAAAGAATTTCTTTATAGTTCAAAAAAGGTCAGTTATCCGGAATTTTCGGATAACTCAATCTAATTCAGTTATTTCCATTTTGGAACCAACTGCTGGAGATGGGTTTATTAGCAGTTCAAAAAGAGCAGCTGTTCGGGAATTCCTAATAGCTCAAAAACTTCGAATTGTGTGCAATAATTTCATGTGGTTCGCAACAAGATTATCTGAAATATTATTGACGGTGAGTGTATGCTCACCTAGAATTATGGCGTGAGTAGATGAAAGATAGTATTTAGCATCATAAAAATATGACCGAACTCATAAATATTAAGGTAATTCAAAAGGAAATCGATGGAGGTAAAAAAAGATTTGTTAATGCAAGGGAATTGCATCAATGGCTGGGAGTTGGCAGGGATTTTTCTAATTGGATTAAAGACAGAATTGCAAAATATGATTTCATGGAAAATTTGGACTATTTTGTTGCCATCGCCAAATTTGGCGATGGATTTAATGTCCAGTCTAAGGGAAAAATAGTAGATGCCAAAACAGGTAAAGTTTTGGCAAAAGAGTATATTATTTCCTTGGATATGGCCAAAGAACTGGCTATGGTTGAGAATAGCGAAATAGGAAAAAAAGTGAGAAAATACTTTATAAGAGTTGAAGATGATTTCAAAAAAGTGATGCAAATTGCTGTTCAAGATCCCAAGTTTATAAATCAATTAGCAACGCAATTCGCCGAGACAAGAGAAGAAACTAAAGAATACAGAAGAGATTTTACTGATAGCGTAAAAAATTTTATCGAAGCCAAAAGTTACGGAACCTATACCGATATGTTGTACGATTTTTTATTCATGGAGAAAGCTAAGGAATACAGAAAACTGTTAAGTCTTGTAAAAAAAGATTTTACCAGAAATACGATGTATGAAGAAATTCTCTTGATTATAGGTGCTTTTGAAACTGGTCTAGCTGGAGAAGTTGAAAAAGAGTTTAAAAAAATCAGCAGGATGTTAACTAAGGATGAATTTATAAAAGTTTTTAAAGAATTTTCTGCTCAAAAAAATTGGTTGGTGTATCAAAAACGGGCTAGGAATATCATGGCTACTTACGATGAAGAATTAAGAAATGTAAAACATCCAAAGCTTATTGATTACAAAAAGGAATTCAGCCAAGAGGATATACAAAAACTCCTTTCTTGATTTTAAAATTATTGAAGGGGTGGTACAAATTGTACCACTGCAGCTGCTCGATAAAAAATAGTCCCATGTCCCAATACTACAAACCTCAGCGCACACGCAATCTTTATAATCCGACGGCAATCTCACCTTTTCGTCTGAGTCGGTCGAAGATTGATCTGTTCATCAAGTGTCCGAGGTGTTTTTATCTAGATCGCAGATTGGGTGTGGGGCAGCCGCCGAGTTTTCCGTTTTCGTTGAATTCGGCTGTGGATACGTTGCTCAAAAAAGAGTTTGATGGCTATAGGGCCAAAGGTGAGGCGCATCCCCTAATGAAAGCGGCTGGAGTAAATGCCGTGCCTTTCAAACATGCTCAAATGGATGAGTGGCGAGATTCCATGCGCAGAGGTATCACCTATCAAGTGCCGGAAACAAATCTCCTAGTGACCGGTGGCGTGGATGATGTGTGGGTGGCTACGGGAGGCGAGCTCATAATTGTGGATTATAAAGCGACTTCTAAGGATGGTGAAGTGAGTCTTGATGCCGAGTGGCAGGATGGTTACAAGCGACAGATGGAAGTGTATCAGTGGCTCTTTCGGAAAAATGGATTTGCGGTGTCCGCGGTTGGGTATTTTGTGTATTGCAATGGCGTGACGGATAAGGCGGGGTTTGATGGAAGGTTGGATTTTACAGTGAAGCTGATTCCGTATAAGGGAGACGACTCGTGGGTGGCTGGAAAGATTGGCGAGATATATGAGTGCCTGAGGGGTGAGGAGATTCCGGGTGCTGGTGAGGGGTGCTCATATTGTGAATACGTGGCGGCGGTGAATGGGAAAGGGATGCAAGGGAGGTTGTTTTAAAGTTTGTATGCATCTATCAGCTCAATGGATACAAACATGCATACTTTGTATCCATCTTATTTTAAATAGATACAAACTAAGTTTGATTTCGAATAATGAATTATGTAGAATAGTGAGTACAAAGACCTGTATTCTGAACTGTCACCGGATGGTGGCGTGACTGGGACAACCAGCCTAGGAACGTGGTCGGGAGTAGTCCGCTAGTCGGACTATTTTTTGTTATCTGAAGCGCCATTCATTTTCTATTCTTTTCTTAATTATGGCTTTGTATATTTTATGATCGTCCTTTTCCGTGTTGTATGATCTGTGTACGCTTCCGGCAATCATATCGGCCAATTGAATTAGCACATTCTGTTGAGAATCAACCAGTTTGCAGTTATCCATTATTTTTAAATCTACAGAATTTAGTTGGCGTCTCAGGTAACTTAAGAAGCTTTTTCTGAAGACGCGATCTCCGCTACCATCAATTTTGATTTTTGCATTTTTTATTTTCCCATCGCTGTACTTCAGGGCTGTTTTGATAACATAGCCGTAGAAAGAATTCTTATTACTCCTCAGCTCTTTGCTACGGATTATTGACTTATCCACTACTAAAGAACGGACTCTGAATTGAAAGCCACAAACTTTGTTTAGAAATTTTTGCCTGACGTCCTTACTGGATTTGTAGAATTTGAATTCTGACTTATCGTGAAATTTCAGTTCTCTTTTCAAGTCCTTAATTGCAACGGCTGTCTTTTCTGCTTCTAAGTCATCATCAAATATCACCAAGGATATGATGAAAAATTTAGTGGAGCCTTTGTCTAGTTTGAATCCTGGGTCGCCAGAATCATCGATAAAAACAAGCATGATAAATTCATACCAACCAAATCTTAATTTTTTCTAAATTCGTACAAGATTAACTTGCAAACAATATGCAAATATTTCACCTTGTCTTAAGTCGGTTTCGCGATATTATATTTATGGAATTGCTCTTAGCTCGAAAGGTGGCGTTTACGCCGCTTTCCCTAACGGGATAGAGCTAGGAGACGCTTTTTATTCAGTCATTGTTGAAACAAAAAAATCCGCCTCGTATTGAAGCGGATTTTTAGTTGGTGCGTCCCTTGGCCAAGGCCTAGGGGCTATACGTCCGTCTTGGAAGACCACGACACCATTAATTGTTCTCTATTTTGTAAGATTGTAGCTCACCTCTTTTGAGTTGTTGTTCTCGTCACCTTCGGCGATGGCATTGTCTGTGTCTACTACGACTTTTGCAGTGCCAGAGTCTGCGTATTGGTATACAGCTTTTGAGATTGGGTAAGTGAAGCTGAATGAATCACCTGCTGTCATTGTGCTGTATGAATCTGTGTTTGAGAAAACTTCAGTTTTGTTGATGTAGACGCTGTATTTGAATGGTTTTTTGCCGTCGATATTGCCTGGGCCTTTGTTTGAAATTGTTACCTTTGCGCTGATGTCTCCGCCTTTTTCAGCAGGAGCGACTATTACTAAATCAGCAGTAAGATCTGGTAATTGTACGGCTGTAGAGCTAGCCGCTGGAGTAGCATCCCTCTTAATTAATTCACCTTTGAAAAGATTTGGATTTGAAGCTTGTAAGCTGTAAACGCCAACAAATGCGCCAACTAATAGAACAGTAACTAAAGCTTTTGTGCGGACTTCCATGGGATTGAATTAAAAATTTAACTTTTATATATTATTCCACCAGTATGACTTGAGCAAGAAAATTGGTTTTTCTTTATTGATATTAGAGCGCAAGCGCTCTGTTATCCTTCGAGGGATGGTTTGTCTATAAGTAATGCCTCAGCCTTGCCGCCGACGTCGCCATCAGTGATACGGAAAATGTCTTTATCAATTTTGCGGAATTCTTTGTAAGCGGAGTTGTACATATTTACCGTAGTGCCGAGATGGCCGCCAAGTTTTTGCAAATATTCTTCGTAGCTCAAGACGTGTTTGCCGAGCTGTTCTACGTTCTTGCGAATTTCCTTAGCGGACTCTTCGATTTGGAGAGCCTTAAGACCCTGGAGCACCGTCTGCAAATAAGCCAAGAAAGAAGTAGGAGACACAATAATTACATGTCTTTCTTTGAAGGCGTATTCGATAAGGTCGCGAGTATTTACCTTGAGCGCGCCGACTTGAGATACCAATAGATCATAATAAATCGCTTCATGTGGGATGAACATAAACGCGAAATCCATAGTCCCCTCTGATTGTTTTACGTATTTTGCAGTCTCGTCTATACGATTTTTGAGATCGGCTTTGAAAAGTTTTTCGAGTTTTGCGTGTTCTACAGGATCTTTTTCAGCCACTAAGCGATTATAATTCTCGAGAGAAAATTTGGAATCAATTGGAATCACCTTTTCTTTCACGAAAACTACAGCATCAACGATGGTGCCATCCTTAAACGGATATTGCATCTGGAAAGATCCGGTTGGCAGAACGTTCTTCAAAAGAGTCTCTAGATAATATTCCCCAAGAATACCTCTTTGCTTAGGATTTTTGAGAATGTCTTCGAGGTTTTGCATTTGTTCGGAAAAGCTCAGTACCTGCTTATTGGTCTCGTCCAATTTTGTAAGTCTTTCGGTAACGTCGGTGATTAGTTTCACACTCTGCTCGTATTGTTTCTGGGAAGTTGTAGAAGAATGTTCTAGTCCTTTGGCTAATCTTTCGTGGATTTTATCGAGTTTATCATCGGTTTCACGGCGATTGATGTGCTGTCCTTCGCGAATTTCCTTGCGAAGTGACTCAATGTATTCAAAAAGCATCTTGTTCTCTTGCTCGTCTGGGGCGATTTTCCCACCTTGTTGTTTGTAGATCATATAGATAAGGGCAGCGAGAATGCCTATACCTATGACGATAATTAAATTTTCCATGGAATTGTAGGGATTATGTATTAATGAAAATACACTAACTCTCCTTTACTTTGAAACTGTTTTTGCGTAGACTTCAAACGTTTTTTATTGTGTTTACTTATATTCATCAATGTCCACAAAAATTGCCGATTTGGCTGAAAAGTTAGGAATTAGTACAAAAGAACTTAAAGAGAAGCTCGCGAAGCTTGGAGTAGAAGTGGCTCCGAGAGCGCGCGTGATTGAAGATGATATCGCGACTTTGGTGGAAGATGAATTGAAAGCTAAGCCAGAAGTAAAAGAAGTGAAAGTGGCGGCAAAGCCTGTAGCAAAAGAAGAAATTGTGGATGAACCATTGATTGATGCGGAAAAAGGTCCTGATGATATTGCTGGAATTTATGATGAAATGATTTCCGAAGAACGTGAAAGAGAAATTGTAAAAAGTCAGCGTAAAAAAACTGCCGGCAAAGATACTGGAAAAGATAAAAAGCCTGAACATAGAACTTATACTCCGGTTGTTGCTCCTAGTGGTCCTATTGGAATTCCAGAGACTATTTCTGTAAAAGAGTTTGCGGAGAAAACCGGCATTAAAGTAGCGAAGATTATTGGTGAGTTGATGAAAAATGGAATTTTGGCGAATATTAATCAGTTAATTGATTTTGATACAGCTCAGATTATTGCTGACGATATGGGCGTAAAGCTCAAGAGAATCAGGGAAATTGCTGATGCTCAAGAGTTGATGAGTGGAGATATTTCAAACTTAGTAAAAGAAGATGATTCTGCAACTTTGAAGGAACGTCCTCCGGTTGTTTGTGTAATGGGACACGTAGATCATGGTAAGACAAAATTGCTTGATGCGATTCGTGAAACAAATGTAGTTGCCGGAGAATCCGGTGGTATTACTCAGCACATCGGTGCTTATCAGGTTATTAAGAAAGGAAAATTGATTACTTTCTTAGATACTCCTGGTCATGAAGCGTTTACGGCTATGAGAGCTCGTGGTGCTAAAGTTACTGATATTGCGATCTTGGTGGTGGCAGCGGATGAAGGTATGAAACCTCAAACTATTGAGGCTTTGAATCATGCTAAAGATGCTGGTGTGCCAATTATCGTGGCTTTGAATAAAATGGATAAGCCTGATGCTAATCCAGAACGCGTGAAAGGAGAATTAAGCGAACACGGTTTACAGCCTGAAGAATGGGGTGGTCAAACTGTTGTTGTGCCAGTTTCTGCTGTGACAAAAACAGGTATTGATACATTGCTCGATATGATTCTTTTGACAGCGGAAATGTTGAATTTGAAAGCGAATCCAGATCGTGAAGCTATTGGTACAGTAATCGAATCTAATCTTGATCATAATTTGGGTCCTATTGCTACGGTACTCGTAAATACAGGTACTCTTAAATTGTCTGACAACGTGATTGTGGGAAGTACTTATGGTCGTATCAAATTGATGCGTGACCATACTGGTAAACACATTACAGTTGCTGGTCCATCTACTCCGGTGCGTATCGCTGGTCTTAGCGAGACACCAAAGAGTGGAGATATTTTGCAGGTAGTAAAAGATGAAAGAGTGGGACGTGCTAGAGCTGAACAAATTAAATTATTGAATAAGACTCAGACTGAAGAACAAATGTCTGCTTCTAATCAGTTGATTTCTCAAGTGAAGGCAGAAAAAGTTCTCAAAATTATTATCAAGGCTGATACTAAAGGATCACTTGAAGCTATTAAGCAATCTATCGCGAAGATTAAGAATGACGAAGTTGCGGTGAAGATTATCCACAGCGGAGTTGGTTTGATTTCTGATTCTGATGTGATGATGGCGGCAGCGAGCAAAGGTATGATCGTGGCTTTCCATACTGATTATGATTCTGCAAATGTAATTAGAACTGCGGAAAGAGAAAGAGTGGAAGTGAAAAAATATACAATTATTTATGACTTGCTTGAGAACATCAGCAAGATTTTGACTGGATTGCTTGAACCTGAGGTGGTGTCTGTAACTCTAGGAAGAGCGCAGATTAAACAGATTTTCTTAACAAAGAAAAAAGAAGTAATTCTTGGAGCACGTGTGCTTTCTGGAAAATTGGTGGTAAAAGCGAGAATCAGAATTATCAGAGGTGTTACTGCCGCTGATGAGGATAATATCGTGGGTAAAGGTGTGATTGATTCTCTACGTAAAGTGGATGAACAAATTCATGAAGTAAAAGAAGGAAATGAGTGCGGTATTAGATTTACTGGTGACCTAGATGTGCGTGAAGGAGATATTTTTGAGGCTTATAGAGAAGAGAAACGTGAAAGAAAATTATAATTTTCGCTAAATGACAGAAATAAACGCAAAGGTTCAGCAAATAAAGTTAAAGAGCTTTACTGATGAGCGCGGCGTTTTGACGGCGATTGAGATTAAGGACTATGTGGATTGGAAAGTGGAGCGCGTATATTATCTTACTGATGTGACGAAGCCGCGCGGTGGGCATGCCGTACGTCATGAGAAAAAAATGTATATATGCCAGAAAGGTACTATCAAAGCTCGTCTTCACGATGGTGAGAAATGGAATGAGTTTTCTTTGTCCGGACCTGACGATGCGATTCTAATGAACGACATGTGTTTCCGTGATTTTTATGATTTTTCTCCTGATGCTGTACTGATGGCAATTTCTTCAGTAAACTATGTTCCGACAGATTACATTTACGATTTAGATCAATTTATTAAAGAAGCAAAATGAAAATATTAATTACAGGCGGTGCCGGATTTATCGGCAGCAATTACGCCCATTATCGTTTTGAAAATCATCCTCAAGATGAGATTTATGTTTTGGATAAATTAACTTATGCAGGAAATCTCGATAACATTTCTGAGCTTTTGAAAGAGGGACGTTTTCATTTCGTTCAAGGAGATATTGCTGATAAAGCTTTTGTGGAAGATCTTTTTGCGAAAGAAAAATTTGATACGGTGGTGAATTTTGCCGCTGAGACTCATGTAGATCGTAGCATTACTGGTCCTTCAATTTTCGTACAAACAAATATCGTAGGTACTCACAATTTATTGGAGGCTGCGCGTCTCAATGGCGTGAAGAGATATCACCAAGTTTCTACGGATGAAGTTTATGGCGACCTCGGTACAGATACGACGGATTTATTTACCGAACACACACCTATCGCTCCGAACTGTCCTTACGCTGCTTCGAAAGCATCTGCTGATCTCTTGGTTCGCAGCTATTTCGAGACTTACGAAATGCCGGTGACTATTAGTCGCTGCAGTAATAATTATGGACCTTATCAATTTCCAGAGAAGCTAGTTCCCTATTTCTTCCGTCTAATTTCTGAGAATAAACCAGTGCCAGTATATGGTGATGGAAAAAATGTACGTGATTGGTTGTATGTAATTGATCATTGCCGTGCGATTGATATGATTCTTGAAAAAGGAAAGATCGGAGATGCTTATAATATTGGTGGAAATAATGAGAGAACTAATCTGCAAATCACTAAATTCTTACTAGAGTTTTTGGGCAAGGATGAGAGCCTAATTACTTATGTGGATGATAGACGTGCGCATGATAGACGCTATGCAATTGATTCAACTAAAATACAAAATGAATTAGGTTGGAAACCATCTGTGAATTTTACAGAAGGTATTCAAAAAACTTTTGACTGGTACCAAGCTCATAAAGAATGGGCGGAAAAACTAATGTCAAAAATTGAGGAGAGAAAACATAAAGTGGTCAGCAAGACCCCATTAACAACAAGCAGATAATATGCGTTACTCAAAATTTTTCGGTAAGACTCAAAAAGAAACTCCAAAAGAAGCTGTGGCCGTAAGTCACAAATATCTTCAGCGTGGTGGCTTTGTTCATCAGTTGGCTGCAGGTCTTTATGAATTTTTGCCGCTAGGTTTTAATGTGCTTACAAAGATTGATAAAATTATTAAAGAAGAGCTCGCAAAAAAAGGAGTTCAGCATTTATTGATGCCGCTTGTTCATCCGGCTTCTCTTTGGAAAGAGACTGGTCGTTATGACAAAGTGGATGTGCTTCTTAAATTCACTTCTGCTCGTGGAACAGATTGCGTTCTCGCGCCTACACATGAGGAAACAGTGACTGACCTTGCTCGTAAATATATTCGTACTTACAAAGATTTGCCGGTGACTTTGAACCAGAATCAATGGAAATATCGTGATGAAATTAGAGCAACTGGTGGACTTCTTCGTACTCGTGAATTCTTAATGCAAGATGCTTATAGTTTCGATAAAGACAAGGCTGGTCTTGATCTAAGTTTCGATAAAATGGTGGCTGCTTACCATGCAATTTTCAAACGTATTGGAATTGATGTAGTGGTGGTGAAGGCTGATAGCGGAACTATGGGTGGATCTGATTCTCAAGAGTTTGGTGTAATTGCTGATGTTGGTGAAGATAGAATTATGATTTGTGATAGCTGTGATTACAAAGCGAATATTGAAAAGGCTGAATCTAAATTTGAAGCACAAAAACAAGATAAAGAAATGAAGCCGATGTCTAAAGTTGTTGGTGAAGGAATCATTGGCGTGGAGGCTTTGGCGGCGCATCTTGGCGTGCCGGTTCATAGCACTACAATGACTCTACTTTTCCAAGCTGATAAAGATGTGGTGGCAGTGATGATGCGTGGTGATTACCATGTGAGCGAGACAAAACTTCGCAATTATCTAGGCTGCAAAAATTTGAACTTAGTTTCTCCTGATATGGTGAAGAAAATCACTGGTACGGAGGCTGGTTATGTAGGTCCGGTGAATTTGCCTGCAAATTTGAGAGTGGTAGCAGATTTGAGCTGTAAAGATCGTGTGAATTTTGAAGCTGGTGCGAATGAATTGCATAGCCATAATGTGAATGTAAATTTTGACCGCGACTTCCCTACTCCTGAATTCGCAGACATTCGTGAAGCAAATGAAGGCGATACTTGTGCCGCTTGTGGCAAAGGAAAGCTCGCAGTGAAGAATTCTATTGAGATGGGTCATGTATTTAAACTCGGAACTTGTTATTCGGAATGGATGAAAGCAAACTACGTAGACAATGATGGTAAGAGCAAACCACTCGTAATGGGTTGTTATGGAATTGGTATTACTCGTCTTATTGCTGGTATCGTAGAATCTTCTCATGACGAGAAAGGTATTATTTGGCCTAAGACAGTGGCTCCTTTCACAGTTGAGTTAGTTGTACTCGGCAAGGATGAAAGCGTTGTAAAGAGAGCTGATGCACTCTACGAAGAATTATTGGCTGACGGTGTGGAAGTTCTTTATGATGATAGAGATGATAGCGCCGGTGTGAAACTAAACGATGCTGATTTGATTGGTATTCCTTTGAGGATTGTAATCAGTTCACGTACTCTTGAGAAAGAAGGCGTGGAATGGAAAGCAAGAAGCGAAAAGGATGCGCAAATTATTGAGCTCAAAGATTTGAAAAAAGAAATCGCGAAGTTTTTAGCTGCCTAATCCTTTCGATGGAAAATCCACGTATTAAAATTATGCTTTTGGGTAAGTCTGGCATGCTTGGCTCATGCTTTATGGATTTTTTCGTGGGGATGGTGGGTTTGAATTTACATGCTTATGGTCATGCGGATTTGGATATTACTGATGCGGTGAAATTGAGAGAGAAGCTTCTGGAGATAAAGCCAGATTTGGTAATAAATTGCACGGCTTATACAGCGGTGGATGATGCGGAAAAAAACAGAGATGCAGCTTTTAAACTTAATGCAGAAGCGGTGGGAAATGTTGCAAAGTTTTGTAAGGAAATTGATGCGGCGCTGATTCACTTCAGCACGGATTACATTTTTGATGGAATGAAGGCTGTCGGATATGCGGAGAGTGATGCTGTCTCTCCGATAAATGTCTATGGTGAATCGAAATTGGCCGGCGAGAAATTGATCGCAACGAACGTGGAAAAATATTATATCGTGCGCACTTCTTGGCTATTTGGAAAAAATGGGAAGAATTTTGTAGACACAATGCTGAAGTTTGGAGCAGCGGCCATTCAAAATGGTACGGAAATGAAAGTGGTAAATGATCAGATTGGTTCCCCTACTTACACTCATGATTTGGTTAATGCGGTGATTGAAAATTTTATAGGTACTTTGGAGGACGGCAAACCTTTGCCATTTGGAATTTATCATCTGACAAATTCTGGCGTGTGCAGCTGGTATGATTTTGCGAAGAAAATTTTTGAGATAAAAAAGATGGCAGTTAAGGTTTTGCCAGTGACGACTGCTGAATTCCCTAGACCGGCGAAGAGACCTAATTATTCAATTCTTTTGAACTCAAAAATGCCTGCCATGAGACCGTGGAGAGAGGCGGTGGAGACTTATTTAAATATTTAAGCTCTGGCTTTGTGCTCTAGTTTCTTAATTCTATTTTCGTGCTGGGCTACTGTGTCATCGAGATCCACAAATTGTTTTTCAAATAGTAGACGGTTTTGGCGTGCATCACGCATTTCTTGCAAAAGGTCGTCGTATTTATAGGTCCACTCGTAAAACTCTTTTTTGCTGAGCATGCTATCAAATCTTTGATGTACCGTATCAAATTCTTCCTTCATGTGAAGAGCTAAGTAGTCGATTCTGTTGTTAGTTTTGTAATTGAAATCGGCTAATACTGATGCTAGATCATCGAATCTTTTATCCATGGACTCTAATTTTTGATCGATGGAATCAAATTTTTGATCCATCTTCTTTAGAATCTGATCCACTTTTGCTTCTAGTTGTATTTTTTTCTTAGCCATAAGTTTGTTTGGGTTGTTATATTATTATTTTAAAAATCTTTTTTCTATTCATGCGCCTAGACAAAAAATCTATTTCTGCCAAATCTATATTCTCCAAACATAAAATTTTCTTAAATTCCTAAACCTTTTGATTTGCTTTTTAGATCAATTTAGTGTTTAATCTCACCTATGAAAGGAATAATATTAGCTGGAGGTACGGGTAGCAGACTGTTTCCTCTGACAAAGGTCACAAATAAGCATTTACTTCCGGTTTACAATAAACCGATGATTTATTATCCGCTTTTTGCGATGAAGGAAGCTGGTATCACAAATATCATGATTGTATCTGGTATTGGCCACGCTGGAAGCTTCCTGGAACTACTTGGTTCAGGTGCTCAGTTCGGTTTAAAGATCTCTTATGAAGTTCAAGAAAAAGCCGGTGGTATTGCTCAGGCTTTGAGTTTGGCTGAAGACTTTTCAAATAATGAGAAAATTGTGGTTATTCTTGGAGACAATATCTTTGAGGACAATCTTGTTGAAGCTGTAAAAGACTTCAAGGCTTTGCCTCGTGGAGCGAAGGTTTTATTAAAATCCGTGCACAATCCTAAATCATATGGTGTGGCTGAACTTGAAGATGGGAAAATCACAAAGATCGTGGAAAAACCTAAAGATCCTCAATCTGATCTAGCGGTGGTTGGTTGCTATATGTACGACCCTCAAGTTTTTGATGTGATTAAAGGACTAAAACCATCTGGTCGTAATGAATTGGAAATTACTGATGTAAATAACTTCTATCTCGAGCAAGGAACCCTAAAGCATGAAGTTTTGAAGGGCTTCTGGGGCGATTGCGGTGAGTCCTTTGATAGTTTAATGGAGAGCGGCAAACTCATTCAGAAGAGCCGTTTGGCACATATAGATGAGAAATTGAGCATTACTGCAGAGAAAGATACTGCAGTTGTCGAATCTGCTGATCGTCCGCACAAGAATCTACTAGGTCGCGAAGAAGTGGATGTTTTCACTAAGCAAAAATGAAAAAAATTCTAGTAACGGGATCAATTGCCTACGACCACCTGATGACCTTTGATGGAGAATTTGCTGATTCTCTTATTGCGGATCAATTGAAAAATTTGAGTGTGTCTTTTTTGGCAAAAACTCATGACTATGAATTTGGTGGCTGTGCAGGAAATATCGCCTATAGCTTGAAGCTTTTGGAATGTGAACCTGTCATTCTCGGTGTAGCGGGAATGGATTTCGACAGATATAAAAAATGGATGGACCAGAATGGTATTTCTACGAACCAGATTGCAGTAGATAGTGGGAAACTCACTGCTTCAGCCTATATTTTGAGTGATAATAAGCAAAATCAAATTTCTATTTTTTCTCCTGGGGCGATGGATAATTTAGAAGAAGGATTGGAATTAAAGGGCGTGGATCCTAGCACTATTGATTGCGCGATTATTGCGCCGGAACCACCTAAAAGGATGATGCATTTTGGTAGATATTTTAATAATGTTGGCATTAAATTTATTTTTGATCCTGGCCAGGCAATTCCAGCTTTGAGCAAAGAAGAAATTTTGGAATTAATTGAGAAGTCCGTGGGAATGATTGCTAATGATTACGAGGTAGAAATGTTGATGAAAAAATTAGATGTAAGCGAAGACAAATTAGCTTCCTTATGCGGTTTTCTGATTAAGACTACTGGGGAAAATGGTTGCGATATTTTCGAGAATGGAAATGTGCTAAATGTGCCTGCGGTCGCAGGAGTGAAGGTTGTGGACACTACAGGTTGTGGTGATGCTTTCCGTGCAGGATTTTTGAGCGGATATGTGAATGGCATGAATATAGAGATGTCATGCAAAAAGGCCAATAAAGTCGCAGCTTTAGTGATAGCGGAAAGAGGTACGCAAAAGCATAAATTTACTTTAGAAAATCTTTAAGCTTAATCTCTGCTTTTTTGAGTTTGTCCAAATTTACAACATTCAAAACTTGAAGTTTTGTTTTTACTTTATCCTTTTTCTCATTCAATAAAATAAAGAAATTCTTGAGCTGTTCAAAATAGATATGATCATGCCCAATTATGTATTCTCCCAGATCAGAATCCTTAATCAATGAATCTATTTTCTTTGAATAACTGATAGCTAGAAATGGTTTACAAGTTTTCATGGCGCAAATAATAGCGTGCATTCTCATGGCAAAAACAAAATCTGCTTTTTGAAAAGTTGCCAAAAGACTATCAGCGTTGATCGCAGGATTAATATTAATTACTCTATCTCTTTGATTAATTTGATCGATTACTTCCTGGTGCAAATCTCTATCGCTATCAATTCCCTGCTGAAATTGCATAAATTTCAAGCGGCACTTTTTCTCTTCTATAAGCCAATTGCAGAAGGTCGCAAATTCCTTAACAAAATTATCATCCATATTTCCTAATCTACGAAGTGAAATTATTACAGTTGGTGTTGTGAGCACAGGAGCAGGTTTCGGTGCTGGCACTGGTATGCGAAAAGCTAAATCTGGTGTGATAATAATTTCTTTGGTAATCCCGAGAGTTTTTAATTCTGTCGCGGAGTCTTCGTCTCTTACACCAATAAATGAGGCTTTATTAAAAATATTTTTTACGAGATTTTTGCCGAAATCATTTAGTGGTCCAATACTTTGACCGTACATAATAACCTTCTTGTTTTCCTTGATTGCCTGACGTACCTGATTAGCCCAGATAAGGCTTGCTCTCCAGTGTAAATCGTTGAATAGGCCACCACCTCCGAGAATAAAATAGTCGCAATTTTCTATGGCTTCTTTGACCTTGGACTTTGAAAAAACTGATTTTAAAATACTTCTAAAACCAGATGGAAATTTTTCTACTACTTCAATGCCGTATTTTTGTCTGTATAGCCACTTTGTCTCTTTCGGATTTCCGCTCATGACAGTAATTTCCGCTTCTGGAGCAGCGACCTTCAAAGTCTCTAGCAATCCCTCAAGAATGAGTTCATCACCTAGATTCTCCGCGCCATAATTACCACATATTACTATCTTCATGTTTCAATAATTGAAATGACTTTCTATGAATAGCACAAATTCCGTGTTTTGCTAAGCAGGATCGGTGCAATCGTGTGCCATAGCCCACATGTTTCTCGAAGCCATACTCTGGAAATTCCTCGGCGTAACGATACATAATGGCATCTCTCACGACCTTGGCGAGAATGGACGCTGCGGCGATGGAACGTATATGGAAATCGCCTTTAACTACCGTAATAAAGGGAATATCGAGGATTTGGCTGTCGTGACCGTCGATCACGGCAATGTCAGGCTTATGTCTTAATTCTGAGATGCAGAGGTCGTTGGCAAGACGTGTGGCGTGAAGAACATTGCACTTATCTACTAATTCATGAGAAACAGCGGCAATAGAGTAATCGAGGCAGTTATCTAGAATTAGATTGAAAAGCCTGACGCGTTCTTTGGCGGAAAGTTTCTTGCTGTCGTTTAATCCAGGAAGTTTGGCCTTATCTTTCAGAATTACTGCAGCCGAAACTACCGGTCCGGCGAGAGGCCCACGACCCACTTCATCCATACCTGCAATCAGATTAAAACCCTGCTTTTTAAGCCGAGATTCTAGAGGGAAAAATTTGTGAGGTTTAGAGGGCATAAATGAAGCTTGCCATTAAACTTCAATTTGCACAAACTTATATAGAAATTGATAGCGTGGTGCTATGATTTTTTACATGGATTTGTAGTTCGGTTAATAAACAAAAAACCGACCCTTGTGAGATCGGTTTCAGATTTTATTGTAATTTCTCTTACTAAGCCTCTGCTGTTGTGCCTTCTTCTGCAGCTTTCTTAGCTTCTTCTTTTGCAACTTTTTCAGCTAGAGCGATAACTTCTTTCTCCATTTCGTTTTCGCTAACAAAAGTCTCTTTAAGTCTTGCAGACTTACCGAATCTATTAGTCATGTAGTAAAGTCTAGCGCGACGTACTTTACCTTCTTTCTTCACCTGAATCTTTTCGATTCTTGGAGAATAAAGAGGGAAAATTCTTTCAACACCAATACCTTCAACTACTTTACGAACTGTAAAAGTTTTATCAGCACCATGTCCGCTTCCTACAGCGATAACAAGTCCTTCGAAAATCTGAACACGTTCCTTCTCACCTTCTTTAATCTTCTGGTGAACTGCAACAGTATATCCAGGTTTAATTTCTGGAACCTTCTTCTTCATCGCTAATCTTTGTACGTCTTGTAATAATGTCATATGATGTATTTGGGATATGGTGTTTTGACCTTGGTCAAAACTTTTTGCTTATCTGACACTGCGCTTCGCTTGTGTCTGCTAGCTCGAGCAATATATATAAGCTCAGGTTATTTGGCAAGTGAATTTTCGGCTTCTTATAGATTACAAACGGACATCTATATCTGCCAATGTCATTTTGTTGATCGCAATCTGATTATCTTCATCGTTCATCAGATCAGATACGAATTTGTCTTTGCAGCTTACTCTATAGCGATAATCTTCCTCATTCATCACTGTAAACTTGATTGGTCTCTTAGTTCTAAGCTCATTATTGATGTATTGAGTCAGTCTTTCTCTATCCACATTACCTACGATAAGCATATCTACACTAGTAGTAGGTCTTTCAACGAATTGACCAGATAAAGCCAAAACAATCACCTCACCCATCTTCTGGATATCTTTAATAAGGTTCTCGTTAGAAGAGACTGCTTTAATGATAATACTCTTTAATTCCTCATATATAATGAAACTAGTATTAACGTAGTAATACTTTTTTCGGTTTTTTGTACGGGTTTTGAGTAGTCCCACACGTTTCAGATTATCCAACTCACGACGAATTGAATTAATTTGTTCATCAAGTTTACGAGTCAATTCTCTAATAAAATATTCCTCTGCAGGATTCATTAAGAAAACTGTCATTAGCTTGATACGCGTATTGGACGTAAAAAGTCTTTTTAACATGCCCTAGTTTTAGTTCGTGCCCAGAGGTAATGTATACAAATTGTATACGCTTGGCAAGTTTTTGTTACAAATTGTTGTTCAGTGAAATAATTCTTGATAAATATTGAGGAACATTCTATGATGTCGTCAGTAGTGTTTACCATCATTTCATGAAAGGTTTTTATTTTGGAGCATCATTCTTTTTTACCATAATAATTCTCATTATCGCGTTTGAGAATATTAATTCTACTATAACTAAGTCTGCTTTCTTTTTTGCTTCCATGGACGGAACAAATATATTTTTTATCGTAATTGGAATCGCACTTATTGGCTTTATAGCTGGTTTTTTCGCTACTCTCTATGTCTTGAAGCCAGGTAAAAAAGAAATTCCTGAAGACACAATGTAAGCCTCAGAATGTTTAAATAATTCCTATGAAAAATTTTTATTTAGCGATATCTATACTAGCCACTTTCGCAATTTTAATTTTAGCTTTTGAGAATATCGGAGCTAGCACTCGTTACTTTTTACTACTATTTACTAGTGCTGACGCTTTAAAACCTTTCTTTATAATCCTAATAATCGCCCTTCTTGGAGCGATTACTGGATTCTTCTATGCCATGTCGCTGTTAGCGTTCATGGGCAGTAGAACTGATGATGGATTTTGATTTCGTCCTTATTCTTCTTTCAAAACTTTGTCGAATAGCTTTCTGATAGCCATTCTGTTTGCGATTTGAGTAGATAGTCTACCGCTCGCAAAGTCGCTTTCGATTTTCTTGTGTTCATCTTCTGGATACATTGATTTGATTTTGTCTAATTCAGCTTGTAAGTCATCGTCGCCTACTTTGATTTCTTCTGCTTTGAGAAGGAATTGAAGAGCGAGACGGATCTTTACGCGTTTCTCTGCCTCTGGAGTGTATTTCTTGAGAATATCTTCTTCAGAAGTTTTCGCCTGTTCGAGAAATTTATGGAATTCAATTCCCTTAGATTGAACTTCCTCTTTAATTTCATCTAACATGAAGTGAGCTTCTTCCTCAATCATTGCCTCTGGAATTTCTGCTTCCATAGCTTTGACTACTTTTTCGATGTATTCGTTTTCTTGTTTTACTTTTGCTTCGTCTTCTTTTTTATTGCGAATGTTTAATTCGAGTTCTTTTTTGAATTCATCTACTGAGTGTTTCTTGCCTGTAGCTTTTTCGATAAGAGCTTCGTCCAATTCAGGAGCGATTGGTTCTTCCACTCTTTTCACTTCGATCTTAAATTTCATCTTTTTCTTCTGGAAATCTTTTTTGTGATAATCTTCAGGGAAAATGATGTCGAATTCTTTTTTGTCCTCTTTCTTTAGACCGATAAGATTTTCTTCAAAACCAGGAATAAGAGTCCCCTCACCTACGATTAATGGATGATTTGTGCTCTTAGTGTTTTCTACGGATTTACCTTCTTCGTCGAAACCTTCGAAGTCGATTTCTGCTCTATCGCCGTTTTTAATTTCTTTTTCTGCATCACGGAAAATAGTGTTGTGCTTTTTGAGATCGTCAATCACCTCTTCTACTTCTTTTGGAGTTACTTCTACTTTCTCTTTTTTAACTTTGATAGATTTGTGATCTTTAATTGCTACTTCCGGCATTACGGCTACAGTAGCTACGTAAGTAAGTGGTTCTTCCTTTTCAATTTTCACTTCTGGGCGAGTTACAACGAAAAGACCTTCTTTTGTAGCAACTTCAGAATATGTTTCGCGAACAGCTAATTCTTCAGCGTGAGCTGTGATAAATTTTTTATCAATGTGCTGGTCGAGAACGTGTGGAGGCACATGACCCTTACGGAAACCTTTGATCTCAATGTCTTTAGCAATTTCTTCTGTCGCCTTCTTCACATATTTCGGCATTTCCTCGGCAGTGATTGTAACAGTGATTTCTACCAAAGATTTTGGCAATTTCTTGATCTTGTAGTCCATGGGGGTTGTGGTTATGTGTAGAGGTTTATTGATGGTTTGTGTCTTGCTTATTTTGAGTTTTGTAGTATCTTGTAACACTCGAACTGCGAGGATTTTACAGGCCAGAAACCCTTTTGGCAATTGTTTTTAAGCCCTATTTGTGATAGAATATCCAGATAAAATAATATATTTATGGGAGTAGCCAGAAAACTCGACAAAGACCAAGAAGACTTTGAATCCAAACAATTGAGTAGTTTGGAAGATATTGCGGATACAAAACCGGAAGAAGTTTTAGCGAAGGCTGTTGAGATAAATTTGATTGATGTGGAGACTAAGGAGGCCATAGACACATCAATGAAAGGCCATGCGGAAATTTTCAAAAAGGCTTTAGAAAAATCCGGCACAGGCCCAGGCGCTTTCAAGAAAGCTTTCCGTAGCGTATATGGAAGATTCTTGATGGAGCGTGGTCCAAAAATTGTAAAAAATGATGAAGGAAAAGATGTAATTGCTGAGGGAGAATTGGAACATGAAAATGGCGATTTAATGAAGGTTTTAGATAAAGTTTTAAAATTCAAAGTTGATCCAAAGCTTGGTCTAAAAGGAAGATCCGAATTACAGGCTGTAGTAAGAAGATTAAAAGACGTTACAGCTGGTCAGGGAGTGAGAGAAAAGTACAATGCTGACATAGTAAAATTGGCCGAAGACAAAGCTAAACACGAAGCTAAAAAGGCTGAGCTAGAGCCTGAAAATGCTGCTTTGGTTAAAGCCAATGATATTACTAATGGTTTAAGTAGAACTGATATAAACTTGGATGAGTTGGATGAAATTGATGAGCATAATGATCAAGTAGATGACAGAATTAAATTTATTAAGGACGATGAAGGTGAGCTACAAAATGAACTGTCTAATAAACAAATTGATAAAGGTATCTATGTTTCTAAAATTGCTAATTTAAGAAATGGGCTATCTGAATTCAGGGATACTATTGCTGCTTACAATTTTGATGCTTCAAAAATAAGTGAAATTGATAACGCTCTCAATGCCCTTGAACTTATTTTAACTGCTGGTGATTTTAATTATGAAACTTGGTTGTTAACTTTAGAAAACACATTAAAACCTCTGTTTAAGAAAATAAATTCTAGGTCTTATCTTAAGGCTGAGAAATCTTACCCTGATTCAAAAAAGGCGTATGGAGATGAAATTCTAAGAAGACAAGTTGAGGGTCTTAATTTCTCCGAGGGTATTTTGAGATCAACCTTACCATTATTATCGAGCTACTATGATACACATAGAGAACTAGCGGATAATACTTTACAGGGATCTGAATTTGAGGCTGGTAAACAAGAAAATGAAGCTAAAAAGCAGGAAATTACTGAGAAAGTGATTGGTCAGCTTGATGAATCTGCGCTCGAAATTGAAAAATTAAAAAATCCAGAATTGGAAAGTTTAGTGAGTGGTATTGGTGGCAAATGCGATAAATACTTGTCACAGCTTGCTGCTTTGAAAGCCAATTCAGCGGAAGATCGTCCAGCTCTTATTAGAGCATTTATTAATACTGTTTATAAACCTTTTATTGCTGAAATTTATGCTGATATTGCCAAATCATTATCCGCAAATACCGCTGAATTGGCAGAAGCTCAGAAATTTCTGAATAGCTATGCTGATGAAGCAAAACGTTTGAAGGACTTTAAGTCTCCTTCTCTTAAATTAAAAGAGATTTTGGAGCGTGCATTTGGTGTTCAGAAAACTTCTGATGAAATGAAAAAGCTAGAAGATCATCATCATCACGTTGAACATACAAAAGCTGATCTTGTTGAGGATAAAAAATATTTTGGCGGAGATGATGTTAAAAACATCCATAAAAAATACAAAGAACTTCTTGGAAGCGATGATCCCAGTAAGATTGGCGTCGATGCTGCCAGTGCGCGCGAAAAGAAGGCAGCAATGGACGCTAAGAATGAAGAGAAAGGTAAGCTGGAAGAGGTAAAAACACTATTTGGTGAGAAGAAACTTGGAGAAGTGCAGGATAAATTTTTGGAGCTTGATGGATTGTTGACTGGTTACCTTTTGTCAGGTGATGGTGATTTTGAAAGTAAACTTGCTGATAAAAAATCTGAAGCTGATTTGTTAAAAGGAACAGTTGATAACTACGAAAAGACTGGTAAACCATTGCTTGTTAGCAATATTCAGCAAGAAAAAGCTAATTTGAATAGATTAAGTGCGGATCCAAAGGTAGAAGAGTATCAGAAGGAGGCTGTTCGTGAAACTATTAGGGATTTGGAGAGAGAATTAGAAAAAAAAGAGGGTGAATTCACTGATAGTCGTTCAGAATTAAAAAAACTTACAGTAGCTATTTCTCAACTTGAAAAATTCAAAGATACATTGAAGGCCTTTAGAACTGATATTTTAGACTTGGCTAGAGGCTGCGAAAAAGCTATAGGTCTTGGAGTCTTCGACCTTGGTGGAGCAACAAAAGTGTCAAAATTGAAAGAAATTGTATCTTTAAAAAACTATTTCAATGGATTGAATGTGAATTCAATTGAAGATCTTGGAAAACTAAAATCAAATTATCAAACTCTAAGCGGAGGCTTTTCAAGCATTTCTAGTGCTGCTGAAAAAACTTTGAAGGGAGCTGGTTATGGAATAGATGAACAGCAGGCACTAAATGATGAAAGTGGAAAAATAGAAAAGGCTAAGGCTCTATACGAGTCTTTGGGCCCCTTAGTAGCTAGACTTGTTAAGTCTGCTCATCATGGAGTTAAACTTGGTGCTAAGCCACAAGAGAAGAAGAATAAAGATGCTGAAGGAAAAGTTGTAATGGAAACTGAAAAAGAGGCTGAAGAAAGATTAGCTCATGACATAGAAAAGAAATTTGCTGCACTCACAAAACCAGACCACAAAGATTTTAAGGTTAAAGATGTAGCGGTATTTTACAATGAGTATTTACTTCCAATAATTGGCGATGAGGAGAGTCGTAAAGTCTTAAATACTAATGTTAATTCTGCCATTACTGTGGCGGAAGAAAAAGTTAAGAAAAGTGAGAAAGATTTGAAGGCTGCCAAGGAAGGTAACGAAAAATCAAAGGATCTTAGCGACGCTCAGGCAGCACGTAAAATTATAGGCGCCCTAGTTGCAGAGCAATTCCCAGATCTTTCACCTATGGATCACAATAAGCTTGTGACAATGATCCTTGCTGATGACGTGGCAACTTTGCTGACAGATGAAGGTTACGAAGGCTTGGCGCAGAGAGCAACCGCTGAGAAGTCAGAGGCGGCAAGCTTTGCTGGATTTAGAACTAAACTTCTGAATTTCAAATATAAGGAAGGAGACAAAGTTAATCAGCCATTTAAGGGCTTGAAACCTGAGGATTTCGAAAGTTGGGAAAAGATGGATAAATTATTTACTTTTGGAAAATTAAATTATGAGAAAGGTACCTTTGTACTTGCGGCCTTTGAAGATTTTGATAATGGCACGAAATCAATTCAGTCAGTTAAATTAGAAAAGAAATTGAGAGCTCTTTTGGCAAAAAAGTTGGGTGTAGATACTCATATGGATAATGCTGGAATTGCTAAAGTTGTAGATGATGCGTTCAAGGCTCAGATGGAAAAAGTAAGACCTATTATGAAAGCTCATGCCGAAATGGCTGTTGGTGAAAAAGGTAAAAAGGCGAGAGAAAATAAAAAGAATGTTCTCAATATGAAATATGATGATTTGAATGATCAATTTAAATCTGGAAAAATTACTGGTGCAGTTTACGATCACAAATTAGAAGCTCTAGTAAAGGAAGCTAAAGAGTCTGAAGTAGATGTGGAATTCTCCGCGGATAGCGTTGGTGCTAAATATTGGAATTCACCATATGCTCAATGGTTGAAAGATAAAGCGCATGATGCTGGTTCATTTGTAGGAAAGAAGGCTCTTGCGGCCGGTGTGTTCGCACCGCTCAAGATCGCTGGTAAAGGCGTCTGGGGCGCGACTAAGCTCGGAACGGCTCTAGGTTTCCAAACTGCCCTACTACCTGTGAGAGCGGCAAAGTATCCCCTACTTTTAGCTGCAAAACCATTAGTTGGTTTCATTAATTTATTCAGAGCTAATAAATGGACTCCGTTGCCAGGCATTAGAGATTCAGTGAAAAATGACACTGCGAGAATCATGGGTTATGCCAAAGGAAAGGCTAGTGGCGTAATGAAAGGCACTGCGGAAACGGTGACAAGTACTGTGAGTGGCGAATGGGGCAAAGTAAAATATGCAGACACTAAATATGAAGATAGAAATAAGAAGAAATCAGGAGAACGTGCAGAATTAATGAAAATTCATGAACCTAAATCTGATTTGGAAGCGATTGAAGTTCCGGATTCTCCATTTGTTGATTTGGCTAAATACAAGAAGCAAATTGATATGGTCGCTACGGCACTTGGAATTAAGATCGATGCTCCACATGGAGCTGAAGTAAAAGTAGGTCATGAAGAAAAGAAAGACGAACACGCTAAGCCTCACGATGCTGCTCATGGCGCACATGATGCGCATGCCGAAAAAGTAGATGCTCATGCTAAACCTGATGATCATAAGAAAGCTGCCTAATAATTAAAATGAATAATAATCAATCACAACAAGACGCAGCAAAAATATTCAAGGATGCAGATAGCATGTACGAAGCTATTGTTGCGCAGCTAAATATTGACCCTCGTGATGAGGTCTATAAAGCCTTGGTAATGGGCATGCTGAAGCGTCAAACTAAGGATCACCTTATCTTCAGTATTTGGAATAATATTGATGATGAAATGGCTAAACACATGCGTGAATTCATTAACCAAACGGCTATCACAATGCCATGGATGAAGCATGAAGATACTTTGATTGAATTCGCGATGATGTATCCAAATTTAATGGAAAAAATTTATGCCGGAATGACGGTGTTTTTCCAAAATTTCATTAAGAAATTCAACGAAATTCAAGCATCATAGACTGAATTTCTGTCAACTGAATGTGTGCAAGTATATGACCCCCCAGGATTGTAAAAGGGGGTGTTTTTTGGTATAATGACTTGATACAAAAATAAATATTGTACAAATGGAAAAGAAAATATTGCACACATTTAGGGTTCTGAATTCGCTCTTTCATGAAGCGAGATTTGTTTATATGACACCTCCAGGAGATGATGATAAAGAAGGGAAAGTAGATGATGTGGATGAAAGCTCTGACGAAGCAGGAAAAATTGAAATTGGAAAAAAGACTGTAAAAGGAAAAGCAGATACAAAAGTAGAAAGCTTGAAAGAGAGAAGCACAAAGAGACGTGATACTTTGAGGGATGCAGAAAAACTTCCAAAAAGAAAACCTAGACGTGGTACAGAAGTCGATACGGAAAAAGAACGCAAAGATGAAGAAAAAAAAGCTCAAGAAAAAGTTACGCCTAAACTAAAAGTTGATGATTTCTTGAAAAAGGATGCGACTGAGCAAACTAATAAGCTTGATTGGTTGAGAATTGATAGTTCAAAAATAAATGCTCAAACATGGGACCACTCTACTCCAGAAGGATTGGATAAAATCAAAAAGGATTTTGTGGATCTTGGTATTATGAATGACCCTAAAGATGCGGCATATTATGGCACAATGTTTGCTGTCTTAAATGGAGCTGCTGATAAGAGCAATCCATATCGTGCAGAAAATAATGGCGAATATATTGTGGCATTTAAGGATTCTCTTTCTGACAAAAGCAAAGCAGACATTTCTGGCTTGGCTGCAAAGGGAAACTTCTTAGGAGGTGAAGCTTATTTAAAAGCTTTCGATTCTTTGACTCAGGTAAGAGCGAGATTGATGGTTCAAGATACAAATAAAAGAAATACTCTTGGTGCTGAATCAAAACAGGGAGTAGATCCAATTGGAACTACTGCTACTGATTTTGTGAAGAGCAACATTACGGTTCTTCAAGAAGCTGCTAAGAAGGGAGATTATGCGACACTTGGTATTTATGCCGTTGGTGCTTATGCATTATGGAAAACTGTTGGTGCCAAACTTTTTGGTGGTGGCGACGGACATGGTGGCGGACATGATGCTGCTAATGGTGGTGGCTTTGATATTAAGACTTGGGCAATGTGGGGTGCCGCAATTTATGGTGCTGATAAACTTTTGAAAAATGCCGGTTACGATGTGTTGAAGATGGCTGGATTTAAAGATATGAATTCTGAAGTAAAGGGGACTCCGATGGAGTCTATGCAGAATATTTTGAGTCAGAGCAAGGTTGCAGATGAGACTAAGGATTTAGATTACGGAATTGTTCTCAAGATGTCTGAAACAAAACTTGTAGATCTTGATAGATTTTTGAAGAGTGCGAAGACTAGCGGTGTGGATAAATTTATTCACCCTAGAGAATTTCCGGATTTATTCCCGGATGTAAAAAATGCTTGGCCATTTAAGAGTCAGGATATTAATAAACCTGACGGTGCCACTGAAAGAGAATATGCGAAAATTGGTAAACAATTATATAAATTAGCATTGGCGTTGCCAGTGGTTTATGAAAAGACTTTGTTTAAAGATCATCCAAAATATACAGGACTTACTTACGAGATGATGCTGACAGATCCAGGAAGAAGTGATTTGAGAGTTTGGAAACTTTTGGAGGCTGCTAGACAGTATGCTCCTGAAAGTGTTGGTTCCGGATTCTTGTCAGGTAGAAAACCACAAGAGATTAAAGATAAAATGTTGGCTGGAACTGATAAAGTTTTGGAAAACAATGGATTTACTCTAGATAACACTACTGAGTTAAAACCTGGAAGTGGCCATATTGCCGGACATTTGAAAGGCTTCCCTATCGTGGTGGTTGCCGTGAAGGAAGGTTACAGGATTTATTTACAGAGCGATTACAATGACAAGCTCGGATACAATGCTACACCTGGTACTAAATTTAAATTTATTCCACTTGAGGGTGGAAAAGCAGGAGCTGAGGAAGCGGTGAAGAGAGTGGATGAGAGAATGGGAGAATTGCTTAAGAATCTTCAAGAAAAAAATAGAGATATAACTGGATTAACTTATGCATCTGGTGAATGGAAAGCCGTTACTAAGTTTAAAGGTGCAGCAGATTTGGGTGTTGCTGAAAAAGAAAATGCATCCACAATTGTTAAGCCTAATGATTTAGGTCAGATGTTGATTTTGGATGGAGAGACTTCTGCTGAAAAATACGTAGAGAGAGATGTTCTTGGAAGATTAACAGAGCAGAGAGAATTCAAGGCTCTTGGATATTTTGCTACTGCTGGAAAATTGAAAATTGATGAAGGAACTCCAGATGATGGATTATTTAAAATAAAAATTGGTAAGAAGGGTCTTGAGGCAGTTATTAAATATGATAATGCCTCTAAGCAATTTAGTTTTGAGCCTTCTACTCAAGAGCAATTACTTTTAAAAGATGGAAGTGGTTTTGCAGAGGAGCTAGGAGATGTTATGAAAGATAACCAAGAGATGGCTAACGTCACTGATTCATGGAAAAAATTAATAGAAAATGCGCCTGAATCATATTTCTTCAACCTATTCCAAAATATTCCTGAGTGGTTTACTAAGGCTACGTTAGCCGATCCAACTCGTGGATTAGGATTGAAAGGATTTACTGGTTCTATTCCTAAAAATTACACATTAGGATTAATCGAAACTCAGAAGTCTTTGGTTATTTCAAAGCTTGTAGGATCTATTGGCTCTACATCTAATTTGGGAGAAGTTGCAGATAGAATTAATACTATTTATACTCCTGCTCTAAAAGATCTAGAACAACAGAGGGATAGATTCAGTGCTCAAATAACTCAGAAACGTGCAGAAGGAGATCATTATACAAGTGATGATTTTAAATCTGGAGTGTTCGGTAAAATTAGCGAAATTGGAATTCAGAGCAATGATTATAAATCATGGTACAGACAATTTGTTGACCAGACATATGCTCACTATGGCATGGATGATTTGAGAAAAGGAAATGCGGTAAAAGCAGCCGACTTAGTAAAAGTATTTTCTTACTACACATCAGCCGTAGATGATCCGAGTATGGACGGAGCAAATTTGAATTTGAGTTTGTCTGCACCGGAAAAAGCAGATGTAGATGTTTTGACCAGAGCAAAAAAGGCTTTGGTAGATTCTGGCAAGAAGAATCCTACAAGTGCGGAAATCATTGCAGCTTCAGGTAGTACTACTATAACTGAAGACTTCGTTAATAATACTTTTAAAGAATATGAGAAAGCAGAAAAATACAGAGTGCATTCTCAATATGTTGATTATGTTGTTGGTCAGATTAATTTAAAACGTAATCAGGATTTATTAAATGTTGAGAAAATTCCTGCTCCTGGATCTTTCTGGGCTATTACAAATTTCAAAGATTGGATTCCTAAGCCGTCAGCTGAGCAATTCGTCGATACAAGAGAGGTTCTTACAAGCAAAAAAGACTTTGTGGAGTTTGATAAATATTTGGATAGATTAGCTGACTCTGACCCATCCAATGATAACGTTCCAGAAGATAAGATCGTATTGCCTAGACACAGCTGTCCTTTAAAGTTACCTGCTGGATCTCCGCAGAGAGCTTTGTTTAAAAAATTAGTAAAAGCTAAGGAACCTGGCGCTATTACTGTTAAAATGGAAAGGTTAACTAAGCTTGAGAAAGCTTTCCAGGATAGGATGGAAGAAGCTCTTAGTAATTTAGAAGCAAAATTTAAAGATAATTTAAAAGACGGTGCATTTAGTCAACTTAGACAGCAATATCAATTGCACTATTCATATGCGGTTGATAGTAGCGATAATGATCTAATTCATTATGACTTTGGTCTTCCAGATGAAAGTGGCACTTCTTTCTCTCCAACAAGTCTTGCTGTAGAAATTCAAGACATTGAGAATAAACTTTCCGGATCAAGAACCGTAACTAGAGGCTATCAGGAAGAATTAATCAATGCTAGAATTTACAGAATACTTGAACAATCGATAACTGATAAAAATAATTTCGACACTTACTTTAAGAGAACTACTGTTCCTGGTTGGGTAAGTGAAAAATGGGATGACTTTAAGTTGTGGTTATTTGGTTAATAATTAAAAAATGCGAATTAAAAAATCAATTTTACAATGTTTACACAAATCAAATTTCTCGATGAAGGAGAATAGGTTTATTTTTGATGGACCTGAGGATTTAGGAGATAAACTAAAAGCTGGATTAGCTGAAGCATTGGATGCTGCTACGAAACTCCTCACTCTTTCCACAGATATTATCGGTAAAGCAGTACACTTAGTGGAGAAGGGATTTGCGATGGGCGAAAGTGGCGTAAGAAAAATAACCGAATGGGTAGAAAACCCTGGCACTCCAGAAAAGCTAGAGGAATATTTCGAATTATCTAATTCAAATAGTCCAAATTACATTCCAAGAGCTAATGATACTGGTGATGCAAAATTGAATACGGCAGTTGAGGGATATAGAAGAATGGCTTTTCTTGAAATTAAGATAAAGGAGTTAACTGCTTTCAATCAACCATTCTTGAACGAATTTCAAAGAGTAGAATCAATGAGAAAGGAAATATATAATAGAAATAGACAATTGGGAGATAGGTTGGTTCAGTTAGATAGAGATGTATCTAGAACAGAAGCTGCATTGAAGGGAAACACTCTTTTGCCGAATGATCCTCGTAGAGCCAAATTAGTTTCCGATTTGGCAAAGTTTAGAGAATCGAGAGATCAAATGAAAGCTTATCTTTCATATATTGTTGATTGGGATAAACCGCAGATTCAGCCAACAGAATATCCTAGAGCATCTGGTATTCCATGTGATCGTTTTCTTCCTAATAATAGTTTAAAAGTTAAATTGAGTATCAGGGATTTGTATAATTGGATGAAGGATAATGGAGAAAAGAAATATGCTATTTTGATAAAAAAATATGAGAAGGAAATGGAAAAACTAGATTATCATTCTCAAAAATTGTTCAATGGTTTGTCTCCAGTACTTCAAGTGAAGGGAATAGGACTTAAAAATCAAATTGATGCTAAGGCTAAAGAAATTAAAAATGGAATTGGGATTAAAAACTTCAAGGCAATGGGCTCTCCAAAGGATTTAGTTGGATTTGATTTTGTAGACCAATCAAAAAACATAAAAGGAAGGAGAGATTTAAAAGCTGAATTTGATAAACTATAAATATGGAAAATAGATTAATTTATAAAAATAGTCCGCCAGAAGTTCATTCAGAGAAACCGGAACAGATTGGTGATGGGAAACAAGCCTATGAAAGACTAATCGCATCAATTAAGAACTTAGACGTAAAAGCTAAGCAAGATCCTGTTAAGCTTCAACAGACAATGGCGCAGATAATTAAGATCTATTCTGATCTTGGTAAAACTGAAAATGGAGTTGTTGGATCTTTTGATGGAGGAAATTTTTTCATGAAATTATTTCAGCAAACAAGAGATGCTTTTGATTTAAAAGCGATTGCTGCATCTAGTGATTATAATAAAACTATTGTTCAGAGGTTAGGACTTCTAGCTGATCCAGATGTATACGCTAATCAAATTTTAAATGATGGCACTGTTAGCTGGAATGAAGGGACTGTTAAATCTTTTGCTAATGACATTGTCACAGTTGCGGACTTCTACGCTTTTCAAAATGTAAATAAATCTGAAGCATATGCTCAGGATTATTTAAAAGCTGCTTATGCATTAAAGTATTCTAAACTTAGCGGTGCAGAAATTACTGATAAGCAATTTCAAAGATGGTTAACATACAATAAGGACCATTATGAGATTGAGGTAGTTAATAATTTTGTAAATGTATTACCTGACGCTTCCAAGCAAAAGCTACAAAAATCAATTATTGATTTGCAGTCACAAGCTGCAGAATTAAAAACTAAAGCGGAGTTTGATACTATGTTTTCAAAACTTGGATCTGATGCATCAACTAGTCCTATTGTTAAAGAAGTTTTAGCTGCAGGAAATTTAAATATCAATGGTGCGTCGGACAAAAATGATCCGATGTATTATGCGCCACAAAGTATTTACTTGGCATTATCTTGGGCTTTTTATAAATCGCTTACAGATAATCCAAACCAAGATATTGCTCTGCCTGCTGCTAATTTAGTTCATGAGGCCCACAATGGTGTTTATGATCAATTTCCAGAACTTAAACCGGTTGATGTAGCCCAAATTGCAGAAAGATCAAGAATGAGTGAAGAAACTTCGGAATCTGTTGTAAGTGGAAATAAAATTACTAACGAAGCTGAAAAAATTGCAGCAGAAATGGCGACTGATAATGACAGTCACTTACCAGATTTTAAACTTGGTAAAAATCCTTCTTCTAAACTTGTAGAATTGACTGGATCCTTGTTTGAAACAGAATCTCAAATTCAAAATTTGAAAGTTGGAATTATTCAAGGAATTGATGGGAAGGGACAGAGCAATATGGGAGATGAATTAGAAAAAAGCATGACTGCATTAAGAAAAGAGCTAAAAGATATGTATGGATTCGAGGAAATAGTTGCTTTAAATCCTGATGTTAAAAATAAAGTACAAGAATCTCTTAATTATTATGAAGCTTTTGCAGTAGCGTTGCACAATGCTGATTTTCTGCCAACTGCAGAAAAGACTATAGATGAATCAGCTGCTTTGAGTGAAAAGGATTGGGCGACTAATTTTAGTGACTTGAAACATGTATATCTCGTTTTAAGATTTAGCTCATATTTACCTAAAGAAACCGTACCAAAGTATAAGGTTCTCTTAGAGAGGGCTAAAAAATTATATTTAGACAGAGCAATAGCTCTGAATATACCACCGGCTGCGACAACCTCACCGTCCCCTTTCGTTTCGAAGGCTGATGACAATTTTTATAGAGAGGAAAATAATGAATATGAATATTCCCCGATGATTGATGTGTCTACTTCAGCAGACCAATCAAAGGAGGCCTTTGAAATTCCTGAGATAATGAATAAGCAGTTGAATAGAATTGAAGTGATCAGAAGTTTAGCAACTTCGCTTCTTAGGAATGAGGACGATGATGATGAGATTAAGGCATATGCAGATCCAGTTATGAAAGATATGGATAGCGTGCAAGCAGAAATGTTTAATTATTATACCGGAGATGAATATGACGGCGTAACAGCTTTTAAATTAGACGAAAAACTTAATGCTAGGGTACCATTTAGAAATTTTCTTTTTGGATTAAAAAACTTGATGACTCCGGCTTGGGCAAAGACTGGTCCTTCTATTAAATCGGCTGATGCTTATAGTAGTCTCGAAAAAATTGTTGATAAAAAAGGAAGTGTTCATGATTTAAGAACATTCGTATCTCAAATTGCTCGTGATGGCAATAAATTCAAAGGATGCTATGACTCTTTAATGCAGGTTATTCAAGGCGGGGATAATGTCAGCATGGAAACGATTAAATATGCTGGTGTGATTGTCGTAAAACTTGAAAGAGAACATTTTAATGATTTCGTTTCATCTAGAATTTTGATGGCTAAATTGCTTCAGCCTCACATGGCAAAATCCAGAAATAATTTAGAAACTCATGCGGAGGGTTATACAAGAATGGGACACGAAAAAGCTCACCAAAAGGCATCGCGTGATGTTAGAAATTATCTTGGCAGTGGAAATAATGCTGACAAACTTATTTCTAGTATTAGGATGTCTATCAAACAAAAAAATCCTGACATTAAGGATGCTGATTTAAATACATTGGCGGGGTCCACTTATTCAGAATTTTATGATGCAATGATTGAGGAACAAACAGACGTGCTTTACAAAACATTTCTAGATCATGCAGCTCTTTCAAGTAATTACTTTGAATTTTTTGGTAAGGCCGATGGAGCAGATAAAGTTTTGAAGGAAGATTTTATCGATTCAGTTGATCCAGACAATGAAACTTGGAACTGGAGTGATGAAGGTATGAAAATTTTTGCAACAGTTACTAAAGAATTGGCAATTAATGGTTTGGCTATGCTAACTGGTATGATTGCTGGTAGTGCAATTGCGAGAGTCTTGAGATACGGAAAATTACTTCTAAATTTAGAGAGATTTGCGACAATTGGTAGAACTTTGGAAAGAGGTATTTCATTAGTAAGTTTAGGAACTGAAGCACTAGTGTTCCATGATGTTGTTGCTGGATTAAAAGGAGAAAAAAGTTTGGAATCTCTTTGGAAAAATGGTGATTATGCAAATTTTGCTTTGGGCCTTGCCGGTGAAACAGCATTTTTTGGAGTAGCCAAAGGTATAAGCTGGCTAAATAGTTTTAAAAAACAAGGAGCAGTAGGCCGTGGATTGATGAAGTTAGCAATTTCAAATCCGGAAATGTCTGAGATGGTTGAAAAAACTTTGGCAGCTGCTGCCACAAAAAATTCTGAAGAAGCTGTTCTTGCTTTGGAAAATATTATGACTAGAGGTGTGAAATTAACAGGAAGAAAAACTTATCAGAAACTCCCAGCGGAAGTCTCTGAATTAGTAAAAGATGGAGTTAAAGACTTAAGTTTGATGCGTGAACAGTATGGAAAATTGATCCAATCACTTCCTGGAAAAGCAGATTCACCTATTAAAAAAGTTTGCGGATTCTTGCTCCAAGATTTGCAATTCGATGCGTTATCTATGGTGTTGGGTAGTGCAGCTAGAAATATGATAGTGCCAGAAGATATGAAGCGCAAAATGGATCTTATGAGTGGAGAAACATGGATGGAAATGTACACTATGGCTGCTGCATTTAGAGGAGCTTTCACTGTGGTAAAGGTAGGTGGGCAATGGGTACATAAAAAATTGGGAGCTGAGGTTCCAGAAGAAACTTTGCCAGCACTTAGAACTAGTGAAAAAGAATTATTAAAACACTTGGAATTATTAGACGAAACATCGTCTGTGAGAACTAAAGTTCAAGAAAGATTGTCAGAAGTTCAAGCTGCAATTGCAAAAATTGAAACTGAATTAAGTGGACCACGTAAACTTGGTGATTTCCTTGTACCATCAAATATTGCAAGATTAATGCCACGCTGGTTGAGACAGCATTTCTATAATCATTACGTTGATAAGCAAGGAAATTTCTTGGGATCAGATGGTCTCAGGGATGTGCTTTTGGGAATGTCTAAGGATCAAAGCTTTAGCAACGGTGTGGAATTAATTAGATCTTCAAAGAGATTGCTCCTATCTACTAATCAGGTTTTAGTTGTAGCATCTAAATTGGCAGATGCTCAGCGCACAGAATTTCTAGAAGCTTGTGCTCCAAAAATGACTAGGATGCAGACTAGATTTTTCATGGATACAGTGGAAGCTATGGAAATTAAGGATGTACCAGATAGTTTTAAGCCAAAAATCGATACAGTAAATAATCCAACTGCTTTGCAAAGAATGAGAGTAAGTAGATGGCAGGAAGCTCTGATGGGACCTCTGCAAGTCTTAGCTCTGGCTTCAGCATTAAATGGAAATCCAAAGTTCTTAGATAAACCGACTGAACGTCCAGGAATAGTAAGTACTATTTCAGCAGGAGAATTTGGAGCTATGTCCGAAGCAAAAGCTGGTTCTAAATTTGTGGTAACTGAGGGCGTAAAAACAAAGGAATGGAGTCCGGAAAAGGCCAAAGATATTTTCACTAAAGATGCGAATGCTGATGAAGCAGCTATCATTAAAGATCTTGAAAAATCAAATGCGCCTAAGGATGTAGTAGATAATATCAGAAATATTTTTGACAACCTCCCAGATGCAATAAAACCATATGTAAGAATTTTTGCGAATGCAGATGTGAATAATAAGGCTCCATATGTTTTAGTTGATCAAGAGGGTTTTATGTCTGTAGTGCGTAGTGAAATGGAAAATATGTTCAATGATTATAAGGATATGGGTCTGGTTAAAGCCAGCGATCACGACACTATAATGGCGCAGATTGCACCTGGAAAAGTGATGCAGGCTGGTTTCCCATGGCTTGCTGCTCTGGGTATGATGACTGGATTGTTTAAGGTTTGGAAGAGACCTACCAATAATGTTCCTGGCATTGTCTTAGGTGTTTGGTATGCCGCTGCTTTAGGTCATACTCCAATACCTGGCTGGGTTGGGGATGTAGTAGATTCCATAGCTGGGGCCGCAATTCCATTTCCTCATAACATGGGCATAAGTTGGCTTTTGCCTCTTTTGATGGTTTGGCGTTCAAAAAAAGCTTGGGAACTTTCTGATAAATATGGATTAACTGAAAAATTAGGTTTAAAAAAAGATCCAAACTCTGAACCTGGAAAAACTGGAAGTGGTGAAAAACCAAAAGAGATAGAACATAAACCTGGCGTAGAGGTTGATAAGGATAAACTTCCTGGATTGATAGGAAAAGGAAACATACTTGAGGGTGGTTACCCAAATGTTGATGATATTTATGCTGATACAACTATTGATGTTTCAACTCGTGAAGCTTTAAAAACAAAGAATACAGAAAATCAGAAAAGCTTGGCTCAACTTCATGAAAAACTGAGAGATCTTTTTAGCACTCGTCTTAGATTTAAGACTGAAAAGGAAGGGCAAAACATTCTTTCAGATTCAGTAAAATGGGAATATGCAAACTTAAGAACTAAAGAATTGACTGACATATTGGATATAAGCACCCTAGATCCAAAACTTAAAGCAAAATATGAGCATGAATTAGAGACATTGTCTAATTTGAGAAATGAACTAAAACCAAAAATTGCGGCTATTCCTGAATCGATCGCTTATGTAAGTGATGCAGGAAGAGTGGATATGGCTAATTTGGCGCAGGGTTATATTGATGTAGAAATGAGAGCGAGAGGTTTCGACAGCAAAGAAATTAAACCAGTGAAATCTGCCATAGGTAATATAGTTAATTTGTTGCATAGATACCCTGATATAATGGCAGATATAGAAAGAGTTAGAGTGATGGATCAAAGACTACAGGCATTGAAGCCTTCTTATGAAAAAGCAAAAAAACTTACTGAAACTCCTTTGGCACCTAATTCGCCACTGATTACAGTAAAAGCTTTTGAAGATGCAGAAAATACAGTCAAATTATTCGAAGGATTAAAACAAACTCACGATAGAGAAACCGGGGACGTGAAAGGCATCAAAAACAAACTCAAATTATCTCTGGCTAAGGCATTACCTTCAAGTCCTACGGCTAGAAAGTTGGTGCTAGGTGCAATTGCTGCTACTTTGGCCGCAAGTATGTATTTTGGATGGAAAATCACTCATCCGGAGGTACCAAAACCTCCTAAGCCTCCTTCTGAGTCTGAAAAGCAGAAAGAAAAAGATGATAAAACCTCTGTAGATGAATCAATGAAGGCGCTGGAAGGTATTATGGATGATGAGCCAGCTCCTAAGGTTGAAGAAGTGAAAGATGAGGATCTTATGGATGGAGAACCAGCTCCTAAGGCTGAAGAAGAGGAGACTCCTAAGGAAACGAATGTTAAAGTAAATCCAGCCAAAACTAGAGATCTCAAATCTGAATACGATAAGCTGTAGTCTTACTTATCATCAAGATCTTCAATTGCTTTTTGAGACTTGTTAAGTGAATCTTCTCTATCTTTTCGTTCAAGAATTTCTGATTCCGATGGACCTTTTTTCCCCTCAGGAGGATTTTCTTTAGGCCATACTGCATCCTTTGCGGCTCCAAGTCCCCTCACCGCCCATGTTGCTCCGTATGCTGCGCCTGCAGTAAGCGCAAGCTTCATAAATGTACGACGTCCTGGGCTTGTAGGTAAAATCTGATCAATACGTTGAATAGCTCTTTCGTGTAAATGCCTCTCGTCTAATTTATCTCTCAAGGCTAACTGCAAACTCTCATAAATTGAAATGAAAGCTGCAGCTTGCTGATATTGTTGCTGTTCTACTGCTGAGGTGGCTATTGCGATTGGTGCAGCTCCGGGACCAGCAAGACGCAAATCTGCTTCGTAACGAGCCTTCCATATTTTTAGTTTGCCTTCAAGGATACGAATTTCTCTAAGATTGCTCTCCATCTTATGCAAACGAGGGATCATAATTAGAGATTCAACTCCCCTATTGGATTCATTTATTGCTGGTGTTGTTCTACCTACATTTCTCATTGCAGCTCTTACTCTAACCTGAAGACCTCTAGTTAATGATTCTTCCTTGCCATTGCGTACGGAAGATATGCTGAGTTCATTTGAGGCTATTTCTTGGGCAATATGCCCTTCTTTAGTAGTAAGATCGGCTAATTCTGCTTCCATTGAAGCAACGTCGGCAGGAGCTAATGCAGCTGCTCCTGGACCACTAAGTATATCTTGCAATTCAGTTAATCTTAAATCTAGATAGCGTTCCTTAATTGCTAATTTGAACAGCTCTAAACCTTCAGATTTATCTTCAAACCTTAGATTATCGAATTGAGAAACTATGTAGGTGTAGTGACTATCGAGATCACCTCTGCTAATAGGTGAAAGTGCAGCCAATGCTACTGATGTATCAGCAACTAATTCCCCAAGTACTGAATTCATCGCTGGCAATTCCTTTTTTGGAATTACTTCTCCTAGCTCTTCAGGTTTCTTTTTATTACCCGCTTTGTCGAGGCTCCATTTACCAAATTGCCAACCCTTCTTCAATACTGGACCAATTCCAAATATGTACATCAAGATTGCCACGACAATAGTACCTTCAGATCCAAGTACTCCATAAAGTAGCTTCAAGAAAGCACCAGCAGTTTCAAGAATAGGTGTTAAAATACTAGCCTGTAAGATCTGGGGGTGTTCGGCCTGAAGTAAGTCATATAACTCAGGTTCATTTTGAGCCAACATGCTAGCGTGATCTGGACAATCCAGTTGAATTTTAGCAATAAGTTCCGCTGTAGTTTGAGGAGAGTCATTCGATTCAAGTGAAGAAGATTCTTCAGAAGTGGCAGCTTTAATTTTATCACCAATAACACCTTTAGGTTTTGTGATTTCTGGGGCTGTTACTGCCGGAATATCATTATCAATATTATTGCCTCTTTGCCCATCTAATTTGGATCCATCTGGAGAGCTGCCTAAAGCACCAACTGTCGCTAATGCAAGCCCTAAATTCCTAATATTCATATTGTGTTTATTATGAGTTCTTCATCCTCTGCCTATTTCTGTGTTTTGTCAAGACTACTACCTTAAGATTTATGTTGTAGAGCTTTTGCAAAAAAGACTAAAAAATGGTATAATTATAGATATAAAAAACAAAAAATATGGCTAGAGAAGAACAAAAACAAACAGCGCCGCAAGAAAAACCAAAAGAAGGAAAATTTAAATTGGAGAATATACCTGGTGCTTTTTCTAAGGCTCTTGAGAATGTAGGAAAATCAAAAGATAAACATTGGTATGAAAAAATTGCCATTTTTGCTAAGACTTTTTGGAATGAAATTCGCGGAATAGAAGATGAAAAAAAAGAGGTTTCTGCGGAAGCTAAGGCTGAGGCAAATAAAAGTATTGATGCCAGAGTAAATGATGCAAAAGCAGCAGCTAAATTAGACGAAAAAACACCAGAAGCAGATAAGGAATTTTTCAACGAAGCAGTGGCAATGGTTGCAACAGCAGGCGGTGAGGTTCCGGTGGAAATGCAGGATGCCCTCAAGTCAGCTAAGGGTAAATTAACTGATTCTGTAAACAACAAGACACCGGAAATGTCTACACTTGATGAAGTGAAGGCAATGGGCTCATTAAGTTTACTGACAATTGCAAAGTTTAAAGCTAAATACAACGACCCAACTAAATTTAAAGAAGCTCTCGACAGGCTTTATAAAATTTCCGATAAATCTGCGTTCAAATTGGAAAAACTTTTGAGCATGCCGGTGTTGAAGATTTTCAAAACAGAAATTAATTCTACAGTTGAAGGAATTCAGGCTGGACTTAGTTTTATTCCAGGGTCAGGCATAGAAAAAGGACAGGGACTCAAGCTTTTAGAAAGTTTTAATCTTACTACGGATGATGTTGATACTCTCAAAGGAATCAAAGAGCAGCCGATGAAAAATGAATCCGAAATTGCAGCTGTGATGAAAAAATCTATTTTCCCAAATACGAACGAAGCTAAAATAAAAAATGTAATGAAAATTACTAATAAGTTAATGGTGGAAAAACCAGATCATATTGATACACAGACTTTGACTGATTTAGTTTTCAATATTGAAGATTCCGATATTAAGCGTTTAATTGAAATTCTTACTGGTAAGAAATCTGCTTAATCATGAATAAAGAAGAATTAAAAAAAGCTATCTTGGGATTTCTTCCGACTTCCACTATCACGACTCATCAAAAAAGTATGATAGAGATTATTCTTCCTGGAATGAACGAGGAAGAGCTCTCTACTTTATACAAAACTCTAAGTACTGAGCACGAGAAAATGGAGAAGCTCAATGAAAAACAAAAGCGTGCTGAGCTCAAATACAAGATGATGGTGGATGGATTGAACAAGCTAAAAAAGTAATCTTTTGGCTAAGGCCTGCCGTCCTTTATTGACGTTATATTCAGAAAGTAGTATTTTGCGTACTATTCAATATAACAATTTTATGGACAGACCTAATAGTTTCGAGACTGATCACGAGAGCGATTCTGGATCAAGAGTTAATTTTGTGAAATCAATTTTGAGACTGGCGCCGGTTCTTGCTTCAGTTCTTGCCATGTCGGCATGTGGAGACAAGGAACTTGATAAATGTCAGCTTGAGGTCGCAGGTATTCAGGGAGCTTTGGAAGGCGTGGGCGTTAAGCATGAGGCGCCTAAGGTTGACGACTTGCAAGCGTGCAAAATAGAAAAGAGCAAACTTGATGGAATTATGGAAGGCTGGAAACTGATGCATCCGGAGGTTAAGCGTGAAAAAATTGAGCTACCTCCTGATATTGAACTCAATACTACGATTCTTCCTACCGTGGACGAAGATGGTCCTAAGGCTATGCCAATAGAAACTCCAACCTTCGTCACTCCACCACTAAAACCAGCAGAAGATGACGATATGCCAGAAGATGTGAAAAAGATGATTGAGAAGCAAGCTAGAGAAGCGGGTGATTTCATGCAGAGATAGGAAGCTTAATATTTATATCACACCTTCTGTTTGACATTTCTCTTCGTTGTGTTATAATGAAAGTCTAGTTTCCTTCTGTAACTATTCAGGAACTTCGCAACAGGAAACTAAAGTGGTTAATCAAAATAACTTGCACGAATAGTCGGGATTAAGTATATTAAGTGATGCTGATCAAAAAAGCCGGGCCACGGGCTAAGAATACAGGGCTCTGAGTATATCGATAGCGGCTTGCCGTTTCGAATAATCTTGAAGGATTAGGTTACAAAGGCTTTTCTAGGGCGTTCGTATTCCTAAGTCTATACAAGGGCTCTCCTCCAAGTGGGGAGGGCTTTTTTATTTCTTTTGTAAGCTCCGTCTTCACTCGGACTGGCATAGCCAGATCCTCGTTCATCCTCCGCGCTCACTGCGCTCGCACCCGCTCCCAAAGTGTAAGCTACATTATTTCTGTTGAATTTTCCTATATACCTGTTAAGATGCTGAAGCGATTTTAGTGATCGTCAAACGTGGTGGGCTTAGCTCAGTTGGTTAGAGCATCTGGTTGTGGTCCAGAGGGTCGTGGGTTCGAATCCCATAGCTCACCCCAGAAAATCTTCTTTTTTAAGGAAAGAAGATTAGTTTTATTACAATCAAAATCGAGATGCCTACCATGCACTTTTTGATCAAGGAATCCCCATGTTTAATCGCCATGCGAGACCCCACCCAAGCGCCGACGAAATTTGAAACTAAAATAATTAAAGGCCACTGCCAACTAATAGTAGATTCGGAATAAAGAATCGCAGCCGCTATGAATGTGCCAGGTGTGCTGGCGGCAGCATAGGCAATTCTTCCCTGTATAAAGCTTTTCCCGAACATGTGAGCGATGATAAGGAGTGCGAAAGTAGTACCAGCAATAGCAATGGAACCGTCCCACACACCTACAAGAAACAGACCAAAATATCCTAGTGCCATTTTCCACCATGATAACCTATCGTGTTCATCTCTGTGCTTCACCGGCTTTAGTAAAAAGAACATGCCAATAAAGATTCCGATGAAAATAATATTTTTTACTAAGTCCGGAGGCAGGGAGACAATTAGCTTAGCTCCGATTATCGAGCCGACAAAAGAAAAAATAAAAATCTTAAAAGCAAATTTCCAATTAATTTCTTTGCTGCGATAATAATTGTTAATTACTCCGAGCAGTACACCTACATCTGAAATAAGGTTAAGTGCCAGAGCATTTGCGGGTGATAAACCAACAGCTAAAAATACTGGCAAAGCGAAGACTCCTCCCCCACCTGAAATAGAATTTACAAGGCCCAAACCAAAACCAAAGATACTTAAAAGAAAAATTTCCATAAACTACTTTCCTTAAACTCATCGGAGTATACTCGCTTCAATTTGTTTATAAAAATTATTTGTGATAAATTTTTGCCATGGAAAATAAACACCTCATAGATCTCAGCGTGAAGTTTGGCCTAAACTCGGAAGATATTTCCAAGTTGGCAAGTATGATGTATCAGGTAGGAATTGACGATATGGACTCACCAGAATTCAAAAAAGTAGCCAATTTCATCTGTGAATCAAAGCTCATAGACATGCCGGCAGAAGACTTGATAGAAGAATTGAAGAGAAAAGGCCTGATAAAATAGTCTTAGTGTAGAAGCTTGCGACCATCAAGATTTTCTTTGGTCTTGTTCAAAATTCCCGTAATAATAAACTTCGCAAAATCGTAGAGTTTTTCAAATGGCTCGTTAATATTATTTTGTTCGAGGAATTCTCTCATAACAGAAGTAATAATTTGAACTAGAACCGGCTGCACGCGTTCAATTCTTTCATATTTTGGATCTTCAAAATCCCATTCTTTTGGGAGCTCTCTCATTTCAATTTCGTATGCGGTCTTAATTAATTTCTGTGGATTTTCTTCGGCTTGAAGAAGAAGATTTTTCATCCAGTTATCGAGAGCAATTTTCACTTTAAGAGGAAGAGTGTCGTCGTTGGAACTAAAAAATATGAGAGCATTTTTCTGTGGCGCGGACTCGTCGGCGCCAGCATGATCAAGCACTTTGAAATGCCCTACTTCCCCATGAATTTCAGGATTGCTTAAGACAATGATAGAAAGAATAAAATTTGCGGGAATATTTTGTTCTAAGACGCGACTAATAAGTAGAACTAAATCTGTCTTGCTGCTGGTCTTCACGAATTTTAGAAGAATTTTTAGCAATTCGTCTTCCTGTTTCTTCTGTTTTCCTTCCTCTTTTTTGATAGCGGCAATCTGAGCAGCCGCAGCTGCCATTCTTTCTCTCAGGGCCTCGAACGCCGCTTCGGACATTCCTTCTCCCTGATCCGGACTGATAAATTGTTCTAATGACATAGGTATATTATAACAGAGAATTAATTACTAAAAAAGTCCCCATTTCTGAGGACTTTTCAAATGTAGATTTAATCTAGATTAAGCTACTGGGAGAATATTCACTACTTTATCTTTGAATACGCGTCCGTCGAACTTCTTCATCGCTTTCTGTGTAAAGTGAACCTTTCCATCAATCAAAGAGAAGATTGTGTGGTCTTTACCCATACCAGCATTCTTTCCAGGGAAATATTTAGTACCTCTCTGACGAATAATGATACCTCCAGCTCTTACTGCTTGTTCTCCGAATACCTTTACGCCAAGGCGTTTCGCTTGCGAGTCTCGGCCGTTTTGCGTGGAACCGGCTGCTTTCTTATGTGACATGTTGTTTGAGTTATTGCTTGGTGATTTTAGGAGAATGTGTTGATAAATGCAAGTCTTTTTTCGGATTGGGGCCAGATGTGGGTGGGCGTGGAGGGGTTGATAAGGATTTACCGAGGTGTTTTGTCCTATTACTTACCTGCCCCAAATCTGTACGCACATTGTGCACACAACCGTGAGATTTGCTCATCATTAAGCCTAAATCTAGCAATTGTATGCACGTTTGGCATACAAATTAAGGGAAGAGGATATAAGAGTAATAGGTGTGTCTAGGTAGGGCAATTTGTGAGTCCGCTTCCGTGCCCGCCTCTCACCTGTTGTTTTCAGATCAGTTTCGTGCTATAATAATTAGATATCGTCGAACCCAAATATGAACCAAAAATTCAACAAATACATCACGATTACTGCGATTTTAAGCCTTTTGGTAGCTAATACTGCTATGGGTTATGCTGACGAAGCAGCTCCTCAAATTGATAAAAACGCTCAGTTTCTCGATAAGGTAAAGCAGCAAATCGATCTAAATAAAACAGATTATAAACAGCTCCTCAATAACGTATCAGATACGAAGATGCGTTTGGACCTTGTTTCAGAGGAAAAGACCACGCTTCAACAGCAATTAAAGAATATTGATGCAAGAGTGGATTCTATGGCCGCTCAGCTTTTAAGTGTAACCAAGAATGTAATTGAAAAGGAAAATGAGATTTCCCTACTCTACGAACAGATTGATATCAACCAAGTAGCGATGAATTATCAGGCTGAACAATTAAAAGATTATGTAAAAACTATCTATACCGAGGAAAATTCTATGCTTTCTCATGGTGAGGATGGTTCTATTGATGCATTCAAGCTACTATTAACAGATGGATCTGTAGGTGAAAATATGCGCCAATTAGACTATTTCAATGTTCTAGATGCCGCAGGCAAACAGATGGTAGAGAAATTGGATGATTTAGGAAAAACCTTAAAACTTGAAAAGGATGACCTCGAGAAAAAGAGAGTAAAACTTGCAAGTCTACAGGCTGATCTAGCTAGCCAGAAAAAGGATCTTGATCTACAAAAACAATCAAAACAGGATCTCTTGAAGATCACTATGGGTCAAGAAGATGTTTTCAAGAAATTACTTGAGCAAACTATTCAGCAACAGGATCAGATGGTGCAGGATATCAAGTCTCTAGGCAATGCTCTTGAGTTCTTACAGGATAAGATTGCACTAGAAGGAGATAATTTTGATATTTCTAAATATAAATCAATTCTAGACTTTAGAACTCAGGCGCTATATGCGTTCCAGATGAGTAATATGAATGTGCAGGGTGGACAGTTTGCTTGGCCGGTAGAACCTAGCCGAGGAATCAGTGCTTACTTCCATGATCCTAGATATGTCGGTGTCTTCGGAGTTCAACATAATGCGGTAGATATCCCACAGTATCAGAGTACTCCAATACGTGCTGCAGCAGACGCTGTGGTGTATGTGGCGCGTGATAATGGATATGGTTACAGTTATATCATTCTTTCACATGCGGGAGGTTTCATGACTGTATATGGACACGTAAGCAGTATCTTGGTAACTCCTGGTCAGAAAGTTAGCCAAGGAGCAATTATTGGTTTGACCGGAGGTATGCCGGGTACTCCTGGTGCCGGATATATGACTACGGGACCTCACTTACATTTCGAAGTTCACTTTAATGGAAAGAATGTAGATCCTTTGATGTATTTGCCACTGACAATTTTGAGCAAGGATCAGGTAAACGGATTACCAAAAGAATATCAAGATTTGTGGAGCAAAGAGATTATGCAGGAAATTAAGAGTGATGCGAGTGCTAGCGAAGTCGCGAGATAAAATTTTGACAGTCCTTAACTTCCCCAAATTCAGTTCAATAAATTGAATTAAAGCCTTTCTGAAGCCAAAAACAGAGTTGGTCCATTTTTTTTGGGGAAGTAAATTCTGGTGAACGTCTACTTTTTGTTATAAATTATTAGCATGAGCGATGCGAAAAAAAATCCGGCGTCAATTATTAAGCTACTAAAAAAGCAATATCCTTATTCGAAGATCGCGCTGGATTATGGCAATCTTTTTCAACTTGTGGTGGCGGTGATTCTTTCGGCGCAGTGTACGGACGTGCGAGTGAATAAAGTCACACCGGCTTTATTTAAGCGATTTCCTGAGGTGAGTGATTTTGCTGAATGCGATGTGCACGAATTGGAAAAATTAATTTATTCGACAGGTTTTTATAAAAATAAAGCAAAGAATATTAAAGGAGCGGCGCAAAAAACCATGAAAGATTTTGGCGGAAAAGTTCCTGATACAATGGAAAAATTATTGAGTTTGCCTGGTGTGGCGAGAAAGACTGCAAATGTGGTGTTGAGCTCTGGATTTGGGCGCAATGAAGGTATTGTGGTGGATACTCATGTGGCTAGAATTTGTGGACTTCTAGGATTGGTTCCCAAGAAAATGAGCGATGCGAAGAATGCAGTAAAGATTGAAAAGATACTGGTAAAATTAGTACAAAAAAAAGACTGGGGAATTTTTTCTTTTCTCATGATAGATCACGGCCGAGCGATTTGTATCGCAAGAAGACCAAAGTGTGAAATTTGTCCGCTTAATAAGATTTGTCCGAGCTCTACTGTGTAAAAATGAGTGGTGTTGAACGGACCTGTTCAACACTTTTTTGCAGTGATAAGTATTGATTTCAAATCGCTTCTTTTGTTATAATATAGACGAAAGCATAAGTGCTGTAAGTTACAGTTCTCTAGGGTGTTACATTAGATCCTTCGACAAAGAGGGATCTTTTTGTATGATTAAATAGCTTGGTGGAACATGGGGCTGTAGCTTAACGGCAAAGCACTTATGCTTAACACCTAAGGGATGCGGGTTCGATCCCCGTCAGAGCACGACCATCCTTCGGATGGTGCCCGTGCACGCTGCTTCTCATCGTCCACCAAGCCCAATAATTATGGAAGCGCAATAAGCACTGCCTTCACATCTTTTGTAATCATACAAATTGGACAGGAAGTCCACCAAATGAAAAGCTGAGCAGGTTTTTTGCCAAGTTCTGTTTCTACATCAGTGATGTCATTTTTTATTTGCATCATCGAGCTGCGAGAAACTTTGGTGTATGCCTCTTTCCCTTCTAAAGAATATACGTCTGGGTCGTTGGTGTTTGCGCCTGTTACTTCTATCATCACTGAACCGAAGAACATTGCTCCATCATCGAGCACCATTCCATTCTCCACCGGCTTGTAGCCTTTCGCAATCGCAGCTTTCTGCGCGCGGAAGACGTCAATCACGAAGGAGAATGGATAAGAAAAGATGCGAGGGGAAAAAGCTTTATAGAAAGTTTTATTAATAATTTGTTTTTTCTTGTCCCAGTCTGCGGCGTTGATCGTCGGACACTTGCAGAGTTTAGGAACTGGAATGGCAGAAGCAAGATTTTTTGCCATATTGCCGGCAGCATTGGCTGCGGAAGATGCGGCAGAACTAGCCATATTAGCTGCGGCCTGAGCGGCCTGATTTACTGGAGCAGGTGTGGCAGCTTGAACGACTGGTGTTACTGCGGGTGTTGGAGCGGAATTAGGTTGAGGATTAATTGGGTCCATAGGAGTTGTTATTTATCAACGACTTATTCTAACCCATTTGCGCTGCAAATTACAAATTGACTTAAAACTTCTAGATTGCTAAATTTATCCAGTCTTCTCTGGGGTGTAGCCAAGTGGTAAGGCAGGAGCCTTTGAAGCTTCCATTCGGGGGTTCGAACCCCTCCACCCCAGCCAAATCAGCAGATTTGTGCCAAGCGTGGCCAATTCTTTTTAAAATTGTGATGGCTATCTGTTCTCTTCCAGCCAATTATTAAGCGCTTCATAGAACTTCCCGCTCTTTCTAATGTCTTCTAGAAACGCTTCTTCGCTAGCGCTGTGCACGACTTTCCTGCCCTCGTCTGGAGGATAAATTTCTATGGGTGTGACAGCTAGCTTGGTGTTTGTCTTTCCGTCCCATTCACTAGTAGGCATGACTTTTTTCAATTTCTGATCCCAAGTTGCATCGAGAGTGACCCACTCATCATTGAGTAAAATTTCTAAATATAAATGCTCACACTTGTCGTCGTGTGGAATTGCCAGAATTTCTTTTGGAATTTTTTGATCACTCCACAAAAAAGAACAAATTCGGAATCTAGCTTTGTAGCTTTCCTTCGTCACTAGATCAAAAAGTATTTTGTGCTTCGTGAGACAATCAATTGATTTATCTTCTAAGGACAAAGGTATCCTAAATGGAATATCTCGAATTGAGTTGAATATTAAGACTAGGTCCATAGCTTGAGAGTTTAGTGTGAGATAAGTGTACGCGATTCAATCCGTAATACTCAAGCTTTTATATTTTTCTTTTTAAATGCTAGAATGGGCGGGCAAATATTTTTACTTAAATTATTATGAAGAAGTTTTTGGTTGGTGTTTCAATGGCAGTTGTATTGTCAGGTTGTTCTAGCGCGAGTTTTGTTCCACAGAAAGCAGATAAAACAGATGCAAAAAGCATAGTGAGTTTTGTGGAATCTAATCTTAATAATCAGAAACTAGGCGTTACATTTGCCGGTACTAAATCAGATGATTTCGTGTGGTGGATTGCCAGTGATAATAAAAATATTTTGGTGAAGGATGCTTTTGCTACTAGCTCTTCAGTGCCAGTGACAGCTCTAGAAATGAATGCGACTCAGAAAGCTGATTTCGAGAAGAAATTTAATTCTATGGCGTATGTAGTTGATCAATCTTTAACTAAGAATGGTTTCACTAAAAATGCTTTGAATTCTTCAGATAGCTTAGGGGATGGAAAGTTTTATGATTATGTCGCTGCATATGAAAAGTCCCCTACTGTTTGTACATTATCATTGAATGGAGATGTGGGAGGAAATGAACCTAACTTTAGCAGAGATATGGTGTTTTCATGTTCTGATCAATTCCAGAAATATTACGATGAGCAGGTTCCATTTTTGAATGCTTTTTACAAAACAAATAAATCTTTATTCACAGGTGAATATGCAGTAACAGATATTAAAAAAATTGGAGAATTTGCAGTAGTTAATTTGGGTGCCAGAAGAACTGGATTATACTCTATTTTCAAAAAGGTAAATGGTAAATATCAATCAATATTTTCAGGACAAGAAGCTCCTAGTTGCAAATTGGTAACTCAGTATAAAATTCCTAAAGAAATTACTAAGACTTGCTGGTCAGATGATGGATTAACTGAAAAGGAAATAAAATAAAGTTAAATTGCTTCAAAAATCTCGCTTCGCTTCTACTTGAGCTTCTGGCGAGATTTTTTTGTATTAGGCAGAAATAAAGGTGTAAATGCAAGATTTCTAGTATTGACCCGTTGTTTATTTTTCGTATAACTATTCCATGCATTCTGAAATAATTCTAGATATTGACCTCGAGGGGCACGATTCCCCGGAATTGGTTGTACAAAGAAGAAAAATAATTAGTGGAATGGTGGATCAAGTGCTGCAAGGTAAATATAATTTTTTGAGTATTGATGGTGTTCCTGGCATTGGGAAGACATATTTGATGGATCGCATAATGGAGGAGGTTGCTAGGCGTGGAGTCGCCGTAGCTGCTGCGACTATGGATATGGATGTGCTTCCTAGAACCGAGAGAGGAGACAAGGAGATCACTAAATATCATCCTGGAAATATTGCTAGAGAGGCTATTTCGAGACATCAAGGAGCAAGAAGTACTTCTTTTGATTTTATGTCCCATGGTAGGCCTCAAAGTATTGCTGCTTCATTGCTACATCATAATAATGGCAGCAGTTCTTTTGATTTCAAGGAATACGATGGGAAGACAGGACAGCATTCAAAAGAAGCTCGACTTACCGTGCCTGGAAAGGCTAATGGTTTATTAATAGTAGAGGGTTTCACCGCAGCTGCCTTCGTGGAGTCACTGATTGATAGTACAATTGATCGTCTTTACGAAGTTTATCTGACTGGCCCCATGGAGCTAGCGGAACAGCAGAGGCTTGGTAGAGACGTAAATGAGAAGGGTCTAGCTCATGACGAGATAATGAGGAGGCTTGAAACGCAAAGGAGTTCCTTGAAGTCATTTGATGCCGATACCTGGAAAAGAATGACAACTTCCACTCATGCGGTGAGAAGAAGCCCAATTCACTTATAGGGTTGGTGTCGGGTGTCCGCGGAAAATCTTGCGCATCTTTATTGTGCCGAGAATCACCATAATGGTTTCTCCAGCGATTGCTCCTAGTAAAATTAGAATCATTTTCTCGGTCATGTCTGAGGTGAAATATGAAGCGAGAAAAAAGATGAAACTAAGCCCGAGGCCAATAAATTCGCGCCACATAAACCAAATGTCTTTTCCTGCGGCAAACAGGCTCAAAAACACCAAGTCATATCCATATGAGACTGCTGCTAGTACGAGCATCATCGGCAGAATAAAACTCAGCTCCGGGATATTGTATTTCGCGTGAGTGAGAATTGCGATGGCGTAAGGACCAATTAGTGAGCCAAAGACCACTAAGGCAACTCCGGCGATGAGAAATATTTTTTGTAGAGAGAAGAAAAGTTTCTTAGCTTTTTCATAATGTTTGCCATCGATATATTCAGTGAGACCAGGTAAAGCAGAGAACATGATAAAAGTAGAAGCGAGACTCAAAACTTGGCTTATTCTGAAGGAAATATTGAAACTTGCGAAATGAGCATCACTGAGAAAATTATTAGCTAGATAGTCTGGAATAAAACGAAAATAAAGATTATTCGTAATGAAAATTATTCCATATGGAAGACTTTTTTTGAAAAATAAAAGCATAGTCCCCCATTCCAGTTTCCAATTGATTTTTATTTTCTGGGCAACTAAAAAGATGCTAATTAAAAAGGTGAAAAGACTGCCAACCATAGCCGCTCCTAGTATCCAGAATTGCTGCAAAGATCCGACGTTTTTCACTATCCAGAAAAGCATGGCTACCTGAACTATTCTACCTAATATAAGCGCTGCTGTGGCTCGTCCCATAAGGTAATTTGATTGAAGCATTCCATCGCAAACTGTCGTGAGCAAATCGAAAAGTAAAGCGCTGCAAAAAAGTGCTGTGCCAATTGTGAAAGCTTCGCTGCTTCCGTTCAAAATACAAATAAGGATAGCTATTACAAAAAAGAATATTCCGGTAAATGCGCGCACAAATAAAGCGTTGGTGAAAATCTTAGAATCGTTTGGTTTCTCGGACATCAGCCTGACGACATTGCCAAAAATTCCGAGATTCCCTACAGCGGAAAAAAACAAAGCATATTCCGTAATTGAAGCATAGACTCCGTAACCCTCTTGAGTTAAAAAATTCGAAATAAGTTTCAGGCTCACTGCCGAAAGGATGATCTGCAAAACCTTTCCTGCAAGCTGAACAATGGCGGAAAAAGCTATTTTCTTACCGAGAATACTGAGGCTGTAATTTGGCAGGGTCATTTTTGAGAAGGTGGAAGAACTTCGATCATCATCTTAGCACCATTGCTTATTGGTGTCGCATAATCGTGATTGGCATTTTCAATTGTTTTCCATGCATAGACGTAATTTTCACCGTGCTGAGTTCCCACATCCTCGGTGATAACCTTTTCACCCTCTTTGTATCCTTTAATTACCAAAGAGTGATAATCGGGTCCGCCATTCGTGAAGAATGGATTACCAAGTTTCCTACCGTCAAAAGTCATAATTATAAGATGACCGTTATCTATAATTTTTTGTACATCAGCGAAAGTCGGACTTGTGTGAATGATACTTTTCAAATTATAAACCTCATCCAGCATTTTGGTGATTTGTTGAGCATTCGTACTTTTATAATCTCCAAAAGTTTTGTTCTCCCATTTTACAAGTGCCAAGATTTCGTCGCGAAATTCTTCTTTAGTCCAATTATGATTAAAATAAGTATTGGCAACGAGGAGAATACTCGCCTCTTCGCAAGCATTCTGCCATGGCTCACTCCAATCAACAAAAGGTGCTTGAGAATAGAAAGTCATAGCGAGGTTTAATTCTTTGGGAACAACTTTAGGTTTAGCTTTTGGAACATCTCGAAGTACGGGAGTATTAATTACTGGCTTAGTTGTCTCAGGAGCCTGAATTGGCTCTGGCATCTTGTTAAAGCTCTGTATACTTACAGCTTTCGGAACGGACTCTTTCAAATAAGCAGGACTCTTAATGAAGCGATAAACTCCTATAGCAAAAATTCCCACGGCAACAGTGGATATTACAGATATAACTATTTTTTTAGACTTCTTCATGGATGTCTTATTTATGTGAACATGATACTCGATAGTGATGGTCTTGTCTTCCTCTCTTACAATTCGCGAGTGAATTAGAAGATTATTCTAGACTATTTTAGTCCACGTATGATAGGTTAAGAATATATTAAGGTCCCTCACCTTATTTATTCCTATGAAAAACTACCTATGAAAAACAATTTCTTCGCCTGTTTTGGGCGAAAGTTTTTAAGTTGTGCTCTCATTTTTGTACTTTCTATTTCTCTATTCCCAACTGTTTCCTTTGCAAGTGGTGGAACTTTTGCTGGTGGAAATGGTTCCGGTGGAAGTCCTTATCAAATTGAGGACTGTTTGGATTTACAGGCTATGACTGCTCATACTTCTTCTAATTTTATTTTGATTAATGATATTGATTGTGCGGCAACTACAGGCTGGAATTCTGGCCAAGGTTTTGCTCCGGGTGGAAATTTCACTGGAAGTTTAAATGGCCAGGGTTATAAAATTAAAAATTTATTCATTAACCGTGGTGATGACGCATATGTCGGTTTATTTAATTTTGTTGATGGTGCCACCATTCAAAATTTAGGTCTTACTGATGTAAATATTACCGGCAGTAGTTATACTGGACCATTGTTTGGATGTATTTTTAGTTCCGGAACGCTGAGTCACGTCTATACGACTGGTACGGTTCATGGAGGTGGTTATGCAGGAGGTGTAGCTGGTTGTATAAACAATGCTAGCGTAAGCAACTCCTATTCTTTGGTTAATGTCACTGGTAGTGGCTATGCCGGAGGATTTGCCGGTTATATTGCTGACTCAACGATAACAAATAGTTACTCTAAAGGCGCTATTAGCGCCGCTTATCCTCAGGGTTTTGCCTCTGATTTCGGTGATACCGTAAATCACGTGTATTACGATTCAACAACAGCGGGAAACAGTAGTGGAATTGGTACCGCAAAAACTACAGCACAGATGATGACGGTGGGTACATTTACCGGTTGGACTTTTACGGTGGCTGGAAATGGCACTGTAGGAGATTGGATTATGGCAGGATATCCGCATTTGCAAATGGAGCATCGTACAAATATTACGACTGATGTTGAATTACAATTAATGGATGTGAATAGAGGTGGAGATTATACAATTGCCAATACTATAACTTTCGATCCTACAACTAAAACATTGTGGGATGGAGGGGCTGGATTTGATCCTATTGGTGATGGGAATCTGGGATATAAATTTACAGGAACATTAAATGGTCAAGGTCATAGAATTGTCGGTTTATACATTAATAGAAGCTCGACGGTTTATACTGGATTGATTTCAAATACTTTTGGTGCAGGTGTATTAATAAATAATATTGGATTAGTTGATGTTAATATCACGGGTGACTTTATAGTTGGAGGGTTGGTTGGTCTTAATGCAAATGGTACTATTTCAAAATCATATACCACCGGAACTGTTAGTGGAAATAGCGCTAATGGAGGGTTGGTTGGATACAGTTTAGGGAATAGTGCAGTAATTAGTAATTCCTATTCTACGGCTACAGTAACAGCTACTACAGGTGGGCAGACTGGTGGACTAGTTGGTATTAATGGCAATAGTAATAATTCTACAATAATAAATTCTTTTTCAACAGGAATAGTAAGTGGTACAGCGGATAGCACTGGTGGACTAGTTGGTGGAAATGATGGAACCGTAACTAACTCTTTCTACAACACTCAAACAAGTGGAATGAGCGACACTGGAAAAGGCACAGGAAAAACTACTGCTCAGTTGAAAAATGTTGTAACTTTTACAACTATTGCAGCTGGATTATCAAGCGCCTGGGATTTCGTGGGTAATCCAGGTGATGATGCTGGTAATAACGATATTTGGACAATAGATGGATTGAATAATAATGGTTATCCATTCTTAAGCTGGCAAGCATTACAACCTGCTACTCCAACTTCTTTGACAATTTCTTCCATTACTAATGCAGGTGCTCATATTGCTTGGAGTGATGTTAGTAATAATGATGGATATACAGTTGATGTTGGCGCTGGTTCCGATGAAAGTATTTTTCCTACGGTAAATGAGGAAACAGATGCTGTACCAAATCTAATCGCAGTCGACTGGGTAGGATTAAGCGCTAATACTCAATATCTTGCGAGAATCGGCGCATATAATGACGTTGATACTAGTTATGCCTTAAGTGACACTTTTTATACGCTTGCAGATGCTCCTACAGCTCTTACTGTAGCATCTACTTCTGACAGCTCAGCTTCGTTAACTTGGTCTGGAAACGGAACGAGCTATGTGGTTTCAAATGATACACTTGGAACTACTACTAGTTCAGCTGGTACAAGTGTGACGGTTACTGGCCTACAGTGTAATAGAGGTTACACATTTAGAGTAAAAGCATTAAATGGAAGTGGCGTAGAAACTGCATATTCTACAAGTGTTGATGCTCTTACTTCAGGATGTAGTGGAGGAGGAGGATCTTTACCAGCTAACAATAAAAGGGCGGAAGCTTTGAAAAAGGCGAAGGCTGCTGCAAAATTAGCTGCTGCGACGATGAAGGATTTTTCTGATATTTCAGGTCATTGGGCAAAAACATACATACAAACCATTCATACTAAATGTGACGTCAAAGGATATACCGATGACAAGGGTAATCTACTTTATTTATTTGGACCAAATGATTCTAGTACGAGAGCGGAGTTGGTAAAGATGGTGGTGGGATGCCGCGAGATGAAGATGCCTGCTTTTGAAGGAACTTTCTTTAAAGATATTGATAGTAAATCCTGGTATGCACCATATGTTTCCTACGCAAAAAATCATGGCTGGGTAGAAGGATTTGCTGATGGAGGTTTCCATCCGAATGACAAAGTGACACGCTCAGAGGCAATGAAAATTATTTTAAGTGCTCAGTATTTGGATAAACAAATTAGCGGCGAAAACAATACGTTTAAAGATGTAGATTTGACCCAGTGGTATTATAGATATATTTCTTTTGCCTTCAGTAAAAATTTCGTTTCTGGCTATTCAGATTCTAATGGCAAATTGACTGGAATTTTTGGCACATCTAATCCTATTACTCGCGGAGAAGTTGCGAAAATAATAGTTAAGGTTCAGGGACTTTAACACTTATGGCTGTAGAATGTTTTCTGTCTGACCATTGATTGAAATCACAACGTCCTTAACGGATGAGAATTGTTTCAATGTTTGCTTTATTTGAGCATAGATTGCTGAAATTTTACATGAACCACCTACCTGAAATTGTAACTGTTCGTTGAAATCAATTTTTGCTATTCCATCTTTAATACTAATACCCTGAACTTTTACTCCAGTGTTTATATTACTCATGTATCCTTTGGATTTTTCTGCATCAGTAGGTCCTTTTAGTAATTCAGCTATGGCGGCGGAAGCGACAGATTCTGTTTTAGGAATTGTTCTTTCAACTGCTAAAACATTACTGCATTCGAAATCCCAATTTGGATCTATTTTTGGATTATTAAAGTAAACTTTCACGACCATATTGGCTTGAGTCGTGGCAGCTTCAGCTTTAGGCTCAGGCGTCGCAGCTTGAACAACTTTTTCCTCCACAGGTTTAGGGTCTGGAGTCATTGCCGTGGATGGCTTTGAAGAATTACAGCCAACGAAAATTAGAGCACCGACAAAAACGATACAGATTTGCTTCAATTGTTTTTTCATAAGCTAAGTGTATCACTAAACTAAGTAATGCCCTAATCTCCTAGCCGCCGCAAGCTGATCCACTCGAGGTAATCTCAGTTCCATAATGAACTGTGAGATAGTACTTCCCTGCTGCTTTATCAATAATAATTCCAAGTCCGATTTGCGTGAATTCTGGATTAATAATGGCGTCGTAATGAGGACTATATTTTTTTCCTTTTTCGCTAATGAAAAAATTAAAGCCTTTGCGAATGGCTGCCGTTAATTTGTCGGTACAGTCGGCATCACTACAGCTGTAATATTCCCAGGCAATGCTTTCGGTAAAAGTTTTACGGTTAATATTTTTGAATTCTAAACCGAGATTTTTGAACCAGGATTCGATAATTTTGTAATCATAATAGGCTGATTGGCCAGGTCTTTTATGGTCTATGTATCCTTTCTGTTTACTCGTCTCTGACCAGATTGTAGCGGTGCGAAACAGATCCTCATTGTAAGTGTAGGCAGGGAGTCCATTTTCTGCACGAACTTGATTTTCCCAATCTAGCCAAGTGGCCCGAACTTTTGAAAGATCAACATTTGCAGGCAGATCTTCTGGAGGAATATCACATATTTGCTTAACAGGTGCGGGAGTGGATTTCACAGGAGCTTTAACTGAAGATTTGGTGATTTTTTTTGTAGTTTCTTCATGAGCAACTTTTGCCTGCTTCGGTGTCACCGGAGTTTTTGCCACTTGTGCATGAGGAGTCTGAGTAAGCAAAAAAGTGGCAAATGAAACCATTAAAGTTTTTACTTTAATTTTCAAAATCAGGCTGAGAAAAATTTTAATCACAATATGTCTTTTATTGTTTCTATTATGCCCTTAATTCGACTTAAACTTTACGGGATTATAGGGTAATCTGGCAACATGAAAACTAATTTCAATCAGAAAGTTTATGAGATTGCCGGCAAAATTCCTGCAGGTAAAGTGGCGACTTATGGGCAATTGGCAAAACTAGCTGGAAGTCCTCGTGCCGCGAGAGCCGTGGGGATGTGTATGAGAAATAACACAGATCGTAATCTTGTTCCCTGTCATCGTGTGGTAGCTTCAAATGGTGAGCTCACAGGATATGCTTTTGGAGGATTGAATGTAAAAAGGAAACTACTTGTAGAAGAAGGAGTGAGTTTCAATAAAGAAAAAGTAGACCTGAAGGTTTCACAGTGGAAATCCTAAATTATTTTTTCAAGAAACCTGCTAAATCTAGAGTTTCATTGAAAGTGATTTGTTCAACAAATTCCGGCATATGGGAGACAAGAATCATTGCTCCTTTGTAGTCCTGGATTGCCTGAGCAATGATTGGAATATGACGGAAATTGATATGATTTGTCGGCTCATCAAGAATTAGAATTCCTGGCTTCTGTAGTACGAAACGAGCGTAACAAAGAAGACCTTTTTGACCTTCGGATAAAGAGCCAATTTTATTTCTGATCATTTCTCCAGTAAGAAGGAAATGAGCGGCCGTAGCATAAATTCTTTCGTGTGATGGATCATCACTAATTTTAAGTAGTGAATCGTAAACTGTTTCGTCAAAATCAAGACCGGCGAAATCTTGTTGGTAGTAACCTACTCTCACTCCTGGAGCGATTGAGGTGCCATCATTTTCTCCAAGTGCAAGCTCTCTCAAAAGGGTGCTTTTACCAATTCCATTGGGCCCGATAATCTGTAATCTAGTGCTATTGAAAAATTTTAGCTGAACTTTTTTCGCTGTACGCTTGTGATCATGGATGATGCCCACAGAAGAAATTCTAGCAACAACTTCTGACCATGGCTGAGCAGGAATAACGAATGGTTTAATAGTCTTATCATCGCGTCTTACGTCCACCATATTCTCTTCATCTTCAGCTACTTCATCACGAAGCTTGCTGGCGAGACGACGCATTTTACCTCCTTTATTTGAGAAGAAATTTACCTTATCTTTACGATCTTGAATATTTCTTTCGAGCTGAGCGTTCTTTCTTTGTTCACGTTCAATCTGCTGGGCAATTTGTTCAATTACATCAAAGTAATCCCCTACGTATTGTTCCACCTTCTTTGTGTAAACATCGAGATTCAAAACTCCATCCGTAAATGAATTCAAAAATCCAGCGTCATGAGAAATTACAATTACAGTCTTTTCATAACCCATAAGGAATCCAGTAAGATGGTTAATTCCATCTACGTCGAGATTATTAGTCGGCTCATCAAGTAAAAGAATATCTGGTTCTTGAATAAGGGCATACGCTAGAAGTAATCTAGCTAATTGACCTCCGGAGAAATCTTTAATTTTCTTATCAAGCGCAGTAGCGAGATTCACAACTTCCAAAACGTCTTTAACTCTTTTCTCTATATCGTATTTTTTCTCATCAAAAGCAGTTTCGAAATATTCAGTAACAGTGAGGTCAAAATACTTTTTAGGCATTACCTGAAGACCAATAGCTATTGAGGCTTTATTAAGAATATTTACTCTACCATCTGTTGGTTTGAGTTCTCCAAGAATTAATTTGAAGATAGTACTCTTGCCGGCGCCATTCTGTCCCATGATAGTAATCTTGGCGTTTTCACGCACAGTAAAGCTACTCTCATTGAGGATTGGTTTGTTGTGATCGTAGTAAAACGATACTTCGTCAAAGCTAATTATTACATTTCCGTGATTCATGATGGATAGTATAGCACAAAAATTAAAAATGTAACGGCTTAGTTAATTAAGTGGCCACATAGGACTATATTCCCGGAAAATTTCATGCTAGAATTTGCAGGATTTTTTAAAACAAACATATGATCCACGACAAGATTCAATTGGCAATTAAAGAGCTTCGCAAATTTGAGGAGGAGTTGAAGAGTGTAAAGAAGGATATTAAAGAAGAGGAAAAAATTGAAGTAGAGCATTATTTAGAATTAAAAAAGGCTTTAAAAGAATTAAAAGCTCAGGTGAAGGATTTTGAAGAACAAGAGTTAGGAGAACTAAGAAAAACTGAATTCTACGCTAAGCTAAGAGAGATGCAGCTCAAGACTACGGAAGATTTGGCTTTGGCTCGCGAAAAATTATTTGGATTACTAGCTGAGCTACCTTTGAAGCCATTTGAAATGGATCTAAGAGAAGAGGAAACTCTCACTAAGCTTCAGGCATTGCCTGAGATGAGACTTTTCTTGAATGGAAAAGAGATTAGAAAGGCTCAGTAAAAAGATTAATCACAAATATAAATGAGGGGTCCGAAAGGCTCCTCTTTTTAGTTGTAAAACCTCCTAGTGATGAGAAGTAGTCGCGATGTTCAAGAATACCAATGTAAGGAAAGAGAACACAAGGGCCTGAATGAAGCCTACGAAGATTTCTAGTCCGTAAAATGGTAATGGAGCCACGTATGGAACCAAGAAGCTTATTACGAGCAATAGAACCTCTCCAGCGAAGACATTTCCGAAAAGACGGAATGAAAAGGAAATCATTTTTGAGAATTCTGAGAATAACTCGAGGATACCTACGAAACAACCGATTGGATCCTTGAATGGATTTACGAAAAATTTACCGCCGTAGCCTTTTAGGCCGAGCATAGAGAAACCCATGATCTGACAAGATGTAACAGCTATAAGCGCAAGAGCGAAAGTCATATTCACATCAGCGAAGGTGGAGCGAAGAATTGGCACAAATACTTCCTTGCCCTCCTCTACCTCCCAGAGTCCAATGCTTCCAAAACCTGGAAGAAGTCCCATCCAGTTTGAAATGATTACAAAGAAAAATATTGTGGCAACGATAGGGAAAAATCTTTCAGTTTTTTTTCTATCACCTACCACTGTATCGAAAAAGTCGAAAAGTGCCTCAATAATTGTTTCAACAAAATTCTGAAACCCTCCAGGGATGAGAGCATATTTTTTGCGTCTCAAAACAAGACCTACAATAGTAAGAAGTACTAGTGTTAAAACAGCTGTAATTAAAGTGTTTCTCACTTCAAAACTGCCAATGTAGAATATTGTTTCTGAGCCTAGTGTAGGAGGTACAAATGTTGCTGCCATAATTATTTTTTAGGTGTAGTTTGGGAATTAATACCTTCGATCATATCTTTACTTTTCTTGTAGACGATCACTAATCCTGACGTCATTGCTAGGAAGAACCCTATGAACGTGAAGATTGGAAACACTTTTAAATACTTGTCCAAGAGCACTCCTCCAATTCCAAATACCAGAATTGGTGTGACGATCATGTAACCGATGTTGAGTGCGAGACTGTATGGTGACCATTGTTTATTAGGTTCGTTTTTTTTCATTAATCTTGATTAAAGCTAGGCTTTGAGCCTCCATGACGATGCTTCTTGGCAATTCTGATACGAGATAATGCGCGTTCCATCTCAGCAACAGCCTCGGTGTAACCTTCCTCGTCGTGACGTTTTTCAGACATAATAGCCTGAGCACGTTCCACCGCTTCCTGAGCACGTTTTTCATTAACTTCGTTAGCGCGTTCAGCAGCGTCAGTAAGCAAAGTGATGGATTGACCATCAACTTCTAGAACTCCAGAAGTTACGTGGAAAAATTCGTCCTTACCATTAATTCTAATCTTTAACTCTCCAGGTTTTATCGCAGAAATGATAGGAATGTGATGAGGTAAAACTGTAATTTCTCCCTCAACAGTTGGGAAAGAAACACCTTCAACCATAGCATCATAAAGTACCTTTTCTGGAGTGACTATTTTGAATTGGATTTGTTTAGCTGCCATTGGATTTTCTTGATTATTTTACTTCTTCGATTGAACCCTTCATGTAGAATTTACCTTCATCAACATCATCCATCTTTCCTTCTAGGATCTGACCGAATCCTTTAATTGTGTCAGATAGTTTGCAATATTTACCAGGGTGCCCTGTAAATGTTTCAGCAACGAAGAATGGTTGAGAAAGGAATTTCTGAATCTTACGAGCGCGGCGAACCGTGATCTTGTCTTCTTCAGATAATTCTTCCATACCGAGGATAGCGATAATATCTTGTAAGTCTTTATATCTCTGGAGAATCTTTTGAACTCCACGAGCCACTTTATAATGTTCATCACCAACGATATTTGGATCCATAATTGTAGATGTAGAATCGAGAGGATCTACAGCAGGATAAATACCCAACTCAGCTAAGTTACGTGAAAGTACTACAGTTGAATCCAAATGTCCGAAAGTTGTAGCTGGAGCTGGATCAGTAAGATCATCCGCAGGTACGTAAACGGCCTGGATAGAAGTAATAGAACCTTTCTTTGTAGAAGTAATACGTTCCTGAAGTGCACCCATCTCAGTAGCCAAAGTAGGTTGGTAACCTACAGCTGATGGAATACGACCTAACAACGCTGACATCTCAGAACCGGCCTGAGTGAAACGGAAAATGTTATCAACGAAAAGCAATACATCACGACCTTCCTCATCACGGAAGTATTCAGCCATAGTAACTCCTGTAAGAGCCACACGAGCACGCACTCCAGGTGGTTCGTTCATCTGACCAAACACTAGAGTAGTTTTTTCCAATACTCCGGAATCCTTCATCTCGTAGTAAAGATCGTTACCTTCACGACTACGTTCACCTACACCGGCAAACACTGAGAAACCTCCGTGCTCCTGAGCAATGTTACGAATCAACTCTTGGATAATTACAGTCTTACCTACTCCGGCTCCTCCGAAAAGACCTACTTTACCTCCCTTAATAATAGGACAGATAAGATCGATTACTTTAATACCAGTCTCAAGAATTTCTGTTGTTGTAGATTGTTGGTCAAAAGATGGAGCTGGGCGGTGAATAGGATAATTTTTCTTTGATTTAACTACAGGTTTATCATCTAGAGGATTTCCTAAAACGTCGAACATACGACCCAAAGTATCATGACCAACTGGTACAGTGATAGGAGCGCCAGTATTTTCAACTTCTTGGTTTCTAGCAAGACCGTCAGTAGCACCCATGGCAATAGTACGAACTTCGTTACCGCCAAGATGTTGCTGAGTTTCAAGCACAAGAACTTCTTCGCCGATTTTTACTTTTAAGGCGTCGTATATTTTTGGAAGGTCTTCCCCTTCGAATGAGCAGTCCACAACGGCTCCGATTACTTTGGATACTTTTCCAGCCATAATGTTGTTAAGTTAAATAAATTATTAAGAAAGAACAGCCGTACTTGCCGCGATTTCTGCGATTTCTGCAGTAATACTAGCCTGACGAGCTTGGTTATAAGTGAGAACGAGATCACCCAATAGATCATTCGCAGCTTTCGTAGCGTTCTGCATGGCTACCATACGAGCAGAATGCTCAGAAGCAGCACTTTCCAAAACAGCTTGGAATAACTGAACCTCAACTAATTGAGGAACGATATTTGTAACGATATATTCAGGGGATGGTTCGAGTTGGTAATCTGCGTCTTTTTCAGATGGAGCAGCAATCTTTGTGAACTTAGAACCCAATTCCTGCATCATTTCAGAGAAAACATCAGGAGAGAATGGGAGTAAAGTTTTAGTAACTGGTTTTTGAGCTAATGTAGAAACAAAGTCAGGATAAATCACGATAACTTTATCGTAATCGCCTTTTTCAAAACCTTTTAGAGCTACTTTGCTCATAGGGAAAATATCTGAAAATTTCGGATGATTTGAATATGCTGGGAAAGCCATTTTAACTTCTTTACCAGAGCGATGCATGAACTCAGCACCCTTTCTACCAGAAGCCACAAAGTGCAACTTAGCAGAAGGATTTTCTTGCTGAATCTTGCTAACAGTTTGAGTAAGTTTTTTGAAAAGATTTGTGTTCAAACCACCACAAAGTCCTTTATCAGTTGTGAATAGAACAACTAGAACATTCTTCACCTCGCGTGGCTGGAGATAAGCGTGAAGATGTTGATGTTTCTTGGAAAGTTTTAGCAAAATATTCATTGCAAGATAACCATATGAGCGGAGATTTACTGCGCCTTCTACAGCTTTCTTCATTTTTGAAGTAGCTACTAATTCCATCGCCTTAGTAATCTGACGAGTGGAACGAATAGATTTAATTTTGCGCTTAATGTCTTTGACGGAATTTGCCATGGATAGGCCCGACTAAACGGGTAATTTAGAATTTAATCTCGTTGTTGAAAGTTGTAAGAACGTGTTTCAACTTAGCTTCCGTATCAGCAGTCATTTCTTTCTTTTCTCTGATGTCTTTGAAAATTTCTGGATGTTTAGCTTCGATATAAGTATAAAGTTTCTCTTCGTAAGCATGTACTTGGTCTACAGGTACTTTATCGAGATATTCATTAATACCTGCATAAAGAATTACTACCTGTTTCTCTACTGGAACTGGTGAATATTGTCTCTGTTTCAACATTTCTGATAGACGATCACCTTTGTTTAATTGTCTCTTTGTAGCTTCATCAAGATCAGAACCGAATTGGGCAAATACAGCCAACTCACGATACTGAGCAAGCTCTAGTTTGAGCTTACCAGCTACTTTTTTCATCGCTTTAATTTGAGCAGCAGAACCTACACGTGAAACGGAAAGACCCACGTTTAGAGCTGGACGAATACCTTTGTAGAATAAATCTGTTTCAAGGTAAATCTGTCCGTCAGTGATGGAGATTACATTCGTAGGAATGTAAGCAGATACGTCGCCTGATTGTGTTTCGATGATAGGCAAAGCAGTTAATGAACCACCACCATATTTTTCATCCAAACGACAAGCGCGTTCCAATAAACGGGAGTGGAGATAGAATACATCTCCAGGATAAGCTTCACGTCCAGGTGGACGTCTCAAAAGCAAAGAAATTTCACGATATGCCCAAGCATGTTTGGAAAGATCATCGTAAATAACGAGTACATCTTTTCCTTGATCCAAGAAGTATTCACCCATAGCGCAACCTGCGAATGGTGCCAAATAGCTCAAAGATGCTGGGTCACAAGCAGAAGTACGAACGATGATTGTATAATCCATCGCTCCATGTTCTTCCAATGTATTAGCAATTTTAGCAATTTTTGATTCTTTCTGACCGATAGCTACGTAGATACAAATCATATCCTGACCTTTCTGGTTGATGATAGTATCGATAGCAATAGCAGTCTTACCAGTCTGACGATCTCCGATAATAAGCTCACGTTGACCACGTCCAACTGGAATCATGGAGTCGATAGCTTTAATACCAGTTTGTACTGGCTGACTTACAGATTTTCTTTTAATAACACGAGGAGCAATTTTCTCGATAGGATACATTTTGCTAGCCTTGATAGGACCTTTACCATCTTGAGGACGGCCAAGTGGATCAACTACACGTCCGATCAATGCCTCACCAACTGGCAATGAAAGAATTTTTCCTGTAGTACGAACCTCATCACCTTCCTTAATAGCTTTATCGCTACCAAGAATGATGGCACCAACAGTGTCTTCTTCAAGGTTTAAAGCTACACCAATTTCTCCATTTTTAAACTCCACCATCTCTTGAGACGCTACAGTGGAAAGACCGGAAATACGGGCAATACCATCACCTACCTCAATAACGTGGCCAACTTTTTCTACTTTGGCTGATGTTTTGAAATTCTCAATCTGTTGCTTGAGGGAATCTAAAATTTGATCTTTGGTTTCCATTTGTTGGGAGTTAATTAGTTAGGTGCTGTTTAAGTTTTTCAAGGTTGGCAGATACAGTATTATCGATAATGGAATCATCGAATTCCAATTTCATGCCACCAATAACGTCAGGATCGACGCTAGTAGTAATGATAACGTCTTTATCGAAAGCAGCGCTGAGCAACTTTTCAATATTTTTTACCTCATCCTTCGTAGGAGCTTCGGCCAAAACAACTTTTACGTCCATTTGGTCGTGCATTTTGAACCATAAGTTTTTAAAAGCTGCAGGAAGTTGTCTAATCATTTTGCCTTGCTTGCGCTTAGTCAAAATTTTAAGAAGATTTTGGATCTTTTGATTTACAACTTTAGCGTCCTTTTCTTTATCTAAGGATTCACAAAGTGCTTTAGCATATTTTCTTAAAGAAACTTTCATTTAGAATTGATTTCATTTTTAATAGCTGTCTCAAGACGTCTTTGATCCTCTTTACCGAATTCCTTGCGAAGAATTTTTTCGCAGCTGTTTACTATAAGAGTTGCAACTTCAGCCTTAAGTTCGTCAAACATTTGATCTTTTTCATCTTTAAGCTGACCACGGTAGCGTTCTGCCAAAGCAGAAATTTCTTTTTTCGCTGTAACCATAGCTTTTTGATGTTCCTCTGAGGCATCCTTCTTAGCCTGCTCCATTGCAGCCATAGCGTTAGAAGAAGCTTCTGCAAGAATTTTCTTTCTCTCGTCTTCAAGTGCAGCAAGACGTTCCTCAATCTTTTTAGAATTGAGAACACTTTGCTCTACCATAGTTCTTCTTTTTTCAAGAAGAGCAACGACAGGCTTGTAAACAAGTTTCTTTAGAACAAAGAAAAGGATAAGAAAATTTACTACCTGAGCAAGGATTAACTTAGGATCAATACCTAATGTGGATATGATTTCCATGAAATATTTATTATTTTAAACTTCAATGCCTCGCTACGCTCGCTTGAGCGCTTCGCGCTCTGCTATACAAACTTGATGATCAATGCAACTACCAATGCGTAGATAGCAATAGCCTCACAGAAAGCTGTAGCTAGGATCATAGCACTCTGAATTGATTTAGCTGCTTCTGGGTTTCTTCCCATAGCTTCCATAGCTTTAGATGCTAACCAACCGATTGCGAAAGCTGGCATAGCTCCTCCAAGTGCGATTGTTACTGCTACGAATAGATTCTTGTCCATGTTGTGAATTGGTTAAAAAATTCTCAAAATACAATAGCGGGATTTATCCAAAAAGCAATACTAAAATTTACTCTTTTTATAAGCTCGCTTCGTTCAGCAGTGGCAAAGCCACTTGCTTCACTTGCTGCGCCTTCGCGCTTTGCGCTCAGGGATTTGTTGTGTGAAGCTGTTCTAAAATTTGTTCGTGCGTGTTAATACCTAGGTGTTGGCGCTCTTGTAATTGTTGTTGCAAAGCTTCCTTTTGTCTGGTGATACATCTGAAGTGGAACTTGTCGTTGGGTACACAGTCGAGTGTACGAAAAGCCGCCGAAGAACTAAGGTATATTTTTATATCACCATATTTTAGGAGATTCGGAAGAAGACCCTCACCTACTCTTTCAATGTTTTGGATTTGATTCATATCTATAGCATCCATAGTGTCTGTGAAGAACAAAGTCTTCTTATGATCAATAATTCTGCGATCAGTAATAATTGAGACGGATAAGTAGTGATTAAATAACTTCATGAAAAAGCGATGTATATAAATGGTACCGACTAAGAATCCCGAGATGAATAAAAATCGCAGTTCGCGACTATCATGAATAATCTTTTCTATTTCACTAGTCTTAAGAAGGACTAAAGAAGTTATAGTTAAAAAAATTATAAAATAAACAAATTCCCGAAGTAGTGAAATCCAATGATGACGAAAGAAACAAATGAAAATTTCGTTTGCTTGTTGTCCCTTAAAATGGAGATCTTTGTTTTCGCCCATAAATTAAATCTTAAAGATGTACCAAGTACCGATAAGAATATTAATAATCACGAAAAATACGTAAGCCACTACGATGTGTTCCTTAGCTAGAATCCTGAAAAGTCTGGTGTATTGGGATTCTGGAAGACGGTACTTTCGGTTATACGCAAAAACCCGCCCTACTACGATTAAGCAAAGTGACGTAGAGCCGAGTAATATCAAAATCATCAATGTGACAAACATGGTCATGATCTTGATTGTTAAACAACGAAGGAAAGCCCCTTACGATTGGAGTGTAGTCCTGGGTTCAGGAATTGTCAAAGAGTGGAATTTGCTCTATTTCTTGCGACGAGAAGCCACATATCCGATTAGTGGAAATACACTATAAATCAAGATATCTGGACCTACTTTTGCGGTCTTGCCTTTCTTAGTGTTTTGAAGAGCGAGAGTAGCCTTAGCCTGAGCGGCTAGTTCTTCAGGAGTTGGGCCGTTTACTACTGGATCAATGACTGGATCCTGTTGGGCAGCGAAGATAAGATTAATATCCCCCTCCTTAGTATCGTCTATTTTATTTGTTTTGATATTTTTAGCAGTGATCTTGTAGTGGTAAGTACCTGAATGAAGCACTGTTCCTCCTTGAAGGTTGTTCACTGTTCCATACCAAATCACGAAGTAAGAACCGGCAGATAAAGTCTGGCTATCTGTGAGAGTGCTCACTGGTTGACCTAGACTATCTGTAATTTTGAGATCAATAGCTGATTTGAGGCTCAAAGTATAACTAATTTTAGTACTATCAATCGTAGGGTTGAAAGCAGCTGGGACTACGCTAACTTTGCTAATCAAAGTTGAAGGTGTCTGGGGATTGTTATTATTATTGTTATTATTGTTGTTATTTGAGGAAACAGCCTGCCACTTACCACTAGTACACTGTAGTGACTGATCAATACTCTTGTTTCCTTCTTTGCTTCCATCACAAAGGATATTTACTGCATTTTGACAGAGTAAAGTGTCATTACTAGAAGTTTGACCTTCTGTACATGGAGGAGTTGGGTTGTTTCCTGGAATAGTTATAGAAGGTGGACCAAGATTAATTGAAGGAGGAGCAGCGTGTACAAGAGCTTTTCCTGAAAAAACTGCAATTCCAACGAATAACATTGAGAAGACTAATTTTCCTGTTTTTGTCTTAAACATTTTTGCTTTTTAAATCTCCTAATTATAACATTTTTAGGAAAAAAAAGCAATCATACTAAGACAGTTATGGCTTACAGCTGTATGTACCTGAAGCAGCAGCTCCTGGGGCTAAATAGCAACCATTTGAACCTTTCAATTGTAGTCCCTCGGTGCAGGACAAATCTTTTGATGTACAAACAAAATTTCCAGTACACTCGTAGGCTCCACCTGGACCTCCTTGATGAGCTCCATCACAAGTATAGGTTGTACAAGAAAAATTATTTCCACATGTGTAATCTCCACTGCAGCTATAGACAGCATTACATTGATATAACCCAGTAAATAAAATAAATTTCTCTATAGGTTTTGTAGTAAACTCAGTACATTGACTATCCGGTGACCACCCGACTGAGGCTTTACCATTAACAAGAGGACCGTTGGAAGCTTCTATCCAAACACTGTATTTGCTTCCTGCGGCTAGAGAGCTAATGATGTAGCTAAGTCCAGATGTGTGAATATATGTATTGGTTTGATCATAAGAAAGATCAGCTGGGCATCCGCCAGAAGCGTAAGAAACTAGATAATCTGATATTGCGCTGCTTCCAGTATTTGAAGGGGCTGTCCAGCTCACCTTTGCTGAGTTAATCGTTGATTCGCTAACTGTTGGTTTACCTGGAGCACTTGGAGCACTAACGGTTCCAGTTGTTTTAAATTCCTTGCATGAGCTTTCTTGTGACCAAGTTTTACTGTCATTTGTTACGCTAATCATCACTCCGTAGGTAGTTCCTGGAATAAGATCATCTGTAGTATATGGTTTGCCTAAAACTGAGACATAACCACTTGCAACAGAATTGCTAGATACATCAGAAATTCCTTTTACTGTTGATAAGAGTGGATTTGAAGGAGTAACTGAAGCTAAGCATCCACCTTTTATATAAGAAATTCTGAATTGTGTTTTTCCAGCATCCACATTCTTTGCATCCCAATAAACATACGTCGATTTATCATATGTATAATTGAAAGTTGGCCCTGCAGTAATTGATGGTGCAGCAGAGACAGTGCTTAAAGTAGTAAATTCTACACAATTACTTTTATCTGACCAATTACTATTATTATTTATAGCATTAGTAGCCCTTACATAAACACCGTATTTAGTATTTGGGGTTAGTCCTTTAATTTCATTGTATGGATAAAGAACATCAATAATTGTACTACCTGTTGGATTTGTTCCCGTGCAGGCTCCCACTCCATAAAAGAGATTATATTTAGTAACGGCTGATCCACCATTACTTGTTGGCTTATCCCAATTTACAAAAGCTGTTGTGTCCGTAGAACTAGAACTAACAAATTTTAAATTTCCAGGAGCACTTGGTGGTGTTGCTGGTTGATCTTGTACATCTGCAACTGAAAAACTAATTGTTGAAGCATCTGAGTCAGTAATTCCATCACTTGCAGTTACTGATAAAGAATACGTTTTACCAACCATAAATTTACTAGATATATTTCCAGGGATAGAAGCATAAGAACATGTCCAATAAAGTCCTGTCTTAGCACTACCATTGTTATCGTATAGAGTTTTATGACAATCTTTATCTTCAGCTGTGACTCCACCAGTGTATCCTTGAGTTAATTCCCATACTATAGAACCCGAAGCGACATCTTTAATTGTCCAAATGTAGCTTAGAGTTGGTGCTGAAAATTGCTTATCAGCATATTGATTATAAGTTCCTTGAGTACTACCAGCCCACTTTAGCTGTTTAGTTTTTAAATCATTGATTGCTACTGAAGAATTATTAGTAGGATAGCTCGTGTTAACAACAGGCTTTGCCGCTGTAACTCCTTTTCCAACGGACTTCTCTACTGAAATTGTAGGTGTGACAAAACTTGAATTATCTTTAATTCCAATCTTGTTCACTTCAAGTTTATATTTAGCTCCAGCCTTAGACTTAGCAAGAGTAACTTTTACATCAAGAGTTGCTGTGCCATCCTTAGGAATATGCAATCCTCCATTTTGAGTATATTTAGTTAAAAACTTTCCGTTTGTAGCAGTGCTTGTACCAGTATCGGCTACGATTTTATTTCCATTAAAGTACCAATAAACATATTTATAATCGCTCATGTCTCCAGGAGTAGTCGAGGACATCGTAAAATCTAGAGAATTGATGTAGGTATCAGTGTCTGAAGTAAGAGTTAATTTACCAAAAGAAATTTCTGTCAGAGTGTTAATATCTATACCGGAACTATCTGGTGTAAACTTTACCTTTACTCCTGCTGGTAATTGATTTTGCGCAGGTGCTCCAAATTCAACCCAAACCATTTTGTATGAACTCTTCAACGTGGCACTTTCCGGAGTTTCTTCCTTATCACCAAAATCAAAATCTGTTCCTTCCTGTGCCCAGGCAGATTTTACCTTATTGTTTTTTCCCTTTGCGTCCTTCATTTTATCTTTAAATTCCTTTCCGGTATCAGGTTGAGGCGCGGCCATTAATACCCATCCATTATCTGGTTTGGTTGCCACTACTGTTGGCAAAGCACTTCCAAATTCTGTTTCGGTTTTTATGCCGTGAATTTTAGTTTCCTTACAAGAAAAAATAGTAAATCCTTCGTTTGCTGGAATTGTAGTACTGAGATCTAGAGTATTTTGTCCAGTTAAACTTTTGTAAATTGAGAACTTTTGCTCAGTGTTATTGAGAGACGGATAGTAAGCAATTAAAATTTTATTTCCACTTACTGAATCTATTTTATCAATAATTTTTTGAGCAGTAATATCAGTATCAGAATGATAAATATGAATTCCGGCCTGAAGAGTGGCTATGTCCCCTGATTCTGTTGAAACTTTGTCTTCTGTGAACGTATAAGTTCCAGGAATTTGACAAACGACGTCTCCACTTATTGAACCTTTATATTTTGGATAATTAATTGTGATTTTTGGAGGGGTCGGAGCAGATGAATTATTTGAATTAAAAAAATATTGAAAAACTAGTACTCCAGCAACGAGTATTAAAACTACCGCTGAGATAATAAATGATTTTTTACTAGTGTTTTCCATAGTATTTTAAAATTAAAATTTTTGAAATAGAGGTGCGAGCATTCCGGCGATAATTGCTAAAAGAGAAATTAAAGCGAGAATGGCGAAAAATTTATTGGTTGATTTCTTAGGCATTATTTTTCAGTTACAGTTATTGTTACTTCAGATTTGCTAATAGTGTTTTGAGCGTCAGATAATTCGAGAACTACCTTGTATGTTCCAGCTTTTGTGAATGAATGGCTAGGCTTTACTTGAGTAGAAGTAGTGCCATCTCCAAAATCCCAAGAATAGCTCGTAGCTGTTCCGGTAGAACAACTAGGATCAAAACTAGTATTCAAAGGTGCAGGACCTTTTTCAAATACTGAAAGGAAACAAGCATTCAAAGGAATCTCTCTTACGTTTATTGTAACGGATTTTGTAGCAGAAGTATTATCAGAACCAAGCACTGTTACCACAGCTGTGAACGTGCCAATCGCAGTGTATTTGTGTGTAAGAGTAGCCGAACCCATCTTTACCGGTGTGCCATCTCCAAAGTCCCATTTATAACCACTGATTTGTCCTTTCGCGTAGCTAGAAGCGCTGGCGTCAAAGTTTACGCTTAAAGGAATATTTCCATCTAGAACATCTGCGCTCAAATTTGGAATAATTCCTTGTGCTTCAACTTTTACAGTCATAGTAGCGCTACCAACGTTCTTATCAGCATCTACAGCGTTTAAAACTACATTGAAACTTCCATCATCGGTGAATGTGTGACTGGTAGTAGGACCGAAAGCATCAAAGGTTCCGTCTCCATTAAAATCCCATTTATAATCTACTATATTATTGTCGCTGTCTGTTGTGTTCTTCGAATCAAAAGCTACAGTGAATGGAGCTTTTCCAGTAATTGTTCCTGTCTTTGCATCGAAAGCTGGAGTTGTAGAAATTTTTGCTTTTGGCACTCCCTTTGGAGCATCAATCGTAATCACCTTTTGGATGTCGCTAGTCTTACCCTTCTCGTCAGTTACTTTCAAAGTTACTTGGTAAGTTCCAGGCGCCTTGAAAATATGAGAAACGGTTTTCGTAGATTCTGGTTTTGTAGGATTGTCGCTGAATGTCCACTCGTATTTAGTAATATTTCCATTTGGAGAAGTAGAATCATCACCATTGAAAACATAGCTTTGACCTAAGCTATAAGCCTTTGGTTCGTCCACAACTTTGATAACTGCTACAGGCGTAATTGATTCAACTACATTAATTTCTTTGTCTGAAGTATTAGATCTTCCAGTTGTAGAAGTAACGCGTAGAGACACTTTATATTTTCCAATCTTATCAAAAGTATGTTTAATAGTCTTTCCTGTTCCGTCTTTGTATTGTCCGTCACCAGTAAAATCCCATTCATACTTCTCAATTGTTCCATCGGGATCAGCAGAAGTACTAGCATCAAAATTCACATCAAAAGGTGCTTCGCCGGATTGAGCATCAGCAGTAAATAGAGCAGAAAGAGCGAGATTCTCAATTGAAACTGTAGTGTGGTATTCACCTCCAGTAGAAAGTTTTCCAGTATTTTTATCTTTTACGGTTATTACCAATTTCACATCATAAGTTCCCTTTTCTTTGTATATATGAGAAGCAATTTGGCTAGTGCCAGTAGACTTGTCTCCGAAATCCCAATCATGAGAAACAATAGAAAAATTATTTTTATCAAAAGGAACATTACTAGCATCAAATTTAATTTCTATTGGAGCTGTAAGACCGAGAGTTTTTTCTGGAACAGTTACTATAGGCTGCAAACTAATCGTATCAATTAGCACACGTTTTGAATCAAGATAAACAAAAGTGAATCCCCAAATTATCAAAATTGCAAAAAGCAAAACTCCTGAAATTAAACTAGAGCGTAATGCTGCTTTTCTACCATCTTTGTCATCGCTACGAACCATGCTAGCCTTGAAAAGTCCAACCATCGTAAAGACGAAAGCTACAAGTGAAATAAGGATGAAAATAACATGAACGAACGTAATCAATCCATTGATAAATACTCCCTCGTTGATACCAAGAAGTTTAGCAATTGGGCTGGTACCGTTTCCAGTTTGAGCCAAGAAAACAAAAGATAAAATCAAAAAGATAAGCATCAATCCACCAAATCCACCGAGACAACCAAGTATAGCTTTTTTCTTTGCGGCTGGATCCACAGGAACTGGTTTAGGAGCTGAAACACCAGGCTTTGCAATTGGAGCAGGCGCAGGCGCCACTGGAGCCTGAGTAGTAGGTGCTGGACCAGTTGGATTAACCTTTGCTACTGGTGCTGGAGTTGCGGCTGCAGCTGGCGTAGCAGGTTTTATATCGTTAGTATAACGTTTGATTGTTGGTGAAGACTCTTCTGTTTCGAAGTCTTGGATCTTTTTTGGATCACTTGGGGTTGGAGTTGTATCTGCCATATATTTAGAGGTTTATGTTTCTTGATATTACGCGACTTCGTCGCATGTTATTTAAATTTAATTTCCTGAGTAACGAAGCTTTTATTTCCATAGATATCAGTTACTGTTAATTTTAATACATCTTGTCCCCAAGACTTATCAAAATTAGTTGACCAAGTACCTGGTAAGCTGGTCTTGAAGTCTTGATCGTTTGTTTTATCTCCATCCCCATCTGTGTCGAAATAAATATTTTTATCGATAATATAATATTGAACTGCCCCAGCAGATTTGGAGAAGTCGAATTTTATCGTGCCGCTTGTTCCAGTCAAATAGATTGCTCCGTCCGCCGTAGGTGCTGGATCACTAAATAAAACTGCCTTCAATGTTCCGCTAGTGGCTGCTCCAGCCTGAGTGCCTGTTGGATTATTTACTGGCTGAGAACTATTAGCTGTAAAAACTACATCGTTTGAGACTGAAGCGACTCCTCCTTGGTTATCTATTACAGTTAATTTCACTTTGTAAGTTCCAGGCTTAGGATAAGCGAATGTAGGGTCCTTCAAAGCGGAATCATTGTCATTATCCTTTTTGCCGTCACCATCTGAATCAGTATTCACGTCAAAGTCCCAAATATTTTTTGTAATAATACTGCCGCTCGCTACATCACCTTTAGAAGTATTCGTAAAAACTACTTGCCCATCCTTTACGGTGGAAGTGAATGAAACTTGAGGCGGATTGGCCATAGGAATTTTGAGAGCGTTAATCACTTCATCTTTATTCCCTTGGCTGTCGGTTACTGTTAATTTAACTTTATAAGTATTTTTTTCTCCATATAGACGTTCTGGATCCTTAGCCTGTGAATCTATATCATTTGTCTTATTGCCATCTCCGTTGCTGTCAGCAGTTGGCAATAAGGAATCTGTATCGTAATCCCATTGATAGCTCAAAATTTCTGCACCAGCCTTAGTGTCGGCAGTAGAAGTATTTGTGAATTTAATTTTCAAACCATCGCTTCCAGGAATTGAAGCAAAGGTGAAACCAGCTACCGGAGGCTTAGCTAAAGAATCTACATGAACTTTAATTGGCTCAGAAATTGATTCTCCTCCCTTATCATCAATAACTTTTAGACGAACATCATAACCAGCTTTATTTATTTTCGTATAAACGTGTTCTACAGAGCTTTGATCAGTAGGCTCATCATTGAAGAATCCGTCTCCTTCGAAATCCCAAATGTATTGGAAAATTTTGCCGTCCGGATCCGTAGAACTACTAGAGAAAGTCACTTTATCTCCAGCAAACACAGAAGTATTGTTTACACTAAATTTAGCAGTAGGAAGAGCGTTCGCACCATTTACTACGTCTAGCTTAGCAACCTGTCCTTGCTGAATTGCTTCTTCGTTTGAATATGTGAGTCCATCAGAATCAGTAACTTCCAAACCAAACCCATAATTGATCTCATCCCCTTCTTTTCCACGAGTACCAATTGTCAATTTGGCAGTTGGAGCAGTAGTGATTTGAACACCAAATTTTTGGTCAGGATTTTTTATATCAAAATACCACCATTTATATTTCACAATTTGGCCATCTGGATCGTTTGCTCCATACACTTTCATCACAGCTACGACTGGAGTAACCAGAGTGTTATTTACAGGCTGAGGGACAGCAGAAATAGAAGAGAATGACGGTGGCATATTTACCACTTCCACTTCAAATTCGTCTGAGGCCATTTTTTCTGAATCCTTGCTGTCATACACGCTCAATTTCACTTTATAATAACCTGGATCCTTAGGGCTTAATTCATGATAAGTATGAGTAGCTTTCATCTTTGAACTATTCTTGCCATCACCAAAATCCCAGCTATATTTGAGATTCTTTGTGCTGCCATCAGAGTTTTTAGAATCGAAAGCGTCAAAAGTTAAAACGTCTTGTTTGCTAACCTTAATCGTCTCTGCCAAATCCTGAACTTCCTCAGTATTAATGTAGAATCTTGCCTTCGCGATTGGTTGATCTCCACCGCTGATGAATATTTTTCTATCAATCGTATTAGTTTTGTCATTCTCATCATAAACGGTAACTTTGGCCGTATACTTACCCGCCTTTGTATAGGTGTGAGTAATTTTATCGCCAAAATCTCCGTTACCAGTTTCACCATCACCAAAATTTATTTCGTAAGTTTTTGCGGTATCGCTAACTAATTTAAATTTAATTTCTGCCTGACCATTGTCTCCAATTGATGCGGTAACTTGTTGATCAGGATCCCAAGCAATATCGAGAACATCATCAACCTTTACAGTCTTACTTAATTCAGATGATTCTTTTGGATTAATTGGATCTATAACTTTAAGAGTCACACTGTATGAACCAGGCTTTTTGAATTTAATAATTGGAGTTTTACTTGTGAAAGAATTACCAGCCTTATTCACAGGAATACAAGTGCTTGCATCACAATTAGGATTTACCGACCATAAGAAAGTAAAATCTTTAGTGCCATCTGGATCATAACTCTTGCTACCATCAAAGTAGAATGTACCTGGTTGAGTTTTGTCCTGAGGCTTGAAATCAAATTGGGCAACAGGAGGCTGAGAACGAACACGGAAATTTTGAATTAAAGCTTTAGCAGTGTTATTAGCATCATCCTTTACCTCAACTGTAATATCGTAATTGAGAGGATATTTAAAGGCGTGGGTTACAGTTCTAAGAGCTGCACCTTCATCGGCGAATGGATAATCTTTGCTAATTTGATCCTGTAAGGACTGAGGAATAGGCTGACCAGCGCTTGGAGCTATTGTCCATTTGTAATTAGTAATTTTTCCAAGATCGGACTTAGAGGCACTAGCGTCAAAAAGTACCGTATCGTTTATATTGCTACCGCTCGAAGGATTAGCCTTAAGTTTGGCGGCAATTGAAGAAATTTCTAAAGAGAAAATCTTGCTATCTTTAACATCAAGAATACTCAAAACTTCCAACCTAACTTGATACTTTCCTGGATCTTTATAGCTATGACTCACTTTTCCTGAGCTACTAAAATCACTAGTCTTGCCGTCACCGAAATCCCATTTATATTGTTTTACATCTTGAGTCTTAGTGGCATCGAACGTGATGCCGTTTTTAGCATCTGTTGCTGTAACCTGGACAGTTCTTAAATCATCAAGGAGTACATCGTTATCATAATGCATCACAGTGTGAGCTTCTTGCTCGCCGCTAGCCTGAACACTTAATTCAATTTTTGTAGTTGGCGGTCTTACCTTAATAGTCAAAATACTAATTCCAGGAGCAAACTTAGTAGGATCATTGGAATTAATTTTTACCGCTGCGGTGTAGGTACCTGGTTTGTTGTAGACGCATCTCTTAGCAGTGGCACCGATAAAATCGGTAGCATCTTTTCCAGCTGGAGCAAAAGTACAATCCACAGAATTATCAACTGGAGAAAGCATATTAGTTCCAATCAACGTAGCGGTCTTAGTGTTATAATTACCGCTCGTAAGATTAGCAACAGTTTGAGTTCCAGCTAGGTCCCAAACTATGTGATCTCCCTGAACACTACCACCAGACGGATCCACAGTCGCGAGAGCATTATAAGTAACAGTTAAAGGTGCGGAACCCTCAATAGTATCAGCAGTAAGACGAGCCTGTACGAATTTGAGTTTTTTCAATTCATCATAAAGTACGGCCTGTTGCTTAAGACCGTAAACCATAAAATTTCCAGCCTTATCAACCTCGGAGGAAATACTCCACTTAGAGATTTCACTCATAAATCCTGAAGCATCTTCCTTGACCACAGCACCTGCAGTATAGCCAGTATCACCGATGGATAAAGAAGAAAACTTATAACCATAGCCACTTTCGTTCTGCATAATATCGTGGGCAGCTTTTGATTTACTTCCTGCTCCACCTATTGCATCAATATTTGAATAATTCGCATAGATTCCTTCTAGTTCTGAGAAAATTCTAATCAAATCTTCGTGATATGAACCAGATATCTTCTGAATAATGTCATTGTAAAATTTGCCGTCAAAAGCACCTGAGGATTTTCCCGTAGAACTATCCAAAGTAGCGTATTTAGAATCTCCGTGGTACTTAGCATAAATAGTAGACCAGGATTCGTATAAACCTTCTGAATAATAATGATTATAATTTATATTGCTCTTATTTCCTTTTCCAAGAACACTATCATTAGAACAAATCTGCTGATCGGAATAAGCCTCAACTCCCTGCAAGAAAGCTCGTTCATCATGAACATCACAATAGATAGCCTTACCGCTGGAATCGAGAGTCATATATCTTTCACTTCCTACATTATTTATCTTATCAATGTCTTTATCGAGATCCCTCAATGCTGTATTGATGCTAGCCTCAGCTACTGAAAAACTAGGAAGTTTAGATTTCATAGTATTCAACTTGCTAGCAACACTGCCGAGGAAAGTAAGAACAGAAGTTTTGCTTGGAAAATTATTAGGAGCTAAAGAATCTTTACTAATATCATTTTGTATATTTTTTAATTCATCGGTGCTTTGAGCCAAAAAGGAATAGCCACTGTAAATTTGAGCTGCTAGAGCGCGAACCTGTTCAGCCGAAGCATTGAAACCTGCTGTTGCAGTGATAGCCGTAGCTCCATTTCCTTGGTCCGCTCCACCACTACCACTCTTTATTATAGTGTTAACAAAAGCAAAAGAACCCATCACTATCAATAAACCTATCGCAGCATAGCCGATGGCCTTCTTTGCTTTACCCACTTTTTCATCTTCACCAGCGGCAGTCACATAAAGGACACCTCCATATATAACGATCAATACGGCGATAAGTCCCAAAAATCCAAGAGCAAAATTAACAACCTTAATAACATATTGCTTAAGGTCGGAAGAAGAAGTCAAAGCAGTGTCATATCCATCACTACTTAACTGAGCCAATTGACCAGTATATTGAGTAAAAGAAATCGCGTTCTGGTCCCCTGAACTAAAGAGTTTACCCCAGTCACCCTGGCTGCCCCAATCAAAGGCGTGAGCCATAGGCAACAAAATTACCAACAGAAGGGTGGTAAAAAATGAGACTATGATGGACTTTTTGAGGAATTTTTTCAAAAGTACGAACGACATGTTTCGCGGAGATTATATGGGTTATGTGTCGTTCTGGCAATGCCTTTAAAACGTTTTAGGGAACATTAGTCGGCAAAGTGGCTGGAGAGGTCGTACTGGAGGCGTTATCCGGGTTATCAAATTTTATCATCGTATTCACCGCGGCGAAGGCGCCCATTGAAAGAATTAAGGCCATTACAGCACCAAAAATAATTTTCTTAACTTTGTCTTTTACTTCTTCATTTCCACCAGAAACTACGTAACTATATCCTCCGTAGAAAAGCATAATGAATGAAGCGATGGCAATGAAGCCAACTAAGAAATTAGTAACGCTAACTATAATATGCATACCCATTTGTGTACTCGGCAACTGACTGCCGTTTGCTGGGAAAATAAATCCGCGGACAACCACTTCGGATAGTCCAACGGCTATTAAACCTGCCATAGCGTAAAGAACTTGTTTTTTTGCCTTACCAATCTCCTCTTCGTTACCAGCGCTAGTAATAAGTGTGAATCCTCTAATAACCAGAACAAGTACTGCAACAGCTCCCAAAAAGTATTCAAAGAATCCAATAATTCCGCGAATTTGATTAACCGTTTCTGCGGCATAAAGTTTCGTAGTAGCAACGTCCTGAAAAGCTTCCCCCTGTTCTCCAAAAAATGCTTTTTTTACGGCTATATCGGCAACCTGAATAATAATAAAACCTAGTACGGCCATGATGAGGCCATCTTTGACTTTTCCGGCTTCTTCTTCACTAGTAGTGGAAATTAATTTGATAGCGTTGACGATAATATAGATGAAAGCAATTGTACTTATAAGGTATCTGAAAAGATCGAGTGCAAAATAAATTGGACTAGTAACTGTAGCCACACCAGACTTTGTCTCAGCAGCTGCATCAGGATGAATACCAGTATCAACGTAATTAGGAAGCTTGGTATCTTTGCCAATACTTTTCAAATATTCTAAAGGACTTGGTATAGCGCTTGGTGCCGGAGCAGGAGTAAGCGCGCTGGTAACTGCCATGTTTAGCGTTAATCCAAGATTAACAAACATGAGACAGACAACTAATTTTTTGAGATTTTTTTTCACTTTATGGAGTTATTGATCCTATACTCTGCAATTTTCCTGCCAAAACAGTACTTACGATAGCGAATGCACCGAATATGATTACCAAACCGATTCCGGCCGTAACCAATATTCTTTTTGCTTTCTGCAATTGCTCATCTTGACCTCCGGCAGTTGCGTACATAATCGCTCCTACTATAAGCATGAGCACACCCACTGGACCGACAAAGGTTACGATGAGATTTGTAATACCTACAATCTGATCAACACCTGCTTTAGCGTCTGCATATGGATGAACACCAGTAATACCTGAATAAACAGTCTTATCTACTTTGTAGAAAACCTTATTAATAGCAATATCTCCTAAATATATAAGTAGAAGACCAGCTACATTAAACATAATTGCCTTCTTTCTCTTTCCCATCTCTTCGTCATTACCGCCGGCTGTGACCATTTTTGCTCCATGACGCACGATCTGAACCACAGCATATGTTCCAATAACGTATTTCACGAAAGTAACGAAAATTTCTGTTTGTTTGTCAAAGATATGAACTCTATTCAAAATCTCTTGAGGACTTCCTAGTACGGAACCATCTGTCATATCAAAAATCTTGGCGATATTCTGAGACATACTAATCATAACAAAGGCTATAATTGTAAAAATCATACCTTTCTTGGCTTTAGTGACATCTTCCTCACTGCTACCATTGGTTACGAGGGTGTAGCCCATAATTGTCATAAACAAAATTCCCACAACAACCGTTAAAATCTTTACGTACTGAAGACCTCCAAGAATGGCATCTTTCAAGATATCAAAACCGTTTTTACCTGAAATATTGGCTTCAGCACCAGGAATTTGGTGACTAGTGTAAATTTTCACTGCACTAGGATCATCTGGTAGAAAGGAAGAACCAGCGGCAAAAGCGCTTAAATGAAGTGATATACTGATAAGCCCCATCACTACAAAGAACTGAAGGATGAGCTTGACCATTTTTTTTGTTTTTGTCTTGTTCACAAGTTGCTTAATTAATCTATATATCCTACCATATTTAAGAATTTTTCTCAAGAAAATAGCTTGCAATGTCTGAGGGGCAGATGTTATATTCCTTAACAGAAGCGCAAAGGCTTTTTCGGTTTACATTAATTTATCTAAAATGAACGCAATCAAGAACTACATCAGAACAAGTTTCGAAGAATTGACCAAAGTCGTGTGGCCAACTAAGAACCAGGCAGTAAGATTAACTATAATCGTATTAGTATTCTGCGTTGTTATGGCAGTAGCCCTAGCAGCAGTCGATTATGGCTTCAGCTACCTATTCAACTTAATCATTACCAGAGCTTAAATATGGCAAGACAGCAAGAAAATACAGGTCGTCATTGGTATGTAATTCATACTTATTCAGGTTACGAAGATGCAGTTCGTGAAGCTTTACAGCAACGTATTGAATCTTTGGGAATGCAGGATTTGATTTTTGACGTAGTAGTGCCAAAGGAAACTCAGATTGTAATTAAAAAAGGTCAACCAGTAACTGAAGAAAAACGTATTTTCCCAGGTTACGTATTGGTTGATATGACTGTAACAGATGATAGCTGGTATGTAGTAAGAAATACTCCAAACGTAACTGGATTCGTAGGATCTGGCACTATTCCAGTTCCTGTTTCTCCTGAAGAATGGAAAGTTATCAAGAGACATATGGGTCAAGCAGAACCAAAATTCAAGATCGACTTTACTGTTGGAGACAACGTTATCGTACTCGATGGTCCTTTCGCAAATTACGATGGTCTTATCAGCACAATTGATGAAGATAAGGGTCGTGTGAAAGTACTTATCACTATCTTCGGACGTGAAACTCCGGTTGAACTAGAGTTTACACAGGTGAAGAAGAAATAATTTGGATCCCATTCCCAATTTTTCTATGAAAAAGTTTACAATTTTTACTATTATACTCACGATTGTTGTGGTTGTTGTTTTGGCTGAGCTAATGGCCAAAGACTACATTCCTGGCTTCAGTACAGATACAAATGTGGCTACTGATCAAAGTGGTGACATGAAGCTCACTCTTCCAACTAGTCTCGATACTAAAAAGAGCATTGCTACTAATGTATTAGGAAGCGATGGTACGGATTTTAATAAATTAGGAGCGGACAATACTGTGGTCCCTGCTGATACTTCGGTTACAGCACCGATTACTCTTCCAACTCAAGATGCGACTGGGGCAATAGACACCACTGCGAAGACTGGTGGTCCGGATTTCCTAGATCCAAATAATTTCAGTGATCCAACTGCAACAACTCCTGCGAAAAAAACGACTACTCAATCGCCTACTCAGACAACAAATACATCTGGAGTAAAGGATTTCGAAGATGAAAATGCGGCAACTCCTGTTGTAGGGAATGTTTACCTAAGAGACGAGCAAATAAAGAGTGCTGGTTTCACTGGTGGGTATTTGGAGGACGAACCTTTGGATGGTCGCCTATTTAAAACAATTGATATTAGCGATTTAAAAGATACGGAAGTTACAAAAACCGATATTAGATCTAAGGATGAAATTTTGGCTAAGGTTTATATTTTTAAAGTAGGTATTGGAAATAGCGCTGATGAAGTCTACAAAACTCTTAAACTCAAGGCTTCACAAGGATTGAATGTTAAATTAAATGAAACTAATGAATTTGGCTCGGCTTCATTCTTCATGAATGATCCTGTCAGATCAGATACTGCTTTCTTAGTTGTGAGAATTTCAGGTTTGGTATACTCATTCTCCTATCCAAAGACCTATCATTCTCAGGTAAAAAACCTAATTCAGCTTATTTCTTGGGAATTAGGGTAGAGTATTTTATTTACTTTAGTTATCCAAGCTGGTAGTAATACCCTCTTTCATGTATCTCACATGGTTGAAGGAGTAAAAACAATTGGATTACCTGATTTTGAAGATAGCAAGCTATTGGTGATATCTGGTGATCCAGTTTGTGATCATGTTGAGGAAAGGCTACTGCAAGCTATAAACACTTCTAGAATTATTGAAATCGCCGACGCAGAGGTTGTTTATTTTTTAGAATGCGGAAATATTGTTAAGGCTGTAAGCGAAAAAGTGGCAAGAGTTTTAATGAAGTCTACTGATCAAAATAGAAAGTTGGATGGTAGGCCCAATGGTTTCGTAGATGATCCTAATAGTTGGCTGCATGGCTTTGTAGTTCACAAGAGTAAAGACAGGTTAATAGTTGCTCGTCCATTATTGCCAAATCCAGGGATGAATAAGTTAGAGGAAAAGCATCCAGGGATTTATCCGCAAGCATGGAATAGTCCAGAATTAAGAGATAAATTGCATTGGTATGATGACAGATGGGAACGTGCTGCTAACGCTAATTGTCAGGACCGAGATTATGTAGATATTATAGAAGTTGACTTTTAACACAGAATCCGTAGAATACCGCGTGTTACGCACTGCTCATGGCTAACGCCGTGAAATCAGTACATTTAAAAACTAATTATTTTATGGCAAAGGAAATCAAGACAGTCATCAAACTGCAGATCCATGCCGGCAAAGCTAATCCAGCACCTCCAGTTGGTACGGCTCTAGGCCCTCATGGTGTGAATATCCAGGCGTTCTGCGTGGAGTTCAACAACAAGACAAAAGAAAAGGGTGATATGATCATTCCTTGTGAAATTACGGTTTACGATGATCGTAGTTTCAAGTTCATTATGAAATCTCCTCCAGCTGCGTTTTTGATCAAGAAAGCGGTCAAAATCGAAAGCGGATCAAAGGTTCCTCATAAGGAAAAAGTTGGAACAATCACAAGAGCTCAGCTCGAAGAGATTGCTAAGACTAAGATGGAAGATCTTAACGCTAATGACCTTGATGCAGCAGTGAAAATTATCGCTGGTACAGCAAGAAGCATGGGCGTAAAGGTTGAAGGATAATTTTATTTTATATCGTGGGAGGCCATTGGCCGTTTGTACCACTAACAACTATATTTATGAAGAAACACGGAAAAAAGTATACTGAGCTCGCAAAGCTCGTAGAAGCAGGAAAAGCTTATGATCTTAGCGAAGCAGTTGCTCTCGTTAAGAAAACTTCTCCATGCAAATTTGACGCAAGTTGCGAAGTTCATTTCAATCTTGGATTGGACACAAAACAAGCTGATCAAAACATTCGTACAACTGTGAGCTTGCCTCATGGTACAGGTAAGGATGTGCGTGTAGTTGCTTTCGTTGGTGAAGAATCTGCGAAAGAAGCTAAGGCAGCTGGTGCGATCGAGGCTGGTACAGAAACTCTTATTCAGAAAATTGAAAAGGGTTGGACAGACTTTGACGTAGCAGTAGCTACTCCAGATCAAATGAAGGCATTAGGAAAGGTTGCTAAGATTCTCGGACAAAAGAGACTTATGCCAAGTCCTAAGGCTGGTACAGTTGGTCCTGACTTTGCAAAAATCATTGCTGACTTGAAGAAAGGTAAAGTTGAGTTGCGTGTTGATAAGGAAGGTAATCTTCACAATATTTTCGGAAAAGTTTCTTTCACAGAAGGAAATTTGAAAGAGAATTTGAAGACTATTATTAAAACTGTACTTGATGTTAAACCTGGCAGCGCTAAGGGTAACTACATGAACAGCCTTACAATCACTAGCTCAATGGGCCCTGGAATCAAGGTGGATGTGAGCAAAGCAGTTGCTGAAAGCAGATAATCGTGGCGCGAGAGCGCAATAAATTCACAAATTTAAAAAGACCTCGAGCAATCGGGGTCTTTTTTTGTTATGTTTAGTTCTATGCTTTTTCCATTTCCAATGCGGCTTGAAGAGACTGCAATCCTACTTCCAATTGTTTGTCATCTGGTTCCTGAGTTGTGAGTCTTTGGAACCAAAGTCCAGGAGCTATCAGGGCTTTCACAATTGGGTTATTAGCGTGTTTGGCACTAATCTTGAGGTATTCATAAGAAATACCGGCAATGAATGGCAGAAGGGCAAGACGGAGGCTGAAGTTTTCCCAGAAGCCAGGTTGCTTAGGTACAAACGTGTAGAACAAAATGCTGATAAGGAAAACTACGAGAATAAAACTTGTGCCACAACGTGGGTGAAAACGAATTTGTTTTTTCGCGTTGGCTACATTGAGTTCTTCGTGAGATTCATAATTAAAAATCGATTTATGTTCTGCGCCGTGGTATTCAAAAATTCTGTGAAAACTTTTGAATTGAGAAAGAATAAAAATGTAAGAAAGGAAAATAGTCATTTTAATCACACCGTCGATAAGATTGAAAACAATAAAATGATCATGAATGTATGGAAACTGAGAATCGAGCCAAGTTGTAATCCAGAGAGGAATTAATTTAAAAAGGCTTAGACTCATGCCAATGGCTAGCACAAAAGAAATTACGTACATAGCTACAAAACCAATTTTTGCGAGGATAGATGGCTTATCGCTTTTTTCTTTTTTAGGCTCTTCGCCATCATATGATTTTTTCACGAGCTTCTTTGGCTCTTCTTCATCCATGGATTCAGCCGCAGAATAATTAATGGCATCGCTACCAACGTACATCATTTCCACGAGATTGATTACTCCCCTAACAATAGGAACATTCAACCATTTATGCCTCTGCGTAAAAGTACGGAAATGTCTTTTCTTTACTTTAATTGTGCCATCAGCTTTACGCACAGCAATAGTAAGATTATTTGGAGAACGCATCATCACTCCTTCAATAACCGCCTGTCCGCCTACAGCAAAATCAATGCCTTCAACGGTTTGTTCATCAGAAGTTTTATTCAAAGCCTCGACCGTCCAACTCATGACTAAAAAATTCACCTTTTTAAATATGTTCATAAGTATTATTTTATATTCATCGTCCGAGGGTATAATTTATTCCAAACTGGTCCAATATGAAAGTGAAAATCAAACGCATAGATAAAACTTTGGCTTTGCCGGTGTATGAGACTAGTGGCTCGGTTGGATTTGATATGATAGCGCGGGAAACTGTAGAAGTAGAGCCTGGAAAAGTAGCAATGGTGCCGGCGAATGTGACTGTAGAAGTACCGGTTGGCTACATGCTAATTGTGGCTTCCAGAAGCAGTACACCATTGAAGAAGGGACTTTTGCCACCGCATGGTTTTGGAATTATTGATCATGATTATTGTGGACCGGCCGATGAGATTCGCGTGTTGGTTTATAATTTTACTGATAAGATGGTAGTGGTAGGAAGAGGTGAGAAAATCGCGCAGGGTGTGTTTGTAAAAATTGATAAATTTGAATGGGAAGAAGTGGATGAAATGAAGCGGGAAAGTCGCGGAGGATTTGGAAGTACTGGAGGGATGGCGGTCGGTGACGGGCGGCTGAGTTAGTAGAATTTCCAATCTGTAAAAGTCCCGACGTCGGGGAATAATAAATCTAATAGCACTTATGTCAAAAGGTAAACTAATCACAATCTACGGAATCAATAATGTCGGCAAGTCTACTCAGACAAAAATTTTAGTTGAGAAGCTGGAAAAAGCTGGGCAGAAGGTGAAATACTTGAAGTATCCACTTTACGATTTGGCTCCAACTGGCCCTTTTTTGAATTCAGTTTTACGCAGTGAAGGTGGTCAGAAAATTTCTGAAGATGAATTGCAGCTTTGGTTTATTTTGAATCGCTATCAGTTTCAACCGGAATTGAAAAAGTTTTTGGAGGAAGGATATATCGTAGTGGCGGAAGATTACGTAGGCACAGGAATCGCCTGGGGAACGGCAAAAGGTCTCTCTCAAGAGTGGCTAGAGGAAGCTAATAAATTTTTATTGAAAGAAGATTTAGCAATTTTTATTGATGGGGAGAGAGATCCACGTGTAATTGAAAAGATTCATGTACATGAGCAAAATCCGGAGTTGATGATGAAATGTGCAGGAGTTTTGAAGGCAATGGCGAAGAAGTTTGACTGGAACCTGGTGGAAAGAAAATCGACGATTGAGGAGACTGCTGGGGAGATTTGGGAGGTGGTGGAGGGATTTTTGCAGAAATGAAAATTTGACGATAGATCCAATCAGATATATTATTGAATCACATTGAGGATATGTCCCCTCCAAAAGAGGAAGAACATATTCTCTATTATTTTTTTCTCTCAAGAATATGGAATTACTCGACGGACGCAAAGTCTCTAAGGAAATTTTACTTTCACTACAGCAGGAGGTTGTTGAACTTGAGAAAAAACATATTCATCCGAAATTGGTTGTTGTTTTAGTTGGAAAAGATCCAGCTTCTGTTTCTTATGTTTCACAAAAGCAAAAGGCCTGTGTGACTACAGGCGTGAAGTGGGACCAAGTGGACTACGATACTGATGTAACTACTGAGATATTAATTGAAAAAATAAAAGAGTTAAATGAAGATCAGACGGTGCACGGAATTCTTGTGCAATTACCATTACCAAAACAGGTGTATGTGCCAGATGTAATTCGCGCTATTGAACCAAAAAAAGATGTAGATGGATTTACAGCTTATAATCTTGGAAAATTATTTTTAAGTACAGAATTTGAATATTTACCACCTTGCACTCCAGAAGGTGTAATTAAAATTTTAGAATATTATAAAATTCCAGTGGAAGGAAAAGAAGTAGTGGTAGTGGGACACAGCAATATCGTAGGAAAACCACTTTCCATAATGCTTCTAAATAGAAATGCGACAGTGACAACTTGTCACGTCTTCACAAAGGATTTAGCGAGCCATACAAAGCGCGCAGACATTCTTTGCGTAGCTGTGGGCAAACCAAATCTCATCACAGCTGATATGGTCAAGGAAGGTGCGGTGGTAATTGATATTGGAATAAACAGAACTAAAGAAGGAAAATTGGTCGGAGATATTGATTTTGAAAACGTTTCTAAAAAAGCAGCGTATGTGACTCCGGTTCCAGGTGGAATGGGGCCAATGACGGTTGCTTGCTTGATGGATAACACAGTAAAAGCAGCTAAAAGATTAAATAAATTAACATAAACATATATGTGTGGAATTGCAGGCATTTATGGTCAGGACTACGTAGCACAAGACGTCTATGATGCGCTTGTGACTTTGCAGCACCGTGGGCAAGACTCAGCGGGTATCGTGACTTACGATGATAAATTTCATACAAGGAAAGGTATTGGTTTAGTAAGAGATGTTTTCCATACAAGACATATGCGTGATCTGACTGGTTATGTAGGTCTTGGTTTTAATCGTTATGCGACAATGGGAAGTGGATCTGTGGATTCAGTGATGCCATTCATTAGTCCTTCAGCTTTTGGAGTGACTTTGGTTTTTAATGGAAATGTTTTCAATGCACATGATTTAAAAAAGGAAATTTTTGAAAAAGATCACCGCTTGGTTAATTCAGATAGCGATGGTGAAGTAATGCTAAACATTTTCACAAAATCTTTATCAAATCAGAATGCTGATAAGATTGGTGCTGAACATGTATACAAAGCTGTCGAGAGCGTACACAAGAGATGCAAAGGTGCTTATGCAGCGGTAGGATATATCGCGAAACAAGGTATGTTTGCTTTCCGTGATCCTCATGGAATTAGACCGCTAGTTTTTGGAATTAAAAAAGACGGATTACACCCAAGTTATATTTTTGCTTCCGAATCTGTAACTCTAGATATTTTAGGTTATGAATATTTGGACGAAGTTGGACCTGGTGAGGCAATTTTTATCGAAGAAACTACGAGAAAAGTTTACCGAAAAGTAGTGGGAGCAAAAAAATTCTCTCCATGTTTATTTGAATACGTATATTTTGCTAGACCTGATTCTATTATCAATGGAATTTCAGTTTACAAATCTCGTATGAGAATGGGAAAGAAATTAGCAAAGACAATTAAGAAAGCTAAATTAAAAATAGACGTAGTAATGCCAATTCCAGATTCATCCAGAACTGCAGCTTTTGCGGTAGCTGATGAGCTAGGACTTCCCTATCGTGAAGGTCTAGTGAAAAACAGATACATTGGTAGAACTTTCATTATGCCGGGACAAAAGATTAGAAAAAAATCTATTCGCTATAAATTGAATCCTATGCCTTTGGAAATTAGCGGAAAAAATGTACTTTTGATTGATGACAGTATTGTGCGTGGAAATACTTCTAAACAGATTATTGATATGGTGAGAGGAGCTGGTGCGAAGAAAGTTTATTTCGCTTCTTATTCTCCACAAATTGTTAGTCCAAATTTGTACGGAATTGATATTGCTTCTAAAGATGAGCTAATTGCTGTGAATCATAGTGACGAGGAGATTTGCAAAATCATTGGTGCAGATGCTCTTTTCTATGGAAACTTGAAAGATGTTTTTGATTCATGTGTAGAAGGAAATCCAAAGGTAAAAGATTTGGATATGTCTTGTTTTGATGGACGTTACATTACCGGTGACGTGACAGAAGAAATTCTCAAAAAACAAGCTGCATCACGTAATTCTGAAAGAGGTGGTGAAGTAGAAAGAGATATGGAAATGGATGCAGGTAGTTCCAGAACCCAATTGAATCTATTATAATTTAGCGATGAAGAAAATTCTTTTAATTGGAAATGGTGCTCGCGAACATGCAATTGTGGAAACTTTGCAAAGAAGTGAGGCCGTGGAAATTTTTGCAGTAGGAAAAACTAAGAATCCAGGAATTTTTGGTTTGCTTGGTGGTGGAGAATATTTGATGAAGGACGTGTGTGATGCAGATGCAATTCGTGAATTAGCTATACGTGTGAAACCAGATTTTGCTGTGGTGGGACCAGAAGCGCCAATCGCTGCGGGAATCGTAGATATGCTGCTTGATCTTGGTGTGCATAGTGCTTCTCCCCTGCAAACTGTGGGAAGACTAGAATCATCAAAATCTTTTACTAGAGATTTAGTAGAAAAATATGGAATTCCAGGAAATCCTGAATATAAAGTTTTTTATGATGAGAATGGATTAGCTGAATTTTTTGAAAAATTGGGTGGCGAGTATGTAGTGAAGGCAGACGGATTAAAAGGAGGAAAAGGTGTGAAAGTAAGTGGTGATCATTTGAATGGAATTGCCGAAGGAATTGCTTATGCTAAAGAATGCTTGGCTGATTGCGGACGCGTAGTAATTGAAGAAAAATTTGTCGGGCAGGAATTTAGTTTAATGAGTTTTTGCGACGGTGTGAATACTGTGGAAATGCCGTGCGTACAAGATCACAAAAGAGCTTACGAAGGAGATAAAGGTCCAAATACAGGAGGAATGGGAACTTATTCGGATGCAAATCATAGTTTGCCATTTTTGAAGACTAGCGATGTAGAAGAAGCGGCTGATATTACGAGAAAAGTAGCAGCAGCTTTATTGAAAGAAACTGGCTGCGAATTTAAAGGTGTGATGTATGGAGGATTTATCGCGGTGAAAAATGGTGTAAGATTGATTGAATACAATGCACGTTTTGGTGATCCAGAGGCGATGAATGTACTATCGACTTTGAAAACAAATTTCGTGGATGTGTGTGAAGCAATTATTCGCGGAGAAATGAAAGGAATGAAAGTGGAATTCGAAAATAAAGCGACTGTCTGCAAATATTTGGTTCCTAATGGATATCCAGATAATGCAGTGAAGGGTGAAAAAATTGAAATCGGAGAATTACCTGCTGGAGTGAAAGCTTATTATGCTTCAGTTGATGCTCGTGAAGATGGATTGTATTTAGCGGGCTCCAGAGCGGTGGCAATGATTGGAATGGGTTCTGACATCGCCGAGGCAGAGAAACTCGCGGAAGCTGGCGCAGCTGCGGTCAAGGGACCGGTGTTTTACAGGAAGGATATTGGAACTAAGACTTTGATCGAGCAGAAAGTCGAGATGCTGGCACGATTGAGGAGTTAGTGGTGGGCTCTGCACTTGTTGAGACTATTTTTTTTGTGACTCCGTAGATTGCATCTTTTATTACGCGGTCGAATTTCACTGTCACCCAATTTACATAGTCCACGGTGCTATCCTCGCTTTCCAATTCTCTACAGAATTCAGGCATTAATTCTTTGACAGCATCCTTTGAGCGGAGGAAAGCGGAAGGACCATAACGCCTATTTATGTGTTCCAAAAATCTAAAGACTTCAGCTAGTGCCAAGAATCCAAAAAAGAAATTTCCAACTTTGTTATCTCTAGCATCTATTTCCTCAAGATTTTTAGGATCGGGAAATTCTTCTGACCATTTTATTCCCATTTCCTCGAAAAATGCTGATACTGCCTGCCCAGCGCCGTGACAGGTGTAGCCGGCACAAGTTGCCCAGCCCAATTGTTTGAGATTAGCGTGAATTTGGCATCTATATAAACCTTGAATGCTTGCAGGGTCGAGCTCGAGATGCTGACATGGCTCTCCCATTCGTTTGTCCTCATGAAGTGGAAATCCATCTTCAATACTATGCCTAGGTGCTACGCAGCAAAGTCCTTGGCAGTTATTGCAGTCTGGTTCTAATTTTTCTGGGATTTGTATTTCGCTCATAACCAGTCTATTTTTTCTAATTTTTTAAATAAAAAGTTGAGTGATTAAATTCTACCACCACTTTTTCATTCCTAGCTTATCCAATAAACGTAAGTTGTCTGCATCGTGCATGGCAAAATTCATTTCTGGTTTGAATTTATTTTGGTACCAGTCTTCACATTTTATTTCTTGAGTGCCTTCTTCTAATGTTCGAGCTAAATCTTTGGCAACTTTTTCTACTGCTTTTCTTGCTGCTTCATACCTAATTTTATTATTTGGATGACGTTGATATCTAATAACTCTTAGATATAAAAATACATTATGAAATATCAGATAAGCGTTGAAAATATTATTTATTCTTAGCCCATTTTGTTCATCGCTAATGTTTTCCGGTCTAACTGCCCAATGAATACCAAGCTCTTTAAAATATTCTGAAATAGTATTGCCAGCGCCAAGGCAGGTGAAGTCTTTACAAAGGCTGTGAGTTTTATAATCCAAAGTAGTGAAGACTTTACACTTACAAAGATTCGCTTCTTGTTCAGGATCCGTATCTAGTTGATCGCAAGCTACTCCCATCTCCTTATTGCGAGGAAATCCGTCCTTTTTGTCTATTGCCAAAGCAACACAGCAAAATCCCTGACACTTATCGCAGTCATGTTCGAGACCTTCTTGGATTTTAATTTCGGGCATAATTATTTAAAGATACTTAGCACTTTCGAGACTTTATTTGAAAAGTAATTATTTTTAGCTTTTTCTGCAGCATGAGACATTGCAGGTATAAATCTTTGACCATACCATTCAAATATCTTAACTTCTTTGTTTGAAAGTATGTGCTCTGAAAGATCTGCAGCCACTAATTGTGCTTCAATTTTGGCAGCTTCATACATATCTTCACTGGCAAAGTGAATGCTAGCCTTGAGATTGAATAAGTACTGAAAAACTTTATATAAAAGGAAGTAGGCATTATTTAGGTTCTCGAGCATTAGCTTATCTTGTTCTTCATCTGGTTTTTCTACCTCTATAGCCCAATTAATGCCAAGGTCCTTAAAGAAACTTGAGACGGCTTGGCCGGCACCAAAACAATTAAAAAACTTGCAGACATGCCATCCATTGAAATCTCTTTCGTTGTAAACACCACATTTATATAAGTCATCTTGATTTGATGTGTCTACATTTAAGTTACGACATGGCACGCCGACTGGCTTATCCTCTTCGATAGGAAATCTGTCTACGACTCTATGAGACATCGCCATGCAGCACATGCCTTGGCAGTTTCCACAATCTGGTTCTAATTTGTCTGGGATTTGAATTTCCACTTTATGCAAAATTACAAGAGTGTTATTTTATCATATTTATGGATTAGCGCAAGTGTGGGTTTAAGATTGGTTTGTTTTGGTCCCCTGCTGTGTTAAAATTCCGCCATGGCTAGCTGCGTAAACTGTAAAAATAGTTTTGAAATACGAGATACTGATCGCGCTTTTTATAAGCGTTTTGATGTGCCGGATCCGAAGATGTGTCCGGAATGTCGCTTCCAGCATAAGTTAAATTTTCGTAATGAAAGGACTCTCTATAAGCGTACCAGTTCCAAATCTGGAAAATCGATGATTTCTATTTATCCGGCTGATTCCAAATATCAGGTATATTTGCCGGAAGAGTGGTGGGATGCAAATCATGATGCCGCGCAGTACGGGAGAGATTTTGATTTTGGGCGACCATTTTTTGAGCAATTCAATGAACTTCTAGAGGCTGTGCCACGCATCGGCTTATTCAACATAAATCCGACAAACAGTGATTATTGTCAGCAAGCTTATTACAACAAGAATTGTTATCTTTCGATGGTGATTGAAAAGTGCGAGGACTGTATGTATGTGTCACATTCGAATAATTTGCGGGATTCGTATGACTGCAGCTTTCTACATGATTGTGAGCTGTGCTATCAGTGTTTGGATTCGAATAAATTGTATGGATGCATCAATGCGCAGAGTTGCCAGAATTCCAGCAATTTAATGTTCTGTTATGACTGTATTGGTTGTCATGACTGTGTGGGCTGCTATGGGCTCAGAAATAAGAAAAATCACATCATGAATGAGCCTTATACCAAGGAAGCGTATGAGGAAAAATTGAAAGTTTTAGAATTAAATAAATATAGTAAATTTTTGAATTGTAAGGCGTACTTTGTGGAGTTGGCAAAAAAATCTCCTCATAGGGCGAGTAGAAATTTGAATGTAGAAAATTCTTCAGGAAATTATCTGATAAACTGTAAGAATGCTTATGACTGTTTTGATTCTTTTGAATTGCAGGATTGTGCTTATTCTACTTGGATTTTCACAAGTCATGATTGTTATGACGTATATGGAATGGGACATGGAGAATACGTGTTGGAAGGGCTCGGAGTAGAGGCTTTGAACAATTGCGCTTTCAATACTTTTGTATCCGATAGTAGCGATGCTTTTTATAGCGACTGTTGTTTTTATTCGATGAATATTTTTGGCTGCGCGAGTTTGAGAAATAAAAAATATTGTATTTTGAATAAACAATATAGCCCTGATGATTACGAAATGATGAAGAAGAAAATTATTGAACATATGAAAAAAACTGGAGAGTGGGGAGAATTTTTCCCATTATCAATATCCCCTTTTGCCTATAATGAGACGGCGGCTAATTATCGCTTTCCGCTAACAAAAGAAAAGGCTTTGGGAATGGGCCGTGGCTATAGATGGCGCGAGCCAGATCCGAAGGAATATGCGAAACAGACTTATGTTTTGCCAGATGATTTGAAAGGAGTAGAGGTCGGAGTATGCGATCAAGTTTTAGCCTGCGTAGACTGTGGAAAAAATTACAAAGTGATGCCGAAGGAATTAGCATTTTATAAAAAATTGGGAATTCCACTACAGAGAAAATGTACAGACTGTCGTTTCTTGGAAAGATTTGGTTCGAGAAATCCAAGACACCTTTGGGAAAAGAAATGTGCAAAGTGTACAAAATCCATGATGACAAGCTACTCGCCAGAGAGACCAGAAAAAGTTTACTGTGAAGAGTGCTATGCTACGATTGCGAATTGATCTAAGCCAAAAACTTAATAGTTGCTTTTATTGACTAATCTGTTAGGATACAGCATCCTGACTTTTTGATGCTAAACTGTAACCGCAAGGTTGGCAGCCGGCTCAAAGCAGGCGTTCGTTGACACTATCACACAACTTTCAATTTACCCAAGGCTCAAGGAGGGCCTAAATACATGGCTAGACGTAAACGTGATAACTTTTACCGGTTCTGCGTGAACTCGGTGAAGTTCTTTCTCTTTCTGGAGGTTATCTTCGGATTCCTCTACCTGCCCGTTCCGGAGAGCTGGGCGTTCGCCCGGCACCTTCTCAAGGAGGGCTGTCAGACCTGCATCTTCGGAGGACTGATCTTCATCCTCTTCATGTTCATCGCGGTGCTGTTCGGTCGCAAGACTAGAACGGGCACCAACTTCCGCAACAACCAGGTCTAAGGAGGGCCTTAACCATATGTCAAAGTGCAAATACAACGGCGAAAGCTTCACGGCTATCGCGTTCATGCTCTTCCTTCTCATGGGCATCTTCTTCCTCGGGATCGCGCTGATCACCCCGAGTCAAGCGCCCATCCACAAGGGCTTCGGAGACGCGGGTGTTACCTGCATCTTCGGCGCTATCAGCATCCTCGTTCTCGGACTGATGATCGACATCGTCGAAAGTCTCTTCGGAAAGCGGCGCCGCGCCATCATGACGCGCAACAACTGAGGTCCAGGAGAGACCCATCATGAGAGAGAATTCAACTCAACTGGGCGACGGCTGATTCAAAAACTCTCGACCAAAAGGACCAATAGTATGGCTAATGGTACCGATAGCAGCATCTCTGATTTCGTCGTGGTGCTGCTCCTGACCGGAGTCGCACTGATGACCCCAACCTGGGCTCCACGCTCGACCGCGAAGATCGAGCGGAATCGTGGGAAGCCTGTGATCCCTCCGCAGGATCCGGGACCGAAGATGTCCCGCCTTCACGTGCGGCGCGCATACGCTGCGCGTGGTCGTCGAGGGCGCAACCTTGAAGAGGTGTGATGGTAGATAGCTGGCCGTAAGGCTGGCGACGAACCATCGGGCGGAGAGTTCACCAGAACCTCCGCCCGCCCTTTCAATGTGGGCGAGTTTAGCGATGCTCTTTGACAAATCGGCTATATTGATCTATAAAGTCATCTTCTAAGCTGATCAAATGGTGGAGACACTCACAAATAGAGGCGAATCATTAGTTGATATAATCGTGCATTCTCATGCGGCACGAGTAGTTGAATTAGCTAGAAATACAAATAAAAAGTATCAGGATATTGCAAAAGAAATATTTCCTGAGGCAAATGTAGATGGAGAGGTAAACAGATATAGACTTGCAATAAGTCGTGCTTTAAAACTTTTAATACCAGATGAATTGCCAGAATTAACAACTCAAAGAAAAGTTTTAACTGGCAAAAGAAATGTCTCTAAAGATCCTGATGCTAATCTAGAGCAACTTCAACGTGGAAGAATCACTGTAGCTAAAATGGGGAATGCAGCTAGCATGGAAACCAGAAAAATGGCTTGGGAAATAGTATGGAAAGAAGGAGAATTGGAACTCTTCAAAATTCTTTTAGAAACTACAGACCTTCACACCTTTGCTAGAGGTAAGGGTGAAAGGAGACATCCCTCTTATGTAAAAATAGCCGCTGAATTAAATAGAATTTTCCATAATGGGGAAAAAGTTAGAAATGAAGATGGCTTGTATAACTTTGCGGCAAGAAATAAAAAAGAGAGTTCAATAGCTGCCTAATATTCTCAATTCCGCAACTTTCTCAGTTACTAATTGGAGAGTCTTTTTGACGTGTGGATCGGAAATATGGCCATTGAAATCAAGATAGAAAATATAATCACCGAAAGATTTTTGAGTTGGGCGAGATTCTATTTTTGTGAGATCAATTTTGGCGTTAGCGAAATCTTGAAAAACGGTGAAAAGAGTTCCTGGAGCATTTGCACTGAAGTAAAATGCGACGTAAGTTTTGTGAAATTGTGAATCCAATTTCTGGGTAGATTGAGCAAGAGAAATCCTTCCCTTTGTGATGGCAACAAAAGTCGTGGCATTGTCTTCTTTATCGGCAATATTTTCCGCAAGAATTTTTAATTTAGGATCCTGTGCAGCAATGGCCGGAGCAATCACGGCGATGGATTTATCATTTGCCTGGAGCAATTTTTGAATAGCTGCGCCGGTAGAATTAACAGCTTCATTTTCAGCTTTAGAAAAATTTTTATGCAAATATTTTTTACACTGACTGAGTGCTTGTAGATGAGAGCTAATGATTTTTATATCAGTTTTTTTTGCGTGCGAGAGACAAACCAAACAATGATTAATCGGAATAGTAATTTCCTTGTGAATATGAACATTTCTTTGGAATAAAGCATCGAGAGTTTCGCGTACACTACCGTGAAGTTTGTTTTCAATTGGCGCGAGACCTTCTTCCACAGTCCCCTTTTCCACTAGCTCAAAAACCTCATCAATGTCATGGGCAAAATATTTTTTTGCTTCACTGTATTTATCAGCAGCAATATGTGAAAAAGTATTCGCAGGACCAAGAATTGCTAAATCACTTTTAGCTGGTTTTGTCGAAATTATTTTTTTCTGACGGACAGTTTTTAAATCCATCAAACGATCAATCAAATAGGAACTATCACTGTAAGCTTCTTTCAAATATTTACCGTAAAATTTCTGATTTTTCTCGAAATATTTCTTGAACGAGTTTAGATCTTTTTTTTCAACAATCTTAATTAACTCTTCAACCGATTTCTTAAATTCCTTTAGTGATTTAAGGGCATAAGGATTAGAAATTTGGATATTTCCGTATAAGCCAGAATCTTGAGCAATAAGCCTCGCCGCAAGCAATACTTTCATCTCTGAAGCCTTCCCAGTGAAATGAAAAAGTTTCTCAACCGGCATGCCACAACGACGCAAACTATCAGCAAAAGTAATTTCTGCAAAATGAATAAGTCCTTGAGCAATATTCATTGTTTGATCGTGTTCTTTTGGCGTGAGTTTTTCTATTTTTGCTCCATTTGTGCGGAGAAAATTCTCCATCCATTTAGACCAAGCTCCAGATTTTTTCGTTTCACAAAGAATAATAGTTTGTCCTGGAATTGGATTAGTAGAACCAAACATTGGATGCATTCCCATTACCTCACAATTACCCTTTAACATCCACTTCACGGGCTCTTCTTTAATCGAAGTTAAATCCATTATGGCAGAATCTTTTCTAATGTGAGGAAGTACTTCTTTGATGACTTTTTCAGTATGATTTATTGGCACTGAAATAATGACAATATCAGAATTCTTGGCGAGTTCTTTGTTTGTCAGTTTAGTTCCTAAATCAGAGATTAAAATTTCAATTCCAAGTGTGCGGAAGTAATCAGCAAAGAGGCGGCCCATTTGTCCTAGGCCACCAATAATGCCAATAATTGGAGTGTTATTTTTTCTTGCCTTCAATTTTACTCTTTATTTTGTTGAAAACTTTTTTAGCTTTGCCTTCAGCTTTTTTGAATACTTTTGCAGCTTCCTT
>JAPLYN010000002.1 GCA_026395515.1 Candidatus Peregrinibacteria bacterium | reverse complement strand
GTAACTGAAGTATTAATATAGGCTGATAGATCTGTTACTTGTACCAATGTTTGTGCCTTATGACCCTCATCATCAACTTGGAAAAGATAGTAACCTTTATCCAAAGTTTTCTCAGGTAAATATACGTATGAATTCCAACTTGGCTTCTCGATCAATCCTTGGAAACTTCCTAAGTCCTGTAATCCAGCAGTCGTATGCAAGTAATTGCTCTTTGTATAATAAGCCCATTGAGGAACATCGATAGACTTTCTGATTTCCTCTAAATATTTATTTTGATCGCTGTATTTATAAACTTGAATTTGAACATCTTTCTTATTTTGTTGTTCGAAATTGTAAGCATAAATCTCCATTGCAATCGAACTGTTGGTAGGCATCTCGTAATAGGACTTAGTGAAGCTGAAATGATTGCCAGTATCAGATGGACCTTCGCCAGTTTCAAATTTGAAAACGAAATCTTTATCTAGCTTTTTATCGCTACCGTCAATGCCAAAACCCTTCTTCATTTTTACTGTGTAAATCGTTCCTGTATTCAATCTATTACTAGGAACAAAAGCTAAAGTTCTATCGTGTTTTTCAAATCTTCCATCAACCCTAGGATTTATTTCAAAGAAATTTTTTGCATTCTTGAAATCATAAGTTGCATGGCTGAAATTAATTTCAATTCCTGTATTTGTAGGTACGCTTGTGCCTTCATTTCCTGGAATGCTTCCGTCAACTTTGAAAGTGTCCTGAATCTGGTAAGCCCAGCTCTGATCACCATGATCAGTTTGAATATTGAAATTATAAATAGTATTGGCATCCATTCCTTTCACCGGCTCTACTTTATATTTTCCTTTATCTGTCTTTTCTACATTTAGTTTCACTTCCGGCTGAACCTTTAGATTTTCTTTAATCACATCCACGCTTAGATCTTCCGTAGCTGTTAGTGTAAAGCCACTGTCGCTGGCTACTCCGCTCGCATCTTCTGTGATAGCTGTCATTTCAAAGTTTGCATGAACTACTTGAATGTTTGATCCAAACCAGCCACGTAAGCCGCTACTGAAGACTAAAGCAACAATCAATAATCCAGAGATCACTGATACTGAAACTAATCTTTCGGGCATCTTAAATAGTGATTTGAATAAATCTCCAAAAGTAGCTTTTTTGTCTGTTACATCTTCCGCTATTTCAGCAGTGTGATGCGCAGACTTCTTCATATCAATTTTCTTAGATATATATTTCCATAGATATTCTTTGCTCTTCTTGAGCTCTAGGTTATCCACCGACCTATTTGTGTATTTTTTGTCCATTGTTAGGCAAGGTTAGGTGATAATAAGTCTCTCAAGTTTGTCATCGCTCTGTGCATAATTGCTTTGACGGCGCTTTCTGAACTTTCTGTAGTCTCAGCTATTTCTTTCTGTGACATACCCGTGAAGTAGTACAGACTAATTACATTCTGATGCTCAGGCTTGAGAGTAGCCAAGGCATCGCTCAATTTAGATAATTCATCGTCTCCAAATAAAGTTTTATCTAGCTCTTTTAATTCTTCTCTAGCATCCACAGATAGCGCTTCATGACCTTCCGGTACATCTTCTAAGGCGGTAGATGTTGGATTGCGGCGTTGGTTCTTTAGAGCGTTAATAGCAATTCTATAGAGCCATACTTTGATGGATATGCCGGTCCATTTGAATTTGTGTAAGCTTTCAAAAGCTTTGATGAAGGTGTCAGCAGTTAAGTCATACGCCACCTCTGAAGACAGAGTGCGTTTGACCAGATATTTGAGAATCATCTCGTAGTAGAATTCATAGATTTTCTCAAAAACTTGAGGGTTGTCTTTGAATTCAACTAATATCTGTTGCTGGACCTCGGAAGGAAGATCCTGGGACATAGGTATTGTTAAATTATGTAATTGAATTGTTGAGGTAGGGATAATTTCAGTGCCCACTAAAAGCATCCCTACACTAGCAATAACACCAGACTTTGAAAAGGTTGCGGGTTTGACTTAATTAAAAAGCGTTTTTATGGTATAATTAAGGATAAAATAAATATGAAAAACAAACATAAAAACAGGTATTTGGCCATAGTGATGGTAGTAGGAATACTCTTCACCAGTACTCAAAATCCTAATATTGGTAAATATATCAGACCTTCAGTTTTTGTTGATTTCAGTGTTGAGCAAAGTCGCAAAATTTCTATGGCTAGCGATATTGAAACCGACCTTATTACAGCAAGAAATGTTCTTAAAGGTTGTGATGTTGTAGTGGTAGGTGGAGGAGCTTCAGGTACAGCTGCAGCAATTCAATCAGGAAGAATGGGAATAAAGACTTGTATTATCGAACAAACAAATTGGCTGGGAGATATGCTTACTTCCTCTGGAGTTTCCGCTATTGATGGAGATCCAGCAAAGACTTCCGGAATTTTCCGCGAATTTCTCGACCGTGTTATTGCTTATTATAAAATTAATGGAAAATCTGCCGAGACTCATCTTTGTAAGGTAAGCCCATTTTGCTATGAGCCTTCAGTAGGAGCGGCGATTCTTAACCAGATGGTTTCCGAAATCCAAACTCTTAAGGTTTATTATAACTCATACGTGACCAAGGTTTATCGCGATGGAAATACGATTAGAGGAGTGAGGTTCCGTGGAAATAAAGGAGGGGACTATGTTGTTCCAGCACATGTAGTTGTGGATGCGACTCAGTTTGGAGATCTAATGTATATGGCAAATATCCCTTATGACATAGGAGTAGATGAGAATTCTACAGAGTTCCACGCGAATATTACTTCTCAATGCATTCAGCCTCTTACTTTCGTGGCAGTTTTAGAATTCAAAGGTAAGGATGTAACTATTCCAGAACCGGATAACTACAATATCAATAATTATAAATGCACAATTCCTAATAAGCTCTGCCCAGGGTCTAGTAGTCAATTTGATATGGAACGTCTTTTAGAATATGGCCACCTTCCAAATGACAAGATGATGATTAATGTGCCAAGTCATTCATATGGTAATGATTACGATGCCGCCAGTAATGAATTGGATAATTTTAGCCGTTTAGATATTTTGAAAAAAGCCAAGGATTACTCCAGAGGCTACATCTATTTCATGCAGAAGGAATTAGGATTTTATGAATATGGACTTAGTGATGAATTTGGTACGGATGATGACTTTGCTAAACTTCCATACGTTAGAGAAAGCAGACGTCTAGTAGGGCAGTATCGTCTTCAAGAAGGAGATATCCTTCCTGATAGCGACGGACGTTCCAAGATTTTTTCAGATAGTATTGCTATTGGTGATTATCCAATAGATTTACATTTTTGCGAAAAGGGAAAAGGTGATTTCTATTACCCAATTCCTCCATATCAAATTCCATACGGAGTGACTGTGCCAAAAGATGTGGATGGTTTCCTTGTAGCAGGCCAGAACATCTCTGTGAGTCACATAGTAAACGGAACAACAAGAATGCAACCTGTAGTCATGCAAGTAGGACAAGCCGTGGGAATGGCCTCAGCTCTCTCAGTAATTAATGACGTTCAGCCACGTGATGTTCCTATCTTGGAATTACAGGAAAAATTGATTAATGCTGGTTCAAAAGTTTTGTATTTTAGCGATGTGAATACTGATAATTTTTCTTACCCTTATATTACAAAATTAGCCCTTAAGAACATTCTTCACGGCTATAATGATTTCTCTTTCAAACCAAATGTCGCAATTAATAATTACGATATGACAATGATGTTTGCTAAGGCTACGTCAGTACGTGAATATCAACAGTTTAATGAAAGCAAAATGCTTGAATATAAAGAAGCCTTAGAAATTTTAAAGGCAAAGAATATCATCGATAAAACTTTTGATTTAGCGAAAGCTGACAAGGCAGTTACCCGAGAAGAATTGGCTCATGTAATTTCGAAGTTCGTTGACCCCTCAAATAAACAGAATAGCTTTGATAAAAACTTTATAGATGTGGCAAAAAAAAGTCGCTTCCAGGCCGACATTTCTAAGCTGGCCGGCTTAGAAATAGTAAGCTCAAAACACGATCGTTTTAGACCAGGAGATATTGCTACTCGCGCTGAAGCTGTGACCATGCTAGCCAAGGCCATGGAATACTCCTCATCACTTTAAATATTAATTCTGTGGAACCCTTTGGACTACGGTTATTTTACGTGGGTCAGGATTGATTGTGTTTCCGTCTAAGTCCTTAACCCCCTTTAGTAAAATATTGTATCTTTCTTCATTTTGATAAGTCATACCGCCAACATTTAGCCAAACATTTGGACCGGTTTGTTGTACGTCCAAAATTTTTATAGTATCCGTTGATCCTGGGACCTTCTCGTTACTGTCTTCTATTTGGAAATTACTATCCTCTAATGGTGACACATCCTTATTGAAGGTTATTTTGATTTTACTTAGAGAATCAATGTTTTGGTAAATAGCATATGGTGGTCTATCTCCTTTTTTAAAACTTAAATTAAAACTCATATTATTGTCCGGACGACCATTGTATAAAGCGAAATTTTCCTTTGTTTGGAAGGTGTCTGAGGATAGGGAGTAATCGTTTGGAAGAGTTATAACCACTGTATAGCTATCATTCACTGCACCAGATTGCTTTGGAATGAATAGAGAGTATTTGTCATCCTTAATCAGACTTGAAGGTAAGTAGTAGGTGTAGGAAAAAGATTTCTCTTCACCAGGTTTCATTTTTATAAAGCATTCATAGACATGCAAATATCCTTCGTCGTGTTCGCTGAAATCTTCAATGCTATTCTTATCTGAAGAAGTTAGATTTGCTCCCTCCGGAACGTATAAACGTAAAAATCCATTGTAGTCGCCACTCACAGGAATATTTTCTGTGCCAAAATATTTTAAAGTAATTTTTGTTGTAGCAGATAATTTGTAATCGTCTTTTTGAGATTTTTTATCTATGTGCAGATCGTAACTGATATTTTTTGAAATATATCTGTCTGCCTTTAGGCCTCCTAGATTAGCTGTATTTAAAGCCAATAAATCACTATTGGTTTTTTCTTCCCATGAGCCAGACCAACCTCTGGTAATCGCCATTTTTTCTAACGATTCATCTTTGAAATAAATTTGAATATCCTTTTTGTCTAAACTTTGATGAGCCACTTTTAGGACGTCCCCAATCATCAACGGATGTAGCACAATCTTTTTTATTAGCTCTTTGCTGAAATCTTTTAATATATCTTTGCGATTCGCCAAATCTGTTAGGCTATGTCTATCTATGTCATTCACCGAATATTCCAAAGTAGAAAAAAGTGAATTTTTATCTAACTTCGTTCTGTCCACGTCGACCCCGCCTATTTTTCCGAGTAAATCTTCAAGAAAAGAATAGTTTATAGCTATTACTCCATCCACTTGTAAATCCTTCTGGGTTAATTTTAGCATCTTCTCGAGATTTTTTGCTGAATATCTGAAGTCCGGAGCAAAATTAGCATCCCTAAATGAATAACTTAATTTTTGACCATCCTTGTCCAGCATTGTATTCAACGGATAGGGAGGTTCAATATATGAATGTTGATCAGTTGTACCGTATACATTGTTAATTTGTAAATCTTGGAATAAACCATGATTAAATTTCATCAGGCCATATGCGGTAATAAATCCACCAGCAGGCCTTATTTCATTATTATTCTGAAAAACCACCAAGTAAGTTTTTTCCTCACCAGGAAATCCGGAAATTTTCGCATATTCAGGAATAATATTGTAATCACCAATCTCATAGCCAAACCACAAAAGCAAAGATATACCAATTCCTAAAACTACAAGCAGTACAAACAAACATGCTTTCAGCAGTAACTTAAGGATTTTACCTGTCCTCCTGGTCATGTAATTTCAGAGATTATTTAACTACGAATCCTACAATCCTTCCTGGTACGTATATTTCCTTCACTACTTGTCCTTGAGTGAGATATTTAAGGACATTTTCATTTGAGCGAGCTAATTTAATAGCTTCTTCTTGAGTAGTCTCTTTGCTTATTTCAATTTCTCCACGAACTTTTCCATTTACTTGCACGCCAATTCTTACCGTATCATCCACTGTAAACTCGGCATCATACTTAGGCCATTTTGAATCAAAAATACTATATTTGCCACCAAGCTTTGACCAGCATTCTTCAGCCAAATGTGGAGCCAATGGTGCAATCAATTGTGCTGCAATTTTCTTGCTAGCCTTATCTAATCCATTCTTCAATCCGAGATTTGTAAATTCCATTAAAGATGCAACTGCAGTATTGAAATGGAATTTTTCTATATCTTCACTAATTTTTTTAATCAATTTATGAACGGAAATTTTCATGACCTTTTGGTCGACTACTTTAGTTTCCTTCGCATCTAACATTGTCCAGAATCTTTCCACAAATCTAGCGAGACCAGTGATGCCTTTGTCGCTCCAGTCTCCCCCATCTGTGAATGGTCCCATAAACATCAAATACATTCTGAATACATCGCTGCCATATTTCTCCACAAACTCATCTGGGCTCACCACGTTGCCTTTTGATTTACTCATTTTCGCACCATCTTTTGTGATTAAACCTTGATGCACTAATTTCTTAAATGGTTCAGCCTTTGGATCGTTCATCAAAACTTTGTGAATGAAACGAGCATACAAAAGATGCATACAAGCATGTTCTGGTCCTCCAATGTACATATCTACTGGCATCCACTTCTTGATAATTTTCGGATCAAAAGCTTGTTTCTTATCCTTCGCACTTAAATATCTCAAGTAATACCAGCTTGAACAAATGAAGGTATCCATCGTATCTACTTCACGATTTGCCTTGCCCTTACATTTCGGACACTTAGTGTTTACGAATCTAGGAACTGAAGCTAATGGCGCTTTCCCTTTTGGCTTATAGTCCACATTTCCAATAGGCAATACCACTGGCAAATCCTTATCTGGAACAGGTACTTCTCCACATTTTGGACAATTTATAATTGGAATCGGAGCACCCCAATATCTTTGTCTGCTCAATAACCAATCTCTTAATTTATAGTTTGTAGCCCTCTTTCCAAAACCTTTTCCTTCAAGAAAATCTATCATCTTAGGCAAAGCTTGGCGATTATTCATGCCATTGAATCCTTCAGAATCGAACAAGATTCCATCTCCAGTATAAGCACCCTGGAAATCTTTAGGATCAATTTTCTCTCCTTTCTCGGAGATAACAAATTTCAAAGGAATACTATATTTTCTCGCGAACTCAAAATCTCTTTGATCATGTGCATCTGCCATTACAATTCCTGTTCCATACATTAAGGCAAAGTTCGCTACATATACCGGAATCTTCGCACCATTTACTGGATTAATTACGTATTTTCCAGTGAAGCAACCAATCTTATCTTTACCTGTATCCGATGTTCTTTCAATGATACTTTGGCGATTAATCACTTTGCGAATTTCCTTTACCTCTTGCTCATATTTGGTTCCCTTTACTAATCCATCCAAGAGTGGATGCTCAGGGGCCATTACTACGAAAGTCACGCTATAAATTGTATCAGGTCTAGTAGTGTAAGCAGTTAAAACATCATCACCATCTTCAAGTTTGAAATAGATATCACAACCACTGCTTTTACCAATCCAATTTTTCTGCATTATCTTAGTTTTTTCTGGCCAATCTAAATCGGCATTGTCCAATAATGGCTCAGAGTAATCACTGATTTTGAAAAACCACTGATAAAGATTTTTTTGAATAATAATAGTGCTGCAACGGTCACATTTTCCATCTTGAACTTGCTCATTCGCCAATACTGTCTGACAACTAGAACACCAATTCACGGGAGCATCTTTCTTGTAAGCTAAACCCTTTTTATATAGTTGCAAAAACACCCACTGGCTCCATTTGTAATAGTCAGGTCTAGATGTAACTGCGGTCTTATCCCAATCATACATTGTACCCATAGCACCTAATTGCTTGATCATGGATACAATATTTTTTTCTGTACTCTTTTGTGGAGGAACCCCAGTCTTAATTGCATAGTTCTCAGCAGGTAATCCAAAACTATCAAAACCCATTGGTTCAAACACATTGAAACCATTCATTCTTTTATAGCGACCCCAGCTATCTGCTGGTGCAAAATTATACCAATGTCCCACATGCAATTTATCTCCAGATGGATAGGGGAACATTACTAGATTATAGTATTTTGGCTTTTTGCTCGCCAAATTAACTTTATACAATTTTGAAGAATTCCACTTTTTTTGCCATTTCTGTTCAGTGGTGCGGGCTTTATAGGAAGAAGACATAAAAAATCCGTTAATATTTAACGGGGTGAATTCTACTCGTAGACGCTACTCTAAGCAAGAATTATGCGAGCTAAATGCTATACAATTAGCCGTTATTAAAACTTAACTTTTTCATCAAAGTATCGCTCTGGCTATTTATGTCTTTAATTTTTGGATAAATGCCCTCTAGCCATTCACTTTTTGAATCTTCTTTCTTTTCTGTTTTAACATCAGTTTTATTTGTTCCATCTACTCTGTCAGTAATATCTTTTACAGTGAAATTAATTCCAGTGATTTTGCCTTCAGCATTTTGTATGCTTTTTGCGCTCAAAATAATTAATTTCCCTTTTTCTTGGTTTGCACTTACGCGAATTGGACCAATTGAATCTATGGATTGAGCACTTTCTACCACTTTACCAAGAACTTCAGACAATTCTGAGAAATCCTCTTTATCCACATACTTATATATAGGCTGTTTAATTAAATCTGGACAATTCTGATTAAGCAAAGCGCAAAAGTCTTTACCTACTATAGTAATATTTCCGCTTACGTCAGTAGAGAATCCACTTTTATTAATCTCTGATGCAGCTGCTTCAGCTCCACCGTGTCCGCTTGTAGTACCGCCATGTTCTCCAGCTCCCATAACATTAGCCGCACCTTTCATGTCTCCACCTAAGAAAAAAATCATTGTGGAGAATGATATTACGAACAGAGCTATTGCAGAAATAGCTATCTTCTTGTTTTGCGAGAACTTTACCATTTATGTTTTTGTTTTTGGGAACTTGCTATTTATCTAAATATATTATATAATATAACTAGTGATATGTCAAATAAATAACCAAACAAAAATGAGTGATACAAATGTCGATTCCTCAATGCTGCTGCCAATTTTAAAGCAGATCCCACTTTTCGCTACATTGGACGAAAATGCTCATAAAGAAATTATTGCCCACATCGTATTGATGTACTATCCAGCAAATTATCAGCTTTTTAAGGAAGGGGATGAAGGAGATGCCCTATATATAGTGAAAAAGGGGCAGGTAAGCATTTATCATGAGCCTAAAGAGGCAGGAGACCTTCCAAAGAAGGTTGCTGAGATCAATGATCAAGGTTTCTTTGGTGAAATGGCCCTAGTATCTGATCAGCCACGTAATGCCGCTGCAAAAGCCACTATGGAGTCTGAAGTGTTTATCTTGAGCAAAGCAGATTTCAGAAAACTACTAGAGACTAATACTTCTCTTGCTGAGCAGATTAGTGCCACTATGGTGGATCGTATTAAACAAAATGACCTAACAAAATAATGATTCTAGGATACTTAATTTTAGCCCATCTTTTAGCAGACTTCGTTTTTCAGCCAAATAAATTGGTACTTTGGAAAATAAAGAGTAAATACGGTGTTTTAGTGCACGTATTGGTTCATTTCGTGGTGAATTTAATAGTTCTTTCTCCTTTTATTCTAAATGGTAACTATTGGCCAATTGGAGCAGCTTTTGTAATCTGTTTCCTACATTTTTGGATTGATCAGGCCAAAATTAGTTACGACCTAAAGCATGACAAGAAAATAATGGCCTTTTTGCTAGACCAGCTCATTCATTTACTTGTAATGATGATTGTCTATTTTTTCGTCCAGGATTTAGCTCTGAAATTGCCATCACAAGGTTTTTATCAGGTTTATTCAGACATTAGGGTTGTGATCTTTTTTTCTTTCCTCATCTTGTGTAGTAGTGCTGTGGAAATTTATCATTTTCAAAAAATACGTGAAAAAAAACACGACGCTACTTTGAAAATGCATCCTCGGAATATAGCTTTGAGGATTTTTGTTTTCTCACTAGTCTATATTCTATTTATGGTTCTTAGTTACTTTGCTCGGGCTCCTCATGGATAGTAACTGCCGGTGCAGCTTCTTCTTCTCTAGCTGTTAGCTCTTTTTCTTGTGTCACTGCAAGGAAAGTATAGGTCCATACAGTATAGGAGAATATTTCAACGATACCTGTGAGATATGCTGCAGATATTAGGGCTACCAACCCAACCACACCACCAACAATCACACCAGTTACTGGCAAAGTGACTGTGGCCAAATAACCAGTAATCAAAACTATAAGTGCTGGGATAAGGAACACCATCACCACCTGAATAATAATTCTTAAGCCAATAATTAACATCAAAATACTGATCAAAAAGGTGTATTTCCAATGCATAATTACCATTTTTGCGCTTTTTTTCATCGCTGACACAACAGGTTCATTATCTATTACTATATAGAAATCAGTATAAGTAAAAAGAAGAGTCAAAATGAAACCAATAATTATAAGTAAAATAAATATTGGCAAAAATATCTTAAAAATAACCGGTCCTAGATTCCTAAGTACGAAGGACATTTCAATCAAAATAGAGAAAAATCCAAAAGTCTTGATTAATAGGTGATATTCAAGAAGTGGAAGGAAGGACATCATTCCATGGCGAAAGCCGGTGCCAACTCCTGCTTTTTGACCGTTTTTATTCCTGGCAATCACCTGAATTGCCGCTGCTTCCGCTAAAGTAGGATATAAGAAATAGAGAATTCCAAAAATCACTGCAAAAACTACCAAGGGTATCGTTAAAGAGACATTAGTCTTGATGAAATCTATTATAAAACCTATTACCTGGCTCAAAAAGCTATGTTCTTCAGTGCTAAATAGGTAAGAAGTTTTGAATGCAAAGAATTGGTAAGCCATGTATCCGACTCCCACCGTAGTAGTAAGTAGACAGGACAAAAATCCGAACCATATAATCAATCTTTTATTAGATTGGGTATACTTCCAAGAATCGGCAATTATTTGTCTGTAATTCATACCTAAGGATTCTATCCTTGACCCACTCAAAGTCAACAGAGCATTCTAAAATATCCTCAAAACTCAAGTTTCCCCTTGCCAAAAATTGAATTTATTAGTACAATTTTCATTGCGAAATTTTTTTTCCCCCAAAATAATGAAACGAGACAAAAAGAAGAAGTTAATGACAAAACATGGTATCCACGAAAAGGATACTGGATCCTCACAAGTACAGGTAGCAATTTTGACCGAAAGGATCAATGAGTTATCTGGACACTTAGAGTTACATCCTAAGGATGATCACTCTCGCCGTGGCCTACTCGGTATGGTAGGTAAACGTCGCAAACATTTGAACTATCTTCGTTTGCACGACAAGGTTGAGTATGAGAAACTTCTTAAGGATCTTAAACTTCGCAAATAAGACGTTCCTTAAAAAAATTGTTTTTTTAAACCCCTTGGAAACTGCATCTTAAGTCGCAGGATTTAGAGAATTATTGGCTCCGGCTAATAATTTTTTAAATCTTGTCACTTGAGAGCTTGAAGATTCCGTGGGGCATATTTACCCGGCTTAGTCGGGTACTCTATCCCATAAGTTCTAAAAAATGGAACCAAAAGAAGTAAAAATGGATCTCGCCGGTCGCGAGTTCCGTATCAGGAATTATCCTGTTTCCAGCTATGCGAATGGTTTTGCCCTAGTTTCTCTAGGCGATACTGTCGTAATGGGTAACGCATCTATGAGCCCAAAAGGCAAAGCAGGTGCAGACTTTTTCCCAATGTCTGTAGACTATGAAGAGAATATGTATGCTGCAGGTAAGATCAAAGGCAGCCGTTTTATCAAACGTGAAGGTCGTCCATCCGAGAATGCTATTATGATTTCTCGTCTTATCGATCGTCCAATCCGTCCACTTTTCCCAAAGGGTACTACAAACGAAGTTCAAATTATCTGTAGTGCACTTTCAGCTGATCTAGAAGTAGATCCAGCTACTACTGCTATTAATGCTGCATCTGCTGCTTTAATGGTAAGCGGACTTCCTTTCTCAGGACCTGTAGGCGCTGTGCGCATGGGTTATGTAAATGGAGAACTAGTAGTGAATCCTACTTACACACAATGTGAAGAGGGAACTATGAACTTAGTAGTTGTAGGAACTCTAGATGCTATCACTATGGTGGAAGCTGCTATGAAAGAAGTTACTGAGGAAGTTGTTCTTCAGGCTTTGGAAATGGCTCATAAATACATCAAACAAATTTGTGAACTTCAACTCGAATACGCTAAAAAATTCGAAGTGAAAAAAATTGAAGCTACGGTTGCTGCTTTCAAGGAAGAAGCTGTAGAAGCCGTGAAAGGTTTTGTTACTGAAGACATGTTGAATGTTAGCGGTATTACAAAAATGATCGTAAAAGATCAAATTCACGCTATTGAAGATAAAATATTCGAAAAATTTGCTGCTGAAATCGCAGAAGGAAAATTCAGCCAAGGAGAACTTGCAGGCATTCTAAATAAGATGCTTGAGAAGAACATGAGAAAGAACATTCTTGAAAAAGAAACTCGTCTCGATGGTCGTAAATTAACTGAAATTCGTCCTATTAGTATCGAACTTGATGTACTTCCACGTGTACATGGTTCTGCAATTTTCCAAAGAGGTGAGACTATGGCTTTGACTATCACTACTCTCGGTGGTCCTGGCGATGCTCAGATTGTAGATACTATGGAAAGAGATGTTACTAAGAGATACTTCCATCATTATCATTTCCCACCATTTGCTACTGGCGATATCAAACCACAACGTGGTCCAGGTCGTCGTGAAATTGGACATGGAGATCTTGGAGAAAGAGCTCTTATCCCAATGCTTCCAAGTGCTGCAGAATTCCCATACACAATGTGGTTGGTTTCTGAAGTAACTAGATGTAATGGATCTAGCTCAATGGCATCCGTTTGCGGATCAAGCCTTTCACTTATGTGTGCCGGTGTTCCACTAAAGAAACCAGTTGCTGGTATTGCTATGGGTCTCGTATCTAATCCAGACAATGGAGACTACAAGATTTTGAGCGATATTCAGGGTATGGAAGATTTTGCTGGAGACATGGATTTCAAAGTAGCTGGTACTAAAGATGGTATCACTGCTCTTCAAATGGATATTAAGATCAAGGGTCTTTCACTAGACCTTATGCGTAAGGCTTTGGCGCAGGCTCACGAAGGTCGTACTTTCATTCTCGACAGTATGAACGCTGTGTTGCCTGAAGCTCGTAAGAAGCTTTCTAAGTACGCTCCATTGATTATGAATATTACTATCGATCCAGACATGATTCGTGTGGTTATCGGTAAAGGTGGAGAAACTATCCAGAAGATCACTAAAGAATGTGGTGTTGAAATGGATATTGCTGACGAGGGTATTGTTACAATTACTGCTCCAGACCAAGTATCTGGTGAAAAAGCTGTAGAGTGGGTAAAGAAACTTACTTACATGCCAAAAGTTGGTGACGTATTCGAAGGTACAGTAGTGAAAGTTATGGAATTCGGAGCTTTTGTGGAAATGACACCAGGTAAAGATGGTTTAGTTCACATTTCTGAATTAGATACAAAACGTGTAAATAAAGTAGAAGACGTAGTGAAACTTGGAGATAAGATCAAAGTTAAGTTGATGAAGATCGACGACCAAGGTAGATACAACTTGTCACATAAGGCTTTGATGGGTGCTGACGCTGGCCATACAGCTGCTCCACACGCTGCCGGTGGTGGATTGAGCGGACAGTCTTCTGCAGCTTTTGCTAAGCAAGAACAAGGTGGACATACAGAAGAAGGAAAGGGTGGTACTGGACCTTTAGTTGAAGGAACAAAACACGTTAGAAAGGTAAATGGAGATGATAGATAGTCTTTAGGGAAAATGACGTTGACCTAACGGGCGAGGATAATTATATTGTCCTCGCTCGTTTTAAATCAGCGGGCTCTCAAAATTGACAACAAGCGAGTATCGTATAATGGCTATTACGTTGCCTTGCCAAGGCAAAGACACGAGTTCGATTCTCGTTACTCGCTCCAGAGATTGACATTTTCTAAAAAAATGTTATTTTAGTTGAAGTTAAAACTAACTACAATGATTGATCACTTATCAAAAAGGCTTGAAGCTGAAGATCTTTCAAGAGTTGAAGACATACTCGAAGCAATGAAACGCCGCATAGTTGAAGTATCCCAACCAACGATTGATGATCTATGGGAAAGACGGTTAATTACAAGGCACCTTCGTACACGTATACAAGATTTGCTAACAAAACCAGATATTGGAAACAGCGATGGTTGGAAAAAATGTCTAAGAAGCGCCAATTTTATATCTCTGGAGAATTTTACCAGACAAATTGATGGAGACATGGCCTTAATAGGTCAAAGTGGCGTAAAGCACCACGAGTATGCGATTCCCCAAGATGGAACGGAGAGGAGAACGTACATGGGACTACATAGGCAGCCTTTTGATCATCAGGGTCTTTCGGTGGTGGTAGCCTACAAGCCAACTTTGCATGAGCAGCCATATCATGCCCACTCTAGAACTGATGAAAATTCCTTGGCAGTACATCCGACAACAGGATTTGCATTATTTGATAACGGTCTACCGTCGGACATAACAAAAATGAAGCCAGGAGAAATGATTAAATTTAGAAAGGGAACACCTCATACATTAAAAAATCCGACAAACCTATTATCGGCTGATGTTAGCGTGAAGCTCCCACATGCACTAGATGATAGAATTTCACTTAGTCACGCCAACATTGGCGATTATATATCTTCGAATCCTCATCCCAACTTTAGAGGAAGAAAAGTGCGCCCAACAATTAAAGACACAGCTGGAGCTAATATTCACCGTCGCTATCAAATTGAAGATTTGGATCAGCGCTACAGAGTGGATTATCTTGAGGTTGGACCAGGTCAGTCAGTGGAACATTTTGATATTGAAGGTATCAGAAGAAATACTTACGCCCTCATGACAATTTTTGCACCTCAAGGTTCAGCAAATGCAGAAATTTATGTAGGTGGTGATTTTCCCACACCACAAAGAGTTGAACTTGGTGAGTGGTTAGCCATGAGTGATAAATTCCAAGATGGTGTTTCCCTAAGTAATAGAAGTGATAAGACGTCAATTGTTTATTTAGCTAGGGAAATAGAATAAAAATGAGTTCTAACATCCAAGTGCTGGATTGTTATAAATAATAAAAAAACATGAATAAACTTACCAGAAATTTATTTGTAATTGTTTTTAGTCTATTTATTTTTATGGCTGGCACCGCCTCAGGCCACCAACCTAGAATTGTGAAAGACGATTTCATAAAATTAGCTAAGGCATCCTAAAACCGCAGTTCGCACTTCGTTCCACATTGAGCTCCAGACTAGTTATCCAACTTAAATCCAATTTTAGTTTTCTGATCATCTGGATCAGTATTTGCCAATTCTTCAATTATTTTCCAAACTTTTTTTAATTCCTGATCAGTTTTATTGCTTTGTTTCAAAACAAAGCTGCGAATTTCAGAAATTTGTTTAAAAATATCTTTTTGCGAAGTTAATATATTGCGGAGTCTGACAAAAGCTCTAACCACCTCTATGCTCATTTGAATTGCACGTTTACTTTTGAGTACACTCGCGAGCATTATTGCACCATGCTCGGTGAATACAAATGGCATGTATCTGCGGCCTCCGTAACTTGAGGTCACAATTTGTGACCTCAAGTTTGAGTATTCATCGACAGTTAATTGAAACATGAAATCCTCAGGAAATCTTTTTCTATTCCTCTTAATAGCTTGGTTCATTACTTTTGTCTCAACACCATAAATTTTTGCCAAATCTTCATCCAACAAAACTCTCAGACCGCGTACAAGGTAGATTGTCTGATCGATAATTTCTCCATTCATTAATTCTTTCATAAACCAAGCTATAGCACACGAATCTAAAATTTTATTAAAATAAACTTAAAATTTTTCTAAAATATTAGGTGCGGCATCCTAAAACCGCAGTTCGCACTTCGTTCCACATTGAGCATCCAAACTCTTGAACACGAGCTCTTTGATAGACGTGTTCAAGTTTTGGATGATAGGTTACTCTCTTCCAACTTTATTCTTCTTTTTCAGCTAGATATTCTTTTTCCATCTCCTTCCACTTTGATTGCAGAGCTTTGATAAGTGCCTCTTTGGCATCTTCGGCCATTTCTTTCTTTTCGGCATATTTATCGACTACTTTTTTAACCATGTCATCAAAACTTTCCTTAGTTACATCTTCAAGATTGTGAAGATTTGCCTTCAGATGTTTTGCTAGAGTTTTTAGATCTTTTTGTAGTTCTTCAGTAAGTTCTTTTCCCTCGTCAGTCATAGCAAAACCCACCACCGCTCCAGCCGCCAATAAGCCGCCAGATACATTTTTTGAATTACCCATCGACAATAACCGCAATACCTGCTAACCTATCTTAGCAAGTGACATTTCGTCATCTGCATCTATCTAATAACGTCAAAAATATGACAGGAAAGATCAAGAAGATCACAGATAAAGGCTTCGGCTTTATCACAGGAGAGGGCTTACAGAAGGATTTATTCTTCCACAGCAACTCACTAGTTGGAGTAACTTTCAACGAACTTAGAGAAGGAGACGAAGTTTCTTTCGAGACAGAAGAATCCCCAAAAGGATTGAACGCTGTTAATGTTCAATTAGTTGGACAGGCTTAATAAGCTATATTAAAGGCCGCTACCGAAAGGTAGTGGCTTTTTTTTTGTTAAATGTTTACAATCAGGGCACCCTCATTACAAAAAAACATGCAAACACCTGAGCACCCATTTAGTTGGAAAGCCCTTATTCGTATTTTAACTATGGGCATTTTAGTAATATTAGCCTCAAGAGCTAGCGGAGCCTTTGTGATTATTCTAATTGCAATAGTTATGGCCGTCTCTCTTCATCCTATGGCTAAGTTATTAACCAAGAAAACCGGAATGCCATTTCTGGCTTCAATATTTTTGGTAATGATTATAATACTTGTACCATTTGTTTTTCTTGGATTCAGTTTTATCCCTTCTTTTATTGAACAGTTTCCGGATTTGGTGAAAGTAATTAGTTCTATTATTTCTAATTTAACTTTTCTCCCTCCGTCATTAGCCAATTTTAATCTTAGTCAGTTTTTGGAGGCCAACTACGGTTCACTTTTGGCATCCACACAAACTATCGCCATGTTCTTCTTTAATCTTCTTACGGTGGTGATCATGACAATTTATTTTATTTATGAATATGACCAACTCACAGAATTATTATTGAATCGTTTTCCATCTCACAAGAAAGCTAAATTAAAGACTTTACTCCAGGAAATTGCCGATGTGATGGGTAAATATATCAGAGGACATCTCGTTATTTCTTTTATTTGCGGTATCGTAAATTATATAGGTTTTACTCTTATTGGAATTCCATTTGCTCTGCCTCTAGCTATTCTCTGCGGAATCTTGGACTTACTTCCTATCGTCGGTCAGAGTATTGGTGCCATTCCAGTATTGATCATTGGTTTTAGTATTTCACCGATGAAAGGAATTTTAGTTTTGATTTTAAACATAGCTTATCAGCAACTTGAGAACGCCTTCATTGCGCCAATAATTTACAAGAAGGTACTAAAACTTTATCCTTCAATAATTATGGTATCAGTAATTATTGGCGGAAGCTTATTCGGAATATTGGGAGCATTCTTGGCACTTCCGGTTGCCGCAGTTATACCTGTTGTAATGAAGTATAACGATAATTAAGAATTACCTTTAAGCAGCATTCTTTAAAATTTCTTTTATCTCTTCTGGTTTAAAGGCAATTTTTATACGTGAGTTTTCATCCGGAGTCTTAGACACGATCTTGGCCTGCATATTGCGGTTCAATACAGGTAAAGGCGCGAAACGTTCTATGCGACGTCTTTGTTCGTCTGAAGACTTTCCATACACAGCATGAATACCTCTCATGCCATAACGCTCAGCTAATTCCATATCCTTGGACTTATTATCACCAATCATTGTTACTAGACGTTTTATTTGTTTATGAGTTAATTCCAAAACATCTTCCAAATTAGTATGAGGTTTTTCATGGGACACAATTCTTACTTTAGTATTAGAAGTTTTTTTCTTATGAGATTCGATTAGGGAACTAGGTATACCTTCCACTTTTGGATCAGGCATCGCAAAAACAGTATCGATATTTGCTGAAAGTCTGGAATGTGAAAGACGAGAAAGAGCCTGGCCGGCTGGAGCATCGGTAAGAATGTGTTGAATATATCCTTCCTGTCTCAACTCTTCCATGACCTTTTGAATTCCCGGATAAACATGCAAATTTGCCTCGCGTACTTGATTGAATACGCTATGTACTTGAGTGATTACCGTAGTTTGGTCGAAATCTTTTACATGATTAAAGAATCCCGTGGCATTGAGACCCTGAATAAGTCCCACGTTTTCCATCGTCCCAGTGGCAGCGTAAAAGGCTTTCATGGCAGCAGCTGTAGTATCAGTGTCTTTGCCGGCAATTCGCGCTATTTCCTCGCACATCGCTTCATACGCAGGCACGGCATATTCCATCCAATCCCAGACGGTATTGTCGCCATCCCAAAGCACAATTTGTTTTTCATCATTAAATTCCATAGAGCTCTATATAGCTCTATTTACGGCTCTAGGCAAGTGGGGAGCAGCAGCTTTACTTAGTGGCAACCATTGATGCTTTTAATTCACGCTGGTGGTCCATCATTAATTTTCTGAGTTCGTATCCCTTTGAACCTACAGTTATGTCTCTAGAGTTTACTGGTTCGCCAGTTTTTGGATTAGGTTTAGCCACACTCATTGCATCTGGAACTTCAAAGTAGTAATGAGCATCTTCTATTACTACAAGATTTTTATCTACATATTCTTTACCAAACTGTGGAGCTTTTTCGTACGCCTCTTTCTGTTGTCCACCGAGAATCCATGGTTTAGATAGATCTTCAACGGTAAGAGGTTTCATTTTAACTAATTGTTTTTCACAAGCCGCTGCATCTTCTGGCGTAGCAAATAATGCTTCGTAGGTTCCAGGTTTAGGTTTCCATTCTGGAGCTTTGTTTTTTTCTTCAGTAGCTGGGCTAATTCTGTCCTGTAAATCTTTGGCGTCCTCCATTGTTTTTCCCCAAACTAATCCTTTGGAAGGTTTCTTTTCTTTATCTTGCAACCCTTCTGGTTTGAAAAGTATTTGAGATACAGGACTTTCTTTGAAAAGTTCAACAAGAGTTTTTTCTTTTTCTTTATTAAATTTATTTACGATCTCATCCTCAGATTTACCCTCTCCCACCAATTTTTTTAGAAATTCGCTTACTTTTTTTAATTCATCAACTTGTTTTTCACTTAGTTCCTTAACAGGTTCAGGTTTCATAATTTGAATTCCATTTTTTTTCAATTCTTCTAAAGTTTTATTAATATCTTTTACTTTTTCATCATCTTTTTTGACTGACTCTTTTGCAGGCTGTCCGTCAGGTTGTGGAGATACTGCCTTTTTCTCTACACCGCCTGAATTAGGTAAGTCTACTGGCTTTCCACCTTTTCCTTCAACAGCAGGAGCTGAATCAGGTCTAGGTTGAACAGTTGGTTGAGCTGGTTCTTCTACTTTTTTAACTTCAGATTTTTTATCAATTTTGATCTCATCTTTTGTCCATTCGAAACCTTTCGATGGAGTTCCATTTTCTTGTTTCAAATCTTTTGGTACCAAATCAATTTTTGAAATTGGACTATCTTTGAAAAGAACATTTAATTTTTCATCATATTTCTCCTTAAGTTTTTCCTTCACTACTTCAGAAGAATATTTTTCTTCTGCTAATTTTTTCAACCATTCTCCTAGGTCTTTAAGCTCTTTAACCTGTCCATCATTTATTTTTTCTACTTTTTTCGGTTCCGTAATTTTAATTCCAAGTTTTGCTAGGTCTTCTAAAGCCCTATCAATGTCCTCTTGTTTTAGTTCTTTAACTTCAGAAGGTTTCTTCTCTTCAACAGCAGGCTTAGGTGTAGCTTCTCCAGGTTTAGGTTCAACTTTAGGTTCAACTTTAGGTTCAACTTTAGGTTCAACTTTAGGTTCAACTTTAGGTTCAACTTTAGGTTCAACTTTAGGTTCAACTTTACCAGCTTCTGGTTTAATCAATTCCCATGGAATCCATCCTTTAAAAGTTTTTTCTGGGCCCTTGCCATCTACACCACTTTTGAATTTTCCTTCCACTCGCACCCATTGGTGAACTGAGTCTTTATCAAATCCGGTGGCATCCACTAGATCACCCTTAGTAGCTACTGACATCATTTTTGCATCGATGATTTTCACTGTGGCATCTTTCTCTATTACGCCAGAAATGCGTCCATCGTTTTTACCAATATTATCAAAAAGATTTGTTGTCTCTTTTAGTTTGAATTCTTTCCCAACCTCAGCAGTCTCAGCTTTTCCGGCTCGGGCTTCTGTGAATGCTTCAGCACGGGCAGCCTCTTCTGCTTTAAATTTTGGTGCCAATTCATCATTGAATTTGTTTCTCTCTTCTTCCTTTTCGAACGCAGGATTATTTTTTTTAAAGAAATCAGCTGTATCAATTGCATCCGCAATAGGTGCCAACACTTTTTGAATAGCATCTAGAGTCTTAGCATTTGAATCAGAATTCTCTGTTTTTTCTAATCCAGCTTTAATTTCTCCAATTTTTTGAATAACATCCTGGAGCTGAGCCTTGATGTCTAATTTTCTAGTCACTAACAAATCTTGAAAAGTCTTATCATCCTTTCTTTCCTCTACTTTTTTCTGTAATTCAGCCACCTTCTGTTCAGCCTTTTGCAGACCATCTTTTAATTGTTGTTTTTTTGCATCTAATGATTCTGGCTGTTTATCTTTACCCTTATCTACTTCTTCCGCTCTGTCTTCCTGCTTTTCGCCCGCAAAATAAACCAAACGACAAGGTTTTAAGGAGAAAATAGATGGGAATGTGTTAATTTTTTTCATATTATTATACTTTATCTAGTTGCTCCAAAAGCTGACCAAGCACTTTCTGGTCATCTGTTTGGCTCTTCACTTCGGCATAATTGCTGACAGCAAGAGAATATTGATGTTCTATATTGTTTAATCTAGCCATTAAATCGTTTAGGGCTGCAATTTGGGCATCCATTTCAACCATTTTTGACTTTTCAGATGCAGCCAAATCGGACTGTTCCTTCTCTAAAATGGCAATTAAGGCTTGCTGTTTTTCTGCTGTGGCAGCTGAAAATTTGCCTACGATTTCTGTTTGAACGGCTTCATTAAGCGAAATAATCGCTGGTGAACCCATCGCCAAAGAACGTAAACGATCGTCCTGAATTTTGAAGAAATCTACCATTTGATAATAATTTAATCTGATAATTATACCATAAATCAGCCATTTATAAAACCACAAAAGGGGGAAATACTGAGAATCCACTGTATAATTCCCTCATGCAATATTGGATTCTCAAAACCGAGCCAGCCACCTATTCGTGGGATACTTTCCTCAAAGAAAAGAAGACCTTTTGGAATGGCGTCCGCAACTACCAAGCTAGAAATAACCTGTCCAAGATGAAAGTTGGTGATTTATGCTTCTTTTATCATTCCGGCGAAGAGAGAAGGATAATGGGCGTGGCTAAGGTCACTCGCGAAGCCCACCCTGACAATCTTACTGACGATATACGCTGGGTGATGGTTGATGTGGAACCAGTGAAGCCTTTAAGGAAACCAGTCAGCCTTAGCCTCATCAAAGAGGTTCCGGAGCTCCAGCATATTAAATTAGTACGCCAAAGCCGCCTATCGGTAAGCGAGCTAAGCAAAGAAGAGTTTAATCTTATTGAAACTCTAGGAAATTGATTCTCCAATAAGCCTTCCTGTACACCAAGCTGCTTGTAAATTGAATCCTCCGGTAAATCCATCCACGTCTAGAATTTCTCCGGCAAAATATAGACCAGGACGAATTTTTGATTCTAATGTTTTGGAATTTATATCTTTAGAATCTATTCCTCCGGCTGTTACAAATTCTTCACCAGCAGATCGTCCAACTACTGTAATTGTGGCATTTTTTAGCCATTCCACAGCTTTGTTGATCTGATATTTGCTAATCTCGGAATTAACTTTTTTCGCTTCTATTCCTATGTCATAACAAATTACTTCCGCCAAAGATTTTGGAATAAAGAAATCTAAAGTATTAACAAAAGATTTTTTAGGATTTTCTTTTAATGCTTTTCTGATTTTTTCCGCCATCTCTTCGTAATTAAATTCTGGCAGAAAATCTATGAACATTTTTACTTCTTTTTTTAGATCAGAAAGCTCAAAAGCTGCCATTGAAGAAAGTGCGAAAACAGCCGGTCCAGTAATGCCATTATGCGTAAACAAAAAAGCTCCCTCAAATTTAGAAGTCTTGTCTCCTATAATTTTTAAACCAGATTTTTTGAATGAAACTCCGGCCAAATCTTTCACCCATTTTTCTTTCAAAATAAAAGCATTTAAGCTTGGCGCTAGAGGAGTAATAATATGCCCAAGTTCTTCTGCGAATGAATAGCCATCACCAGTTGATCCGGTAGTTTTATAAGCTTGGCCACCAGTTGTGATCACCAATTTATCAACTTCTAAATAGCTACCATTTGCTAAATCTAAAACAAACTTCTTTCCTTTCTTTTTTACATTCTCAATCTTAGTTTTCAGCATCACCTCTACATCTTTTTTCGAGAAAATATTTTCAAAAACTCCCACCACATCTCCACCATCATTTGATCTTGGAAACACTCTTAGGTCCGCTTCAGTTTTTAGTGGCACACCATGCTCCTCAAACCAATCATATACTTTACTCGGAGGGAAATTATACATCGCAAACTTAATCAAATTTTTACCACGAGGATATTTTTTTAGAACCTCCTCTGTATCTTCGATTCCAGTTGTTACATTGCATCTACCACCTCCAGAAATAATTACTTTGTTTCCTAGGATAGAATTTTTTTCTATCAAAAAAACTGAGACATTATCGTCATGTTTTTCTGCCAAAGTTGCCGCGCACATCATTCCCGCTGCTCCTCCTCCAATAATTGCAATTTTCATCATCTGTAATTTGTGAACTGGAGCGGAATTTTCATCTCTGGTCTTATTTTTAGGAAGGACATAATACCCTGTAAATCATCAATTGATTTAGAGCTTATTCTTACGGTATCTCCTTGAATTGAGGACTTAGCTTTTGGGAAATTTTCTTTGACTAATTTTGTAATAATCTTAGAAGTTTCCATATCTAAAACTTTCAAAAGTTTCATGGTTTGTCTTACTCTCATTCCTCCAGCTTCTTCAATTTTTTGTCTGTCTAAAATCTTTGGAGAAAGATTTCTTCCTGTCATTTTTCTAGACAAAATATCGTGCACTGCTTCAATTTGAAATTCATTCTCAGCGTTTACTTTAAATTCAGTATCTGTGAGATCTATTTCAAGATTAGAATTTTTGAGGTCGTATCTATTCAGAGCCTCTCTTTTACATTGATCCACAGCATTTTTCATTTCTTGCATATCAAAACTCACCACAATATCCATTGAATGATCGTCTGCCATATATTTTGAGTTAAATTACTATTTTTTCTTACCAACGATAAGATTCCAAACAGTTGAAAGAATATATCCTCCAACCATACCAACTACAAAAGCTAAAACTACAAGTGCAAGAGCTTTTACAGGATCAAGTGTCTGCACCACGAAACCAGTTTTGATAAAATGCATATCAGTAATCCAATTCACATAAGTTTGTGCTGCACCAGCTGCTACTAAAAGCGCCCAAACGAAATGGACCATTGCTGCCATAACGCCGAAGAATAGAGAGACACGTAACTTATTTAACATAGGAAGGGGTTAAAATACTGAAGCCATTATAGCCTCAATAATAATTTCTTCAATATCTGGCGGCAAAGTGGCGTTATTGAGCGGAATCAAGTAAAATACGCGCCGTATTAAAACATATGAAAATAGCCGTACTTACATCTGGGGGAGTAGATAGCTCCGTCGCTTTGAAACTTTTACAGGATCAAGGACATGACGTGACTGCTTTCTATCTGAAAATTTGGCTCGAGGACGAGCTTTCTTTTCTTGGCGAGAGTTGTCCTTGGGATGAGGATCTTCGTTATGTGCGTGAAATTTGCACAAAGAATAAAATTCCTTTAGAAGTTGTTTCCATGCAGAAGGAATATTTTGATACTGTAGTTTCTTATACAATTAAAGAAGTAAAATCTGGGCGTACTCCGAATCCCGATGTGATGTGCAACAACAACGTGAAGTTCGGGCTTTTTGTGAAAAAGATTGATAAGAGTTTTGAGAAAATCGCGACTGGACATTATGCTGAAGTTTTCAAGAAAGCTGGGATTTATTATCTTAAAAAAACTCCCGATCCAATTAAAGATCAGACCTATTTTCTCTCTAATTTAAAGCAAAAACAGCTAGCTCGTCTTATCTTTCCGCTTAAAAATCTCAAAAAAGAACAAGTACGCAAATTGGCTCAAAAGTACGATTTGCCAAATAAAGATCGCAAAGATAGTCAGGGAATTTGTTTCCTTGGGAAATTTAAATATAACGATTTTATTAAGCATTATTTGGGAGTGAAAGCAGGCGACATTATTGAAATTGAAACTGGCAAAAAACTCGGTGAACATGAAGGATTTTGGTATTACACGATTGGTCAAAGAAAGGGAATTAAACTTTCCGGTGGTCCATGGTTTGTAGCAAAAAAAGATATTAAGAAAAACATTGTTTATGTTTCTAGTCATTATCACGAAGCTGATAAAAAAAGAGATATTCTAAAAGTAGGGCACTTCAATTGGTTCTCAGGAAAAATTCCAACTGCAAAAAATCTCAGAGTAAAACTTCGCCACGGAGAAAATTCTTACAAATGCACTCTGAAAAAACTTTCAAAAACTTCTGCTCAAATAAAAATATCTGGCAATGATCAAGGTATAGCCCCTGGCCAATTTGCAGCATTCTATAGCGGTAAAGTCTGCCTTGGATCGGCCGTGATTACTGGATGATGCATTTTCGTTCAAATCAATATATTATTAATTCAATTATTTTTAACCAAATCCTATGTCTCCAGTAAATTATTATGCAATCTTAGTGTGCGGTATAGCTTCGTTGATGCTCGGTATGTTTTGGTACGGACCTCTTTTCGGAGGAGTATGGATGAAACAAGTTGGTTTCACGGAGAAAGACATGTTGGAAGCAAGAAAAAAAGGCATGAAATGCATGCTTCCAAATATGATTATTGCGACAATATCTTCCATGGTTATGGCTTTCGTTTTAACAAATTATCTTAGCTATAGCGGAGCAGTAGATATGACAAAAGCTTTGATAGTTGGAGCATTTGTTTGGTTTGGCTTCTATGCTACCTCATCAATCAGCCCAGTACTTTGGGAAAAGAAAACTTGGACATGGTATTTCATCACTATCGGATACCAATTAGTTCAAATTTTAATGTTCTGCGCTATTCTTATTAGCTTGAAATAATCAAAATAAAAGGAGCGTCTAATTAATCTTTAATTGAACGCTCCTTTTTGATTTCAGTTTTTTAATTCGTCATGTATTCCTTAATCAACTTCGCTGCTTTTTGCAAATAAGTGAAAGTTAAATTTGGTAGGGAAGCACGAGCATAATAGCGATAATCTTGTTCCTTACGATCTGCCTCGGAGAAGAATAAATTTGAAGGAATAAGTACTACTCCTTTTTTTGCCAAGCCATAGAATAATTCCTCAGGCTCCATTCCTGCTTTTGTATTGCCAGGAATCTTCATTAAATCAAAGCAGCTGTAATACAAATTCTTATTGTACTTCATTCCCAAGATCTCATAGAAGCTTTCCATGTTTACACGAATTCTCTTGAGATATTCATCTCTATCTTCATCACCAAAAACCATATGCGCCGCACCAAGATATTGTGATGGACCAGTCACAAAAGCCACGTGTTGGAATTCACCACGAATTCCACCTGGAGCCTTAGCGAAAATCAAAAGCTGCATAATGTCCTTTGCTGTATCTAGATGACCTTTGAGAATGTTTTCTGTGATATATTTTTGTCCTTCTTTAGTAATTACAAATTCTCCGAATCTTAAACCTGTGCTTCTTTCGATTTTACTTCTGCCTCCGATAAGAATTGTTCTCTCCGGCGCGAAGTGCATAATTGTTTTTTTGCGGGCAAAGAAGAAGTCACTATAAACTTCATCAGAAACAATGAGTGCATTTCTCTCTTTTGCGAATTTCCCAATTTTCTCGAGGAATTCTTCGCTGTTGCAGAAACCGGTTGGATTATTTGGATCGATAAGACAAATCATTTTCACATTGTCTGGAGCAGCTGCTAAATGTTCATCCAAATTTCCAACCACGTCTCCAGTCTCAGGATTTACCGGGATTGAGAAAATATTCAATCCACGATTTTCCATAATTGTGTTGTATGGAGCATATACAGGAGAAGAGATTAAAACTGTATCTCCCTTTTGCAAAAATCCACACTGCACATCATTCAAAAGTTTAAAAATCGTACCGATTCCATGAGAGACACCCTGCATGAAAATCAAATCTTTATAATCAATTCCTAGATTAAATCTTTCATTGTAATGATTAGCCACAACTAATCTCACGAGTGTCTCACCCTGAGGATCCAAATATGATCCACCAGATAAAGCAGAATATTTCAACATCTCGAAAATTACCTGTTTCTTGTCCCAAACCAAGCCCTGTTCTTTCGCATATTTTTCAATTCTTGTGAGAAAGAAATAAAAGTCTTTCAAAACTCTGTCAGCTTTCTTTTCATTATAAGTCTGCTTCGCATGCACCTGAATTTTCTCCCACAAAACTTCGTAAGTATCTCTATTGTCAGAAACAAAATGATGATTTGGATTATTTAGAAGCATATCTACTTCTAGCAAAAACGCATAAAATTCTCTTCCATGAACAGATGGAGAAAATCCATATCCAGGGTCACCACGTGATAAATCTACGACATTAGATACACCAACACTTTCGTCCGCCACTTCTCTTAATAAACGGAAAATCCTAAATGGGTTATCTTTCGCAAGATCGTAGCCCCACTTATTATCGGTCAATTTCATCATACTTTTTGTGGTTAAGTCTTTGGCACTCTAAAATTTTCAAATAGAAAAGGCAAGCCACTTCAGGTGAAACCGCTTGCAAACAACAAAAAAATATAGGTATAATCGCCCCCTTAATTAAATTTATGGCACCAAACGCACCAGCTACAGATAGATTGTATCATCCAGGAACTCCGGAAAATTGGGATGAGTCTCAATTGGGACCGGTTGAAGTGAGAAACAGACTTCGTACTGCAATCATGGGGCTACTAGATGGAAGTATTGAGAATATAGAGTTGCCTGTTAATGCGATAAGGTTATTAACAAGAGAACAAGTACAAGCTCTAGAAAGTAGAGGTTTGGTATTTAGTGGAGTTAATGATGAACATGAGGATGGAGGTATATATTTAAATGATGCTTTAAAAGGGGATTTCGATATAAATGAGCCTGCCAACTTGCACGATAAGAAACTCACCTCAATCACTGCTACAGGATTTTTGCGCGGGGCTACAGGTCTTCATGCACGACCTCCGATAGCTAAAGTTCCAGAAAACATAAGTGGTCTACCAAGATTCCCTATGAATTCTTTAGTATCAGCCGTGTTTAAGAATGGTCAATGGACTGAAAGTCATGTGTTACCAGATGGAAGATGGATAGTTGATGGATATAACAATGCAGCATTCCAATATGCAGAAGGTGTATTTGAGGGAATGGTTGCAACCAATACAACTCCTGAAAAACATAATGAGCCAGAAAAAGTAGAGGCAGATGAAGTAGAAGTGGAAATGAACGAGGGTCAAATTACTCTGTTTAGACCCGAGGAAAATGCTAAAAGATTTCAACGATCTTGTGAAAGTGTGGGATTACCACCAATTTCAGTAGAACAATTTGTGGCTGCAGTAATAGCGGCGGTAAAAAATAATAAGAATTTCATTCCGAAAAATGGTAAGCTTTACTGTCGACCATTCATGGTTGGATTAGAAGGAGGAACAGGAATTAATCCTGCAACTTCATGTCTCTTCGCTGTGGAAGTTTCTCCATATGGAACTTATTTGGCTGCAAAAGCTGAGGGTGTAGACCTGAAAACCGAGATGCCTGGAAGCAAGATTGAAGCTATTCATTATCCACGTCCACCATCAGGCAAACATAAAAATGCTGGTAACTACGGCGCTATGATTAGGGCTAAACAGGACGCTAAAAAAAGAGAAAGAGGTTATGATGATGTTCTCCTTATTGATGAGCAAAAGAGAATTCAGGAATGTGCTTCAAATAATGTTTTCTTAGTTGAGCACGATACTGAGACTCATTTTAATGTTTACACTTCAAGTTTAGAATCCAATATTTTACCTGGAATTACTCGCGCTTCTATCATTGAATTACTCAGAGATTCTAAATTGGTAGAGGAGAGATTTGGAAAGAATATAACTGTAACGGTAAGAGATAATGAGATTTTGCCTGAATCAAAACTTCTAGATGTAGATGGAGCTTTCGGTAGCGGTACGGCTGCAGGAATTGGAAATTTCCACGAAATAAAAATGACTACCGGACAGCATATTAAATATGCTAAAGGAACTGAAACTCAAAAATTCATAAAGAAACTTTACGACCTTCTCCAAGATCTACGTCGTGGAAAAGTTCCTGGCTATGAACATTGGGTACAAAAAGTAGAATAAAAATTTTTGTAGTGATAGAATTGGCACATGAAAATCACCAGCCCTGTTTTTGAAAATAACAAAAATCTTCCTTCTAAATATACTTGTGACGGAGAAGGCATAAATCCTCCACTTACTTTTAGTGAAGTGCCAATAGCAGCTCAGAGTTTGGCCTTGATCGTTGATGATCCAGACGCTCCTAGCGGCACTTTTGTTCATTGGACCGTTTGGAATATTGATCCTAAGGCTACAGACATTGCTGAGAATTCTATTCCGGCTGGAGCTACTCAGGGCATCACCAGCTATGGCAAGGAAGGCTATGGAGTGCCATGTCCGCCCATAAGTGGACGTGCAGCTGGGGGTCAGATGCCTCCTACAGGCGTGCATCGCTATTTTTTCAAACTCTACGCCCTGGATACCAAACTCTATTTGCCATCCGTCAAAGCCGACAGCTTAGAAAAAGCCATGGTAGGGCACACACTTGCTCAGGCAGAAATAATTGGACTATATTCTCGCACTAAATAAATCACGCCTGGCATTTTTCGCAGTACACCGTGCCTCTTCCTGCAACCACGGTTCTCTTCAAGATCATTTCGCACTCGAGGCATTTTTTTCCACCTCTTCCATATACATACAAAAGTTCTTGATTGCGACCTCTATGACCATAAGCATCTTGGAAATCAGAAATGCTTGTGCCACGATTTTTCACCCCTTGTTTCAAAGCTTTAATTACACCTTCAAAGAGTCGTTCCAAATCTTTTTCTTTTAAATTTTCCATTTTTGTCCCTGGCCTAATTCCAGCATAAAAGCATCCTTCATCAGCGTAAATATTTCCAATCCCAGCAACTTTACTCTGATCTAATAGCCATTTTTTTACTGCGCCTTTTCTACCTTTCATCATTTTTATAAAGCCATTCACGCTCAAATCTCCATTCAGCGGTTCCACTCCCAATCTAGAAATACCAGTCACTTCCTCATACTCTGTAGCTTTCGCAATCCACACCTTCCCGAACTTTCTCACATCACAAAATCTCAAAGATAGTCCATTGAAATCAATTCTAGTTCTTTCAAATCTCAGAGCCTCATCACCGGGATCGCAAGAAATTATCCTCCCGCTCATCCTCAAATGAATTGTCATCACATACTCATTTTCAAACAGAATATTTATAAACTTTCCGCGCCTAAAAACCTCTATAACTTTAGCCTCTCTAATTGCAGCAATATTATCCATTGCCCCCAAAATTGAATTCTCATGAGTGCCTACAAGATCCACAAAAAAACGACCTGTCAAAACAGGTTTCAAATCTGAAACTATGGTTTCCACTTCTGGTAATTCTGGCATAAAACTTATTACATTCCCTCAAATGTGATGTCGCCATTTACTTTACATTGGCAGCATAGACGATGTTCTCCATCTTTCATGCACATCATTTCTAAAGTTTGTTCTTCGTTTTGGCTCATTGGATTAAGGTTTTCCTTACCTTCATGAACCTGAATTATGCAAGTTCCGCACACTCCATCTTCACATCCGAAAGCAATAGGCCAACCTTTCTCGCGCACAGCATCTTTCAAAAAGCTTCCTTGTGCAGTTTCTATCTGTTCTCCTGAATTTTTAAATGTAACTTTTGACATGGGCCCATTATCCTACAACTGATTTAAATTGCAAATTCTTTTTGAATACAGCAGAATGAAAGAACTTAATAAAAAGCCCTTATGGTTACTGTTTATTCAAAAAATTATTGTCCATTTTGTGTCAAAGCTAAGGCGATTTTAAACGCTGCTAAAATTGATTTTACAGAAGTAGATATTACAAATAATCCTGAAAAAATTATAGAAATTAGTGAAAAATCAGGATTCAGAACTGTTCCTCAAATTTACGTGGATGATAAATGTCTCGGCGGCTGCAGCGATATAGAAAAACTACAGGCTGAAGGCAAATTAGTCGACGCTTGTAAGTAAAAATAACCTCACTTCCTATGAAATGGGATTTTCCTCAAATCCTCAAGTTATTTTCAGAAGGCGACAATTATCGCTTGTTCAATGAATCCATGCATGGTCTCGAAAGAGAGTGCGTGCGCATGGATTGCAAAGGAATTATTTCTCAAAATCCTCATCCTGAAACTTTAGGATCAGCACTTAAAAATCCTCTAATTACCACTGACTTTAGCGAAGCTCAATTAGAACTAATCAGTCCACCACGTTCTACCGAGGGAACAACAGCAGACTATCTAAAAAATGTTCATATATTTTTGGCAAAAAGATTGGATAAAGAATTTTTCTGGCCTTTTAGTATGCCATGCATATTACCAAGGGATGCCGACAAAATTCCTTTAGCTAATTATGGTAATTCCTTTGAAGGTAAAAGAAAAACTCAATATCGTCTTGGCCTAAGCTACCGCTATGGTCGCAAAATGCAGACGGTTTCTGGTACTCATTATAATTTTTCTTTTTCAGAAAACTTTTGGAAATTATTGCACGATAAAATGGCACCAAAATCCAATCTTCAAGATTTTATTTCAGAAAAATATCTCCATATTGTTCGTAACTTTCTCAGATATAGCTGGGTAAATACCTATCTCTTTGGTGCAGCTCCAGTTTTAGACGAAAGCTATCTCCTACATAAACCAATCCTAGGCTTTAGAAAACCAAAATATCTTAAGAAGTTGGATAGCCACACTTACTACGGAGAATATGCCTGCTCATTTCGCATGAGTGAGCTCGGTTATTACAGCAAAGTACAAGCTCAGCATGCAGTTTCATTTAATAGTCTCGAAGAATATATTTCCGATCTCACAAAAGCAATTTCCACGCCGGAACCAAAATATAAAAATTTCCCAGGTTTAAATACAAACATTTTACAATCTGAAGCCGAACATTATTCTCGTATTCGTCCTAAGCAAGTTTTGAGAACTTTGCCTGGAGCATTAGCAAAGAAAGAGACGCCACTAGAAGCATTAAAGGCTCGTGGAATTCTCTACGTAGAAGCTCGCGCTATAGACATAAATCCTTATTCACCAATTGGATTGGATATTGATCAATTGGAATTTCTTCACGTTTTCCTAGTTTATTGCCTCTTCAAATCCAGTCCGAAAATTGAAGCCTGTGAACACAGCGCAATCACTGGTAATCAAAACAAAGTTTCCATTTATGGTCGCAAGCCAGAGCTCACTTTGATTAAAGATTGCGTTGATGTGGATATGAAAGTTTGGGGTAAAGAAATTATTGAAGAGATGATACCAATTGCTGAATTACTTAATAGAAACTCAAAAGATGGTAATCATAAAAATAGTTTGCTCGCTCAATTGGAAAAATTAGATAAACCATATCTTACACCTTCTGCCAGAATTGTTAGTAAATTGGGCAAGCATAAACAGAGTTTTGCAGAATACGGCCTAGAATTGGCTAAAAGTCATTGTCAGTATTTCAGAAAACAGAAGTTAACTAAGGAGCTAGAAAAAGAATTTGAAGCAATATCTGAGATTTCTCTGGAAGCACAAAAAAAACAGGAAATGATTGATGATACTTTTACTGAAGGATTTGAAGATATGGAATTTTCTACACAAATTTTGGCGAAGGAAGCTATGAGTAGAAATATCAAAGTAGAGATTTTTGACCGCAAAGAAAACTTTCTCAAATTAAGCAAAGGAAAGCACATTGAATATGTGAAACAAGCTACGAAAACCGACAAGGATTCTTACATGACTTTCCTTATCATGGAGAATAAAAATGTGACTAATCAAATTCTCAGAGCTGGTGGTCTGCGCATCCCCGAGGGCGACGCTTTTATCACTGCTGAAGCCGCAATTCTCGCTTATCCAAAATTTGAAAAAATAAAATCTGTCATCAAGCCAACTACTACAAATCACGGAATTGCTGTTTCTTTTGCAGAGCCTGGAGATAAAAAATCTTATATAAAAGCTGTGAATGAAGCTTTCAAATTTGGAGAGACGATTCTCGTAGAAGAATTTATAGAAGGTGAGGAATATCGTCTTCTTGTAGTGAATAACAAGGTTTGTTCTATCGTTAAAAGAATTCCTGCTAATGTTATAGGTGATGGAGATCATACAATTCGCGAGCTAATCGATATTAAAAATGACGATCCTAAATATTATAAATATTTCAACACTTACACTATAAAAGCCGGTCCGGTTGAAGATTCACATTTGAAATCTCAGGGACTTAGTTTTCAAAGTATTCCAAAAAAAGGAGAAAGAATTTTCTTGCGTACCAATTCCAATGTGGGAACTGGTGGGGATCCAATAGAATGTTTGAATTTAGTTGACGATACTTACAAAAGATTGGCCGAGGAAGCTGCAATTATGGCTAAAGCAAAGATCTGCGGAGTGGACATGATGATAAAAAATCCAAAATCAAAAGCTACAATGGACAATTACGGAATCATTGAAATCAATTATAACCCTGCCCTCCAAATGCATCATTTTCCAGTAGAAGGAAAGGGGGTCAATGTTGCCAAGTTGGTGTTGGATCTGCTAGGCTTCTGAAGCCAAATCTTAATACCAAACATTTATGGAGAAATTGTATAAGTTCAAATCAAGCGGCAAAAGTTTGTTTATTGTTGCAGGAGTTATCTGCGCCATTAGTTTTGTCGGTCTCCCTGTAGCTCTAATATTTTTCTACATGGCTTCAACTTCTAAGATCATTATGAAAGATGATCATATGATTTATAAAATGCTCACTACAAAAAATATTCCATATAAACAGATTACGAAAATCCGTTTAGCAAAACCTGTCAGCGCAAATTATTACGCGATGAATGGTTCTCATCCTGGAGTGTTTTTGAACTTTGCTACGGTTATTCCACTTGTAATTGAGTGGAAAGGAAAGAAAACTAAAATCTCTGCAAACTTCTTTGAGAACGCTGAGGAAATCACTCGCACTTTAGAGGAGAAGACAGGTTTAACTTTAGAAGTAGAAAAAGCTTAAACACATGAGACTTAATACGCCCACAGTAACAGTAGGTGCCGTAAAAATTGGTGGTAAAAATCCCATCGTTATTCAATCAATGACGAATACTGATACCTCCGATGCTAAAGCTACTGCTAAGCAAATTATCGAATTAGCTGACGCTGGTTCTGAGATTGTACGTATGACTGTAAATACAAATCTCGCCGCACCCAAAGTTCCAGAAATTCGAAAAATTCTAGATGCAAAAGGATATGAGAAAATTCCGCTTATTGGCGATTTCCATTTTAATGGGCATACGCTTCTTGAGGATTTTCCTCAGATGTCAAAGACTCTTGATAAATACAGAATCAATCCTGGAAATGTAGGGTATGGAGATAAACATGATTACAATTTTTCTAAGATTATAAAAATCGCGATTGAAAATAATAAGCCGGTGAGAATTGGAGTGAATTGGGGATCATTAGATCAGGACCTTCTCACGGAAATGATGAATAAAAACTCGAAACTAATTAAACCTAAATCTGATAAAGAGGTTATTATCAATGCGATGGTAGAATCTGCACTTCGTTCCGCTGTTCTTGCTGAAAAAATTGGCCTTCCTCAAAATAAAATTATTCTAAGTGTGAAAATGTCCATAGTTCAGGACATGATAAAGGCTTATGAATTACTCGCGCAAAGAATGTCGAAGAATAAACATTTATATGCTTTACATCTTGGCCTTACTGAAGCTGGTGTAGGCATGCAGGGAATAGTCTCTAGCTCGGCCTCTCTCGCGATTTTGCTTCAGCAGGGAATAGGTGACACCATCAGAATTTCTCTTACACCCACACCCACTCAGCCTCGCACTAAGGAAGTAGAAGCCTGCAAAATTCTTTTACAATCCATGGGCTTCCGTCATTTCAAACCACAAGTTACCAGTTGTCCCGGATGTGGGCGCACTGACAGTCATTTCTTTCAGGAACTAGCTGGGGAAGTAAATTCTCATATCACAAAAATTCTTCCAATTTGGCAGAAAAAACACCCAAAATCAGCCGATAAAATTGCTGAACTAAAAATCGCCGTCATGGGCTGCGTAGTGAATGGTCCAGGCGAATCTAAACACGCCGACATCGCTATCAGTCTCCCAGGTCGTATGGAAAAGCCAGTTGCGCCAGTTTATATCAAAGGTAAATTCGTCAAAAGTCTCCAGGGCAAAAAAATCCCCCAACAATTTATTCAACTGTTGGAGGATTATGTAGAAGAAAATTTTAATTAAGCTTCTGCTCTCTTTTCATTTTTATTCAAGACCTCTGGAAAATTTACTCCTAGTGCTTTAGTCTCTATTGCTTTTCTCAAGCTATTAACATTGATTCCAGTACCAGCTAATGCTTCAAGCTGAGATGCTAATCTAAATTGCATAGACTGAGGACTTTCTCCTCTCACTTCTCCTGCATTTAAGCTTCCGTTTTCTTCTGGTCTCATAGTATTTTAGTTTAATTATAAACTTGTTTAGCTTTTACTCTCTTCCAGTGTCACAGTCACTTCTTTTTGCTGACCTTTACTCATCACTTTCAGTTTTATCTGATCACCTGCCTTCTTTGATGACACATAATGACCTAAAGATAGATCTTTGTCAAGCTTCTTGCCGTCTACCTCAAGAATAATATCGTTTTCCACCAATCCTGCTTTATCAGCAGGGGAACCAGGAATTACGGCGAGATCTTCTGGGTTTTTGCCTTTAGCTACCAATACTCCGTAATCTACATCTAGTTTGTTTGCTTCTTTAATTTTTTCATTTATTTGCACGAATCTCACTCCTATAAATGCTCTCACAATTTTTCCAGTTTTCTTCACTGAATCTACAGCATTTTTTACAAGATTTGCTGGAAGAGAGAATCCTATGTTGTTTGCACTAGCCACCGCCACATTCACACCAATTACTTTACCTTGAAGATTTAATAGAGGTCCTCCAGAATTACCCGGATTAATTGCCGCATCAGTTTGAATTACTCCCTCCAATTGCTCAGATTGACCTGCTCCATCTCCAGCCGTAATTGAACGAGATAAACCGGAAACTACACCAACAGAAACTGAGTTGGTAAATTCAAGCAGTGGATTACCAATAGCGATCGCAGTTTGTCCTACATCTAAATGATCAGAATCTGCAAAATCAAGATAAGGTAAATCTGTCGCATCAATTTTTATCACAGCAATATCATTCATAGGATCAGTAGAAACTACTTTAGCTGTATATTTTTTCTTATCCTCTCCAATGAAAACTGTGTATTCAGCTTTTGGATCAGATACTACGTGTTTATTTGTCACAATGTATCCATCACTTGATACTATAAATCCAGAACCTCCACCTACTTCTTTCTTTTCAGTTCCATTCTGTCTGTATTGTGGAATTTGGAAACCAAAACCTCCAAATGGATTTGAGCCACCAAATGGATCATTGCCTCCAGATTGGCCACCACCAAAAGGGTCAGTATAGTATTTCTCTAAAACTGGCACATCCTTAGTAATAATTACAGAAACTACCGATGGCTTAGCTTTTTTTACCGCATCTACCACCATTTGTTCCTGACTTCCCGCCGGACCCTTTATTCCTACAGATGCAGCGGAGTCTCCTATAAAACTTTTTAAAAACCCTTCAGAATTCCTACCATTACTCATTTGCGGTACAAAACTTGTGAAAACGATTGCTACGATCAGAGAAGTAACACCGCCGGAAACTGCTCCGATCAAGATTGGATCTTTTTTTTCCATTTTTGATTTGGTTAAATTTTAATTTTAATTTATATTCAAGTCGCTAATTATTTGACAAAATCCTATGATTCTTTCTGACAAAACTCTTAAGGGCATGATTGCTACAGGTGAATTAGTTGTTACTCCTATAGATGAGAAATCTATTCAACCGGCTTCTATCGATTGCCGTCTCGGTGATCATTTTTTGTTGGTCGAGGATAACCAAATGGATATTATCACTCTCGATGCCGAGATCAAGTATCGTGAGATCACTAGCGATTCAATCACAATTCCACCACATTCATTTCTGCTCGCGACTACACAAGAGTACGTAGAAGTGCCTAATAATCTTACAGCTTTTGTTGAGGGAAGAAGTTCAATTGGAAGAATTGGCTTATTTATACAGAATGCCGGCTGGGTAGACCCAGGATTCAAGGGCAGAATTACCCTCGAATTGTATAACGCCGGATCACTTCCAATAAAATTGCAAGCTGGAAAACGTATATGCCAATTAGTATTCTGCAGCATGGATCAGGCTGCTGAAAATCCTTACATGGGTAAATACCAAGGACAGAAAGTAACTGTAGGTAGCCGTGTATTTCAAGATAAAGACAGAAACCATGTGGGCTTAGAAGAAAGAGAAGCCGCTGATGCCAAGATAAATAAATAGCGCCCATGAAACAATATTTAGACCTAGTCCGTGAAGTCCTCGAAAACGGCGAACAAAAATCTGACCGTACTGGTACAGGTACTATTTCTGTATTCGGCGCTCAAAAAAAATATGATCTTCGTGAAGGTTTTCCTATGGTGACTACGAAGAAGGTTAGCTACGGTGCCATTGTGAGGGAATTGCTTTGGTTCTTACGCGGTGCGACTAACATTAACGATGATCTTACTCAACACACACCGATATGGGATCCTTGGGCTAAAGAAGACGGTGAGCTCGGTCCTATTTATGGATATCAGTGGAGGAAGTGGGAAAAGTTTGTAGAAGATCCTGAGCATCCTGGTTTATTCAAAAAAACTCACGTCGATCAAATCCAGAATGTAATAGATACTATAAAGAAAAATCCAGATTCTCGCAGAATTATTGTGAGTGGATGGAACGTGGCAGATATTGAAAAAATGGCTTTGCCTCCATGTCATACTCTCTTTCAGTTTTACGTGACTAATGGTCGTCTTGATTTGCAATTATATCAGCGTAGTGCGGACATCGCTCTTGGTGTTCCTTACAATATCGCCAGCTATGCCACTCTTCTCATGATGATGTCTCAAGAATGTAATCTTATCCCTGGAATTTTTGTACATACAATTGGTGATGCTCACATTTACAGCAATCATATTGAAGGATTAAAGGAACAAATCACTCGTCCTACTCATAAACTTTCAACTCTTACAATTGCGAAGAAACCTTTCTGGGATCTAAAATTCGAAGACTTCACCTTAGAAGGTTACGAACACGAAAAGTTCATTAAGTTTCCTATAGCTGTATGAAACATCCCATCTACATGATAGTCGCTGCCGATGAGCATCACGGTATTGGCAAAGCCGGCCATCTGCCTTGGAAACTCCGCAAAGAGTACAAGTATTTTCGCGATACCACTCGCAAGACCGAAGATCCTGCTAAACAGAATATGGTTATCATGGGTCATAAGACTTGGGATTCTCTACTTTCCGAATTCCGTCCTCTTCCAAATCGCCGCAATGTAGTACTCACTCGTCACGCCGGTCTCACTGCCGAAGGCGCAGAAGTCTGCACTTCAATAGATGACGCCATTGCTTTGGCTGATGACAATATAGAAAAAATCTTTGTTCTTGGAGGCGGCCAAATATTCAAAGAATTTATAAACGATCCTCGTCTCACCGGAGTATTCCTTACAAAAGTTCACAAGACTTTTGATTGCGATACTTTCTTTCCAGAAATTCCAGCCGCATTCAAAGAGCCACAAAAACTAGGTTCCGACGAAGAAAACGGAATCAATTACGACTTCCTCCTCTACACGAAATAATTATTCCTGAGCTGCTTCATCCAAAGCCTTCACGTCTCTAGCAACCTCATCCGGATGATCGCTAGGGGATACTTTGATGTAATGCTTTACGATTTTTCCTTCTCTATCAATTAGGAATGAATCTCTACGAATTCCCATGTAAGTTTTTCCATACATGGATTTTTCTGTCCACACGCCATATTTATTGATTACCTTTTTATCTTCATCTGAAAGCAAAGGGAAGTTCAATTTTTGAGCCATTACAAATTTTCTGTGAGACTCTGTGCTGTCAGCACTCACACCCAAAACTTGTACGCCTAGTTTTCTCAAGTAATTTAATTTATCTCTAAAACACTGAGCCTCTATTGTGCATCCAGGAGTAGCATCCTTCGGATAAAAATATAATAGAATCCACTGGCCTTTATAATCAGCCAAAGATCTCACTTCATCATCCTGATCTTTTAGTTTGAAATCAGGTGCCTTTTTATTTACTAAGTCTGCCATAATTATTTTGTTGTCTTTAATATTGGATCAATTACTGCTTGGAATTTTTCAAATGGTTGAGCACCGCTGATAATCTGTCCATTGATAATGAATCCTGGAGTACCAGTTATTCCTGCGCTTTGACCTGCTTTCTGATCAGCAGCAATTTCGTCTTTGAACTTATCGCTATCAAAACATTTTTTGAGCTCACTCTTATTCAAACCTAGACCTACAGCAAATTTACTCATTACATCATAATCAAATTTTCCATTCTGAACTGTCTCGAATAATTTATCGTGCACTTTGTAGTAATCAGCATCAGGATTCTTTGAAATGCTTCTAGCACATTCAGCAAAAAGAGCTGAAGGATAAGCATATGGGTGGAAGCTAAGAGGGAAGTCACGGAATACTAATTTTGCTTTCCCTGTGTCTATATATTGGCTTTTAATTTTTGGATAAGATTCATTCTCGAAAATTCCGCAATAAGGACATTGATAGTCTGAAAATTCCACGATAGTTACTGGTGCATTCTTGTCACCAAGTACAGCATCGTCATCAGTAAAATCTCCAGTAACGAATTTAGGTTTAGCAGCTTCAGCTTGTGCATCAGCAGACTTAGCCTGTTCTTTAGCAATGTATGCATCTATACCCTTGAAAACTTTTGCCTGCAAAACATCATCTGTTAAATTGCCATTAGAAATTTTGACTCCAAAAAATACTAGAGAACCAGAAATTGCTACAGCCGCAAAGAGTATCGCCGCAATCACACCTTTAGCGTTTTTATCATTAAGTGTCATATGAAATGAGTTAGTTATATGCCTGCGAATTATAGACCAAGCAGATATATATTCAAAGTTTTTGTTAAATTTTCTTTTTTAATTTAAGATGCATTTATGAAATTAATTTCTTGGAACGTAAACGGACTTCGAGCTGCCGAAAAAAAAGGCTTTATAAAATGGCTGCACAAAGAGAAGCCAGACGTTATTGGGCTGCAGGAGATTAAGGGACACGAGCACCAATTCAGCAAGGAACTTTTGGCTCCCGATCATTATCACGCCTATTTTAATCCAGCTCAAAGGAAGGGATATTCTGGCACAGCTATTTATACGAAAGTTCAGCCTTATGAGATTTTGAATGGTTTTGGTGTGGAGAAATTTGATTCAGAAGGGCGCACACAAATTGCCGATTATGGAGATTTTGTTTTTATAAATATTTATTTTCCTAATGGTCAGAGAGATCAGGAAAGATTGGATTATAAAATGGCTTTCTACGATGAAGCTTTGAAGTATTTTGATAAATGCGTGAAGGAAGGGAAGAAACTTTTTATTACTGGAGATTACAATACGGCGCACAAAGAAATCGATCTTGCTCGTCCAAAAGAAAATGAAATGATTTCAGGTTTTCTGCCAATTGAACGCCGATGGCTAGATAAATTAGTAGACCATGGATTCATTGATTGTTTCCGCGAATTCAACAAAACTCCAGAGTGTTACACTTGGTGGAGTATGCGCGGTGGTGCGAGATATAGAAATGTGGGCTGGAGAATTGATTATTTTTTCTGCTCAAAAAACGCTCGCAGCATGGTGAAAGATTGTTATCATTTGCCTGAAGTCATGGGCTCTGATCATTGTCCGGTAGTGCTTTTTATCACACCTTGAAAGAACTGGCAGGGTAGTAATTATAGAGGTTCGAGGTCCGGGACGGCGCTTTGACTGTGGCTTTCGCCACGTCGCAGCAATCCTTCTCGAAAATCTATTCACATTACTACCCCACCGAGTTCTTGGTCACCTTCCGCGGAGCTCGCCCAGTGAAGGGGTCATCGCCATGCGGATTGATTGTGCAGGCTGCCTAGCGGCGGAGACGGAGCTTCATGTCCCGCCGCACCTGATCCAGGTGAGCGGGAAACGCCGACTTCAACACCTTGTGGTAAGGCGTGCATTCGGTGCAGGTGACGAGGCCGGTACCGGCATTCTTCTTGCCACGGGGGTCCTTGTTCTTCGACATTCGACTTCTTCTCCTCAGTGAAAGGCGCCGCAGCGCCTTGGGTTGATGAACTTGTCCTAGAGACCGAGGGCCTGACGGATCTCTTCCGGCATGTGATCTGCCGGCACGTGGTTCCATGCGCGGCGCATGTTGCGGACGCGGGTCTCCTGCTCAGTCGCGATGCGCGTGCCACGGTTTGCAGGCACGCTGCTGGACGGACTCAGTTGACGCGGATTGCGATCACCCTTGCCCTGGATAGAGCGCAGGTGGTCGTCGAGATCCTTGCGTTGGAGCTTGTGCGGACGGTCACATTCGGTGCAGGTGATCCGCTCGAGGCCTTTGGCCATCTGGGACTGTGAAATTCTCATTCTGAATCTATCTCCTGTCGGTGAAACCTCGAGTTGTTCGAGGTGTTGTTATTTGCTGTAACGTGAAAATCTGTTACTACCCTTGTTGTCAAATTGTGAACGGTCGAACTTCGACCGCTCTCAAATTGCTTTGGAGGGGAGTTACAAGACCTTCACGAACAGGGAGTTTATTGGAAACTTCTTGATATGACAATGGTAAGTTTGATTTACTGCGTACTGATTTTTAAAAATTGTCAAGTCTCGTATTGCTTCACGCTAAATAATTTAGAAAAAATTTAGAATTAATTTAAGAATATTTTAACTTTGACGGCTAAAATATTTGCAAATTATAAAAAACAATTTATTATTCAAAACCCAACAACATATGAAAAAGACAACGATGACAATTACAACGTTAGCAAAATCAATAGAGAATCTGGCGGTCCAGATGAAACAAGGATTCGAATCGGTAGATAGAAGATTCGAAAAGATGGAGGAAAGATTTGATCAAATCGATCTAAGATTCTATGCAATAGATAGAAGATTTGAAAAGATGGATCAACGATTTGAGAAAATGGAGGAAAATTTCGATGATTTAGCCGCCGCAACAAGTATAGGTTTTTTGCATTTACAGAATTGGTTTGACGATAGAATTTCTAAGCTGGAAGAGCGAGTGACAAACATTGAATTGCGCTTAAATAAAATATGCCTTGATCTTGCAGACGTTAAGGCTGATCTGAATAAATTGAATAGAACTGTTGAAATAACAAACTATAGAGACGTAAAATTTGATGGGCAAATCCAGGACTTGAATGAACGCATCTCTGCGCTTGAATCCAAGCAGGCCTAAGTCTTAGTTCAAAAAACCAAACTTTTTATCTATCCATTTATTTTTCGAATATACTTTTTTGCCGTCGAAATATATTTCTGCTTCGGCCCAAGCAAAACGATAAATTAAATCCCAATGCACGCTGGAATCATTGCCGTTTGGACATTCTTCGTAGCATCGTCCTAGAGCCATATGCAGACTTTTTCCCATTTTCTCATCGAATAAAATTTGGCGTGTGCCTTGCTTAATCATGTCATTCAAACCAAAAGCAAACTCTCCATAATAGCGAGATCCAGCATCAGTATCTAGAATTTCTGTCACAGCTTTTTGGTTGTTTGATTCTTCTTTTATTACTTTTCCATCCTTCAACCACAACTTCACCCAATCAAAATCTTGTGACTGATAATGAGTCGGCACATTGTAACGAATCACTCCATTCACCGAGGTCTTTATCGGTGCTGTGAAAATTTCTCCATCTGGCAAATTGCGCTTTCCACAGCAAGTTTTCCACTTCTGACCAGCGATGGACAAAGTAAGATCAGTTTCCTTTCCAGTAATTCTCACATCCTTCACTTTCAACATTAACTCCTTGAATTTTATCTCCATTTTTTCAACTTGTTTCCAATCTAGTAGGCAAGTGTTGAACACAAATTCCTCCCATTCTTCCAAACTTTTCTTTGCCAACATCGCTGACGCCACATTCGGATAATAGAAAAGACACCAGCGCTTTGTATGCAAAATGTCCCCAATGATTTTGCGAGATTTTTGTACTGCATAAACTTTTTTAATATCTACGTCGCTCATTTCATAAGGATTGGCATCGGCCACGATTTGTACCATCGCATCATAACTATCCGCCACTTTTTTATCCAAGTCGCTGAGGTATTCCATTTGCTCTTTATTAGCATGATCAAAGAAAATTTTGCTCAATTCATCATGGCCAAATTTTACATCCACTTGAATCGCACCAGCTTTGATACATTCGCGATAAAGCTCTTTAACTAAAGGAAAACCATCGAAACCATAAGCACGAATTAAAATCTTTTCACCTTTTTTTACTGCAATAGAATAGTTGGCAATAATGTCCGCCAACTTCTTTAATTTTTGTTTATCAACCATGGAATGAGTATAAGAAAATACTGCAAAAAATATATCACATCAGCCCTTCCAAAATAAAACTATTATCTTACTTGGCCATTTCCTCTCACAATCCATTTGTAACTTGTGAGTTCTTTTATTCCCATTGGGCCACGAGCATGGAGTTTTTGTGTGCTTATGCCGACTTCCGCTCCTAAACCAAATTCTCCGCCATCAGTGAATCTTGTGGAAGTATTTACATATACACAAGCTGCATCCACGGCTTTCAAAAATTTTTCTGCGCTCTCTCTATCCTCGGTAATTATCGATTCGCTATGTTTAGAACCGAAATCCGCAATGTGCTCCAAAGCTTCATCTAAACTATTAACAGTCTTTACCGCCATTTTTAACGACAAGTATTCCATGCCAAAATTTTCTTCACTAGCTTTGTGTAAAAGATCTTTCGAATAATTTCCGTCCAGAATTTTATAAGCTTCTTCATCCGCAAAAATTTCCACCTTTTTTTCTTCCATCGGTCTTACAATTCTTTGCAAATCTTTCAATCTTGAATTGTGAATAATCAAAGTGTCTAATGCATTGCATACGCTTGGACGGCTTACCTTAGCGTTGAAAACTATCTCTCTTCCTTTTTCCCAATCTCCTTCTTCATCGAAATAAGTATGTACCACTCCAGCTCCAGTCTCTATCACCGGGATCATGGAATTTTCACGCACAAATTTAATTAAACCTTGTCCACCTCGTGGAATTAATACATCTACATATTTATCTTGCTTCATGAATTCAGACAAAAGTTCGCGGTCATTTTTCAAAAGTAAAAGTAAATCGATCATAAATAAATTTTTTCCACGTCCCTCTTCAATCGCCTCTAAAATTATCTCCGCCAAAACCCCATTTGAATTTTCAGACTGAGAGCCGCCCTTCATCACGCAGGCATTTCTAGATTTAAAACAAAGGGCAAAAATATCAATCACTACATTTGGTCTCGCCTCAAAAATACAGCCAACAACTCCAAATGGCACACTCACTTTTCTCAAGTCCAAGCCATTTTCTAGCACTTTGTGTTCGAGTTCAATTCCGACAGGGGAGTCATGGCCAGTAATTTCTTTCACGCTCGCCGCCATCGCCTGAATCCTTTTTCCATTCAATAAAACTCTGTCATACATCGCATCACTCTTATCCATCTTTGCTAAATCTTTTTCGTTCTCAATCAAAATCTTCGCTACGTTTTTTTCTAGCAACTCCGCTAATTTCATCATCACCTCATTTACAACTTTTTCTTCCGCCATCACGAATTTGCGGCTTGCTGCCTGCACTTTTTCTAAAGCTTTTTGTAGATTTAATTCACTCATTTTATTTGTTTAACTCTTCGTTTCTTTTTAATGCCGCATCTCCACCTTTCTCAAAAACTTTGCCCAAACCTTCTGCTTCCATCGCATTCACTCCAGCTTCAGTCAGTCCTCCTTTGGAACTAACTTTTTTTCTCATATCAGTTAAATTCCAATTATTCCTTTTTACCACTTCTCCAGTTCCAATTAATGTTTGTCTTGTTACTTTTTCCGCTTCTTCTTCAGATAAACCTTGCTTCATTAGGAATCCTGCCATTTGTTCACCGAAATAGGCAATAAATCCTGGACCGCAGCCACTTACCACTCCTATTGAACTAATTTTTGATTCATCGTCCACTTCCATTTCCTTTCCAAAACTCATCAAAATTTCTTTCGCCAAAGCTTTTTCATCATCAGCAATTTCTTCAGTAGTTTTCCAAATAGTTAAAGACTGTCCGACTTTCAAAGCTAGATTTGGCAGTGTCCTAATCACTTTATCTGTTTTCAGCGCAGCCTTAATTTTTTCAATTCCAATTCCAGCCATAATAGAAATAACCACTTTACCACGCATATCTACCGTGATACTTTTAGCCAATTCTCCAAATACCTGAGGCTTCACCGCAATGATCACAACTTCCGCTTGTTCCAATTTTTTGTTCATATCGTCGCTCTTTTCGCATCCACTCAGCTCAAAACCGCCACGCTCACTTAATATATCCATCATCGCTTTTCCCATATTTCCCATTCCGACTATGCAGATTTTTTTCATAGTCTAGGATTTTAATGGAAGAAATTTTGTGCCAACGGTTTCGCCATTACAAATTCTCGTAATAACATTCTCCTCTTTGCTATTTGTAATAAATACAGTTGTGCCATTTTTCGCAGCTAGCTGAGCCACAGTAAATTTATTTTGCATTCCACCTTTTCCAAAAGAGGATTTCTCGCTGGAAACAATACTTAGTGGCATCACTTCGTCAGCCGCCACTTCCTTAATTACTTTTTTCTCAGAATCATACACTCCATCCACATTGCTCAAAATAATCAGCATATCTGCGAAAATCATCTTAGAAACCATCAATGCCAACTCATCATTATCCGTAAACATTAATTCCTCGATACACACAAAATCATTTTCATTCATTACCGGAATAATTTCTTCATGGAATAGGGAATCGATACAATTCTTTGTATTGAGAATATGACTTCTGTTTGTGAAGTCCTCTTTTGTCGCAAGCATCTGGGCCACCACGCGCCCATGTTCTCCGAAAAGATTAGCATAAAGTTCCATTAATCTTACTTGTCCCACTACTGCATAAACCTGGCGAGTAGTGACTTCGTCATAGTTCAGTTTCTTCTTAATAATGCTGCGTCCACAACCCATCGCTCCAGATGACACTAGCAGCACGTCAAAGTTCTCTTTTAAGTCAGCAATCTGTTTTACCAGCTTTTTAATTAGCGCTTGATCAAGTGTTCCATCGTCCTTGGTCATTGAGTTTGTGCCTAGTTTTACTACAATTTTCTTCTTATTCATGGGTCTAAATTTAGCTAAATACAGAGGAAAATGCAAATTCTCCTCGAAAACAACCATAAAAGATTGCCATTTATGAGAAACCCCGTTAAAATCGGCTTCGTAAGTTTTCACGACTTTCATCGTGCCGGGGTAGCTCATTGGTAGAGCAGAGGATTGAAAATCCTTGTGTAGGCAGTCCGATTCTGCCCCTCGGCACCACAATTTAACAATCACCGTTTTAGGGCTTTCTAATGCCTCTAAAGTCGGTGAGAACGTAGGTTCTAGCGAGTTTATCTTTTCCATGCCATTTTTTATAGTCATTAACGACTTATCTAGTTCCAGAGTAAGTTTCTGGTCTTTCAATAAAAAGTTCTGACCTAAAGCCTGCATAATGACTCTTTTATCATCAATATCGCCATGATCGAATCGGTACTTAGCATAGGCAGCAAATTCAAAAGTCTTTTCAGTTAACTCTAGATGGGTGTTCAGTCGCTCCTCACATGCCCTGATTTTCGACTCAATATCCGCCTTCTCTTGAAGTAAGCTCATTTTTTGGCTTTTGAACTCTTCCTCAGTAAGAATACCTTTATCGGAATTAGCAGGGGAGATGTAAAGGTTCAATAAGTTCTCAATCCTTTTAGTGCAACCGTTATATGCCTCTTGTAGTGAAGACTGAACCTTTCCACGGTCTGCGTTCTCAACCACATTATATTTTTGCAAATACTTAACCGTAACCTTCATCAAGTTTTCTAGAATAGTTAAGGTCTCAAGTAATTCAACAACCTGTTTCTCAAGTTCTTCCTGAGAAACAGATAGCTCGTGACACTTGATTGATGCAGAGCGGTGAGTGCATTTGTAGTAAGAATAAACTTTTACTTCTTTCGTTTTCTTCAAAGTCTTTAATCTTTGTTCGGCTGTAATACAGCAACCGCAGTGGCCACATTTAATTAAACCTGTAAAAGAGAATCTGTGTTTTTGTGGTCTTTGCTTACCTTTTCTACCAAGAATCAATTGGACCCGATCAAATTCTTCTTTTTCTATCATTGGCTTATGTTTCCCAATATGCCATTCGCCATCCCATTCAAATTCTCCATAGTAAAACGGATTAGTAAACATTGAGTAAAGAGTACATAGAGCCAATGATTTTCCTCGTAGTGGGACAAAGTGCCAATCTTTCGTTGCTATATTCCAAATGTCTTTTACTGAATATCTGCCTGATAACAGCATAGTCCACATCTTCTTAGTTAAATCAAAACGGTCTGGATCTACCAAGATTTGTCTTTCACCTTTCAGTCCACGTGGGTCATTAAGATAACCAATAGGTGATACATTAGGTCTCCATCCATTCCTACATTTTTTTATCATTCCTCGTTTTACATCTTTGCTCAGCTTGTCCGACGAATACTTAGATTGGGACAATGAAAAATTCAGCATCATCTTTCCTTCTGGAGAATTATCAAAATGAAAGTTACAGAACTTAAGGTCTTTTAGTACTCCGGTATCAAGGAAATGTATGATCATAGCCGCATCCAATGGATTTCTTGAAAGACGGCTTGGGTCCCAGCATACAATACCTTGAGCTTCACCCTTCTTTATTCGTTCAAGCATCTTTGCGAAAATCGGACGTTCGTATGGTTTGAAAGCACTTTTTGACTCTGCTTCCATTTCAACAATTTGAATATCAGGAAATCTGCTTCTGACCTCCTCTTTTTGAGATTCAAGAGATAGGATTTGTCGGTCCTTTTCTTCTGTTGATTTACGGCAGTAGAGAAAGTATTTCATGAAAACTAAGTTTTGATAGGTAGTAACGCCCAAAAAGGACGACTGTGACACTCCAACTCAGTTTCCCAAAGGACACATTGTTGGCACAGTCGCCCATCTCGGGCAACAATAAAATGTCCTTGGAGTTATTACTGAAATGTTGGAGTGTAAGTTCATTATAATCATTTTTATAATTAAAGTAAGTATTCATTCATAACTTAAGTAATGGGGGAGGGGGGTCAGTTATGTTCATCAATATATTTATCGATTTCTGCTTCGACTTCACTCTTTTCCTCATCTGTTAGTTGAAAAACCTTCTTATAATCCAGCATCATTTCAAGAAAAATAGGCCGAGTAAAGTTTTCTTTTCGCATTAAGCCAAGCTCGTAATGCTTTTTATAGATAGTTAAAATACCTAAAAGCCCATCCAACTCTTCTACATATCTAATTTGTTCTTTCGCCTCCAGTATTAACTCTTGTTGTTCCATCCTTAGAAAATCAATTTGAGATTTCTCTATAATATAAGCTGAGGAGTAAAGGTTCCTCAGTAGAGCCTTAGTGGATTTAACAAGTCTCTCAAAAAGCATCTGAATGTTGTGATTTGGCTCCCGAGTTTCCAGTGACTCAGGTCCATCCTGTGGTTGAAAAAGCGAAAGTAATCCATTCCATGTGTTTGTTTTTATTTTTTTCTCAAGCTCCTTTATGGATTTAGTCTGACTATCAGAGATTGTAAAAATCAAAGTCTCTAACTGATCAATTGATTGTCCATGTAAAACTATGGCTAAAGCCTGTGCGCGAATCTTCTCCATAGACAATTTCAAACTCAATATTGATGTTTGTATATCAAGCACCAAAAAATTGCTCATATTGTATAGATCGACTAACCTATTATATGCATCAATTTGGTTCTTCTTCTGAATGTCATCAATCATAGCTTTCTCTTCTTGCAATGTAATCAATCTCTCTTTGCCATGAGTGCCTTTCCTTAGGTTCCAATCAGCAAAAAGTAGTTTTACCTTATCTTGAAAACTCATATCTGGAGCCATTTTTTTAAAATTAAAATCTTTCATGTTAAAGGTTATGTTGTGTGTGGAAACGTCGCAGCCCGGCATTCATAAGACACAAATTTTCTGCGTCAGATAGCATCCCGTTTGTATCTTGTAGGTTTTTCAAAAACACATTCATAATAATTGCACCAAGCATTTCAATATTCGCTTTATTTTCGTTCACAATAATTTCTACAAACTCTGGGTCAACATTGAATGTTTTACCTATTTCTTTGCCATCATGGCCGTTGAACTTAAAGTACATTACTCCATAAAATAGCTTAAAAAGTCTTTCTTTTTGCTCGTCATTGTATTTTGGGAAATTGGTATCTGTCTCTACCCGAAGATCCCGCAAGAAGTCCTCGAGCTTATAATCCACTTCTCCTATGCTTACCTGTGATGTTGTAAAATCCCATTCCATAAATAAAGTGTTAAAGATATTTTGTTCGTTTCTCCAGAATTGCACGTTCAATGATTTCAACCCTGCTGGCGATATTTGCTATTTCAAGAGCCTTAATAAGCTGTCCAGATAGAACACCAATACAGTTCCCAATCTTTACATCCAATTGACCAGACCGAACATCGTTGATTGTGCTCTCAAGAAGTTTTACGACGTCTTTCACACCGTTGATAGTCACAGGAGGTAATGGATCTTGGACTGTTATTGCATTTGCTTTTCCACCCTTCGATTGAGCTTCTTTACGCTCCTCCTCAGTTATGTTGGTGCTATGAAAATAACAATGCTCGCTATTCATTATTGCTTTTGCGTTGCACGGCTTCCCATCGCTTTTTATAAAGTTACATTGCATGTTTTTTAAGTTAAAAAGGTAAGTCAGAATTGCCGCCACTTGCGCCACTGCCGTCTTTTTTTGGTGCTGGAACGTAACTGGTCGGTGGCGACATTGTTGCCGGTGGCGCCACGTCATCTACTATCTCGCCACCCATTATCTCGTTTATTTCTTCAGGAGTGGCAGCAGTGGCGTCTTCGGCAGTATTTTTTGCATTTTTTTGAATTCTAATAGCTCTTTGACCATTACTACCTTTTCGCAACTCAATATAAATATTCTTTTCCACTAGGTTAGCGCTCATTTGATTTATGGACCTTGAAAGAGCGCTGGCAGACCCTGGCCAGTCGGATCCTCTGTCATTTAAGTTTTCATCTTCAGCGATGGCCTCGAGTTTTTCAAATAGTATAGAAGCACTACCTTCCCATTCGGTACGGTTTGCCATAAATGACAAAATAGCCATCGCAACGGAACTTTCCTCTATAGCCTCATCGTTTTGCTGACCAATATTGGTATAGTAGATTTGTAAAAATTCAGCCTGAGAAAACCTCAGTGCCTCCGCAATAGCGCAGCCCCAAATAGTGAAATCAGCCATACGTGGGATCTGATCTAGTTTTATACTATCGTGCAGCTTCATAGCCTTTGAAAGTGCATCGAAAATACCGCCAAGCATAACAGGCTTTAATTCATTGAACTCTTTCCAAAGATCTCGCTCTCCTTTGCGTTTATCACCAGTTATACGTTCCAGTTTAAGTAAAATACCTCTATCCAAAAGATCAGGCTTCTTAGCGGCAACATTGATACCATTTAAACCAACACAACGACGGAAATTATAAATAATATCATCATCATCTGAGTAAAGTTCACGTTTAGAAAAACCTTCACCTGTCACAGCGCGACATAAAGAATCTGATGCCCAATCGGTCATAGTGGTTACATTATCAAAGAAAGCAAACCAGTGATGTGAAATTTGCTGTATGAGATCATTTACTGACGTAGGCAGGGAAAGTACGCCTACGCTTGATGGATCGATCAGAGATCTTAGCATACGTCCAAGGGTGGTCTTAGAAGCGCCTTGAGGTCCATACAAAATTGGTATTGGATGAGCAATGTCAGGAATAAAACAAGAAACAACATATACCAACAACAGCTTCATCTGTTCTGGTTGAGCAAGATTAACAAAATAAGTAAATTTTTCTAAATCCCCAGTGTCTTTAACTGGTAAAACTTGCTCTTGTTGATGAGAATATCTTCTGAAAAGGATTGGGGGACGATCAACTATTTCCCAGCCATTTGCTGTTATTTTAACTGCTTGCCAATTTTTATTTGCTAAGTCATACCAAATTTCACCATCACGGTGCGCAATGCGATTTTCCAAGGCTATTTCTTCACCATTAAAACACGCCTTACCTTCTAAAATTGTTAGGGCGGACATTATTGCATTGGAGCTGGGAGCTTTGGTATATAACTCCCAAAATTGTGAGCAAAGCCATCGTTTAAACTGCTTACTCTTTAGTTTCCAGGTTTCCCAGTGGTCATTGATAAGCAAATGAGCATAAGGCTCATTAAACTGATCATGGAAGAGTTTACAGTTGTCATCATCGACTAATTTGATCAATTTATCCGTGGCAGTCTCATGTTCTTCCTTTTCACCATCATGTTTTTTAGAATCTTTTTTGAGTATTTGATCCAACCTCTCTTCTGATTTTTCATCTTCATTTGGCATATTTATTTGTTTAAGAGATAAAGAACTGCCGACTTAAAGTCGTGATTTAAAAGTTTTTGAACAAAAGTAATGACGTCACCGGTAGCATTGCAGCCGAAACAGTAAAATCGGTTTGATTCTGTATATAGATTAAAAGAAGGGGAATTATCCTGGTGGAAGGGGCATCTAGTTACATAGCTTTTGCCAGTTTTTCGTAATTGGCCCAGGTGAGTTTCGGCAACATCCACAATTGGTACGTTACGTGCCCTTTCAATATCTGCATCTTTTAGTTGGCCTTTATGCGCTTTGAGTTTTACGGTTTTCTTAGCTTTTAGCCTTTCAAAATAATAGATTTTTCTCTCGATTTCTTGGAGTGGCTTAATCATGAAGTGAATAATGCACTCTCTTCTCATCATTACTTTAAAATCATCACACCCATCAACTTCTTGCCCCAACCTTTTAATTTCCAGGATCAACTCATTCCGTAGATCTTTAAGCTCTTTAATCTTATCAATACAAATTTCTTCAATGGAATCACCAAAAACATCCAGCAATTCAGTCTCGGAGAAGCGATGCCGAGATTTTCGCCATTTTTCTTCAAATTCTTGAAGGTAGTCGATTGTTTCTTCGGATAAATTATTTATGGTCATTTTTGGGAATTGGTTGGTAAATTACGGAGAAAAGTAAGATTAAGCGTTGGCCCATGGCTTCCGCTTCCTCAGAGCTAATTTCTTGTCCTGGGAAATCCAGCTCAAAGGCTCGTTTAAACTCCTGAATTGCTTCCGGTGTAAGTTGCATTAGTTTTGGTAAAGTTTCTCTTTAAGTGTCTTGATAGCAACAACCATTTTTCTGGCATCAACTACGGCATCTCCCTCATCATCTTTTCCAAAATTAAAGACATGCAGCCAATCTTCACATTGAGCTGGATCACAAAAGACAAAACTAGCACGTCTCGAATCAGTAATTTTGTCTATGTTTACAAGTTCTGCCCCTTTGGCTAGCAAAAAAGCGGCAGGGTAAAAGCTAGACGTTCTAAAGTAGCGATCATTCATAAGTTTGGTTGTTAAAATCATCTTTTAAATAAAATTCTTTTTCTGCTAAATCCTCATAAGAAAGATGGTTATTATCTAAAAACCTTTTCTGCCGATTTGCAGTTCTGTTTAGATCAATAATCCGACTTCTCATTATTCTATCGGCAAATGTTCGCTCGGAAGCTTTTTTTGCTAAAAATTTTGGCAATTTGCGCCATAAAGCAATTCTCAGCTCTTGAGCAATGTCCTCCCAGTCATATCCAGGAATTTGGAAGTGCTTTGCTTTTGCCACTATGTCGTCCTCGTGGCGGAGGAATGCGGTATTCTCATTCATATATTCATTTTGTTAAAAAATTAAAAAAGGGCTGTCAGGTAGCACCAGATAAACTGGAACTAACTGACAACCCTTTCTATCGATTGTCTTGGCAGGCCGGACCTGCTTCTAATTTTTCGAGGTAATTATACCTTCCATAGTTATATACGACAAACCTATTTTACCCATCCGAAATTGAATGTTCTTTTATTCACGTAGCCACATTCGCTGTGCTCCGTTCCTCTACACCTTACAACCATTTCAACGGATCCATATTTCAAAGTAATAACAGGAGTGTTGCCATTTTTACCTTCAGCAATAAAGGTGTTTCTATTGCTGAATTTATGAAGAAGCGTACCACATTTATCACATACCCAGCGCCCCATTTCTCTTTTCTTGAACATTTTTCTTTCAGCCTCATTATTGGCAAGAGCTAATTGTTTTGTTGTTTGAATACAAACATCGCACAAAAGATCTTCGGGTCGATTCAGCCTGTCAAAAACTCTTACCGGATTGTCTCCGCAGTGGTAGCATAAAACCCTATTTGATTTATTTTCAATCTCATAAAATCCATTTCTTGTTTTTTCGATTTTTCTAATTTTTTCACCAAGTTCATGGTCTAGTTCCTTTGTCCAACGACGATTCTGGCCCAATGAATTTCTTTCATTCCATAGCTTGTTATATTCATCATCCAATTTTGTCTCCACCATGGACATCATATTTGATAAACTTCGGTTCAAATAATGCAAATAATCATATACTGCATCTGAAACGTCTTCTTCCGTAACTGGATCTTTTCCAAAAAATTTCGTGTATTCAGCAGGAAGGTCCTTCAGAGCCCACTCAGATGATTTTTTAGGGTTAAAGGGAATAGCATTTGGAATGTGGAAATCATTTCCAAATTTTTTTTCAAAATTAGTTAGAGATTGAGCAAAATCTTGAATTTTTGCCTCGATATTTTCAATTAGGTAGTGCTTGTGTTTGTCCATACCGCACCACTCTTTGAACAAATTTAGTCCTTCCCTCAGAGATCCAAAATCAGTTCCAGCAATAAACTCGTCATCCAGCCTCATCCCAAGGCCTCTTGCCTCCTTCATAATAACTGGTATCTCCTTTTGAGGGCCAAAAAGAACTTCCATAAAATCCTTGATCAATTGGTCAATATAATACAACTCCTGAGTAAGTCTTGCTTCACCTTTAAATTTGTCTTTGTCGCGCCGTGAGTGTTTTGATAAATAATAAAACCATGCTTCTAATGGATCAATCTGATAGGCAAAAATGCCTATGCCCCACCTAAGTTGAAATAGCATATCGGCATCCAATCCAAAAAGTTCAATAATTTTTGCGCATTCTTTATCTTTAACGGGCGAAAAATCAAAACAGAGATTAGCCGAGTCTCGAAACGCGCCAAGTTTTTCTTCTGGGATCTTATAAGATGACAAAGCAGGTAAGGAATGAATGACTTTTAGAAATTTTGTTAAGCAGTCAATCCAATCAAAAATACCCTTAAAATCACTCTCGGGAACGTAAGCACTTCCCCAACAAATTGCCCTTACCTCATGTTGATCATTTCCTGTTCCTTGCCAGCATACTGGTTTTGGGTAACGCAACTTATTATCAACCACTATATTCTCTTTTAAGCGAGCAACAACTGCTAATTGATGAGGGCTGAAATATTGTTCAGTACCTTCAATTAACAATGGAGTTAAAAAACTTTCTTTGACTAACGACTCGTAAAATTCTTCCACAAAAGGCAGACCCCTATTAAAAGAATACAGTCTAAGGTCTCTTAGGGTTAGAAGCTGATTTTTATTTAGGACTAAGTCCTTATTCTCATTTTTCATATTAATAAACCAATTTTAACTCTATTGCAGGTGTAGGCAAGGTTTATTTGGTTTTTAGACAGATCATGGTAGTATTCAGGCGTTCATCCAGTGTATCAAATCCCCCTGTAACTTCAGGTGTGTCGCTCATCAACGCCATTGGCGTAATGATGGGCGGCGTGCCAATGGTTACCGCCTGAAAAGGGGGTTACACATGGATGAACCACGCCGTCCTTCTTTTGCGTGATATTTCCTATCAATTTCAACATGAATGAATCACAAGCAAAGAAAACCATCCTTCTAGATGAAAAATCAAAAGCAACTAACAAAATGATACTAATAATGATTATAGTTGGATCATTGATTATTGGAGCTTTGTCTTCACCGATAATACTTGGAGACACCTCTGGTGGAGCAATTGGCTTCATGATTGGAAGTGCCCTTTTTCCTTTTTTACTATCAATAGTAGCATACAAGGCATGTACAAAGGTGCTGGAAGAAGATTTTAAAAAAAATAGGATAAAATTTATTAATGGGGCTGTTTTAGCAATTATAGTCCTAGGTTTAATGTGGTTTATTCAAAAAGATGCAATATCAATTAACTTCCAAAACAAGGAGGCAATTAATGATATTAAAAATATTGTTAGCGGGGTTAAGCTTAATTCTGACGGCACAGTAGAATTGGGAAACCAAAATGAACCAATAAAGAGCGAGATCGGTAAAGTTTTTATTAACTATCTCGCAAAGTTTAGCACATTAGGCAAAAACTATTTAGAGAGCCAAAACAAAATAATCACGTTAGAATCAATCAACGATTTTAAAGATATTTCCAGACTAAAATCTAGTGAAAACAGTTATCTGGAATCTAAAGACATCAGTAACAGCTATTTTAATGAATACTCTTCTACGGTTAAAATGTTTGATGAAGACATGAATAACTTGAAATCAAAAGATCAATCTCAATTCATTAAGGATACTATTGACGGTTTTAATCAATCATTTGATCAAAGGAAAGACGAAAACGAGAAAATGAAAAATCTCATTTTGGCTCATATAGATGCGGAGATTTCTTTCTTAGATTTTCTTATTAATAATAATGATAAATTCGACGTTTCTAGTGGGAAGGTGGTTTTTAACAATAATCAAGCTTTGAGTAAATATAATGAGCTTTTGCAGCAAGAAACCAAATCAACAAGTGATTATAATGCTTATTTAAGCACATCATTAAAAACCAGATCCGATAAGTTTAAAGACGCTCAGCAGAATATACAAAAATACTAAACGTAATAAACATGAAGCATCAATTAGAAGAAAAGGCCTGGTTCAGATTTGCAAAAGTATTATATATAGTTCTATGTCTCATTTCTGGGGTATTTTTATTGCTTTTATCTCAGGTTAGAGTGGATGTATTTATATGGGGCGTGATAATTATAGCTTCAATACTCATACTTATAAGAAAAGCTTTTTATTACATAATTCTAGGTAAAAATAACATTAAATAATCTATATGGAAAAAGAAACTGAACAAAAATCGGCTAAAAAAAAAGGAGGTGGCTATGCTTGGTTTTGGATAGGAGGTTTCATGTGGTCTGGTATTTCCAAGGCCACCTGGTCAAATGAAAATGTAAAAACACTTTCGACAGCAGTTGGTTTAGCATCCATAATAGCAGCTTGTTATTTCTATTACTGGGTTAAAGAAAAGGTGAAATATCCCAAAAATGACTTTCTAAAAAGCATCCTATTAGGAGCTTTATCATGCATACTATTTTCATTTTTAGATGGATTGGTTATGGCCTGGTTTATAATATTTGTTTTCCATAATTCCTAAAGATTAGCACCCATGAAATTTGGCATTAGAAGGCCATCATTGAGAAAGAGAATTGCCGCTAGAACCTCAATTAGGAGGGTTATTAGACATTCGCTCGGGGTTAAGGCTCCGCGAGGATTCGGATGGTTCACAAACCCTAAAAAGGCTCTTTATAACAGAATTTATCACAGAACCACATTTGGTTGTGTAACGATAATGCTGATTTTATTTGCCATTATAGTCTATATACAACTTATATAACAAAATTTTTATGAGAAAAATAGAAGTTATAGATGAAGACAATCAGATTGTTATTGATGATCAATATGATGTTACAACAATTGATTTTTTCCCTGACAGAAAAGAATTTGAAGTAGAGGGAAGTATTAAAGATGATGCTTGGTGGAACCATCAGACATATCAGTATAAAATTTCTACTGATCCGATAGAAGTATCTATCAGATTGTTAGAATCTTCTTCAGAACCTCATTTAGAAGAACCACGCCGACAATATACAGTCAGAGATGGTGTAATTGTTGGACCAATTACTAAAGATTTAGAAAAAGAACTTGAGTGGCATAAGATGCACATTGCAGGAGGTTATACGGAAATATTTTTTATTTTATCTAAACATCCAGAGATTATTTCAAAAAGTGAATACAGAAGATTTCTCAGGAAGGCGGAGCAAAGACTAAAAGCAGGCGTTGCTAAAGTAGAAGAGTTAGTTAAAGAGGACGCCAAAGGTTTGCAGGTTCATAGAGGTGAGGAGGGGGCATGGATATGGTATCCCGATACAGAGACAGAAAAAGAAGAAATAAAAGAATACTGGGAATTGACCGAAGAACAAAGAAAAGCATCTAAATACGGGAAAAAAGAAGAGTACGTAGAAAAGCTAAAAAAATCTCTATTCAATGAAGATTCTCCAACATACATCGGCATGTCGGAATATGAATTCAGGAAAAGCCCATTTATTCTCGAACATATAGATGAGTTGTTAAACGAAAAAGCAAAAAATTCCAACGTTGATAACAAAGAAACTAAAAAGAAGAGTTATTGGCATTGGTTAGGGTATGTTTGGACCATTATTGCCAACCTGATTTCAATTTGGTTTGTATTAGCAATTTACAGTAAGGTGTACGAAAGTTTTCAGGTAATTGCCGTCTCAATCCTTATTTTGATTTACTCCAATTTACAAGGGTTTTTGATGTCACAAGGCAAAACTAACACAAGAAATATTTTCTTTATAGATGCGGAATTTAAACGCATAAGAAAATTATTAAATAATGAACCAACGAAGAGTGAAATGGAGGAGATGAAGGAGGCACAAAAGACAGTTAATAGAGCAATGGTCAATGTTTATATCAGTGCTATTTTCCTATTTGTTTTAGATATAATTGCGATTGTGCATCTTTTTGGGGCAATCAACACTTAATTCCCTTGATTTAAATTTGGACTGGTGATAAAAAATACTCAGAGACCTGAACAAGTCAAAATAACTGTTCCACAGATCTAAAATATGGTTAGCAGAGCTTAAAAAATTAGGAAACTAAGAGAAAAAGGCTGTATGTCATAGACCATAGGAGGGGTAGCAATACTCTTCCAAAGAGGAGGAAACTTCTCTCCTAGGTCTGTGAGATATAGTCTTTTTTAGCTCATTAACAATTAGTTCTCTTAAGTCACAACCTCACCTCTCAGGGTAAAATGTACAGCCTAACCGGATTGACAACTTGTCCGTAAGGACATTTTATATCTTAACTTCTACGCTCATGCTAATGAGAGAAGAAGCTCTGAGACCTTTCGTTGAAAGAATGCAGCAAGGTTACGATCTTGTTACGCATTACCAAGATGGAAGGCCCGTTGTTAGTACAAAACTATCGGTAGAAATACAGGTGGTAGTTGTACGGGAAAAAGCCCTGATTAATATTTAATCAAGGCTTCAAAAACAATGTGAGGTGAGGTGGTGAGTTGAGAGAATTAACCACTCATAGGTCCTTCTATTTATCACAATACCATTTCTTTAGTCAACACGTCATGTACTTCGACTTGTACGATTTCAAAAATATCTTCAATTTATTTTCACACTACATATGTGCTGTTTGAATTAGTTGGCGAACACTCACGGCGCCAGTGACGACATTTCTGGCCACTTCACACTTTGCATGCCTTCAAATCCAGTCCGAACATCCTCTACGATGGAGCACCATCTCTTCTATGCTATACTGTCCCCATATGGCCTTTTTCTCTAAACCAAGAAGTCAGGAAACTATCGGCACAATTACGATCTTGATTGTTGCAGTCTTTTGGGGAATGTTCCCAATTCTTGTTAATAAAGGATCTCAGCATTTTCAGCCTTTATTTTTTGGAGCGACCTCAATCATAGTTGGAGGCTTTACGGCGCTCGTACTCAGCCTTCTAAAGAAAGATTTTCATAATATTTTTAATCGCAAAGCCCTACCTTGGGCTATAGGCGTAGCGATTTTCACCTCAACACTTTCTTATGGATTGATGTTTATAGGTTCAAAATTGACCAGTGGAATAAACACCTCTGCTCTAATGCTTTCAGAGATTATTTTTACGATTTTAATTACCCCTTTCTTTGGAGAAAAAACTACTTTGAATAAAATATTGGGAGGAGTTTTTGTATTAAGCGGAGCATTAATAATTTTATTTAAAGGAGGAGAGCTGAATCTTGGCGATTTCATAGTGATAATTTGTACGATCTTTCTACCTTTTGGAAATCATTTTGGAAAAAAAGCTCTCGAACATATTTCTCCAGAAAATTTATTAGCTCTTCGCTATTTGTTTAGTGGAATATTCCTGCTCCTAATGAGTTTTATTTTTGAAGATTCGAGTAAGATGATTACGTCACTAGTTGGTTTTTGGCCTTATGTAGCCTTGAACGGAATTTTATTTTTAGGGTTAGTGAATACTCTTTGGTATAAAGGTTTGAAGAAATTGCCCATCTCTAAAGCAGTTTTTCTCCTCATGACTTATCCAATTTTTAGTTTAATATTCTTAGTCCTTTTTTATAAAGAGATTCCAAATAATTTCCAAATCATTGGAGTTTTAGTAATAGTAATAGGCGCTTATTTTTCTTCCAAGATTACTAAAAAGTAACATTCTCTTGCTTTTAATTCTAAATGCAATAGTATTGCGTTATGGATTTCAGGGAACATTCAATCAGTAAACTCAAAGAAAACGGCTTCAAGATCACCAGCTCTCGTTGCTGCGTTCTTGATATTCTCTCCAAGTCAAAGAAGAGTTTGAACGCCTATGAGATAGCAGCAGAATCTAAGAAAATGAAAGCCTCCATCGATACCTCTACGGTTTATCGCATTCTTGAAGCTTTTCAAAAACTCGGACTTATTCATTTCATAAAAGAGCAAAACGGATATCTCTGCTGTAAGGATTTTGAATGTAAAAAAGAGCAGCATTGTCATCATCAATTAGTTTGTGAAAAGTGCCACAAAGTAGAGGAGATTCATCTGGATGACACTGATTTTATTAAATCTATTCGCGCCAAAAATCCTAGTTTTGAAATTCAAAATCATTACTTTGAATTCTTAGGTAAATGCGCATCTTGTAATAAATAAAAAAAATTATGAAGAAATTTATCGCCGCAATACTACTCATTACATTAACCGGATGCTCATCTGGCAAAATTCAACAGCTAGATAATAAGAAGCCTGAGCCAATGAAGGTTACGGCAAGTTTTTATCCACTAGCTTTTGTTGCCCAGAAAGTTGGAGGAAAGCTCGTGAAAGTGACTCAAATTACTCCTGGTGGAGTGGAACCTCATGATTACGAACCTACTCCTCAAGATCTTGCAGCAATCAGTGATTCAAAAGTATTCATTATGAGTGGATACGGTATAGATAGCTGGGCGGACAATGCATCCAAGAATTTAAAGAATATTCTCACCGTGAAAGCGACCGATAAAATTCAAATAAATGGTCAAGATCCTCACGTATGGTTAAACCCAATAAATTTTGTAAGTGAAGTAGAAGTGGTTCGCGATGCTTTTATTCAGGCCGATCCAATTAACACTGATAAATATAAGCTAAACGCCGCCGGTCTCATTAATGACCTCAAAGGACTCGATCAAGAATTCAAAGATGGTCTAAAAGAATGCCAACTTAGAAAAATCATCACTTCTCACGACGCTTTCAACTACATGTCTGAGCAATATAATTTTGGTAGCATGCCAATTGCCGGAATTTCTCCTGATGAGGAACCATCTCCAAAGAGTCTGGCTGATCTCTCTGATCTCGCTAAGAAAAATAACATTAAATATATATTCTTTGAGACTTTAGTAAGTCCTAAATTATCAGATACAATTGCTAAGGAAATTGGCGCGAAATCTCTCGTATTAAATCCAATTGAAGGAGTAACTCAAGATGAAGCCAAACTCGGCAAAGACTACCTGATTCTAATGCAAGAAAATCTCAAAAATTTACGTATAGCTTTGCAATGCAAATAAAAGACATCGCCATAAAAGTAGAATCAATTTCTTACACTTACCAAGACAATAAAGTTTTGGATAATGTTTCTTTTGAAATAAAAGCAGGGGAGTATGTAGGTCTTATCGGACCAAACGGCGGAGGTAAAACTACACTTTTGAAGTTAATTACTGGGCTCACTTCTCCTCAAAAAGGTAAAGTGCGTATTCATGGACTCACTCCTGAAAAAGCTCGCCGTAAGGGAAAAATTGGCTATGTGCCTCAGCGCATTGTGCAGGCGAATATTCAATGTCCTGCAACCGTGGAAGAAGTAGTAACGAGCGGAAGGCTAAGTAATATAGGAATTGGTGGACACTTCAAAAAATCTGATCTCAAAGCCATCGAAACCGCCATGCTCGATACTGACGTTGAAAAATTTCGTAATCGTTCAATCGATAATTTATCAGGAGGAGAAAAACAGCGCGTCTTTATTGCCAGAGCTCTCGCTTCCGAGCCATCCATCCTAATTCTCGATGAGCCAACAACCGGCGTAGATATTAAAGCTACAAAGAATTTTTACTCACTTTTAAAAGATCTAAACCAATGGCATGAGATGACAATCATTATTGTTTCTCATGATATTGAAGCAGTTGCTAAAGAAGTAGATTCCGTTCTTTGTTTGAATAGGGAATTGGTTTCCACCTGCAAACACGATGATATGAAACACAACAGCGAAGAAATTTTGAAAGCTCTTTACGGCTCTGATAAGACAATTATTCATCACCACCACGACCATGCTTGAAATATTTAATTACGATTTCATGGTCAGAGCTTTTGTGGCCGGTCTCGCAATAGCTGTCATTGCGCCACTAGTTGGAATATTTCTTGTAACTCGCAGATATTCCTTCATGGCCGATACTTTGGCGCATGTGTCACTAGCTGGTGTTGCTGGAGCATTTCTATTAGGCCTGCAACCAGTCTTGGCCGCACTTGTCTTGTCCATTACCACTGCACTCACTGTGGAGAAATTACGCAGCTCTGGTAAGGTTCTAGGGGAAGCCGGCCTCGCTATCTTTTTATCAGGAGGTCTCGCACTTGCTTCAGTATTGATCAGCGCCTCCAAAGGAATAAATTTGAATCTCTCTAGTGTTCTTTTTGGAAGCATTGCTACTGTTACTCCTACTGATTTGGTACTTATTTTAGTTTTAGGATTTGTAGTTCTCTTTACGATAATTTTGATCTATCGCCAACTTTTTGCCATTTCTCTAGATGAAGAATTAGCAATCGTGAGCGGTCTGCCAGTTCGCCGTCTCAATCAGATATTAGTTGTATTGGCAGCAATTATTGTTTCACTCTCAATGAGAATAGTTGGAATACTACTAGTTGGTGCTTTGATGGTAATTCCAGTACTCGCAGCGATGCAATTTAAAAAAAGTTTTTTGAAAACATTAATAATCTCCGTGATTATTTCTATCTTCTCGGTCATCTCCGGTCTCTTTGGAGCTTACTATCTTGGATGGGCCAGTGGAGGAACAATTACACTCATTGCCATCTTGATTTTCTTTGTTTCATCCCTCAGCAGCCAATTTAGTAGTGCTAGATGAGTAGAAAAATCTTTTCGCAATTTCTACTGTAATTAAATAAGCCGTAACTATTGCCGCGAGTCCAAGTAAAATATATGGGCTCAATGGTGCAAATCCTAGGATATTAGCCAAAGGAGTAAACGGTAATACCCAAGCAATTACAACAATTCCCAAAGTCGTAGCAATCAATAAAGGATGTGCTGTGCTCTGGATAAATGGAAGTTTTCTTGTTCTGATGAAGTGAATAATTAATACCTGTGTAGCCATTGATTCCAAAAACCATCCCGTCCTAAAGACTGCTTCATTTGAGTGCAACATGAAGTACAAGAATCCAAAAGTTGCAAAGTCATATATTGAACTGATAAGTCCAAAAACAATCATGAATTTCTTAATGAATTTCATGTCCCATCTCTTTGGCAGAGCAATGTATTCCTCATCTACATTATCTTTTGGAATAGCAATCTGAGAAATATCGTACAATAAATTATTTAGCAAAATTTGAGTAGGTAACATCGGCAAAAAAGGCAAAATTACCACCGCTCCCAACACACTAAACATATTTCCAAAGTTGGAACTAATTCCCATCATTAAATACTTCATCGAGTTCGCAAAAGTTTTTCTTCCTTCAATTATTCCATCCAGCAACTCCTTCAAACTCTTGTGAGTCAAAATTATTTCCGCCGATTCTTTCGCCACATCTACAGCATTTTCTACAGAGATGCCCACGTCCGCAGTTTTCAGAGAAGGCGCGTCATTAATTCCATCACCCATATATCCCACTACATGACCATTAGCCTTTAGAGCGAGAATAATTCTATTCTTCTCATCAGGAGAGAATCTCGCAAAAACAGTAGTTTTTTCTACCATTACTCTCAGCGCATCATCCGTCATAGCATCAATGTCTTGTCCCAGCATCACACCTTTCACTACCACATCCAATTCCTGACAAATTTTCTTTGTAACTAATTCGTTATCGCCAGTGATAATTTTGATCTCCACACCCTTTTTATTTATTTCTCTAATTGTTTCTTTAGCCTCTTTTTTAGCCGGATCAAAGAAAGCAATATATCCTAGCAAAGTCATTTCCTTCTCTTCATCAACTTCATAAACTTCACGGTCTTTGTGCACTTCTTTTCGGGCTATTGAGAGCACTCTATATCCTTGAGCGCTTAGTTCTTCATAAATTTTCAAGATTTTTGAATGATGAACAGATTCAATGGTAGAAGATTTGAGAACTTCTTCCGGTGCGCCTTTTGTAATCATAAAACGCACTCCATCTTTTTCCACTACCACACTCATTTTCTTTCTCACGAAATCGAAAGGAACTTCATCAATTTTTTTGTAATCTTTGATTTCAATTTTTTCATGTCTTAAAACAGCATCATCCATCGGACTCTTAATGCCTGTCTGATAAGCGCTATTTAAGTAAGCAGCGAGGAGTACACTCTCGTCATCTTTCCCTTCTACATCCACGTATTTCACTAGCTCAATGTGGTCCTCGGTGAGAGTTCCAGTTTTGTCTGTACACAAAATATCCATGCTTCCAAAATTTGGAATTGCTGAAAGTTTTTTCACAATAACACCTTTCTCCGCCATTTTAATTGATCCATTTCCCATAGTTACAGAAAGGATCATTGGCAATAGCTCCGGAGTCAGTCCCACCGCCACAGCAATCGCAAACATGAAAGATTCGAAAATCCCACCATTCTTGAAATATGAATTAAAGAAGAAAATGAAAATTACAAAAATCACCGTTATCTTTAGGATGAAAAGACTGAATTTATTCACGCCTCTGACGAATTCACTATCGATATCTGCTCCCTGAAGGTCCTTGGCAATTTTTCCAAATTCAGTATCTTTACCAGTTTTTAGAATTACCGCCTTTACTGATCCGGAAATTACATTACTTCCTGAAAAAACAACGTTTTTCAATTCACCCAAAGACATCGCTGCACCAGTTAAAGCCTCTGTAGTTTTCTCAGTTGGATAAGATTCTCCTGTTAAAGATGATTGATTCACGAAGAAGTCTTTTGATTCAATTACTCTAGCATCTGCTGGAATTAGATCTCCTGCATTTAGAATCAGAATATCTCCCGGCACAATTTTTTTGAAATTAACTTCCACCTCTTGTCCATTTCTAATAACCGCTACTTTCGTCTGCAATCTTTCTTCGAGTTTCTCTGCCGCTTTATTAGCTTTAAATTCCTGGAAGAAATTCAAAAGAGTACTGAATAGAACTATGCCACCTACGATTCCTGCATCAATTTCTTCTCCAACAGCAAAAGAGAATACCGCTGCAAAAAGAAGAATTATAATTAATGGATTTTTAAACTCACAAAAATATTTTAATAACCAATGTGACTTTACTTCTTCAACCAAAATATTCTTTCCAAATTTCTGCAAACGATCACCAACTTCTTGATTAGTAAGACCTTCATGCTTAGTCTGAAACTCCTTCAAAATATCCTGCACATCTTCTCGTGCAAAATCCAATAAGCTTTTATTTATTTTTTCGAGCATTTGATGTTTGTTTATGTTTGAATTTTAGCACGTTCTAAAGTTTTTTAAACTTAGCCACAAAGAATCCCTCTGAAATTTTACTCGGCATTGCTTTTACCATTCCTGTAAGTCCTTCAAATAATGGTAATTTAAATTTGAAATCTAAATCGAATTTTTCCTGTACTATTACTCCTTTGAATTCTTCTAGTGCATTCTTTACCAAAATCTCATTTTCCTGAGGTGCCAGCGTACAAGTCGAGTAAACCAATATGCCTCCTGGCTTCAATACTTTCACCGCTGACCTAAAAAGTCTTCTCTGCAATTTTGCATTTTGACCTACTACTTTTTCTGACCAAAATTTATAAGTGCGTGGTTCTTCCATGTTCATTCTTCCTTCCGCTGAGCACGGTGCATCCAAAAGTACTTTATCAAAATGTCCGGCATATTTTTCTCCCAACTCTCCGCCATCTCCTTGAATTACTTCTGCTATTTTAATTCCTTGTTTAGCTAAATTATATTTTAATTTTTCAAAACGTATTTGATCTTTCTCATTCGCCACTATCTGCCCTTCATTCTTCATTTGAATGGCCATTTGAGTGGTTTTAGAACCAGGAGCAGCACACATATCCAAAACCTTCTCGCCCGGCTTAGGATCTAAGAATAATGGCGGTAGCTGAGAAGAGATACCCTGAAAATATATTTCGCCTTTGATATACATCGGCAATTTTTCGAAAAACTTTTCATTCTGATTCATGATAATTAGGGAATCAGGCAAAAAGGGGATTCTTTCAAATCTCACATTCATTTCCCTGAAGGTGTTCATCATGATCTGCTTATCTGTTTTCAGTGTATTAATTCTAATAACAGGTGAACGTTCTGTCGCGAAACCTTTTAGAATATTTTCAAGCACAAATTGGTTGTAGCTTGTCTCTAATCGTTTAACCAATTCAGGAGCCAGTAATCTTTTTGTCTGAGCAATATTAATCATGTTAAACGGATTCTATCAAATTGCGCTTATTTTACATAGTAGTATAATTGAAGTTGCTTCGCACTTATCATTTAACAATTTGGCTTATGGAAATCACTTTCTTTCAGAAAAACCTAAACAAAAAAGAAGAAGGAGCTTTCGTCGAATACGTTAATCAAAAGGTCCCAGCTATAGAACAACTCCTAACCAAGTTTTCACAAGACGCCACCATCCTAAAAGTTGCTATCGAGAAATTTGATAAACACGATGCTTTCCAAGTAGAGCTTTGCCTTACAATGCCGACAAAAACTTTAGTGGCAACAGAAGCTAGTCACCAAATTTCTAAAGCTGTAGATCTATCAAAGGACAGATTAGTTGCTCAAATAAAAAAACAATTAGCTGGCCTACGCCATGATCGTGCCCACCGTTCAATTAGAGAGGAATCTGCAAAAGTTGCCGATCCACTCATGGTAAGCGACGAACTCTTACAATAATTTCTCATTCCTAATGGAACTAAAAAGACCCCGATTGCTCGAGGTCTTTTTTGTATCAAACACTAAACTAAAATTATTTAGTTGTAGTAGTTGTTGTTGTAGCAGGAGTAGTAGCTGCAGGAGTTGTAGCAGCTGGTGTCTTAGCATCTGGAGTTACTGTAGTAGTAGTTGCTGGAGTTGTAGCAGCTGGAGTAGCTGTTGTTCCACCGCTGTTGCAAGCAGTGAAGAGAAGAGCAGCCATGCTAAGTGTAGCTAGGCTAACAATGAATTTCTTCATATTGTTTTTGGTTAATTGTTAAAATGGTACTTGTGCACCACTGGTCAAAAATTATACTAAGGTTTGTAATAAAATGAAGTACAAGGCCTTGATTTTTCGACGGAAAAATGGTATTATTATATTGCAATTGAGACTGAGTCAGGGGTGGTTAGATCCCACGATCTCATCTCCCAAGACTTTCTCACTTTTGCACCGTTTTCTCTAGAATCTTCGGATCCTATAGAAAGCAACCCTCTGATATTCTTTTGAAAGGCTTTTGCTTCTCAAGAGGTATCGAAAAAAATGACTCGACGGCATATTAAAATTTGCTACTCGGGTCATTTTTTTATAGATTGAATCCATGAAGCTTTGCATTCCAATTAATAAATCCAAAACCAAGGAAGTCCTTTTAGTGCTTAAGAAAGCCGAAAAGGAGGCTGACGTTGTGGAGATTTGGTTCGATGAGATAAAAGATCTCAATGCTCAAAACGAGCTTCAGATCTCTACGTGCTCAGCAAAAGATTTGCTCTATAAGGTCACCAAAATTGATATTTCAAAAATTAGCCACATTCTGTCTGTAATTGAAAATATCAAATACATCGATTTTGATGTATCGACTGACAAAAATATTCTCGCAAAAATTAAAGAAAAATTTCCAAAAATTCAGCTAATAATTTCTAGTCATAATTTTGAAAAAACACCTCCGCAAAGTGAGTTAGAAACCCTCATTGAATTAATGTTTACAAAAGGTGCTGATATTGCAAAAGTCGCGACTAAGGCCAACAAACTTGCTGATTCCTTAAGAATGCTCGGTCTACTTAGCCAATTATCCGCTAAAGGCAAAAAAGCCATTTGTCTTTGTATGGGGAAGCATGGTCGCCTTACTAGGATTGCTGGACATTTAGTGGGTAATTATTTAATGTATGCGCCTCTAGATAAGAAAGAGAGCACCGCTCCAGGGCAGCTAACTCTCAAAGAATTAAAGAAAATTATAAAATCAAATAACTAAATCTCATGTCTCTCAAAATCGCCATCGTCGGCCTACCAAACGTGGGAAAATCTACTTTATTCAATGCTCTTACTCGTACAAAAAGTGCTAATGCCGCAAACTATCCTTTCTGTACTATTGATCCAAACGTGGGAATTGTTGAAGTTCCAGATCATCGTCTTCAGGAGTTGTCCAAGATCTCTGGTTCAGAAAAGATTCTTCCTGCTGTAGTAGAATTCGTAGATGTGGCTGGTTTAGTGAAAGGAGCAAGTGTGGGGGAAGGTCTTGGTAATAAATTTCTTTCACATATTCGTGAGTGTAATGCAATTGGACATGTAGTTAGAATTTTTGATGATCCAAATATTACTCACGTTCATGGAGGAATTAATCCAAAACTTGATAAAGAAGTTATTGAATCAGAACTTTTACTTTGTGACATTCAGACTTTAGAGAATCGTGCGAAAAAAGCTGATTCTGATGCTAAGTCAGGAGACAAAGATAAAAAAGCTTATGCTGAATTATTGAATAAGGTTTTGAAGGGTATGCAATCTGGAACTTTGGCCATCAATATAGATCTTACAGATGAAGAAAGAGATGCTTTGAATGATTTGCATCTCCTTACTATGAAGCCAAATTTATACATCATCAACGTCCCAGAGTCAGAATTGGGAAGCATTGATGTAGCTAAATATGCTGAAGTTCTTGGAGTTAGTGATCAAGAAAAAATAATTCCAATTTGCGCAAAACTTGAGGAAGAATTAGGACAATTAAACGAAGCTGAAGTGGGGGATTATCTAAAGGATCTGAACATTAAAGAAACCGGTTTAAATCATTTGATTAGATCAGCCTACAATACTTTGGGGCTTATGACCTATTTTACTTCTGGCCAGATGGAAACTCGTGCTTGGACTATCAAGAAGGGCACTCTTGCTCCACAAGCAGCAGGAGTGATTCATACAGATTTTGAGAAAGGATTTGTAAAAGCCGAAGTTATTTTCTGGGAAGATTTTGTTAAATACAACGGTGAAGCCGGAGCTAGAGAACAAGGCAAAATGGGCCTAGAAGGTAAAGAGTACGTCGTTCGTGATGGAGACGTAATGCACTTTAAGTTTGCTTCATAGTCTTTGTGTAGTTCACATAGCTTATAAGAAGATAAGCATAGATGAAACATATCTCTACAAGAGTTGTTATCCAGCTTAGGTGTAGATCGAAATAAAGAGTCTCTTCGAAAAGAACTATTGTCGCCGCCACTGGAATTATAAAAGTGAGTATCCATAATAGTCTCTTTTTTCTCATGAGTGGAAAGTATTTCTGAGCTAAATTTCTCATAAACAAAACTGCTATTATCAAAATCAACAAACCTAAATAAATCACAAAATCAGCCAGCATAGGATGATCTAAGCCAAGAGGCGAAAGAGTTATCAGCTTGATTATAAATCCATGGCCTATCCAGATAAGAGCTGTCAATGAAGCAGCAATGCTAAATAATAGAATTCCCCGACCAGATAATCTATATACCCCGGTTACACCATCCACTTGTTCCAATTCATCAAATATATGACTAATAGTTTCAAGATCTGGGACAAGAATTTCCACATTGAAAAAAGCATCTACTTCATACTTTGATGCCCATCCTTTTAAGCTAAATATATCTAAAACATTTTTGTATAAAACTTCGGAAATATCTCTAAGTAAACCAAATCTATTTTTTGCCACAATGCGAAGATTTACTCTTACTGGTTGTCCATCCACTTTTTTAAATGATGAACTTGCTACATATCTTGATATATCTGCTGTGCGAATTTTTCCTTCAGAAATAGCTGCGAATATTTCTTGTTTATTCTCATAACTTTGACCGCTTAAATCGCTTATTTTTGAGATTAATTTTTTGAAATTAATATTCTCCACCAGTCCAAGTCCCGCAATATCAAACTCCTTTTGAAGCAATTTGAAGCCTTCAGAAATTTTCTTACTTTTGTTAACAGTTTTGAAATATTCAAGAATCTTATTTTTTGCAGCATTTGTCTTTACCAAAGATAACCAGGAAAGTTCAGCCGTAGGTCTTTTTGCAACCAATATCTTCACGACATCTCCAGTTCTCAGAGTGGCACTTATTGGTTTCATCTTACCGCTTATATCTGCTTTCAAAGCGTAATTTCCTACGTCACTGTGTATTGAATATGCGAAGTCCAATGCTGTAGCTCCTTTGGGTAAATCAATTGGCATACCCTTAGGTGAAAAGACGAATATTCTATCTTCAAAAATATCAGCTTTTATATTGTGTAAGAAATCATCACTATTTTGCTGATGATTTTCCATTTCTAGAATTTTATTTACCCATTTTGAACGTTTCTCATCAGATATTGGATTATTGTCTTCGAAGAAATTTGCGGCAATTCCATAGTCCGCATCGAAATCCATTTTTTCAGTTTTTATCTGAATCTCCGTCATCACTCCATCCACACCAAATACTGTGGTATGAAGACTTTGATATCCATTACTTTTTGGATTAGCTATGTAATCTCTAAATCTGTCATTTATTGGAACAAATTTACTGTGAATTACTCCAAGAACGTGATAGCAGTCTTTCACATCTTTTACGCTAATTTTTACTGCAATTCTATCGTCTATATCATCAGCAGATTTGCCAATGGCTGATATTTTTTTATAGATGCTGTACAAGCTTTTATTTTTTCTGCTTATTTTTACTTCTACTCCGCTTTCTCTGCAACATTCTTCGAGAGAATCATTGAAATTTTGTGCTAGTTGAGCTCTTCTTGAATCACTCTTTTTGCGATTTTTTTCTAGAGTTTCATATTCAGATGGGAAAATGTATTTGAAACACAAATCTTCAAGCTTATATTTTATATCTTGAATGCCAAGAAGGTTGGCAATTGGGACATAAATTTCCAGAGTCTCCCGAGAAATACGTAGTCTCTTATTGTTATCCTTCAAATTGCCGAGTGTTCTCATGTTATGAAGACGATCCGCTAATTTGATCAAAATTACTCTCAGATCTTCACCGCTATGAAGAAAGAGCTTCTTCAAGGATTCAACCTGATGTTGGGGCATGTCATTTTGATAGTGCACCTTGGAAAGTTTGGTAACGCCATCAACTAAAAAAGCCACCTTGTCTCCGAATGTGGCCTTAATTTCTTCTATTGTTCTTGTTGTATCCTCTGGTACATCATGCAAGATGGCACTGATTAGAGTTTCCTCATCTGCATGAAGGGACATGAGTATCTTCACGACTTCCATTGGATGGGCAATATACGGTGTTTTTCCGTCTTTGCGAATTTGTCCACGATGAGCCTCTTCGGCAAATTCAAAGGATTTTACAAATTTTTTCGCATCGAAATTTGCCAAATAAGTCTTTATTTGATCCGTTATTGCGGAGATGCTGAAATATTTTTCGTAAGAAATAGTGGCCATGATTTCTATGAAAATGTGACTTTAAGTATGCCAGAATAGTCTAATTTAGGCAAATTTTAGCCTTATTCGTCCTTTTAGGGTCTTTAGATTGAAAAAATACCCCAAATCAGGTATAATGATAAGATTTTAAACATTTAAATGAGCGAAGAAACACCTAAATTCAAGGAAGAAGATCTAAGGAAAGATCATCATTTCAAGTTGCATTTAGATGCTCCCGTATCTGTTAATGCTGATTCTGCTGGGGCTATTCATCGTTCAGTAATTCAGCATCATCTTCAACAAGAAGACGAAGCTCCCTATCTAGAAAAACGCGATCTTAAAACCGTATTTAAGGATGCTGGACGCCAATTATTGGCTAGTTTTATTATTCTTGTTATTGGTTTCCTAATCTTGAACTGGTCGGCCTATTATCAGATTGTAAACAAGCAATTGAACGATTGGTTCGGATCTAAGAGTGTTAGCCCTCTAACCCAATTAGTCGAGAATAAACCAGTTGTTTATAATAATCAGAATTTACAGACTAGTAGCGATCCAACTATTCAAAAGAAGCAAATTCCACCTTTAGAAATGGAAATTGCTCCATCTGATGACCGTATTATTATTCCTAGAATTGATCAGAACATTCCTATCGTAAAAGTGAGCAGTGATAGCTTGATAAAACGTGATTGGGAAGCTCTAGAAAAGGAAATGCAGAAGGCTCTACAAGATGGAGTAGTTCATTATCCTGGCACCAGTCTACCTGGTCAGACTGGAAATGTGGTGATTACTGGTCATAGCTCATATTTTCCATGGGATCCAGGTCAGTTTAAGGATGTTTTTGCCCTTCTTCACGATGTGGTAAAAGGGGATAGAATAGTAGTCTATTACAATCAGGATAAATATCTCTACGAAGTGAACGATATCAAAGTTGTTTTACCTGATAACATTGAGGTTCTGAAACAAACTCCTGACGACAGAATCACTCTCATTACTTGTACTCCAGTTGGAACTAACTTGAAGAGATTGATAGTTACAGCAAAACTAATAGGCAAGAACGGAAAGTCTATAGAATAAGTACTTAATTAAAGATTATTAAGCTGGCCAAGTAGGGCTTCTTCTTCCCCAGTCTCTTTTGTATTCTGAGCTGCCTCAGCGGCCTTGATCTTATTGATTTCTTCCAGACGTTTCGTCTCGTCTAGAGGTTGTACAGGAGCTTTAGTATCAATACGGCTCATTTCTTGATTGTATTCTTTATCAAGCTTAGCCAATTGGTCTCTTTCGTTTACCAAAATTTCTCTGAATTTTACAATCTGTTCCTCGCTCATAATTGGCATAATCTGTAGCCAATATTCGCGCTCTTCCTCATTCATTGATTCAGTTTCGTAAATCAATTTAACAAGGTCTGGAAACTTTTCTCTGACGATTGCAGGGACAATGTATTTGGCTTCAGCATCAGTAATGTACTGTTCTTGTGATTTATTCTTATCCACTACAATACCGTCACTTCCAGCCATACCTTGTTTCACGCCTTTCTGGCTTGTCATGGTACTGCCCACGGTTGCTGCTGTTTGAGTTGTTGTTGTATCTGCCATCTTTCTTATTTTATGCTATTTGGTTTTAAAAACAATCGGTTATTTCTTTTTGAAAATATTCATGACACTATCAGCCAATCCCTTCAATGTTTCCCATGCGGCTTTTGACTCTTTACTTGGTTCTGCGGCGGGTGCCTGAGCAGCAGGAGCCTGCTCAACTTTAGGAACAGAGGCTTGTACACCTGGTGCAGTCGCTGGCTGTACAGCCGGAGCTGTAGGTGTAGGTTTTGTATCCACCCCAACATCATCACAATTTTTCTTTGCATCATTTCTGATTTTTTCTAGTTGTTGCAAATTTGCTTGGAATTTTCTTGCAGCAGTTGTTTTTTTAACTGCTTCATCATATTTGGCTTTATCCTGAGGTGTTGCTCCAGGAGCTTCAGATATCGTTTTAGCGGCAGCTTCTGCCTCGCCTAATTTAGCTACATTTAATTCGTCTTTATTAGCTTCAGTCGTCATTTTCTTGAACAAATCATCAGCTTCTGTGAAAGTAGCTAAGGCTTGTGCCTTTAGTGATTTTGATTTTTCTTCATTAGGATTCTTTTTATTTTCTTCAATATCTTTAGCAATAGTTGCATTATCTGTTGAGGTTTTATCAAGAGCCTCTTGAGTCTTTTTTTCAATATCTTCAGGAGAAAGAACTTCTTTAGAATCTTTAAATGCTTGTACCTGTGGAGCCAAAATCATCAAGGTTTGTACTCCAACTTTATGAAGAATTGAATCTTGATCACTTAGTTTAAAAGTTTTAACTGGATTTGCTGAGTCGGTCGAATCATAGTATTTGAACTCATCGGCCACTCCAGTAGCATAGGCAACTGCTTTATCTGCTGTCGTTGGATGGGGAATAAAAATTAATAAAGTTCCTCCCTCAATAGATGATTGCTTTACCAAGTCATCCATCGTCTCTTTTTTGTAGAGAGAAACTCCAAACTTTGTTGTGTTAATCAGACTTGCAGAAAGGGTAGAGGTATCTTCAAACTCATCATTGTTCCAGAGCATCTTTGCAACAAATTTTGTAGATGCTTTTTCTGCTCCTAATGTACGTCCTGCAGCTTTTTCTGAAGCATCAAGATCCATTAAGGCTTTTTTTGTATCTGCCTCAGCCTTTTCTTTTTCCTCCTTTGTTTTCTTTAAAAATTTCAAATGTTCATCTGCTAATTTTTCGGCTTTATCTTTATCAATTGTGACAGTTGAACTATCAATGTCTTTCTCAAATGAACCAGGAATCATATCCATATATTTGCTGTATTTAGCAGCCAATCTTAGCGCAGCTAATGCGAATAGAGTCATTGGACCATTCAATGATGAATTAGCTTTCATTTGGGCTAGTAGAGCATAATAGCTTTCAGTCCATTGGTTTCTTGGCAAATCTTCGGGATTGGCATAAGTTGCCTCTGGAGCTTTTGCGGCTTCAGCAGGTTTAGGTGCTTCAGGAGGCATTGGTGTACCGGCAGGCTCTGGAGTTTCTCCTGGTTTTGTAACTTCAGGTTTAGGAGCTTCTGGAGCTTTTGATACAGTACCTTTTGCTATCTCGTCTGCCTTTTGTCCACGCGCTTCTGTCCCAGCAGCAACTACAGGTTTTTCTTGGTTCGCCTTTGGTGCAGCTTTAGCGTCTGGCTTTGGAGCTTCTGGTTGTCTAACTTCTGGTGTGCCTCCCATATGTTTCTAGATTATAAATATATCTCCTCCTTGCCTCTCGAGTCTCTCTTTTGTGACTCTCAATTTTTCTACAAGGTTATCTATCTGATAAGTATCTTTGTATCCTGCATCATATAAACCTTTAATTTCTCTGATCACATGCAATAAATTCATTGCTTCATAATCAGCTTTTCCTTTCGCTGATTGTTCCAATTTGTCATAAACTTCATGATTCATTAGAGTATCAGGCTTATAAACTTCGATTTTGCCATCATTCATCAGCTTCACCAGTTTCTCCAAAAAATCTTTATTTTGCGAGCTACCCTCGTATTTCAATGGAGCATTGAGCTCTTTCTGAGTTTGCTCATCTTTGAATACTGCTGTTTGCCGATTTGTATCACTCATAATCATTTGAATTAATCTCCTAATTATAGCAGAATCAAGGAGATAAATCAACACGCCAGACCAGTACTATGGACCAAAACGAGGCTAAAATTCGCATAGAGAAGCTGAAAGAGAAAATAAAGGATTTGAACTATAAATACTTTGTTTTAGATCAGTCCGAAGTCAGTGAATCTGTTAGAGACTCTCTAAAGAGGGAATTAATAGATTTGGAGACTGAATTCCCTCAATTTGTTACCAACGATTCACCAACTCAGCGCGTTGGCAGTGCGCTTTCTAGTAGATTTAAGGAGCAGGCCCATTCTACGCCAAAGATGAGTTTGGCTGATGTTTTTTCAGCTGAGGAGATTAGAGATTGGTACGAAAGAATAAAGAAGTTAGTTTCAACTCCTATAGAATTTGTCTGCGAGCTTAAAATAGATGGTTTAAATATTACTATCCAATACGAAAATGGTCTTTTTGTCCGCGCTTTGACCAGGGGAGATGGAAAAAATGGTGAAGACGTAACGCACACAGTAAAAACCATTGAATCCATTCCTCTGAAATTAAACGAAGGAATTGAACTCGAAGTTTCTGGCGAGGTTTATTTGCCAAAAAAGAGCTTTGAAGAATTAAATTTAGCTCAGGCCGCTAATGATTTACCTGCATTTGCTAACCCTCGTAATGCCGCAGCTGGATCAGTACGTCAGCTCGATCCTCAGGTTTCAGCAAGCCGCAAACTCGATATGTTTTTCTACCACATCGATCGCAATACTTTGCACGAAAATATAAAAACACAGGAGGATCTTTTGAAATCTCTGCAGCACCAAGGACTTCGGATTTGCACTAGCTACAAGAAATTTCCAAACATAGATGATGTAATTAAATTTTGTGATCTCTGGCACAAAAAACGTGAAAGCCTGCCCTTTGAAATTGATGGAATAGTAATTAAGGTAAACGATCTTGAGCAACAGAAGGTTATGGGTTTTACCGCTAAAGCTCCACGTTTTGCCGTCGCTTATAAATTTCCAGCTGCTCAAGTAAGTAGCAAAATTCTTGATATTATTTTGCAAATAGGCAGAACAGGAGCTGTCACTCCAGTTGCCGTTATGACTCCAACTTTTGTGGCGGGAAGCACTGTTTCTCGTGCCACTCTTCATAACGAAGACGAGATTAGAAAAAAAGATATTCGCATAGGAGATACTGTAATTATTCAAAAGGCCGGGGACGTAATTCCAGAAGTAGTCGAGGTGATAAAAGACCTTCGCACTGGTAACGAAAAGGAATTTATTTTTCCAGAAAATTGTCCGGTTTGTGGTTCACCAATTGAGAGAAGAGAAGAAGAATCGGCATATTATTGCACCAACAAAAATTGTTTTGCTCGTGAGAAAGAGGGAATCATCCACTTCGTTTCAAAAAAGGCTTTTAACATTGATGGTCTCGGAGAAAAATTAGTGAATCAATTTCTCGAAGCTGGATTAATTCGTGACGCTGCTGATATTTTTCTTTTGAAGCCTGAGGATGTAATGGGATTAGAACTTTTTAAAGAAAAGCGTACAAATAATTTATTCACGAGTATAGAAAACTCGAAGACCATAGCCCTAGAACGCTTCTTATTTGCTTTGGGAATTCGCTATCTGGGAGAACAAAGCAGTTATGATTTTGCTAAATTTATAGTTGCTCATATTCAAGATAAAAATAATCTAAATATTAAGGACCTTTTGGGAATTATAAAAACTTTCACCGTTGATCAAATTGAAAACATAGATGGTATAGGTGAAAAAATAGGGGAGACTTTGTATGAATGGTTCAATGATGAAAAGAATCAATCCTATCTAGAGAAACTCTCAGGTGTTGGAATTAAATTGACTACATCTACCTTGGAATCCACCGGAGCACTAGCTGGGAAAAGCTTTGTTCTTACAGGAACTCTTGTGGACTTTACCCGTGACCAAGCCAAGGATTTAATTAAGCAAAAAGGTGGAAAAATACATTCTTCCATAAGCAAAGACACAGATTTTCTTGTTGCCGGAGAGGCGGCTGGATCCAAACTCAAAAAGGCTCAGGAGTTAGGAATAAAGATTCTTACTGAGTCAGAATTTAAAACTCTTTTAGAGTAATTATTCCATCACTTGCCCACCAAAGATTTCTAAAGCTTCATCTACTGCACTGCTATCTGGTGCTGGTGGTTCTTCATATCTATTATGAGCAGGTGGTTCATCTTCTACAACTGATTTCATCTCAACTGTCTTCACTAAAAAAGCAGCTTTCATTCCATGTTTGAAAATTTCTTGCATCACTCCTTCTAGCTCAATACGATGCGCTGATTCAAATACTTTGTCTTTGTGAAAATTTGTAGCAAATTGCAAAGTTAATTCAGCACCATCTAGGCTCACAGGCTTACCATTTTTTAGAGAATTTTTTAGAGATGGAGTTTTTATTCTTTCCACAACTCTTGGCCAATTTTTTAGAATATTTTCCATATTCAAATCTATTGGGGCACTGCTCACTTCTTTTGCAACTTCGACTGGTTTTGAAATTATTTTCTCCACAGGTTTTTCTGCAACTCTTTCAGGAGCTCTTTCTGCCACTCTTTCAACTGGTTTTGTTTCTACTCTAGGCTCCGCTTTCAAAGTTTGGAATTCCTCCAAGTTATTTGTAAGTTCAATTACTGCAATCTCCAAAGCAAGCTGTGGAATATCAGCATCTAGACGAAGCTGAGCTTTTTGGAAAACTTCAATCATCTTTATTGCTCTCGCCACGTTCCTTCTGTTATCTGCGTTCATTGCCTCAAGCATTTTATTTCTCAATAGATCTATAAATTCATGAGAAAATTGTCTGAAGTCGCTGCCTTGTATGTGTAGTTCATTTACGATCACTAAGGCTTCCTTGGTTTTATTGTTCATCAAGGCATCGTACATATTTTCCAGTAAACTCAATCCGCTGATTCCCAATAATCCCTGCACTCTTTCCAAATTCAACTTGTTATCCAGTGTTAACTGCTCAAGTAATCCGATTGCATCTCTGAGTCCACCATCTACGTATTTGCTAATTGCCTCTAACGCATCGGCCTCAGCAGCAATACCCTCTAACTGAGCGATATAGCCCAATCTAGTCATCAATGCCTTAGTGGTAATCCTTTTGAAATCAAACCTCTGACAACGTGAAATAATAGTCTCAGGGATCTTATGAGCCTCAGTCGTCGCTAAAATAAAATAGGCATGAGCAGGAGGTTCTTCCAAAGTCTTCAAAAGTGCATTGAAAGCTTCCTTCGTCATCATATGTACCTCGTCGATGATATATACTTTTACCTTTGATCTTGTAGGTGCAAAATTTATTTTTTCTTTCAAATCACGAACTTCATCAATACCTCGATTAGAAGCAGCATCAATCTCAATAAGATCAATCAATCTCCCTTCTCCAATTTCCTTACAGAATTCGCATTCGCCGCAAGGTTCGAAACCGTCTTTTAAATTAGTACAATTCAAGGCCTTAGCTAGAAGTCTCGCCGTCGAAGTCTTTCCTGTACCACGAGGACCAGTAAATAAATAAGCATGAGAAACATGCCCAGATTTAAAGGCATTCATTAAAGTAATTTTCACATGGTCTTGGCCGACCAAGTTATCAAAATTATGCGGTCTATATTTGCGATATAAAGAGATTTCCTCCATATGATTCTTTAGTGGAACTGCATACTAACATAACTTGCGAATTTTTTGCATCAACTTTTTTTCAAAAACTTCTCTCGAGAATTCGAAGGCATGCTTTCTTATAGTTTGAGGTTTATAAAACTTTTCGTTGTACATCAATCTAGCTAGTCCATCTTCCATCGATTCTACATTTGGTTCAAAGAAGAATTCTCCAGTTTTTCCAGAAACTACACTTTCGGTAACTCCACCTTTGCCATATGCCAAAACTGGCTTACCACAGGCCATGGCTTCGACAGGAGTAATTCCAAAATCTTCTTCGCCAGGAAAAATTAAAGCTCTACAATTTTCCATATATTCCTTCACCGTTCTGTCATCTTTGAATCCCAAAAATTCAATATTATCTCCGGCAATATTTTCTAAATATTTTCTGTGAGGACCTTCCCCGATAATGACGAGTTTACGGCCTATCTTATTGAAAAGTTGCACGGCAAGATCAATTTTTTTATACGGAGTTAGGGTAGAGACAATTAAAAAATAATTTTCACTGTGACCTTTTGCTCTAAATCTCTCTACATTAACCGGTGGATAAATAATTTCACTCTCTTCTTGGTAATATTCTTTCAAGCGGTTCTGAACATTCGCCGAATTAGAAATATATAGATCTGGTCTATCTGCAGCTATTCTATCCCACTCTCTTAAATATTTAATCAATGGTGCATATAAAAGTCCCTTCAAACCATTCAAATTATTTTCTTCTCTATATTCATTGGCCCAATCCCAAGCGTAGCGCATAGGGGAGTGACAATAACAAATATGTTTAGTGTTTAATTTAGTTATTATTCCATGAGAAAAAGCGGTGCTGGAGCTAATCACCAAATCGAATTCATCCAAGTCGAGTTCTTCAATTGCTCTCGGCATTTTATGAATAAGAAAACGATATCGTTTGCGAATAAATTTAGGATAATCCTGTAAGAATGAAGTTCTCACTCTTTCCTTTGGGAATACATGGCCTGTAGCTTTTTCATCATATAGCAAAGTATAAATTGGAGCCTTAGGAAAAATATCCGCTAAAGTTTTTACAACTCTTTCGGCACCTCCTAGTTTGAGCAGAAAATCATGTACAATTGCTACCTTCATATGAGAATGAGGAATAAAAAAGGGCGACACCTTGTCGCCCTCAATTTACTTAAATTTCAGATCTTAAACAAGCTCAGAACTATTTTGTAGTTGCAGGAGTTGTTGTCTTAGCTGGAGTTTTAACAGTAGCATCAGTCTTAGCATCTGTCTTAGACTCAGTCTTAGCTTCTGTTTTTGGTTCTGTCTTTTCTTCAGTCTTAGCAGGAGTTGTAGTTCCTGTTATTCCCTCAAGTTTCTTTGTAAGATCAGCACCACCGCATTCTTTCACTGCACCTTCTACAGCAGTCTTCACTTCAGCATCGTCCTTGTATTTATCAGCAAGAGCTTGCATAGACTTATCATCATCAGGATTGAAACCGTAGTTCTTGAAAATATCTTTAGATTTGTTCTCTAATGCTGGATCAAATAAATCAGTAGCCTTTAGAACTAAGCATGTGATTTCTTTAGTAGCGTTGATAAAACGATCTTTCTCTGGCTTTTGGCCTGTGCATCCGATCAATGCAACTGGAATGAGAATTAAACCAGTTAATAACTTTTTCATATAAAAGTATTAGGAATTAAGTGATCTGATTATACTGGACTAAAACCAGGTGTCAAACTTGGCAAAATTTCTTGTATTTAATACATCCTCTTTTATAAGCCAACCACGACGCGCCATGCCAACTCCGAATTTCATGAAATCAGGTTGTTCTAGACCGTGTGAATCCGTATTGATCACAAACCTCGCTCCTTTAGCTTTTGCAATTCGCACATATTTATCTGTTAAATCTAGACGATTTGGATTGGCATTAATTTCAAGTGCGACTTTATTTTGCACGCAGGCTTCGATAATTTTCTCCATATCAAATTCCATTTCAGCACGTTTATTTATCAGTCTACCAGTAGGGTGGGCGAGTATCATTGCATACGGATTCTCAATTGCAGTAAGCAGACGTTTAGTCTGTTCATCGTATGTCATCCTATTGAACATATGAGCGCTAATAATTACCACATCCAATTGTTTCAAAATTTCATCACTGAAATCCAATTCTCCATTTTTTAGAATATCCACTTCGCAACCTTTTAGAATGTGAATTTTGCCCTTTAATTTTTTATTTAATTTATCTATTTCTGCCCACTGTTCTTTTATTTCTTTACTGCCCATTCCGCCAGTTACTCCCATGATGGAAGAGTGGTCAGTGACCGCGAAATATTCGTATCCTTTCTCTATGAAAACTCCTGCCATTTCCTCTATAGAATTCTTTCCGTCACTATAAGTAGAATGACTATGAAGATCCGATTTTATATCTGAAAGTTCAATGAATTTTGGGAATGATTTATGTTCGAGTCCATATTCAATTTCTCCATCATTTTTGCGGAGTTCAGGGATAATAAATGGTAGTCCTACCGCCTTAAATATTTCTTCTTCTGTCTTTCCACCGATTGATTTCTCTCCTTTGAAAACTCCATATTCATTCACTTTTAAACCCTTCTTTTTCGCCAAATCACGAATCTTCACATTATGGTTTTTATCACCTGTGAAATAATGCAAAGCCGCTCCGAAACTCTCTTCCGCCACCACTCGTAAATCCACATTAATACCACTTTGAAGAATGATGGCTGATCTAGTTTCACCTACAGCCACAACCTTCAATATCTCCTTATATTCAGTGAAATATTTAATAACTTTTTCGTGACTCTTTCCTGGATCTTTTACTGTGACTAAAATATCTATATCTCCAATAGTTTCCTGCCATCTTCTCAAGCTTCCAGCATATTGAATTTGCTGCACGTCAGCACATTTTTTCATATACTCCACATATCTTTCCGCCTCCTGTAATGATTCATCTATTAGGTGTCTTGTACTGGAGAAACTGCTATATTCTTCAATTGCCTTCAGAATTTCTTCTTCACTCTTTTCACCCATTTTTTCCAGACCACGAAGTTGATGCTTTTCCGCGGCTTCCTTGAGCTGTTTAATATTTGTAATTTTCAATTCAGAAAAAAACAGTTTAATTTTTTTCGGTCCCACTCCACGTAAATTCATCATCTCCAATAATCCTGGTGGGAAGTTGTTTTTCATTTCTTCGTGCTCTTTACACTTTCCAGTCTGTATTAACTCAATTATTTTTTCTTTTAAAACTTTTCCAATGCCCGGTATTTTATCTAACTCTTGAGGATTTCTATCTACAATTTGTCTCAAATCAATTGCTAGATTCTCCACAGTCCTTGCCGCCTTTCTGTAAGCATTCACACGAAAAAAATCGGCGCCATTAATATCCAACATATTACCAATTTCTTCAAACACCGCAGCTATTCCCTTATTGTCCATAAAGTTTTTTTAACAGCTTCTTTCCAACTAAATGTTTTTAATCTTTCTTTTCCCTTTTGAACAAGGCCTTCTCTATATTTTTCATCATTCGCCAATTTTTCCAAGCCCTCAGCAATTTCTTCCGCGCTCTGTGGATTCACATAATGAGCCGCTTCTCCACCAACTTCTGGCAAAGAAGAATTATTTGAACAAAGAACAGCCTTCTCGTAATGGAAGGCTTCTAGTAGGGGCAATCCAAACCCCTCATACAGAGAAGGGAATACAAAAAACTGACAATTCATATAAAGAACAGCCTTTTCTTCTTCCGTAATATACCCCGGCATAATGACTTTATCAGCCAGTCTTAATTTATTAACCATCTTCAATATTTTCTCAAAACCCAAACCTCTTTTACCGGCTAAAATTAATTGATAATCTGGATTTTTCTCTGAAAATTTCCCAAAAGCTTCCACCAGTTTTACGAGATTCTTTTTATTCTCAAGTCTACCCACAAACAGCGCATATTTAGTTTCTTTATTGATTCCAAAATATTTAAAAATCTCTGAATTATTCATTATTTCCGCTTCATTTACCTCTTTTGGCTTTTCAAAACCGTGGGGGATTACCACCACCTTTTCTGGCTTACAATTAAAAAATTTTATCAAATCATCCTTGGTCGCCTGACTTGGCACAATGATTTTCGTGCCGTTCTTTACGGCCATTTTTGTGCTCCAATTCAAGTGATGATATTCAGAAAATGAATAAACATTTTTCAGATGTCTAAATGCCACATCATGAATGGTAATCACACTTTTTTTCGGCAAATTTAGCGGCAAAGTATGTGACGGCACAAACAAAACATCCGGAGGATTCTGCCACATCTCCTTTGATAGGCAGCGCAACGTCCACAATCTCTTCGCCGCTAACAATTTATTCACTACATTTTTCTTTTCAATCTTTAAATTAACTTTTGAATACAGAATAAGCTCATCTTCTTTTGAATCAGCAATTTCTTCAATCAATCCATTAATAATATGCCAGCTGTACCATTCCACTCCGGTCGCTTCGGCATGTTTATAACGAGATGCATCAATTCCAATTTTCATGCGCCTATCCTATCATTTTCCTCTGGCCAAGACTAGTCCACACACATGATCTGCGCCTGCAAGTTTCAAAACCTTCGCGCATTCATTTAATGTTGTTCCGGTCGTCGCAATATCATCTATTAAAATTACATTCTTCGCTCGTAAATTTTCACCTGAATCCTCTTTCATTGCTATTTTATTCTCCAAATTTTTTAATCTTTCATTTCGCAATTTCCCCGCTTGCTGCTCACTGCCATCTTCTCTCTTCATGCAGTCATACACTTTCATCCCGCTAAAATTTTTCTCCAAATATTTTGCCAAAAGTATGGACTGATTAAATCCTCGGAATTTTAGTCTGCCAGGACTTAGAGGCACTGGAATGAGGAAAACCCCGTCCTCATTTCTGAATTCATGAGAAAATTCAGCCAATTGATGTTTCATTATTTTCCCCAGAACTTCCACCAGCTCTTCGCTGAATCTATATTTAAATTGCACCACCATCTTGCTAATCAAATTTGATTTGGAATATTCAAGGCAGACTATTAACTGATCGAAATTAAAATTCTCCCCACACTTCTTGCTGCAAAAATTCCCATCACTTTGTTTTCTTCTACACTTCGGACAGCATTGAAATTCCAGAAATTGAATTTTGTCTCTACACAGACTACACAAATATCCTTCTTCCCGGTCGCATCCAAGGCACTTTCTGGGGAACACAAAATCTAAAATCGCATTTAATCTCATGGTTATTTTTTTATTAATAACCACAAGCTAGCAGGCAAACATTAAATTTTCTTAAAATTTTCCTAAAATCTGTGCTTTCCCGAAAGAAGCCAATTCTACCTTATTCACACCTATTAATTTAGAAAGATTTTCTGAAATAAGATTTGGAATTGAGAATAGTTGATCAACTACTGTCTCTGTCTGAACTTTTTTGACCTGAACAAATGAATCTGAAAAATACACTGCACTTGCAGGAGTAGCTGCCACAGCAACCAATACTAGCATTGATACAATCAAGAATGTTTTGAACCTCCAGAGCTTACTTTTAGACATTTTTGTTTTTATTTCTAATACATCATTATACAATAAAAACGCCTAAAAATCAACGTAGTGATGAGGATAATAGATGGTCTATTCCTTTAAGAAATCTTCGTCTTTTAAGACCTTTCTCTGACCCACTAAATCATATAGGTTTGAGACACCTGAATATGTAGCCCTAAGCCCTCGTTGTGGCCATCTTTTCATGCCCTTAATGCCTTCACTTTCAGTCTTAATAGGCTTCACTTTGATGAAGGGAATTCCTGCTCTTATTGATCCACCATCAGTCAAAAAGTTATCACCAATCATCAGCGCATCTTCACCTTCATTTAATTCCAAGGCCGCCACGCTTTCTTCGAATCCTCTTGGATCCGGCTTGGCGTGTTTACTAGTAATAATCTTTATTTCAAATCCAGTCGCTTCTTTTACTTTAGAAATAAGAGGAACATATCTATCGCTCAATTTCATATTAGAAAAAATCACAATTTTAATTCCCTGATTTATCATCTCTATTATTGCATCAACATTTTCTTCCAAAACCTCTTCGTGATGAGGAGAAACGCATTCATCTACATCCAAAATAACACCTTTGAAATTTGTGCCAAGAAGTTCATTCAATTTATGAATATCAATATTCGCAAATTTTTCTACCTTCGCGATAGCATGATTATTTCTCGTATGAAAAAGTCTTCCGAGTTGCCACACCTTATCCATTGTCACTCCTTCACGGCTAATGTCTTGTTGTTCCATAGGTTTATATGTTGGTACGCGCAGGTTATCTTCAAATTTGCCTTCTGACAAGCCATTTGACTTGTAGTTGGTTGGCGTTATAATCGGAAACCACTATTAACTACAAATATGGCTCTACAAAATATTGCAGTGCTCGGAGCGACAGGGAACATTGGAACTGAATTGCTCAGAGAAGTAGCAGAGAAAGATGCTCCAGGTTTAGATAAACATAAGAATCCGACAAACTTAATAGCAACAGCTAGCAGAGATGGAATTCTCGTTGATCCAAGAGGATTGAGTATTCAAAATGATCCTGCTCTTATTGCTAGACTTCAGGCCCGAGATATAGAGCTCGCTAGCCAAGGAAAGCCACGAACAGCTCTTAGAGATTATCTAAGAGAACAAAAAGGATATCAAGAAGGTGCAACTTTGGGGGATTTATTTGATGTAATTCGCAATCAAGGATTGATAGAAGATGTTGTATTTATTGATGTGACTGCCGGTGATTTAACCGGTTTTCATCAGACTGTGATGGAAAATGGAGGAAGAATTGTTACGGCAAATAAAGTTCCTGTAGCACAAAGTTCATGGGAAGTTTTCAAACTTTTGACAGAATTTAGAACTAAATATGGCTATAGTTGTTCAGTAATGGCAGGTGCCGGCGCAGTTCCATTTTTAAGAGATGGATTCGATATGAGTGATACCGTAGAGAGCATAGAAGGCTGTTTTTCTGGAACTCTGGGCAAAATGTGTAATTTGTTATACGAAGGTAAGGTCACTTTTTCTGAAGCAGTAAAACAATTGAAATTGGCAGGGGACACAGAACCAGATCCTCGCGATGATTTGAGTGGTATGGATGTGGCGAAGAAAATTGTAATTTTAGCTAGAACATCAGGTTACGAAGTGAATTTGGAAGATGTGGAAGTGGAACCATTTGTGGCTGGTGGATTTAGGGAATTATCAGATATTGGAGTGGAAGAATTTATGGCAAAATCCAAGATTTTTGATGATGAAATTGCTGCTAAATTTGAAGCTGCTAAAAAAGAAGGAAAAACTTTGAGATATGTGGCAAGTTTGAAAATTGAGAATGGTAAGCCTGTTGTTAAATTAGGTCTCCGCGAAGAAAAATTGGATTCGCCACTGGGAAGCCTCAAGGGCAATGGAAATAAAGTTGTAATCTATACTTCAGCCTATAATAAAGTTCCATTTGAGCTCGCTGCTCCTGGTTCTGGCACAAGCATCACCGCAGGAAACATCCGCCGCAATTTGCTGGAACAATTGGAGAACAGAAAAATGTAATTTTCATGGTGGGCGATAGTGGGTTCGAACCACTGGCCTTCCGCAAGTCAAGCGGACGCTCTACCAACTGAGCTAATCGCCCTTATTTAATTAGCCGCCACATTCTATAAACAATCCTTTGAATTGTCTAATCTATTAAATGTCCCTTGAAGAATTACTGAAATGTGGTTAAAATATAAGAGTTAACGACTATAAAAACCTATGGATCCAAAAAATACAAATCCGGCCGCAAATCAGGGTCAAAAACCAGCTCAGGCACAACCTCCAAAACCAATGACTCCACCTCCAGCGCAAGCGGGAGCTCAGAGTGTTCAAGGTGCTCAAGGTCAGCAGGGTCAGCAAATGCCACCTGTTGGTTATCCTCCGATGCCACCTCAGGGAATGCCTCCACAAGGCTATCCACAACCAGGTGCGTACCCTCCAGGATATCCACCAATGTTTGATCCATACGCTCAACAACAAGGTTACCCTCCAATGGGTTATTATTATCCACCACAAGGCCAAATGCCACCTCAGGGAATGCCTCCACAAGGTTACCCTCAACCAGGTGCGTATCCTCCAGGATATCCAGCTCCACAAGGAATGCCTGGTTTTCCTCCACAAGGCGGTCAAATGCCAATGGGTGCAGGAATGCCACCACAGGGTGCAATGCCTGGTCAAATGCCTAGTTATCCGCCAATGCCACCAGCTGAAGATACTACTCCAGCAAATTTCCAATTGGGAACTAAATTTCCAGCGAAATTAAACGTGACTGCGCCAAAGAGTGATTTGAAGTTTGACGATGAATATTTTATTAGATTATTAGCTGGTTCTATTTCTCTTTCTAAAGATGAGAAAAAAAAGATTATTGAATCGATTCCAAAACTAAAACAGGCTCAAATCGACGAGCTAGTTCGCATTTTTGAAGAGGAGAAACAGAAGTTTGCCGCTCTTTCAAAGAAGCATGCACCTCAGCTCGAGAAGCTTGCTCAGCAACATTTTGACGAATGGATGGAACTCGAACACGAGTGGAGCCAATCTCAAAAGAAAACTGAGGATACCAGCAAGGCTGACGCTATCAGAAAGTCTTTGGGATTATAGTTGCCAAAAACTCCCGTCTGTAATAACTTAAGAGAGCTAACCTCTTAGCATTTCCCATTCCTAAAAATATTATATGAAAAAAACTCTCGCAGCCTTATTTTTGACCGGTGTATTTTTGACTGCTTGTGGTGGATCTAGCTCACCAGCAAAAATTTCTGTTCTTGATGATCAAATTTATAAAGACGCAGTAAGTTCAACAAATATTAAACTCTGCGACACTATAATTGGTGCTTCATTGAAAGATGATTGTCAGCAAACAATTAAGGATGAAATGATAAAAAGGGATGCCATAACTAAATCGGAAATTTCTTTGTGCAAAACAATCAAAAACAAGCAGCTAATTGATAGTTGTACAATACAGATACAGGCTACAATAGATCAGAAAAATAAATTCAACAATCTTCTAGATAGTAGACAAAAATTGACACTGAAGGCTATGAATCAACACGACGTATCCATTTGTAATGGAATAGCCGACAGTAATTTTCAACAAGAATGTATGATGAATGTCATTGGGGACCCTGCTTACGCAAGCAAGGACAAATCCGTATGTGACCTATTTAAAGATAAGGATTTTAAGAATATTTGTCTCAAAAATCCAAAGTTCAATTAGTTGTTTGTTGTAGGATCAAAACACATTGCGTAGTACTTAACATATTTTAGTACTCCAGTAGCATTTGATATATCGTAAGCGCAGCTTGATAAGCTACTAAAGGTAACAACAGCGTTTGTGTTTATACCTGTACCTTGATATTCATTTCCTGCCTGATCCTTAAACACATCAAATCCACAACTCACAGCATAGCTTCCAGCCGCGCATCCCACTCCATTAAAAGGTGTAGGGACACCACCGTTTATTGGCATTGTGTTGTAAACTGATGATTCAGTCCTATAGTATCTACCAATACTTGTTCCTGTAATACCACCAATAACTTGTAGTTTTGTTGCTGGAGAAGTTGTACCAATTCCCACATTGCCGTTAGCGTTAATATTCATTGTTGGGGTATTGCTATGGTTAACCTTAAAATCAATTCCATTCCAAGTACCGAATGTTAGATTGCCTCCCCATATAGCTTGGATATAGTTATTTGTATCCATTAAATTAAGAGTAGAAGTTTGGCCATTTGTATTTGGTCCATAAATGCTTACTGAAGTGTTAATTCCAGTTCCAGCGTTTACTTCCAAATTATCCTTAACCTTAACCGTAGTACCGGCTGTATTTGTTATACCACCAGCCTGAATATCTAAATCTCCAGCTTGTATAGCTACACCATTAGAGTCATTAAATTTTACTGGAAGTCCTCCTCCAACAACTTCATTTCTAATTACTCCACTAATATCTACATTACCATTTAGCTTAACTATGCCATCTCCAGTATTTTTAATAGAACCAGCTTGAACATCTAAATCTCCTGCTTTTAGGGCTACACCATTTGCGTCATTGAACATTACAGGAGCATTTGCAACTGTATCATTTCTAATTTGAGCATTTATATCTAGTCCACCAGGAGAGTTAATTTGGAGGATACCTCCAACTGTATTTTTAATTGAACCTGCTACGTCTAGAATTCCACCAATAGTTGTATTTCCAAGTACAGTGGCAGTCGTAAAAGTTGGTCCCACGCCATTTGCCGTTACAGGATCCTGTGTAGGAGCTGGTGTAGCACCGATTGCCACGCTGGCACCAAGTGTCACGACACCGGCAAAAACTGCAATTCCTGCAGCTATAAGAGAATTCTTTAAATGAGAGTTTTTCATGTTTTTATTTTTATTTTTTTATTGCCTAAATTCTAACACAAAAACACCTTTTTTGCAATAGGTCAAAGTGCGCCATTCGCCCTTCTACTGGGCCTCCACAGCATCACTAATCTTGAAACTGATATTATCAGTCAAACTCGGAATAGTAGGGGACCAAGCCGGCCAGCTACTAATTTCCACCTTATTTATCTCTGGGAGATTTTGAATGTAAGTTTTTGCTTCATCAATATCCAATCCGGCAATATGCTCACGAATTTTCTCGAGTAATTGAGCACCGTTTTCTTTATCCGGATCGATTTGGAATTGCTCTACACCTTTTATGTTAGCCGTAATTTTGATCTTTCCACTCGCTTCATCTCTCTGGAAAATTCTATAAGTCGTGGAACCTTCATTAATTCTTAGAAGTTCTTTCTGTGGACTCTTCTTTAATAAAAGTTCATCCTTCAAAATCTCCAACATCGCATCGTGATCATAATAAATACCGCTTACATCCATAGTACCTGTTGCCTGAAACTCTGTAACTTGTTTATCTACTAAAGTCTCATCTACTTGAATTGCCACGTCGCCAGTAGTAATTGCCTGGCTATCTCCTTGCAACAGATCGTAAGTAGAAGTTTGTCCCGCTAAAGTAGCTTTATCCTTTATTGCTTTCCTTAGTTCCGCAATCGCTGTTTTTGTTAACTCATCCTTAATTCTGGTCTTTACCGCATCAATATCTTGTTTAGTAACAAAGGTCGTATAATCCGTGACTCCTCCTTTCATCGCCACTTTACTTTCGGCGTATACCTTAGCCTGATTATCTCCCTTTAAACCCGGTAAAAAAAATCTTGTAGGCTCAATATTTCCGCGCGCCCCAACGATTGATCCTGTGGAATCTATCTGATCAGCAGTCACATAAGCCTCTATTTGCCCCGGGCCTTTGCTATCAGCTGCAGGTACTACGATATCATCAGCAATTCTGAAGACTAGACCATCTTTAGTTTGGAAACGTGTCTGATTGACCAGGGGACGTTCAGTATTGAGAGTATTGTAAATAGTAATGTTTCCACTCGCATTAGCTCCTTTATCAGAGAATTTTTTGCCAGTTGCGTATTGCACAATTGTTTTAGAAACCTTTGTGGAAACTGGATAACTAGCAATTTCATGAGATGGATGAGTCTCTAATTCTGCTCGATTTCTTTGAGCATCAGCGAGTGTAATATTCACAGATTTTTCCAGTACGCTAGCTGTGGGAGTGAGATAAATTGTAACACCAGGAAGCGCCACATAAATGATTACCAATAATATAATCAAAGTAATAGAAACCATCGCAATCAACGCATGTCTATTAGGCGCGATGATTACAAATTTAGATTTTGGCTTTAGGGGATCTTGTTTTTTCTCGGCAGTTTTAATCTTGGAAATATCAATTGAAGCTTTTCCTTTTATCTTTTTTAAAATTTCACCAATAGAAAGTTTTTTCTCGGCCATACGTGTAGGAGCTTCTTCATCCACGGCATTAATACTCGCTTTTAAAGGTGTTATTTTTAATTTTTGGTCCTCTCCTTCCGATGCGAAAAGTGAGGATTTGCCTTCTGGATTAGCTTTGTCATAAACTTCTATTCCGGTTTTTTGAGCTAAGTGAATTCCGTTTTTGTCATTCGTAATTAGGAAAATTTCTTTGCCATCATCTTCAGCTTTTCTTTTTAGAATTTGTAAATTAACTAAACTTTGAAAAAGAATCGCACGCTTTGGCACGACAATATAAATTCCCTTTGAATTAGTTTGTTTAACTTTATCGTAGAGCGTTGTAACTTCATCATCAATTTCCGCATAGACCACTTTTTTTGGTGGCACTAATTTTTCAATTTTCTCTTCTTTCTGTTTTTTTTTAGCGACCATTTAGTTTGCTTTATATTTGCATCAAGCGCACCACTTTCTTTAGAAGTTTAGAAAGAGGCTGTTCCTCGCCCATAAAGCCAAGTGCAAGGTTAGCCAAAGCCATCGGCATAATATCTTGCTGATCTTTTAAAAGTTTTGTTTCATCAGAAACATTAGTGACCATTTTTGGGTTGAGGAAACTGATTTGAGGTTTTCTTGTGAATGGGAGCATCTTCACCCATTCCATAGATTCTAAGGTTTCTTTGATTTCAGGAAGATGAGCACCACCACCAGAAAGATAAATTCTAGATGGCAATACGTCTACGTGCTGGAAAGATTCTAAAGAGAGAATTACTCCTGAAAGCCATACATCGCAATCGCTCTTCATGGCTTCGCGTACAATCTTGTGTGACTGTCTTTCAAGCTTATCTTCGCTGTAAAGCATCTTGATCTCTTCAGCTTCTTTAAATGAAATATTCAATGATTGAGAAAGTCTCTTTGTAAAAGTCCGTCCGCCAAGCGTGAACATCTTTGTACCTTCTACTGTTCCATCTCTTACCACTGCTACATTTGTCGTGCCACCTCCTACATCTAGGAAAATTGCTCCAAACTGACCTTCGTCATCTAAACATCTAGTCAAAGCATATGGTTCAGCGGCAATAGCCAAAAGCTCCTTATCAATTTCGCAGGCAATAGTCTGCAAAGCTCCATAATGAACCAAAGGTGCAAAGGCATTGAAAATTCCCAAAGTCACTTCTTTACCTTGGAACCCAGTAGGATTAATTACTTTATATCCATCAATTCTTACATCTACGATCGCAGCATTCACTAATTTTACATCGATTTCACTGTATCCAGTTTCTTCTGATAATTGGCTTCTTACCTGGTCGAAAGCTCTCCATTGAACCTTGTGCACGATATTCTTCAATTCAGCCAAATCGATTTTAGTATTTGCATCACTTCTCACATAACTTGTCGTAATTGTGGCTCCTTTTACTAATTCTCCGGAAATACCAATAATCATCTTTCCAGCTGTTACTCCAGCCATATTCTCCGCATCGCGAATAGCGCTATGGCAATTTGCAATAACAGCAGCGATATCAGTAACAACACCACTATTCATGTCTCCAAGCTTCTGTTGTCTGCGCCCTACACCAAGAACCTTGGCTTTTTTGGTACCTTCAGCCTCGCATATTAAAGCTTTCACGTAATCTGTACCGATATCTAAAGCTAAAAAGTGGGCTTCGCTAGATCTTTTTTTGATTCCACGAAAAAGTCTCATAAGTGTGTGAAATATACGGAAAAGATGAGTAAAAATCAAGACAGTTGGAAGTAATTAATTAGTGAGCCCTTGGCATACACTAGACAAAATCGCAAAAAGTTACAGGAATTTGTCGAAAAATTGACAAAACTTAAAAAAATGCCTTGAATTAAAGCTTTTCGCTGTTATACTTTTTAACACAAATGGAAGAAAATAAATTCAAAATCGCAGTTTTATGTGGTGGACCTTCATTGGAGAGAGGTATCTCTTTGAATTCCGCGCGCTCAGTTTGTGATCATCTTTATTCCGACGACATCGAAGTAGTTCCGGTATATTTTGACCATTTCAAGCGTCCATACGCCATTTCTAGAGATCAGCTCTATTCCAATACTCCTTCAGATTTTGATTTCAAATTGAATCAAACTTCTAAACCCTTAAGTAGGGCCTCTCTTGTTAAGCTTCTAAAATCTACAGACATAGTTTTTCCTGTGATTCATGGATCTTTTGGTGAAGATGGTGAAATTCAAAGCATTTTGGAAAAATATAAAATTCCATACATTGGCTCAGATCGTCCGGCTTGTAGAAATTGTTTTGATAAATATCGTTCCAACGAGTTCATCAAGCAGCAAGGTTTTTATACTTTGCCTTCTACGGTCCTAAAAATTCACGAACCAAAAACTTTCAAGAAAATTATTCAGGAATTTTTTCTAGAACATAAAATTACTCGCGCAATTGTGAAGCCAGCCACTGGTGGTTCTAGCATTGGAGTCTATTCAGTTTCAACTGTGGAAGAAGCGGTAGAAGCGACAGAAAACATTTTCAAAAAACGTATTGATACACGAGTTGTCGTGGAACCATTTTGCACAGGAACAGAATTCACGGTGATTATTTTGCAAAATCGTTTTGGTCTTCCCGTAGCACTTTTTCCTACTGAAATTGAAACAGACTATTCAGAAAATCAAATCTTTGATTTTCGTAAAAAATATCTCGCGACTAGACAAGTGACTTATCATTGTCCTCCACGTTTTTCTTCAGAAATTATTGAGAGGATTCAAATTCAGGCTGAGCAACTTTTTCAAAGTCTTGGTATGAAAGACTTCGCTCGTTTCGATGGATGGCTCATGAAAGATGGGAACCTTTGGTTCTCCGATTTTAATCCAATCAGTGGTATGGAGCAGAACAGCTTCCTTTTCCTCCAATCATCTCAAGTCGGATTTAGTCATAGTGATTTACTTCATTTTGTAGTCCGCAATGCTTGCCAAAGATATGGCATAAAATTTCCAGAAATTCACGAGAATCTACAGGCAAATAAAAAACCAATAAATGTAATTTTTGGTGGCAAAACTTCTGAACGCCAAGTATCCGTCATGAGCGGCACCAACGCTTGGCTCAAGCTTCGTAAATCAAAAAAATATCAGCCACATCCATACTTGCTCGATCTAGATGACCGTACGGTTTGGCGCTTGCCTTACTCAAAAACTCTTAATCATACGGTTGAAGAAATTTCTGAAAGTTGTCGCGCTGCTCAAGATGCCGAAAAGACACTTCAGCCTTTGCGCCGTCGTGTTTTGGAAAAACTTGCCGCTTTGCCGGGACATTTGAATGAAGAACTTTTTGTGCCTGAGAAAATGACTCTTAATGATTTTATTAAAAAGTCGCAGTACGTCTTTATAGGACTTCATGGTGGAATCGGAGAAAATGGTGAATTGCAATCTATGCTCGAAAAATTACACATCCCATTTAATGGCTCAGGTGCTGCCGCTTCTCGCTTGTGTATGGATAAATTCGCTAGTGGTAAAATTCTTGAAGGTTTAGAAAAAGAGGGGATTCATATTCCGAAAAAAGAGTTAGTAAGCACAGAAAAACTTCTTAAATTTAAAAATTCTGAATTAGTAAAATTTTGGAAATATTTAAAGGATCAGTTAGGAAATAATTCTATCATTGTAAAACCTCCAGAAGATGGCTGTTCTACCGGAATTGTGAAGCTGACTAAAGCTCAAGATCTTATTACCTACATCGATCTTATTCACAAAGGCATCACCAGCGTCCCAAAATTCACTTTTGGTCCACGTCAGCAGAATATGCTCGAAATGCCAATTAATAGGCCAAAAAATTTGATGTTCGAACAATTCATTCACACCGATAAAGTGGCTGTTGTTAAAAATAAATTGAAGTGGCAGAGAATTTCCGGACAAATAGAAATTACTATGGGAGTTTATGGAAAAGGGGAGAAGATTAAAGCGATGAATCCTAGTCTTACTGTTGCTCGTGGCACTGTCCTCACTCTCGAGGAAAAATTTCAAGGAGGAACAGGTGTAAATATTACTCCACCTCCTCAACCTTATGTGAAGCTGAAAGCTATAGAAAATTCTCGTCGCCTTATGGAAATTGTTGCTAAAAAACTTGGCATTTCCGGTTACGCTCGTATTGACGCCTTCATGGATGTGAACTCAGGGGAGCTAATGATTATAGAAGCCAATTCTACTCCAGCGCTTACTCCTTCTACGGTAATTTTTCACCAAGCCCTAACCGAAAATCCGAAAATGTATCCGGTGGAATTTTTGGAAAAAATTATTGAGAATTCTTAAGCGAAAATTCTCGGTACTCTTTCATTTATTCTTGTCGTCACTTCGTAATTAATTGTGCCTGCCCATTTACCGAATTGTTCAGCGCTGATTTCCTCATCGCCACTTCGGCCAATTAGAATTACTTCGTCCTCAAGTTTAGCCTCTGGAATATCTGTCACTTCCACCATAATAATATTCATACAAACTCTGCCTCTCACCGGTGCACGTTTACCGCGAATTAATACATGTCCTCCGTTTATTCCTCTGTCATATCCGTCATAATATCCCACAGGCAAAATTGCTAAACGAGTTTCATGACCAGTTTTATAAGTGCAGCCATAACCAATATATTCACCGGCCGGAATAGTTTTTATCTGAGCAATTTTTGTTTTCCAAGTCAGTGCAGGCGTAAGAATAAAAGTAGGATCAGCGAGCGCACGGCGCGAGCGCGAAGCATGTGGTTCAGCCACTGCTGAGCTTAAATATGAAGCAGGCCACATACCATAGCTCGCAATGCCCACTCTCACTAATTGAAAATGAGTTTTTGGAAACAAAATAGCTGCAGCGGAATTGGCACAATGTTTAATAGGAACATTCACTCCTATGCTCTCAAGCTTTTTAATTCCTTCATTGAATTTCGCCAACTGTAACTCAGCATATGAATGATCTGTCGTATCCTCCACATTCGCAAAATGAGTAGTGAGTCCTTCTATTTCTATATTTACAAAACTTTTCACAAATTCCACAAATTCAATTAGATCTTTAATTAGGACGCCCTGTCTATTATTTCCAGTCTCCACTTTTATATGAATTTTCGCAGGCTTACCAATAGCCCCTAATGCTTCAATCATTTCTTTATTATAAGCCACGAGTCTACATTCCAATTCCACCGCCCTTGGTAATTCCGCCATTTCCACATATCCCAAAATATAAATCGGAGCTGTTACTTCACCATGGCGCAACATCTCAGCCTCATACAATGAATTCACCGCCAACCAATTAGCTCCAGCCTCAATAAAAGTTTTTGAGCACTCCACGAGACCATGTCCGTAAGCATTGGCTTTCACGCAGGGACACAACAAAACACTATCTCCAATAATACGTCTAAATTGCTTCACGTTATTACTCAATGCTTCTTTAGAAATCTCTACCCAATTAAGACCACGGCTCAAATTATTCATGATACAAAGCTTAGCCAGCATGTTGTCAAAATGCAAACATTTCCCTATAATCCTAAATTGACGAAGTAGTTAATTAACAATCAAGAACATGTTCGAAAACAACAACCATATTTCTTCCGTTAGAACTGGCATTGAACCAACATTTTTTGGCAAAGTGATGACTTTCTTTGCTTTGGCTATTTTGAGCTCCGCAGCTGGTATGTATGTGACCACTACTTATTGGATGGATTATTTCTACCAACAGCCTGCGCTTATATACGTTGTAATGATTGCCGAATTGGCAATTGTCCTTACTTCTCGTATGTGGAGTACTAAGATTCCTTTGAATCGCTTCATGTTTATCCTTTTTACATTTATCACTGGGGTGACAGCTGCTCCTCTTATTGGAGTTTTGGCTCATACGCCAGCCGGAGTTGCAATTCTTACTAAAGCACTTCTTGCTACTGGATTAATGTTTACAGCTACTGCTGCTTTCGGATGGACTACAAAAATTGACCTATCCGGATTACGCGGTTTTCTCATGATTGGCCTTATCGGAATGATAGTAGTAGGTCTAATCGGAATCTTTATTCCTTGGAGCAATACTACTGAAATGCTCTATTCTGGAGTAGGAGTACTTATCTTCACAGGATTCATTTCTTACGACTTTCAGAAAATCAAACAATACCCAGAAGATCGCTATATCGACGCCGCTTTAATATTATACTTGGACATTTTTAACTTATTCATGTACATTTTGCGCCTGATTTTGTCTATGAATAGACGTTAATCAACTGTAACCAAATTAAATGTCCAATTCATCATTAATATTCAATTTAGCTCCTTTAATGGAGGCATCAACTGGTGCTCGTGAAACCTATTCTTTTGAGGTTCCTCTTGAATTTGAAGGAGTTAAACTTGATTCAAACACTTCTGGAAAGGTAGAGATTATGAAAATTGAAGATGGTTTTAATGCTAAGGTGACTGATCTGAAGGTGATGGTTGAATGTGAGTGCGACAGATGTCTTAAAAAAATAGATAAAGAGGTAGTCGTGGAAATGGCTGAAAGACAATATTTAATGACTCCACCAGACGAGTCGACAGAGAAGGTAGATGTCAACGATGTATATCTTGTGCATAAGAAAGACCAAACTATCGACATAGGAGAGTTCCTTCGTCAAGAAATAATCTTGCATTTCCCTTTAATTCCAGTATGCTCTAAAAGCTGTAAAGGGCTATGCCCGGTTTGTGGTAAGGACAGGAATAAGAATGATTGTCATTGCAAAATCGTGGAATTCGAAGAAGAATACAAACCTTTAGCAGCACTTAAAGATCTACTCAAATAATTAAATCGTATGTCTAAACATCCTACACCCAAGAAGAAAACGTCGAAAGCCCGTGGTAAACGTCGTTACGCAAGTTTTAAGACTAAAGCACAGAGAAAGCTTGTAAACATCGCTACTTTGGTAACATGTAAGAGCTGTGGTTCTAAATGTGTTGCTCATAGCGCTTGTCCAGATTGCGGAAAATATCGTGGTCGCCAAGTAATCGACAAAAAGAAGAAGATCGAAAAGATCACAAAAATTAAAGCTTAAGTATGGCTAGTTATAGGCATCTTGCTCGTACATGCGTAATGCAGACCATTTTCGAGATGGAGTTTCGTACGGGGCCATTCAGTTGTGAAAGCGAGGCTAAAGAGATTGATCCTCAGGACATCTTAGCCTCTATTTTGAATGAATTTGCTCCAAAACTTACTGAAAAAGAATTCGCCAAAAAAACTCTCGAAGGCGTAGTTGCTTATCATAAGGAAATTCTTGATACAATTGCTGAGTTTGCACCAGAATGGCCAATAGATAAAATTGCTCGTATTGATAGAGCTATTTTAGAAATTGGTGTTTATGAAATTGCTTTCTCGGAGGAAGTTCCGCCTGTGGTAGCTATTAACGAAGCTGTTGAAATTGCGAAGCATTTCGGGGATAATAATAGTCAGAAATTCATCAACGGAGTTTTGAGTAGTGTGATGAAAAAACATCATGAAAAATTATAAGGAATTAGAGGAAATTATAGGTGTAAAGTTTGAAAATCTTGCACTTCTTGATAATGCTTTTGTGCATCGTTCTTATGTGAATGAACACAGGGGAGAAGGTATCAAGGATAATGAGCGCATGGAATTTTTGGGTGATGCCGTTTTAGAATTAGCTGCTACTAAGCATCTTTTTGAAAAATGTGATGATAAGAATGAAGGAGAAATGACTTCCTTCCGTTCTGCCCTAGTAAAAGGAAAACACCTTGCAGAAATTTCCGAATCACTTCAATTAGGAAAATATCTCTATCTTAGCAATGGTGAAGAAAGATCCGGAGGTCGTGACAAAAAATATATTTTAGCTAATGTCCTTGAAGCTCTTATTGGTGCCATATATTTGGAGCATGGATATGAAGCTGCTGAAGGATTTATAAACAAATTTATTCTTACAAGATTAGACGAGATTATTGCCGGAGGTAAATACATCGACGCAAAATCTCAATTCCAAGAAATTTGCCAAGAGAAAGAAGACTTCACTCCTTACTACGAAGTTTTAGAAGAACACGGACCAGATCACGACAAAAATTTTATCATGGGTGCTTATATAAATGGCGTACTGATAGCGAAAGGTAATGGAAGCAGTAAACAAAAGGCTGAAGAGGAAGCTGCAAAGAGCGCTTTAAAAGCAAAAGAATGGTAATCAAATACGACGAAAAATCTTGTGGAGTAGTTCTATTCAGAGAAAAAGATGGAATTAATCTTTATCTACTTTTGAATTATCCAAGCGGACATTGGGATTTGGTAAAGGGTCACGTGGAAGTAAATGAGACGGAACATCAAACTGCTGCTCGCGAACTTTTGGAAGAGACGGGGATAGCTGATGTGCATTTTGTGGATGGATTCCGCGAAGAAATCTCTTATAAATATCGTAGAAATAAAAAAATCTCCAATAAACAGGTAGTATTTTTTCTTGGAAAAACTACTTTGGAAAAAGTAAAATTATCGCATGAGCATCATGATTATAAGTGGCTTCCATACGAAGCGGCATATAATAAGCTCACTTTTGATAATGCTAAAAATCTTGTAAAAAAAGCAAAAAACTTTTTGGGAGAATAAAACTCCTCTGCTATAATGCAGACAATGAAGATCCAATTTAATAAGAAATTAGGCTTAGACAAGGGAATATTTGTGGTTCCGGTTTTTCAAGAAGAATTGAAGAAAAATAATAATCAGTACAACAATGTTGTTAAAGATTTTATTTCTTTTGCTATAAAATCTGAAAATTTCAAAGCTGATTTTGGTGAAGTGTTTTTTACTCACGTTAATGAAAATAATTTCCCACCAAAACTTTTAATAATTGGTGCTGGTCAATTTGAAAAACTTTCCGCAAACAAGGCGAGAATTTTAGGCGCTAAAATTGCTAAAGTTGGCAAGCAAACAAAATGCGAAGATCTTTCTTTCTTAATGCTTCCACAATTTGAAGAATTTGCCGAAGAATTAACAGAAGGTTTGTTACTGATTCAGTACGATGTCGGCGTTCAAAAGAATAAGAGTAAGAAGCCAAGCACAGCTATTAAGACAATTGAATTTATTACCGAAGGAAATACTAAGAATTTAGAATATAAGACTTCTAAGGCTCAGGATGTTGCCGAGGCAGTGACCTTTGTGAAAGATTTAGTAAACAATCCTTCAAACGTTGTGACTATTGATTATATGACTAAGGCCGCTGAAAAAGTTGCCAAGGATAATAAATACAAAATTAATGTTCTTGGAATTAAAGAATTCACCAAGGCTCATTGGGGCGGTGTACTAGCCGTAAATCAGGGTTCTGACAATGAACCGAAATGTGTAGTAATGGAATACAATGGAGCTTCCAATCCAAAAGAAAAACCAATTGTTCTTATCGGTAAAGGTGTAGTTTTTGATGCAGGTGGATACAATATTAAACTCACAGGTAGCATTGAAACAATGCACCAAGATATGGCCGGTGCTGCTGCCGTTTATGGAGTAATGAGCTTATTGAAAAAATTTGGAATAAAGAAGAATGTCGTAGCGATTACACCAATTGTTGAAAATTTGATTAATGCAAAAGCTTTCAGACCTTCAGATATTATTACAATGCTTTCCGGTCATACGGTTGAGATCACTAATACTGATGGAGAGGGCCGCCTAATTCTTGCTGATGCAATTACTTATGGTCAGAAATTTGATCCTAAGTACATGCTAAGCATTGCGACGCTTACAGGTGCTGTTTCTGTCGCTCTCGGCGATCGTTATGCAGGTATCCTAGGAAATACGCCAGAATTACAAGATATGCTCTCAGAGGCAGGAAAACAGGTTGATGAACTTGT
>JAPLYN010000003.1 GCA_026395515.1 Candidatus Peregrinibacteria bacterium | reverse complement strand
ACATCATTATCCAAAGCTAAATAAAATTTAGAAGAAACATTTGTCCAATAATCCACTCCGTCCTTTTTCTCATACTTCATATCTGCAAAAATTCCTTTCTTATTGGTCACAAGTTTATCCAACAAAGTCCTAACCTTTGAAGTTTCGGAAAACTTTCCAGCAATAACCAACTTTGGCTTATCATCAGGATACTTAGCCTCCTTTGCCGGAACGCTCATTCCTATACCTAATTTCCATTTTCCATCCAAGACAGGCTGAATATCTTCTTTCCAAATAAAACCATCAGCCTTACCTTGTTCATCAAAAGCTTTAGGAATAAATCCCATAAAACCAGTAGTCGGGAACTGATCCACTAAATTATTAAAATTCTTCACCTGCGTACTATCAGAAAAGTCTACCGTCATCACGAGCATAGAATCCTTTGAAAAAGCAGCCTCCAAGGCCCTCTCTCCAGATTTACCAAAACCACATGACACTAAAGTCAAAGTCGACACCACCACTCCAGCGAACAAAAAAAATCTCCTGTTATTTTTCATATAATTTGGTTGAAAAAATTTAACAAAGAGACTTTAACAAAAAGCTGAGATTCCAGCAACAAGGGATCAGGAAGCTGATCCTTTCCTTGTATCTTTTCTTTTGTGCTTAGTATGCTTACGGCACATTGGACAGAATAGGCTCAATTCCTTAGCAATCTCACTATCACGACGTTTATCGTAATCTGTAATGCTCTGATGAGCTTTATTGCAAGGCTTCATTGAAACAGTTCCTTTATCCTTACCTCTGCCTTTTACCTCTCTCTCTTCTTTACAATACCAAGTTGTAAACTGACTTTTTCCGTGTGACATATTCTTAAATTAAAACTTATAACTGTTTAAAGCAAAGGCATATTATCGAAATCTGGCCTATTGTCAACAAATTACTGTCCATAATTGACTTTCTGAATCAATTGTATTAAAGCCTCAAATACCTAAAAGACTTTCAATTCACAACCTTTTTAATTCATGTACAATCCGTGCATGACTCAAGCAAACCTGGAAATTGAAATCAATGAAGATTTTTCCCGAGCCCTAAATTTCTTGGAGAATTCTGACAAAAATCTCTTCATTACTGGAAATGCCGGCACCGGCAAATCCACTCTTCTTGAACATTTTCAGCTTCATACCAAGAAGAACGTCGCAATTCTCGCTCCCACCGGAGTCGCTGCCCTAAATGTAAATGGCCAAACAATTCATTCCTTCTTCCTTATTCCTCCTACTATCACTCCGGACAAAGTACTCGAGCATAAACTTTCCGAGAAAAAGAAAAAGCTCATCGCCAATCTAGATATGATTATTATTGATGAAGCCTCTATGCTTCGTGCCGACCTTCTGGATTGTATAGACGTCTCCCTTCGCCATCATCGCCAAGAGCAAAATCTTCCTTTTGGTGGCCTACAGATGGTTTTTATTGGAGATCTTTATCAATTACCACCAGTCGTCGCCAGCAACGAAGAGCGCCAGCTTTTTCAAAATCACTACGGCAGCCCATATTTCTTTTCTGCAAAATGTTTAGAAAATGTGGAATTAGAATTTTTAGAATTACAAAAAATTTATCGCCAAAACGATGATGATTTTATTTCCCTCTTAAATAAAGTCCGCAACAACACCATCACCCAAGAAGAATTAAACAAATTAAATTCTCGTTATTCTCCAGATGCAGAAAACTCAACCGGCAAAGAATTCGTAATTACCCTCACTACTACCAACGCCGCCGCTGACGAAAAAAATCGCAAAGAATTAGCAAAGCTTCGCAACGAAGAAGAAACTTTCAGAGGAGAATTGGACGGCGATTTTCCACACGGCCACTTACCCACTATGGAAATTCTTGATCTCAAAGTTGGCGCCCAAATCATGATGCTCAACAATGATTCCTCTGGTCGCTGGGTAAACGGCAGCATCGGCAAAATTACTAAAATTGAATTCGACGAAATAGAAGAAGATGACGTTCTCCAAATAAAATTAAATAACGGCATCAGCGCCACAGTAAAAAAACATAGCTGGAATATTCACAAATATTTTTATAACGAAGAAAAAAAATCCATCGATACGGAAGTCGCCGGATCATTCACTCAATTTCCCGTGCGCCTCGCTTGGGCAGTGACTATTCACAAAAGCCAGGGCAAAACTTTCGACAAAGTAATTATTGATATTGGCAATGGAGCCTTTGCTCACGGCCAAGTCTATGTAGCATTAAGCAGATGTCGCAGCCTCGAAGGCATCACTCTAAAAAAAGAAATTCAAAAACGCCACATCTGGATGGACAAGAAAATCGTCCAATACTTTGCGGCGTTAAAGAATTAAAACTCTCCAATTATTTAAGTTTCAAAAACAACGTAATCACTTTCGCAACCTCCGCTCGAGACATATCAGCGTTAGGCGCAAATAGTGTTTCTGACCTACCTTTCACGATACCATCCTGATAAGCAGTATCCACAAATGGCTGATACCAAGTTCCCTTTGGCACATCTAAAAACTGAGCTTTTTCGATTGTTTTCAAAGGAGTACCAGTCACAGCAAAAAGTATTTTCAAAGCTTCTCCTCTAGTGACATTTTTAGCCGGTCTAAATTTATTATCTGCATAACCAATCATTACTCCTTTGTCCTTAATTGTATTTACATAAGGAGCATACCAAGTTGATTGATCCACATCATTAAAATTAGCCTTCTTCTCAACCAAATCATATTTTCCAATCATCACCGCAATCTTCGCCATTTCAGAACGAGTCAAAGAATTATTTGGCAAAAATTTAGTACCATCACCAGCGCCCTTCATTATTCCCAAAGTATAAACATTGCTAATATATGGAACAGCCCAATGACCACTCACATCAAGGAAAGGCAATCCTTCAACTTTGTCACCACTCTGAGTTACGACAAAAGTAGTTAGATGATTCACTTTCACACTAATAGATTTTCCATCTGCAGAAATTTGTCCACCATCTCCAGCAGTTAAATACTGTTTAGTTTTTTCATCATAATAATAAATTTTCAAATCTTTCAAATCCTGTCCATTATTTAATGGAATAGTAATAGTAATTTCTTTATCAAAAACCACTGACTTACCAGTATTAATTACGATGGCTTTGTTAAAAAATAATCCTTGAGGCAATGGTGCGAGCAATTTACTTTCAGACAAAATTACTGGCGCAGAAATTTTTCCGTCATAAACAACACCCTCACTTGTAGTTACACTCGTGTCCTTAGGAATTAAAATAGAAGATCCCCCGGCTCCATTAATCAAAACCGGTCTAGCCACGAAACCACTCGAAGGTAAATCTACAGCATTTTTTACAACTTGAGTTGTATCTGATGGAGTTAAAGATAAAGAAACAGTCTGATTCTGAGATGAAATACTTCCTCCACCCCCGCCGCCACTTCCACCTCCGCTATCACTGCTTGTTGTCGCACTAGCTTCACTTGATGCAACTCCTGTACCAATTGCATTTATTGTAGAAACTTTATAAGTATAGGCAGTTCCAGCACTAAGACTTGTATTAGAATATGTCGTTCCATTAGTTCCCGTATCCGCTACGATCGAAGAATAATCTCCGCTACCAGTTTTTCTTTCAATTTTATATCCAGTAATTGTACTGCCTCCATCGCTTGCCGGTGCAGTCCAAGAAAGGTTTATTTGAGTTGTAGACGTCGCAGTAGCAGAAAGACCAGTCGGTGCCCCTGGAGCAACAAGCTCAACCAAATCAAAAGCTAAAGCTTGCTGTGAGGAACTAGCAATTAAATTAGCGCTTGCTGAATTGGTAATAAAATTCGTCTTCGCAACAGACACTGTAGCTGTATTATAAATAGCCGGATCCAAAGCAAAGTATTGCACATTGGAAACAGTAGCATCTGGAGTAGAGATTGCAGTTCCAGCATCATCATCTTTTTGAACTGTAATAGTAGATCCAGTCACAGGAGCACCTCCTACACTATTCGTTACGGTAACTTTCAAAGTAAATAAATTTGCAGAAGTATAAGAACCTTGTGCAGTAGTCGCTGATCTATCTGTTGAATTAGTAGTATAAGTAACATATCCATCCTTTGAAATACTTACATCACCCACTCCACCATCAGCCGCAACAGGAACAACACAATAATATACCCCGCTTGTACCAGACTCGCTGCAGCCATATCCTCCCACGCTCACATTCGCTATAGACAAAGGATTGCCAAGCTCATCCTGCGCCGTAACTTTATGAGAGTACTGAATGCCACTAATTGTATCGGAAACTTGAGCATCTGAGTTCAAAGTTCTATTAGTCTGAACAGCTAAAATATGATCAGCCTGAACGTAGCCATCTCTAAAAACATTTCCAACCATCGTTCCGTCAGAATTTGCCGGGCCAGAAACGCTAACTGGACAATACCAAGCACCACTAGCCAAAATACAAGTATTTTGACCAGTCTCATCTCCCACAGTCAAAGACGTAGCAAAAGTCGTGAAATCTAGATCGCGCTCATTTGTTATTCCAGTAATTTTATATGCAAACTGTACATTTGACACAGTTACTTCCCCTTGAGGAGATGTTCCATTAGTTCTATCAATAGTGGTTCCAGTCGTATACACATATCCATCTTTTGAGACAAAAGCTCCAGCACCACCATCATATTCAGGACTCAAAGCACAATAATAAACTCCTGTAGATCCATCTTCGGGACAAGCTTCATCAGGATGAGTATGAGAAACAGTTGCTCCCGAAAGAGCTAACCCATCACCTTCGCGAGTAACCGTGACTTTTTGTCCATATTGCAACCCCTTTAGTGTAGCATCTGAAGAAATAACACTATCACTATACAAGGCACCCCATTGAGACATAGATATGAGTATCTGAGTAGAAGTATTTGTGGTAATTCCAGTGGAGCCACTAGCAGCCAGACTTGTATTTGTCACATTTGAATTTACATATCCATCTTTCGCAAGAAGCAAAGCCCCTCTTGTCACCACTCCACCAGTAGGAGCCCAGTAGACCGTGTTTGTACCATCATTTGCAGTTGAAATACTTCCATCAAACGTAGCGGTCCCTAAATCCGAAATATTAATAGCATTGTCCAGTTCATCCTTAACCACAACTTTCAATTGAAATAAAAGTCCTACAGATGCTTCCGCATCAGCCGTTACCAAACCAGCCGGATCCCAAGCAATTGTTTTTTGCACAGTAGCAGAAGGATCTACTCCCAATTGTCTCCTTACATAACCTGTTACATCAGCCCTAACAACACCGTTATCAGTTGGAACAGCCAAATACCAATATCCATTATCAGGATTATAAACCTGAGAAACAATCGGTGTTGACGGACCACTAAAAGGAGTACCACTTGTTGGCATAATACTTACACCTAATTCATTTTGAACACCTATTACAACAATATTATACGCCAAGCCCTTAATATCATAAGTGGTATCAGCAACCAAAGCAGACGACTGAGGCATATCATTTTGCATAGTAATAATAACCTGTCCATGATTAGCATTTCCAGATCCAGTCTGAGTAGTGGTTACACTAGTTAAACCTGTATTAGTAGAAGCCGCATTTATGTAACCACTTTTATTAATCACCAAAGCTCCACCAGTCGCAACATTTCCAAAATAAGCCGTACTTGCTCCATCTGTATAATAAGGAGAAGATCCATTATAAGTAAAAGTTCCCAAATCAGAGATATTCACCGCCACTCCAGACTCATATGCAGTACTCACCTTCAATGGATATCTCGCACCACTTGCCACTATATTTCCAGAACCTCCAGAGCCAATATCAAAAGTTTTCTGAACTGTCATCGAAGAACCACTATTGTACAAATACTGACTTGAATCCGCCAAACCTACTCCAATAAAACTCGCACCATTTGCTGTCCCTCCATCGGCAGTAACATTTGATAACGCAACCGATACTATATCCACACCTCCTGTCGCCGTACCATTACCAGTCGCCGCAATATACAAAACATTTCCAGAAACTTGATAAGCCACTATTGCTGCACCACCCGAAGCCGAAAGAGTCACGTCAGCCGAAGAAATACCACTCGCAATACCAGTAATAGCTCCACCAATTTCCGATTTCAAAACTGCGGATTTTAAAGCAAAAGGATTTGACGAAGTATAAGTTACTTGGCCAGTAGGAGGAGGTCCATTTACTCTATCCGTAGAAGTTGCCAAATATTTCACATAACCAGCTTTTGTAACTATCACATCATTCGCTACTCCATCATTTGCAACAGGAGTTGCGCAATAATAAACTCCGGAACTTTCGGTACAGCTAGTTCCACCCACGGTTACCGTCGCCCCAGTCAAAGAATTACCAAGCTCATCTTGTCCAGTCACTTTATGTGCAAACAAATTAGCCGTAGACGCACTGTAGGTATTTGCAGCACTCGTTGTATAAGTTCCCAAAGTTGATGAAATACTTGTAAACGCATATCCATCTTTGCCTACTGATGCATACATAAATGAATCACTATTCACACACCCCCCAGTATCAACATCCTTAACTTCAATACTACCATTATTAGACCCGTCGTTATCCCCTACTCCACCATCCGTAATACTCACTGCTGAGCGTCCTGTGCATCTAAAACTTATAAAAGTTCCCAAAAGTGTATTACCAAGCTCATCCTTAATTTGAGTAACTCTAATATAACCATTTGGAGCTACCGCAAAAGCCCTTCCCACATTATGCAAAAAGAACGTCGAGCTAAAAATTAATAAACCAAAAAATATAAAGAAAAATTTTTTGCAGAAAAGAGAAATCCTTTTGCTGTTTTCATTTTTGCTAATCATAGAGAAGAGATTAAGGGAACATGAAGAGTCTAGCACCAAGAACAAATCTATCAAAAAAAACTCCTTTGACAAAAGAGTAAATACACAAAGTCTGGAGCCGTCGAGGAGAATCAAACCCCCGACCTCTCCCTTACCAAGGGAGTGCTCTATCACTGAGCTACGACGGCATATAAATTTACGATAAAAACAACTGCCACTTTATACCCAATTTCCGAAATCCGGGCAAGCTGGAGAGCACCTCTTAACTTTTTATAGGTAAGAAGATTTCTCCAAACTTTCTATCTGTTTCGCAAAGCATCTTAATAAAATTAAAAATAATATGCAAGGTTTTTCGAACACTTTTTAGCGACAACACATTCAATAAATTAGCGCAGTCCAATTTTCCTCCAATCCCTAGACAAAAGAGTTCAATGTGACCAAAATGGTCTGGTAATATTTATTCTTTTTAACCCCCTCACACTATGAGCAAAAAAATGCTTCCTCTTCTCTCCATTGGACTACTCAGCGTCACTCTCGTGGCATGTGGTAGTACAGCAGTGCCTCCTGCAAAAACAGCAGACACTACAACTCCAGCTACAACAACTACAGCTCCGGTTGCTACAGCTTTAGACCAACTCCCTTTCGATTATCCTGCAGTTAAGTTAGACATCAAGGCAGGAGACACTGTTCTAGCTCCATCTAGATCAATGATTGATGAGGCAATTAAGAGCGGCAGCGGAACATACATTTTCTACAATTCAACTGTTGTTGAAGCAGGTGCTACTGCAGCAAAATTGAAGGAAATTATCGACGAAGTTACAATTCCAAACGCTTTAATCGTTCCTATCAAAGCTGGTCAAACAGCTAAGACTGGCGATATCGTTTTGACTTGGTGGCAATCAGGTTCTGGTTTACAAAGAGCATACGTAACTGAAGGAGGAAAAACTCCAAAAGTTGTTTATCTCGATGGAAAAAATATCGGAACAGACACATTAAAAGCAGATTCTTTCAACGTTCTTTCCTCTGACTGGCAACAAGGTACAACAGTAGCTTGCAAAAGCCGCGATTCTGGCAAATACGAACAAGCGACTCTTATCAATTCTGTTGATAATATGAACTTGATTAGTGGTTGGGCTGGATCTCTCAATACAATCGCAAAGAGCCAATGCGTTCCTGTTCCATTAAAAGGAACTTACAAAGCTGGCGACACTGTTTACGTAGCTCCTTTCGGATCATTCCAAAAAGCTACTGTAAGTTCAGTAGACACTGCTAACGGAAAAATCAAAGCTAAGTATGACTTCGCTGGTTCATCTACAGAAGAAGAATTCAGCTTCGGAAGCATTTTGACAACACTTCCTCTATAGTCAACTTTTACGACAAAATTAAAAAGGGCTCGCCAAAAGCGGGCTCTTTTTTTACATCTCTTTTCTCACAAATAAATCTCCGCAAAATTTTTCTGTGCGATAAATAGCACCACTCACATCTACTATCATCGCTTCAATCGGTAAATCTTCTAGTCTTTCTTTTGCAACCTTGTAACCCATCACAAAAAGCGCTGTAGCATACGCATCCGCCAAGGAACAATTCTCCGCCTGCGTATACACAGCAAGCATTTCATTCGCAGGTTTCTTTGTTTTTGGATTAACCAAATGATGTTTATTTTTCCACTTTCTTTTACTCGGACTCGTACACGCCAATCCTCTACCAGCCTTATCAACATTCACAAAACCAATCACCTGCTCCGGATCAGTCGGATGCTCAAAGTAGACTTTCCACTCCTCACTATTTTCATTTAAGCCTTTCGCAAAAATATCACCACCGGCATTAATAAATAAACCAGAAAAGTCTTCCAAAAACTTCGCCATTTCATCTACAGCATATCCTTTTCCAATTCCGCCAAATTCAATTTCCGCACTAATCTTCACCTTTCCATCATCAGCAAATTTAACCTCTCCTAATTTTCCTTCACCCTTTTCTTCAAAAGAATATTCCGCATCATAACCCCAACTTTCCAGAATTCCCTTTACCGACATATCAAAAACTCCATCCGTTTTTTTCTTCAAGTCTTCACCAAATTTTAATAGACCCAGGGTCTCCTCATCCACCTTCACCCACTCACCCACTTTCGAATTCAAATCAGCCAAAACATTACCTTTCAAAAATCTGGAATATTTTTTCTCAATTTCCTTCGCACGAAAAAAAGCTTTACCAATCTGTTTTTCAACAAGTTTCATTTGTTTTTTTTCGCACGCGACATTAATCCACACTTTCGTGCCCAACACATCACATTCACGAGAAACTAATTCCATAAATTTATCTTATTTTTGAGCCGTGGTACGAATCTGAGCAACAGCGTTATTGAAACCATTGCCAGTCAGAGAAGCACCATTTACTTTCCCTACACTAACACTATCTAGTTTTTTTCCAACTACTTGAGCGCTCACCCCATCAATAAAAAGATTTTCATAATATTGAGAAGTTCCACTAATCGCACCATTAACCAATGATACAGATTCCACCACATCATTTTTCACAGTAACAGTAACGGTAATAGAATCGGTTCCACCTGGAGACTGATAGCTTCCAACTTTTGTATAAGTTCCATCTTTATATTTTGTTGTCACGCTCACATTCGGAACAGATGGAGGTACCGGCTTAACAACCGGAGCTACTACTGGTGCAGGAGTTATAACCACTGGTTTAGCAGGAATTACTGTAGATGTAGAAGAGTGCTCTCCCTCATCATCTTCGCCATCTTCATTTTCTCTATCCTCATTCCTATAATTTTTTCCCTCTCCACCTTCTGTTTTCTTTACCAATCCTTGAACTTTTTCTTGCTCAACATTTTTCGTTATTTTTCTCTCAACTGGTTTTGCCTCTACAGCTTGAGATTCCTGTTCCTTCATTTTCTGTTCGTACAAAGCGATTTCATCTGGAGTACATCCCACAAACGCAAAAATAGATCCGGTAATCACCATCAAAAGAAACAAAGACTTCAAAATATTTTTTTCCATAAATCAAAATTAGTAATCAAGTACCTGTTGGGGTACGTCCTCTGCTTCAATAAATTACATTTAAAACTTATCTTTGAGCTGCAGTCTTAATATCAGCAATAGCCTGATTAAATCCAGCACCTGTTAAAGAAGCTCCATTTACTACTCCCACACTTACATTCTCCAATTTTTGACCTACCACCTGTCCCTTCACACCATCAATAAAAAGATTTTGAAAATTCACAGAAGCTTCACTAGTAGCACCATTAACCAATGACACAGACTCCATGACATCATTTTTTAAAGTTACTGAAACCGTAATAGCATCAGTTCCACCCGGAGATTGATAGCTTCCAACTTTTGTATAAGTTCCATCTACATATTTAGTAGTAACCTTTACTTCAGGCTTAGTAATGACAGCCTTAGGAGTTTCTACTGGCTTTGTAACATTTGTATCCTTAGGATTAACATCCGTCTTCGGAGCCAAATCTTTCACAGGCTCCTTTGTAGGAACGCCCGCTTTATCTGTTGTCTCTACCTTAGTTGTTTCTTTAGTTTCAACCTCTTTAACTTCTGGACCGCAAGCAATAAAAGTAAAAAGTGAACCAGTAATAATTGTTAACAAAAACAATGAACGTAAAGTTGTCTTTTCCATGGATTGAGAATAAGTTATAAGTGAAAAAATCATATCCTAAAAAAACATGAAACTCAAGCTAAATGGCACACAAGAAATAGCAGCTCTCTTGATCATTTTTGCAATTGGCGCAATTATTAAAAATAATTTCCAGATGCAAATTTTTATTCACCTCGCAGCCACCGTAGGCTTTGGTGTAATAATTTTTTACGTTTTCAAATACCTCACAAAACAGAATAAAAATATTTGGAACACTATTATTAGTTGTCTTATAATTTTTCTAGTACTTCACTACGGATCAAAACCGACTGATGCCTTAGCCACAATGCTCGTTGTAGCTTTCGTGGTATTTTCTAAATATTTCATGGAATGGAAAGGTTCTCCAATTTTTAATCCCGTAGTTTTAGGATTTTTAGCTTTAGAACTTTTATCAAATTTTGTTCCTTCACTCAAACTCAGCTTCGTCTCCTGGTGGGGAGCTTCTTACTCCTTTGGTCCGGTACCAGTGACATTAATATTAATTGCCATCTGGATAATCTTCAGCTTCAAAGTTTGGAGAAAATGGTATGCAGCGCTCAGTTATTTAATATTCTTAGCAATTGGCCTATTTGTTAGCATGAAAATTGCCGGAGACTCCACAGCTTTAGATTTCCTCAAATTCACCTTCACCAACAGCACAATCTACTTCTTCACTTTCGTAATGCTCGCTGAGCCACGCACTTCTCCACTCATGAGAAATCAGCAAATAATTTATGGATTCATCGCTGCAGTTTTCTCAACTATCAGCGCACTTACACATTTCCCTACTTCAGATTTACTCGCAATTCTTGTTCCAAACTTATACTTCTTCGTAATTAAGTGGAATATGCTTAGAAAAATGCAGGCAGCAAAACTGCCTCAGAATAACAATGATAATAAGATCTCTTAAATTTATCAGCGGAATAATTCTAGTTCTGATAGGACTTATTGGTTTAGTAATGCCAATTCTTCCTGGCTGGCTTTTCCTCATTCCAGGTTTAATTTTAATCAAACCATCACACAAAGAAAAAATTCTTTTCCATGTTGAAAAATGGAAAACTAAAATTGGTAAAAAGCCTCCACATCCTTAAAAAGCCCATGTCCGGGCTTAGATTCTGAACTCCTGAGGAGATCCTAAAACAGTTTCAAAGTTACTCAAGAAAATATTTTTTGGATTCTGAGATCCCTTGGAGGTTAGAAGCGGTCGCTCACTATCCCCTAAGGAAATCTTTCCTATTTTTGTTATTACACAATCGCCTACATGAAGGTCTGACTGTTTCTCTAAAGCTCCGCCGTGTCGTTTGGTTTCAGGTGACTGGGCCCCCTTGAAAGCAATTGTGGGTAAACCCTCAGCTTTCAGCCACGGCCGAAAGAAATAATTGGGTTCCCGGATACTTGTTGATAGAGAGAGTAGATAAAACTCTTACAAACAAAGTAGAGCATGCCCACATACTATCAGAAACTAGAGCGAAGTAAAGGCTTCTGTAAGCCATTTCTCCCCTGCCGTGGCCCCAATATAAGGCTGATCAAAATCCTTGGATACCACTACCCCTAGGTCCCCAAAAGTAGAATTGTGCTTACCCTATCGTGCAAAAACTGCATCACGTTGCTGAAAATAGAGAATCCAAAGATGTTGCCTAGAATAAAAACATCAACTAACATTATGACAACCAGATATTTCACCCCACTTTCCAAATAATTGGCATAAATTCCATACCAACGCTTCGGAATAATGAGTCCCAAAATCTTCGATCCATCAAGAGGAGGAAAAGGAAAAAGGTTAAAAATTGCCAAAAACACATTCATATGGAAAAGAGTCTGCACAAATAAAAGTAATGGCGCCCACATATAAGTTCCAAGATATTTCCACAAAAGCGCAATCACAAAGGCAAAAGCTAAATTGGATACAGGTCCAGCTAAAGCCACTAATGCACTGTCTCGAACGGGATGTTTAAAGTTTCTTGGATTAACAGGAACAGGTTTGCCCCATCCTACTGTCCAAGTAATTAAAAAAATCATTGTTCCCATTGGATCCAAATGATTCACCGGATTCAAACTCAAGCGACCTTCCATTTTAGCAGTAGGATCCCCTAAATAATAAGCCACCAAAGCATGGGAAGCTTCATGAAAAGTAAGAGTAGCCAGAAGTGCTACGAGAAAACTCAAAACCTGCATTGGATCCATCTGAAAAAATCCCATAAAAAAATTTTAAATACTTAAAACTCACCGAAACCAACTTGCCACAAAAACCATCATTATACAACGACCGAAGCTCTTAGATTTACTAATTCTCCTCACGTTTTCATGTGCAAATATATAGCATGGTGCTACCAAATTTCACATGAATCATCAATATTCCTCCTTTACCCCACACTTCCATGTAAAAATTGACGTCAAAATGCCAGCAAATTTTACATGCAGATAACCCCAATCCATAAATACTTCCCCAAAACCCTGGACCACCTCGATTAATGGCTTACAAAAGAGCATAATAGACTTTACCATCCTCTACTTGGGGAAGTTATCAATTTATCATTTTGCTCCTAAACTTGGTTTTATCCAGAACTCATGCTATAAAAACTGGGCTGCACATCGGGAGGGATCGCATAGTGGCCGAGTGCGCATCGTTGGAAACGATGTAGGGGCGCAAGCTCCTCGAGGGTTCGACTCCCTCTCCCTCCGCCAGATTAAAACACTACATGAGCCACACCCTCGACCAATTATTAAACCTCCTGCTGGTCTACAAATACCTCATAATTTTTCCTATAGCCGTACTCGAAGGCCCAGGACTTTCTATTCTTGTTGGCGTACTGATAGCTAGAGGAGTTCTAAACCCATTTCTCAGCTATGGATTATTGATTCTCGGAGACACTATTGGCGACACAATTTACTACTGCCTCGGACGTTTCGGGGGACATCCAATCCTAAAAAGATGGGGACACCTCATAAAAGTAACCGAAGCCCATCTAGAAAAATTAGAACAACATTTTCACTACAAGGCCCCTGCCAAAACACTCATCCTCGGAAAAACTCAACCTTGGGGCGCGGCCATTCTTTTTGCAGCCGGTACAGCAAAAATGAACTACTTAAAATTTATGGGTTTCAATACCCTAGCCACCATCCCAAAAACCTTAATTCTTGTGCTACTTGGCTATTACTTCAATCAAGCGTATGTTGCTCTCAACAATTACTTAGAATACGCAGGAATAATTCTCGCAATAATTGGCATTCCAATTATCATCTACTTTTTTGTTAGAAAAAAGAAATGAAAAAAATCATAATTGCTACCGACGTCTGGAAAAATGTTAACGGCGTCGTTACCAGCATTAAACAGCTAAAGGAAGGCCTAGAAAAGAAAGGATTCAAGGTGAAAATAATCCACCCAGCCGAGTTCAAAAACGTTCCACTTATTACCGATCCGGATATTAAATTGGCGATTCTTGGTCGTGGGAAAATGGAAAAAATAATCAAAGAGTTTAATCCTGACTACATTCATATTGTTACAGAAGGACCAGTAGGTTTTGCTACCCGTCTAGCATGCACAAAAAATGATTGGAAATTCACTACTCACTACCACACTCAATTACCAGAATACATTGAAATTCGCACTGGTGTCTCAAAAGAAGCGATCTATCACTACATGCGTTGGTTTCACAAAAAAAGTGAAAAAACTATGGTTAGCTCTCCCCTTTTCAAAACACTCCTAGAAAAGAAGAGGTTCAAAAATGTTACTTTAATTCCACTTGGAGTCGATACGGATTTTTTCAAAAAAAATCCAAATGCAAAAATTCCTGAAGGAATGAAAACTCCTGTTTTTACTTTCCTCGGAAGAGTAACTACCGAAAAAAATATTGAAGCATTTTTAAAATGTAAATTGCCTGGAACAAAAATGGTAATTGGTGAAGGGACAGCTTTGAAATCCCTAAAGAAGAATTTTAAAGACGATGTAGTATTCACCGGATGCAAAACCGGACAAGAGTTAGTAGATTTACTTTCCATCACAGACGTTTTTGTATTTCCGTCAAAGACCGACACTTTTGGATTAGTCATCCTAGAAGCAATGTCCTGCGGAGTGCCAGTAGCTGCCTACAAAGTGCAGGGACCAAAAGATCTTATAACGAACGGTATCGATGGTTTCATCGGCCCAAACCTTCAGAAAAACGCCTTAAACTGCCTCAAGCTAAAAGCTTCCGACTGCCGCAAAAAAGCTGAGAAATTTTCTTCAGCAAAATGGTGCGATAGTTTCATTAGAAATCTTTCTCACGTTTAAGATTATTTAACTATCAGCTTCTTCATTCCACGAATCTGTTTGTAAATTCCTTTCACGCCCAAATATTTCACTATTTCTCCTACCATCTTCAAATCGCGCCAAGTTCCTTCGACAAGCCCAAACTTCACCGATTTCCTCGGAGTAATCACATTTTTCCAATTCACCACTGCCAATCTAGCACCATTTTTCACAATTAAATTATTCAAATGAGATTCCAATCCAAAACAAGTTAATTTACCCAAATCATCAAGTTTAGGAATCATTTTTCTGCTAAAGATTCTTTCACCGGAAACAAAATCCAAACCCATCATCTTAAAACTTTTCAAACTATTTTTCCTCAAAGTCATAGCTACATCAGCTTTTCCTTCAATCACCGGCTCAACCAAATCCGTAATATCCTTTGCCGTTAATCCCTGCAAATCAGAATCTATCATCAACAATAAATCATTTTTCGCCTGTTTCATCCCAGTCATCACCGCAAAACTTTTTCCTTTATTTTTCGAATAAGATATTAAATTTATTCCTTTAATTTTTTTCAAAATCTCTTCGCTATCGTCACTCGAACCATCATTCACCACAATCACTTCATCAAGCAAAGGATGGCCAATCAAAGCCTTCAAAACATTCCCCACTCTCTTTCCCTCATTGAAAACTGGAACGATGCAGGATATTTTTTGTTTCACAATCTTAGACATTCATCTAAATTAAATACTAATAAGAAACTTATACCTTTCTCATGGAAATAATTAAAGAGCTTCAAAAACTAGCAAGTCCGGAAAAAGCTAAATTTGCCGACAGATTTTTTAAAACAGGAAAAGGAGAATACGGTAAAGGAGATCATTTTCTTGGCATAGTGGTGCCAGAAACACGCAAGATCTCAAAAAAATATAAAAACATTTCTCTTCCCAAAATTGAAACACTTCTCGACAATAAATTTCACGAAGCTAGACTCTGCGCACTTCTCATTTTAGTTCAAAAATTTCCCAAAGAACCAGAAAAAATCTACAAATTTTATTTAAAAAATTCAGCTAAAATAAATAATTGGGACCTCGTAGATAGCAGTGCCGACAAAATAATCGGCGCTTATTTATACTCAAAGCCAAGCCAAAAAACAATTCTCTATAAACTAGTAAAATCAAAAAACATTTGGGAAAGACGCATCGCCATTCTCAGCACTTTTTATTTCATTCGCAAAAATGAATTTGATGACGCTCTGAAAATTAGTGAGCTCCTTCTCAATGATTCTCACGACTTAATTCACAAAGCCGTAGGCTGGATGCTGCGCGAAATTGGCAAACGAGACATAGCATCAGAAGAAGCCTTTCTCAAAAAATTTGCGTCGAAAATGCCACGTACTATGTTAAGATACGCCATAGAACGCTTCCCGGAAGCCAAAAGATTATCATATTTAAAAACTAAACAAACTCATGACTAATATCATTCTCTGCCTCGTAATCGGTCTCGTAGCTGGAACGCTTAGCGGACTTCTTGGTATTGGTGGTGGAATCATTATCGTTCCAGCGCTCATCTTTGTTTTTGGAATGAGTCAGCACCAAGCTCAAGGAACCACGCTCGCACTCATGGTACCTCCAATCGGTTTGCTTGCCGCTTGGACTTATTATAAAGAGGGCTACGTCGATTTAAAGATCGCAGCCCTCATATGTTTAGGATTTTTCATTGGAGGCCTTATTGGCGCCTCCCTTTCCTTAGAATTCTCTGAGGCAGTCCTCAAAAAATGCTTTGGTGTCACCTTTATGATCATCGCCATAAAAATGACCTTCTTCTAGACACTACATCTATTTCTTCCCTTTCATCTTCAAAGCAACAATCGCAAGAATTACGATTGCTACAGCAGTACCAATCACTGCGTAAATATTATGCGCAATCATTGAAACTAAAATTGTAGCGCCAGTCAAAACGATAGAAACCACAAAAGTTACAACTCCAATCATCGCACGGCTCAAGCTTCCAAAGAATGGTAGAACATCAAGTAATGTGCTGATAGGTCCAAACAATGCGCTCAAACCGAACCACATCATCAAGAATCCAACAGCTCTAAGTATCCAAGTCATAGTTGTATGCTCACCAGCTAATTGACCGATAGCGGCATCTGTTCCTCCGGCTGTAAATATTCTATAAAGTTTTGCATTGTCTTTAGATGCATCAACAAATGGAATCAATTTTGTTCCATCAAGTTTTCCAAAAACTGTTGAATCAACATCTTGTTTCACAGCTGTATAAGTAATTCTCATATCACCAAGTTGTGGTTGATCCATAGTTCCAGTGCTTGCCTTTCCAGGAACAAAAACGTAGTTTCCAGAAATTTTAGCAGCATCTTTTACTTTAACATTTGTGTCATTCACAACTACAGCTGTAAATGCTGGCAATTCAATATTCGCCATATCTAAATCAAAGTTTCCAATTTTTGCAGCACCAACAGTCTTTCTAGCATCAGCGATTCCTTTTGCTGGATTAGTGTGACCATCTTGAACTTTAAAATTGCTAGAATCAGAAGGAACAGAAGTCCACTGTTTCTTGTAATCATAAGTAGTTGTAGAAGTAGAAGAACCACCAGTGTTGTTTGTATTGCTGCTTGAAGAACTTTCTACCCAAGCATACATTTCTACACTTCTATCTGTAGCCAAATATTTAGCAGGAGCCAAATATAAATCGTCTCCGAGAGTTTCTGTAGAAGTAATTTTGCCGTTTGTGCTAACTAATTTGCCATTTGCTTCTGCAGGAGCAGCTTTAGAAGAGTCGATATTGATTGCAGTTTTTGCCACTTGAGATAAATCTACACGTCCTTCGTTGTAGTAAAGCACCGCAAAAGATGCTAAGAACAAGAGGAAGCCGAATCCGATTCCTTTAATTGAATCGACAATTCTCGAACCAAACCCTGTCACATTAGTGACTTTGTATTGATCAGCCATAGGAAAATGAGGTTAAATGAAAATACGGAAAAATTTTACCATAAGATGAAGAAATCGAAAACTAAAATCGCAGAAGCATTCTATGCAAAGAACAAAAAGGCCTTTCACGACTACGAAATATTAGAAAAATTCGAAGCCGGAATAGTCCTTCTTGGCGATGAAGTAAAAGCCATTAAAGGTAATCAGGCTAATCTGAAAGGAGCCTTCATCGATGTCTGGAAAGATGAAGCGTTTTTAAACAACGTCCACATTTCCCGCTACAAGCAATCCAGCAATATTACCCTCGACCCAGTTCGCATTCGCAAATTGATTCTTCACAAAAGGGAAATAGGAAAAATTGAAGCTGCAATTACCCAGAAAGGAATTACCTGTGTCCCACTCGAACTCTATCCAAAACAAGGAATGATAAAAGTACAGATTGGACTTTGCCGTGGTAAAAAACTTTACGACAAACGTGATACCCTAAAAAAACGTGATCAAGAGATTGAGATTAACCGTCAAATAAAGAAATATAGATAAATACTCGATTTAAAACCATCTTTCCCTTAAAACGGCAAGATATTTTAAAATCGCCCCCTTCCAATATCCTACGAAAGTTTTATAATTCGGGCCTATGAAGACCACACAATCTAACCTTTTTGACTTCGTCGAAGAGCCAAAAGAGCCAAGCACGCATACGGAAGCCATAAAACTGCCGAAGAAGATTGAAACACCTAAACCAAAAGTAATTCAAAAAAAAGAAGCTCCCAAACAAAAAAAGACTCTTCCGCCTCCAGAAGAACCTCAAGCTACAGATCCCACACCACTAATCCACAAAAAATCTATGCACAACACTTACACAAAAATCGTCGCTTCCATCCAAAGATATTTCAAAGAAGCTCAGATTGAAAATGCTGTTATTGGTGTTAGCGGAGGCGTAGATTCTGCACTTTGTTTAAAACTCGTAGTTGATGCCCTCGGAGCGGAACACGTGACAGGAATTACTATGCCAGAAAAAGGCGTGTCTAGTGATGAAAACCTTCTTCACGCTCGTACACTTTGCCAATTTTTAAATGTGAATTATTACAACGTTCCAATCAATAAATACCTTACAGATTTTCTCGCACTTCCTTGGAAACCTAGCGACCTTGCTCAGATTAATACAAAAGCTCGTGTGCGTATGGTTATTCTTTATAACTTTGCGAATAGCCGCAATTCTCTCGTAATTGGAACTTCAAACAAAAGCGAATTAGCACTTGGATACGGCACAAAATATGGAGATCTCGCTGCAGATTTAGAAATCATCGGCGATCTTTTCAAAGATGAAGTTTATAAATTAGCAGAACACGTTGGGTTACCAAATGAGTTCATAGAAAAGGCACCATCCGCAGAGCTCTACAACGGACAAACAGACGAAACTGAACTCGGCATGACTTACCGTGAAATTGATATTGTTCTTCGTAAAATGGAGGAAGGCTTAACTAAAGAAGAGCTCATTGGTAAAGGCATAAGCCCAAATATCGTTCATAAAGTTTTCCGTCTTTACGAAATCAACAAGCACAAACTCAACCCTCCATACTTGATCAGGGTGAAATAAAAGTGTAATTTTTCAGCATAACTTTAAACCTATGCAATCCGCACTTTTTATCGGTCGCTTTCAGCCATTTCATCTTGGGCATCTTGATGTAGTTAAAAAAATTCTCGAAAAACACGAGCGCGTAATTATCGTAATTGGCTCTGCCGAAAAAAACTTTCTTCCAGACAACCCTTGGACTGCCGGAGAACGTTTTCAATTAATAGAAGAATCTCTTCGCGAAGCAAAAATCCCAGCAGAAAAATACTGCATTATACCAGTAAGAAATGTGAATAATTACGCACTTTGGGTAAATCACGTAAACACTTACGTTCCTCCATATACTCACCTTTTCACCGGCTCCGAAATCGTAAAAGCTTGTTACGAAGGAAAGTATCACCGTCCTCATGAAATAACAAAAGTAGGTCCGGAAATTTTCCAATTAAAAAGAGTATTAAAAATCAGCGCCACAAAAGTCCGCGAAGCAATTATGAAAGGAAAAAAATGGGAAAAATTGGTTCCTCCAGCTTGTGCGAAATTATTAAAAGAATGGAATACAAAAAATCGTCTTCACGATATTCAAAAAACCATGGATTACACTAAATATAATAACGAATATTAACCCTCAAGCCCTATCCTCATGACAATCAATCCTCTCATTTTTCGCGCCTACGACATCCGTGGAATTGCTGCACCATTAGACGATAAACCAGCCGACCTCACCGACAAATCTGTATATTTAATTGGCCGCGCTGCCGGTATATATTTACAAAAAAAATATGGCGTGAAAACTATGGCCGTTGGTTCTGATAATCGCCTCACAAGTGACGACTTGAAACTCGGATACATGCAAGGACTCATAGACTCTGGTATTCAACCAACAAACATAGGCCTTGTGACCTCACCAATGGTCTACTGGACGAGTTGCGCCATGAATTTTGACTCAGGTACCAATATCACCGCCAGTCACAATCCAAAGGCCTACAACGGGCTCAAAATAGTTATCAAAAATGCTCACTCAATTTGTGGAGATGAGTTACAAGAAATTTTAAAAATTATTCAAACAGAAGGAAAAGATTGGCCCGAATTCAATGCTGCAAATTGCGCAGCTGCATCAGTAGCAAAAGTAGACATCTGGCCAACATATCTTGCCGATATTACTTCTCGCACCAAACTAGCAAAACCACTCAAAGTAGTAATCGACACTGGCAATGGAGTGGCGGGAAAATTCGCCCCGGAATTACTAAGAAAATTAGGCTGCGAAGTAATAGAATTATATTGTGAACTCGATGGCAATTTCCCTAATCACGAAGCCAATCCGGAAGAACTTCACAACATGCAGGATCTCATCAAAAAAGTCCTCGAACATAAAGCAGACCTCGGAATTGGATTTGATGGTGATGGCGATCGCGTCGGCGTAGTTGATGAAAAAGGCCACATGTATTCTTCAGATTTCATGCTGCTTCTTCTCGCTCGCGACATGCTCACTCGCCTACCTGGAAGCAAAGTGGTTTTCGACGTAAAAGTTTCTCAGGCAATAATTAACGATCTAAAAAAACACGGAGCCGTGCCAGTAATGAGCAAAACGGGTCATAGTTTTATTGAAGGAAAAATGAAAGAAATCGGCGCACCTTTAGCTGGTGAGGTTTCCGGACATTTATTCTTTGGCGAAAATTATTATGGTTTCGACGACGCACTTCTAGCGGCAGCTCGCATCCTAGAAATAGCTTCAAAAAGCCAAAAACCTTTCTCTACATTTTTTGATGATTTGCCAAAAACTTGCATGACTCCAGAATTCAAAGCTCACTGTCCTGACGATAAAAAATTTGAAATTGTGAAAAATCTTGTTTCACATTTTACGGCAATTTATGACTGCATCACTATCGATGGAGTCCGCGTAAACTTCGACGAAAATTCTTGGGGAGCAGTACGCGCCTCAAACACTAGCCCAAATCTCACACTTCGTTTTGAAGCCCTCACCCCTGAGCGCCTCGCCGAGATTCAAAAAATCATGGTTGAAGAAATGAAAAAATACCCAGAAATTTCTTTAGATTGGTATGAGGCATAAAGAAAAAGTAAGCTTAATTTTATCTCGAGCGCATTGAGGTCAGTCGTGACGACCGATACTTAAGAGAAGAGATAAAATTAAACTTACTTTTTTGTAATTACGCCTATCTTCCACTAATATTTATCGCACCACTCTTTGAGAACAAGAATGAATCTTTATCTGGAGCTACGTAATAAATGTACACCGGATTAAAATCCTTATTTGAATCTAAACCTGTAGCGGCAGTGAAATTACTTGGAGCAATCAAATCTCCATTCGCTCCATCGTACTTCATCAACGGATTGATACCATCACAAGAATTTGGATTATTTAAAGTATCATTTACCGGATCACAAGGCTGTTTTTCTCCACAAATAGTTTTAAACGTATTTCCAGCCTCATCTTTATAGCTACCAGTATTTAACAAAGATTGTAAATGCACCTGATCATCAGGAGTCCATCCCTTTCCACATTTCTGGTCTACAGGAAGTCCTTCCGCACTCATCTGTAAATTCAACTTAAACATTCTCAAGTAATTTAAGTCGTAATACTGAGCTTGCATACGTTTAGCAATACTTGCAGGTAAAGGAATTACTCTTCCTCCTCCAGCTAGTAAATAATTCTTAGGACTTGCTCCTTGATCCAGATTTGCTCCACCAATTGTATTATCAGAAAGAAAAGCTCCCTGACCCAACAACTGATAAGTCTGCAAAGATGAAATCATCGCAGAATAATCTGAACCAGTCGCACCCCAATCCGGCTCACCAGTAGTAGCATTTATATGAGTATGAGTACCATCATAAGAAAAAATAGATCCGTCAGCCACAAAAGTACCAACGATATTTGTAACAGTAGGAGCAATATAAATATTTCCGGTCTGGTAATATTTAGCAGCATCGCTAGATCTGAAGGCAACCAAAGAAATTCTTGAAGCAACTGGATCACTTGGAAGAATATTTTTATCTACAAAAATATTTCCTCCATCGGCAATAACTATCCATTTACCTGTCCAATTTCCAGCACCAAAAGACAGAGTCAAATTGGCTTTTGTATAAAGCACATGCTCTGAACCAACATCAAAACGGTAATATGAACTAGAACCAGATGGACAAACAGTAGCATCACCTAGCCCCATTGTTCCCTTTCCAGCATTATCATTCATCGATGTAATAGAACAATCGCTATAAGATTTAGCACCTATACTACTTCCGCCATTCCTCTGCAAATTTTCATTAATTGCATCTCTAATCAAAGCCACATTCACTGATCCAGCAGCCGTAACACGATTATCACCCTGCACATTTCCTACTGCCTGAGCTGTAATATTTCCATGAACAACTACCGCAGGATTCACAATTGAATCGCCACCAGTTCTTGGCAATTTATTATCGTAGTAAGACACCGTCTTTCCATCAACTGTATAAGAAATTTTGCTATAGAAAGTCGCACCTTTTGCCATATCACAAGGAAGAGTTCCCTGAGGGTTTGTAGGAATATCAGGAGTAAACTGCAAATCGAAAATCTTTCCAATCAAAGTTGAAATATCAGGATTAATTTTGTTAGCTAAAGCATTAATAGTCACATCACCAGAAGTATTATTAGTAATCACTGATCCGGCAGCCGCATCATCCTTCACGGTAAATTGGAAATTAACATCCTGACCAGAACATTGAGTACCAGTTTGACTGCTAGAGAAAGCTACATGATATTCCGCATTACCAGTAATAGCATTTAAATTACCAATAGTTTTTAATGATCTCTTGATTGTCACCGGAACAGATCTATATCCCAAAATGTTATCTTGAAAGTCGTTAGCATACAAAGTATCCAAATAGACTGCCGGTCTGAATTTGAATGGCAATCCCACTTTTCCGTTCGGATAAATTGGGGAAGAAGTAGCTGGAATAACAACATTTCCAACACCATCCACTAAGTCTTGAGGCCAAGAAATATTATTTAAAATCAACTGATTCGTATTTGGTTTTGGAAGACCACCAACTATTCCGTCAGGGGTATAAATAAAATTCTCATTATTTGTTAAATACGCTGGTTTAGTACCAGTAGTTAAAGACAATTTTGATTCAGAAGTTGGCGCATAACTAACAATCTTATTTTTACTTATATAATGGCCAATATCACCATCGCTAGCCAATTTAAAATCAGAAAAATACAAAGGCTTATTCAAAACCGCATTTGCATTTACATTCAAAGGATCAATCTGATTCAACTTCACAGTATCCGTCCAATCAAACAATTTTACATTCGCCAAATTTGTAATAGCCAACGGACTTACTGATACTCCGCTCGCATTTCTAAAATACATATTCAAATAATATCCATCCTTACCATCAGCCACCGCTACAGCAGGTGCAGAATTGAAAGATAAACTAGATGGATCAGGCGTAATTTCCACACACAAATATGGTTTATTTTTACACCAAGTATCCACCACTACTACATTATCTTTATCTGGCAAATTAAAAGTTACTCCAGTTAAATCCACATAAACTCCAGCTGAAGTCCAAGCGTAACCAGTAGCCACAAAAGTCACCGGATCAATTTTTACACCATACACATAGGCATCATTTTTATTATTATCATCAAATCTTATCCAACCTAAAGTTGGATTCCATGCATAACCAAGAAGACTATTATCAGCCGCAATATAAACTCCATAATTAATATTTCCACATGCTACATTCGCACCACCAGCATTATTAGAACCATTCTGACAATTGAATGAAACGAAACCAGCATTAGTATCCCAAGCCCAGCCTTTTACCGCATAGGCATAAGCTTTTCCAGTATTAGCATCAACTCCTGCCACTTTACTTACACAAGCCGCATCTGAACGATTTGCAGGAGCAAGTCCCACAGCACCGGCGGCAGCAACACCAAGATTCACAGCAAGATTATCTTCCGCTCCGGGACCGGAATGAGCATCAAAAGAAATAACTCCAGAGTTAGGATTATAGGCTTTTGTAGTACCTGTAACTCTACCGCTACAAGCATCAGGAGTACTATCGGCTTTCACACCTTCCGCAAAAGTAGTTTGAGGAAAATTCAAAAAACTAGACAACAAAACTGTCGTTAAGAGAAGAAGCACTTTCTTATTGGATATCATGGTTTTATTTTTATTTTTTTATTGCCTATATTATACCAAAAAAACGGCTAAATCGCAAGGACCATAGCCGTTCTCTCAATCTTATTAGCCACTATTCTTCACTCTCCGCCTCTTCCTTCTTCTTTTTACCCCATCTTCCTCCTTTTGAAGGAGCAGGTTTAGCCATTTCACAGTCCATACAAAGCACTGCACCATCTGATTTTTTGTCTTCCACCTTTAGTCCTCCACATTTTTCACATTTTCCTACAGGTTTATTCCAAGTAGCGAGCTTACATTTTGGAAATTTATTACAGCCCCAGAAAATCTTACCACCCTTTCTTGTATGACGTTCCACCAAGTCGCCTTCGCCACACTTAGGACATTTCACGCCTGAAGATATCACTATAGATTGAATACTCTTACATTCTGGATAACCACTGCATCCCAAGAAAGGACCGAATCTGCCAGATTTAATTTCCATTGGCTTGCCACATTTTTCACATTTCTTATCCGCATGTTTTGCCTTCATATCATCAATCACTTTCTGTTCTTCCGGAGTCAAAACTTTCTCAGCCGCAGGACCAGTACCTTCCAAAGGTCTAGCATTTTTACAAGCCGGATAATTAGAACAAGATAAGAATTTTCCAAATCTTCCCAATTTAATCACCATATTTGATCCACATTTTTCGCAAACCTCAGTTGTCTCATCTTTAATCATATCTCCTTTCTTTAAAGTCATACTTTTATCAAGAATCTTCGCATGGAAAGGTTCATAAAAAGCTCTGATCATCGGCACCCACTGCAATTTTCCTTCTTCAATAATATCCAATTTTTCTTCCATTTCAGCTGTGAATTTGTAATCCACAATCTCCTGGAAATTCTCCACCAACATATCAGTAACCACCATGGCCACATCTGTTGGTTTCAAAGCTTTTCCTTCTTTTTCAATATAACCACGAGTCATAATTGTCGTAATAGTCGGAGCATATGTACTCGGTCTACCAATGCCTTCGCTCTCCAATTTTTTAACCAAAGAAGCTTCAGTATATCTAGCCGGTGGTTTAGTAAAATGTTGAGTATTTACTAAATCTTTCAAATCCACCATTTCTCCTTCAACTAATTTTGGCAAAATCTTTTCACCATCCTGAGATTCTTCTTCCTCATTATCACGACCTTCCATATACACTTCCATAAATCCTGGGAACACAACAGTCTGACCAGTAGCACGGAAAGTATATCCAGTATCTGTCGCACCTTTAAATGCATTAATATCCGCACCAACTTTCGCCAAAACCGCTTCCTTCATCTGACAAGCGAGAGTTCTTTTCCAAATTATTTCGTACAACCTAGACTGATCATGATCGAGAAATTTCGCAGCAGCATCAGGAGTAATAGAAAGATCTACCGGACGAATCGCCTCATGCGCTTCCTGAGCACTCTTTCTTCCTTTATATTTACGTGGTTCCGCCAAAGCGTATTGAGCACCAAATTGTTTAGTAATCACTTCCTTAGCCATATTCAAAGCTAAATCAGAAAGATTCACACTATCTGTTCTCATATAAGTAATCATACCTGTATGACCAGCTCCAGTATCAATACCTTCATATAATTTCTGTGCCACCATCATTGTTTTCTTCACAGAGAAACCAAGCTTACGAGAAGCTTCTTGTTGCAAAGTGGAAGTAATAAAAGGAGCAGCTGGAGATCTCTTAGTTTCTTTTTCTTCCACTGACATCACCTTATATTCTGCATTTTCCAAATCTTTCAAAACGTTTTGTGCATGTTCTCCGTTGCCAATTTCCAATTTTTTATCCTGAAATTTCTGCAATTCAGCCTGAAAATTTCTATCGTGTTCTTTCAAAGCTTTATCTTTCTTTTCAAAATTTCCAATAACTGTCCAGTATTCTTCAGGTTTGAATGCTAAAATTTCACGTTCTCTATCTACTACTAAACGCACCGCCACACTTTGTACACGACCTGCAGAAAGTCCGAAACGAATCTTCTTCCATAATAGTGGAGACAATTCGTAACCAACTAATCTATCAAGTACGCGACGAGCCTGTTGCGCATCTACGATATTCTGATCAATGCTACGAGGATGCTTCAAAGATTCTTTGATCGCACCTTCAGTAATTTCATGAAATACAATTCTATGAGTCGGCATTTTCTTTTGATCAACTTTCAACGCGTCCAATAAATGCCATCCAATAGCCTCTCCTTCGCGGTCCTCATCAGTCGCGATCCATAGTTCACCAGCTTTTTTCAATTCATCCTTTAATTGCTTCACCACTTTTTTCTTTTCTTCGGAAACGACGTAAGCAGGTTTGAAATCATGCTCAACATCAATGCTCATTTTTGATTTCGGCAAATCCATTACATGACCCATCGAAGCCAATACTTTATAGTCCTTTCCCAAGAATCTTGAGATAGTTTTTGCTTTTGCCGGGGACTCTACAATCACCAAATTTTTTGCCATGTTTCTATATTAGGGACTCAAATTTACTTTTTCATTCTTATAATAATTAAGCCCGCGCGTCAACCCAATAAGCTAAAAATGGCTTATACACACCGAAATAACTCGCCACGATTTGCAACGAAAATATTTCCGCAGCCCTAAGCCACAAACCTGATTTTGACACAATTCGACCCCCATTTATCGGCTGGGAAAAGCCCTTTCTGCCAAAAATCAGCTTGCTTCCAAGCTTTAAGCCCATATAATACGGATGTTTTATTTATCTAACCAAACACACTATGACTAAGCAAGACTTAGTAGCAGGTGCTGCACAGGCAGCAGGCGTAACTAAAAAAGCCGCTAGCGAAGTTCTCGATTCAGTACTTACAATGATCACAAAGAGCCTAAAAGGTGGTCAGAACGTAACTATCACTGGTTTCGGTACTTTCCGTGTATCAAAGAGAGCTGCTCGCACAGGTGTAAACCCACGCAACCCAGCACAAAAGATCAAGATCCCAGCTATGAAGCTTCCAGCTTTCAAGGCAGGTAAATCTCTTAAAGATGCTGTAAGATAATTTTTACCAGCTCAGGCTGGCTACAACAAACTTTGAAAAGACCCCGTGGAAACACAGGGTCTTTTTTTAATCCATAACTATTATAACTTCAACCTACATAGTGAACACCGTCAAATCTTTTCGTGCCGAATTTAGAATTATTTTAACTTCGTATGATTTACTGAACTTAGAAGTAAATTGACCACTGAGGCAAAAAAGTGTACACTTAAGTTACACTTTAATCAATTTATAAGATGACTATCAAAACTATAGGTATCAAAGAATTCCGTCAAAATATCACCTCTATATGGAAAAAATCACAGAAAAAACAAATTAAATATATCGTTATGTATCATTCTCAACCAATTCTAGAAGTCACACCCATAGACAAAAAAACTACCGCCCTAGAAAAATTAGCAGCGGATATTGCCGAAGCAAGAGAGCAGGTAAAAAGAGGGGAAGTTTATACACAAGAAGAGATAATGAAAGAATTTGGCGTAATTTAAGAGACATTTCAAATGTACAAGATAATTTACACACAAAAAGCCAGGCAGGATTTAAAAAGCTTAGACAATCAAATATATCAAATAATAATTAAAAAAAATTACGAATACTCTCTATCAAACAACCCTCTATTGTTTGCCAAAAGATTACAAAATTCACCACTTGGCAGCTACAGATTCCGCATTGGAGACTACCGCGCAATTTTTGATTTAGACGAAAACAATAATATAAAAATATTACTAATATTGACCATTGGCCATCGAAAAGAAATTTATGATGACTAACTACAATTTAGTCCCCAATTTAATAAAATCCCTCTCCGCAATTTCCATAATCACCACGTCATAAGAGTTTTCCAAATCGACATATTCCTTTTCTATAGGCCCAGTAGCCCAATGAATCTTCTTGAAATTCTTAAACAACAAAGTGAAATACATCTCATTATCAAAGAAGCTATCGTGGAAAATCAAAACTCTATCCTTTGCCACCACCTTACTATTATCGACAATCGGCTGAGGCACCGTCTCTGAATTATTAAAACCAACCAACAAAGACAAATCCCCAACCCTCTGCACGTCTTCTACACCACTTGAATCAATCGCCGACCTGCCCAAAGCCTTGAACATCTCATTAATAGTAAGAAACAGCCCGTAGCGCGTCCAATGAGTATCATTCTTTGAATAAACCATAGAGCCTTTACCCTTCGCATCCTGCAAAAGTTTCAAACCATCAAAAGTATTCACATTATTTTGTTTCAAAACGTTCGTGATCAATTCATAATTTCCCAAGCCAACCAATTTATCTTTCAGAAATTCAGGATAAATAGATTCCTTATCTGGAGCTAAAACAAAAACAAATTTCTTGCCATCCGCCTCAACTTTTTTCTGAAAATCATAAATCTTTCTAGAAACCAATTCCACATCCATCTGATTCAAAACAAGACTGTTCGATTCATAAGAAGGCTGATAATACATCCATCCATTTTTTCCAATTATCACCTGAGAATTAGGAGAAATTTTAAAAACACTCAAATCTATATAATTGTTCATAAAAATAAGAGATCCTCTCAAGCCAAAATTATCATTAAAATAATTAGTTAATCCTTCCAAAGTTTTTTCACTCAAAGAAATTTTAGGGAAAGTGGCCAAAACTCTTTTTTCTTCAATTTTTATTTCTGGAAAAACTCTCACGAAAGTTTGGAAAGCTGGAATGACGATGATGAAACAAAATATAATTGAGAAAACTTTTTTCATTTTAAAATCTAAAATAAATAAATGGATTAAAGCCACCAGCCGCTAACTGCAAAGAAGCATAAACTAGCAACAGTAAGGCGAAAACACCCTTCGCTATCACGAATCTTTCCAGCCTCTTAATAGATTCCGTCTCCGGGAAAAATGCGATCAAAATTGCTACCACAAAGAAAAACCATTCTTTGCTGGAAACCAAAGAAAATACATCCACATCAGAAAAATTAAACTTAAACATTTGAATCAAGTTGAGACACAATGTCCATAAATCACCAGAAGAAAAAATCACCCAACCAAAATAGACAATCATAAAAGTAAAAATTCTTCTCGGTAATTTTGGAATTTTAGACAAACACTCTTTTTCAAACAACCTTTCAAATATCAACCAAAATCCAAAATATAGTCCCCACAAAATAAAAGTCCAACTAGCACCATGCCAAAATCCAGAAAGCAAGAAAACAATTAAAATATTTCTACAAACCTTACCCATACTCACGCGGCTTCCCCCCAAAGGAAAATACACATATTCACGGAAAAAATTCATCAAAGAAATATGCCATCTACGCCAAAACTCTGCAATAGTCACTGAAAGATAAGGTCTGTTAAAATTGACAGGCATCTCAAATCCGACCATTCTCCCCAACCCTATCGCCATCTTTGAATAACCTGCAAAATCATAATAAATCTGGAAGGTATAACACAAGTATGTAAGCCATAAAACTCCACTTGCCGTATTGTTCATATCATTAAAAATTTTGGGAATCGCCGCAATCTGATTGGCCAATAAAACTTTCATTCCCAAGCCACAGCAAAACAAAAACACACCATCAAAAAATTTATTGAAAGAATGTTCACGCTTTTTTATTTGATCGGCAATTTCATGATAACGAACAATAGGTCCGGCAATTAACTGCGGAAAAAAAGTCACATACAAAGCAAAGTTCACGAAATTCTTTTCCACCGGTGTGTGTTTTTTATAAACATCCACCAAATAACTAATTCCATGAAAGGTGAAAAACGAGATACCTAAAGGCAAAACAACTTGCTGCCAAACCAAAGGATCAAAATCGAATCCAAAAAAATAGGCGCGAAAACCATTAAGCTGATCGACAAAAAAATTCGCATATTTAAAATATCCCAAGGCCAAAATTTCCAAAGCAATTCCGAAAATCAAAATTTTCTTTCCATACTTCGCACTCCCCACAAATCTTCCCAGAAAATAATTCACCACCGTCAAACCAATCAAAAACCACAAAAAGCTTAAAGCTCCCCAAGCATAAAACGCGTAGCTTGCCAGCAAAGTAAACACATTCCTGAATCTCCACGGCAACACATAATAAATGCCCAAGAAAATCGGCAAAAATCCAAAGATGAAAATAATAGAGCTAAAAACCATGACCACAGATTAGCACACCCTCTATTTGCAAATAAAACAAAAACGTGTAAATTTCTCGCATGGAACAGTCTCTAAAAAATCTAGAACAAGAAGGTTTGAAAGCTATTCATGGCTGCACAAGCATCGAAACTTTACGCGAAGTAGAGCTCGAATACTTCGGCCGCAAAGATGGAAAGCTCACAAACATTATGAAAGGACTAAAAGATCTTTCTAACGAGGAGAAACCAAAAATTGGCCAGCTCTCCAATGCCGTAAAAGGCGTTCTCGAAAAAGCTTTGGCGGCAAAACTCCAAGCCTTCGAAAATGAAAAACTACAGAAGGAACTTTCTTCAGATTTCTTCGACACTACTATTCCAGGAAAAGCTCGTACAGTTGGCCACATTCATCCAATTGCCCAGGTTCAAGAAGAGGTTGAAAGAATTTTCAGCCAAATGGGTTTTGCAGTAATGGACGGACCAGAAATTGAATCTGAATATTACAATTTTGAAGGTTTAAATATTCCTGCCGATCATCCAGCTCGCGACATGCAGGATACATTTTTCGTTGCTGGAAAAAATGATGAAAAATATGGACGCATGGTTCTCCGCACTCATACTTCCCCAGTTCAGGTAAGAACTATGGAAAAATACGGCGCACCGCTTCGCGTGATAGTACCAGGACGCGTTTTTCGCTACGAAGCCACCGATGCCAGCCATGACAGCACCTTCAACCAAGTAGAAGGTCTTCTTATAGATAAAGACATTTCCTTAAGCCACCTCAAAGGAGTAATGGCTGAATTCCTCACTCGCCTTTTCGGCAAACCTGTGAAGGTTCGTTTCCGCCCTGGATATTTTCCATTCGTGGAACCAGGCGTTGAGCTCGATTTCTCTTGCTTACTCTGCGCCGGCAAAGGTTGCCGCGTTTGCAAACACAGCGGTTGGGTAGAATTCATGGGCGCAGGTATGGTTCATGAAAACGTTCTCAAAGCCGGCGGTATCGACAGCAAAAAATACCAAGGCTGGGCTTTCGGCTTCGGCCTCACTCGTCTAGTGATGATGAGATATGGCATCGACGACATCAGACTCCTCACAAGTGGAGAATTGAGATTTTTGAGACAGTTCTAATTACTGAAAATCCACTTCGAAACTATACATTCCCATAGAGCAGAATCCCTGGATAGTTTTTCCTGCTGCCTGAGCTGGCAAAGGAATATCCTTAGTTCCAGACATTGGCAAACTCTCCTGATAATTCAACGAAGGAATCACCACGGAGGCAGAGCAATCAAAAGTTCCATTTGTATTCATTCTTAAAGTAGTTGGAACTCCTGCTTTCGCATAACTAACTCTTGGAGAATATCCACCCTTCGCAGAAATTTCTACTATCTGCACTCCATTTTCGATCCTCACATTATTTCCTCCACCACTCATAGAAGGCAAACCAGACTTTCCGCTTCCTCCAAAAAGAAGAAAAATTAACCCAACAAAAGCAAAACCAGATAAAATTCCTCCTAAAATTGTTTTCATAATAAATTTAGAAATTAAATATCGGCGCAATATAACCAGCCGCCACCAAACTATTTATAATATTAAAAATCGCAAACATAATAACAACTAATCCAGCAGACTTAAAGAAAATTCCAGATTTAGAACTATCTTTTATGCCGTAAGAACTAAAGCTTACCAGAGCCAAAACTGGCAAAGTGCCAAGAGCGAAAAATAGCATCGTCAAAGCGCCGCTCATAAAGTTTCCAGTCGACAACGCATAGATCTGCATCGCCTGTGTAAAACCACATGGCAGAAAGAAAGTAGCAATACCCACAAGCACAGGAGTAACAGTGTGATTAAAACCACCAACACTCATTGCCTTCTCAGAAATAAATTTAGGCATCGCCGGCTGCAATTTCTTTGTGAAATTAAAAATATCCAAAAGATTTAATCCCAAAATCAACATCACCAATCCCACAACAATTCCCAAAATAAAAGTTCCCATCACTCCCAATTTAAATGTAGAACCAATCATCGCAATCACTCCACCTAAAACAAAGAACGAAACAATTCTTCCAGCATGGAATAAAACCTGAGGTCTAACCTTATCCCCTTCCTTCGCAAAATTAGCCGACATAGAAAGCACCAACCCTCCCACAAGTGCCATGCAAGTAGATAAAGACGCCACAATTCCAACCATAAATGCCGTTCCATAACTCACATCACTCGCATTCACTAAATTTACAATTCCCGCTTTTTGCAAAACCACAAAGAACGCAATAAAAACAAAAGCTGCCGGAAAGGCATATAAGAATTCATTCCAATTTACTTTTTTCTCCGGCTTTTCCATCACCACTTCATACCCATGAGTTTTCAACAAAGCAGATAACTCCTTGGCAATTTCTTCATTAGTCATATCTCCAAAATCACCATGAATTGCTAAAGAGCTATTTGCCAAATCTGGCTTCGCAGCAACAATTTTTGGATGATCAGTGAGCTCGCTCTCAGTCAAAATCACACAAGCTTTACAATACATTCCTGTTATATAAAACTGATATTTCTTTGGAACAGAATTTCCCATATTATAATTTTTTAAATTTTAATCTTAATGAATTTGAAACTACGGAAACACTTGAAAATCCCATCGCCAATCCCGCAAAAACCGGATTAAGAAGCCATCCGAACAAAGGATAAAAAACTCCAGCCGCTAAAGGAATTCCAATAATATTGTAAATAAATGCCCAGAAAAGATTTTGTTTAATTCCACGCATCGTCAATTTCGAAAGCCTAATTGCTTTTACTAATTTTGAAATATCTCCGTGCAGCAAAGTAATTCCAGCAGATTCAATCGCGACATCAGTTCCCGTGCTCATCGCAATTCCTACATCTGCTTGAGCTAAAGCCGGCGCATCATTCACTCCATCACCAGCCATCGCCACCACTAATCCCTCTCCCTGTAGCTCCCTCACTTTCATTAATTTATCCTGTGGTAAAACTTCTGCCACCACCTCATCAATACCAACTTCCTTCGCAATAAACTGCGCCGTATTTTTATTATCACCGGTAAGCATCACAACTTTTATTCCCAGCTTGTGCAATTTTTCCACCGCTTCTTTTGCCTCAGGTTTAACAGCATCCGCCACCATCGCAATCGCCAAAACTTTTCCTTTCGTAGCTAAAATTATTGGAGTTTTTCCTTCTAAAGTTTCTTTTTCAATCGCCTTGTGATCCACCTTATGTCCCAAATCTTCCATCAATTTTACATTGCCCAAAAAATATTCCACCCCAGCGACTTTGGCTTTCACTCCCTTTCCTTTCACACTTTCAAAATTCTCAGCTTCTTCAAATTTCACCCCCTTCTCCTTTGCATATATCACAATCGCATGAGCAATAGGATGCTCAGAACGAGACTCCATTGATGCCAAAGTTTTCACCGCGACCTCTTCTTCTACACCAAAAGTTTTTAATGAAACCAATTCAGGTTTTCCTTTAGTAATAGTTCCAGTTTTATCCACAACAACCACATTCACTTTATGTAACTTTTCCAAAGTCGCCGCATCCTTTACAAGAATTCCCTCTCTCGCACCCTTACCGACTCCAACAATAATTGCCGTCGGAGTAGCCAAGCCCATCGCACAAGGACAAGCAATAACCAAAATTCCAACAAATGAAGTAAGTGCAAAAGGTACACTTCCCACTATCAACCAAACTATCAAAGTAATAAACGCCAAGACAATCACAATCGGAACAAACACTGCAGAAATTTTATCTGCCAATGCTTGAATTGGAGCCTTACTAGACTGTGCATTTTCCACCATTTTAATGATATGTGCGAGCATAGTTTCCGCACCAACTTTAGTAGCTTTGAACTCAAAAGAACCACTAGTATTTATCGTTCCAGCCACTACTGCATCACCTTCATTTTTCTCCACCGGCATTGGTTCACCAGTAATCATAGACTCATCCACAAATGAAGAACCTTTCACTAAAACTCCATCCACCGCAATTTTTGATCCTGGTTTCACAATAATAATATCGCCATGCTTCACATCATTAATTGAGATCTCAATTTCCTTATCTCCGCGTTTTACCAAAGCTGTCTTTGCCTGTAGATTTAAAAGTTTTTCTATCGCGTCTCCAGTCTTAATTTTTGACTTCATTTCCAAATATTTTCCCAGCGTAATAAAAGCAATCACCACAATCACTACATCATAATACGTCGCCTTCACGTCCACATATGGCGCCAAAGATTCTTCGAAAGCCGTCACTATAAAACTATAAATAAAAGCTGTAAAAGTTCCGATTCCAATCAGGGTATCCATATTTGCATGACCATAACGCAAGAACCTAAAAAAGCCTGCAAGATAAGGTTTCCCAACCACAAACAAAGCATACGTTGCAAAAATAGGCATCAAATGATGAAAAAATTCTTCCCAAAAGATTGTCATTTCAGACACAGCCTTCAACTGAGCAGCAACATCCCAACCCATCACAAAAATCGAAACAACCGCCAATGGTAAAATTGAAAGAACTTTGCTACGAAGCCCCTGCAACTCCGTCAATTTCTCTTTTTTCGATTTATCTACTTCAATCATATCCATTTCCATACTCATAGAATGCTCTTCCATCATCTTCTCACCACCTTTCATTTCCAAAGAATAACCAAGAGGCTTCACTACCGCAGCCAATTTCTTAAAATCCACCTTTGTTTCATCAAAATCAACTTTTGCAGTTTCCGTTCCGTAATTAACCTCGGCATCTGTCACACCTTCCACCTTTTTCAAAGATTTTTGAACAAGCGCGGCACAAGAAGCGCAATGCATTCCTTTCACCTTAAAATTTTTAAAATCAGCCATATATTAATTTGATAAATTATAAATTTTTAAAAGCTCCTCAATCGCTTTTGGCTTATTCTCAGCCATTTGTTTCACTACACAACTATCAAGATGCCCAGCCAAAAGTTCTTTTTTCGCAGTTTTTAAAAGCCCAATCACGCTATCGACCTGCTGAATAATTTCCGGACAATATATGTTTGCCTCCATCATTCCGGCAATTTTAGTCAAAGTCCCCTGCGCCTGCCTCGCACACTTCAAGGCTTTCTTCTTTTTAATTGGAATATCAATTTTCTTAGACATAAATTTCTAAAATTAAAGAACCTCCCCCCTAGGTTACCAGCGGGCACGAAAAATGTCAAACAGACACCCAGTCCATGATACGATAAACTCCATGTAAAATATGGTAGCACCCTACTATGAATTTTTACATGACCTCTATCCCTCTACATCTCCCCCATCGTCTCTGCCACTATCGTCCCCATCACCATCGCTACAGTTTCTGCACGTAAAATCCTATTCCCTAGAGAGACTACGTGAGCGCCCTTGCTTTGAGCGAAATAAACTTCCTTATCTGTAAATCCACCTTCCGGACCAATACAAATTACCAATTCACCAGAAAACTTCTCGCCATTTTCTCCAGCTAATTTTTCCTTACAAAAATCCGAAAATTTCTGCGTAGCCCCAGGATGAGGCACTACAAAAATCTTTTCATCGCTCTCGCCAAATATTTTTTCAAACTTTTTTTCTTCCAATAATTCCGGCACCTTTCCGCGTCCAGATTGTTCAGCGGCCTCTTTCAAGATTCTATGCAAACGCTCCACTTTTCCCAAAACCTTTCTTTCTGTTCTATCGCTAAGCAAAGGGATAAAAGCGCTCACTCCAAGCTCGGTTCCCTTCTGAAACATCCACTCCAGCCTTTCCATGTTTTTCAAAATTGCCTGCGCCACCACAAGTTTCATCGGCAATTCCGTTTCGCAAAATTTCTTATTCAAAACTTTTCCAAGAATCTTTTTAGAGCCTAAGTCCTGCAACTCCACTTCATATTGAAATCCAGAGTTATTCAGCAAAATCACCTGCTCTCCTTTCTCAAACCTAAGAACCTTCGTAAACTGATGAATCAAATCCTCAGAACAAATCAGCGCCTGTACATCATCAACTACATCTAACTGTGAAACAAAAAATCTATGCATGTAAAACTTATAATGAAACTGATTGAGAAATTCAAACAAATTTGTTATAAATAAGCCAAAATTAATTCACCACCAAATGAAAATCTCAAACAAAAATCTATTCATTTTATCAATGACTTTCGCCACTATTTTGACTGGATGCTCACAACAAACAACTACTCCTATCACCCAAACCAACAACTCTACTCAACCGGCTACAGCCTCTAGTGCTAAAAGCTTTGCTTCCTATGTAACCGATATAAATACTGGAACTGCAAAGATTACAAAGGAACCAGATTGGGCCAAATTTGTTATAATTTTTGATATTACAAAAATTGCATCTAAATGCCCTGCAACTCCAGATGGCCCTTGTGGATTTAAAACATTCATAGTTGGCCCAAGAAACTGGGACAAAACCGACGGAAGCCAAACTTTTTATATTGAGTCACAGGGTGGAGCTGGCAAGAACTTTTTCGGACCATACCAAGATGATTTGAAAAGCATTGTTAAAGAAGCAGAAGCCGCAGGAGGATTCATCCCTACCCCTGACAATCAATAAAATCTAGCCAAAACTCAAGGAATTAGTTACCATATAAACAAGTATCAATTCTACAACGCACTGCCATAAAAGAAGAGCCTCCTGAAAAGGAAGCTCTTTTTTGCATTTACACCGGTGGACCTGAGGGGAATCGAACCCCTACTGTATGAAGTATCAATTCTACAGTGCAACCTGCCAGGCCCGTTTTTATAAATGCACTTCCGTTATAACAACTAAACATTAAATTTTCTTAAATTTTTGTTAAATTAATTCTAAAATATATAAAATATCTTAATTTCAAGAACACCTCCTCCCTTGCCAACAGAATACAAAAACAGTAAATTGGGCCTACTCAAAGACTTTTAAATCGACCCCAATGTTAATCTCCCTAAACTGGCTAAAAGAATTAGTAGACCTACCAGAAAATCTCGACCCTAAAGAATTAGCGACAGAATTAACCATAAAAACTGCCGAAGTAGACAGCGTCATCAACGAAGCTGAATCTTTCGAAAATATCGTTGTAGGACAAATTCTCGAAATCACTCCGCATCCAAATGCTGACAAATTAAGAGTTACAAAAGTTTCTCTAGGAAAAGAAAATTGCCAAATCGTTTGTGGTGGTTCAAATCTTCGCGAAGGAATGTACGTAGCAATAGCTAAGCCAGGCTCAAAAGTGAGATGGCACGGTGCTGGCGATCTCATCACTCTCGAAAGAACTAAAATACGCGATGTAGAAAGTGACGGCATGATTTGTGCCGGCAGCGAAATTGGCATCCCTGACCCAACAGCAAAAGAAAAAGAAATTCTCGATCTCTCCGCTATGAAGACTGCTCCAGGAACTCCACTCTCAGAACTTCTACAAAAGAACGACGTAATTTTTGAATTCGACAATAAAGCCCTTACTCATCGCCCAGATCTTTGGGGACACTATGGAATTGCTAGAGAAATTGCCGTACTCACTGGAGCAAAATTAAAACCAGTAAAGTCAGCAGTAAAAATTCCAGCCAAAGGAGAACAAATCGAAGTAGAAGTAAAAGATGAAAAACTTTGCCCTCGCTACTGCGGACTAATTATCGATAACGTAAAAGTAGGTCCTTCACCAGATTGGTTACAAAAGAAACTCAAAGCCACTGGTCACGGCACTCACAACAATATCGTCGATGTCACAAACTACATAATGCTCGAGCTCGGACAACCAATGCACGCTTTTGATAAAGCAAAAATAAACAAAGGAATAGTTGTTCGCACTGCAAAAAAAGGAGAAATGATTCCATGTCTAGATGACAAAATAAGAGAGCTAAATGAGCACATGCTCATCATCGCCGACCACGAAAAACCTGTAGCAATTGCCGGAGTAATCGGTGGCGCAAATAGCGAAATTGGCAGCTTCACTACTTCTATCATTCTCGAATCAGCAAACTTTAATTCATCTAGTGTAAGAAAAACTTCTACAAAATTTATGCTTCGCACCGATGCCGTTCAAAGATTTGAAAAAGGACTCGACCCACATCTCTGCGAACTCGCCGTCAAACGCGCCGCTGAATTAATTCTCGAAATTTGCCCGGAAGCAAAAATTGCCGGCCCAATAACTGACATTTCAAATTTCTCAACTACTCCTTTAAAAATCACTCTCGACACAGAGATGGCCCGTTCAAAAATCGGCGCTGATATTTCCGACAAACAAATGAAGGAAATTCTCGAAAGCCTAGACTTCGAAGTAAAAGCAGGAACAAAAAAAGGAACATTTGAAGTAACCGTTCCGACATTCCGCGCAAATAAAGATGTGAAAATCGAAGACGACATCGTAGAAGAAATCGCTCGTATTTTCGGCTACGGAAATATTCCAGCTACACTCCCTACTCTTCCAACAAAACTTCCTCAAGAAAACACCGAACGCTTCAAGAAGCACCGCGCCCGTGAATTACTTTCTTTCGGCCTCGGATTTGATGAAGTTTCTAATTATTCCTTCTATGGCAAAAACGAAATTGAGCGCTGCCTAATGAAGGAAGAAGGACATGTAAAACTTCTCAATTATCTTTCTGAAGACCAGACTCACATGCGCACAAGCATGACACCAAATCTTCTCAAAAATCTTCAGCATAACGTGAAGAATTTTGATGAACTTCGCATTTACGAAATCGGTCGCACCTATAAAGAAATTGGTGAATTCATGCCGCTTGAAGAAAAGAAAATTGTGGGCGCAATTCTCTTAAAAGGAAAATCCGACGCCCCATTCTACGAAGCGAAAGGCGTCCTTGAAACTATTTTTAAAAAATTCGAGATACAACTACCTCATCCAGCAAAAGGCATGGACTGCGCGCCATATGCTCATCCGAATAAAGCAATCAGCTACATCGATGGACACGGTCAAACTCTTGGAAAAGTTTTCATGCTACATCCTGTTGTTGCGAAAAATCATGACCTTGAAAATTATTCTATCGGAATTTTTGCCGTAAATTTCACAGAGCTAATGAAGCTCACTCCAAATGAAAAGAAGTACAAAAAAATCGGACGCTTCCCTTCCATAGAATTCGACGTTTCAGTTCTTGTTGATGCAAATATAGAAATTCATACACTAAAAAACTCCATAGCCTCAGCCGAAAAACACCTCATCACTGACGTGGCCCTTTTCGACATTTACCAAGGACAAGGAATTCCATCAGACAAAAAAGCAGTCGCATTCAAAATTACTCTTCAAGCCGAAGACCGCACTCTCACAGATAACGAAATGACTGAAACTCAAAAATTCGTCTTCAAAAATCTCGAAGAACTCGGCGGAGTAATTAGAGGAAAATAAACTTATCCGTTTACAGCCTCCTCAAGAGCACCAACCTTCCTCCCAATAGACGTTGCGTCTAAGTCTACACGTGTTACGTGTTTTACCGTCTCGGCCACTTTTTTCTGAGCCAAATTTACAACCGCCCACGGATTTCCTTTCGGATCCACGGTGTCATTATAAGTTCTATCCGGTCTATTAGCCTGAATCTTTAAAGTTCCATCACCAGTAAGTCTTCCTCTAGAAACTCTATATTGATCCTGATCCATAAAATTCTTAACAAAATCTGGATCTGGTATTACGGTACAATATCCACCAGGTTTCACTCCAAGCATATTTTTAGCTCTTCCCACACCTACGTAATCCCTAGGTGGCTGAACACTTATTGAACCCATAATAGTATTAACCTCTACATTAGAAAGACCATGCTCTTCACGCAGAAGATCAGTAGATCTCTGCAAAATTCTTCTCGCCAAACCTTGATAAGCCAAGCTATCTTTATTGTTATCGCCTTGCAACGAAATAGTTACCATTTTTCCAGCCCTGATTGCCGGAATTAAAGTATACAAAGTTCTCGCATAACCACGAGCATTTACTTCCACCACAGAATCTCTTCGTTTACTGCGAACATCGATATATTTTGCGATTACCTTTTCTCTTTCATCCAACTCCTCTCCGCTACCCAGCTTTCTAGAAACATCATCCATCAAGGCCCTTCTTACTTTCAGTTTTCTAGCCTCCCAGAGATCCTTATTTTCACCAAACTTCGGAACATGAGATGACCTTTGATCCTCCGCTGCAGCGCTATCGACAATTCTCGAGAATGGACTTCCGGATTTTTCCATTTCACAAACTTCTTCATGACAAATTCTTGCCGTTTTTCCAGGTAAACCCTGCATTCTTGCTGAATCCATAGAAAGAACAAAAAGAGGAATTTTATCCTGTAATAATAACTCTGTAGATCTCTCTAATTTTTCAATTTGAGATGGAATTATTGCATATTGAGGCTTTCCATCTACTATTTTCTCTACACAAGTTAATCCATGACTAATCTCCACAAATCTAGATCTTCCTCCTGTAATTTCGTACAAAGCATCCGCAGCTTCATTGAAAATTCCAGGACGCAAAGGCTCCATATCCACACCCGTCGTTACGAAACTTCTAAACAACTGGTGAATTTGAAGTCTTGTTCCATTTTGAGAACCAGAAACTTCTTGAGTAATATTTGCGATAAACTGATCAAGCGTAATAGGCTTCACTCTCCTATCCTCTGGACTAACACCTTCAAAAGCTCCACAAGAAAGACAATCTCCAGCACAACCACTTCCCAACTCAACCATATCAATCCAAAGAGTTTCTGCCAAAGCTCCAGTATTAACCTGCCCATCGTCAAGAAGCTCGCCATCAGGAGCAAGAGGGGGAAATCTCTTTAAAGTAGGCTCAGCCGGAACAAAAGATAACTTCTCACCATCAACGCCAGCGATATCCAAATCGCCATCTTCCACTTCGCCCAAATTTTCGGATGCTCCTACTTGAAGATCATCCTCAGGACCAACTCCCATAAACCCATGTTAATAACAGGATGGTGATTCTACGTTGCGAACGCGGGTCTGTCAAGCAGAATTTCCTGTATTTACAGAGCTAAAATGTAAAATAGAGGTGTTCAGGAGTACCCTGTCGTCCACTAGTAATAATTACACATGGAAACTGTACCACAACCTTCAGCAAATTCATCATCTCTTTTAATCAAGGCGATTGGAGAGAAAGATTATGAATTTATAAAAAATCTAGGAGACGAAGAAAAGAAAACTTTAACAAGGGCCATTCCTTATATTGAACTTGCAAATAATTTAAACCAAGCAGTTTGGATAGGAGATAAAAATCATCGCACAATTTATGTAAATGATATTTATCAAAAAATTTGCAATTACACTCTCGAGGAATGCTTAGGGAAACCCGCGGATTTTTGCTTCAGTAAAGAAAGTAAATTGGCAATTGCGAAACATCACGAATTAAGAAAACAAGGACTAACCACTCAGTATGAAGCCGAGATTATTTCAAAAGATGGAATAGCCACTCCTGTCTTAATAAACGGAATGCCTACTAAAGAAGGTGGAAGCATGGGACTTTTCACCAACCTTTCTTTAATGGACAAGCTCAGTCGTGACGAACAAAAACTTTTGACCGTTATTGGATTCAAAGACCTTCAAACCATAAAAAAGTTACTCACTCCAGAAGAGATTTTAATACTATTCAAATATAGGCACGCGTTAAAGCTCGCCAACGCCATGAACAATTGTTTTTGGATTGGAAATGAAAAACACAAAACTATTTACGCCAACAAAACTTACCAAAAACTTACAGAATATTCTTTGGAAGAATGTATTGGGAAAGCATCTGATTTTTGTTTTACCGAAGAAAGCAAAAGAACTATCGAAAGACATCACTCTTTAAGAAAAATTGGGGCATCTTCTCAATACGAAGCTGAATATCTCACCAAGTCCGGAAAAACTGTGCCGGTATTTGTCATCGGTGCGCCATCAGAAACAGGAGGAACTTATGGTATCCACATAGACTTAAGAGAAATAAAGAAACTCGATCTACAGAAAAGAATTTCCGAACAAATTGTTAAAAACTCAACAGAAGCAATTGTTATTTTGGACAGGAACCACAAGATCACAATGTGGAACAATGGAGCAGAAAAAATGTTTGGTTACAAAGAACCAGATGTATTAAACAAAAAAATTGCAGCTCTTTTAATTCCAAAAGAACTTCAGGAAGAAAATAAAAAAATAGTGGAAGAAGTAGAAGAAAAAAACGTGCTAAGAAACTACGAAACTAAACGAAAAGCTCTTTCCGGAGAAAAAATAGACGTGTCTCTTTCTGTAACAAAAGTAATGGACAAGACCAATAAATTTATCGGATACCTAATCACCTACAGAGACATCACTCAGCAAAAAAAGGTGAGCAATGAACTGCAAAAACGTTTTGAAACTATTCAAGATGCCTACAAAGAACTCGGCCTACAAAGAAGACATCTCGATTATCTTTATGAGATTATAGACTCTACTGTTGATTCATCAGTAAGTTTGGCCACCCTCGAAAAACTTATAGTCAGCGCTCTTTGTCTTCTCACGAAATGCGACGCATCAATTTTGAGAATCTATGATGAGCCAAGAAAAATTTTAAAATTAGCATCTTGTTTTGGAGTTAGTCCAAAGTGGCTAGATAAGCACCAGGTAAAATTTGAGAACAGTCTTGCTGCAGAAGCCTTTGAATATAAACGCCCTACTATTATTGACGACATCGACACCAATCCAAAACACCAAGGATCAAGCCTACTAAAGATGCACCGCTTCAAAACTATGGTTTTGATTCCACTCTCTGTAAATAATAAAATTTTCGGAACAATCAGCCTCTACGCTACAGACGCAACAAAATTCCGCATGATTGAAACAGACTTTTTAGAGAAAATCGGCAAGCAGTGTGCAATTGCGCTCTTTGCTAAAAAGATTTCCCATAAATAATTATTAACTCCAAGCCCTTTACCAAAAAGCTGTTTTTTAGTAATATCTCTGCGATATGTTAAAGAAATTAATTTTAAAAAGTCAGGGCACCGGTTGGAAAAAAATCGGCTTCTGGGCCTCAACCGTTCTTATTGGGATTGTTGCTCTTGGGATTATCACCTTTGCCGGAGGAATTGCTATCCTCTCTATTGGTCTTCCAGACGTTTCTAAACTTGAGAACTTAGCTGCCGCACAATCTACCCAGATCTTTGATCGTGACGGTGGACTCTTATATACAATTCACGGAGAAGAAAATCGCGAATATGTACCTCTAGATCAAATTTCTACTTTTGTTCCAGATGCTACGGTAGCAATCGAAGATGATACTTTTTGGGAACACGGAGGTTTCGATCTTTTCGCTATCGCAAAAGCTGCCGCACATGAAGTTTTAGGAATTGGTTCGGCCAGAGGAGGATCTACTATCACTCAGCAATATATTAAAAATACTTTTCTTTCATCTGAAAGATCTTATTTGAGAAAAGCTAAGGAGTTGATTCTCGCCGTCCGCTTAGAAAGAGCTTACGACAAGAAAAAGATTCTTGAACTTTATTTAAATAGAATTCCTTACGGCAACAACGCTTACGGAATCCAGAAAGCCGCTCAAATTTATTTCAATACAGCGACAACAAATATTCCCATCTCTTAAAACAATTCACTTCCGAAGAGCTTTATTACAGAAACATTAAAGGTGAATCAGATTTACAGCTCGACGAATATGCCCGTGGATTAGTTGGAGCCTTCGTAGATATTGGTGGAGGCAAAAAAATCTATATTCAAGGCCGCAGTGACTTAGTTCTAAAGCGTATGTTTGAATTAGGAAAAATCACCGCAGACCAGCGCAAAAAAGCACTCAACGAAATTCAAGGATTAAAATTCAACGATTATAAAGAATATATTAAACATGCTCATTTCGTTCTTTACGTAAAAGAGATGTTGGAGCAGAAATATGGCAAAGACGTAGTGGAACAAGGAGGATTAAAAGTTTACACAACTATAGACGGTAAACTTCAAGATTACGCAGAAAAAGTAGTTTCTGAAAAAGGAGAATATGATGTAAAAGCTTACGGCACAAATAACGCCGCCCTCCTCACTGTTAATGCAAAAACTGGAGACATTCTTGCCATGGTAGGTTCCCGCGATTATTACAATGAAGAAATCGACGGAAACGTAAACGTAGTACTTCGCCCACGCCAACCAGGATCTTCATTCAAACCAATTGTTTACGCTCAATTATTTTACAAAGGATATGGACCCGGAACTGTAATCGAAGACGTCCCTACAAAAATTGGTAGCAACGATCAACCATCAAACTTTGATGGAAAATGGTTAGGCCAAATTTCTATTCGCCGCGCGCTTGGTCAATCTAGAAATATTCCAGCAATTAAAGCTTACTTCCTCGATGGACAACAAGACTCAGTAATAGATCTTGCCGTAAAAATGGGAATTACCACTCTCGATAAAAAACATGATTACGGCTATCCATTAGCAATTGGTGCTGCTGAAATTCCGCTTGTTGATATGGTTACTGCTTACAGCGTTTTTGCCACAAACGGCAAACGTCCAGAATTAACACCAATCCTAAAAGTAGTAAATTCAAACGGCGATATTCTCGAAGAAAAGAAACCAAAAGATTTCGAACAAGTAATGGATCCTCAAATAGCCTACTTGATAAACAGCATTCTTTCTGATCAATCAGTAGCCGTAGGATCAAGAATGTTTATCGATGGGAAAATCAATGCTGCCAAAACCGGAACCAGTACAAAAGAAAATAAGAAAGATGCGAGCGCAAAAGGAACAACTGTTCGTCCTATGGATGGATGGATTATTGGATACACTCCTACTGTCGTAACCGGAGTTTGGATTGGAAATACAGATGGAAGCGGACTCGGCTATACAGCAGACGGATACAACACTGCCGCTCCAATTTTCCATGACGTGATGGCAAAGGCTCTTGAGAGCATGCCTTCAGAGCCATTCCCGGAACCAGACGGAATCAAACATGTTGCAGTCAGCAAAGCTTCAGGAAAACTTCCTGGTCCAAATACTCCTGCCTCAATGATAACAAACGAAGTTTTCTCAAGCACAGGTGTCCCTACAGAAGTAGAAGGTCAATTCTACAAAGTTAAAATTGATAAGATTTCTGGATTGCTAGCGACAGAATTCACTCCGAAAGATGCCGTACAAGAAGTTACTTTCCAAAACTATCAACCAATCGCAAACCTCTTTAATTGGAAACAAGAATTATTAGACTATTACAAGAACGAGGAAGAGAAAAAGAAAACAGCTCCAGAAGGCACGCCTGCACCAGAGACACCAGTTGTTGAAGGAGATCTCCGCCCTGGCACTCCACCAACTACTTACGACAACATCCATACCGCTGACACAGCAAAGAAGGCACCTGTAGTGAATATTATAAACCCAGTAGCTCAAACATCTATTGCTCAAGGCAACCTTGCTGTAAACGTAGAAATTAAGGGCGAGAATGGCATCCAAACTGTCGAGTACTACCTCGATAATGATAAAAAATACTTTACCGGCACTAATCCATACACTGGCCACATCATTGTTCCAAAAACTCTAACTCCTGGAAGCACCCACCTTATTGTAGCGAAAGTCATAGATAAATTAGGATACAGCGCCCAATCCGCAATTGAAGTGAAAATTGGCTCCGGGGCAATAACCCCCACCCCTTCCACAACCCCATAGTTGACTAGTCTCTTAAAAGGTGGCATAATCCACGCTTAGGTTCGAACTGCTCTCTTTGGAAGTAGCAGCTGGTTATCCAGTAATGTTTGATCCTATGCTCTTTAATAAACAGATGTTGGTTTTGATTTTACGGGTACCCACTAATTAAAAATAATTTTTAATTGCTGAGTACCTGTAAGATCTACGATGAGTAATCTTCAGGGAAGTTCGTTTGAGTTTCCAACCTTTATTTTTTTGATTGGCACAAGGATATTTACCATCATGTTTTGCAAAATCGTTTTGCTCTCGCTCTCCATTTCCGCCATCCTCGGCTGCGCCGACCTCGGCCCGCAAGGAGTCATGGGTCCGCAAGGCACCCAGGGCCCCAACGGATACAACGGTGTGAACGGCGAAAACGGGAGAAAAGGGGAAAAGGGCGATACCGGTCCTCAAGGTCCGGCCGCTCCCACCACCTGCAAGCTGCAGGCCCCCGCCGCCACGTTCGAGATGATCTACGTCTGGAACGAGGCCGACGCCTACCGCCAGACCTGCCACATGGAAACCGACAACGCTCTCCAGCTCTGCAGCAAAGGCTCCGGCAATACTCCGCCGGAATGCACGACTCAGTACAAGCTGAACAACGATGGCTGCGAGTACTGGTTCGGGCTGAAGGTGAACAAGATTCCCGTCCGCGAGTGTGGCGTCGAGATCGTCAGCATCACCGGCACGCCCGGCACTGACAGTTTCAACTGGCACATCATCGATGGGGACTACGACAAGGATGGTATCTCGAACTTCTTCGAGTACCTAATGGGCCTTAACCCGTGCACGCCGAACTCTTTCGGGTGCGAAAAGGATGCCGATTTGGATTACGACGACGACGGGATTCCGAACGGTAAAGACGACTCACCGCTCTGCAACCCAAAAGACCCGGCTAAGTACCAGTCCGACTGCGTCTAGCCCTTCAATCCACCTCCCCCACCCACTTTTCCCCGCCAATTACCCTCCCAACATCTGCAACACCCTGGCGCCGCACACAATGCGACGCCGGGGCCTTTCCACTTAATAAGAGCTGAACAGAAAGCCACCAACCTCGCCATTGCGCAACTGGGCGTTTCGTGTTATAATAAAACAACGCCCAAAAACAAAAACAATGCTTTATCCGAAAGAAAAACTCGAACAACTCACCCATCGCTGGACAACAGTGAAGGGCAAGAGACTTTTGCAGTCAATCAAGAGAAGTCATTGTTATCTGAGCCCGACTCTCTTCCATGAAAAAGCCCACGGGTTTCCGATGATTAACGATGAAGAAGTTATTAACACCGTAGATCTTCGCGGCGCCCCACTAGCAGGATTCGATTTCCGCACTTCTATTCAAGAAGGCGATGACGGATTCCTAGAAGAGATGGCCGTACTTTCCAATGTTCATTTTGAAGGAGCAAACTTAAAACATTGCAATTTTGTAGACGGGAAAATTCTAAATTGTAACTTCGAACACACCAATCTTTCTCATGCTGATTTTAAGAATTCTACAATCACCGACTGCAGCTTTGAAGAAGCCGACCTCACAAGCCTAGAGCTTCATGCCAGCAAGCTCATGAATTGTAATTTATCTAATGCGGAAATTCGTGACGTAACTCTCGATGCAACAATCGTAGATGAGCGCACTCGTTTTGGAAAAACTTTGAAAACAGAGGCCGAGAAAAATTTTCACGCCGCTTCTATTGAATACAAACAAATTAAAGAAATGTATAAAAATTCCAGCCTTCATAATCAGGCAGATTTTTATCATTACAGAGAGATGGTCGCAAAAAGGAAAACGGCCAGCATTACGAGCCCAAATCGTTGGTTGAATTTTTTCTTCGGAGATCTTATCTGCAAATATGGAACTTCTTTCGTTCGCGTATTTTTATGGTCTCTAATAACAATTGGAGTTTGCGCCACAATTCTTCTTCGCCAAGATAGTTTGGCTGTTAGCGGAAAGGCCGTAGAAGCGTCATTCGGCGACGCCCTATATTTCAGTCTCGTAACCTTCACAACCCTCGGATACGGAGACTTCCATGCTCTTGGAATGATGAGATTTCTTGCCGGCGCAGAATCCTTCCTCGGAGTGGTACTCATGTCTCTTTTCACAGTAATCGTTGCCAGAAAGATCATCAGAGATTAAAGATTTGGATTCATAAAAAAGAGCAGCTCCTTGCCAGGGCTCTGTTCAAGATCTATGTCAAAATTGATAGCGTCATGCTAGCATATTTCACACGCCATTGATTTCACAAACATGACCACAAAGCTACAAAAACTTTTCAAAGAACTAGAAAAAACCAACAAAACTTTTTGGAATATTTCCCGCGACACTGCAATTTTTATTAATGCCACAATTAAAGAAGCCGGCTACAAAACGGCCTTAGAAATTGGCACGTCGAACGGCTATTCAGGAATGTGGATTGCGGAAGCCCTAAGCCAAAACGATGGCCATCTCTACACTATGGAATCTCATGCCAAAGGTCGTTACGCCCTCGGCGAAGAAAATTTCAAAAAATCCGGACTCCAAAAATACATCACTCACATTCTCGGCCACGCTCCAGAAGCAATTCCCGAAACTCCGAAAAAATTCGACTTCATTTTTCTCGATGCTACTAAAGAAGAATACGTGGAACATTTCGAAGCACTAGAGAATCGCATCAACAAAGGAGGAATGATTATCGCCGACAATTTATATTCTCATCCAATTCCCCTAAAACCTTTTGTAGACAAAATAAAAAACACCAAGGACTGGGAAGTAAGTGAAGTAACAATCGGCACAGGGCTACTAATCGCAACGAAAAATTAAACCTCTTCCAAAAACTTTTTCAACGGCGCCATCGCTTTTCCTCTGTGGCTGATTTTATTTTTCTGCTCCACGCTCAACGCCGCATATACTTGATCAAATCCCACAGGCTTAAAACATGAACTCAAAGGAATTCCTCCCACGATTGGCGCTTCCAATTTATGCGTAATAATACCCTTCGTTTCTCCACGAAAAACTTTTTCTTCGCCACCGGCAATTATATAAGCACAGCACACAAATTCTGCGCCTCTTTCGTTCTCCGGAAATTCCTCCATCCTCTTCAAAAAATACTCAATCCATTCTGTATCGCTCGCTTTTTCTCCAGCTCCCCAGCGACGAGTTTTCACCCCTAACTCCCCTTTCAAAGCATCAATAATAATTCCGGAATCTTCTCCCAAAACAAATTCAAAACGCCCCTTTAATTTCTCAGCATAATACACGGCTTTCTTCTTTGCGTTCTCCTCAAAAGTTTCTCCATCCTCAACAAAATCGCCATCGTCCAAAGACATGCCCTCCAGTGAAACTAATTTGAAATCCACCCCTTCTAGGGCCTCACAAATTTCTCTAAACTTCCCCGGATTTTTCGTTGCTACTAAGAGTTCGCGCATATTCTTTAATTCTCCAAGGTCCAGCGTTCACAGCCGCCGTCACCCCAGCGTTAGGATCTTTAAGCTTTTTAGCGAACTTATATTCTAGTAACCACTTCGGAACGTCAACGTTAACCTGCACTTTTCCGTCGTCCAAACGAGAAATCAATAATTTTTTCACATCGAAATGTCCACAAATTTGATCCGAAATTCCTTTATCTACATTGCGAATCTCCGCATCACTAAAATCTCCTTTATACTTAACTTCAATCTTACACGCCGTAATATATCCGCGCTCAATTGGTCTATTGCTCCAGAAATTAAAGATAAAAATTCCAATTAATCCCACGAACACCATCCCAGGAACAACCGTAAACGCCCACTTCCATCTTTCCAAAAAATCGAAAATCTTTTCTTCTCTTTCGAACTTGAGACTGTCCTGCATCTTTTGAATTTCTTCTTCTTCTCTCATTTCTTTCACCGCTGACACAAAAATTTTAGCCGGATCATTAGATCCTTTGAAAACTTCTGTTACCACTTTTACAGGAGGCTCCTTTGGTCTTTCCTCTTCCATTGGCTCAGAGTTAATCGCAAATTCCTTTCTATCTATTCTTGCTGCCAAATCTGCCCTTAAACTCAATTTCAAAACCTCAGGAATAACAATTTTTTCCAACTCTCTTACTCTTGAAAGCAATCCGGTCAATTCGCCAAAATAAACTCCTTGTCTCTCATCACTTTTACCAAAAAGCAAAAAGTGCGCTCTTTTCAACACTCCATAAATCTTCGATCCAATAGAGCCTTCTGAAATACTCAAAATACTCATTACGTCTCCGTCAGAAACCTCTTCAAAAAACTTTAATCTAAAAATTTCGCGCTCTTCCAAAGAAAGCTTCTTCATCATTTTATCCACTTTGGAAATAGCTTCTTCGTTTTCGGTAGATTCCGCCTGCCCATCTGTGGCAACCACACTAATCAAGCCCTGCTTTTCCGGAAAACTACTTCTGCTAATCTCTTCCCACACTCTTGGTCTAGCTAATCCGCATAACCAAACAATATATGCACTTTCATCCGGAGTAGACTGTGCCTGCCCCAACGCATCAATAAAAGTAAGTCTTACAATTTTGTCCGCCACTTCCACATCCCCCACGCGTCTAGCCACATACTTATAAAGATCTGCAAAATTTGCATCAAAAAGAAGCAAGAACTGTTTGATATTGCCTTCTTTAATTTGTTGTATACACTGGCGCTCAACGTATAAATCCATATCTGTTTATTATCAAGGGACTATATATGACACAAAGAAAAAAATACGTCAAGAAGGAAAAGGTTGTAATAATCCCTTTAATCTCCCGTATCCCCCGTCTTGACAAGTAGCGCAAATGTGCGTAGACTCCTACTCTAAAGATTCTTAATCTTAATAAAATGACAATGGCTAGATCTCCAGAAGATACAAATAGAGACGCGGACGAAATCGCTGGCAAAGAAACAGGTTTGCAAGACCTAGTGTCTTCAGCGCCAGACGCGGCAAATGGACAAAACCTAAAGATAATCCCTACGCTTCCGGAGGCTCCACAATCTCCCAGCCAAAGACATGCCCCTACTCTAGTAGGATATCCAACGCATCCAGCCTTTGCTCCAAATCCAGCCTTTACCCCAGCCCCAGTAGCCCCTTCTGAAGCTATAACTGACAGATTTCCTGTTCCTGCTACAACCACAGCAGCTTATTCTCTTTCTACTCCAGGAACGCCAGCAATTGGACCATTCCCTTCGGTTGATTTTGCTGATCCTCTCTACACAGACTATATCCACAATCCAGATGCCCCAAGACCAACTCCCTTTCAACAACTAAGATATACTATCGCAAAGAAAGAGGCTTACTCCTTAGACGCACTCTCCTCAAGCGAGTTTTCAACAATTTTCATCGCAATTTTCACAGAAAGAGACAGAAAAGGAATTAGCAATGAAGAGGCGGAATATCTTTTAGAAGAATATTTTGAAACTTTGCCAGAAAAAAACTGCGGAGATGTCTTTATGGACATTATCGTAGCCCAAGATAAAGAACTTATTACAAAAGATGAAGCTTCTCGCTATGCCACAAAACTCAGCCTAACAGATGGTGACAAAGCGGTGTTTGGAGACCTTTACACAAACTTAACTGGAGAATCTCTTTTTCCCTCAAAAAGACCAGCAGCCAGAAAAGCTAGGCTCGAAGACTATGGATCAAATCTTGAAGGACTCAGTGGCTTCAGCCGTTTTTTCTCAAGGAAAATAGCTATTGCCGCAGGGTTAGTGTTGGCGACCGGAGCAACAGTTGGGATAGGATCCAGATTTGGTAAAGCAGATATAAACCTTGCGCCAGCCCCTATCCTAACACCAGCAATCCCTTCAAATCCAGACCAAGTAAAAGCAGAAACTCAGAAAGCAATTTTTGTAAAAAGAGACGAACCTATTCCCGCACCTAAACCAGCAACTCCTGTTGTGGTAAAAACGGAGACACCTTCCCCTAAAAAAGTTGCCTCGATAGAGGCTGCTCCAAAAGTACCAGCTCCAGTTGCCGCACCAACGAAAAAGGAAGAAGTTCCTTCTCTCTCTCTCCCAGTAACAACAAAGACTAATAGCGAAGGCGATGTGGTTGTTGACGAAGCCAAGAGCATTACAGCTTGGAAAAAACTTGGCTATTCAGTTGGTATCCAAACCAGAGAAACTGGAAAAGTCTTCACTCTTACGAACAAAGAGGGTAAAAAGGTTATCGTAAACGCCCAAGGTCTTCAAAAGGGACAGTCAGTTATCGAAATTAAGTAGACATGGAACAACAGAAAAAACGTAAAGTTATAAAAATTGTAGTGGCCCTACTTGCCACGCTTTCTTTGATTAGCTTTGGGTACTACTGGTTTTATATGAGAAACGTAATATTCTCAGATAAAGCCTCCGTCTCCGCACCAATTGTAGATATCGGCACCGAAAAAGCCGGCACATTAAAAGAAATTTTCGTAAAGGAAGGGGACCTAATCAAACCCTATGCCCACATTGCGCGCATCGACAACTTTAACGTTTCTTCAAAAGCTTCCGGACTAGTTATTAAAACAAACAATCAGATTGGAAAACTTTTTAGCCCCGGAATGCCCATCGTCACAATCATCAATCCTCAAGATATGCGAGTTCTTGCTCATATCGAAGAAAACAATGGCTTAAGCGAAATCCGTGTTGGTCAAAAAGTTAAATTTACCGTGGATGCTTTCGATTCGAAAGAATACTTTGGAACAGTAGACGAAATTGCAAAATCTTCAGACGAATCATCTGTAGCTTTCAGCATTTCCGACAAACGTGAAGTGAAACAATTCATCGTAAAAATTAAATACGACGTCGCCACTTATCCAGAACTTTTGAACGGAATGTCTGCCCGCGTTTGGATTTATAAAGAATAAAAAATGAGCCACGACGTTTCCCCTACGGCAGAAAGTGCACCTTCTAATTTGCGTTGGTGGATTTTAATTACCGTAATTGTTGGAACTTTTCTTGGCCGTCTTGATCAAACAATTGTAAATCTCGCTCTTCCAAAAATCATTCAAGATTATGGGATCACAGTTTCTTCAGCCGGCTGGATTGCCACCGCTTATATTTTGGCAAATGCCGTTTTCGTTCCAATTTGGGGAAAGCTCGGAGACACCATTGGCCGTAAAAAAGTTTACATACTCGGCTTCACAATTTTTATCATCGGATCGGTCCTCGCCGGCTTCGCATGGAACTTAACCTCCATGATCATTTTCCGTGTAATACAAGCCATCGCCGGCTCAGCCGACTACCCGACAGCCATGGCCATTATTGCCGTTACTTTTAAGCCTGGAAAAGAGCGCTCTCAGGCTCTCGGAATTTGGTCTTCTTCTTTCGCCGCAGCCAGTGTTTTCGGACCACTTATTGGAGGACCACTCATCGACAATTTCGGTTGGCGTTCAGTTTTTCTCGTAAATCTTCCAGTGGGAATTATCGGACTTTTAATGGCAATGAAATTTATAAACGAATCAAAATCCGAAAGAGTTTCCACCACTTTCGACTGGTGGGGCGCGCTCACTCTTGGTGGAGCGCTCAGCTCTCTAGTCCTCGTTCTCGACAAAGGATTGGACTGGGGCTGGACGTCTTCCGAAAGTCTTCTTTGCTATTTCAGTGTTATCACCTTTTTCACAGTTTTTATTTCCATAGAAAAGAAAGTGGAAGAACCTATCGTAGATTTGAAATTCTTCAAAATTCCGGTTTTTGTAAACGTAACTCTCAATAATTTTATCGTCTTTATGGGAATGATGGGAGGAATATTTCTCATACCAGTTTTTGCCCAAACCTTTATGGGATTCAACGCCACCCAAACAGGATACTTGTTCATGCCGATGGCTGGCGCCCTGATGCTTGCAGCGCCACTTGGAGGCGCGCTTTCTGGTCGCGTGCCATCACGCTACATTATTGCGGCCAGTACCTTCGTAGCCGCCATAGGACTCTTCATGTTTGCGCATCTTGATCCACGCTCAACTTCTATAGATATTATCGTGCCTCTCGGCGTCATGGCTTTTGGTATGGGTTTCGGAATGTCTCAACGTACCAGCATTATTGCTTCCGTAGTTGCCGAGAATGAAATCGGTATCGCCTCTTCCGTTCTCGCCCTCGCTCGTAATATCGCCGGAGCTTTTGGTATTTCCGTTTTCGCCACAATTTTGAAAAACACTACCGAAAACAATCTTCTAAAAATCGCCCAATTAAGCACGTTGAATAACCCTGCCATGAAGGGTGAATTTATCGGCCTAATGGCGCTCAAGGCACAAATAAATGCCTACAATACAGTGTTCGTTGTTGCCGCAGCCTTTGTTCTCGTAGGCGCAATTCTTTCATTTTGGATCAAGGTTCCACATGAAAGAAACGACATCGAAGTTCACGTTGAATAAACCTAAGCTCCAAGCTTGATCATACAAATATCCACAGCAATTTGGATTTTTTCCAATACGCTTTTTGCTTCCACTTTCACGGCCCTAGAAATCGCATCCATGTATTTTCTGGCTTCCTCGTTTGCGTCTAATTCTGTGACTTTCACGTGCCTCTCTCCCACCCTGCCTATAAAAAATTCGTTTTGAGAAAAACCCACTCTCTTTCTAATATTCAAAACTCCTCCTGCCTCTTCTGCTACCCTCAATGTAATAAGAGTTGGAACACCCCATGGTTTCGAACCATCCTCTATTCCGCTCTGCCTTAAGCTATACATCGCTCTCCAGGTAGGAACATATTCTCCCTCTCCGTCTCTGTACCCTAAAGACGCAACCTCAAAACAATCCAGCTCCATTCCTCTAGCTATTACCTTTGTTGGCTTCCCTGAAACCACAGGCCTTGCCTCCACTTCAGACTTTGCCCTTTCACTGAAAGCTTGCCCTAAAGAAATTGGATCGTCGTGAAGAAGAAAAGGATCTAAGTAATAAGGCTCTCCCTCTTCACTATTGCAAACTAGCGCAACATGTCTAGAATTTACCGCCCTTACTCTCCTCGGACTATAGCCTCTTTCTTTTAATCCTTTTTCTAAATGATCAGCTTGAACAGCACAGTCTCCACCAAGACCAGGTGGAACATCTTCTTTTGCCTCCTCTAAAATATTTGAAAAATTATTAAAGGGGACTTCTCTCTCTGTGTGCAGCAAAGCTTCTTTCATACATAACAAAATAGGGCTTATTATAAACAAATAAAGCCTTCTTTCAAGCTAATTATTCTGGTGGACGATACGAAGTAGCGTGCACGGGCACCATCAGAATGATGGTCGTGTTATGCCGGCCTCCGTCGGCACTCACTGCTGCTCGGGAAACGAACCCGGGGCCAGATCAAAGAACAAAGATATTAACGATTTACGTGACCAGCCGCATTAAGACTTTCAATAAAAAAATCGTCATCAATGTTTAAAACCGGAGTGGCGCTACCACTAAACCAACACTCTTTAAATTTCAAAACATCTTTCTGAAAACAAAAAATTTGATTGTCGTTATTCGCTGAAAAAGACCCATATGTGCACTTGTCAAACATCATTGGAAATCTAAAATAGGGACTAGTCAAGCTTTCTCCAGCCTGAGACACGGCCAATTTTTGAGCAGGAGTAAGTTCGTAATTCACAGTCGAAGTATCATCAATACTTCCGTTTCCATTATCTCCATCATAGAAGCCATAGATTCCCACGCGCATACTATCGTAAACGAGCTTGGTGTTTTCAATATACTGATTTGTCTCCACGGATAAAGGCTTAGGCTTGTCGTAAACATTATATCCATCGCGACTAGCTTCGGTAAATTTTGCGTTCAGAGTCGCCGCATTACAGCTTTTTTCTGCTACTTCCCTCTTGTGCTCACGATAAGACTTAGAAATTAACGGCCCTCCGTACACCACCGCGACAGCCAAAAGAATGAAAAGAAACCCAGAAACAAGATAGCTTTTAAAAGATCCGTCTGCCAATTGGGGAGACTTTTTCCTACGGAAATATCTCACAACAAAAAACATCGCCAACAAACCAACAAAATAAAGACCCGCAAACATAAGAGTTTGAGGAAAATAAATCCACTCAAGCCCAGGAACTATAAGAGGTGCCGGAACCCACGCGCAATCATCAAAACACCAAGGATATGGAAGCGGAGCCAGTATTGTAAAGACTAACGCATAAACTATTATCGAAACCGACTTATTCGCCCAAGAATATAAAGCCTTCATGACCAGCCCCATCAATAAAAGTAAAAACACTGACGCGAGTATGTTCATGAGCTAAAAGTTACAGTTTAAAATTAAAATAACCATAATTAAAAAAGAAGACCATTGCAATACTTCGGGGTAAACAAAAAGACGTCTAGCTAATTATTCTGGTGGAGATGCCGGGAGTCGAACCCGGGTCCAGAAACGAGGAGAACTTGCGTCTACAATCATATTTCGTCTTGAATTTTCGTCGCTGGAAATAGAAGACAAACAAAAAACTTCCAGCGCTTAGCCTCTAGGTTTTAGTCCTTTAATCCGAGACGGTGATTAAAAGCTTAACCTGCTTAATTACGCCCATGAAACTTAGCAGATATCGGAATCATGAACGTGGTCCGAATTTAATCAGACCTCGACGACACTAAGCCATAACTGGTGAAAGAGCGAACTCTCTAGCAGCAAGCTTAGCAGCCATCTTATCAACAAAAGTTGTTGCACTTATGTTTTCACCGTTGGATCTGGGGGGAAACGGTGAAATCCCCCGATTGCGACAAATAAACCTTACGTACTGTCGAATACCAATACATCCCCACGTTTTCAAAAAGCGTCGTTACTATCGGACGACAAATATATCAGAAAACTCAACCTGCCACAACTAGCGAACCGCTTTTCCGTCTACGCACCTTATTTTTCTTAAAATTCTGGATGTCTCCGCAAACGCGTCCATCAAGGCAGATACCTCCACCCCAACAAGTCTCGCTATGTTTAAAACTAACTTTTCTTGCTCTCCCCCTAGCTCATCCACGGAACTAACCGAGTACTCCTCTTTTCCCAAAGTACCAACCTCAAACTCCCCCGTCGATAGAGCAGCCCTCTTAATACTCAAAAGATCATCGCCGTCCAAAACTCGCAAAGCTAAAATATCCGGAGCTCCGCCCCCCACCAATCCTTCTCCTGATCCCAATTTATCAACCGCAGACTGAAGACCATAAAGGACTCCTCTTCCCACCCTAGCCTGCCTTCCCCTTTCTGGATCAAATCTGGAAAGGCTGACGGCTATACATTCATCCGCAAAACGCTCCACAGAAACTCTTGAAAAAACACCTTCTACTTTGGGCCTAGCCTCTCCATATTCTGGCTCTTCTTTCGCCATGGCCTTTGTAATAGAAACCGGCTCTTCCTGTATTAAAAAGGGATCCAGATAAAAAAGTTCATCTTCTGATCTCGCCACAACGGCCACGTGTAAAGATCCAGACGCCCTCAGATACTTTGCGGACATACCCTTTCCTCTCAGCATCTCAACTAATCTTCTCGACTGCAAAACGCAGTCCCCTCCCAACTCTTTAGGAAAGGGTTTTCCCGCCTGCTGCAAAATCCAAGTAAAATTATTAAATGGAATTTCCTCCTGCGCTTTAAGTAAGCTCTCACGCATATAGTTAGATAAGGGCTAATTATAAACAAAAAAGCCTTCTTCGCAAGGCCTCGTAGCAAACCCCCTGTTTATTTCCCTGGCTTCACTTCGCTCGCAGTTGCTGCTCCATGCTTAGCCTTTTCGCTCAATTTGCCTACACACTTAATCAATTCAGCAAACCACACGTACCCCAACTCTTTCATGTTTATCTTCATTCTGTTTCCGATAATTTGCCACTTAGAATTATACTCAAGCATGTTTATAATATTCGCCGGCTTCACTCTTCCGGAAAGGTGCAAAACTATTTCTTTGTCCTCGCTCATGGGTACGGATTCGGCCTTAATGCCGACCACTCCAGCCTTTTTAGCAATAATTTTAAGCTCAATAATTTTGAACAAATTGTCCACTTCTTTCGGAATCTTTCCGTAATCCTCCACTAAATCTTTTGAAACTTCATTCAAATAATCTTTCGTATCCGCAGAAGAAAGTTTTTGATAAGTATTAATCTTATCTTTTGATGTCGGAATATATGCATCCGGAATATACGCAGGAACTGGCAATTCTATAGAAACATCCGTAATCTCTTCTTCTCCTTCCATTACTCTTCCTGCCTTCAAGTCTTCCACGGCCTTATTCAACATTCTCATAAAGTGCGCAACACCCACCACGTTGATAACTCCGTGTTGATTTGCCCCTAAAATATCTCCTGCTCCACGAATTTCTAAATCCTTCATGGCAATTTGGAATCCACTTCCTAGGTCGCTCGCCTCCACAATCGCACGCAACCTCTTCTTCGCATCCAATTTTAATCTCTGTCCATGATACAAGAAATAAGCAAAGGCTTGTCTCTTTCCGCGACCTACACGTCCTCTTAACTGATACAACTGAGACAATCCAAATTTTTCCGCATTATTCACGATCAAAGTATTCGCATTTGCTAAATCGATTCCGTTTTCAATAATTGTCGAACTCACCAGTACGTCGAATTTATGTTCAGTAAAAGCCATAATTCTATCCTCAAGATCTCCGCTTCCTAGTTTTCCGTGAGCCACTCCTATTCTTGCCTCAGGAATTAAAGCTCTTAAACTTTCAGCAAACCCATCAATTGTTTGAACTCTATTGTGTAAAAAATACACCTGTCCACCTCTCTCAATTTCTCTCATAACTGCTTCCCTCACCAAGCTCGGAGAATATTTTCTCACCTCGGTAATAATCGGCAAGCGTCCGTATGGTGGAGTAGTAATTGTCGTAATATCTCTTAGTTTATTTAGACAAATATTTAATGTTCTTGGAATCGGCGTCGCAGTCAAAGTAAGCATATCCACTTCTTTTCTCAATTCTTTTAATGCCTCTTTTTGCTTCACTCCAAATCTTTGTTCCTCATCGATAATAACCAGTCCTAAATTTTTAAATTTAATATCTGGCTGTAATAAACGATGAGTTCCAATAATAATATCCACCTCTCCTTTTCCTAATTTTTGCACAATTTCTTTTTGATCTTTTTGAGATTTAAACCTACTCAACATATCCACTCTCACATTAAATTCCTCCATTCTCTTTTTGAAAGATTTGTAATGCTGATCCGCCAAAATTGTAATTGGAGAAATCAGCGCAACCTGTTTTCCGCCTTGTACAGCCTTGAAAGCCGCCCTCATTGCAACCTCTGTTTTTCCAAAACCTACATCTCCACAAACCAATCTATCCATCGGCTCGCCGCTTTCCATATCTTCTTTCACATCGTTAATAGCCTTCATTTGTCCCGGAGTTTCATCGTAAGGAAAAGTTTTCTCAAATTTTTCTTGAAGATCGTTGTCTTTGTTAAACGCAAATCCTTTTGCTGCCCTTCTTTCTGCGTACAGTTTAAGCAGCTCTTTCGCAATTATCTGTGTCTCTTTTTTTACCTTGCTTGTAATAGTGTTCCAATCTGCACTTCCAAGCCTTGTTAATTTTGGCATTAAATCTTCTGATCCAATGTATTTATTAACCTTGTCCGCCTGATCAATTGGCACAAAAAGCTTATCGTTTTCTGCGTACCCAAGTTTTAAATATTCTTTCGTAATTCCGTCCACCGTCTTCTTGTCTAACCCCATAAATTTCGCAATTCCATGATCGGCGTGCACCACAAAATCCCCAAACTTCAAGCTTGTAAGGAAATCGTTAAAAACATTTTGGTCCACGTATTTTTTCTTTTCTTCTCTTAAAAACGAAATATCTGTGTCTGTAACCAGGCTAATTCTTTGTGTTGGCGCCTGAAAAGATTGTGGAAAAACATCTTCTTTATCAACCTTAATTAAAAAAGCAGAAGATTTAGAAAAATTATCCTCAGTGATTCCTTCAATAAATGGAACTTTTTGATCCCTTAGTAATCCGCTAACCTCTTCTACGTTTTTGGTAAAAATAATATTCTTCCAGTCGGCACTAATTTTGTCTCTCATGTCGTTCGCAAAGTCATAAGCGTTGCGATATTTCAACACGGACAAAAAATGTAAATGAACATGGTTTTCTACATCGTCGTTAAACGAAGAAAAAGAAAGGCTTTGTCCTCTCGTGGTAACTTCGTCCATAAAAGCATTCCAAACCTCGTAAAACTCATCCACCACATCCACCTCATCATCTACAACCACTCCTTTTGGTCCAAGTAGAGACAAAAAGTCGTTTGAGTTTTTCTCGTATTCTAAAGGAAAAACGTCTAAGGTTTTTACTTCTTTAAGGTTTGTTAAAAAGTCTTTTTGGTCAATAATCTCAATTCTTTCAATTTTATCAAAAGCCACATCTATGCTATATGCTTCTTCGGAATTTATAGGTCTAATAACCACGCTGTCTCCGGTTTTATAATACTGTCCTTTTTGCAAAAACTTATCATCAGACATTTCGTAACCAATCGCGACCAGTTTTCCAATAAGAGACACCACGTCAACCTCTGCGCCAGCCTTTAGGGAAATTTTATTGTTTAAAAGCTCGTTCATTTCAGGAAAATTCTGCAACAAAGACGGGAAGTCGACCACAAAAACAGATCCAGTGTTAAAAAACACCCTAGAAACAAACTCTACTAATTCCCTATTTCTTAGTTCATCAAAATCTCTTTTTGTTGGAAAGCCAATAACCTCTTCGTCAGCTCTTTTTTTGTAAATAAAAACTGGCGCATCGCCCCAAACGTCCATGGCCATTTTTACAACGTTTTGTTCGTTTGGGTCAGAAACAACCCATAAAATATTTTTAATAGCGTCTCGGTTTTTCTTTAAGACTTGGCTTAAAATCATCGCTTTTGAAGAAGCGTTTCCTGCTCCAGAGACAGAAATATTTTTCTGCCTTCTAAAAAGACTGGTTACGTCTTGCAACGTATTGTCTGGAAAATACGAAATAATGTTCCTCATACTTGGGTGATTTTCAAACTTCCGCAGCTTTATATCTTAAGCGGCATAATTATGTAAACATAATCTTCTTCTTTTACCGGCTTAATAACGGCAGGAGAAGCCTTGTCGTTTATGATTATACTAACTTTGTCGTCGGTAATATAGGTCAAAACGTCTAATAAATATTGAGCATTTAGGGAGATTTTATTATTTTCTCCTTCCATTCGGATAGAAACTTCGGCTTTTTCTTCACCAACTTTTGTTTCCTCTGATGAAATTAATAATTTTCCATCATTTGTGGCGCTAAGTTTTATACTATTATTATTCTCTCTAGCAAATAAGCTAACTCTTTTCAAAACTAAAGATAAATCTTCTACGGATACTTCAATTTTTGTCTTAATTTCCTTTGGAATAATCTTGTCATAATCTGGGAATTTACCTTCAATTAGGCGAGAAATTAATTCAACTCCATCAATTGTGAATAAAGCTTGGTTTTTAGAAATATTAATTTTAACCTCTTTTCCTTGAGCTTTGCTAATAATTTTTGATAATTCAAGCATTGTTTTTGCTGGAATTATACAAGAAACTGGTTCGGTTGGATTTTTTAAAGTAACTACAGATTTTTCGGCTAGTCTGTAACTATCTGTTGCCACTAATTTTATTCCTTTCTCAAAAGAAACAAGTAAAACTCCTGATAAAACAGGTCTAGATGTATTCAAAGATGCCGCAAAAACTACTTCTGTTAAAGCTTCGTGTAAAGCGTTTACGCTTAAAGTGATTTCTTGTCCTTTTTCAATTTTTGGAATTAATGGGAATTCGTCAGAACTAATACATTTAATTTTAGTACTAGAACTCGAAGAGGTTACCGCTAAATTCAAACCTTCAACAACTCCTAATTCAACTTTTTCATCAGTTAATAATGAAACATAGCTTCCAATTAATTTTGCTGGTACGGTAATAGAACCTTCGCTTCTTACGTCCGCATCAATAACACAACTAATCGCAATTTCTAAATTAGTGGAAGAAAAATATAATTTTTTACCTTCAGCTTTAATTAAAATATTATTTAATACCGGCAAAGTATTGTTTGGGCTTATCGCCTTGCTAACAATATTTATTGCGTAATCTAAATCACTTCGTGAACAAAAGAGTTTCATATGTTTATCTGTTTTAAAAGCCCAAAGTCATTATATGAATAATCAACATTCTGGCAATGCCAATTAAATTAATTTATTAAGTAATATATATAAACAGTAGTAGTTATAGAGATTTACATTTAATATAAAATGTAGTAAAAATACTTTTCCTAAAAAGCCTCTATGTATAAGCCTTAAAACGATTTAAGAAGACATTATAAAACGAATAAAAACAATGAAGGTTTAAAAGATGTTTAAAAAATGTTTAAAAAGTGGTAGAGTCTCGAAGACGTTTGTTTAAATCTTTAATTCAAAGTTTAAAAAATAAAATGGAAAACATAATATATATATTAATTGGATTAGTCGGAGGCGGATTCGTGAGCACTGTAGCGCTAAAACGCATGAAGTTTTTTGATGTTGAAAAAGACAAGAAAGTGGCCGAAGAGATGATAGAGCAGAGCAAAGCTGAGGCCGAGCTTATTAGAAAACAAGCGACCGAGGCTGTTCAAAACAGGGTAACCTTTTTTAAACAAGAATCCGACAAGAAAACAGAACGTTTGAACAAAGTGGAGGCGGCTCTTGCGTTAAAAGAAGAGTCCTTTAAGAAGAGAGAGGAAAGGCTTAACGAGATTCGTTTAAGGATAGCTACTCTTACAGAAGAAAGCGATACCCTACAGAAGAGAATAAAGAATAGCGAAAAAGATTTTATTCAAAAACTTTCAGAGAAAACGGGAACAACAACGGAAGCGTTGAAAAAGAACCTTTTAGATAGTTTTACCAGAGAGTTAGAAGACGAAAACACAGAGAGGTTGATCAAGGGAGAAGAGTGGGCGAAAGAAAATGCCGAGAAGGTTGCTAGAAAAATAGTGGTAAATGTACTACAAAGACTTTCCTCTCCAACGTCAGTAGAAACCAGGGCTGTAAACGTAGTGGTTCCAAAAGACCACATTAAAGGAAAAATTGTAGGAAGAAATGGAGAAAACATTAAAGAATTTGAGCGTTTATTGGAGGTGGACATCGTTTTTAATGACCTTCCTAACACTATAAGTCTTTCAGCATTTCAGTTGGTAAAAAGAAGAGTAGCACAAAGAGCTATGGAGAAACTTGTTAACTATAGAGGAGACATTACTAAGCAGGTTGTTCAAAGGGCTGTTCAGGCGGCAGAGAGAGAAACTGATGACGAGCTATATGAGATTGGAAAAAAGGCTGCAGAAAAAATTGGACTAAAACATACAGACAAAGATTTCTTGAGAATAGTTGGAAGGCTTCAGTATAGAACAAGTTATGGTCAAAACATTATGAAGCACTCTTTGGAGGTTGGTTGGTTAGCAGCAATGATAGGCTGCGAACTAGGATTAAATATGAACACCTGTAAGATTGGTGGATTCCTTCATGATCTTGGAAAAGCTATCGATCAAGATCCAAACGTGAAAGACACGCATGATCAACTTTCTAAAGAAATTATGGAGAAGTTTGGATTCTCCTGGGAGGAAGTGCACGCAGCGTGGACTCACCACGACGCTATTCCTCAGGAAACACCGGAAGCTCTTATAGTAAAGGCGGCCGATGCTATTTCTGCAAGTAGACCCGGAGCGAGACAGGAGTCTTTTGATAAATACATAGAGAGAATCAGGGCTCTTGAAGAAACCGGATCTGGCTACGAAGGGGTAAGAGGTTCTTACGCAATTTCTGCCGGTAGAGAGCTTAGAATTCTTGTGGATTCAGACTTAATTAAAGATGAGCAATTATATCCAATGGCTAAAGAAATCGCTCAAAAAGTAGAAGACGAATTGACGTATCCAGGACAAATCAAAGTAAATGTGATTCGTAGAACAAAGCACACAGAAATTTCACAGTAAACACAAACCCTATTCTCATAATCCCCAATCCTATGAGTAACAACGAAGAAAACAAAAAAATTTCAAAAATGGACACTCTCGACAAAGTTTTTATGGGAGCTGTAATCGGAGGCGCAATTGGATCTGTTCTTGGAGCCAGTATCGCCCCTAAAAAAGGAAAAGAAACACGACAAGAAATCGCCGATGCCGCAAAAAGCGCCGGAAAAAGTTCAAGAAAAATATTTCACAAAATTAAAAACCTTTTCTCTTTTGGTAAGAAAAAAGATGCCGAACAAAACTCTCCAGATAAAAATCGCGAGAACCACTCCTCTATCAAGAAAATTCCTAACGAAGACGTTATAGAGATAGAACAATAATTATGAAAAACCGTAAATTATTAATTGGAATAATTGTCGGGGCAGTAGTTGGAACGACTGTTTCCACGACCCTTGCCGTTTATAAATATTTAATGGTTGGGAAATTTACTGCCGGCACCTACGTAGCAAACGAAAACCTTTCCTTCCTTTCTTTTAACCAAGCGGAAACACTTCTTTCTGAAAAAGGAGACGCCTACCTAAAAACTCCAATAGAAATAGAAATTCTCGGAAAAGTAAAAAGTATAAAGCCAGAAGATCTCGGTATTAAAATCTCAGTAAGCGAGACCTTGAAAACATTAAAAACAGTAGACCTAAACAGTACTCGCCTTTGGGAAGTTTTTGGTTTTGGCGCAGGAGAAAACAAAAAACTAGAAATCCTAGCTCGCATAGATTACGACAAGCTTTTTTCAACATTAGAGAAAGAGTTTAAGCTCAGCGAGATTTCGGCAAAGTCCGCCAACGCTTTTATCAACAAAAATGGCGACTTCGAGGTTGTTGACGGCCAACCGGGAACAGCAATAGACAAGGGCGTTCTGCTTAAAGACCTAAAGTTTTCCGCAAAAAATTTAAAATCTGAAAAAATAAAAGTCACCACTTTTAATGAGCAGCCTTCTGTAAAAAAAGAAGACCTCTTGGCCCAGAAAGATAAGATTGTGGACGAGCTAAACCAGACCACTACCCTCGTCGATCCTGTTTATACTGGTACATGGAAAGTTCGCCTAAAAATGCATCAGGACTGGGTGAGTTTCACCACGAAAAGCGAAATAAAAATTCCTTTCCTTGACCAGGTTCTATCTGTGGACACTCTCGACTCCGCTACTACAAAGAAAATTACACTACAAGTTAATCAACAAAAACTAGATCAGTTTGTGGATGAAAATATTTCAAAGTGGTTAGACAGGCCATCTCAGGATGTAAATATTTACACGGACGACAAAGGTAAGGTAAAAATTGAAGGACAAGGAAGCGACGGTAAAAAGGTTCAAAGAGAGCAATTAAAAAAGGCCCTCGAGCTTGCAGTGGAAAACAAAATAGACAGAGTTCCTGTTCCAACCATTAGCACTACGCCAAAAATAAACATTGCCGAAGACCTAAAGGAAAAAGGGGTGACGGAAAGATTGGCGGTAGGGCACACTTCTTACTATGGCTCCCCAACAAATAGGGTTATAAACGTCAAAGCGGGCGCCAGTAAGTTCAACGGAGTTCTTGTGGCCCCTGACGAGGTTTTTTCTTTCGACACGACGCTAGGCCCAGTAGACGACACTACAGGATTTAAAAAAGAGTTGGTTATCAAGCCGGAAGGCACTATTCCGGAATTTGGAGGAGGAATTTGTCAGGTCTCCACAACAATGTATCGCACCGCTCTTTTTGCTGGATTACCAATAGTAGAAAGAAATCAGCATACTTATGCCGTTTCGTATTATTCTCAAATTCTCGGTCACGGACTAGACGCCACGATTTATCTTGGTGGGCCAGATATGAAATTTAAAAACGACACCGGCCACTATATTTTAATGCAGACTTATACCGAGGGGGATTTTGAACTTTATATAGTCTTTTACGGAACTCCGGACGGTCGACACGTGAACATGGAAGGTCCATATATTTCCAATCACATTAATCCCCCACCAACAGAATACGTTCCAACACCAAGATTGCCGGTAGGACAAACTCTCGATCTTGAACACGCGCATCCAGGGTTTACGGCAATTTGGTATCGCCATCTCTTTGATAAAGACGGCAAAGAAACCAAAGAGCCAATCGAGACTCACTACAAAGCCATGCCAGAAAAGATCGCAATTGGCGCCGCCGCCGCCGCTCCAGCCAAAAGTGAAACTCCGGCAACTCCAGCCGCGAGTACGTCAAAAAAGACTCCAGCAAAACCTGCTTCCGTAAACAAACCTTAATTATTTTTGCTCTGAAGGATTCGCCGCTTCAAGCTCTAGTTTGCTTATTTCTTTTAGCAAAGTCTTTGCCGCTCTATTCGTAGCATCAGTTTCGAATAGTCTTTTCAGGGTCTCCTTCGCTTCCATGTAATTTCCCGCTTCGGCCTGAAGGTCTGCTAATTGATACAAGAATTCTATATTTTTCTCGTCGATTTCGAGAGCCTTGTTGGTAGCAATTATAGCGTTAGACAGCTGTCCAAGAGCTTTGTATACCTGAGAAAGACTAATAAACCTCTGAGGCCTAGAAGGGTCTAGGTCTACAGCTGTTTGATAAGCAACTTTTGCATTTTCGAAATCACTTTGTTGATATAAAGCTAATCCCCAATGACTGTAGTGCATTGGATCATTTGTCTGTTGAGCAAGTTGCTGAAACAATGCTGCAGCTCCTCCGTACATCTGTTTCTGTAGATAAAGCAAAGCCAATCTCTGCTGTGTTTCTGGATGCTGAGTGTTGATGGAAAGCGCTTGTACAAAACATTTTACTGCCTCTTCGTCTTTGCCGGCATTTATCAAAGACTCTCCTCGTTTGCACAAAGTTTCCACTTGGTCTTTTTGTTCACGAGAGAGACGAACTTTCTTTTCTTCTTCTGATTCCTGAGATTCCATTGCCGCCTTTGCTTCTGCCCTAGCCTTCTCTTGAATGGCATCCCTTTTATTGCTCATCACCCTGTGTACAAAAACGCCAACCAAAAATAAAAAACTAAATAAAATTGCTAAATACGTCCACATAATAATTTATTTAAGATGCTATTGGTTCTGCTTCAGGTTTATCTTTTGGCACTTCAGCTCGCGGTTCACGTTCTCCATAGGCGCGTTTTTCTTTCAAAACTTTTTCTATATCAGAAACTTTTACCACCTGTGGTTCGCTACCAACAATCAAAACTTTTACTTTCTGATTTAAGATATCCACAGCGATAATAGTCCCCTCGACTGCAGGCTTTTTTAGTTTAACTATAGATCCAATTCTTGGAACAGTTTTTCTGAGATCTCTGTAGGCTTCCACTTCATATTTTAGACAACACAAAAGTTTTCCACAGGCTCCAGAAAGCTTTGAACTTCCCTTGCTCTCGAGCGCTTGCATACGCACCATTTCCATATTGATACTTTCTAATTTTCCTAACCAAGTGCTGCAGCAAAGTGGGCGTCCGCATTTTCCATAACCACCTATCATCTTGGCTCTATCTCTTGGTCCGATTTGTCTCAAGTTAATCTGTTTCTGCAAAGTCTTCGCGAGCTCTTTTACAAGATCTCTGAAGTCCACGCGATCATCAGAAGTAAACATAAACTGTAGTCTATTTCCATCAAAAGAATATCCAGCTCTAAAGACATTCATCAAAAGCCCCAACTTCTCTACTACCTCTTTGCACTTTTTCATCGCAGCTTTGCTGAGCTCGATATGGCTTTCTACTTTTTGAATATCGTTCGCTGTTGCTTTGCGCAAAATTTTTGAAGTGAAAAGAATTTTGTCTTCTTCTGCGGAATCGCGATTAGTATATTTTACTACTCCGTATTCTTCTTTATCCTCCGCGTCCTTGAAAATTACCTCGTCTCCAACAACAAAAATGGACCCTTCATTGAAAGGAATTTCCGCTACAGAGGCACTATATCCAGACTCTATTCCTATAACTTTTGTGGCCATATATTAAATTTGTAACATTAAATTTTCTAAAACTAACCTGACGTTTACGTTCTTCTTTAAGAGCATAGCAGCCTCATCGATTTTTGAAAGGGCTTTTGTGTGATTTGCCGAGTCTTCTTTTAGCCCCAACATTTTACTTCTCACCACGTGAGTCAAAATATTCATAAAAGTTTCTATTCTTTTCGGATCTTCCGCCATCTCCTCAATATAGCTAAATCTTTCCACCACACTTCTGTAATTCAAAAAATTCTGAATGTCGTGATAGATTTTTAAATACTCTGCTAGAGATTCCGGATGCTCCATCAAGTGCACAGCCTTCCCAGTTTTTCCCATAGACAAAAGACTCACCGTTTCTAGCGTTTCCGCGTCTCTCTCCGGATAAAGACTTTCTAGCTTTTCCTTCAAGTAAACCTGTGAAACACTATTAAATTGCACCACTCTTACTCTCGACAAAATCGTCGGCAAAATAAGTCTAATATTATCCGTGGTCATAATAAAAACTGTTCTTTCTGGCGGCTCTTCAAGCATTTTGAGAAAACTGTTTGCAGCTTCTATTCCCATTCTTTCTACACTCTGTATTAAAAGAATTTTATACTGAGCCTGTCTTGTCATACTCAATCTTTCAAGAATTTTCCTTACGGTTTCTATTTTTATAGATTCTCCATCATCTTCAAAAACCACAGTATCTACATGGCAACCCTTTTCAATTTGAATACAAGAATTACAGCTATGACAAAAATCATTTTCACATTGAAGAATCCCTGCCATCTTTTTTGCCACAGTATTTTTCCCTACACTATTTGGCCCAGACAATAAATAAGCGTGCGCCAAATTTCCACTCTCAAGATCCTTTTCTATCTGCAAGAGTTGCTTTTCGTGTCCGATTATCGACCAATTATATTTCATAAATTACAATTTTGTAGTCCACGCTGGTTCCTGTCTTACGAGGAGGTCTTTCGCTTTTTCTGGTTCAGCCATAAGAGCTTTTACGAAACGCTCAAGCCTTACGTTATTTTGAGATCCTTTTACTAAAATCACATCATTCTTTTTAATTTTATCTGCCAAAAATCCGGCCGCCTCTAAAGAAGTTTTAAAGCTGAAAACATTTCTTTCTTCCATTCCTTTCTCCTTCGCCTTTTCCGCAATAATCATTGCGTCATCGCCTACGGTAATTAGCATGTCCGCACATTTTGGCACAATTTCTCCAATCATCTCGTGCATAATTTGAGTATGCTTTCCTAGCTCATTCATACTACCAAGCACCGCAATTTTCCGCTTATTAACAGCAATCTTCGCCAAAGTTTGAAGAGCCTCTCTTACGGCTTCAGGAGAAGCGTTGTAAGTGCTGTCGAGAATCGTCGCTTCGTTTATTGCCGGAATAATACTCATTCTCCCAGGAGGCAAAGTATATTTCTCAATCGCTAAAATCATATTTTCAATAGTCATTCCGAGAAGTGATCCGCAAATAATTGCCGGCATCAAAACGAAAACCTGAAATTCTCCAATAAGATTTGCATGAACATCATAATGCCTATGGTCATAATGCAAAACAAACCTCAATCCTTCTAGGTCTTGATGAATCTGGCTTGCCCAGAAATCCGCTTCGCGATCCTTTCCATAAGTAACAGTGCTCTTTCTGCCACGTTTCTTTGACAATCCCTCTAGTAAATCATTATCTACATTTAAAATCGCCACCCCATGTTCGCGCATCGCCTCAACTAATTTATGTTTTTCATTAAAAATTTCTTCTAAGCTAGAAAACTGTCCTTCTGCCATATGCACCGGAGACACTCCTGTGAAAACCACCATATCTGGCTTAACCACTGACGCCAAGAAATCCATATCTCCAGGCTTATCAACTCCGAATTCTAATAATAAAATTTCGTTATGATCTTTCATCATGCAATTAAAAAGGCCCTTAAGTAAAAACCAGGACCACTTTGTTGCAGAAGAAAAACCGCTTTCTATATCGAGAATCGTAAGGCAAAGACCAAAGTCAGAATTCATATTCTTCTTTGTTCTCTTCACTTTGAACTGAGTATTTAAGATTGTATAAACCGCATCCTTAGTGCTGCTCTTCCCAATTGACCCGGTAATTCCAATAATTTTCCCTTTAAATCTTTTAAGTCTAAACTTAGCCATTGTTCTTAGCAGACTAAGCACTAATTTTTTAAGAAATTTTTTCATATTTAATACCTGTTTAAAGCCCCAAAAGGTTATCACAAAGACAAAGAAAAAACCACCATATAAAGCCCGTCCTGTCCACAAAATTGTCAGTTCTTAATTGGACCATTTTGTGCTAAAATCCGGCCAATCAGTAATCCTCAATCTATGTATAAAAAATCATTTTGTTTAGCAACCATTTCTGCCCTCATGATCAGTGGCTGCGGCAGTGCTCCGGCACAAAACATTTTCTCCATCAACAATCCTTCCTGCAATTATCAGGGAAGAGTAGCCAAGGGACAAATGTCTCAGGACGATCTTACTAATTTAATTAATTATCCTAACGACCTACAAATGAAAATCAAACCAGAGGCTGGCGACACAGTTGCTACTCTCGAAACAAATTTCGGAGATATTCAGATGCTTCTCTATACCAAAGAAGCTCCAGAGACAGCAAAGAATTTTATTGAACTTTCAAAGGCTGGTAAATACAACGGCACAAAATTCCACAGAGTTATCGATTGTTTCATGGTGCAAGGCGGAGATTTTGAGAAAGGAAATGGCACAGGAGGCTATTCTTATAAAGGTCCTGGAACAAAGCTTCAGGACGAATTTGGTAAAGGTTTGAAAAACGTTCGTGGCGCTGTTTCTATGGCGAACTCTGGAGCAAATACAGGAGGAAGCCAGTTCTTCATTGTTCAAGCTGACGAAGGTACTCCATGGCTAGATGGAAAACATGCAGTTTTCGGATTCGTGTACGACGGAATGGGAACAGTAGATAAAATCGCAAAAGTAAAAGTGGGATATTCCGACAATCCTACGGAAGACGTAATTGTGCAGAAAGTTACGATTTCAGAGTTTAAATAGTTTATTGAAAAGCGCGGATCTCACAATGGGGTTCGCGCTTTTTTCTTTAGCCTCTGCCACTCACGCCTCCCACATTTCTCTTTCCCCTGATTTTAACGCCGACCATCCCTCCACTCACTCATCTCCCATGTCCTCATCTTCCCCAAAACAAGCCACCCTCTTAATCTCCGGCAAAGTGCAGGGAGTTTTCTTTCGTGCGCATGCTGCCGAAGAAGCTGCACGTCTCACCCTTAACGGCTACGCCCGCAATCTTCCAGAAGGACATGTGGAAGCTCTCGTCCAGGGTCCCGAAGAAAACATTCAGTCTTTTATTGAATGGGCGAAAAAAGGTTCTCCCTCCGCAAAAGTAGAAAAAGTGGAGGTCGTTTGGGAGGAACTATCGTCGCCATCTTCTTTCACCACCACCTCGATTCCTACCGCCAAAATTTACCAAGATTTCAGAATTTATTAACGCCTCTCCTCTCTACATTCGTCTTTGCCGCTGGATCTTTTTGTTCACAATATTGTCTATCTCCATCGTTGCCCGCGACACTTTTCTAGCATCGCCAATCCTCCACGCCAAAGGATTTTCTTCTTCATTTTCAATCAGCCCCGCGTGCGCCAGCTCATGATGAATTTTGCAGAGGGGAACAATTTCTGCCGCCAAGTGTCTCTTTACTATCGCAAATCTTTTGGTGTGATGAAAATTCGTGGCCGGCTTCCTACATTTAGGAAATCCACACCTTATTCCAGACCTGAAGGCAAACTTTCCCTTAACATCCCTACTAATTTTCACAGGAATATATCGGCTAACCATGGCTACCTCCTGTGCTTTCGCCACTCGCTGTCGGGTCCCCCATTTTCAATCCCATACTGCACTTTTCGCAGATTTTCACCTTCGCGTTTTTCTTTTTGCACTTTATGCAAACGCCTAGCGGAGGTGGCGCGAAATCCGTTTTTTTGATTATCATTTGAAAGGTTTCGTTCCAGGTTAAGTTTTGCTTAGTCTCTTTTTCCATCTTTTGTTTCGCCACCCTCAGGTCGAATTCCAAATCTCTACTTGCCGGAAAAGAAAAGCGGACAGGAGGCTCGAATTGAAAGCCGTCACCTTCTGCCGCGAGGCCGGTATCGGCCGCTTGACCAAAAAGATTTTTGCTTTCTTGTTTGCGCCCGGGCGCAAAAGTTAATCTGTAATTTTGTACGTAAGTCTCAAGAGCCGACTTTGACAGAAGTTTCAATTTATCTGCCCAAAATTTATCAGTTTCTATTGTCGCAACATAAGTTACTCTGTCTATTTTTGCCCACCCTTCCTCCCCAGACTCAAAAAGCTTCAGCAACAAAGGTTTATCCTTTATCTTTGCATGCAACTGCAGAATCCTATCCACCGCATATTCACTCATCCCCGCCATTTTCGCCGCAAATTCCCCCAGGGACGTGAATCCCTTTCTTCTATGCAGTCCCCTTTTTGCCACCTCTGGTAAAAGCGCCGCAAATTTGCGCGACCATACCCGCGCATTCATTCCGCACTCTCGGCATCTTTTATAAAGTTCCTCATCAGGAAGTTCTGCTAAAGGTTTGTAGAAATTAGAGATGAGAGCTCCACTTTTACCAAGTATTTGCGCATTCTCGCCCTGATTGGGTTTCGCACCAACCCTTCCTTGTCCATATTCCATAAATTTTTTAAGATCTTTTTCTTCCATGCCCGCACCCTACCACCCAAACTTAAAATTTTCTTAAATTTTTTCTAAATTAATTCTAAAATTTCTAAACTCTATCGGGCCTCGGCACAATTGCTGACCACCTTCTCTGCCCGCTCACCTCAATCTTATCCTAAAGTTCTAAAACCTCTTTGGTTTCGCCAATTTTTCCACCAATCCCACCGCCACCCCACCGCACAAAAAAACCGCCCACATTTCTGTGAACGGTTTTAAATTTTGAGTTTTGCTGAGAACCTTTGAGCTTTCGCTCAACGCCTCCGCCCTATCTCTTTATTTCATCGCTTCTTCCACAATTTTCTTGAAAACTGCCGGTTCATTCACCGCCAATTCGCTAAGCATTTTGCGATTTACTACCATATCTTTCTTAGTCATGGCGTCAATCAATCTGCTGTATTTCACGCCCATTGCGCGGCATGCAGAATTGATTCTTGTGATCCATAAGCTACGGAAGTCACGCTTTTTCAAACGACGACTTGTATAACTGCGAAGACCTGCTTTCATCGTGGCATTTTTAGCCCACTTAAATGTGCGGCTACGTAGTCCACGGTAGCCTTTGGCAGCCTTCTTCATCTTTTGGTGCCTGCGGCGGGTGTTTACACCTCTTTTTACTCTAGACATATGAGTTAATTAAAAAAATAAATACTTTGTAAATACTACGCTTTCTTCTCCTCTTCTTTCATCTTCTTCAACTGTTCCTGTCTCTTTCTTGTAACGTGAATTTGAGCTCTGCCAGACAAAAGTCTTCTTACGTGCTTCATGCCGCCAGCGTAAACTGGAATACCATTGCGCATAGATCTTTTCTGTCTCTTAGATTTGTTTGTAAGTAAGTGACGTCTAGCAGCCTTATTGAAGGCAAGCGCTCCGCTCTTTTTTACTTTTAAACGTTTTTTCAATCCACTGTGACTTTTGACTTTCATAAATATTAAATTATTTTTTTTAAAATTAAGTTTCTATTCCTGTGGTGCCTGATGGCTCATTCTGCTTGGGGTAATTACCATCAACATGGCATTTCCCTGTTTCTTTGGCGCTTCATCCATATGTCCTACATCTTTTACCGCTTCATAAAACTTCATCATCTTTGCAAGTCCTAAGTCTTTGTAAGCAGCTTCTCTTCCTCGGAACAAAAGAGTTACCTTCACTGGATTTCCATCTTCTAGGAATCCATGAGCTTGTCTCGATTTGATACCAAGGTCGTGATCTCCAATCTTGAATCCAATACGAATGCCTTTCATTTCAGCCTTTTTCTGCATTCTACGGTGCTTCATTTCCACCTTTTTCTGGTGATACTGATATTTACCATAGTCCAGAATTTTACACACTGGAGGAACTACGTTTGGGGCTACTTCCGCTAGATCTAGACCCGCTTCTTGGGCTAAAGCTATCGCTGCATCTCGAGACATAATCCCAAGCTGCTCACCTTCTGCGCCAATCAATCTAATGGTTGGAACGCGTATTTCCAGATTAATGCGTAATTTCTTAACTATATAATTTTGTATTACGAAATGACTACCCGAAGCCACAGGATGATAGGCAAAACTGATTAGAAAGTCAAGATCTACTGATGCTTCCGCTCGATTTAGCTCCTCGGCCCAAAGTTACGCTTTACAAAGACGACTCTGAACTGTAGATAATTGTTATATGCAAAACGTCGTAATTTTGGGATCCACAGGCTCTTTAGGCGTCCAAGCCCTGGAAGTTTTAGAAAAATATAAAAAACATTTCCGCGTAATCGGTCTTTCGGCGAATGTGAATAAAACCCTTTTGGGAAAGCAGGCGAAAAAATGGAAAGTAAAGGATTCAGTGCTCGCCTCCGAGTCAACTCCGTCCGCTCTCATCAATCTATCTACTCTAGAAAAAGCCGACATAATTATCAACGTCCTCTCCGGCATCGCTGGAATAAATCCTTCTCTATCCGCCCTCAAAGCTGGCAAAATTCTCCTCCTTGGGAATAAGGAATCTCTCATTGCTGAAGGTAAAAAAATAATGAAACTTGCCGCGCACTCACCTGCTCAGCTTCTTCCTCTCGACTCCGAGCACAACGCGATCTTCGAAATTCTTCAAAAATTTCCCCAGAAAAAAATTGAAAAAATAATTTTGTCTTGTTCCGGTGGACCTTTTTATAAAAAAACTAAAGCTCAATTAAAATCCATCACTGTTGCTGACGCTCTCGCCCATCCACGCTGGGACATGGGACCGAAAATTTCCATCGAATCCGCCACGTTAATAAACAAAGGCCTCGAACTAATTGAAGCTCATTTTCTTTTTAATTTTCCTCTCTCTAAAATTTCTGCAATTTATCATCCTAAATCTCAAATCCACGGCGCAGTGAAATTCAAAGGAGAAAAATTTCTCACTGCTTACGTCTCGAATCCTGATATGCGCGAACACATAGAAAACGCTCTCCTCCGCGCTGCAAAGCTCCAATCTCTGCCAAAAACTTTTAAGAAAATCTCCGAATCATCTCTCTCAAAAATTTCCACAAAAACTCTTGCTGGAATTCCTCTCGTACTAAATTTCTTCAAAAAAAATCCTACAAAAATGCGCGCCTTTCTCCAGCACGAAGAAAAAGTTATCCAGAAATTTCTCGCCGGAAAAATAAACTTTTCAGAAATATTTACTTCACTTTAGATTCGTTTTTGTCCTTGTGGTTTGTATCTTGTGTCAGGAGTAATCACTCTAAAAACCTGTGATCCATCAGCACCCACTTCAATTTTAGCAACGGCATTTCTGCCACCCTCCTTCGCCATATAAAGAGCCCTATCACTCTGGCTTCTTAGTTGCTCAGCTGAGTGGACTTTTCCAAAATCCGCTTCAGCAACTCCAATAGAAACAGAGATATTAAGCTTAATTTGTTCGCCATATTTGTCGGTTACTACAAAGGGCTTAGATTCTACTGCGTCTCTCACACGCTCAGCTGCTATACATGCACCATCCAAAGGGGTTCCGGCTAACAATAAACAGAATTCTTCGCCTCCGGCACGGGCCATCATATCAAAGAGTTCTCCCTGTTTGTCATCCTTCCCGCCATCCTCGTCTTCACCTATACGCATTAAAAAATCTGAAGTACGCAAAGCCTCTCTCAGTCTTAGAGAAAGTTGTGTTAAAACCTGATCTCCTACAGGATGTCCATGTGTATCATTCACACTTTTGAAAAAATCTATATCCAACATCAAGCAAGAAAGAGGTCTTCCAGACTCTTTTGCTTTTTCAAAAAGCTTAGGTCCAAACTCGAGCAATGATGCCTGATTACCAAGTCCTGTTAGCCTATCTCTATAGGCCGCAACTTTTAACGCAGTTTTTGATAGCAATTCATTGGTAAGCCTTTCTGTTAAAATCTCAATTTTTTTACCAGATTCCTCGCCCATTTGGCCCACCATTCTTACCAATAAATTTATGGCTGCACATAGGTCTTCTACGGCAGCAATAGTCTCTTTGTCTGCAGTTTCCAGATTATTAAAATGCCCCATGGCACCCTTCACATGATCTAGAGCTCCCTCCAAAGAGGGATGAACGGTCAAGGCTTTATCTGTAGAAGTAATAGCTAAAAGACTTTCTGCTGCACTCGGAGGGGTCATTGGACGCCCTCTTTGGGTATGCCCATTCCCAGATACAGCCAAAGATTGATCTATTAGCGCATCTACAGAAGGAGAAACTGGGTCTTTTGGATCTTCGACGGTAGCCATTTGAGAAATTATTAATAAGCCATAAATAATAACACCAATTGTGCATTGCGTCAAGAGAAGGGGCTGTTTAGAAGCCATCCCTAAACAGTTGCCTCTTGAGTCTTCAAGCTTGCAGCTTTTAATATTGCTGTATGAATATTTCCGAAAACTTCCATAAGTCCTCCAGCGCCACCTTTTTCACCGACATGATGGAAAAGCCCGTCCGCCACCAGCCTCTCAGCCAACTCAGGATCGTAAGTTCCAGTCATCATCAATCTAGGAACCCCCTTCATAGCAGTGACGTGGTCGGGATGAAGACTTTTACCATTGATCTCTTGGCCATTCATTATCGCGGCTAGCTCTACGCCAGTCATCCATGGCATGTCTTTATCCGACAAGGCGAACGCGAGACTATCAGCAACGCCGTCCGCGGACAGCATTTGTATAGCTTCTACCGGATGATTCGCTTCGATAATTTCAAGATCCGGAAAAGCTCGTCCCAAAATTACCCTCATAAAGTCCCTCATGTTTGGACAGTCATCAACGAGTAAAACTTTGTTTCTCCCTGTATCCGGATAATGTAGTGCCTGTAAAGCACTCATTGAATCTGTTGAAAATGATTTTGTTGCAACCCCCTCTGTCATCGCATTTATATTAATTTTTTGAAATCACGCGAGTGGCAAGATACAGTATTTTTGCCAAAAGTCAACCATCAAAATTTCATGAAATATAAATAAACTTCTACCTCGTTAAATCCTCTGGTTTTTTGCAAAACCATAAGGAATGTGCCAATATATATAAGTATGAATTACGCCCTTATTCTTGCTGCTGGCCGTGGCGAGCGCATGAAAACTCAACAAGATAAATTGCTTCTACAGGTTGGAGGCAAGCCTTTAGTCTACCATTCTCTTGTGGCTTTCAATGACCATCCGGAAATTGATGGAATAATTTTAGTTGTGAATAAAGCTAATAAATTTGACCTCGAAAGAATTGTAAAAAAATATCATCTCCCAAAGGTGAAAAAAATTGTTATTGGCGGACTAACTCGCCAAAGTTCTTTTGCTATAGGTTTTGAGGCCCTACCAAAAAATCTAAAAAAGGATGACGTGATTATTGCTCATAATGGTGACAATCCTTGCGTAAGCCATGAAGAAATAGATAGCGTAATTAAAGAGTCTAAAGAAAACGGCGCCTGCATTGCTGGGCATTATGTGACTTCTACGATCAAGGAGGTAAACGATAAACATATTCTGAAAACTCACGACAGAGATAAACTTTTTGCTGCTGAGACTCCTCAGGCTGCTACCTATTCGCTTTTTGTGAAAGCATTGGAACACGCCAAGAAAAAGAAGCTAGACGTTACTGACGAGGCCATGCTTCTCGAATCTATTGGTCAAAATGTCTCTTACATTGAAGCGAGTGAAAATAATTTCAAAATTACTACAAATCACGATTTGCAAAAAGTCCGCGCAGTTTTTGGCGATTTGCCGGAAGATTTTCGCGTAGGCCTTGGACAAGATAGTCACGTCTTTGATTCTGAGGTTCTCGGCCTGACTCTTGCCGGAATTTTTATTCCAGACCAACCAAAACTAAAAGCTAATTCTGACGGCGATGTGATTCTCCACGCCACATTTAATGCGCTTTCTCAAGCCATTGGTGATATGTCTCTCGGATTTTATGCTGATGATCTTTGTGAGAAAGGAGTGAAAGATAGCCGCAAATATTTAGATGTAATTTTGAAAAAAGTAGAACAGCAAAAATTCAAAATAAACAGTCTCGGATTAATGATTGAATGCAAAAAACCAAAGATCGATCCCCTCACTTTAAAGCTAAAAAAATCTCTCTGCAGTATTCTCAATCTTCCGCCATCTCGCATTGGCATTACTGCCACAACTGGTGAAGAACTTACAATGTTCGGCGCCGGCCTCGGCATCCAATGCTTCGCGATTGTTTCTTTAGTGAAAGGCTAACCTAAAACAGCTTCCATTGGAGCAATAAATTCTCTTTGCAAACGAGACATCGCCTCTCGGGAATTAGTGGAGGTCGTCACAATATTTATCATAGATCTTTCCATGCTAGACGGGTCTATTGTTAGGCCGAATTTTTCAGTTACTTGGCGAAATTTCTCTAAGCTTAAGCAGATTTTTCCTAAAAATTCCGTATCTCCCCGTCCTTGAGTTTTCTGTATAAAAGCCAAAAGTATTTTGTCGAAAAGTTGATCTACCAAAGTGTAAATTTCATAACTACGAAATCTTGATAATAGCTCATCACGCTTTCTCGGATTATTGGCAAATTTTCTGGAAATATGGGCCACTAGCATTTTTGAATCTGCTATAGAAAGTTCTACAAATGTTCCATGTGGAGGATTTGGATGAAGCTCTTTTGTTCCTGGCACGAAGTTCACCTCAGGATGTCCGGCTGATATTCCGGCATCTAGGAAATCCGCCATCACATTTTTAGGATTACGTGCGCGAATCCTTTTGGCAAGCTGGTCTAGTCCTTGAAAGCCACTAGCAACCACGGAGGCAATTAGACTATCTAATTCAATTTCCGGACCTAGTGCTGCCACTATTTTTGCATTTACCTCTTTTCTTCCCGCCGCAAAAAATGGCGCCATTTGTTCTTTGGTTGCACCTCTGCGAGCTCCTTCATCACGCCTCGCCATCAGCACATCATAATGCTGATTCATAATGTCATCTCTTATAGCACAAAGCTCAGGGTCTCCTACGGCTTCGCGACTGACCGTCACTGGTTTTCCAGCCAGAGGTTCGAATTCACTCATAGCCCCAAGGCTAGAGGGTGTTCTTTCATCGTAAGAGCCTATTACGTCGATAGTATCGTTAGGAAAAAGTTCATGCACTATTGAATAAGAAAGTTCTATCTTTTTGTGCCAAAAAGGAGATAGGCTGGATCCGCCAAGCTCAATGGGCATATAGAAAGCTTTGTCATGACTTCTGTGCCATTTTTTTGCCCAGAGTGGCTCGCCATTCACTAATGTACGATAAAGCAGACCCTCTTCTCCTCTGAAGTCATGGGTTTCCTTTTTATCAATTTCTTGTCGGACCTTTTCTAGCATAAAAATTATTAGAGTATTACATTTAAACACTTTTAAAAGGATTAGTCAAGAAGCGGCATCGGCCAAACTTGACTATTCACCACAAAACTTCACAATAGCCTCAGTTTTGTAAACACCAGAGGCCATTTCAGCAAAATTCATCAAAATCAAAGCTCCCGCAAAGATAAATCTCTCTTTAGACGTACTCAAGAGAACGGCTTCCGGCTACCACGAAATCCAAACAGTTCTCCAAGAAATCACAGAAATTAGAGACGAACTCAAAATAATAAGCACAAAAGATTCAGACTCTACGTCAACAGTTTACGCACCCAAATTCAAAGGGTCAAAAACGCCTATTCCTGAAAACGACAACCTCGCTCACAAAGCTCTTCTTCTGATTAAGCAGACTTATAAAATCAAAAAATTCGCACACATTATTATCACGAAAAACATTCCACTTTCTTCCGGACTTGGCGGTGCTTCGTCTGACGCCGCGGCAGTTCTCAAAGGTTTAAATAAATTGTGGAACCTGAAAATTTCTCAGAAAAAACTTCTCACTCTCGCAGCTAAGCTCGGAATGGACGTTCCTTTCTTTATCGTCGGTGGCACAGCTCTCGCCACTCATTTTGGAGAAAAAATAAAGGCTCTTCCCCCAATTAAAAATATTAAATTTAAGATCAACTTAGCCTCTTCCTCATCCACTTTAAAAACCGCCTCCGCCTACTCCTCTCTCGACCTTTCTCTTTGCGGAAAAAATCTAGCCAAAACAAAATCCCTCTTAAAAGCTATAAAAAAATCAGATAAAAAATCCATCCTCGCATCCCTTCACAACGACTTCGAAACTCTCTCATCACAAAAAACTAACCATCACCTTTCCGGCTCCGGTCCTTCCACGTTTACTGTAATTTAAACTCCTAATTTTAGCCTTACTTGAGGCCAAGTTTTTCTCGCTACAGCGCGAATAATTTTTCCATTTGTTGCTGGATCTACAGATGCCAAAACCTCTCTTTTTAAACCGCTTATCAATATAGACATTGGTCCATCCACTTTATGCATTACATCTTCGACTATTCTCAATTCTGCCAAGCAGCAGTCCTCCAAAAGAGCATTCGTTCCATGACCTACTCCATTTAGTCTACGCCAAACACCTTCAGCAATTGGGCCCACAGAATCTCCTGGCAGATTTGCCTGTTTTAATTTTTCCAATAATCTTCTCGCTACAGCTTTTGCTATCGGTTTAGAAAGTCTCATTCCTTCGACAAATTTCATCACGGTTTGCGACAGCTTATCTACGAGGGCTTGTTCCTCAGGAGAAAGTTTTTCGGAGGACATCACGATTCCAGGATCAAATATATCCACTGTCGCTAAATCTAAATCTGCCAATGCTTCAGCCCTATCCGTCATAAAATTTAATTTAGAATTCTCCTCTACCCTGTAATGCCTTGGTCAAAGTGATCTCGTCGGCATATTCCAGGTCGGCTCCCACGGGCAATCCGCGGGCTATTCTAGTGATTTTTACGCCCATGTCACGCAAATGTTTTTGAATGTAGAGAGCGGTGGCTTCTCCCTCCAGACTTGGATTGGTAGCAAGAATAACTTCCTGCACCACTCCTCCGAGCTTGATTCTATCGAATAATTCAGTGATTTTTAATTGTTCCGGACCTACACCATCAATTGGTGACAAAGCTCCGTGTAGCACGTGATAAGCACCCTTAAACTCGCCAGTTTTCTCTAGGGCCACTACGTCTAAAACATCTTCCACAATGCACACAATGCTTTGATCTCTAGTTCCGTCTGAGCACACCCAGCACGGGTCACTTTCGGCAATATTCCAGCAGATTTTGCAGAACATTACGTTTTCCTTTAGTCCAAGAATCGCATCTCCCAGTGGTTTTACTCTACTCATTGGTGAGTGCAGTAAATGAATCGCTAGTCTTTGAGCCGATTTTGGCCCTATTCCAGGCAATTTACTGAGCTCTTCTATGAGCATTCTAACTGACTTAGGTAGGAAATTGGACATGCCGAAATTCTAGAGACTGTCCTTTTCGAATACAAGCCCGCGCTTCAACAGGCCTTGACAAGCGAGCAGGTAGGTGGCAAAATAACCTTCTTTAAATTCAATACTATGGTTAAGGTGCAAGGAAATCTAGATTTATCACGTGAAGCAGAGGAAACCTCTGATATGGCTTCGTATATTTTGGGTAGATTAAAAGTAATGGAAGGAGATCACCCATATTTGAAACCTCAAGACCCAAAAGAGGATTATCCAGAATATATTAGCTTAAGAAGAAATATTGAGCAGGCTTATGTAAATCCACCAAAGAGAGAAGTTTTGGGGCAATATTTTGATAAACTTAGAGAATGTCTTCACCGTATTTCTGATGAAAGAAATGCCCAAGTTTCCGCTATCGGACAGGCTCAAATCTTAATCCCACGCAATTATATTCCCATGTCTTTTGATTTATTGCTTGAGGACTTTGCGGAACTTGATTATCACGAAGGTGCAGTTTTTGCCGTAAATGATACGGTAGAAGATGTTCTTTTTAGAGACATTGCTATTGAGGAAGTGACTGCGAGCCATAGAGATAGAATTAAGGCCAAAGTTCTCAAAGCTTTAGTTTCCGACTATGGTATGGCCAGAGAAATTCGCAAAGACTTAGAAGCTCAAGGACCTGAGGTTTTCGAATTATTGAAATTATCAGATGATGAGTTATCAGATATTTTAAAAGAAAACGGAGAAGGTTCAAAGGCTGCAGTTGCTAGTATTATTATTAGAACTCGTGGCTATATTACTCATGGCAGAGGTGTTCATGTTAGTCCAAAAATTCAAGTAGAATCAGACGGACATGAAGAAGCTCCGATGGCAGATGTAGTAGAGATTGCTTAAAGACTCTAAATAATATTTATGAAAGGATTGAGCGAATCATCTCAGCAAGTTCTAGATAGTCTTCGTCCCATAAATGTTATAACAGACATTAGGAATGAAATGACTAGTTTGGAGCAGTGGTATCCAGATTTAATGGGTAATTTGAAGTACCTCGCTCTTAAGGATGAACTTCTACTTATTGAAGCAGATAATGGAAACATAGATTTTAATTTTATAGAAAAGTTTTATAAACATCTTGTCTCTTTTCTTAGAACTGCCGAGATTGATAATAAAGTGGTTAGTTTTAGGAATCATCGAATAAAAAATAAACCTGCTCTCGATGGATTTTTGCCAGCTACTTTTGACGAATTTGTTAGTAAGATTAGCCTGGAGAAACAAGCTGTAGACTATCTTGATGATGGTATAGAAGCAGCCGCACACTCACTTATTCTTGGTGAGTTGCCATATGGTTTAACAGCAGTGGTGCCAAGGTTTAGGGATGCTGTAAGAGCAGTTCTGTTTGATGAGATAGATTCTATTGTAACCAGTGTGGATTTGACTGCGGTAGAGGAAGATCAACTTTTGTCGATTTTAGAATTAAGAGAAGATCAAATTGTTGAAGAATTAATGGATGGAGAAACTATGGAAGTTGCGATAGCGGTATTGGAAGTAAGAAGAGAAGTTGAAGGATCCTATAGTAGCTCAAAAAAAGTGGAAGTTTCTGAAGGTAGTGATGGAAAGAAAGTAACAAAAGAAGAATTAGAGAGATTAAGAACTGAGGATGTAGGAGCGTATCGCTTACTTAGAACGGTAGCTTTCTCAAAAATCGAAGATCCTAAATCCACAAGACTTAACTTAGCGGCAAGAGTTGCGAGAGTGATGAAAGGGAAAAATTAAACTTTCTTCTCGCACATCCCCACAAAATATTTATGCACTTCTAGGTTGTCGGAAAGTTCTGGATGGAAATTTGTCACGAGTAGATTTTTTTGACGTGCGGCGACGATCTCGCCTTTGTGTTGAGCTAAAATTTTCACACCTTCTCCCACACTAACAATCTTTGGCGCGCGAATAAATACCCCAGGAATACCTGGTCCGGCATAGGATTTTCCTACACTTCCTAGGTCAAATTCCAATTGAGTCTCAAAGCTGTCTAATTGCCTTCCATAAGCGTTTCTTTCTACCTCTATATCCATCAATTCCAGCGAGTCAGCCTGCTGTTTTCCGACTATTTTTTTTGCTAACAAAATTGCTCCAGCACATGTTCCCCACACCGCCATTCCATTTTTTGCTCTTTCGATAATTAAATCGCGAAGTCCGAATCTTCTTAGGAGTTTTCCTATCGTTGTACTCTCTCCACCGGGAATAATTAGTCCACTTACTTGTGCCAAAGCCTCCGGAGTCTTTACTAAAATCGGTTCAATTTTCATTCCACTCTTGGCAAGTTTTTTCAAACTTTCCAAGTGCTCTTCCACTGATCCTTGAATGTCTAGAACTCCTATCTTCATCTGTAGATTTTATATAGTCTGTAGATAACACTTATCACAATACACTTTTTCCGGTCTGCCTGTAGCGTATGAGCTTTTTAGTGTTGTGCCGCATTTATCACAATTTCTTGCCCAAAGTTTTCTCGGATTTTTTAATTTAGAAAGTTCTACAAAACGGCAATTTCCACACAAGTCTGAAAGTGGCTGTTTCATTTTTTTGAATAGCTTTAATTCCTGCATCAACACCTGGAAATTTTTTCCACAATGTTTGCATGAGAAAATTTCTTTAGTCACGGTATCGGCTAGTTTTTCTGTATTTGTTTCCGTTAATTTTGGCGCTGGTCTATATTGAGCCGGATCTTTTTCTTTCCAAGGATAGCCTTTTTTTAGCGCTTCTTCTTTAGTCAAAGAATAGAAATCCTGAGCACCACTATCGTTGTATCCATATAAAGATAAGCTGACCGGGAAGTACTCACCATACTCCCCTGTTTTTCTCACATGTTCAATAACTTTTGGCAACAAGTCTTTGTATTCTGCTTCTGAATATTGTTTGTTTAAAATGCAATTTTTATTTTTTGAATGGAACCCATCGCAACCAAAACAATTCATGCAGTAAAAACAAGCATATAGGTAGGAGGAATTTTGTGAATCACAGGTGCAAAAAGCGAATTTAAGATCGTAATTTTTTTCTCCACCGGAGCAGCATTCATAACACAATTCAATTTCTTTATCGTGCATACTTAAGTCCATGGAATCTTTTACGTCCACACTTTCAATCATATGTTTTGAATCCTCCACATCAAAACAATCGAAACAATTTTGAGCATTTTTACAGTTTTGAATGTAGTCACCAGCAGAACTTTCACAGTTAATTTGGTTCTGATATTTCTTTGGCAAAGTCGCCATGAACTCTCCGAATTCCTTGCTTAACTCTTCAGAAGTTTTTTCTTTATATTTTTCCAGAATTTTTCTGTACTCAGCCTCTGGGTAAGGAACATTTTTAAAAGCAAATTTCTTACTAACCGTGTCACTACACATGAAGCAATTTTGGCATCCAGATGCATGCGCAACGTAATGACAGTCTGAACAATTTCGGCAATCAATTAGGTTGCTACAGCTATAGCAATTATTGCAATTCACACTCGCACAAACTAGCTCGCAATGATCCAAGAAGTTGCTATTGGCACAGTCTTTGCAGTACTGACTTTTTCGCAAATAATAACAGTCTTCCACTACATAAGATCCAGGAGACATGTAGGTGTTTTTACTGTAAGCAACCAGTGCATTGTAGTCGCAGTTTTCATTATTTAGTTGAAGCACTCCAATCTTTGGCACCTTATGAGTCAGCTCTTTAAATTGCTCAAAAAAAGGACGAGAAAAGTCAAAATCCTGGCCATAAGCAAACGGATCCCATTTGTCACTCCACCAGCATTTAGAACAGTACACTGGGAAATTTACATCTTTATCAAAGAAAGAAATCATTCCCGCTCCACATAAATCACAGGCTCTTTTGTAAAGATTTTTTTCATTACGAAAAGCCAATCTTCTTTGCTGACGGCAATCTGGACAAAGCGTTGGTTCCGGAACATTAATCTTTCGATAAAATACCAAATCCTCCGGAAAAATTTCAAAAGATTTAGAACATTCCTTACAAGATTTTGATTGAGAATTTGTCATGGGCAAAATTATCTTACCATCCTCTCTCTGCATATTTCTGTTCCACTTTGCTCATCTCCAAGCTCGCCATAGCTTCGCCCAAACCTTCTGAGCATTTAGCCAAAACAGCAGCGTCATCGAAATGCAAAGTAGCTTCCACGATTGCTTTCGCACGTCTCGCAGGATCGGAAGATTTAAAAATTCCACTACCTACGAAAACGCCATCGCATCCTAATTGCATCATCAGAGCTGCATCAGCAGGAGTTGCGATTCCACCAGCCGCAAAATTCACTACTGGCAAGCGACCTAATTTTTGTACTTGTTCTACTAATTCCACGCCAACTCTTTCGCTTACGGCCCATTTTTTCAAAGCCGCTTTATTCATTTTTTTCAAAGCTGCAGTCTCTTCCACCATTGTTCTCATATGTCTCACCGCTTCTACTACATTTCCTGTTCCTGCTTCACCTTTTGTACGAATCATCGCAGCACCTTCTTGAATTCTGCGTAGAGCCTCACCAAGATTTCTAGCACCACACACGAAAGGAATTTTATAATTCAATTTATTCACATGATATTTTTCGTCAGCCGGAGTCAAAACTTCACTTTCATCTATATAATCCACGCCTAGGGATTCTAAAATCTGCGCCTCAACAAAATGTCCGATTCTCACCTTTGCCATAACCGGAATAGAAACGGCCTTCATGATCTCTTTAATCATCTTAGGATCGCTCATTCTTGCTACACCACCATCACGACGAATATCAGAAGGGACGCGTTCTAGGGCCATCACAGCCACTGCTCCTGCCTCTTCAGCAATCTTTGCCTGTTCAGCATTCACTACGTCCATAATTACTCCTCCTTTAAGCATCTGAGCGAGACCTTTCTTCAATTTTAAAGTATTTTTTTCCATAATATCCCGCAGAGCGGTCATTAAATTCTAAAGCAATGCGCATTCTATAAGTAAGGAATATCTGACGCAAGTCCTAATCTGCTTAGATACAGGCTCAGGCCTTGTGGTTTTTGACGTCAATTTGCCATCATTTTTTACATGGATAGAAAGTAGAAACAAACCACGCCCTATCATTCCAAATCTCTCTATTCGCCAATCCTATTGCCCTTACCCTTCCAAAATTTTCTTTGCCGCCAACATCGGACTGTCATCTATTCCTGGCGTCTTCAAGAATCTTTCCAATTCTGCTCTCATCAAAGCCTGTCTCTTCGCATCCATTTTTGGCAAACTTCCGAAAGCCTCGCGCAGCATTCGCGCTGCCGCGTAAGGATTCTTTGATTTCGCCGCCACATCTACTACCAAGCGATAAGCTTTTCCGTCAGCGTCGTGGAACCTCGCCGGATTTCCAATAAATCCGCCAAACAAATTCATTACATGGCCAGGTTTATTGAAATCAAATTTATCAGATTTTGTGTAAGCCTCTACTTTCTCGAAAACATTATCCAAATCCATTAATCCAAGCATGCTTCTCCATCTTTGAAGAACCAATTCTTCATGTTCCCACTTATCATAGAAAGCTTTCATATATTCGTCGCTCTTCTCTTTATTATCAGACAAAATTTTCAAAGCCGCAGACTCATCAGTCATATTTTTTGCAGACTTAAATTGAGCTTCTGCCATCGCAATAAATTCTGCACCTTGAGAATCGAGATACATCAAGCAAGTATTCTTCACTCTTCTAGCGAGCATCGCTTCTTTATCGATTACTGGAGCGTCTTTTTTCGCTTCATGCTCAGCCGCAATCACCTGATATTTTTTATATAGCTCTGCAAAACGATTTTTAAATCTCGTTGCAATTGCTAAACGGAAAGCATCTCTCGCCGCCTTCGCTGCCTGGAAATCATAGGCCTCCATTTTTTGAACCATTTCCTTTTCTCCTGGAAGAATTAGCATTTCTCTCGCTAGAGCCGGATTCACATCCATCAATTCGAAAGCCACTGCATCAAAAGATTTCAAAGTTTCTTCATCCACCACTAATTTTTCACCCTTCTTTGCTGCCGCTACCAATTTATCTAATTCAAAATTTATAATTCTTTGACCAGCTTCGAATCTGTTAAATCCTTCATCGTCATATTGCATTAAGTGCATTAAGTCCGCGATGGAATAATCGTACGAATATTTCATCGGCGCAGAAAATTCTCTAAACAAAGATGGCACACTTCCTTTCGGTACATTTTTGAAAACAAAAGTTTGCTCATTTTTTGTAATATTGAGAACACCACGAGCCAAATCGCTACCGGCACATTCTTCAGCCAATTCGAGCTTCACCGCTTTTCCATCTGGGGCAATTAGTCCCATTTGCAAAGGAAAATTCAAAGCGTATTTAGGTTCGCGAGGGCATTCGTGTTTCACGTTTAAAGTGAAAGTCGCATCGCTCTCGTTGTAAGAACTAGTAATCTCAGCCGTCGGAGTTCCCACTTGTTTAAACCATTGTTTGAATTGAGTTAAATCTCTGCCACTCGCATCCTGCAAACAAGTTACGAGATCTTCGATAGTCGCTGCTTTGCCATAAAATTTCTCGAAATATAAATCCAAACCTTTGCGGAATTTTTCTTTGCCCACCAAAGTTTTTACCATTCTCACTACTTCCGCACCTTTTGAATAAGTTGTAGAAGTGTAAATGCTATCGCCCGGATCGCCCACATATTCTTCTGGCCAAATTTGGTGTGCAGAATTTCCTGCATCTTCCGTAAATTGTGAACTTCTCAAATATCTTACTGTTCTAATTCTCGCCACACTTTCTCCCACTAATTCTCCTTCGAAAGTGCAATCCATCAGGCGTACAAAGCCTTCTTTTAGCGCAGCTTCATGCCAAGTTCTTACGGTAACCAAGTCTCCTCTCCAAGTATGACAATATTCATGAGCCACCGTCACAGCGATGCCCACAGTTGTTTCATCCGTACCAGTTTCCGGACTAGAAATTGCGCTCGCACTATTGAAAATATTTAAGCCCAAATTTTCCATCGCTCCAAAGTTGAAATCATCTGCCGCCACAATACTGTACTGATCCAAAGGATATTGACGACCATAATTATCAAAGTCCCACTGCAAAGACATTTTCAATGACTCCATCGCAATCGCCGCTCTATCAGTTTTTCCCGGAGCAGTAAAAATTTGTAATTTAATTTTGTGACCATCAAGATTGTATTCGTCCACTAGCGCATCCATTTTTCCGAGTGCCATCGCAAATAAATAAGATGGCATAGGCAATTCACTCTGATAAAGAGAAGTGTGAGTACCGTCAAAATTTTCTTTATTTGAAACCAAATTTCCTGTCGCCAAAATCACAGGATACATCGCCTTGTCCGCCGTCACTTCCGTCCTCCAGCTTGTAAGAATGTCCGGTCTATCTGGGAAAGGAATAATATCTCTGAATCCTTCAGATTCATTTTGTGTAATGATCAATTCTCCACTCTTATAAAGTCCACGACGTTTCTGGTTTTCTACCGGGCTAATAATTGAGCCAACTTTTACCGTAAACGGCTCTTTCTTTCCCGCAAAACTTAGAGAATATTTTTTCTGCACAAATTCTCCGACTTTAAGTTGCACGCCATCCACCCACACGCCAGTAACTTCTTTTATTTCGCTGCCAACATTCAAAAATACATCTGCCACCTTGCCGGCTTTTGCGCCCTCTCCATCTGCATTCACCTTCATTTTCATTTCTCCGGTCACTTCTACATGACCTTCATTCACCACCTTAAAAAACAAATCAACATGCTCTACAAAATATTCAGGCACCTTATAATCCGCGCGACGAACCGGTTTCTCCATTTCATTTTCCATAATTCAAAAATTAATAATTCGAACGTGCGAATTATAACAAAGTTTTCAGATTACCCAAGGACTTTATTTTACTAAATTTTTGATCCAAATATCTCGGCCAATTCTCTTTGTGCATCAGCCACCGTAAACGCTCCTTGATGGAAAATCATTTTTTTAACCAACTCTGCCGTTTTTCTTTGTTTCTCATCCTGAATTGAGCTAAAGAAATATTGTTCCAGCGTTGCCAAAAACAAATTAATATCAAAGAATTTAGGAGCGAAGGAAAATTGCGCGGAAATTATTTTAATTTTATCCAGAAAATCTTCAGGTGTGCAATCATTTCTAGTTAGTCTTGAAACTGCTTCCGCCATAGAAATTGCTAGAGCGAAAATGTCTCTAAAATAAGGACTTACAGGAGTTTTCCATCCTACTTTATAAGCCTCTGGCAAAAGTGGAGTCGTTCCAAATATACTCAATTCTATTTTTAATTTTTTTGCATCGATCACAGAAAGATTATCGAAGACAATTCCACCTTCAAAAGCATTTTCATATTTTAAATCTCGATGAACTTTTTTATTCCCATGTAAAAACCTCACAGCTTCCATCATATTAAGAGTCCCAATCATTATTTTAGCGAAGCCATCTTGATCTGACATTTCGCACAATTCCTCGTCCATAGTTTTTCTACTCGCTGCGTTATCAGCTACACTTAGATGAAAATTTCTATCAAAATTTGGGTTTCTGAAACGTCCATGAAACTGAGAATCATCCATATTTAATTCATATACAGTTTCAGGATATATAAACGGATGACTTAGGCGGGGACCATTTTCAATACTTGTATTTGCTGAAGTAAAATTTATTTTTGCCACCTTGCTTCCTCCCTCGCCTTTTAAGGGAGCCCATCTCGAAAAAATATTTAAATATTCTGGATCTTTCTTGTCAAAATCATCCGGTCTCAAGAGCCCAGTTTCCACCATTGGGTCAGCGCCATTTAGCATGAGATTTGCACCTAATTGTAACCTTATATTCATTATTCTGTCGCAGACATTCCCAAATGCTTGCCAGCTCTGTGCACGGTCAAGCAAAGCACTCATTTCTGGAGTCAGGGTGTCTCTCGGCAAAAGAATTCTCTGCCCTTCTCTACATGCTTGCACTGAAGCCTTAGTAAAATAGTCAATTCTACGATTTAAACTTGTGCTTCCAGCGGAATCAATAGCCGTGCCAACTTTTATCACATCCATAAGCAAATCTTGTGGCAAAGTTATCACCTCCATTTGGTAGTCTTCTTGTTGTTCTAGCTCTGACATAATTCTCTTTTAAGGAGATAATTTACGGGAAAATAGACGTCTGGTCAAAGCAAATTTGCCAAAACTTCATTTTTGTGGTAAAAATGGAATTCAATAAGGGTTAGACTATGAAGCAAAACACACTCAAAACATTCAAGTTTTTCATCAATGAGGGCAAAAAGCACAAGCTTCTGCTCACTATTATGATAATCTCTCTTGTTTTTGCTACCGTTAGTTCTATGGCTTGGTATGTAGTGGGTCGTAATTTTTTTGCCGCTCTTTCTTCTGGAGAAAGCAAAGACATTATTGTAAATTCTCTCACCAAAACCCTGCTCACCATTATGGTTGTGGAGCTTATGGAATGGATTGGTTGGCGCGGATTTCAGCAGGCCGTTCTCCACTTCGAAGCGAAATGCATGTCCAATATCAATAACCAATGTTTCGATTATTTGCAGCAACATTCTTACCGCTTTTTCACTAATAACTTTGTTGGATCATTAGTAAAGAAAGTGACCAGATTTGTCCGCGCTTTTGAGCAAATCACCGATAGACTTTTTTGGGACATGTCCACTCTCGCACTCAAAGTGATAATTGTCAGCGCCGTGCTTTTTTATTTAAATCCAATCCTGGGAATGATCATTGTCATTTGGACTATCGTCTTCCTTACCGTGAATTACAAACTTGCCGTCTACAAGCTGAAATTCGACATTCCAAAATCTGAACAAGACAGTGTGGTTACAGCTAGATTAGCGGACACAATTACTAATAATACCAACGTAAAACTCTTTGCAAACCTCGGCTACGAATCTGCAAAATATCGCAAAGAGACGGCCTCTTGGTATGAAAAAACTGTGAAAGCTTGGAAAGTTAATCATTACATTGAAGCCGGTCAAGCTTTGCTCATGATTGTTTTGGAATTTGCTGTCACTTACACTTCTATTATTTTGTGGAAAAAAGATATTTTAGTGCTCGCAGATTTCTTCCTGATTCAGACTTACATGTTGGAATTATTCCGCCAGATTTGGGGCTTCGGCAGAAACGTGCGCCAGATCTATGAGGCACTTGCCGACAGTGAAGAAATGATTGTAATTTTAGATGAAGAACACGAAGTGAAAGATGCCCCAGGAGCTAAAAATCTGAAAATTTCTTCAGGGAAAGTTGAGTTTGAAAAAGTGAGTTTTTCGTACAATAAAGCCAAGGAAGAAAGCGTTATCAAAAATCTTTCTTTCAGCGTGAAATCTGGAGAAAAGGTCGCCCTCATCGGTCCTTCCGGCGGTGGAAAATCTACGCTGACAAAATTAATTCTCCGACTATTTGATATTAAAAAAGGTCGCATTCTTATTGATGGCCAAGATATTTCCAATGTCACTCAAGACAGTCTTCGCAAACAAATTGCGCTTGTTCCACAGGATCCAATTTTATTTCACCGATCACTTATAGAAAATATTCGTTATGGAAATCAGAGCGCTACTAATGAAGAAATCATGGCTGCTTCAAAAATGGCCCACTGTCATGAATTTATTAAAAAGTTACCTCATGGTTATTACACTTTCGTCGGTGAACGCGGAATAAAACTTTCCGGTGGTCAGCGCCAAAGAGTGGCTATTGCTAGGGCAATTCTCAGTCAGGCTAAGATTCTAATTCTCGACGAAGCTACTAGTAGTCTCGATTCTGAGTCAGAGAAATTAATTCAAGACGCTCTCAAGAATCTTATCAAAAATAAGACCACTTTTATTATTGCTCACAGACTTTCTACTATCATGAATGTCGACCGTATTTTTGTTTTAGAAAACGGCCACATCATTGAAGAAGGCACTCACGCCGACCTCGTCAGTAAAGAATCCGGCCTCTACAAAAAACTCTGGAATTTACAGGTTGGTGGGTATTTGGAGGACGAGAAAAAGGAGGATGCCCAGGTTGACATTTAAATGTACATTTGCTAAAATATAATCAGTTAATAATTAAATTAACCGATGAATATTTCCTTATCCCAACAGGTCTCCGCCACTTACGCTCGCAATCATTTCAAGGAGGTGAGTGAGAAAGTTTTGCGTGAAGGAATGTGCGTGATAGTAAAAAAATCAAAACCAATCTCTGTAATGCTTTCCATGTCTGAATACGAAACTATGATGAAAAAGTATGATGCATGGAGTAAGTTCAGAGCAGAAAGTTTCAGAAAAAATATTAGTGAATTGAATTTGGAAAATGGCAGATTTTCAGAGTTTGTTGGTGCCTGGGAAAATCCATATCCAGGGTTGTCATCGGTAGAAATTGCTAAAAAATGGACTGACTATGTTGATTGATACAAATATTATTATTGAGATAGCTTTTAATCAGAAAAGAGCTGAGGAGTGTAAAAAACTTCTCAATGCCATTGATCAAAGAGCGTTCGAAAAAGAAGTCTATGTTACGAGATTTGCGCTCAGCGCTATTGAGGCTATGTCTAGTAAACAGCCACCAAATTTTCTGAGAGAATTTTTGCTGCTTATTTTGGAAGATAAAATTAAAATTTTTGATTTAAAAGTAGAAGACGACTTAATGGTTAACTCTGTTCATTCCGATTTAGGCTTAGATTTTGATGATGCCGTCCAGTATGTAGCCGCTAACCGTCTCGGCACTTGGTTGATTACTTTAGATAAAGATTTTAAAAGCAAAGGGCTAATAGTAAAAACCCCAGCCGAAGTTTTGAAGGAGATTTTGGCTTAGATAATTTTTATAAAGCTTGTATGTCTCGATGGTTAAATTTACACGTTATTTAAGATGGTAACTTAATTTTGAGTTGGTTTGACAGATAGGGGGGGTGTTCTATGATTCTAACAATTATCCCTAACATTTTTCTATGGAACAAAAAAGCAAAGTGCTCACTGCCGTGATAGCGCTTGTAACACTTGTTGTCGGCGTATTTATCGGTATGGGCGTTAATGGTGGTCTCGGCCAAGGGAAGTTAACTTGGATGCAAGACAAAGGCTCTTCTCAATGCGAACAGTACAAATCAATGCTATTCCAGGGAACACTAACTTCCACATTAGGACAGACAAAGGCTACACAGGTTCTTCTAGACTGTAGTAATAACTACGCAGCATATTGGAACGCTCAGCCAACTTTGAATGAATGCACAATGTTGAAAAACAGAGTTGATTACTATGGAGTAGCTGGATTCTCCAAATTCCTTACTAATGCAAAATTACCTCAATCAAACATTGATTATTGTTCAAAATCTTTCCCTTTCACATGGTACGGAACAGGAATTACACCTTACGAATGCCAGAATTATAAGAATTTTGAATCTACAGGCGCAGATATCACAAAACTATTATCAGGAAGTTCAAACAAAGGTAACTATGGAGCAATTATGAAAGCTTGCTCTCAACTTATTGGATGGCCATCAACAAAACCAGTAGTAAATAACGACCTCTGCGTTCAGTACAAAAAATACGCAGCTGCTGGCACTCTTAGTGATATGATTAAAGCTGGAAAGGCTGAACTTCAAATTGCTGTCACTTGCTCAGGAGAGTATCCGATGATTTGGAATGGAGTAACTAAAAAACAGTGTCTTCATTATCAGGCTGCACAAAAACAAATGATGCTTACTGCAAATCTAGGAAGTACTCAGAAGGCTAGTGATGCTATCACTGCTTGTAACTATGCTGGATTCAATTTGTTCTCACCAATACCATAGTTTTACTGGTTCTTAAACTCTAAACCTAATAGGCGCTTGCTACACAGCTGGCGCCTATTTTAAATATTGTAGAAGATTATTAGACTTATCAATTGCGCCAGTTTTTGCGTAAGCAGCACTCAGTTGATTCATAGACATATAGAACAAATTGTTATTCTTTCTGAAGAGTCTGTATTTCTCTTTATCTTCGAAGCTCCTATTCTCTAAACCCTCGGACCATTTCCAATATACAGGAGCAAGACTCATCAGTTTTTCATATTTGCCGATTGCTTCTACGTAATTTCCTTCTTCAAATAAATTCATCCCCCATTCTTGCCAAACAAAAGGCCAATTTGGAGCTTGTTCGGATGCTTTTTGAAAGGACTCGTTTTCCTTTTTAAAATCTTTTATTCTCGAGTAATAACCAGCTGAAGCCAAGTAATAATTGTATCCATAGTTAGTTACCTGCCCAAGTTTTTCTAGGTAGCCTTCTATTTTAAGATCTACTGACTTATCTCCAACAGCTTTTGCTGCCAACAGATTAGACGCATTATAGAGGTAATAACGAGAATGGGGATTCGTTTTAATAGATGAATCAAAATAATTAACGGATTCATCATTTTGTGAAAAATAACTGTCTATTCCTTTACTGAAATATACATCAGCCATTAAGATAGCTAATCCATTATAGAGGTAAAAAATACAAAAAATTAGTAGCAAGATTTTTAAAGAAATTTGTAGAAAAATATTTTTTAAATCAATTATTTTTTGAGCAAATTTCAGTTTATTTGAGAGTAAAACAGCCAAGGCAGCCATCAATATAGTTACATGCGCACTAATTGAAAAACTAAATTGCATAGATATAAAATATGCAATCAATGAAAAGTAGCTCGAGTTTTCTTCATAGGAAAAATTTTCTTTTTTGAAGAACAAAATTAAGAGGCATCCAATTAGAAAAAGATACAGCACCAATCCTATTAATCCTTGATCCAGTAAAACTTGTAGTGTTTCATTGTGAATACGATCTGGAATATCATATAAGTTTTCAGTGATATATATATCTTTAGACAACACCTTCTGATAGGTCTGATACATCGTTTCAGGACCGGCTCCAATTAACATATGTTCTTGAGCCAATGGAATCACTGGCTTAATTAAAGTTAGACGTGAATTTACGGATCTGAGCCCTCCAGAAAATATCACCAGGGCAATAGAAATTGCCAAAAGAATCCCTCCAGCAATAAAAGTTTTAGCAGAAATTTTTGATTTGAACTTGTATATCAAAAATAGAATTAAGCTCAGCGATATGCCTATGATAGAAGCCCTATTTAGGGTGGTCGCTAGTGCAGCCCCCGTTACCACAATCAAAAAAATAAAAATATTTCTATCCCTCCATTTTTGCTCATTAAATATTTTCACGAACAGTGCGATGAAAGGAAAAATTAGCCATTGTCCAAGAAAATTTGGCTGACCCAACGTAGCAAAACTTCTTCCACTCGCTTCATCAATATTAGAAATTCCCAAAGGATCAATTCTGAAATGTTGAAGAATTGCATAGGCGGATAATATTAATCCCACTCCAACTATCAGGTTGAAAAACACTTTTTTCCACTGATCTTCCTTGAAAATTTGTAAGCAAATAAAAAAATGAGATAAATATAAAATCCACGTGAATACACCCTGCATTCTATCTGTACTTCCCCAAAAACTCTCGAGTGGAGCTACTCCAAAAAATGCAGATATTGCTAATGAAAAAAGCCACGCTAATACGAAAATAAAGACGTATTTATTGAAGGAAAAAGATATTTTTTTGCCGGAATTTATGATGAAATATAAGATAGCAAAAGAAATTCCAAGAATTAGAAAAACTTGTTTCGGAATTTCGTAAGGACCCATCTCGAAAGGATTCACCACTAATGGTAAAACAGCTATCATCGAAAGATAAATAAATTCCCAGCGCTTGAAGATTTTATCTGAAATAACTTTCCACATCCTTAATTTTTAAATCTTCCAGTTTATACTTTTCCAAGGCTTCTGCCATGATTTTTGCTACCTGCACATTTGTGATCAACGGAATATTTGAATCCAAAGCTTTTCTACGGATTGAATATCCATCAGTCACCATATTGCGAGTATAATTTTTCGGAATATTTACGATTAAATCCACATCATGATCCATCATAGCATCCACGATATTTGGTTTCAGACCGGTAGAAATTTTGTTTAGCTTATGGGCCTTAATGCCATTTTTATTAAAGAACTCTGCTGTGCCATCGCTCGCATAAATTTTGAATCCCATCTCTGCGAATTTCTGCGCTGCTGGTAAAATATCCGCTTTCGCTTCCACTCCACCGACACTAAATAAAATTCCTTTTTTAGGTAATTCAAATCCAACGCTTATCATTGATTTCAATAACGCCTCATACAAATCCTCACCGAAGCACGCTACTTCTCCCGTAGACGCCATTTCCACGCCAAGTACAGGATCAGCACCCTTTAAACGAGGGAAGCTAAACTGAGGCGCTTTCACGGCCACGTGATCCAAGTCCAAAGTCTTATAATCTCTATATTCTAATAATTTTTTTCCATTTTTTGTCATCTTTCCAGTCGTCATCGCCAGCATCGCCTCCATCGCAATTTCGATGAAATTATATCCAGTAACTTTCGAAGCAAATGGGAAACTACGACTCGCACGTAGATTACACTCAATCACCATCACTCTATTGCTCTTAGCCAAAAACTGAATATTGAAAGGTCCACTAATATTTAATTCTTTCGCAATTTGTTTCGCGATAATTTTAATTCTACGAATTGTTTCCATGTACAATTTCTGTGGTGGCAAAACTATCGTCGCGTCACCACTATGTACACCGGCATTTTCAATATGTTCAGAAATCGCATACACCACAATACGGCCTTTGTAAGCCACGGCATCGATTTCTACTTCTTTTGCACCAGTCTCAAATTTTGAAACTACTACCGGCGCATCTTTGGAAATTTTCACCGCTTTGCTCAAAAAAGTGCTGAGCGCATGTTCGTCATAAGCCACACTCATCGCTGCACCGGAAAGTACGTAAGAAGGTCTCACCAAAACCGGATAACCTACTTCGTCCGTAAATTTATTTATCTCTTTCAAATTCGCCAATTCTTTCCATTTTGGTTGATCCACACCAAGCTTATCAAGCATTCCTGAAAATTTGTGTCTATCTTCCGCTCTATCAATATTTTTTGGATCAGTTCCAAGAATTTTCACATCTAATTTGTATAATTTTAGCGCTAAATTATTGGCCACTTGTCCACCTGTAGAAACCACCACGCCAGTCACATTTTTCCCTTTCATTCCGCCATTTTCAAATTCATAAATATCCAAAACTCTCTCAAGAGAAAGTTCATCAAAATATAATTTATCGCACATATCGTAATCCGTAGAAACTGTCTCCGGATTGTAGTTAATCATAATTTTTTCGTAGCCTTCTTTTCCTGCAGTTTGAGCCGCATTTACGCAGCACCAGTCGAATTCTACACTTGATCCAATGCAGTAAGCACCACTTCCCAAAACAATTATTTTTTTCTTATTTCCAGCTACCACATCATTTTTATTTCCATGATAAGTCGCATACAAATAATTTGTATTTGCAGGATATTCTGCCGCCATCGTATCAATTTGTTTCAAAGAAGGAAGCACTCCTAATTTTTTACGTAAAGCGCGCACTTCTAATTCGCCTACGCCACGCATGAATCCTAATTGCTTATCTGAAAATCCTTTTTTCTTCGCATTCCTCATTGTCTCTTCATCGAGAGTTTTTGCTTTCTTCAAGCTCTCGCTCATCTCCACGATATTCTTCAATTTATCCAAAAACCATTTGTCGATTCCGGAAAGTTTTGCAATTTTTTCTACCGTCCAACCTTTCCTCAAAGCTTCGGCAATTACCAAAATTCTTTTTGGAGTTGGATGAATAATATCTTCTTCAATTTCGTTAGTTTCCAGTCTCACGTCTTCATTTGCCACTAGTCCATGAAGACCTACTTGTAGCATACGTAAGCCTTTTTGAACTACTTCTTCAAAGCTACGACCCAAGGCCATAATTTCTCCCACAGATTTCATTTCGCTCGTAATTTCTTTGCTCACCATTCTGAATTTATTCAAATCCCAGCGTGGAATTTTCAAAGCTAAATAATCTAACGCCGGCTCAAAACAAGCTGTCGTCGTTTTAGTCACAGCGTTCTTCAATTGAGGCAATGTATATCCGAGAGCGAGTTTCGCCGCCACATGAGCGAGAGGATAACCAGTCGCTTTAGAAGCCAAAGCAGAAGACCTACTGAGACGAGCATTCACCTCAATCACACGATAATCTTCTGAATTTGGATCGAGAGCGTATTGAATATTACATTCACCAACAATTCCCAAATGTCTGATTACCTTAATGCCTAATTCTCTTAATTTATGGTATTCGCTATTGGTCAAAGTCTGAGAAGGAGCCACTACAATTGATTCACCGGTATGGATTCCGAGTGGATCGAAATTTTCCATATTACAAACCGTGATGCAATTGTCCGCCCTATCACGCACCACTTCGTATTCCACTTCTTTCCAGCCTTTCAAATTTTCTTCCACTAAAACCTGTGGACTATAAGCAAAAGCTGTATCAAGCATTTCTTCCAATTGAGCATTGTTATAAGCGAAACCACTCCCCTTTCCACCAAGAGCAAAAGCCGCTCTTATCATTAGAGGGAAGCCAATAGTCTTAGCTGCTTCCATTCCGGATTTCTTATCTGTACACGCAATACTCTTTGGCATTTTTACACCAATTTTTGTCAGCTCTTTGTTGAACAAATCTCTATCCTCAGTTTTTTGAATCGCCTCCACCGGAGTGCCGAGCACCTTTACTTTATATTTTTCAAAAATTCCTTTTTCATATAATTTCACACCACAATTCAGCGCCGTCTGACCACCAAAAGCTAGTAGAATTCCATCTGGCTTCTCTTCTTTAATCACCTTCTCCACGAAATAATCATTCACCGGCAAGAAATAGATCTTGTCAGCGAGTCCTTTGCTAGTCTGAATTGTAGCCACATTTGGATTTACCAAAACCGTCTGTATGCCTTCTTCCTTCATCGCTTTTATGGCTTGGGAACCGGAATAATCAAACTCTCCGGCCTCACCAATCTTCAAGGCACCACTTCCCAGGATCAAAACTTTTTTAGGAAAAACTAAAGCCCCTGTTTTCTTGGAGGCCCCACTTTTTTTAGCGCGTTTCTTTAAAGGCATTGATTTTAAATGAACTTTCTTTAGACGATTTTAGAGAAGATCACCCCTCAGGTCAAGCACGAGTTTCTCTATTTTATCTTTAGTACTATTGCTGCCTTCATCACCTTTTCTAGTCTCACTTTCAATTTATCGCGCATAGTGGCACATTTTTGCATCATAGCCTCATCATAAGAGTGCGCTGAATTGCTTCCAGACTCTTTGGCATTAGTGATGCTACAAGCCTTGTCATTTAAAGTCATTGTTGAAGCAGTTTGAGTCTTTCCATTATCATAACGACGTACTACTTGCACATTACTTTTGTCCGCAACGACTATTGTACTTTCTCCTCTATCTAAAGAAACTTTATTAGGATTAGTGCTCACTCCGGTAAACCTAGCTTTTTCGCAAATTATACCATCCCCACTATTGCTTGGCATGCAGCCATAGGTGTCCACATCATCAACTAAAACAACCTCTCCACTACCACTTCCTTGTTCTTCAAAAGTTTCGCCAGTTCCCATAGCATGACTCGCAGCAATTTCAAATTCTCTCGCCAAATCATCAGTTTCCTTCTGAAGAGTAGCAAGCGCAGTATTCATTTGTTCATCTGCCGGTACTTCAGTTGTGCAAGCCATCGCTAGTGCCGCTAATGCCGGCATTACCTTTTTCCCAATTGATCCTAAACTCTCCATAAAACATAATTAATAATATGCAACTAGAAACTGATCTCGGTACCGTGAGCTTCATCCTCGCTTCCGCTCATTATTTTCCAGCTCATCACCGGTTGTAGTTTTCCCGGCATTCCGAATCCACTGGCTTTTGGATGTCCGCCTCCGCCCCATTGTCCCGCCACATCAGATAAGTTTATATCATTTCTCTGGGTACGTAGTGATCCTTTTACCAATCCTTTTTCATCTTCGCTCAAAAGTACGCAGTATTTACTTCCCGGCACTGCATTAAGGTAATCAATCGCTCCACCTGTATCATGAGAATCTGTACCACTCGCTTCATAATCCTGACGATTCACCGCTGATACTGTCACTCCCTCTTCGTTAACATAAGCTCGTTCCAGAATTTTTCCCCAAAGTCTGAGACGATTCACCGGAGTTGTGTGAAAAAGTTCTTTTGAAATACGTCTTAAATCTGCGCCACGCGCCGTCAATTCGCCACAAACCTTCATCACTTCCGCGCTTGTATTGCTATGAACCAAACCGCCAGTATCAAAATAAATTCCGTGCAGTAAGCAAGTCGCCACATCTATCGTAATTGGCCAATCACAAAATTTCAGAAATTTATAAAGAATCATACAAGTAGAGCACGCAGCCGGATCCACAGGGTTAATAGTTCCAAAATGATTATTGGAAATATGATGATCAAAATTAATAAAAGGTTTTTCTGCAGAAAGAAGTTCCGGTTTTTTTTCGTGAAAAGCCACAAGTTTTAATGCTCCACAATCCACGCTCACGATTAAATCAAAATCATCATAATTAAAATCTTGAACAAAGGTGTCCGCTTTCTTCAGGAAAATACTATTCTCTGGAACAGGATCCACGGAAGCGCTAACCACTTCTTTTCCAATCGCCTCCAGCGGAAGTCTCAGTGCGAGATTACTTCCCACAGCATCACCATCCGGACTTCTATGCGAAATTATGCAAATTTTGTTTGCATTTAGCAGCGCCTTTTTGGCTTTCTGGAACTCTATTTTTAGTTCTTCCGAAATATAAAGCATGAATGCTGATAAAGGGGTTAATCTTAATAACTTTTTTGTTTAATGGGAAGAGTTAAGTATAAAAACAGATTGCAAAAAGAGGTAAGATATTCCACCATAGCAGACATGCAGCTCACAAATGCCGAAAAATTCACACTCCGCCAAAAAATTTCCGACTACGCTAAGGAAATTGGTTTTGACTTAGTGGGATTTTCTCCGGCAAAAATTGAAGAAAAATATTTGGTAGCCTTTGAGGATTGGTTGGGAAATGAAAGAGAAGGAAGTATGGAATATATGAAGAAAATAGAACAGCGCCGCGATCTCACGAAAATTCTTCCTGGCGCAAAATCTGTGATTGTTTTTGGGATGAATTATTTTAACAAACAGCCGGCGCTTAAGCGTGGTCACGGCCGCGTCGCACGCTACGCTTTCGGTCGCGACTATCACAAAGTGATTGGAAAAAAGTTGAAAATGGTAGAGAAATTTATTGGGGAAATGTGTGCAGACTTTGAGCACGAGCGGTCCCCTGTAGAGTTTTCTTCCTCTACTCCTCCATCCCAAATTTGTGTGCCCAATGTGCACACAAAATCACGGGGGGACATTTCGCACCAAGAACTCGCAAATAAAACAGCATCAACAAGTGTCCGCGAGGACTCGCCTCGTGGAGGCCAGTCCCACACTAATGCTATCACCAAATCCTATGTTGATACAGGCCCTATTCTCGAACGCGCCCTTGCTGAACAGGCCGGTCTCGGACGCATCGGAAAAAATTCCCTCCTCATTACTGAGAAATTTGGTTCTTGGATTTTCCTCAGTGAAATTATTACGACGCTAGATTTGAATTTTGCGACTGACGCGCACATCGCCACGCCTCCCTCCTCCCGCTGGTCCTCTCCTGCCGAAAAATCTTTCAATGTCTGCGGCAACTGCAATAAATGCATGACCGCCTGTCCCACAGGTGCAATTATTGCCCCAGGAGTTGTCGACGCACGCCTCTGCATTTCCTATCTCACCATTGAAAATAAAGAAAAAATTCCACCCGCCCTCGCAAAAATTATTAAAAAAACTAAGCGTCTTTACGGCTGTGATGTTTGCCAGGAAGTTTGTCCGCATAATGATGCACGAGCCAAAATTGCCACCGCTCCACAAGACGGTTTATTCACGCCAATTGCTGGAGACTCACTCGATATTAAAAAAATTCTCACTAAAACCTGCACCTCCGAAGAAACCTTTCTGAAAACTTTTGCCGGCTCCCCAGTCATGCGCGCAAAACGCAAAGGACTCCAAAGAACTGCAAAAATATTTAATTAATTCATCATCGCTCTGTTCACACTTGCTTTGGTTGTAGCCATTAGCTCTTCATTTTCCACATCAGAAATCGCCGACTCAATTAAATCCAGGACATATGCTGGCTCTTGCCTGTATAAATTGAAGCACGTGTTTAAAATTTCACTTTCTCCAGGCGATAATTCAGTCTTTGCCATAGCCACTTGAGCTCCAGTGATTTGAATTTGCTGTTTAAGAAGTTCCAATATTTTTATCGAAAATCCTGGAGCTCTCAATGCTCCCAAATTATTTTTTTCTGCAAGAAGCTGAATTCTTACTATTTTTTGGATAGCAGTATAGGAATATTTTAGGGCGGCCATAGTCAGTTTTTCTTCTCTCATCAGTCTGTAACTTTCCGACTGTCTCACCTGATCCATAGACCCAGCTGCTACCTTCAATCTCCTCGCCATCTCGCTGCGAATAGCTGCAGGATTTTCACGGCTAGCCTCGTCGTAAGTTTCCACCATTCTGCCAAAATAAGATTTATCTAGAACGCCCTCTTTCATATGTTGAATTTTTTAATGTGTTGTTTGTGATGTAATTTTTATAGCCTTCGTCCTAATTTCACTTTCCATAAATTGACGCAGTTCTGCATCAGCAAAAGCTGCATCAACAATTTTTCTTGTAAACCTGGAACAATAAGTTATGAAATCTTGAACTCTTACAGTTGAATATGGAGAGCTGCTATCCTTTGGCCCATCTACTCCTAGTCCTATAATTACTGATTGGATTTTGGTTTCCAAAAGAGCCGTTACTACATTTTTTAGCTCTTCACTTTGAAAAGGATCACCATAAGATTCGCTCCATACATGCAAACTATCACTTAATAATTTTGCAGCGCAGAGATATATAAGGTTAATTTCTTCAGGCGTAATAATTTTATAATTAATCATTGTTGATAAATCTTCCATATCCGCAGCTTGAGGGTCCTCGTCATAGGCCTGCATTTTTAAAATTTTCACGTCCTCTCTTCCATGATCAATTGTAGAAAAAAGTAATCGATGAACAGTAGAGACTAAATCAATAGAAGTAACTAACTCTCCTAATCCAGCCAGACCTTTTTGCTGACAATCCAGAGCTAAGCAGTCACCCTCCACGTTAAGTCCCAGACCTGCGCCATCCATCTCTTCCGAGAATTTTCCGTACATTGATATTTCTGGCTCTAAGGGCATGTGTAAAATGAAATTTAAGAGATGTTTATACATCTAAAAAAGCCAAAGGTCAACCAGTTGGAGGAGACTCAGCGCTTAGATCAAATCCCTCACGTCGTAATGCTTCACTTCTTCAACTAGCGAAGTTTTTACCCCTTCCCTATTCGTCTGCAAACTCAAGAAATCTTTTTTCTCAATATTTTCATAAATTAATCCAAGATAAATTTCTTTATCCATATCTTGTACCAATTTTTTCGCTGCCCAAATGTCGTGTCTGTCATATCCTTTCAAATCTTCCACATATTTTACGCGTGACGCATACCAATCTTCAGTGGTCAGACGATTATAAGTAGGACATGATTGTAAAATTTCAAGATATGCAAAGCCTTTATGCCTCATCGCCATTCTGAATAATTCAGTAAGATGATCCACGTCTCCAGAAAATCCACGAGCTACAAAAGTCGGATTCAAGCTCAACACAAATTCCAAAGTATTTATCGGTTCAATGCTCACGCCACCAGGAGTTCCATTCATTTTCGCTCCAAGACGAGTGGTAGATGAAGCCTGACCAATTGTTAATCCGTAATTCTCATTATTATGATGAACAAAAACCATAGGGAAATTATTTCTCACTCCATGAACTAAATGTCCGACACCTTCACTAAAAGTCGCACCATCACCAGCAAAAGCAATCACCTTCATCTTGTCATTTGCCAAAGCTGCACCCGCCGCTGTGCTGATAATACGGCCATGCAATCCATGCAAAGTATTTGCTTCAAATTTATCAGAACCATTTCCAGAACATCCAATATCAAAAAACAAAGCAAAATCTTTTCTCTCTTTCCCTTCCAAAACTAGCGCTCTCGCTAAAGCATTTTGAATACCATAATTTCCGCAGCCACTACACCAAGTAATCACTTTGTCAGTTTCGTATTTGAGTAATTTATCCGCTTTCGCGATCAACTCATCCCTAGTTTTCTTATCCATTTTTTTGATCATTTGTTCGCATCAATAAATTTTTCTAGGTCATTTAGATAGAATGGTCGGCCATCATATTTAAGTAAACGATTTTTGAATTTAAGATCTGTTTTAGCTTCAATTAAATTGCCGAGTTGTCCTTGATAATTTCCTTCAATTAAATGAACATTTTTATTTTCTTTGAAGAACTTTTTCAACACTTCGGTTTTCAATGGGAACACAAAACTATAATGTAAATAATTTACCTTCACGCCTTTTTCCGCATATTCCTTGATGATATCGCGCATGACATTTTTAGAACTTCCCCATCCTACGAAAGAAATTGCTGCTCCACTAGCCTCGCCATAAATCTCCGGCTCCGGCAAAGCTTCCAGCAAAGCTCCCATTTTTCTCATTCTCTTATCTATCATTTTTCTCGATGGCTCGGCATCTTCTGTCAACGATCCATCTTCCAAATGTTCGTCACTATTTGCAAAATAATAAGCCTCACTCGCGCCAGGAACCCAGCGCTTAGACACACCACTTTCTGTGATTCTAAATCTGTCCTCATTCACCAATCCTTTAAGATCTTCTCCCTCCACCAATCCTCTCTCAATCTTAATTTTTTCTTGTTCGAACATTGGAATTGTCCAATAAGTTTCCGCAATTCCTTTCTCCGTCAAAAGCACGACAGGAATCTGGAATTTCTCTGCATAATTAAAAGCATGTTGAGTTAAATCAAAAGCGTCAGCAGGATCACCCACCGCCACCACCAATCTCGTAAATTCTCCATGAGCTGAATAAATTGCTAAATCCAAATCGGCCTGACAAGTCCAAGTCGGCATACCAGTAGCCGGACCAGGTCTCTGAGCAATACAAATCACAAGCGGACACTCAATCATTCCCGCCAAAGAAACTGTCTCTGTCATCAAATCATAACCTCCACCGGAAGTAGCACAGAAAGCTCTCGTACCCATGTGCATCGCACCCAAAGCCATGCTCGCCACGCTGATCTCATCCTCCACTTGTTTTACGAGCATTCCAGTCTTTGCCGCAAAGTTGGCCATGTGAGTCAGCACCGTACTCGCCGGACTCATAGGATAAGCAAAATAAGCACGACATCCCGCATGCACCGCGCCAAGCGCAATCGCCTTATTTCCTTCCATCAAAATAGTTTTTGGTACACTAGCCGGTCTCTTTATATCCATAATTTTTTCCGACTTTTCAAATCCCGCTTTTAGACATCTCAAATCGGCCTCCAATAATTTTGGTTTACTCTTAAATCTTTCAGTTACTTCAGCTTCAATATATTTATATTCTAATCCGAGTGCTTTCCACATCATTCCCAATAAAACGACATTACTCATTAATACATTTCCGCCGCTTTCCAAAGCCACTGTTCTTATAGGTAAATGTACTTCTTTCACCCCTTTTGCTTTCGCTTTTTCTAGAGCTTCTTTCCCTTCAATCACCCTTTCCTGTCCATGCACCAAAATTCCTCCTTCCTTCAAATTATCGACATACATTTTCAAACTCAAAGAATCTATCGCCATAATCAAATCCACTTCTTCACGCAAAGCATAAATTGGCTCTTCGCTCGCTGTAATATTGAAACAAGCATGTCCACCTTTAATCACAGATGGATATTCTCTTTCAGCTACGAGATAAAATCCCATATTTTGTAGCGCCTTCAAAATAATATCGCCCGTACTGAGCAATCCGCCGCCACTAGCTCCTGCAATTTTTATTGAAAATCTATTCATTATTTCATTAATTCATTAATCTTCTCCGCCCATCTATCCACGAATCCTGTTGGAATCAAAACCATTGGATTTTTAGAAATTCTTAGAGGCATGTGTAGAATTTTTGCCTCTTTCTTCTGCAGAAATTCCATGATGATCCTTGCCGACTCTAGATGGTAATCTTTATCATATTTTGGGTCTCCAAGTCCAATGATTGCACACTTTTTACCTTTCAAATCCACAGCTGCTAATTTTCCTAAAAATATTTCAAAGAAATGTTCTAGCTCGCCGATTCCATAAGTGGGACAAGCCAGAATCAATAAATCAGCATCAGCGGCATACACCGGATCAGCCAACCTGGCTTCGAGTAATTCCACCGAATTTCCTGCTTTTTCCAGCACTTCTTGTGCTTTCTCGCAGACCAACTCAGTGTTTCCTCCTACAGACCCGTAAACTACTTTAATTTTAGCCATACATGAATTCTATCAGTTTTTCCTGATCTGGCAATCATATCTAAGCCCTATACGCCAACACGAACAAAAAATCCGACAGTCTATTTAGATATTTCAGAATTGCCTCCGCCGCATCTTTTCCCTCTTCATTTGCTTCCTCCTTCATCTCCACCATCCCTCTTTCCACTCTCCTGCACACCGTTCTTGCAATATGCAATCTCGTCGCCAACTCCGATCCACCCGGCCTTACAAACTCTTTCACCTTATCCATTTCCTCTTCATGCTTCCCCATTTCTTTCTCCAAAAATTCCACATCACTTTCATCAATCATTTTAATATTTCCCGGACATTTAAATTCAAAACCCACCACCGACATCATTCTATATAAATCATCCTGTATTTTATCCATTGCCAAAGCATCCTCACCTTTCATAGAAACTCTGCACCATCCCACCAAAGCCTGTAATTCATCCAGCTCGCCCACCAATTCAATAAATGAAGAAGCTTTGCTCACTCTTCTTCCTCCAAACAAACTTGTTTCACCTTTATCGCCAGTTTTTGTGGTAATTTTCATAGTTGGATTATATAATACGGTCCATGAGCAATCAAACTACAGAGCATCACGATCATAGTCTAGCTTTGGCGCGAGAGATGAAAGAGCTTACAGCAGAAATCACTCGTCTCAAGAAAATGGATTTCATGCAGGTTTTTAATCATCCTGTTAAATTTCTTTTCTATTCATTCATGAAAGGATTGATGATAGGTTTTGGTTCTGTACTTGGAGCTTCAGTGCTCGTAGGAATTTTTATTTATGTATTGGCTCAAATTCGTTTAGTGCCAATTCTCGGAGACTTTGTTCAGGAAGTAATTAATCAAATTCAAACTGAACAATCTGTGAAACCTTCCTCAAATATAAAATTTCCAACTTCTAATTCTACATCAACTCCATCTACGCAAAATATAACTAAATAAATTTATGGATAATAATGAAGACGTAAAGAGTTTTACCCTTTGGTTCCTTGTCGGAGTAATCCTTATTGGTAGTTTCTTAGCTATAATGTTTATGAGCAAAACTCCAGTGGCAACACCTGGTACTCTCAGCAAAGCAGTTGCGGCTGATGAATGGATTAAAGGACAAAAAGATTCAAAAGTAACTCTTGTAGAATATAGCGATTTTCAATGTCCGGCATGTCGTGCTTGGGAACCAGAAATCGCAAATATCATGAGCGAATTTGGCACTCATATCCGTCTTGTTTATCGCGAATTCCCTCTTGGAGCGCCTCTTCACCCAAATTCTCAGATGGGAGCACAAGCCGCAGAAGCTGCTGGTATTCAGGGGAAATTTTGGGAAATGCATGATCTCCTTTTCCAAAATCAATCAATTTGGGCACCACAGGGACCAGATGCCGTACAATCTACTTTAGCGGATTACGCAAAACAATTAGGACTCAACATGGATCAATTCAACAAAGATCTTAATTCAGACAAAGTAGTGAAATTGGTGACTGAAGACAAAGATAGCGGTACAGCTTCCGGAGTAAATTCCACTCCAACTTTCTTCTTAAACAATAAAGAAATTAAACCACAAAGCAATGACGACTTTAGAAAACTCATCAGAGGAGAAATCGACTCATCTTCCTAAATGGCTGATTTGGAGCTTGATAATAGTAAGTTTTATCGGGTTTCTAGATGCTAGTTATTTGACGATTGCTCACTATACCGGACTCGCTTTACGCTGCAGTGTTTTTAGTGGTTGCGAACAAGTTACTACAAGTCCTTATTCTGTAGTTTTGGGAATTCCAGTAGCCCTAATGGGCGTACTTTATTATCTCACCATTTTATTAGCGACACTTTTTTATTACGACAGTCGAAAATCATATTTGCCTAAGTATATTGCTTGGGCTACTAATGCAGGTTTAGCTGCTTCCGTATGGTTTGTATTCTTACAATTGTTTGTGATTAAGGCGATCTGTCAGTACTGCATGATTTCCGCTACTACCTCTACTTTGTTATTTATTTTCGGAATAATAATAATCAAACAATATGGAGAAAAAAAACCTCAACAATAAAAAAATAGCCCTCTTTTTATTGAGAATAGTTTTGGGTTGGTTATTTTTATATTCTGGAATTACAAAAATTATGGATCCTGCTTGGGATGCTTCCAAGTTTTTATTAGCTTCAAAAACATTTCCGGGAATGTTTAGCTGGTTTGCTTCAGCTGGAAATATCGGCTGGGTAAATGCCATTAATTCATGGGGACAAGCCTTAATAGGTCTCAGCTTGATCACTGGAACTTTTATTCGAATATCTTCTGCTGGTGGAATTGTTTTAATGCTTCTTTATTATTTCCCTGGTCTAGATTTTCCTTTGGTAAAGAACGGATTTTTGGTTGATGAGCACATCATCTATGTTTTCATTTTCGCCGTATTTATCAGCGAGCGCGCCGGCACCATCTGGGGCCTCGACTACCTAATCAATAAAAAGGTGAAGAATTGGTTGGTGTAGTGGTTAAGGAAATAAATTTCAAATTACGTTTGAGCGAATAAGCCCCGTAGCCTCGGGGCGTCTCTTGAGCGAGAAAAGTAATTTAAATTTATTTCCTTTTTCGCACAGCCAACCAAACAAAATACCCCACCGCCGCCAATGCCGGCAAAATACTCAACACCTGCCCCATTGATAGAGGAAAGTCTGTTGGTAGTGGTCCGTGTAAATCCTTGAAGTATTCGAGGACAAATCTTCCTCCAAAATATACGAGAAGGAAGGCACTCAAAATAAATAGTTGAGGCAATTTTCCGTAATATTTTTTATATAAGAAATATGTCACACCAAAGGTCGCCAAACACAACGCAGCCTCATAGAGCTGAGCTGGATGACGAGGGAATGTCTCTCCGAGTTTTTTAAAAATCACTCCGTAATTACCCCTAGTAGGATTTCCAATAATTTCTGAATTGAAAAAGTTTCCAATTCTCACGCAAGCAGCCGCAATAGGAATCGGCACCACAATCAAATCAACATATTTAGCAAATTTAATTTTGTGTACTTTTGCCCATGCAATATAGGAGATAAATAGTCCAATTGTCGCTCCGTGACTGGATAATCCCCCATGCCATACCTTCACGATTTCTGAAGGATTTTCCAAGAAATATCCCGGTTCATAAAAAAATACTTGTCCCAATCTTGCACCAATCAAAAGACCCAAAAATAAATAAATTGCCAAACTATCCACGTGTTCCACCGGATATCCATGTTTTTCAAAACCTTTAATCAAAAACAAATAACAAAATATAATTCCCAGCGCAAAAAACACGCCATACCAATGTATTTGAAGACCAGCAAAAGAAACTAAAATAGGATCGATATTATTTGTAAAAAGCATAGGAAAAGGTTAAGAGGCACTTTCAATCTATGCTTCAGATTCATTTTTTGCAAATCCCCCAGACTGAGCTTCCCTTATAGCTGCATTAAACTCCTTCAAATAAGCTAATTCGGAATTAACTCTTTCGTTTACCCAAAGTATAAAACCCGTATCAACATTACCGCCCTCATCAAAAACTTTCATTTGTCTCAAAAGTGCGATTGTTAAGTGGCAGGCATGATCCTTAATTAAAGCCACCTGAGGTCTTTTTGCATAAGTTTCTTTGCGTAGCAATACTCCCGGATTCACAAGATTCCCTGCCTTCAATATGTCGAAATATTTTTTTATAAATGACTGACGAGTGTAGTCATCTGTTCGGGGATCGGCGATCAGATTGTAAGCAATTTTCGCAGCATTTAATTCAGCCAGCATATCCATGTAAATAAAATCATCCACCGCCGCTAGTTCAGTTTCTGCATCTGGATAATAGTAAACCAATTCTTGTGAGCCTTGAGATTCCATAGATGAGATTATCCCACTAAATATTGATTTTAGCAAGTTTAACCACAGCCTCATTGATTTCTTCGAGAGTTGGCATCAATGCGAATCTGACATAGCCTGCTCCAGGATTGATTTTCTGGTCATTGTAATCACATTCATCAGAGATTAAACTTCCAGGAGTTACTACAATTCCAATCTCAGGATCTAGTAATTTTTTCGCAAATTCTACGTCTGTCATTCCCGCAGGAACTTTTTGCCAGATATAGAAAGTCGCTTTTGGCATTTCAGCTTCGAGGCCAATTGCGCGCAAACCATTAATCAAAATCTTCGCTTTCTCTTTATAAAGTTCTCTCATTTGTCCGACATGTACATCATTTTCTAAAGCTTTAATTGCCGCCTCCTGAATAATATTTGGCGTACCGGAATCGATATTAGTTTTCAAAAGTTTATAAACGTTCACCACTCCCTCATCTCCCGCCACAAATCCCACGCGATAACCAGTCATATTATTACGTTTGCTCAAAGAGTAGAAAGCAATAATTCCCTCACGACCAAGCCCTAATTCATCCGCCGCTTGTAAAATAGAAATTGGAGCCTCATCAAAAAAAATATCAATATAACAACCTTCATCCGCCGCAATCACGATGTCATATTTTCTAGCCCATTCAATTAGTCCTTTGTAATAATTTTTGTCAGCCACGGCACCCGTTGGAGAATTTGGATAATTAGTCCAAATGATCTGCGCCTTCTGGGCAATGTCTTCCGGAATAGCTTTATAATCAATCAGGAAATTATTTTCTTTTAGCAAAGGTGCGTAAAAAGGAGTTCCTTCAGCGAAGAAAGTTCCAGTCTTCATCGGCGGATATCCTGGGGAAGGACAAATCACCACATCGCCTGGATCTACAAAAGCTTCAGAAAAATTAAATATCGCTTCCTTCGAACCAATATTTGAAGAAATTTCTTTTTCAGGATCGAGAGTCACACCAAATCTTCTTTTCATATAATCTGCAGCAGCCACACGGAACTCTTTTAGTCCCACATAGCTCGGATATCCTGTGAGCACATGCTTGTTTGCAGCCTCTACGAGAGCCTTTACCACAAAGTCGGGAGTTGGCTCGGATGGATCGCCCACACCGAAATCTATGGCCTTCACGCCGCTTGCACGCAATGCTGCAACTTTGTCATTAATTTCTTTAAAGGCATATGCCGGTAAACTCTGTAAACGTTTTGATGGCTCTATTTTCATACTTCAGTTGTTTTATATAAATCTTCAAAAGTTTCTGCTCGGCGGATCATACGCAATTCGCCATTTTCCTGCAATAAATATTCCGCATGTAAGAGCTTTCCATTGTAATGATGACCCATTGCAAAAGCATGACCACCACAATTGTGAATGACTAGCGTATCTCCGATCTCACAAATTGGTAATTCTCTGTCTTTGGCAAATTGATCATTATTTTCACAAATGCTTCCCACCACAGAAACAATTTCTTTTTTGCCATCATCTTTACCAAGCACTGACACATGGTGATAAGCTCCATAAATTGATGGTCTCGGCATGTCATTACTTGCTGCATCAATTCCAATAAATTTTTTATAACCTTCTTTAATAACTACTACTTTCCCAATCAGAAAGCCCATATCTGCTGCAATAAATCTTCCAGGCTCAGCTACAAGTCTTGGAGCTTTGATTCCCAATTTTGCACATTGTTTATCAAAAGTTTCTTTAATTAACTTAGCCACTTTTTCCAAATCCAAACTTTTTTCTTCTGGTCTGTATGGCACACCAAATCCCCCACCAATATTCATGAATTCAATTTCTACTCCACTTTGATTTTTCACCATCGCCACAATTTCCAATAATTTTTCTACTGTTTTTCCAAAGTATTCTTCATCCAAAACATTACTTCCAGTCATCATATGAATACCAAAATGTCTCACTCCAGCGTCTTTCGCTAATTGATAAGCCGCTCCAGCTTTTTCGAAAGGCACACCAAATTTTGCATCTGGTCCAGCAGTGATCACACTCTCCATTCCGCCTTTACCGATTCCAGGATTTATTCTAAATGAAATAGTTTCTGGAACGCCTATTTCTGCAAGCATAGCCACATTACTAATATCATCCAAGTTCAAAAGCATTCCACAATCTTTCGCGAATTTAAGAGTTTTTGAAGGCGTATAATTTCCAGTGTATGTTCCGTTTGCGCCCAGTTTTTTAGCAATCCAGCATTCTGACTCACTGGAACAATCAAAACCAAAACCTTCTTCCTTTATAATCTGTAAAACCACAGGATTATTATTTGCCTTCACTGCAAACATCGGTTGGAAATCTGGAAAATATTTTACAAATGCCGCTTTCAAATTTCGGCAATTTGCGCGAAGTCTCGCCTCTTCATAAATAAAGAATGGAGTTTCAAATTTCTGCACAGCTTTAGCTATACCCTCTTTTGGATAAGAGATTACGTTCTGGTTCATTTAGATTAATTTATAGAATTTAATAGTCTCCTCTAAGTATTCCTTTGTTTTATCTTCCGGTTCACACATTGGTAATCTGAATGAGAGCTCACATAAGCCCATTTTTGACGCAATATATTTTACTGGAATCGGATTTGTTTCTACGAAAATATCTTTAAATAAACGAGACAAATTCACATTAATTTTTTCTGCCTCTTCGAAATTTTCTTCACTCGCAAATCTCACCATTTCACTCAATTCTTTTGGAACTAAATTTCCCGCTACAGACACCACTCCATCTCCACCGTTCTTCATCACTTCTATTGTTAATCCATCATCTCCAGAAAGTACTGTAAAATCAGCCGGTCTTCGCGCTAGTACATCTTTAATTTGAACCATATCACCGCTAGCTTCCTTCACACCCACAATCATCGGATGTTTCGCAATTTCCATCAAAGTATCCGTCTCAATGTTTACGCCGGTACGGCCCTTAATATTGTAAACAATTATCGGCAATCCCAATTCAGCCAAAGCCAAATAATGTAGCCTCAAACCTTTCTGAGTTGGTTTGTTGTAATAAGGTGAAACGATAAGACAGCAATCCACACCAGCCTTCTTAGCATTGCCAATATATTCGCTCGCTTCATGAGTAGAATTACTTCCTGCGCCTGCCATTACCATTACTCTTGGTCCACCAGAGGCCACTGCTTTATCTCTTTCCTCCACTACAATTTGAAAAATTCTAGCATCCTCCTCTGTCGTAGTAGTAGGCGATTCGCCAGTTGTTCCCACCGGCACAACTCCTGTCACACCAGCGGCAATTTGTCTTTGCACCATCTTGCGCATGGCAGCTTCATCTACTGAACCATCTTTAGCAAATGGCGTCACAATCGCGGTCCATGTTCCTGCATATTTTCTTGGCATATAAGTAGGGTAATAATTTACGAAATAAAACTATCCATTCAAAAAATCTTCCATCTCAAAGTATCCCTTCTTTCCGTTAATCCACTCCGCCGCTTTCACTGCTCCTAGCGCATATCCATCACGACAACGCGCCTCATGAGTAATAGTGATTCTGTCTGCAGCTGAATCAAAACCAATAGTGTGTCCGAAGTTTACAAGTCCGCCTCTCACAGACGCAAAATGAATCTCATTCATCTCGCGTTTGCGATCTAGTTTGTCTTCCACTACTGCAGTTTTTCTTTCAATATTTTCCAGCAAAATTTTCTCCAAAGTCTTTGCGGTACCAGATGGAGAATCAGCCTTGTTGTAATGGTGAATTTCAGTTCCCCATACATCATATTCATCGAATTTATTTACTAATTTCGCTGCCGCTTCCACTATTTTGAAATACATATTTACACCGATAGAAAAGTTTGATGACCAGAGAAATCCGATCTGGCCACCAGTATCTTTTGAGCCCACAACTTTTTTGATTTCATCCAATTTTTCATACCATCCTGTCGCACCCTCCACTAAGTTAACACCAGCTTCTTTACAGATTTTTAAATTTTCAATTACTGAATCACCATTCGAAAAATCTATCGCTACGTCGACGCCTTTTAGCGCTGATACATCTAGTTTTGCCGTTGTAGCTTCTTTCGCACTTGGATCCACAATCACCGGCACTTCATGCCCTCTTTCAAGCACAATTGTCCTCACCACTTTTCCCATTCCACCAAATCCTAGTAATGCAATTTTCATACTTGTACAATTTTACAGATTAGAATTCGCGCCCGGGCGCAAACTACAACACTAAACAAATAACATCGCAATCTCCACCGCATTCAACGCCGCACCTCTCAAAAGTTGATCTCCACTCACAAATAATTCCAATCCATGATCTCCGAAAATCAAACTCTGACGAATTCTTCCCACTTCTACGTTAAACTTTCCAGCAGCGTTTATAGGCATAGGATAGAGGTTTTTGCTCACATCGTCTACTAGATCAACGCCAGGAGCATTGCTCAATACTTCTCTCGCGCCCTCCACCGTTACAGGATCACGAGTCTCGATCACGATGCTCTCGCTGTGTGCACGAAGAGTTGGAATTCTCACGGCTGTACATGAACACGCAATTTCTTCATCACCAAAAATTTTCCTAGTTTCCCAAGCCACTTTCATTTCCTCTTTTGTGTAACCATTATCCTGAAATTTATCGATATGAGGAATAATATTGAAAGCAATTTGATGAACAAAAAACTTTGGAGCCGCTTCTGAACCAGCCTTCACTTTTACATGTTCCGGATCTAACAATTCCTCAATTCCTTTAGCCCCCAAATTATTTCCTTCAAAAACTGCGCGAGTCTGATCTACCAACTCTTTCATTCCTTTTGCACCAGCTCCACTAGTCGCCTGATAAGTGCTCACAATCACCTTCTTCAAACCAAATTTTTTGTAAATTGGCCAGAGCGCCATCGCTGCAATTGCTGTCGTACAGTTTGGATTTGCGATCACACCAGGATTATTTTTAGCCGCTTCACTATTTACTCCAGGAATTACCAAAGGCACATCTTTTTCATATCTAAACGCTGAAGAATTATCCACCATCAGGCATCCAGCTTTCACCACACGGTCTCTCCACTCCTTGCTGATATCGCTTCCTGCTGAGAAAAGTGCCACATCGCTCTCTTCAAAAACTTTATCAGAAATTACTTCGCAAGCCACGTCTCCAAATGGAGTTTTAATTATTTTTCCTAGAGATTTTTCTGACGCCACTAGTCTCAACTTCCCTACTGGAAAATTCAAAGCCTTGAGACAATTAATCATCTCCACCCCCACCGCACCTGTCGCTCCTACTATCACTACATTTTTCATAATATTTTGGTTAGAAAATTGGAATTTATAAAATTAAATTTTTGCGAATGGAGCGACGTTGCTACGGCGCGACTTTGAGCAAAAAGAGAATTTTAAAATTTCAATTTTAGTCATATAAAAATTTTTCAGTCTATAAAAAATTTATTAAATACTTTTTTAACTACTTCTTGCACCTCCGCCTCCTTCACCAAGAAAGTAATATTTCTTTTTGAAGAACCCTGAGAAACCATGCTCACATCATGTTCTTGCACCGCTGTGAAAAGATCCAGCAAAGCCAATTTATCGTGAATAATTCCCGCACCAACAAGACACACAATCGCCATTCCTTTCTCCACCCTTACGTTCGCAAATTTGCTCAATTGATCAATTACTTTATCTGCCTCACCATTGTCTACTGTCACTGACACGCTCACCTCAGAAGTAGAAACTACATCCACGTCTATGTGTTGTTTTGCGAAAATCTGGAAAATTTTAGACATAAATCCAGGAGCACTGAGCATACCCGCAGAACAGATATTTACGATGGTAATATTCTTTTTGAAAGTCACAGATTTAATAGATTCTTCTTCTTCATTTGTGATCAAAGTTCCTGGCGCACTTGGATTAAAAGTATTCAATATTTTTACCGGAATATTTTTGGCAATCGCCGGTTTAATAGTTTTTGGATGCAACACTTTTGCTCCAAAGAAAGCCAACTCTGCCGCTTCCTTGAAAGAAAGTTTTGGTAAAACTTTTGCTCTTGGCTCATTTCTTGGATCGAAATTAAAAATTCCATCCACATCAGTCCAGATTTGTAATTCACTGGAATCCAAAGCTCCGGCCACAATCGCACCACTGTAATCGCTTCCTCCACGGCCGAGAGTAATATATTCGCCAGTTTCGGATTGGCCAATGAATCCAGTTACGACTGGAATCACGCCACTCTTCAAAAGTGGCACCACTTTTTCCTCAATTGCTTTATAAGTTTTTTCGAAATCCACATTTCCTTCCCCAAAATTATTATCTGTAAAAACCAAGTCGTAAGAATCCACCGCTACAGATTTGTATCCATTTTTTTTCAAAACTTCCGGCAAAATATTGCTGCTAATTCTTTCGCCAAATCCGGAAATTCTATCTTTCATGTAAGTAAGAAGTTCTCCTTTTTTCTGAACTTCTTCGCAGCACTCTTTCAATTCTTTCCACAAATTTTCTAAATTCACAGTCACGCCTAATTCAGCAATGATAGCATTATGTTTTTCTACTAAAGCCTGAATGCCTTCTTGCCACGCACCTCCAGTAGCGGCAGTTTCTCCCAATAAAATTAATTTATCAGTGGTACCAGAAGTTGCTGATACTACTGCGGTTTTTGCTCCGTCCATCTTACCCATTATCTCTGCTACCTGCGCGATCGCTTTTGCAGAGCCCATTGATGTCCCTCCAAATTTTGCTACTACGTTTTCAATTTTTGCTTCAGACATTTTTTAAAGTTATTGATATGAAATAAAAAAATCCCGCTTCTTTGCGGGACGAGGTTCTAAGAAATTCAGAATTCTAAGAACTTACCCCGCTGGGAGCATCTTCTTAGTCTTCTTTAATTCTTTCCTTGCCATATAATTATTACGTTAACGGGCTCAATTTTATCTGAAGACTCTTTTTTGTCAATTTTTTCTCAAAAAAAGGCTCGAGCAGCAGCGAGTGTCCGAGAGGGCCCCAGAGCAAGCTCTTGGATGAAAACCGAAGGTTTATCATGCAAGGCTTGATCTGGCGGTCCTCTTGAGGGAGCTCCACCGAAGTGGAGCCCTTTAAAGTTAATATTTAATTACCTGTTGGAGTTGGTAAAGCATTCACGTCTGTTTTAGCTCTATCATTTACCTTTCCATTCGGTGGTGTAGGAAATTCATTTTTCAAAACTCCTTCTTTCACTAATCCCTTATGAAGAATGATCAACATCTTAGCCGCTTCAGCTCTGATAGCTGTACCTCTGAAATTTGCTCTAGTACCATTATCGGCACCAGTAATAAATCCAACATCATGAGCCTTAGCAAAATTTTCTCTCTGTTGTTCATTCATCTGGTTGAAATCTGTGTACTGACCGATTTCATTTGAAGCATTTACATCTACTGTTTTGCCAGTCATTTTTTCATATACGGCAATTGCAGTATCAGCGAAAGTTTCTCTCTTCATTGCTCCGGCAATTCCGCCGCAAGCATCAATTTCGCTTCTCAATTTTTCTACACCAATTACATTTGCCATAGATTGTAGGAATGGCTTAGCCCATTCGATATTTCCTGCAAGTGCAGCAACGTCAGCAGATATGCTTTCGTCTGGTTTTAGCCCTGCAGCTTTATCCATCATGGCAATACCTTCAGCACAATTTAGTTTTGCTTCTGGTCTCAAATCTTTGAATCCATCGGCATTTTCTGTTCCCTGAACAATACCAAGAGCCGCAGCTTCATTAGCAGATTGCGCATACCAAGAATCCTGATTTACATCTGGGAAAGCCCACAATCCTTCGCTGCTCAACTCACGATTTAATTCTTTATCATTTGAAGAATTTCTATCAGCAAGTTTGCTGAGAATTTCGGTAGGATCTTTTCCTTCACTTGCAGCAGACAAGGCTTTATCAGTGATATTCTTAAATTCAGATAGATATCTTACTGGCCAAATTCTTTCTGTTAACATTGTTCTCAATTTTCCTACTACATCTGTTGAAGTAGAACTAACTGTCGCAATTTTATCTAAATTTTGAATAATCTCAGCAGACAAAGTTTGCTGTTTAGTTACAGCATCCCCAGCAGTTTGGGAGAACATAGAAACCTTATCCTGATTCTCAGTAAATTTTGTAACTAAATCACTCTTGAGACTAGCCATTGCATCTTTAATTTTCACCATAGTAGCCGCATCAGTAGTTGTAGATAAACTATCCAATTTAGCATTAATCATTTCATCCAATTTCGTATTCAAATCCGTAGTATTATCAACGAATTGATCTTTGAATTGTTTAGCTTTTAATTCTCTTTCTCGGAGTTTCAATTTAGCCATATTTTCCTTGAGGTTTTGAGCCCTCATCTCTCTCTCACGAAGCTTTAATTGATCAATTGTAGTCTGGTCTTCAGGAGTAGTTATTGTTGGGTCAGACATTGAAGGATCTGAAAGATTGGTACTATCCCCCTCAGGAAGAATGGTGTCTGTAGAGTCTACATCTTGCTCATCACTGATATTAGGATCTTCAAAATCCTCATCTTGTTCATTAGTCGAATTTTGATCCGTAGTTTTAAATCTTACTTTCATTTCCTGTTCTTTTCTCAACTCTAGAGCTCTGCGTAATTTTATAGCCTCTTCATTCACGGAAGTGTCTCTTCTCGATGAATCGAGACCTGAGCCATTAATAGTATTTTTTCTCGACATTTCAGTCCTTGTACTTAAATCCATTCCCCCACCTCTTAGGGTAGAGTCTGTTCTCGTCGTATCGGTAGAAGTAGTATCTCCGCTTCTTTCTCTACTTGTTGAATCGGTCATAGAACTATCCGTACTATCAACGGTAATTTTTTGATTCAAATCACTGACATTACTAGAAGCAATTACCGTAAACGACAAAACTGTGGCCAGCACTCCACCAAGAATTTTTTTGTGAGTACTGAGCTTACTTTTGTTTTTCTTCATTTGTTTTTGTTTAAATAATAAAATAGAAAATTCTTTCGAATTCCCCTGTTTTTAGATCTTTATATTTTTTTGTTTTAATCTAATCACGACAATATTATACAACAAAACAGGCCATTAGTCAAATATAGACTATTACGCTCTAATTAGAGATTTTTAGCCGCTTCTAGTATGAGTTTTTTAGTTTCTTCCCAGCCTATACAGCTGTCAGTTACAGACACTCCGTATTTCATTTCTCCCCATCCTCCGCCAATTTTTTGACTACCTTCAAACAAATGGCTTTCCAGCATTAAGCCCACAATATTTTCATTCCCATTTTTAATTTGTCCCATTGCATCATCCCAAACTTTTGCCTGATTTCTGTGATCCTTTTCACTGTTTGCATGACTGCAATCGATAATAATTCTTGGTTTTACTCCAGCTTTTTTGCAAAAATTTACTGCAAGCGCCACATCTTTTGAAGAATAATTTGGACCACTCACTCCTCCTCTCAAAATTACATGTCCGTATGGATTTCCAGTCGTGCCAACCACGGAAACTTTTCCTTCATCATCCATTCCCAGAAAATTATGTGGAGCTTCAGCAGACAAAATTGCATTCACTGACACATCGATATTTCCTTCAGTTCCATTTTTGAAACCCACCGGCATTGATAAACCACTTGCCAATTCTCTGTGAGTTTGTGATTCGGCTGTTCTCGCACCAATCGCACTCCAACAGATCAAATCAGAATGATATTGAATAACAATTGGTCCCAAAACTTCAGTGGCAGTCGGCAATCCCATGTCATTAATTTGTATTAACAATTTTCTCGCCAAAATAACACCTTCTTTCAAACTAAAAGAATCATCCAAATAAGGATCATAAATAAAACCTTTCCAACCAATAGTTGTTCTTGGTTTTTCGAGATAAGCTCTCATCACAATTACAAATTTATCTTCCACTTTTTTACATAGAGCATTGAGTTTTTCCGCATATTCTAGCGCCGCTTTCGCATCATGAATTGAACACGGCCCAACTACGATAATTTTTCTGGAATCTTTTCCATCCAAAATATTTTGAATATCTTCACGCGCTTTTAGCACCGTTTCTGAGGCGCGCTTAGTAATCTTCGCCTGCTTCAAAACTTTCGCTGGCGAATCAATCTCTCCAAAAGAGGAGACACGTAAATTGTTTATTTTTGAATTCATATTTCACCCGGCTTAGGCGGGCCAGCTTAAAATAGCGTAAAACCTCGATATTGCCAATGAGATCAGCTCTCTATTGGGAGATTCCGCCATTATCAATTTTATTTAAACAATCTAAATTTCTTTGCTCACAAGTTAGAGCTGCAACAGGATAAACAACTTTTTTGCTTACTTTTTCCGCGAATTCACTTAATGGATTGGAAGATTCTTCCGCCGTCCTAGCTCTCTTTTTACACTGACGCACACCTTCTACGCATACCGCTACTTTATCTTTCACTCCGGTAATTAAACCTTCAGACTCTTCTAAAGCCAAACGCCCTGTAGCATTATTACGTCCCTCTACAGTTTTAGTATAATCGCGATTCACTACCTGAATTCCAGCCTCCAGCACAGCCAAGGAAGCCAAAATAGCCGCTCCACCAAGTTTCATTTTCCAATCACGAAAAATTCCTGGATCGCTTTCTCTTTTTCTTCCCTCTGGTGAATTCATAAATTTATTTAGTTTTGATTGCTTCAAAGCAGGCCAATCTTGTAGCGGTACATTTCACGTGTGCTGGAAAATTAGTCAAAATATCCATGTCTCCAGGCTTTTTATCCACAGCATCCACATCATCTTCTTCAAATGCCGATACCGGTTCTTCGTAAAGACCTCCAACTAATCCATCACATTTATCAAAATTGCTATCGCATAAATTAACCTTATTTCTAATCTGTTCCGCCAAATCACCAGCAGCCTTTTTTTCTAAATCATTTCTAATTCCAGATATTCTCACTTCTGAGACTTTTTCTCTAACAACTGAAGCCCCTATATATCCAGACGCAAAAAGAGTACCTGCTAAAAGTGCAGAGTATTTTAGCCTTTCTCCTAGATTTGGTTTCCCATGATCACCACCTATGTGACCATCTTCTATATGTACGTATTCTTCCATAACAATAAATATTAGACGGTTAGTCTATCAGATTTAGACATTTTGTCAATCGCGCGCATTCGGGCACTAAAAAACAGCCTTTTGGGCTGCTCTGCATCTATTTGAATGGCGGAACGGACGGGATTCGAACCCGCGACCTCCACAGTGACAGTGTGGCGTTCTAACCAGCTGAACTACCGCTCCATGTAAATAATGCAGGTGGACGATAATATATTTACCACCTAAAAACAAGTAAATTTGTGATATTAGCCATTTTAACTTAAGATTATACCATGAAAATTGGTATTGATTGTCGCTTTTTTAGCTCGAAATTCACCGGAATTGGTCGCTATACTCACGAACTTGTGGAGAATTTTATTAAACTTAATTCTCAACTCTCTACTCCTCACGAACTCGTGCTCTTCTTCAATGAACCTGAATATAAAGATTTTCACTGCCCAGCCCACGTAAAAAAAGTTCTCGTGAATGCTAAGCACTATTCTATAGACGAGCAATTTATTTTTCTTCAAAAACTAAATAAAGAAAATCTCGACCTCGTTCACTTCCCTCATTTTAATATTCCCGTCCTCTACTCTAAGCCATTCATTGTCACTATTCACGACCTCACACTTTCAATGTTTCCAGGTCAAAAAATGACCAAGTGGTATCACCGTGTCGGCTATAATCTCACGATAAAAAACGCCGTAAAAAAAGCTCAGAAAATTATTGCCGTTTCCGAAAATACTAAAAAAGATTTGATCAGACTTCTCCGCGTTCCTGAAAACAAAATCACCGTAATTTATAATGGTATCAGTCCAGATTTAAAAGTTGTTCCAGAATATAAAAATGCTGCACACGAAGACTTTCTTCTCTATGCTGGAGTTTGGCGCAGTCATAAAAATTTGCCTAGACTTATATCCGCTTTTCATCTGTTGAAAAATAAAAATCCTGAATTTAAAGAAACTAAATTAATAATTACCGGCAAACCAGATCCTCATTATCCAGAAGTTCATCAGACTGTGAAATTTCTCGGTCTAGAAAATGATGTGAAATTTCTTGGACTTGTTCCCGAAGAAGAATTAATAAAACTTTACAACCAGGCGAAGATTTTCGTTTTTCCTTCTTTGTATGAAGGATTTGGACTTCCTCCACTAGAGGCTATGAGCTGTGGAACTCCAGTAGCTGCCGCAAATTCCTCATCCATTCCAGAAGTTTGTGGCGAAGAAAATGCCGTATTTTTCAATCCTCACAGCATAGACTCCATTGCCGAAACCATCCTTTCTCTATATAAAAACCCTGTCGCTCAAGAAAAGTTAATCAAAAATGGCCTCGCCCATGCCGCTAAATTTTCTTGGATCAAAACCGCCGAAAAAACCTGGCAAATAATCAACAACCAATGACCTTTTATCCTTTTCAAGATTTTTTAAAGAGAGCAGCCAATAAATATGGCATTTCCAAAGAGATGGAAGCAGCCAAAATATGCAACGATTTCCGCGCAATTATGCCTGAACTCTTGAAGGGAATTCCCCAAGCTGAGATCTACATTCAGCCCGCTTTTTATAAGAACAAAACTCTCGTTCTTAATGTTCTAAATCCAGCTTGGGCTCAGGAAATAATCATTCGCCGCCCAAAAATTATTGCCGAGATGAATAGAAAAGCCGGCAAAGAAATTATCAAAAATCTCTACACCCAGCTTCATAGCTCCGGCCAGTACTAAAACCTCCTCTAGCAGGTGGTTTTTTCACCTTATTTCTGGTATAATTAAGGGATTTAATCGAGCCCAAAAATGGCAAAAACACGGTCAGAATCCCCACATTCAGTACCCTCTGTGAAACCCGCCGAAAGCGGAAAAAATCGCGAATACAGGGAAAAAGCAAAAACTGATTCAAAGGCCTCTTTGAAAGCCGCCCAAAATAATAATGATTGGATGATAGACGTCAATAAACCTGAAAAAGGCAAGTTTGATCGCATTCAAAGCATTACTCCAGAAAAACTTTCTGATGGTCGCAAAGCTATTAGCAGCGCTTTGAAAAATATGAGTACTCCAGCTTATAAAAATCTTTTCAAGAAACTCGGAATTACTCTCGAATCTACAGATTACTATCTTGCCATTGCTATTAAGGAAAGTGGCCTAAATCAGCAAGGAGTGTCTGTGAGCAACGCCAAAGGTCTTTTCCAATTAAAAACCGGTTCAGGCCAAGCTCTCGACGACGTTAATAGAATTTTCAGTCTTAATCTTCAGGACAAAGACGTTTTTTCTACAGTCCCAAAATACCAAGAACAGGTTGCCAAAAACAATGCTACTGCTGGAATCCTTTATTGGCACATTTGCAAAGATGTTTTTCCTAAAAATAAGAAACTAGAAATTTCCAAAGAAGATAAGGACCGTACTGCAGCCTTTATTTATAAATTAGGAGCTGGTGATTTTGCGAATCTTTGGCAATCAATAGGCGCCAAAAATTTCAATGATTTTGCAATTAACTTAAGCTCTCAATTAGCTCAAAAGTTTCCAGAAAACTTTGTACTTCCAAAGGGAGGAAGAGATGTTTTTCAAGATGATACTTACAAGCTAAATTTTGCTTCTTACATTTATACAAGTAAGCCCTTAATAGGAGGAATTATAACTATTGGCGCTAGAAATTATGATGCGGCTAATCTCGTTCAAACTCTTCGCTATAGTGAAGTTATTCAAAGTCTTTCCCGTAAACAACCTGAGGCTTATGAATTAACAAACGATCATTATAAATTGTGGAGTATTGCAGATAAGCTTTTAACTCGTTGCGGATACGCTCATAAAATTGAGTATTGTCAGAAAAATTCAGTTTCAAATAGCAAGAAAATTTGGCTATTTGTGGAAATTATAAAAGCCTACAATATCAAATTGAATAATCCTGATTTTGCCGATTTTACAGATGATGATGAGCCTGAGGAATTAGAAAATGGTGCGAAAGTTTTTTTGCCATCAAAAGAATATTTAGAAAAAGCCATTAAAAAATCTCATGAAGATGTAAAGGAAGAAAGTGTTCCGATTAAGCCCGGATTAGTACCGATGTATTCCGGAGCAAATGCTGCAAAAATGGAAAAAATTGGTAATCAATTTATCGCCGCTCCAAAAGAAAATCCACAAATAGTTATCCCGCGCTATAAACAAAGAAGTGGTGAGTATCTCGACCCATACGTTGAGACTGATCATGGACGTATGCCAAAATCTAAAACCAAGGCTCTCGTCATCCACTCTACAGAAGGTGGTGCTGATATTTTACGTGAAGGACAGAATATTCATTTTGTTCTTCGCCGAGACGGAGTCGCTGAATTGATTCACGATATGGATATTGCTGTAAGTCATGCAGGAAACATGACTAGTAAGAGTCAATCAAAGCGCGCGATTTGGGAAGGAGAAAGACAGCCTTCCTATCACACGGTTGGAATTGAAGTTATCAATATGAGCCTTCCTACATTAATTAGAGAAGGAAAAGTAAATGTGCCATTGGACAAAAAAGCCAAAGTAGAACTCGTTAAAATTGTTTCTAAGAATAAGAAGGGCAAAGTTACAACAAGAATGGCTTTGATTACGGCAACTCCACCAACACAAAAAGCTATAGATATAGGTTTTCAATTGGCCCACCAAGAACGTGGATTTACAGATGCTCAATATAAAACTTTAAAAAATCTTGTAGCTTATATTGGATCTCAAAAAGGTTTACGCTACAAAGACGTTGTCACTCATAGCATGATTGCCGCCAGCGATTCTGGACGTGGCCGCAAGAGTGATCCACCGGTGCTTGATTGGGGTCGTCTTGGTTTACCAAATAATTATTATCGCGTGGATCCGGATGTGGCCACAGGAACAATCAAATCCAACCTTGCCGAATCGGAATCTATTCGTACCGGTAAAAAAATGACCATGTTGAAGTACAACGGCAAGCTTTATTACGAAGTTCTTGACTCGAAAATAGATGGTAAACCCGCTTATTCATATTTTCCTGAAGCCAGATTCGGAGGTAGCGAAGATATGACAGTCGGAGTGAAAGCTGCCGAGAAGATATATCAAGACAGAAAGAAGAAAAAACAAAATAAAAAATAACAATTTTAGTCGAAATTTCCTCTGTTAGCAGACAAAAGAATGATTTTTTCTTGACTTTAAAATGCTTCTGTCTAAAATAAAGCCCGCTTACTCGTAACGAAAAACAACGTGCTAAAGATCAGACTAACTCGTATTGGAAAGAACAAACAGCCTAGTTTCCGTGTAGTTCTTCAGGAACACACATCTCCAGTAAAAGGTAAATTTATTGAAGAGCTTGGATACTACAGACCAGCTTCAACACCTAAAGAGGTCAAATTTGAACTCGATAGAGTTAAGCATTGGTTGAAAATGGGTGCTCAGCCATCTGATACAATCGCTGTTTTATTGAAAAAACAAGGTATTGAAAACATGGATCAATTTATTGCACCTCGCAATAAAAAGACTAGAAATAAAAAAGCTCCAGCTGAAGCCGCTCCGGCTGTCCCAGCTGCTCCAGCCGCTTAATACACATTATTAAAAATTCCCTTTAATTTTTAATTTTTTAATTTCACAGACATGACAGACCAAACAACTGCAGATCGCGATTTTGTTGAATACGTTGTGAAGCAAATAGTTGAAAAACCTGAAGAGGTTGTAGTAGAAAGAGTTGTGGACGAGATGGGAGTTCTTATTACTCTCAAAGTTTCTAAAGACGACATGGGAAAAATTATCGGTAAGAGCGGCCAAACTGCTAAAGCTCTTCGTATACTTTTGAGAATAATCGGCTCCAAAAATAACGCACGTGTCAACTTGAAGATAGTTGAACCAGGACAAGAAACAGTTTAATATACAGTCATGCCAAATATATCAGACGGTAGCTCTACCCTCGGAAGCAACCAAGCTGTTGGAAGCAAATCTATTGTAGAAGCTGCTCAAAATTATCAAATTCTAGAGATCCTAAATCGTGGATTGGCTTATGCAATTATCATAGCTGGTCTACTTTCTGTGATTTTTATATTCATCGGAGGTATTTCCTTCATTCTTTCAGGAGGAGCTGAAGATAAGATCAAATCAGCGGTTTCCACTATTCGTTACGCTATTATCGGTCTAATCGTGACTATTTTAGCTACAGTAATAGTAGGAACTGTCGGTAAAGCTATGGGCTTGGACATCATCCATTATCTAAATTTTGGAGATATCATTGCTACTATAAAAAGCATTACCACTTCAGGCGGTAGCGGTGGCGGACTACAGTAAGACTATTGTTTTACTAATACCGTCTCCAACCCTTGTCTCACGATATTTTTCCAATCGTATGGAAATTTAAACGTTTCTAGTGCGCGGACTAGAGCAGCAAAGATGGACCATGAGTCCCCTGTTTTATATATGAAAGCATTTCCAGTTTCATGATTTGGATTGTAGTCCTCCACTTCAGAGCGGTTTGGACTTACGGGAATCGTTCCATTAAGAAGCATTTCTTCTACATCACTAAATTGAAATCCAAGTGCTATATCAGCAGCTTGTAGTACTACCTTTCTGTTATTGCGACTATAAGGCAAAACAACTGTGTGAGGTACTGAGAAAGCTCCAAGATTAGTATCTGCGAGTATTACTACCTGCACGTCTACATGAGCTGTAGCTTCCAAAATCTTTTTTAATGTGTCCTCAATTACCGGAGACAATTCTTGATCGAGAATAATTCCTAGAAGAGGTTTACGTGTATTAAATGACAACTTTTTTGAAAGAAATCCTTTTGCTTCCTTCTTTTGTTTAACGAAATTTTCTAAGGAACTGTACATATTTTTTTTATTTTTGTTATTCAATCATTATACCTTATAATCTGACTTAAGTCGAGAACTATACCCTTGACGACAACAAGAGTTGTTATTTAATTCAAATAGCCAGAAAACCGCATGTCTAAGCTAATAATCATCGATGGTAACGCTATTATTCATCGCGCTTTTCATGGTCTCCCACCATTTAAAACTTCTAACGGAGAATTGGTGAATGCCGTCTATGGTTTTTCCTCAATTCTTTTAAATATTTTAAACAAAGAACAGCCGGATTACATTGCTGTTTCTTTTGATATGAAGGCTCCGACTTTCCGTCACATTGAATATAAAGAATACAAAGCTACTCGCACAAAAGCGCCGGACGAACTCTACGCTCAAATCCCACGCATCCGCGAAGTAGTGCGCGCTTTCAGAATTCCAATTTATGAAATCGAAGGTTATGAAGCGGACGATGTACTTGGCACTCTCGCCAAGCAGGCAGAAAAAATGGATATCAATACTTACATCGTGACTGGTGACATGGACACCATGCAATTAGTTACCGATAAAATTAAAGTACTCGCCAATACCCAAAAATTTTCTGAACCAATTGTTTACGACATTGCGAAAGTAATGGGAAGATTTGGCTTACAGCCTAGCCAAATTGCTGATATGAAAGGACTTCAAGGAGATAATTCAGACAATATAAAAGGCGTGCAAGGAATAGGTCCTAAGACTGCGTGCACACTTCTCCAGAAATATGGAACTCTAGAAAATATTTATAAAAACCTCGACGAAATTACTGGTGGCGTTCACGATAAACTCGCTGCTCACAAAGATGAAGCATTTCAAAGTAAACATCTCGCTACAATTATTACCGACGTTCCAGGAATCACTCTCGACATTGAAGCTTGTAAAACTCACGATTACGACGAAGCCACTCTTCGCGAAATTTTTGAAAGGCTTGAATTCAAATCTCTCCTCGCTCGTCTAAATACTTTTCATAAATTTTCCAGCGAAAAGAAGGCTGAAGAAAATAATATACAGGAGTCACTGTTCTAGTTCGCCCATATTGACAAATCGCGCAAAAGGTTTAGAGTCTCTCCTTGAGTAATTTTTTATGGAAGATCCTAAAGACGATGAATTAGAGGTAGCTGAACAAGATAATCCCAAGAAACGGGCTATTATTGAACGTTTATCAGCTATTGGTGGTATTTCAAAAGTATCAGAAATGGAAACTGGTGTTACGACTGCAGACCAGAAATCCCAGAAAGAGTTGGCGCCTAAGACCCTACCGTTTTCTAGAATAGAAGCCTCACGGATAGATCTAAACACTAATCCAAATGCAGAAATTATTTGTAATTTTGGAAAGTTAGGAGAAAGGCCCGTTCATGTTCTTGTCGCCATCGCCTATGCCTACGCTAATGGTGTTTTGACCGAGGCAGAGGCTACTAGTCTTCATTTCGAAGCTCTCCATGCTCTTGTCTCTCAGTTTGCAGATAGTCCAAGAAAAAATTTATTAGAAGCAAGATTGCTAAGAGTAGAAGCTCTCGCTAGAGCTATTAAATCAATGAGGAAGAGTCTACGCCTTGGCGAAACAAGCAAGCTTGAGGACTATCACGTTGATTCAATTCTTGGATCCACGGAATCTTTAAAGGCAGCAGATGCTCTCGATCCAGCTCCCACTCGCGTAAGCGATGAAAGAGTAAGGACTAGACGTCTGGTTATTGCCTCTGGTATTGCAGGTTTGGCTATGGGTATTGGAGCTGCCTTGGGAGCAACCTACCCTGAGAAAGTTCACAAAGCAGGAAGCTCTGTAGAAGCAGCTATAAAAACTACCACCGACTGGGTTTCAAAAAAATGGGAGGAAATTAAGTAAAACAGATAAGTTTATATTACCATCAGTTTGACAAAACGGATTTCCATGCGTAAACTAAACACCCACCCTTGAGAGCGATTTATAGCACACGAAAGATTTGAGAGCTATCAAGCGGAAGTGAAGTGAATTTTTATTATTTTCGACATCGGTAAACAGCTCTTAACAGAGCCTTCTAGACCGAATAAAAAAATTGAACGCAGCGCATTTATTGGCCAAAAACTGACACATTTCATTTGTAAGCAAAATAAATTTCTAGTAATATCCCTTCGACTTAAGATTAATCAAAAAACATGGCTAAAACAAGAATAGTAGCGAGCCTAGACATCGGAAGTTCAAAAATCAGAACAGTAGTGGGAATAATGGATGATGCATCTACAGTTCCTAATATTATTGGAGTTGGTATTGCTCCTTCCACAGGTCTTCGCAAAGGTGCAGTTATCGACGTCGAAGAAACCATCAACAGCATTTCTTCTTCTCTTGAAGACGCTGAAAGAATGGCTGGAGAACCTATTAACCATGTATTCCTTGGTGTTGGCGGAAATCATATCGATTCTCTCAATAGCCGTGGTGTTATTGCCGTAGCTCATGCTGAAAATGAAATTTCAGAAGAAGACGTTGATCGTGTTCTTGAAGCTGCTCAGGCTGTAACAATTCCAAGCAATCGTAGAATTCTTAGAATTATTCCAAAAACTTTCACAGTTGATGAACAAAAAGGCATTAAATATCCAGTTGGTATGACTGGTATTCGTCTTGAAGTTGAAACTCATATTATTACTGGGTTTGAACCAGTAGTTAAAAATATTGAAAAATGTGTACTTCAGTCTGGTGTAGACGTGGATGATATCATTCCAGCTTGTCTCGCTTCTGCTGAAGCTGTTCTCTCAAAGAGACAGAAAGAGCTTGGAGTTGTGGTTGTAGATATTGGATGCGGTGGTACTTCAGTAACTGTTTTTGAAGACGGCGCTACTCTTCACACTTCTGTAATTCCAGTTGGTGGCGAAAACGTTACTAACGACGTTGCGATTGGTATGAGAACTTCTATCGATACAGCTGAAAAAATTAAAATTGAATACGGTTCTGTAATTCCAGAAGACGTAAACGATAGAGAGACAATTGATCTTTCATTGTTAAGCAAAATAGATACACATTTGGTTTCAAAGAAACAAGTTGTGGAAATTATCCAGGCTCGTTACAGCGAAATTTTTGTTCTCGTTAAAGACGAATTGGCAAAAATTCACCGCGACGGAATGCTTCCAGCGGGAGTAATTCTTACTGGTGCTGGTGCTAAGATGGCCGGAGTTATCGATTTGGCTCGTGAGACTTTGAACCTACCTTGCCAAATTGGTTTCCCACAAAATTACGATGGTGTTGTTGATAAAATTGATGACCCAGCTTATGCAACTGCGATTGGACTTTTGCTTTGGGGTTCACGCTTCGAAAGCCGTCATCACGCTGGCTTGAAAAATATCAATTTCAAGAAGGGAATGACTAGCTTGAAAAAATGGTTTAAGAACTTGGTTCCGTAAGCTTTTACGGAATTACCTTTCACCTTGACATTATGTCAAGCGAGCGGTAATAATGAGCTCCCAACTATGGGAAGAACAGATGTAGTTATCTAACCTCTAGACCATGACAACACAAGACGATAATTTGGATCTCAAGAATCTTTTCTCAAAAGGAAGAGATACTTCTAAACCAACATCAAAATTAAAGACCATGGAAATTAAGCCGGAAATTACACCGGTTGCGAATATTAAAGTGCTCGGAGTTGGTGGTGGTGGTTGCAATGCTGTGAACCGCATGATCAAGTCAGGTTTAAAAGGAATTGAATTTATTAGCATCAATACAGACGCTCAGGCTCTTTATCATTCTGAGGCTGGTACAAAAATTAATATTGGTCACGCTACAACTCGTGGTCTTGGCGCAGGATCTAATCCAGATATTGGTCGTCAGGCTGCAGAAGAAAGCATTGATGAAATTCGTGATGCTATCGAAGGTAGCGACATGATTTTTATTACATGTGGTCTTGGTGGTGGTACTGGTACAGGTGGTGCTCCGGTTATTGCTGGTGTTGCTAAAGAAATGGGAATTTTGACTGTTGCCGTTGTTACTAAGCCTTTCTCTTTTGAAGGTCAACGTCGCAAAGGTCAGGCTGATGAAGGTTTAGAGAATTTGAAGAACAAAGTAGATACACTTATTACAATTCCAAACGACAAAATTCTTTCTATTATCGATAAGAAAACTCCACTTAACGACGCTTTCGCTGTTGTGGATGACGTTCTTAGACAAGGTGTTCAAGGTATCGCTGACCTTATCACTATTCACGGTATGATCAATGTGGATTTCGCGGATGTTAAGGCTGTTATGGAAAACGCAGGTTCAGCCCTTATGGGTATTGGTTACGGTACTGGTGAAAATCGTGCTGTCGAAGCTGCGAAAGCTGCTGTTGAAAGTCCTCTTTTGGAACTTTCTATCGACGGAGCGAAAGGTGTTCTATTCAATATTACTGGTGGTAACGACTTGAGTATGTTTGAGGTTGATGAAGCTGCTCGTATTATTACAGAAGCTGCTGATCCAGAAGCAAACATCATCTTTGGTGCTGTTATCAACGATTCATACACAGGTGAAGTAAAAATCACTGTTGTAGCTACAGGTTTTGATTATAGCCGTAATGAGAGCTCAATTCTTCGTCAGAAATCAGCTTTCAGCCCACGTACTACAATGCACAGCACTCCAGCGCAGACAGCTGCAGAGGCTATGCCAATCAAAAAGACTGAGAACGAATTGGATATACCAGCGTTCATCAGACAGAAGATGCAGTAGAAGCCTCTGTGCTCCCTAGTCTTGTGCAGTTTCCTTTGGAGCTACTTGTTCTTTGCCGTTGAGGTCTACGGTATACCATACGCTGCCTCTTTTAGCGTGAGCAAAACCATCATCAAAGTCTTCTACTTTGCTGTAGCTCTTGTCGTTTAATTTAGAACCATCTGCTTTCAAGAATTTCCAGTATGGACCATTTCTTACTCCGGCAACTCCCTGAAAGAATGGATAAGTTTCATCATACTCTCCAAATTTCAAATCTTGGCCTTTTGTATCAATAAAGTGCCACTTCTTTCCGTCTTTTACTGCAGCTTTTCCTTCGAAGAACCACTGAGCATCAGCATAAATTTTTCCATCAACTTCTTTTCCTTTCAAATTTAACATTACATATCCATCATCAGTACTAGCCCAAGCAATTCCGTCATGATATTCTTCAACTTCAAAATATTCTTGGCTAAGAATATCTCCTTTTTCATCCACGACAAAAGAAAGATCGTTCTTAGTTGCAATCGCTACACCTTTTTCATATTCCCCTACTGAGTCATAACCATTTTTTTTCGCTACATCCGCAGGATTTACTTTTACATTTTTTGTATCAGTCAAACCATCCGCCACATTTCTTCCACCTTCCTTTAATACTACCTCGGCCATATTTTTTGCTTCCAACTTTTTATCAGCTTTTTCTGCAGCTGGCTTTGGCGCATCTTTAGGTCGCTCTAGGAATACTAAACGGTTTTCGTGGATGTACATGGTTTTGATTTTTATTTTTGTTTTGATTTTTTTGAAATCTGGTCATTTTATCATCGCTTTTTCCACTTGGCAAATTTCCACGCTCAAAAATAGGCTCTCTGTAGCCAAATCTTACCCCTCAATCTGTAAAAATTAACAGATTTAAAAATATTGATAAAATAAAAATAATTTATGGCAATTGAAACTTGAATTAATTTAGAAAAATTTTAACTTTGTTTGTTATAAAAAGATTGAATCTGTAAATTTATCACCTATCACAATGTTTGACATTTGTCTGACAATTCCTGTAAAGTTAAATAAACCTCACATAACAGGCTTTCTTATGAACGAGCGCACTGTCAACACCCGCGAATTTCTTCGCAACTACAAAAAAATAACTTCCGCTCAGGAGACCATCATCATCGCCAACCACGGCAAACCCGAAGGCGTTTTTATTCCTTACGAAGAATGGGAAAAGAAGATAGTAAAGAAAAGAGAATCTTTATTTTTCACCCAAGAACTTCTTGATAAATACATCAAAGGGTTGCCAAAAACTGGCGCCAGAGATACAAGCCAAAAAATTGATGAAATTCTTTACAAAAATTTTAAGATGGGTGGGAAGAAATTAATAATTATAAAAAATAAAAAATGATTATTGTAGATACTTCAGTTTGGGTCTCACTGCTTGTGGAAGAAGATTCAAATCACCGCAAAGCAAATGATACATTTTTATCTTTAAAATATGATGATGTTATTTTGACAGAATACATTTATACGGAAAGTTTGAATGTTTTAAGAGCAAAATTCTCCCAAGAGAATTGCAATTCCTTTATCCAGTTAATCAACACTACTCAACTCTCAATCTCGTTTGCCGACCACGTCATTACTCGCCTCGCCACAGAATATTTTTTCCAATTCAAAAAGCTCTCTTTTACAGATTGTCTTATCCTAGCCTCTGCTAAAATAAATGATTATGAAATAGCTACTTTCGATGAAGATTTAAAAAACGCCTCTAAGCTCGCACTGGCCAAGTAGATTAGTGACTTTAATCCCCTTTCCTGTTAAAATTCCCCTGATGGAAGCCAGAATTTTAAATCAGTCAGAAGAGCACCTTTGGTCAGCTTTTGTGGAGAAACATCCTCAAGGCAATATTCACCAAACTCCAGAGTGGGGACACTTTCGATCAAAAGTCCCTGGGAATGATAAGTATTGGATAATTGTGATCGAGGAAAAGTCCGCCGGTAAAGCTCAAATCATCGCCGGCACCCTGCTTATTCGCCAATCTCTTCCTCGTGGATATAGCTGGCTATATGCTCCGCGTGGTCCACTTTTGAATTATGAGGATTTTGGCTCAACGCAGACGCAAATGTCCGTACTCATGGACTCAATTAAAGAGCTAGCTAGAAAGGCAAAAGCCATTTTCTTTAGAGTAGATCCTTTGATCCAAGTAGAGAGTCAGTCACCTCTCGCCTTCCCCCACTTTCGCCAAAACATTCACGGTTTTCAACCAGATCACACTCTCCTCCTCGATCTGACGCCTTCTGAAGACGACATTCTCAAGCAAATGAAACCAAAGGGTCGTTATAATATCAAACTCGCTGAGAAAAAAGGCGTCACTATTCGCAAATCTACAGATGTAGCAGACTTTTATAAGATTCTTTCCGAAACTACTTCTCGCGATGGTTTCCACGGCCACGATCAGAAATTTTATCAGAATATGCTCGATGCACTTGGTAAACACGCGACACTCTATCTCGCTGAATTCGAAGGTCAGGTCATCGCCGGCTGTCTCAATACTTTCTACAAAAACACCGCTACTTACTATTATGGCGCTTCTTCTAACGAGCATCGCAACGTCATGGCCCCTTATTTGCTTCACTGGCACGTTGTCCTCGAGGCAAAGTCCAAAGGTTATAACTTTTATGACTTTTTTGGCATCGCCCCTGAGAACGCCGTAAATCATGCTTGGGCTGGAGTCACCGAATTCAAAAAGAAATTCGGTGGAGCAGAAGCTTCCTATCAAAAACCTCAAGAATTTATTTTCAAAAAAGCTCTCTACTATCTTTACCGTACTTATAAGAAAGTGCGCTAAAAGTATTTGGAAAAAACACAAAATTGTGGTATAGTATTAATAAGTCAAAAACAAAAAACAAAAACATGCTCGATCTTTCCGTCATTAAAAACGAAAAACTTCGCACCCTGGTAAAAGCTTCTCGCAAATTCCAGGCTCTTTCCGAGTTCCAGAAACAGAAGCATTTGAAAAATATGCAAACCGCTACGCCTTCACAAGAAGAGAAACTTTGTAAGTTTTTTGCTAACGAAAATTCCAAAGAAGCCAGCCCACTTAACAAAGAAGAACAATTAGAAATTCTTACTCGTATGTTCAATGAGCTTGTGGAGTTGGAAGAAAAATTTCACAAATTACTTAAACAAGAGCCAGAAAATAAACAACGTGAAAAAGACGATGAAGACATGAATAATCTTTTAACTTCTATTTAAAAAATAAAACATAAAACAAAAAAAGTATGAAAAATCTGTACCTATTTAGCGTCCTAAATCAATCATTCAAAGAAAAGAATCTTCTTTTCAAGGAAGGCGAACCTGATAAAGCTCCTGCTGCAGCTGCAGACAAAGACAAAGGCAAAGACAAAGACAAGGATAAGGATAAGGATACAGCTGACAAAGATGATGACAAAACGGAAGCAGCTGAAAAGAAAACAATTACTAAAGAAGACGTTAGCGATAAACTTGATACTCTTAAGACTCAATTGAAAGTAGTCTCTGACGCTGAAGACGGTACCTATACCAAGAAAACTGTAGATGCTGCCAAGGCTCTTGGTTCCCAAGTTTCTAAAATTGAAAATCAGTTGAAGAAATTTAAAGATGACGATGACGATGTTTCAAAAGCTATTTCTCAGCCTACTTTGTATAAATTTGATAAAGCCGCTGCTGAAACTTTTAGCGATGAATCCCTTAAAGCCGATGCAGAAAAGAAGGAGGCTCTCGATAAAGCTAGGGAATCTCTAAAAACTAAAAAAGAAGAAGCCGATCCTAAGGCCATTTGCGAAAAAGTTAAGGAAATGGTTAAAAAACCAGAGGATGCAGATGAAAATACTGCCAAAATTTATGATGCTATACTTGCTAGATTTAAGGATGGAAAAGGTTTGAAATTAGATGGTACATTTAAGGCTATAGAAGCTAAATTAGCTAAGGCAGAAGCAGAAACAGATGCCGAAAAATCAAAGGCTTTGATTGACGAGGCCAACGGTGATATTGCAAATATTGATCCTGATACCATTGCCGAGTCTTATGAGCCATTAATCAATGCTTATGCCGAGCTGGTAACTCTAGCCGGTGAAGGTAAACACGGGAAGTCAGAAATTGCCAAATTAACTCCTGAAATAGCAAAATGGATAACTTCTGAAAAAGACGAAAATCATATGGGAGCAGTATCTCTCAATGAAAAATTTGAAGAAAAAGTAATTATTGCTAAAGCTTGCGACATCATTAGCACTGAGAAATTAGATGTTACTCCAGAAGCTCTCAAGGCCGCTATTAGCACTTATGAAAGTGGAGAGCATAGACCAGCTAATAAGGATGACAAGAGAGATAAAATTCTCAAAGCCTTAGTAGAGAAAAAAGATGAGTTAAATAAAGCTGATATTTATTTCAATATCAATGCTGGTACGGATGGTACTGATTGGCAAGAAAAATCTTCAAAACGTAATGAAGAGTGGCATGAGGATACAAAAAGTGCTTTAGAAAAATTATTAGCACTTAATGATAATGGTAAACTTACTATTAAAGATAGCAATGGAGATGTAGTTACTCTTTCTACTGAACAAGTTGATCTAATTAAAGAATATAATGGCAAAGATGCTAAGGATAGAGAAGCATTTGTATCAGAACATAAGGCAGAATTCCTTACTCATAATGGAATTTTTGACTTAGCTTTAAACATTCAGCGTGCTAGAGAAATGAAGGAGAGATTGTATGCTGAACGTGATGAGAAGGGAAAGATTACGAATGATGAGGATTTAGAGATTTCGGATGATGAATATTTGGATATTAAGCTCGGAGCTACTCCAGGCAAACGTGAAGAACGTAAATCTGGTATTACCTTTTACAAACCAGAACCAAAAGATGACGCTAATGATACTCAAGATCCACCAGCAGGTGCGACAGGAACAGAGCCAGTTCCACCAGCAGGCAAAGAGCCTCCAGCAGCAGACGAACCAGCTAAAGATCCTCAGCCAGGTGCAAAAGTTGAAGGAAAGGTAGTGGGAGCGACTGGCGAAGTAGTTGGAAAAGTAGTTGAAGTGCCTATAGAAAAAATGACAGATGCTCAGCTTCTTGATGTGGCTTCTAAAACATCATATGGAAAAGCTGGAGATGATGGAGTCGAATGGAGTTCTGATACTAAATTCGCCCGCAAAAAGATGGATGGAAAAGATAGCTACACTTATTTTACTGCAATACGTGCTGAAGGGGGAAGGGCTAGACAACTAAACTAGAAATGTCTTAACATCATAATCTTTAAAATCCCTGCACTCTGTGGGGATTTATTTTGAACTACCAGCTCCCTACAAAATCAAATTTTCTCTCTCTGCCATCTCCTTCATTCTGTCGATGAAAAGTACGCCATTGATATGATCATTTTCATGCTGAGTCACGCGTGCGTTGAGGCCCTTGAGATCGAATACCTGTCTCACGCCGCTAAGATCATGGAAAGCCACCGTAATCTCAGTGAAACGCTCCACCTCGCCATATAATCCAGGAAGACTGAGACATCCTTCCTCTTTCACTTCAGTTTTTTTGCCATGAGAAAGAATCTCCGGATTCACCATCGTCACAATCACCTGATGATCAGTTTTGTAATTCATTGTCACGATAAAAAGACGAATATTTTTGCCAACTTGAGGTGAGGCAATCCCCAACCCGTCAGCTTTAAGCATCGTATCTTTCAAATCCTTCGCAAACTTTTTCAAACTCGCATCAAACTTTTTCACCGGCACACTCATCGCCCGCAAAATCGGATTATTTTCCCCAGTTACAATTTTTAGTTTTGCCATAAATAGCTTATTAAACGCATAAAACATACCATTCTACCCCACTTTCTTCAACTCCGCTTCAATGAATCCGTCCAATTCTCCATCGAGAACTTTATCCGGATTACTTTCTTCGTAATCAGTTCTATGATCCTTTACCATCTTGTAAGGATGCAAAACGTATGAGCGAATTTGGCTTCCCCAAGCGATTTCTTTCACCGCTCCTTTGAGGTCTTTAATCTCCGCAGCGTGTTGTTTTTCCATCAAATCCAAAAGTTTTGAGTGCAGCATCTTCATACACCATTCCTTGTTTTGTAATTGGCTTCTTTCGTTTTGTGATGCCACTACAAGTCCGGTAGGAATATGCGTAATTCTCACTGCTGAATCTGTTTTATTTACATTCTGTCCACCCTTTCCACCAGATCTGTACACATCTACTCTCAAATCTTCCGCATCAATATTTACTTCTTCTGAATAATTTATTTCCGGCAAAACTTCCACCAAAGCAAAAGAAGTTTCACGAGTACCACCAGAATTAAATGGAGACATTCTTACAAGTCTATGCACTCCACCTTCTCCCTTCAAATAACCATAAGCGAACTGTCCTTTAATCAAGAAACTCGCACTCTTAATTCCCGCTTCTTCCGCTGCTGACTTGTCCATTACTTCCACTTCGAAACCCATTCTCTCCGCATATCTCAAATACATTCTGAGTAACATTTCTGCGAAATCCGCCGCATCAGTACCACCAGTTCCAGAGTGAATTGAAACGATAGAATTATGCTCGTCATATTTGCCGCTCAAGAAAGTAGAGATCTCTAGTTTTCTCCATCTGTCAGCCAAATTTTTCACCATCTCTTTATATTCATTTGCCGCTTTTTCATCTTTTTCCGGTGAAATTTCTGGGAACATTTCAATCAGTTCCTGACATTCTCCAGTAATTCCTTCCCACACATTAATTAATTTATTAACATTGCTGGCTCTTTGTGAAATTTCCTGAGCTTTTTCTCTATTATTCCAAAAGTCTGGAGCCTGCATCGCTTCATTCAAAGAAGCCAATTCCTTTTTTTTCGCAGGTAAATCAACTTTTTTTAAACCAACTTCTATCAGTTTTTTGATCTCCTCGAGCTGCGCCTTTATTTCATGCATAAAAAAATGTAAAGTATCGCCGTCGAGTATATCATATTTTTTCAAGCGTCAATTCATGTCCACCGCGCGTAAAATTATCTCCAACACTTTGGCGCAGATTATTGGAAAACTTCTAGTAACGGTTATTGGCCTTACTACGGTAAAAATGACCACTAGCTATCTCGCCGTGAAGGGTTATGGAGAATATACCGCCGTCTATGAATTTCTCGCATTTTTTGGTATTGCTGCCGACCTCGGATTCTTCACGATTGGTGTAAAAGAGATGTCCCAAAATGAAGATAAAATTCCCCTTATCATCGGAAATATTTTATCTCTTCGCACAATTTCCGTGATTTTCACAATGATTCTTGCCGTGATTCTTGGCTTCGTGGTGCCAACTTATCAAGGTACTCGTATTCCTATGGGTATTGCGATTTCTTCACTCACAGTTTTTTACACCATGATGAACGGCACTATTACCAGCGTTCTCCAGGTGAAAATGAAAATGCACATTGCCTCAATAGCTACAATTTTAGGAAAAATTGTAACGGTATTGTGCATGGTTTATATTATTTTTTACGGCTTTCCAGATGACAAAGATATGGGCTTCGATATGCTCATGGTTGCCGGTGTGGTGGGTACAGCAGTTATGCATTTTACTACCAATTATTACGTCAAAAAAATCACTCCACTTAAGCACCGTTTTGATCTCGCAATTTGGAAGGAACTCATTACAAAATCTCTTCCTTACGGCATCGCTCTTATTCTCAGCACAATTTATTTCCGCATGAATTCAGTACTCATTTCCATCATGCGTGGACAGGAGGAATTAGGCATCTACGGAGTGGCTAGTAAGCTACTAGAACAGTTCACCATCATTCCACTTTATTTCATGAATTCTGTGCTGCCAGTTCTCGCAAAATCCATCAAGGAAGGCACCAGCTCCAGCAATCCAGATGCATCCGTAAAATACAAAACTATCATTCGCTATTCTTTCGATTTTCTCGTGGCGATGTCAGTGCCTATGGTAGTGGGAATTTATATTCTCGCCTACCCTATTGTTTTCATCATCAGTACTCCGGAATTTTTGAGTCGCACTGCCGAAGGTTTTTATGGTTCAGATATTGCGCTGAAAATTTTGATTTTTGCTCTGCTTTTTCAATTCATCAATATTCTTTTTGCCTTCATTCTTATTGCCGTAAACAAGCAAGGAAAGCTACTTTATATTAATGGGGCTTGTGTCACTCTCAATCTTATAATTAACTTTTTCTTAATTCCTCGATATGGCTTTATTGGGGCCGGAATTACTTATGTGATTAGTGAATTATTCATTCTCGTTGTGGCAGCAATTATGGCTCGTCGTTATGTAGAATTCTCACTCAATTTTATCAACGTCTTTAAAATTATTTTCTCAGCTGCGATAATGGGCGCGATAGTTTATTACCTCGAGCCAATCACTTATAAATATTTGCAGAACTGGGGCGTTTTCGTCCTCGCGGCGCTTGGTGGAGTCATTTATGTAGCAATGTTATTTGTTACTAGAGTTATTGATAAAGATATGATGAGTTTGATTCGCAAGAGCGAGGTAGCAGAAGCACCAGAAGATTTAACTTCAACTAAGAATTTATAATATGAACAAAAATTTCTTCAAAATATTTAGTACCTCAATATTAATTTTTGCTGTCTCTGGACTTTCTACTTACGCCTCCACTTTCCCAGATGTAGATGCTAAGCAAATGTATTCCACTGCCATCGAATTTCTTTCTTCAAATGGAATTGTAAAAGGATACCCAGATGGAAATTACGGTCCGGATATTATTCTCAATCGCGCCGAACTTCTCAAAATTATTGCCGAAGGTTCCGCAAAAATTTCCAATCAAGGCACCGGTATTTTCGATTCATATGCTAATGCAAAATGTTTCAGCGATGTGAAATCTGGCCAGTGGTACACTAAGTATATTTGTTATGCTAAAGCCAATAATTGGGTTGTTGGATATCAGAATGGAAAATATTTCAAACCGGACCAAAAGGTCAGTTTTGTCGAAGCACTAAAAATGACTTTCAAAGCTTTTAATCTTTCTTTCAGCGAAACTTCCACTCCTTGGTATCACGATTTGGTAGATCAGGCGAGTCGCGCAAATTACATTCCTTTTAGTATGAACGGATTTGCCGTTGGCCTTCGTCGCGATCAAATGGCCGATCTCGTTACCAGAATTTTGAAAGCCAGCGAAGGAGCTCAAGCTTTACAATCATATCTCGGCGATCGCGCTGAAATAGTCGCTAGCTATGAAACTCTCGAGCAGGGACTCGATTTGAGCACATTGAAAGTAGAAACAAAGACACCTTAATCTCTATTTCAACTTCTTCACGTGCGTAATAAATTCATTGCCACGCTCTTTGTAATTGTTGAACATATCGAAGCTCGCTGCAGCTGGTGACATTACTACTACGCCGCCTTGATCGCTTTCTGCATAGGCATCGATCACCGCATCTTCTAGAGCTTTTCGGCGCAAAATTTTAGTAGGATAGACGCGATCTTCTCCCAGTTTTTCTTCCGCCTCGAGTAAAGCCTTCTCCATTTTATCACTCGTTGCTCCCATCAAAATTACTGTATGTAAACTTTCTTTCGTTAGAATTTTTACCGCCCAATCATAATAATCGGCACCTTTATCATATCCTCCAGCAATTAATACTGTCGGCACATTAAAGCTATCCACGGCCGCCATTGAAGTCTCAGGAACCGTAGAATATGAGTCATTATAAAATGTTACTCCGCCTACCTCGCGCACAAACTGCAAACGATGTGGCAAATTCTTGAATTCACGAATCACCGCCGCGCAATCTTCAGTCGACACACCCAATTCTTTCGCAATCACCATAGCCGGCATAATGTTCTCCAAATTATGAGAACCAATTAGCGCCATTTCGCTTACATTGGCCACTTTTTCACTTTTACCATCCTCAGCATAAAAAATTTCTCCACCATTCACATACGCTCCATCCGCCACCACATCCTTCACACTCACCCACTTCAATTCACCCTTAACTAAAGGTTTATAATACTTGCTGTATTCGTAATCTTTATTGAGAACTGCCACGGATTTTTTACCTTGGCCTACGAGCAATTTCTCCTTCGCCTCCATATATTCTTCCCTATCTACATGATAATCCAAATGATCCGCAGTTGTATTGAGCAATACGGCATATTTCACACTCTTCTCAGCATCTTGTAATTGGAAACTAGATAATTCCAAAATTACCACGCAATCCTTGTCCAAATTATCGAGAAATTCTATAGGACATTGGCCAATATTTCCTCCCAAAAACAGATTTAGACCATCTTGCCACCCATCTTTTTTCAACATCTCATAAATCAAAGTAGAAGTCGTCCCCTTTCCCTTCGTTCCAGTGACGCCAATAATTGGACATGGACACTGATCAATAAAGAAATTAGTCGCGCTCGTCACCTCCACTCCTCGCGCCTTTGCAGATTGCACGCGCGGATCGAGATATTTGATACCAGGACTTCTAAAAATCACCTCAAATTCTGCCAATTTATCCAGATAATCCACTCCTAAAGTTGCTGAAACACCCTGCGGCAATCCATCCTTTATGTCCACATTCTGGTCACATACCGTAATCTCATTAAAACCATGCTGTATCAAGTAATCCAGCACCGCTTTTCCCTCCACTCCATATCCTAAAATAGCTATTTTGCTTCGTTTGTTCATATGGGCCCACTATATCATAAATAATCATAAAAGCACCCCCACCTAGCTTTTTTCTCCTACTTGTGCTATTATGATTATGGTAAGCGGTCAAAGACAATATATTAGTTAACAAAGAAAATGGATAAATTAGATGAATGGATGAATCGTGCGTTTGACGGTAGTGATGAACAACCTTCCAACTCAGATAGAAATCAAACTGCCCCACAAAAAGGGCACGTTCCACATAGTGGGACACATAACAAAACTGTAAATAATAATCAAAAGCCTACGGGTCCTCAACAGAGGAACTCTTTTTCAGTACAAGGCTCAAACAAACAACAATCTCGAATGAATCAGAACGGACAACAAAACGGCAGATCCCCTCAAGGATCACAACCACATGGACAAACTCCATACCGTGGCAGCCAAGGCCAAAGTGGCCAACAATCTCAGCAAAGACCTCCTCAACCTCTAAGTACTCAACAAAGTGCTTCAGATTTTGAAGATTCTCCTTTTGCACCAATACATGCAGACACTAGAATGCCACCAAGAGCCCCACAAAGGTCTCAAGGGCAGACTCAACGTCGTGACAATCGCCCGGAGCTAAGGCGGAGTGGCGATGGGAGTCAGCGCCCACAAGGCGGTCAAAGACCAGCCCAAGCCGGCCAGAGACCAAATGGTCCTCGCCCAGCGCAAGCTAGCCAAAGACCTGCTACTCAACAAGCTGCTAGACCAGCTCAAGGCGGTCGCAAAGTTGATTACAACAAGCCTGGCAAACCACCAAAACTTCCAAAAGCCCCTCACAAGCAGACCGCTATACTAAAGGGCAAAGTGAAAATTATTCCTCTTGGAGGACTTAATGAAGTTGGTAAAAATATGACAGCTTTTGAATACGAAGATGATATCATTATCGTGGACATGGGCTTGGAATTTCCAAGTGAAGACATGTTCGGTATTGATTACGTTATTCCAGATATCAGCTACCTCGAAGACAACAAAAAACGTATTCGTGGTGTAGTTGTTACTCATGGACATCTCGATCATATTGGAGGAATCCCATACATCTTACCAAAATTGGATTTCCCACCTATTTTTGCTACGAACCTTACAATAGGTCTTATCAAAAAACGTATCGACGAATTTAAACAGGATAAATTAGCAAAATTAAATATTATCAATCCTGATCAAACCTTAAAACTCGGACAATTTGCTCTTAGTTTCTTCCGTGTAGCTCACTCAATTCCAGACTGTGTCGGTATCGTAATTGATACTCCGGTTGGTAAATTGGTACACACAGGAGATTTCAAATTCGACGCAACTCCTGCAAGAAATCAGGCTCCAGCCGATATTCACAAGATGGAAGCTCTCGGCAGCCAAAACGTTCTCGCACTTTTCTGTGAATCCACAAACGCTCTTAAGCCTGGACATTCTATGTCTGAGTTAGACGTTGGTGTTTGTCTTACAAAAATTATTAAAGAAGCTCCAGCTCGTGTAATTATTGCTTCTTTCTCAAGTCAGGTAGGACGTATTCAACAAATTCTCGATGCCGCAGTTGCCTGCAACCGTAAGGTTTTTGTCAGCGGACGCAGCATGAGTGAAACAATGAGTATTGCCGCAAGTCTTGGCTATCTTAGTTTCCCTAAAGATTTAATTTACGATATTAAGAAATATAAGAAAATTCCTGATCAACAGGCTCTTATTCTTACTACCGGTTCTCAAGGAGAATCAGTTTCTGCGCTCACTCGTATCGCTAATGGAGAACATCCTCACGTGAGGGTACAGAAAGACGACATGATCGTGCTTTCTTCTTCACCAATTATCGGTAACGAACAAGCGATCAGTACTGTTATCAATAAACTCTCTCTTCTCGGAGCTGAAGTTATTCACAACCAAATTATGGATGTGCATACTTCTGGTCACGGAAAGCAGGAAGAGTTGGCAAGAATGATTAATTACATTAAACCAAAATATTTGATTCCTATTCATGGAGAATATTATATGCGTCTTGGCTTGTCCAAGGTTGCACAGAAATATTGTGGAATGAAGGAACATCAGATTTTGATGGCTCAAAACGGTAATGTCATTGTTGCTGAACCAAACAAGGTTCAAATTTCTGCAGAAACTGTCGAAACTAAATATATTTTGATCGATGGTCTTGGAGAAGGACATTTTGATTCACAAGTTCAAATGGACCGTGAAATTATGTCCCAGAATGGAGCACTTGTTGTGCTCGTTTATGTAAGAGGTAAGGCTCTTGGAAGAACACCAGATGTTGTTTCTAGAGGATTTATTTACTTGCATGAATCAGATGAGATTACGAAAGAAATTTCCGATCTCGCTTCTGAAGCTTACCGCCGTATCATGGACAAAAATCCTGGTGCAAATCGTCAAGATATCAAAAAATACATTCGTCAGACTGTAGATAAATATACTCACACAAAGATTGAAAGAAGACCTTTGATAATACCTTTGATTATCGAGACTTAGATTTTACACACAAATAAAAAGATCACCCTATTACAGAGTGATCTTTTTTTAATTTATTTATTTAACTCTTTTCAGTTTTCTAGCTTCATCCACGGCACTACTATTTATATCGACTCTCATACTAAACGATTCATCATTAGTAAAAGGAGCTATCCATTGCTCTGCATCAGGAGCTACACCAGCTTGTCTAAAAATTGCTTCTCTAGTTTTTACCAACTCTGAGAGTGGATTATCCATTTTTAATAATCCTTCTGTCTGTGCGTTAAAACCAGGACAATTTTTGTCTGCCCAAAGATGGCTGTTAAATGCACTATGAAATGCGGTCTCTTGAAATTGCTCTCTAGTACACCTCAACATTTTATCCAAAGTAGGATCAGTTAGAGTAATCCCCTGCTCCACTACTGGCTCAGTGCTACAACCTTCTGCCGCTCCTCCAATTGCTAATACTGATAGAGTAGTAGCCACGAATTTATTAATACCCATAAGTAATTATTAACAACTAGAGAGTTATATTAAACGAATTACAAGAAATGTCAAGTCTTGGCCAATTTTCTATAGTCTCTTGCAAAAACAGCACATCTGATAGTTAATAAACACATGCTAAATATTATACTCTCCTCTTTATATTTCATCCTTCCTACCTACGTCGCCAATGCCTGCCCAGTTCTTCTGCAATGGCTTCCTTTTGGGCAACCAATTAGCAAAAACCTCTTTGGGGATCATAAAACTTGGCGTGGATTTTATACAGGATATTTTGGAGCTTTAGTCACTCTTTTACTTCAATTTTATCTGCAAAAATCAGGGTTTCTTCCTTCAGGAAGCTTGATTTCAAATTCTTCAATTTTATCCGCAGCCAGTGGAAACAGCTATATCACTCCGCTTTTGGACTATGAGCACATTAATCTTCTCCTTTACTCCTTTATCTTCGGAATAGGGGCTCTTACTGGCGATTTAATTAAATCCTTCTTTAAACGCCGGCTAAACGTCTCTCCTGGCCAATCCTGGTTTCCATTTGATCAGCTAGATTTCATCGTAGGAGCCTTGATCTTTATTTCGCCTTTTTATATTCCTGTGTGGTCAGTAATTTTGACAATTCTGATAATATCTCCCCTCATTCATATTTCTGCAAATTTTATCGCTTTTCATTTGAAGTTGAAAAAAGTATGGTGGTAAGTCATAATCGCCCCCTTTTGCATTTATCAAATGAGTAGAATTACAGTTTTTAGCAATAGAGAAGAAGGAGATCCAGAAAATGGATTAGCTCAACCTTACGCCGGTTTAAGAGATTGGAGAGCTAAGGACGAACGTCGTCTTCCAGAAGTCAAAGACCTAAAGGGAAAATACCCTGAAGCTTTTTCACAGCAGGCTACTGATGAAATAATTGCTGAACAACGCCGCGCTATTTATCCAGAAGCTTATGAAAGAGAGGCTTCAGCTCAATATGTAGCAAATAGATCTAAGCCAATAATCGAGCCAACAATCGTACCTGCAAAGACAAAACCTATAACAACAAGAAAGCCAAGCTTTCACGATATTCCGCATAGAATAGCTGAGATTGTTTTCAGAATGGCTCATCCTCGCAAAATGAAAGCTCCAGAGGTGTCTTATATTGCAGGAACGAAAATTAAGAGAGCAAGAATGCCTGGATTTACTCGAACTGAAGTCAGAGATGCCCTCAAATCTTTGCTTAACCATCTTTAAAAAATTATTTCTAGTTCTCGTTCTCTCTATCTAATCAGTCTTTCATATAAAAATTGACGTCAATTTGCCATCAAAATTTACACGAGGCCACGGAAGACTATAACTATCCCGCAAGGCCTCCCAATTTTCTGAAATCGCATTATAATGACTTCATGAACTTCCCTATTGAGATTCCCCCATTTTTTCTTCAAAAAGCTTTAGAGCTGCAAATAAATCCTGCAGATATTTCTGAAGATTTTATTCGTGGAGGAGGCAAAGGTGGGCAGAAAATAAACAAAACTTCCAGTTGCGTGCTACTTCGTCATCAACCGACCGGCATTGAAGTGCGATGCCAAAAACATCGAGAACAATCGAGCAATCGTGTTTCTGCTTACAAGCTTCTCATATTAAAAATTGAGGAAAAAATTAAAGGCAGCCAGTCTCAGCGCCAGCAAGAAATTTATAAACTCCGTAAGCAAAAGAAGAAGCGCTCTAAACGCGCTAAAGAAAAAATTCTCGAACAGAAACATCATCGCAGCGAAATTAAAGAAAATCGTGGGGAGATAAAAAACTTCTAAAAAGCTTTTACAAAAGCCAGAATTCATGGCAAAATGCGCGTCATGAAGCCAAAAAAATCAGACATTCAGCCAATCAATATCGGCATCGTCTCCCTCGGTTGTTCCAAAAATCTTTCTGATATGGAGGCCGTACTTGCTGAGCTTGAAAATGTGCAGGTTGCTAGTCCAGCTGACAGCGACATTATATTCCTAAATACTTGTGGATTTTTAAAGGCTGCTCGTGATGAAGTTTTTGAGAATATTGAAAAATATAGTGACAAGAAAATCATTGTTATTGGCTGCTTGGTGAGCTTAATGAAAGAGGATCTTTTTGAAAAGCATCCTCAAATTGCCGCGATTGTTAATGGTAGTAATTATCACAATATTAATAATATTTTTCATCGCGTAATTCGCGGCGAAAAAGTTTACGCTGTTTCTCCGGAGCCTTTTAGCTTCGAGAAATTAAATGGAAAAAGTCTTCTTACTCCCCGCAGTTACGCTTATGTGAAAATTGCTGAGGGATGTAATCACAAATGTACTTACTGCATTATTCCTTATCTTAAAGGCAAATTTCGCAGTCGTACTATGGAAGATATTCTTAAGGAAATTAAGGATCTTATAAAACTCGGAATTAAAGAAGTAATTCTTGTTTCCCAGGATTGCGGATATTACGGCACTGATATTTATGGTGAGAAAAAACTTTACGAACTTTTGCAAAAAATAAATGCACTTAAAGGAGATTTTTGGATTCGTGTTCACTACGTTTATCCGGAAAAAGTAGATGAAAAATTACTCGAGGCGATGGCTTCTTGCGAAAAGGTTTGTAAGTATTTAGATATGCCTTTGCAGCATGGAGATAAAGACGTTCTTCGCAGAATGCTGCGCTTTAGTGAGCCAGAGAAAATTCTTGGAAAACTGGAAACTATTCGCAAAATTATGCCGGAAATGACTTTCCGCTCAGGCTTCATTGTTGGTTTCCCTGGAGAGACAGAAAAGAATTTCAAAAACTTACTCAGCTTTATTAAGAAAATTGAATTTGATCATGTTGGTGTTTTCACTTTTTCTCGTGAAAAACTCGCACCATCTTATAATTATCCAAATCAAGTAACTCAGAAAGTTAAAAACGAGCGCAAAGAAAAGCTCATGCTCGTCCAACAAAAAATTGCTCTCAAGAAAAATAAATCTCTTATTGGCAAAACTTTCAAAGTTCTTATTGAGAAGTACAACCCTCAAAAACAGACTTATATTGGCCGTTCCATGCGTTCCTCTCCGGGAATCGATGGTGATGTCATTATCAAATCCATGCGCCAAATAAAGCTCTACAACTTCTATCAAGTCTACATCACCGACGCCGGCGAATATGACTTATTCGGAGAGCTGGTATAATGAGTGCATGAATCTAATTAAATACGCCATCGTTGGAATTATTGGTACAACTATTGATATTGGGTCTCTTTATTTGTTTGTAGAATACGGTCACCTTCCAGTTATTACCGCTTCAGTACTTTCCTTTCTTCTCGCAGTTATTAATAATTTTATTCTCAATAAGGCTTGGACTTTCCAGAATAAATCCAAGAATTACCGCAAACTTTTTATAAAATTTTTAATTGTTTCAGTAGTCGGACTGGGACTGACTATTTTCTGTATGCATCTTTTTGTGAATATTGTTCATATCTGGTATATCCTTGCCAAAGCTCTTACTTCTCTCATCGTTTTGTCTTGGAATTTTTTGGGTAACAAATTTTGGACTTTTTATATTAATCAAAAACATAGCCAGGAAATTGAGAATTCGATTTACGATCTTTCAATTATTATTCCTGCATACAATGAAGAAAATCGTATCAAGAATACACTCCTTTCAATAAATGATTATTTATCTGACAAGAAAATTAATGCTGAAATACTGGTAGTTAATGACGGGAGTAAGGATAAAACTGTAGAGTTGGTAAAGAACTATCAAGGTAAAATTCCAAATATTAGGATAATTGATCTAGGTAAGAATTACGGTAAAGGAGCAGCGGTAAAACAAGGTGTAATAGAAAGCAAAGGTAAAATGATACTTTTTACGGATGCTGACAATTCCACGCCAATAGAAGAGCTGGATAAGCTTCAGAAAAGACTTATAGAAAACAATGCCCAAATCGCCATAGGATCACGCTACATTAAGGATGATTCTGTTAAAATTAAACAGCCTAAATATCGCATCTTTTTGGGAAGAGCTGGCAATATTTTGATTAGAATTTTTCTTATTGATGGGATTCGCGACACTCAGTGTGGCTTCAAGCTTTTCACCAGCAATGCCGCTAAAAATATATTCCAATTTCAAAAAGTTAAACGTTTTGGTTTTGATATGGAAGCATTGGTCATTGCGAGCCAGCTAGGTTACAAGATTGTTGAAGTGCCAGTAAGTTGGTTCAATTCTGCCGAAAGCCGCGTACGCCCAATAAAAGACGCCTTAATCACTCTTAAAGACCTAGTCTACATCAAGCTAAACATTTGGAGCGGAAGGTATAACGACTAAATAAAGTTTTGTAGAACACTTACGCTGACTGCTCCCACGATTACGAACAGAGCGAACCTTACAACCCATTTTCCAAATCCTTTTGCAGCATGCTCGCCCATAATTTCTTTATTTTCAGAGAACCTAATAATGAAAAAGAAAACTACTGGCAGCGCCGCACCATTTAAATAATTTCCCCAAAGAGTAAGGCTAAACAAATTTATTCCTGGGAAGAGAGCGATAATCAAAGCAATCAAAATTTGTAGAACGAAGAAAATATAGAAAACTTTTCCAGTTTTAAAATCTACATTGAGAGTTCTTTCGTAACCAAACATCTCCGTAAACACATAAGCTGTGGCCAAAGGAACAATGAATAATCCAAGGATAGAAGCCGCAAAAAGACCGATGGCAAATAGTGAAGCAGAGAAATTTCCGGCAAGAGGTTCAATAGCTTTGGCAGCTGCAAAACCATCAGTTACCATAATGTGATTAGTGAAAAGTGTGAAGGTCACGGCTATAGCCATCATCCAAGAAAGGAAGTTTGTAAGAAAAGCACCTCCATACACCTCCACTTTATTAGCTTTTAAATCACCTTTTGTTAAACCTTTATCAACGATGAAACTACTAATAAAAAATTGTCCCCATAGAGTTACGGTAGTACCCAATACAGCTATTAATGAGAACCAATATCCGGGATCCATAATATTTACTTTCTTTGGCAAAATGAAACTTTCTTGAATGGCTTCCTTCCAATCTGGATGCACCAAAATCGCTGATATTACGTAAGAAACATAGAACAAAATCATGAATAGAAAAACTTTCTGAAGTTTTTTGAAATTCAATTTTATCACCATCACCACTAGCAAAAGACAGGTCAAAATCAAAACTATTTCCCAAGGTAATCCAAAAAGCTGAATTGCAGATTTTAAACCAGTTACATCTTGTAAAACGACAGTTTGATTTACGAAAAAATAAAGGAAGAAAATTCCAATAGCCATCTTTACTCCGTATTTTTCTCTTATTAATGAACCCAAACCTTTTCCTGTAACGATTGAAATTCTGGCTCCGATTTCTTGGGTAACACCAAGTAAAATAGTAGTAGGAATCACCAAATATTGAGAAGCCATTCCATATAGTGAAGCAGCTACACTATAAGTCGCAACGCCGGCAGCATCATTGTCTGCCACAGCCGTAATCAAACCAGGACCAACTATGGCTAAAAATATAACTAAACGCTTTTTGAAATTCTTCCAAATCATTTTAATTTTTTATGCGGCAGGCGCGAGACATCTCATCACGTCATCAAGAGTTACTATACCAAGTAAACGTCCCTTCTTATTCACTACCGTAGCGGTGAATAAATCATATTTTGTCATCAAATTTACTACTTCATGCAGTGAATTTTCAGGACGTAAAGTTACTAGAGCTTTGACTGGTTTTAGAAGTTTTTTTAATTTCACGTTTTTATCCGCGACAACCAAACTGCGCATAGAAATTGGTCCAAGGAATTTCCCATTTTTATCAATCACGTAGATATAAGAAATTGTACGATATTTTTTTGAGACTTCTTTGATTTGCCTAATAGCATCTTCTTTCGTCCAGCTAGGTGGAACAGTAATAAATTCATTAGTCATAAGTCCACCGGCAGTATCTTCCGGATAGAGCAAAAGCTCTTCGATTTTTTCCAATTTATCACTGTGCAAATCAGACAAAAATTGTTTTGCTTTTTGATAAGGCATTGATTGAATCAAATCTGCTAATTCATCAATAGACATCTTTTCCACAATTTTTAAAGCCTGTCCTTTATCCAACATTCCAACTAAAGCTTTCTGCATAATAGGATTAACCTCTTCCAAAATTTTAGCAGAATTTTTAGTATCCATACTACTCAACAATTTTGAACCTTGTTTGATATTTAAACTCTCAACGATGTTTGCCAAATCGGCAGGATGTAAGCGATTCAATTTTTCCGAAACAGTATTTAATTGAAGTGTTCCATGTACATGTTGAGCATCTCTCCAATTTATTAAATTAACTTTGAAAACATTGAAATAATCCATCCAAGCAATTCCAAGTCTTCGCATAATTCCTTTGAAACTAATATCCAATCCAACTACGGATAATTCTCCATCGATCATCGCCAACTTCACGTCATTTACGCGCACTACTCTGATTCCATTCACATCAATAATTTGATTGTCCAAAATATCTCTCATCAAATAAATGTGATTTTTAGATACTTCAACTGTTTCAATTTTGCTATAAATTTTATTCAAAGTAACTTCACCTTTGCTTAAATTCTCCACATATTTAAAAGGTATTGCTACTATATTTTTATGTTTTTTATCCTTAACTAAAATTAAATCCGCAAACGGATATCCATCAGAATCTTGTTTTACTAAAATATCTCTAAGCTCGCCGATCTCCTTGTCAGAACTGTCGTCGACCGCGCTTTTTACGAGATGGCTGAGGTAGATCATTTTCAAAAAATTAAACGGATTCACGAGGCTTACTAAAACGGGCTCGTGACCGATTTACTACGATTAATTTGATCTTAGTACAAATCTAAAAATGATCAAGGCATTGTAAGACAAAAGTCTTTAAATATCGGCCTTCGGAGAAAGAAACTCTTTCCGTATGGTCAAAAGGTTGTGTAAGTGCGGATAAAACTCTCATATCTTTTTTTGAACGACCTGCTGAGAATTTTAAAATATCTCTGAACTCTTCTTGTGTAATTCTTCCTGAGCAAGAGCATGTTACTAAAATTCCACCAGATTTTAATAAATCCATGCAACGTCGATTAATGCTTGTGTAAGCCTTTTTAGCTTCATCTATTTTGTCATTTGATTTTGCAAATGCCGGAGGATCACAAACAATTAAATCGTAATCGCCAATATTTATTGAACTCAAAAAATCAAAAACATCAGCGCAAACAAAATCATATTTTTCGAAATTTTTCTCATCGTCAATTTTAATTCCATTTAGTCTGAAATTTTCTTGAGCGAGTTCTAACGCTGGTTCTGAAGAATCTATTGTTGTAACTTTTTCTGCACCGTTTAATGCTGCATATAAACCAAAACCACCAGTATAAGAAAATAAATTTAAAACTTTTTTACCACGAGATAGCTCTCCCACTTTTTTTCTGGAATCACGTTGGTCTAAGAAAAATCCAGTTTTCTGTCCACCCAAAACATCAGCAAAAAACTTCACACCATTTTCTAAAAATTCAACATTTCCCTCAACTTTTCCATAATGAATTTTCACTGGCAAGCTTTGTAATCCATCTGCTTTTCTAGAATCAATATCAGACCTCTCCACAATCGCCTCTGGCTTAAAAGCCTTTTTCAAAGCATCAATAATTTCCTCGCGATACATATCCATCGCTGCCGTATGTATTTGGAAAACAAAAACATTTTCGTATCTATCCATAATCAATCCCGGCAACCAATCAGCATCGGCATTCACAAGTCTATAAGCCGTTGTTTCTACCGGTAAAAATTCTTTCTTAGCACTTTCTAGACCCTTAAATTTTTTCACAAAAAAATCTTTATCAACTTTGAAATCTTTCTCATCATTTCTATTAATTGAAATCATTCTCAAGCTGATGGAATTATTTGGATTGTACATTCCAATTCCAAGAAATTCCTTTGAGCCGCCATATACTTTTACAAGTCCCACAACCCTAGCCGGTTTCCCAGCTTCATCGACGGGACCCATTTCAATTCCTTTAGAAAATACCCACGGATGTCCCGCAAGTACAGGCGTCTCGCGTCCCTTTCTTAACCACAATTTTGGCATTTGATTACTCATGGCTGCCATCCTACGAGTTTTTTGGCCTCCTTACAAGGAAATATGGGTTAATATTGACTTTTAGTCTGGAAGATATAGATTATGCAAAACTATGAATTCCGATCAAGCAAATTTAGCGGATCGCTTTAAACGCCTGAAAGACAAAGTCTTGGAAAAAAGACCGACCCTTCAGAGCCTCCTCATAAAAAGAGGTGAAAAGAAACTTTTAGATTACGCCAACGAATATGTGGATGTAAATCTTCCACCTACGATTCCTTTCAGACAGGCTGAGCTTTTAGAGGTTATGGAAGCTCACATTACTAGACGTTTTGGCCTAGAAGTGGCTGAATCAGCTATCGCTCAGCTCAAAGAATTTTATTTTGTTTCTACAGCTGATCATACTGGTCCTCTCACTCACCCATTCTTCGTAAATTCAAATCTACTTACTGCCGCTTCTCTTGTTTCTCACGATAAAGCAAATTTGAATAACGTAATAGTTCTTTCTTGCGCAAACATTGCTTACAATAATTCTTCCTTCCCTCGCGGATTATTTTTCCACAATTATATTAATGGCCAAGTTGGTTTACACCGCTTGCCTTTCCTCTCAGCAAAACCTACTCCTCACAGCATTTATGCTATGAATCCATATAAAATGGATGACGTGAAAAAGGTTTATTCTCTGATGAAAGACGAAGTGAATGCTGGAAAGATTATGCCTGACCAATATGAGAAAATTTGTTCTCTCATTAAAGAAATTTATGAGAATCAACAAGTTCTAGAGTGTAAGAGTTATTGCGAACAAGTTGGAAAAACAAACTTTAAACTTTGGAATAAATTCTTTGAAGCTAGCAATGTTCAGTTACCAAATTTAGTTTACCTCGAACAAGAAACTCTCGTTGTGGATTTGCTCACTAAGTATCATTTGCATCAGGATACGATTTTGAATCACATGCTTTTTGATCCAAGATACGAACCATTCATCAATAATTATTTCGAAGATATTTTTGGCTCATTCTCACGTAAGGACTCTACAGGTACTTACCTTTTCTGGGCTCTGCCAGCGGGTTCTCGCGAGAATTTACAGCTCTGGAGAAAAGGAAATTATTTAGTTTCAAAAGATGAGTCTTATAAGATTGAATTAAATCCTGAAGCAATTGGTGAAGCTATGGCTCGTAAAGAATTAATACCAGGACTTCTACTTAATTTCTGTACACTTTCTTTCTATTACGGTCTCAAATGTCTTGGAGGATTTAACCAAATCAACTATCTCACTTTGATGAAAAATAATTACATCAAGATGAATGCTGATCTTGGTAATTATCGCAGTATTGAAATTTGTGCTCGTGCTCAGACTCGTGAAATGAATGACGGACTTTCTGTAGCCTTTATGGAATATGGAAACGAGACTAAGGAATTAACACTCGCAAGTGGTTTGGATCTTATCCTTTACGGAAATAAAGACAGCTGGTCAGCCATCATGGACATCATGAAAAACATTACTTTGGAAGAAGCCTTTAATCCTGTGTTGCCTGAAATTTATCCTATTACTTACGACAAAAAAGAATGGGAACCGGATCTTATTTCAATCACAGAAAAAGACGTCAGCAATCTCACTGAGCTAAATAAAAAGATCAAACCTTGCATCGTGATGAACTAAGTATTTAGATTTTATCGAAAAGTGGATCTAGCTCAGATTTAAGATATAAGGGCACAATATGAGATGGTCCAGATTTGCCCTCCCACTGTTGCACTGGCTGAATTCCAGCCCTGTCTATCCTTCCTAGAAACGTTTTGTAATGTACGCCATATTTATTTGCAGCTTTTTTACCCATCCCCACCACCTCTACTTTTCCTGCACTTCCACCTTCAATATTCACATCTATGGTTCCGAAGCCATTTTCATCTAACTCAACTGTCTTTTGATTTTTTTTGAAAAGTTTATCTAAATCAGACTTAATATATAAGGGCACAGTATGTTCTCCGTCGACCCTTCCTTTCCAGCCTTTGATTGGTTTAATGCCTGAATCTTTCAGTACAGATATAAAATTGGTACGAGATGTTTCATAAAATTTTAAAGCTCTAATTCCTGCTCCTACAACTTCCATCCTTTCTGTGGTTCCGCCATCTTTTGAGATGTTTATTGTTCCACATGCATTTCTATCCAATTCAATAATTTTTAGTTCCTCTGAAAAAAGTTCGTCAATTTCAGCTTTTCTGTATATTAAAAGTGTACGTAATGATGTCCTACCTTTATAGCCTTTTATTGGTTGTAGACCTGCTTTGTCTATTTCTCTATAAAATAATTCATATGCTTTTCCATATAAACTTGCAGCAATTATACCCCCACCCATAACCTCTACTTGCTCTTGAACACCACTCTCATTATTTATTTCAATGACACCACATTCCTTTTCATCTAGGAGAACTTCTTTTGTGAATTCGATTGAGTTTCCATCTATACCTTCACAAATAGTATCTGTATCTTCACCTGATTCATACAATGCTTTGGTTAGAGTTAAAGATCCCTTGCTAAGTGAAGCTTCTTCTTTATCGTCGTCATCGTTTTTATTTGAATCATTTTCATCCTTACCTTCATCTTCTTTTCCCCCGTCTTCTCCATCCTTATCTTTTTTATCTTTTGGTTTTCTTCTAACAGTCCAATTTGTTTCAAAGAAATAGGCGTAGTCTTGGCCTTTAAAGTAACGCGCTGCCCTACCAGCCGCCTGAATAATACGTGCTGGTGAACCACACGCTCTCGCCCAAATGACAGAATTCAATGCTGGAAAATTCCATCCTTCGGTAAGTTTATCTACGGTGATAATCATATCAATTTCACCAGAAAGAATTTTCTTCTCTGCTTCTTCCAGAGAATTCTTTCCAATTTTTGAAGTTACAATCATACCCTTCATACCTTTTGATTCCGCTATCTCAAGAAATTTTTCACACTCCTTAATACTTGTACAAAATACACCTGGCTTGAGAGGATAAGGAGAAGTTTTTCTGGTTTCTTCAAATTTGTCCAAAAGTTTTTCGTAAATTTCTTCATGCTCTAGTATTTCTGATTCTTCTTTTTCCGATAGATTTTTTCTTTCAGTATTGATCTCTCCACCAGCTTGAACAATCCTGTATTTTTTAAGAATTCCAGCTTTAACCATTTCTGTCATTGTTACTCTAGAAATGAGCCTTCCAAAAAAATTGGCCACATCTTTTTCTGCAAGTTTTGGTGTAGCAGTAAAACCAATTCTTAATGCAAGTCGTGAGATGTAGGCATCAATATCTTTTTCAAATTCAACCTCAGAGGCGCGTTCATCCGGTTCCAGTGCTTCCATGTCATCGAGAGATTCTTGTGTTTCTTCGCCTATACCCTTATGTGCTTCATCACAAATCACCAATTCCACTCCAGCCATTTGTTTTCTGTAATCTCTATCACTTTTCATACGTCTCATATGGCTTTGATATGTGGAGATAGTAGTATTCCTACCTATTTCCTCTTTTCCTCCTCCGAGTATACCTATATCTTTTTCATCAAATCCAAGCATATTTACAAATTCTCCTTTGGTTTGTTCCAAAAGATTTTTCTTCGGTACGAGGATCAAGGTTTTTACTCCCAAAAGTTTTGATATTAAAGCAAAAAGAACAGTTTTTCCTGCTCCTGTGGCTTGATGAATATAACCACTAAGTTTACCAACTCCAGCATTTTGCAGAAACTCTTTGAATTCCTGAATTCCTTTTAGCTGGTTGAAGTGGAATTTTTTTAATGATGCATCTTCAATATTTATCGCAAAATTCATCAGTAGCTTTATAGTCAATTTGAGACGTTCCTGCTCTTCCTCTGTTGGATTCCAAGGTTCCTTAGTTAAATTTAACCACTGATCTCCAGTTCTTATTGTTTCTAAAAAAGCAGCAGCTTCTAGAGCTTCGCTAGAAAGTTTACTTTCTAATCCGCCAGTATGGTCTTCGCCAGTTGTTAATTCATCTAAAGGGGCCATACTTAAGGATTTATAAGCTATATCGTAGACGTTAACACTATTTATGTTCTTTGTCAACTGGTTGTGCCTGAATTCTAATTCAAATCGCAACTAAAAGAGGACATCTATTTGGGATATGAGTGATGCCTAATCAAATCATATAACCCCAAAAAAGATGTCACACAGGCAGCTTAGTTCAAAGGAAAGAATAGTGCTAGAGAAGCTATTTAGCTCTAGGATAGGGCAAAAAGAGATTGCTAGGATATTGGGTAGAGATAAATCGACAATCTCAAAAGAACTAGCAAGAAACAAAGATAAAAATAGCAAAGAAAAAATTGAAGAAACCTAGAACGAAAATACTAACGGATGACTCCGCTCAGGAAAAGTTGCGCGAACTAGAGACTAAACTTCTTCCTTCTCAAAATGTTGCCAGTCTTTTTCTCCTATCCAATTTCCACCCCAGCCCCAACCATATTTTTTAAAGGTTTTTACGATAGGATCACCTTCCACCAAAACTCCCGCTTTACCAGCTTCATAAATTCCACCCTGAGGTACAATTTCTCCATCCTTTCTGTAATGTGGATTTAGTCTCGGATTAATATCCACCGCCCATCCCCTGGAATGACGAGATAGAATATAAGTATTTGCAATCGTTCTATAATTAAAAGCTGAAGTATTATCTACATCCATAGATTTATCATCATCCCAGCCAAATTTTGAAATTGGTATGACGGAAGTAATTTGAAATTTGGTTTCAAATGCGACTGTGAAAACTTCCTGAACTTCTTTGGCGACTCTTTCATCTACAACAATTTGACCCTTGTGAATTTTTCCATCAAAGCTCAAATAATAAACTTCCAAAATTACTTGTTTTGAGAGAATTTCTTCAGGACATCCTTTTGGCAATCCATGTAAAACGGCTTCTTCATAGCTCATATCACTATCCACAATTACATCTGCAATTCTAGCTTCATCTAAAGAATATGCTGCCAGATCCGCTTGTAAAATTTTATTAGTATTCATAATTATTTAAGCTAAATTGCTATACTTATAAGATAGGAATAGAATAAAGGCAACTAATAAACGCACAATGATTTTTTGCCTTAATGGACAATTTATAGATCAAAAAGACGCCAAGATTTCTCTTCTAGATAACGGCTTTATGTTTGGTGATGCTTTTTTTGACACTATGAGAACCTACAAAGGCGTGATTTTGGAACTCGATCGCCATTTGGCTAGAATTCAGAAAACTGCAAAAATTCTTCATTTGAAACTTCCTTGTTCGATGAAAGAATTGGAATCCTGGATTAAAAAAACTTCTAAAATAAATAAACTCGATCAAGCTCGTATGCGCGTGACGATTTCTCGTGGCGAACACGGCTTTGATTTTTTAACTAGCAAAAATACAACTCTCGCTATCACTTGCGAGCCATATAAAAAAGACGAAAAAGTTACTATAGAGGGTGTATATACTTTTACTTTAAATTTTCAACGCCCTTGGCCAGAAATAAAATCCACCAATCTCATGCCTATGGTTCAGGCTTATCATACGCTCAAGAAAAAGAAGGGATATGAAGGCATTTTAGTTGATGACTTGGGCAATGTAACAGAGGGATCTTCTACCAATATTTTCATTGTAAAAGATGGAGAAGTATTTACTCCAAAGGACAGAATGTTGGCTGGAGTAACACGTAATCGCGTCATAGAATTGGCAAAAGAAATGAAGCTAAAAATGCATATAGAAAATTTTTACAAAGCTGAATTATTCAAGGCCGACGAAATTTTTCTTACCAATCGTCCACGCGAAATAATCCCAGTGATAAAAGTTGATAATAAAAAAATTGGTACAGGAAAACCTGGAGCTATAACAAAAAAAATAATCGCCGCATATAAAGAATTTACTGAAGAGCATACGAAATCACACCTCAAAGATTATATTTAATATATAAATAAATAAATTATGAAAAAGATTCTATCCCTCTTGATTCTTAGCGCATTTATTTTCGTTGGCTGCGTTGGTATTGGTCGAAAATATGTTGATCCAACGCCAGTTCCACCAATTCCAGCAAAAGAGGCCTCCACTTCCAAGGAATATTTTAAACTGGAAAGCCCTGCTGTAAATTCGGAAATATCTAGTCCACTAGCTATTTCAGGGCAAGCTCAAGGACCAATGTTTTTCGAAGGATCCTTTCCTGCCTCAATAGAAGATGCAAATGGGAAAGTTCTTGGTACAGCTATCTCAAGTACTGATGAGAATTGGATGACAGAAAAAATGGTATCATTTAAAGCCACAATTAATTTCAAAAAATCTACTACTAAAACCGGATTTATAGTACTAAAAAATGACAATCCGTCCGGCTTGCCTGAAAACGAACATTCTGTTAAATTTCCAATCAGTTTTAAATAACCTTTTATCATTAACCCCATCATATGAAAAAGTTCCTCGCACTTTCAATGCTTACTGCATTGGTTTTGGTAGGTTGCAACAAGGCTGCAGCTCCAACAACTACTACTCCAGCCACTGACGGCACAACAACAACTACTACTCCAGCTCCAAAAGCTGAAGACGGTATAGTTGCAGACGCTCCAAAGGAATGTCCAAACAAGAGCTCAGTTGTAGTTAAATCAGAAGAGACAGGTACAGTAAATGTAGCTGCTGCAAATTCTTGGTATGTAGAACAAACTCCAGATTCTGGAACATTCTACTTCACAAACTACACATTTGATCCTCAAAGCGCTTGGGGTCATACATACACAGACACAGATGCAATGGCATACTTTTCTGTTGGAACTACTGACAAGAAAGCAGTAGCTAATGGTAGCTGGGACGCTGCTAAGAAAGATACACATAAATTGAGCGATACAAATATCTCAAGCAAGAAAGCAAGCCGTGGTCTTATCGGAGATAAGAAGAAAGTAGAAATTACTTACTTCGGAAGCGACTATGTTTGCGGAGATGTAGCAATCGACGATGGTTATGGTAGCATCACAGGAAAATTCATCGCTAAATATCATAAGTGGACAAGTTCTCTATAATATTTAAATGAGAAAATTCCTAGCAATTTTCATTCTAGCGATAACGGTTTTGGCTGGCTGCGGTAAATCCGCACCAGCCTCTTCCGATGTGGCAGGGTCTACTCTAGATACTGCTAAAGTCGATCCAAATATTATAGAAAAAGCTCCAAAAGGATGTCCTCAAAAAACAACCCTTCAGGCAAAATCTCTCGAAGCCGGTGAGGTTGTATTCACTACCACGAACTCTTGGTATACTTATCACTCCGCAGATTGGGGGACTCTTTATTTCGTGAATTATGAAGGTTTCGATCCTCTAAATCCTTTTGCTCATGATTATTCTAGTAAAGACGTCACAGTCTATTTTGATCTGAAAGCTAAGGATAAATCCGCCCTCAAGCCAGGTATTTGGAATTATAGAAATTTAAGCGAAAATAATGATCTTAGTTGGATAAATATTTCTACCAAAAAACTCTCCGGTGGAGTATTTGATGACAAAGCCAAAGTAGAATTAACCTACATTGGCAAAGACTATGTTTGCGGCAAAGTCACTAGCAAAGATGCTAGCTCTAGCCTAAATGGAGAATTCATCTCCAAGTTCTCTAAATAGAGATTTTCCTATCATTAAATAATCTATAATGGGTTTTATTAAACCATAAAATCGCCACCATTGACTTTATGCGAAATAGCAAAATGATCGATAGAATATCTTTAGTACATGAAGGAGAGGAAAGATATGTGTGTCCACGTAATTCAAATATGCACTGTGAAGCTCTAGAAGGAGTTCCAGTTGGAGCAGTATTAGCTGCAGAAATTGATGGTATTGGAGAGACACTCATGAGTCCATTTAGAGGAAAAGTGGATGTTTCAATTTCTCCTGAGGATGGCACTTGTCTTCATGGAAATGATCGCCGTACTATTCCTAAATCTACTTTTGTTAATCTTCCAACAAATAGACGTCATCATAATTCTAAAGATGATGTAAGAACAATTGAGGAACAAGGAGTTTATTCCGTGAGAGGTCTCAGTCAGCAAAGAGCCGAAGAAATTGTTTACGCAGTTCGAATGGGTTTAGGGAAGACAGCTTCAGGGAGTCTTAAAAATCCTTTTAGAAGGGGAGATAAGATTGAAACAGCTGAAATGTTAGCAATTCTTGCTGATCACAAAAGTGCAGGAATACATACTGGTACGAAATGGTTATCCAATTTTCAAACGAAAGAAAGTGCTATGAGCGCATATCCTACTGGTATGCATCTTGATGACGGAAAATTGGCAGGACTAGATGCTGAATGGTATAGAAAAGCTATTAAAGAAGCAGTAACTCGTTTACTAGCAAAAAAATAATTTAGATCACAATTTCTATTGAAGTCTCGGTCCGTCGTTTAATGAATCTAGAACAGGTCTAATTTCCATCTCCACATCCTGAGCATTCTCCAACTGCATAAGGTTTATGCGTAATTCTTTCGCGCCCTCAAATCCTTTTACGTACCATCCGAGATGTTTGCGAATATTTTGGAAATTAACGTGATTTAATTTTTCAAAATATTTTGTGTGCTCGATTGCCGCTTCTAATCCTTCTTTTATAGTCGGTTCCCTACCAGCAAAGAAATATGGATTACCAAAAACAGCACGTCCTACCAATACTCCATCTACACCATATTGTTTTACTTTTTCATTAGCATCATCCATAGATTTTACATCTCCATTCCCGAGAAAAGTAGTGTTGAGTCCACTCGCTTTCACCACCTTACAAGCCTTCGCAATTTCCTCCCAATTCGCCAATCCCATATACAATTGTTTGAGTGTTCGGCCGTGCATTGTGATATTTGCCGGTTCCACTTCTAGCAGATGTTTTACCCATTCCTCAGCCACAATTTTGTCATAGCCAATACGCGTTTTCACAGACACAGGAATTATTTTTCTTTCAGATTTTTTTGAAATTATTTTTGGAAACCAATCTTTGTTTTTTTTCACTGCCTCTATCATGTCTTGGTTCACACCAGCTTCTTCCAAGCTAATTCCCTCTGCCCAATCCTTCACTCCTTTCTTCGTCATTATCACTAATTTTTTTGCTAATTCTGGAGTTTTAATTAATGCTGCACCAGATCCTTTTGCCGCTACTTTAGTCACCGGACAGCCCATATTTATATCTATTCCATCAAAGCCAAGAGAACATAATAATACCGCAGCTTTATAGTAAGAATCAGGTTCCACACCAAAAATCTGCGCCACAACTGGACGCTCAATTTCATCATAAATAAAAGCCGCCAATCCCCTCACATTTCCGCGCGCCAATCCTTCCACATTCGTAAATTCAGTAATTACCACTGAAGGTTTGCTGTGTTTACAAATCATGTATCGAAACGACGCATCGGTCACTCCATCCATCGGAGCGAGCCCAATTATCGGTTTTTCTGATTTTGTCCAAAAGTTGGAATTTGGCATGTGTAAAAGCTAAAAGCCACGGAAGTTTAGCAAAATATCTTAAATTTGCATATCTAAAATCTTTATTATACCATTGGAGTCCAGATTATGATTTTTACCAAGAAAAAATGTCTAAAATAATGCAGAAATTCCAAATCACCGGCGACAAAGAAAATTCCAAATTTTTCAAAGATTATTTGCCAAAAATTTTTGATCGCCGTGAAGCTTCAGGAATAGACGATTTAATTAATGGAATTCGCGGAATTGTAGTTCAAGTTAGCAATGGAGAATCTCTCAAATATCTCATGGAGCTTTATCTCATGACCCCTTACCGTTTTTGGAAGGGATACATTTCCAGCACTCACAAAGTTTTTATTATGCAGTCGAAGCCGGAGTTTCCAGTTTTGATTATTTTGGAACCACTTGCTGTCGATTACTATGATAGATTTTCCGCTATAGATAGCCTTTATCCTCGCGCTCAAGAAAAAGCTAATGCACGTTACATTGGTGAAATTTATCACACCAAAAACGCTCGTGAAACTGCCAAGATTCTTTCATCTCAAGAAATTCGTTTTCAGGATCCAGCGGAAATAAAAAACGCTTTTCTTTCAAATAAAAATTTCATTGTTACAGACCTTTCTTACTTCACAAACAATGCCGTAATTTATACAAATTCTGATCTTCTAGATCCGGATTCTCTCGGTTTAGGCGAGCCATTTACTCTCACTGCTGACGAGCTTACTCAGCTCAATAAAGTAGATGAAGTACACCGCAAATATGGCTTGGATAAGCTAGTTTTTGGTATTGATCATCTCGCTACACGCGTCCTCGCAAATGAGCGTGAAGATGCTATTCTCGAATTTCTCTGCATGACGAATTACTATTTCTGGGGTGCATACAATATTGAAGACAGTAATTCTTCTACCAATATTTGTCGCAATCCAAATATTAATTATGAGCTTCATTCTCCAGCCAAAGTCTTCACTGCAAACAACACTCCATTCTACGTAAAAACTATCGATGGACTTCCTTCACCTACTGAAGATTTTGTCCGCAATATGGGCAAAAGACTTCACCACATCGCTTACGAAGTGGAAGACGGCGCTCGCGAAGATGGCGTGAAAAATATTGATTATGTTGTGAATAAATTGATTTCCGAAAACATTCCATTCCTTGCTCAAATCATCGGCGAATGTAAAGAGGTTATCTCACCAAGGCTGCGGGAGAAGACGAAAAATTAAAGAAAGCTGGAGTTTTTGATTGATGGATAATTTTCGAAACAAGTGTAGAATCACTCACACATGACACCAGCAATTTCCATCAAAAACGTTCATAAGATCTACGAGAAGAAGGGCTCGCACTCCGCTCGCCACGAATCCTTAGATTCGGGTACTCACGCCTTGAAAGATTTTAGTTTGGAAATTAATTCTGGTGAATTTTTTGCTCTCCTCGGCCCAAATGGCGGAGGCAAAAGTACTCTGATAAACATCATCGCCGGTCCTACTAAAAAAACTTCTGGTACTATTAAAATTTTTGGTCTCGATATAGATACTCATCGTGAAGATACAAAATTTATGATTGGCGTCGTGCCACAAGAAGTGAATTTCGATTCTTTTTTTAACGTGAATGAAGTTCTGACTTTCTGCTCCGGCTATTACGGCATTAAAAATAATCAAAATTATATTGATGAGATTCTCGAAAAATTAAACCTAGAAGACAAAAAATATGCCAATACTCGCGCACTTTCCGGCGGTATGAAACGTCGCCTACTTATTGCCAAAGCACTAGTCCACAAGCCAAAAGTTCTCATTCTTGATGAGCCAACTGCCGGCGTAGATGTAGAACTTCGTCACAATCTTTGGGTCTACATGCGTGAACTAAATAAAGCCGGTCTTACCATTCTTCTCACTACTCATTATCTCGAAGAAGCGGAGAGCCTTTGCAAGCGCACAGCTATCATAAATAAAGGCACAGTTGTCGCCCTCGATGAAACCAAAAAACTCATAAAATCTCTCGGCAATTACAAAGAAATGACTCTTAATTTCAAAGATAAAATTGGAAAAATTCCTGCACACCTTGAACAATTTAAAGCAAAAAAAATCAGCGACTACGATCTAGTTCTTACCTTCGAACCAAAAGAATTAAACAAAGTTCTTACCGCCCTCAAAGATTTAGATCCAAGTGATATTGAGCTACAAAGTCAGAGTTTAGAAGATGTATTTCTTAAATTAACATACCGATCATAATGGCTAATCCTCGCGGAACATGGACTCTTTTCAAAAGAGAAACTCAAAGGTTTCTCAAAGTTTACATGCAAACTATTTTGGCGCCGGTAGTTAATAATCTTCTTTATTTTGCAGTTTTCGGATTTTCAATGCATAAGGTAATTCCAGATATGCAGGGTATTAGCTACCTCCAATTTATGGTGCCTGGTCTCGTGATTATGGGCTTGGTAAATAACGCTTATCAGAATCCTTCTTCTTCCATTATTCTTATGAAATATCAGGGAGTTATTGGCGACCTCATGAGCATTCCACTCAAAACTTATGAGATTTTCACAGCCTTTATTTGCTCAGCTATTTTGAGATCTTTCATCGTTGGTTTGGTAACTTTTATTACCGCACTTTTCTTCGTCAGCTTTCCTTACACTTCAATTCCACTCATTCTTATTTCAGCATTTTTAGTTTCACTTTTCTTCAGCTTTCTTGGACTTTTTGTGGGAATCTGGGCCAAGGAATTCGACAATCAAGCCTTCATTCAGACATTTATTATCATGCCTCTCACCTTCCTTGGAGGTGTATTCTATCCAGTTTCTTCATTGCCGGGAGTTATCGGCACAATTGCTAAGTTCGATCCTATCGTGCACATGATTAATCTTCTGCGCTATGGCTTCACAGGCATTCAAGAAATATCCATCAGCCTCAGCATGACGGTATTAGTTTCAATCACTCTTGGAATGGGAATCATCAGCTACGTCGCTTTGAAATCCGGTTGGAAATTGAAAAATTAAAGATATTTAGATAATTCTTTTCCTAAAAGTTTTTCCAAATACGGCTCCACTTTCCACACATTCTTTAGCGCTTTATATTCTTCTGCAGTCTTCTTATCACCTGCTTCCAAATATTTCACCGCTCTGATAATCAAATTTCTATTAGTATTCTCGGAATTTACGAATTCAATTACATCAGTCTGGTAGCCCATTATTCTCAAAATAAGAATTCTAAAAGAATCAGTCAGCACATCTCCCAATCTTTCTTTCAAAGCTCCATGTCTCAAAATTGGCGCAAAATCTTTTAGTACATCTTTATTTGAATCTAATTGCTTTTGAATATTGTGATGACAACAAGGCGAAGCGAAAATCATTTTAGAACCCCAACTAATGGCTTTAAATAGAGCTTCATCCGTAGCCGTGTCACAAGCATGCAACGACATTACTAAGTCCGGATTTCTCGGTGGAGTGTAATCGATAATTTTTGTGGCTTGAAATTTTAATTTATCCCAATTCAATTTTTCTATCTCTTCTTTGTGATTTTCTAGGAGCTCTTTATTGATATCAATTCCGATTAGTCCAAGTGGCTTTTTCACAATGTAATTAAAATAATCATAAGCTGCAAAGGTCAGATAGGCATTGCCACATCCGCAATCTACAGCCAATAATTCCTTATCATCAAACTTCAAAGATTTCTTCGCTTTCGCAAAAGTTTCATCCACAATTTTTAGGAATCCATTGAGTTGTCTAAATTTATTTTGCTTATCAGCTTTTACTTTTCCTTCACTAGTCATAATACCAACAGCCTCTAGAAAATCGCTCGGAATATTATCCGGAATAATATATTTTTTTACTTTATTGTGTTCGAGACTCACTGCATCTTTTGTCTTCACTGCAGCCTTTTCATTAATAGATACTTCTCCCCTCTTGTTTGTCATCATCTGCACACTTCCTTTTACCGTATCTACAAAAATATTCTTAAAATTTAAAGCCATTAGATCACGCACGGCTGCCCTATATCCTCCACCATGATAATTCTTCACCGTACACTTCCTCTCATCATAATAGGAAAACTGAATACACTCTTGACCTTTTATGATAATCGGTCTCAAAGTTACTCTGATCCACACATTTGCATCACCTTTTGGATTACCGGAAAAAGCGGCTTTCAATAAAACCTTCTCATCTTCCAAATATTTCTGTACTTGAACTCTCTCTAAATTTGGCATTTGTATGAATTCAATGGTGGGCAGGGAAGGTTTCGAACCTTCGAAGGCGTAAAGCCAGCAGATTTACAGTCTGCCCCGTTTGACCACTTTGGTACCTACCCACGTCTCAGACATGCGGATTCTTAACCGCGAGATGGATTATAGCTAAAATCTCGTCTTGTGCAATAAAAAAACTAAGCTAGAATTAAATTCAGTAAATTAATCCCCCAAACCATGGAAACCAAAGTTACGCATATCCCACCGAAAAAGCAGTACGGACGCTATGCTGCAGCCTTTGGAGCCCTTTTAGTTATTGTTGGAGCCTTCTTGCCTTGGGGAAAAGTAGATAATGTCATAATTACAGGTATAGACGGCGATGGAATGATTACTTTGGTAGTAGCCGCTGTAGTTCTAATTTCAGTAGGAATTAAGAAAATCCCCCTCCTTTTTTCATCACTTTTAGGCGCTCTTGTAGCGGCAATTGGTGTAGCTCAAACCTTCTCTATTAGCCAAAAAATCGAAGAAATTAAAACTATTTTTGCTTCCAGTTTAATCGGTCCAAACATCAATGGTCGTATCGATTTTGGTGTTTATCTCACTATTCTTGGTTCAGCCTTCATCGTTTTTGGAACTTTCATTCAGTGGATCAAGAACCGCAAGAAGTAAACTTTACAAGCATCTTGTCCCTGCTATAATCAGCTCACAAAGTATTTTTCAATTATGAAAAAGCTCGCGTTATCTCTTCTCATTATTGTGATTATTATCCTCTAGTCCCTGGAGAGAATGCCACGCGCCAACATCTCTCTGGGTAACACCGGAGATTTTTTTTAATTTAACCCCCTAATATGGTCACCGTAAATCAGGATTTCTACACACTTCGCTGCATAGACTGTAAGGCCGAGTTTGATGAACATCAGACCTGTACTGTTTGTTTGAAATGCAAAGGTCCTTTGGATGTGGTTTACAATTACGACTTTATTAAACAGCGTTTGAACCTGTACGCGCTCAAAAATTCTCCTATTTCAGCTTTAAAATATCTGACACTTTATCCAATTTTAAATTTGGAAAAAATTGTTACTTTGAATGAAGGTGGTACTCCCCTTCACCACTGTCGCAATCTTTCCAAAAAATTTAATCTAAAAAATCTCTACATCAAGAATGAAGGAGCTAATCCAACAGGTGTATTTAAAGACCGTGGAACTCTTGTGGAAATTACTAAAGCTTTGGAAATGGGAGCGAAGGCCGTCTGTTTTGCTTCTACCGGTAATATGGCTGCTTCTGTTGCCGCTTACTGCACTTTAGCGAAGATTCCTTGTTATGTACTCGTTCCAGAAGGCACACCTATTGGTAAGCTCGCTCAGACTCTTTCCTACGGTGCTCGTATTATTCAGGTTCGTGCTAGTTATTCTGAATGCGCTGCTCTTGCTGAAGAAATGGCTAAGAGACACGGTTTCTATCTTGCTGGTGATTACGCTTTCCGTTTGGAAGGTCAGAAATCTCAGGCTTATGAAATTGCCGAACAGCTCGGCTGGAAAGCTCCGGACTATGTCCTCTGTCCTGTCGGAGTTGGTACAAATATTTCCGCGATTTGGAAAGGTTTTGTGGAATTGAAATTACTCGGACTTATAGAATCTTTACCAAAAATTATTGCTGTTCAACCTGAAGGCTGCAATGTCGTGGTGAAAGCTTTTAATTCCAAGAGCAAACAAATGGTGCGCATAGAGAAGCCAAATACTGTTTGCAGCGCTGTTGCCGTAAGTATGCCTTTTGACGGACCAAAAGTTCTCACAGCCTTGAAAGATTCTCATGGTGCTGCAGTGTCTGTCAGTGACGAAGACGTTTTAATGATGGAACAAAGTGTAGCCAAAGAAGAAGCAATTTTCGTAGAACCATCTGGTGCTTTACCAATGGCTGCCGTCGCAAAATTAAGCAAAGAAGGTTTCTTCAAAAAAGATGATGTCATTGTTTGTGTGGCTACCGGTAATGGATTAAAAGATCCAAAATCAGCCGTGAAAATGATTCCGGAACCACCAACAATTGATCCGGATATCAAAGAAGTTGATAACTATTTAAAATATAAATTATATCAAATTCAATCTGAAGGAATTAAGAATAAGACCAAAATTTTGTGGACTAAGATTCCGGCTGAAAAAGATTTGAAGAAAATTATTCACAGCGAATTTGGTATCGATACAAATCCTGCCGTTTTGAAAACTATTGTCAGCAGTATCAAAGAATTTGAAACTAAAGGAAAAGAAATTACTAAACAAGATTTGCAAAACATCATTGAGGAGCAACTCGATGAATATAATTCCAAAGATAAATATCTCGAAATCATTGATTTTGAAGCCAAAACTTCAAAGTACAAGCAAGCCAGCGCCAGCATCAAAGTTCGTTACGGCGATAAGGTATTAATTGGGCAGGCTAGCGGAGTTGGTGCCGTAGATGCCATCATCACCGCTCTAAAATCTAGCATTAAAGATCACGATAAACTTTCCATTCGTCTTACCGATTACAACGTAGAAATTTTTACCGGTGGTGTAGAAGCGACTGTAAAAGTTACTATGACCGCAGTGGATAAAGATGGATACAAAATCCACGCTCACGCCACTTCTCCGGACGTAATTGTGGCTTCTGTCAGCGCTTTTGAGAAGTGCTACAACTTCCTCTATTTGAAAAATTTTAAACCTAAAAAATAACCCGCAAATTTATGGCAATAAGCAAAACATTTCCCTTCGCCTACATTCGCAAAAAAGTTTGCAAGATTGAAGATGCAGTAGTGCCAATTCAAGCAAAAGCTATTCAATACGGACTTGGTTGTTTTTCTGGAATCCGCGGTTTTTGGAATGAAAAGCAAAAAAATCTCTATCTTTTCAGATTAGAAGATCATTTTAAACGTTTTGAGGAATCAGCAAAAATTACTGGTATGCAATTGGAAATGGACTACAAAAAGTTTGAGAAAATTATCATGGAACTTTTGATGAAAAATAAAGTTAAAGGCGATGTTTATATTCGTCCTGTCCTATATTCCGGCTCTACTCAGCTCACTCCACGTTTTGATAATGAAGATGATGATGTGGCAATTTACATGATTTCTTTGCAGGAATATTTCAAAGAAGGCGCAGGATTGAATGTTTGTATTTCTAGCTGGAGACGTTTTGATGATGATGTTTTTTCTGTGAAAGCAAAGATGACTGGTGCTTACGCTAGTTCCGCTTTAGCAAAAACTGATGCGATAAAGAATGGCTATGATGAGCCAATATTCTTAAATCGCGATGGTAAGGTTTGTGAAGCTAGTGGTGCGAATATTTTTGGAGTTAAAGATGGAGTGGTTTGGACACCTCCACTTAGCAGCAATATTTTGAATGGAATTACTCGTCGCAGTTTGATTGAGATTTGTAAATATTTGGACATCGAAGTTCGCGAAGAAAATTTCGATCGCTCAATGTTTTATACTTTTGATGAAGCATTTTTATCTGGAACTGCAGCGAAAGTAACTCCTATTTATTCTGTAGATCACCGTACTATTGGCTCTGGGAAACAAGGACCAATTAGCAAAAAAATTAGCGATCTTTATAGCAAAGCCGCTTACAACGAAATGAAAGAATTCAGCAAATGGTGTAAGCCGGTTTATTAAATTGGTACGGCGTTTGTCTTTTATATCTATCCTTGTAAATTTGTACGCACAATGTGCACACAAATTATGAGAGGAACATGTAACATCCTCATCTCTCTAATTAAATTCACAGCTAAAAAAATCCCATGAATACCAACAATAATTTAAAAAAACGCAGTGCGATGATGACCGACGGCAACGCCCGTGCTGCTGGCCGTGCCATGCTTCGCGCCACTGGTTTTACAGATGAAGATTTTGAAAAACCACTAGTTGGAGTTTCCTCATGCTGGAGCGAAATTACTCCATGCAATATGCATCTCGATAAACTCGCCAAGCACTCCAAAGAAGCTGCTCAGAAAGCAGGTGCTGCCGTAGAAATGTTTAATACAATTACTGTTTCTGACGGAATTTCCATGGGCCACGAAGGTATGAAATATTCTCTCGTTAGTCGTGAAGTTATTGCTGATTCTATCGAGACTGTTGCTGGCGCTCAGCGCTTCGACGGTATGATTTGTATTGGTGGTTGCGACAAAAATATGCCGGGTTCTCTCATGGCTATTGCCCGCGTAAATGCTCCTGCCATTTTTATTTATGGCGGCACAATTATGCCAGGAAAACACAAAGGAAAAGACATCGATATCGTCAGTATTTTCGAGGCTGTAGGCCAATATCAAGCAGGTAAAATTTCCAAAGAAGAATTTAAAGATGTGGAATGTCATGCTTGTCCAGGACCTGGTTCTTGCGGTGGAATGTACACTGCAAATACTATGTCTTCCGCGATTGAAGCTCTCGGAATGTCTCTACCTGGCGGCTCCACTGCTCCAGGAATTTCTACAGACAAGATCGCCGAATGCAAACGTGCCGGTGAGCAGCTAATTGAACTTATAAAACTAGATCTCAAGCCTAGAGATATCATGACTAAAAAGTCTTTTGAAAACGCTGCTACAGTGGCTCTCGCACTTGGTGGTTCTACTAATGCAGTCTTGCACTTAGTGGCTATGGCTTACACTGCCGGCGTGGATTTCACGATGGAAGATTTTAGTCGCATTTCTGATAAGACTCCTCAGCTCACAGATATGAAACCAGGAGGAAAATATCTCACCGTAGATTTGCATCAAACTGGAGGTCTTCCTGCTATTATGAAAATTCTTCTCAACGCTGGATTGCTTCATGGAGATTGCATGACGGTGACTGGAAAAACTGTTGCTGAAAATCTCGCAAACGTTTCACTTCCATCAGAAACTCAGGACGTAATTCACACTACAAAAGATCCAGTTATGGCCACTGGACCTATCGTAATTCTTAAAGGCAATCTCGCTCCAGAAGGAGCTGTAGCCAAAGTAAAAGGTCTCAAAGTTTTCGATCATACTGGTCCGGCAATTATTTTTGAAAGCGAAGAAGAAACTTTTAAAGCTATTGAAGACGATAAAGTAAAAGCTGGCGATACAATTGTAATTCGTAACGAAGGTCCAAAAGGTGGCCCAGGAATGCGCGAAATGCTTTCCGTTACGTCTGCTCTTATGGGTAAAGGTCTTGGCAATTCTGTAGCCTTAATTACCGATGGAAGATTCTCCGGAGGCACTCATGGACTAGTAATTGGTCACGTCGCTCCAGAGGCTTATGTAGGCGGTCCAATTGGATTACTGAAAAATGGCGACATCATCACAATTGATTCAAAAAAGAAATTACTCGCGGTGAATATTTCAGACGCAGAACTCGCTTCTCGCCGCGCTGCTTGGAAAAAACCGGAACCAAAATATAAAAATGGAGTTCTTCGGAAATATATAGAAACAGTTAGCTCGCCAATGTACGGCGCAGTCACTGACAAATTCAATAATTAACATCACAACCATATGGCAAAAATGAAATTTGGTAACATGGAAGAAGAAGTTGTAACGCGTGAGGAGTTCCCTCTCGCAAAAGCTCAGGAAACGCTTAGCACAGAGGTAATTGCTATCCTCGGTTACGGCGTGCAAGGACCTGGTCAGGCTCTAAATCTCCGCGATAATGGTGTGAAAGTTATTATCGGACAACGCAAAGGCACACCTTCTTGGGACAAGGCAAAAGAAGATGGATTTATCGAAGGAGAAACTTTATTTGAACTCGAAGAAGCGGCTGCAAAAGCTACAATTATTATGTATTTGCTTTCCGATGCCGGTCAAAAAATGCTTTGGCCAAAAATAAAACCTCACCTCACAAAAGGAAAAGCTCTTTATTTTTCACACGGATTTTCAATTGTTTTCAAAGATCAGACAGAAGTTATTCCGCCAACAGATATCGACGTTTTTCTTGTTGCTCCGAAGGGTTCCGGTCGTTCTCTCCGCACTCTTTTCTTGCAGAAGAAAGGACTCAATTCCAGCTTCGCAATTTTTCAAGATGCTACCGGTAAAGCTAAAGAGCGTGCACTTTCTCTCGGTATAGCAATTGGTTCAGGATTTCTTTTTCCAACTACTTTTGAAAAAGAAGTTACCAGCGATTTAACTGGTGAACGTGGCGTGCTTATGGGTGCGATTGCCGGACTCATGGAAGCTCAATTTAATTTGCTTCGCAAGAAAGGTCACAGTGCTTCAGAGGCTTTCAATGAAACCGTAGAAGAGGCTACGCAAAGCCTTTATCCACTGATTGGAGAAAACGGTATGGATTGGATGTTTGCAAATTGTTCTACCACTGCACAACGCGGCGCCCTCGACTGGCGTCATAAATTCCGCGCCGCTACAGAACCGGTTTTTGAGGAATTATATAATAGCGTTGCTACTGGAAATGAAACTCGTATAGTACTCGAGGCCAACAGCGATACTGATTACAAAGCAAAATTGAATAAAGAATTAGAAGACATGGCCAACCAAGAAATTTGGCAGGCAGGAAAAACAGTAAGATCACTAAGACCAGAAAGACAGAAATAGGAATATGGAGCCTCCCTTTTTCCTTCATTCCTTCTCCCTTAAATTTGTACGCCAAACGTACACACAAATCACAATCAACTAGATAGCAAAGCCATAATCCCCACCCTGTGTGCACAAAAGGCACACAAATTCACGGGGGAACATATGAGTAACATACTCATTCATCCTCCCACAAAAACTCATCATGAACCAAAATAATTCCCAAAAATCAGCCTCAGCACTTCACCTCGGATCCGACATTTTCTGCAAAGCTCTCGTTGACGCAGGCATGGACGCGATGTTCGGAATTCCGGGCGGCGTTGTGCTCCCTCTTTACGATAAATTAAACCAGTACGGTCACAAAATTCGTCACATTCTTCCTCGTCAGGAACAAGGTGGTGGTTTCGCTGCTGATGGTTACGCTCGTGCTACTGGCAAGGTTGGTGTTTCACTCGGAACTTCTGGTCCTGGAGCCACAAATCTCATGACGTCGATTGCTAATTCCATGATGGATTCCGTTCCAACGGTTTACATTACCGGACAAGTTGTCGAAGAATTTATCGGTACCGATGCTTTCCAAGAGACTGACGTAATTGGTATGACCATGCCAATTGTTAAGCATTCGTACTTAGTAAATAAAGCCAAAGAAATTCCACGAATTGTGAAAGAAGCTTTTCATTTAGCTTCCACCGGTCGTCCGGGTCCCGTGCATATTGATCTCGTAAAAGACGTTTGGTTTCAAGAAGAGCCATATGATGAAAATCCGACCATGGATCTTCCTGGCTACAATCCAATTCCAGAAAAATGCACTGACCGCGACATTCAAAAATTCGACGCTATTCTCGAACGCGACGGCATTCGTCCAGTCATTATCGCCGGTCATGGAGTAGAAATTTCACGCGCCCAAAAAGAGCTCGTCGCCTTCGCTGAAAAGCATAATATTCCAGTTGTTTCCACTCTTCTCGGCATGGGAAATTTTCCTCAAGGCCACAAAAATTGGATTGGTATGATCGGTATGCATGGTGATGCTGTAGCCAATTATGCCATTCACAATTCAAATTTAATTATCGGTATTGGTTGTCGTTTTGACGATAGAATTACTGGCAAACTCGACACTTTTATTAAAGGAAAAACTTTCGTTCATATTGAAATTGATCCTTCTGAAATTGGTAAAATTGTTCCAACGGAATTGCCTCTTCCTGGCGATATTAAAGAAGTTCTCACTCGCGCCAATTCTCTTCTCGAAAACCACAAAACACTCTACACAAATTGGTGGTCCCAAATTACTGAATGGAAAAAAGAATATGGTTTCCTAGATTTTACAATCAACAAAGAAGCGCGTCCTGGTTTTCTCAGCCAGCCACGCATTGTAGATATGCTTTCTAGAATTACAAATGGTGAAGCCATTGTTGCCGGCGACGTTGGTCGTAATCAAATGTGGCTCAGCCGTTTTTATCGTTTTAAACATCCGAATTCTCATCTTTCTTCCGGTGGTCTTGGCTCTATGGGCTATGGTGTGCCATCATCTATGGGTGCGAAAGTTGGCTGTCCTGAGCGCGAAGTTTGGTCTATCAGTGGAGATGGTGGTTTCATGATGAACGTTCAAGAATTAGCTACTTTAGCTGAATACAAAATACCGGTGAAAATGTGCATTATGGAAGATGGAGTTTTGGGAATGGTAAGACAGTGGCAAAATCTTTTATTCAAAGGAAACATTTCTCATTCCGAATTTAAAAATCCTGACTTCGTGAAATTATCAGAAGCCTTTGGTATTCCCGCTTGGCGCGCTAGCACATACGAGGAAGCTGAAGCGGCAATTCACGCTGCCAGAAAAGTTGATGGACCTACATTGATTACTTTTATGGTTGATCCGGAAGAACACGTTTATCCTATGGTTCCACCAAATACTGCACTCGGCGATCAAGCACTTTGCGACGCCGACTTATTAAAAGATAAATCTCATAAATACAAACAAGATGACTTATTACAGGGTCACACTTAGAGTGAAAAATGAAGTTGGTGTACTTGCCAGAATTGCTACCAGACTGCGAAAATTCGAAGTAAACATTCGTTCTCTCGACGTTGCGCCAATTGATGATAAAGAAGTTTTTTCTGATATTCACATGGTGATTTCTACGCCTCGTTTAAGCGTAAAAACGGTCATGCAAAAATTAGAAAGTTTGATTCCAGTGACCAGTGTCTATTGTGAAAAAATTGAAGATTAGTTAGAATCGGCCTCCTAAAATTAATTCAAATAATATATGGAGGGACAAATAAACGTTGAAGCTGTTAGAGGACTATTAAATGAATTTGAAAATGGAAATAGAAGAAACGAAGGTGGCGTAAATATTTTCAGACATCAATTAAGAAGAGAGCTAGGACTTCCTATTTCCGAAAATTCTTTAGGCCCAGTAGTAGAAACTTTAGAAGCAGCTGGTGCTGGAGATCTTGTTTCTAGAATTGAAACAATCCTAGACGCAGCAATTTAAAAATATCCGCTCTCTGTAAGTAACGTAAACAATTTTTTACGGGAGATTTTTGCAAACCTCGACCGCCAGGGGCGGGGCACGCTTTCGCGCACCCCGCCCCACTTTCCTGGACTTCACGAAGCCTCCTTCTCCTTTCTCTGCCACCGCCAGATGAATGCGAGTGGAACGAGAGTCAGGAACTGCACACCGCCACCAATCACAAAGACGTGGGCGTTGTTCAGCGGATTCCCTGCATCGACCGCCAAGCGACTTGCCAGCGGACTTGCGAAGTTGCAGAGGTTCGACATCGTCACGAGCAGAGCGAAGCTGAGCGCCGGGAAGCGCTTGTCAGACAGACCCATGAATAGTTTCATCATGGTGATGTCCGCAAACGCAACCACGAACGAGCAGGTCCAGCTCAACACGAAGAAGAACATGTGGTTGCCAAGGGAGGAAAAGAACACGCCTAGAGCGCTGTAACTCAACCCCACCATGATCATCCCGATCCCCATGCTCAGGGCCTTGGATGCATACCTCGCCACCACTCCTCCGGCAACTACCCCCGCTATCATAGCGATGGGATCACCGTAGTTCATGGTTGCGAAATCAGCATTTGTGTAGCCGAGTTTAATGAGAATCGGATAAGGAATGGTACTTGTGAAACCCGCTGCGAAATTTGCCAGCAGGCCGAGCACCATCGCCCACACGATCTGTGACGATTTCAGGAAGCCCAGAAACTCTTTCCACTGGAAACTCTTCCCTCCTTTCTCACGGTTGGTGTTGTTGTCTTGGATGCCGAGCCTTGTACCCAACATCCACGGTAGAACCATGGCGAAGATCAGTACGATCACCGCCAGCAGAACGCAGATATCTACCCAGTCCACTTTGAGTGCGACCAGGGTGAGAGCTCCGGCTCCACCGACGAGAACCCCGAAGTAGAGCGCCGCTTTCTCGACACCGTTGACGAATCCCAGCATTTTTTCCGGCACGATCTGCACTGCCAGTCCATCTGCGGGGACGTCGATCATCGAGATCGAGAGGTTGATGAGCAGGAAGGTCGCCGACACGAGGGCGAAAATCTTCCCGTCGATCAACGGCATTGCAAGGATCAGCGCGATCATCAGCAGCGAACCGCCGACGACCCACTTGAGCTTGCTAGCCGTCCTATCCACCAGGATGGCGAACACCGGCTTGATGAGCCAGGGAACCATGGCGAAGGCCTTGGTGTTTCCAATCTCATCAGCGCCAGCGATGCCAGCCTGCGACAGACGCCACAGGAACACACTTCCGAGGAAGCTCGACAGCAGTCCTTCGACGAAGTACAGGCTTCCGAAGAACCAGTACATTTTCGCCGAGGTACCGAAGAGCTTGCTCACGAATTTCTTAGTTTCCATGTCCTTTCCTCCTGCATCACTCCTCGAGCGACGCATTGAACTTTCCACACTTGCAGCCAACCCGGAACCATTCCGAGCCAGCGAATTAAAATTGTTGTTATCTCGCAGAGAGCGACCTACCTACTGAGTCCACCTAAGCGGACCGAGACGACAGCCACTTCACACCCTAAGGCAGAAGAACTTTCATCATCACAGCAGACAAGTTTCTCTCTCGCGAGCGGATATTAATTTTCAAAGATCTCAAATTCTGGCACAGCTCGGCCAAAATAAGAGGTCATAATAGATGAATCCCCCAAAATATCAATCTGAAGTATTGACCTCAATAGATATTTATTGTATAAAATTCATCCGTAATTACAAAAATATGAACGAACACCTAGATTATTTAGCGCAAATTCAACCAGCTGTTCAGCGAGTTGAAGCAAGAAAAGAGGATATACTTAAAGTAGCAATTGATGATCATCTTCCTCATTTTGCAGCATCTGATACACGCACTGCAGTACGATTTGCACTTGCAACATTAGATAATATTCGCCAAGGAAATCATCCTCAGTACGAGCCATTGCTTCGAGCAAAAGCTAAAGAACTCGGCATCGATCTAGACCTCGCCGCTTAATTCTTATTTCAAATGGCTATCAACGTAATTAAAGCCAGAGATTTGGAAGACGAGCAGCTTGTTCAGGATGTCAATTCTATGCAGAAGGAAGCCGCGAAAGAGGTTTCTTTTATGGATGTTTTGCAGCCAGAAGAAATTCAAGAATTAGTAAAAGACGGAGCACTATATTGCATTTGCGACGATGCAGAAAAAATTCCCTTAGCTTCTCTTTACGTAAAAGACACTGGCCTCACCTCTCAAGAAGGCAAAAAAGTTTACGCCTTAGGAGGACTAAGTTTTTTCCCAGGACAAACAGGCAATTTTTTATCTCAATTGTCCGCTTCTACAGATGCAGTGAAAGGAGTATTAGACAGAGATTATTCTGATAAAACAATAATTTCCTCCACTCACCAAAAATTCGCCGGTGCCCTATCGGCACTAGGATTTCGACAAATATCTCTCGAAGAAATTTCTCGAAATAACCCAGAACTCCTCGCCTACTTCCAAAAAAGAGACCCTGCTCTTATTAGATTTATCAGAGAATAAAAAATGGACAGGCACGTCACGCTTGTTACACGGTCTTTCGTTTTCCTTTTAGTATAGAGAAAAGGCGCATAGTGAAGGAATTGGAGGGTGGCAGACGGTGCGTGGATGAAGTTTACGTACGTGAGCTGCTTGATCTGAAACAAGAGGTCGGTTCAGATCTTTGATGTATTAGAGAGAAGTTGGAGGTAGAAAGATATAGTCATAATTTTCAGTTTTACGCGAAATCAAGTTGTGGTAAGTTGATCCCCTATCTTTAATTATCCATCATGGCAATCAATAATATCGATCAATACCGCGACCACCCACTACTTGCACAAAACCCTGACTTAGTCCGCGTTCTACAGGTTTTTAGCGGAATCACAAATCATCCACGAGCATCTAAGCAGGAAGAAGCTATTAGAGCTCACTTGATCGACGTAGCCACAGAACAAGGATGGAAGGTAGATCAAGATGAAGCCGGAAACGTAGCATTCCAAGTCCCAGCAACTCCCGGTCTAGAAAATGTAATGCCAGTAGTGATGCAAGGACATATGGATCAAGTAACTTTTCCTACTGACGCACATTTGCCACGTCATGCCGAGATTGTGGACAAAGGAGAAGAAGGCGATGAAAAAGGATTGTGGGTACAAACCATTGGTCAAGAAACCACTTTAGGCGCAGATAACGGAATGGGAGTAGCTTTAGCTGTAGCAACAATGATGGATCCAACATTGGAACACGGACCAGTTACAATTTTAGTCACAGTAGACGAAGAAACAGGAATGTCAGGAGCGAAAGAATTAGATCCTCGCTTGATTCCAGAAACCGGAATTCTTTTAAACCTTGATTCTGAAGAAGGTTCAGTGAACATTTGTATTGGTTGCGCGGGAAATGCTGATACAGTAGCTTCTTTCCCCATTGGTGAACGCGAAGCTTTGCCAGAAGAATATACAAGAATGGATTTAGAATTAAAAGGATTTCCCGGAGGACATTCAGGCGTACAAATTCATCTTGGTTTAGGTAGTTCAATCAAATCAATGGGTGAATTGCTTTCACGTTTACAAGAAGCTGCCGGAGATTTAAAAATTTTAAAAATTGATGGTGGTGAAAAAAGAAATTCAGTTCCTTCTAAAGCTAGTGCGACTATCGCCATTCCTACTGATTCTGTTGCCGCTCTTGAAGAAGTAATAAGATCATATATTGAGGAATTAAAGAAAGGCAAAGAAGTAGAAGATCCAAGTGTGACTGGTGAATTACTTGCTAAAAATGCTCAAAAAATTGATATCACTTTAATCCAAACCGAATCAGTGGAATTAGTTGGTGCTTTAAGCAGTGATCTTAAATCCAGATTGTTGGGAGTTATTGCTGAAATTCCAACAGGACCATTCTCAAGCGCCGAGCTTCCAAATGTTGGCAAACTTGTTACGCTATCAAATAATTTAGGAGTACTAGCTACAAACCAAGATGATGTTACGGTGGCTTCAATGACTCGTGGCGCAAGAGTTGAAGAAACGAGAGCAAAACTTGCTGAAATCAGGGCTATGTATCTTGCTCATGGTGCTACATTAAAACAAGCAGAAGAGCCAACAGCAGGATGGTTGGAAGATCCTACTAATTCCGAAGCGGTGGCAATCGTAACCGAAGCAGTTCAAAAAGCTGCCGGGGATGCTAAGTGGATGGCTTATCATGCTGGTCTTGAATCAGGAATAGTTGCAGGTAAAGCACGAGGATCAATGTCAGCCGTTTCTATTGGACCACTCATTGTTGACGCTCATACTCCACGTGAACGCGTACATTTACCATCAGTAGTAGATGAACTAGTAGCTTTACGCGAAATTTTCGCACAGGTTGTGAAAAAAGCAGCTTGAAAGTTCTATGATCAAAAAATGGCTTACGTAAGCCATTTAATAGCTGGAGCCACCTGTCGGATTTGAACCGACGACCCACTGTTTACAAAACAGTAGCTCTACCACTGAGCTAAGGTGGCTCGTGAAAGCAGCGGAATTCTATTTTAAAAGAATCTATCTGTCAATAAATTCTATAAAATGCTATTATCCTCTGCGTTATGCCTAATAAAAAAGAGCTAGCAATAGCCACTAACGAGAAACTTTCCAAATATTCTACCTTTCAAATAGGTGGTCCTGCCGATTTCTTCTATAAACTCGAAGATCCGGCTGATCTTATTCCCCTATTTAAATTCGCTAAAAAGAAGAAAATCCCCTATTTCATCATGGGCGGTGGCAGCAATATTCTTTTTGATGATAATGGTTTCCGCGGCCTTGTTATAAAGATTGATAATAAAAATATTTCACTTTCACCAGGTCCAAAAGGTTCCATTCTCCTGACTGCAGACGCTGGAGTTTCTATCGCTTCTATCTTAGATTTTTCTATTAAAAATGATCTTTCCGGTTTGGAAAGTTGGGTTGGTCTTCCTGGAACAGTAGGTGGAGCCGTTTATGGCAATGCCGGCTGCAATGGCTTAGAGACTAGTGAAATTCTCACTGAAGCTTCTGTTTTAGATGATAAAAATTGCAGAATTCGCAAAGTCCCAAATAATTATTTCAATTTCAAATATCGCCAAAGCAAAGTAAAAACTTCTAAAGAAATTGTTCTTTCCGCTACTTTTAAATTAGAAAAACGCACAATGTCTGCAGAAGATCAGAAAAAAATGATGACTGAAATTCGCCAGTCCCGCATCGCCAAACAACCTTTTGGTGCTAGCACTGGTTCATTTTTCAAAAATCCAAGCAAAGCAGTTCCTGCCGGACGCCTCATTGAACAAGCCGGACTAAAAGGAAAAACAATTGGCCAAGCACAAATTTCCACCAAGCATGGAAACTTTTTAGTAAATTTAGGCGGAGCAACATCGCAAGATATTCTCAAATTAGCTCGCTTCGCTCGCCAAGCCGTAAAACTCAAATTTGGGCTTACCTTACAGGAGGAAGTGCAAATCTTATCTGCAAATGGCCTGCAGAAACTTTAAATAATCAATTTACTTCCTTGCATAAAAAGAAGTATTTTTGTTATAATAAATTTCGAAAATAACTTATTTCCCCTATGAAATCAAAAACTCAAATCCTCAAGCAGGCTCTCGTAGTGTTGGCTATTACAGTAGGTATGCTAAGCATGTACTCATTCGTAGCTCATGCAGCTATTACAGCTGAAGGTCCTTCATCTGTAAGCGACTTAACAGGTGGACAGACTAGCTTGAAAGCTCTTATTCTTACTATCGTTGATTACTTCTTAGGATTCCTCGGACTTCTAGCTGTTATCATGGTAATTTACGGAGGTGTTACTTACGTAAGTTCTGCTGGTAACGACGAAGCTGTTGGTAAAGCAAAGAAAATTATTATGTACGCTTTGATTGGTATCGTAATCATTATGTTATCTTTCGTAGCTGTAAACGCAATCCTCGGAGCAGGTACAGGAACTGGTGGATGATCCACAGCCACGGCCTTCGCGCCTGGCAATTAATAAATGACCGCTTAAAAGCCTCCGCAAGGGGGCTTTTATTTATGCAAAATAATGCCGGAGCTTTCCGGCGCAGTCATTCTCTTTATGCCGCTGCCGCTTCTCCTACTGGAATTTTTTCTTTTGTAGATTCTTTCACTGTTCCAATATCATCTTTTACGATAATTTTTTCAGGCAAAATTTCTATAATATTTTTTGAAGCAATCACTCTGCTGTCGAATCTCACTAATCCCAAAAAGCCTTTAGAAACAAATAATTTTTTCAAAACCATTAAATGATTATCAATGGCATAGTCCACTACGTTGCCTAAATATTTTCCGTCTTTTGTCTCCACTCTATTGCCAAAAATCTTCGTTCCTTCTTTCTGAACTGTCTGTACTCGAAAAATATCATCACCATGAATAATTGAGTCACGATGGTTGATATGTAGGACATCGTGCCATGAAATTATGTCCATCGGCATGATAATCAAATTTTTCCCTGCATCTACCACAAAAGCCAAGACCTTTCCCTTCTCTGGATCTACGACTAGGTCTTTTACTGTAGTTAAAGCCCTTAAACCGTCATCTTCTACTACGGGAATTCCTATAATTTTTGTGTAAAATCTGTCCATGAACCCATTATACAAAAAATTCCCTTAACAATCATCCACTTATTGGCTACAATCTCCCCGTTACTTATATCGGGGTGTGGCGAAGTTGGCTATCGCGCATGGTTTGGGACCATGAGGCCCTGGGTTCAAGTCCCAGCACCCCGACCATTTTTTACAAATGGTGCCCGTGTACGATTCTCTCGAATCGCCCGACCATTTAAATCCTTTCTAAAGATCTTTAAGTATTGGACTCAAATTTGGTGTGCCAAATATTTTTCATGTGAAAATGTATAGCACCATGCTACCAATTTTTACATGAACGTGATTATCCATATCAGATTACTAATCCTCCCCTATTGAAAACTAGAGCCGAATAGTCTACTTTGAAAACCAACACATAATCAAATTTACATATGGACTCAATACAAAACTTACCTCTCTCCCTCATTGGCTCTACTCTCCCACAAGATAAATTCGAAGCTTTCCAAAACGAAGCCATAGAAAAAATTAGCTTCGATCAATTTAAAGATAAATGGTTAGTTTTATTTTTTTATCCTGCAGATTTTACTTTTGTTTGCCCTACTGAGCTTTCAGAATTAGCTGATCATTACGAAGAATTTAAAAAAGAAGGTGCTGAAGTATTTAGTGTTAGCACGGATACAGCTTTCGTTCACAAAGCTTGGCACGATCACTCAGATTCAATTTCTAAGATCAAATTTCCAATGATTGCTGATCCTACTGGCAATCTTTGCCGCGCTTTAGGAGTATATATTCCCGAAGAAGGTTTAGCTTTACGTGGAAGCTTTATAGTTGATCCAGATGGCAAAATTCAAGCCTACGAGGTTCATGCAAACAACATCGGTCGCAATGTGAAAGAACTTCTCAGGAAACTTCAGGCAGCAAAATTCGTCCGTGAACACGGTGGCGAAGTTTGCCCGGTAAACTGGAAACCAGGAGAAAAAACTCTAAAGCCATCTACTGAGCTAATCGGTAAGCTTTAGCCATAGGCGATTTCTCCATGTTCGCTTTCGTCTAATCCTCTATCTTCATCTGCAGAATTTACACGGATTTGCATTATCTTTCCGAGTAATTTTAATAAGCCATAAGTTACAACAAAAGAATAGGCCGCTGATACTAGTACGGCCAAACACTGCACCCAAAATTGATGTGCATTTCCATAAAATAATCCATCTCCACCAGCAGCATTAATTGCCTTAGAAGCGAATAATCCTGTTGCCAACGCTCCCCATACTCCACTCATTCCATGACAGGCAAATACATCTAGAGAATCATCCAGTTTTGTTCTTGTTGCCCTCCAATTTGCTATTAGGTTTGAAAGAATTCCAGCTACCATTCCTATAAATATCGAAGCAGGTACTCCCACGTATCCTGAGGCTGGAGTGATTGCTACTAGTCCACACACCGCTCCTACAGATATTCCTACCGCTGAAGGTTTTCCTTTTAATATCCAATCTGTAAACATCCAGCTCATTGCCGCAGCAGATGCCGCCAAATTTGTTACCACTAAAGCATTCACTGCCAATCCATTTGCCGCCAAAGAACTTCCCGCATTAAATCCAAACCATCCGAACCAAAGCAAAGCCGCTCCCAAAATTACAAAAGGAATATTATTTGGCACAAACTCTCCTGTGCCATGATCTTTTCTGCGACCTATCACTAGTGCCGCTGCCAAAGCTGAGAATCCCGCCGTAATATGCACTACAGTTCCTCCCGCAAAATCCAAGGCTCCAAACTGTCTTAACCATCCACCAATTCCCCACACCCAGTGAGCTACAGGAGCATATACAAAAGTCACCCATAAAGTTATGAATACCAATAAAGCTTTAAACCTCACTCTTTCCGCAAAAGCTCCAATAATCAAAGCCGGTGTAATTGCTGCAAATTTAAGCTGAAAAAAGAAAAATAAAAGAATAGGAATTGTAGCCGCATAATTTTCATCTATACCAACTCCTACACCATCCAATCCTAAATGAGAGAGATTTCCAATGAATCCATTCACGCTAGGTCCAAAAGCTAGAGTGTACCCCCATAAAGCCCAAATAAGGCTTACCAAAGCGAAAATTGCTACGCATTGCACGAGAGTTGAAACCAGATTTTTCTTCCTAACTAGTCCAGCGTAGAAAAATCCTAAGGCTGGAGTCATGAGCATTACCAATGCCGACGCCGCCGATACCCACGCAATGTCTCCTGTATTCAAATTGCCCATGTTTGAAAAAATTAATTAATAAATCTCCCCGTATTTTGGAGAAAAACAGATGTAGCGTCAAATAAGTGGGGCAAAATTGTCCAGATTAAGAAATCATCAATTTTAAAAATTTAGAAAATTATTAAAAAATTAGTCAAATTATCTTGATAGTCCGAAATTTTCTGCTTGGCGTACATAAATTTTCTTCAAAAAAATGTTTGAGAGGGCTAATTATTTTTAGACTCATTTGACTAGACAAACATTTTCGACTCCTGTCTAATATGTATACTTGAATAACAAAAGCACATGTCACTTTTTATAATTCTTTTAATCAAAATAATCCCACTCTATCTTCTTATCCTTATTGGCTTCATCGCCAATAAATTTTTCAACGTCAATAAAGATAGCATTTCCAGATTAGTTATTTATATTTTTGGTCCAGCAATTGTGCTTCTTGGTACTCTCCAAGCCCGAGATCATAAGGAATTATTTCTTATTCCAGTGATATTTTTCTTCGTCGGCGCAGCTATTTGTGCAGTGAATTATTTTGTCACAAAAAAGACTTGGCACGACGGCACGGAAAAAGTTCTTACCTTCATGTCAGGAACTGGCAATGTCGGTTATTTTGGCTTACCGGTCTGCTTAGCAATCATTGGTGATTTGGCGCTTCCTGTAGTTGCGATGGTCAGTCTTGGGCTCATGATTTATGAAAATACTCTCGCTTTTTATATTGTTGCTCGTGCTACTCATTCTCAAAAAGAAGCTCTTTCAAAAGTTTTCCGTCTTCCACACCTTTATGTTTTTGCTACCGCTCTTTTAATTAATTTTTTAAACATCACTCCTACTAAAGAAGTTTTCGACTTTCTAGCAATGTTTAAGACTGTATATTTCACTTTGGGAATGATGATTATAGGGCTTGGTTTAGCCGAAATTCGCGCCACTCATCTCGATTGGAAATTCACTACAATAGCTCTTTTTAATAAGTTCATTATTTGGCCGGCAATTTTTCTCGGAATAATTTTTCTCGACACAAATTATTTCCACATTTTTGATAAAACTATGCACGCTGCCTTACTTATTGAATCTCTTGTTCCACTTTCCGTAAGCTCCGTTATCTACGCCACAGAATTAAAAGTTCAACCTCAGAAAGTGGCCTTGGTAGTATCAATTAGCACACTCATCGCACTCTTCTACATTCCACTTACTGTAAGTTTTTTCCTAAATAAATGAGTACAAATCCCCTACAACCTCGCGGCCTGAAAATGATGCTTCCACACGGAGGATTACCGGAATCTATTTCCCCATATTTACTCGATCTCATTAACAAAACCGGCGGACCAAAAGGCCCAATAGGTCTTCAATTTATCGCTCAACCAGAAAAAGAAAAGCGCTACAGCAAGGTAAAAGGAGGCCTCGATCCTCTCAACGAAGATCTCCACGAAATTGCCCCCGGAGTAATTTATAAATATCGCGGAAAAATAAATAAAAAGGGAGAAGTCACTCAATATGGTCGTATTCTTTGGACAGTTACTCGCCTCTGTGCGAGCTATTGCCGATTCTGTACTCGCGGCCGAGAAGTTGGCTTACCTCCAATGCATAAGACTAATTCCACCGCCACAATTGCAAACAAATTTTTCCTTTCTGATGCAGAAATTAATCAAGTATTCGATCTTCTAAAATCTCACCCCGAAATAAACGAAGTTATTCTCTCTGGCGGCGATCCGCTTACTGCTCCCGAGCCTTACCTCACAAAAATCATTCAAGGCCTCGTAAAGCTTCAAAAACAGGGTCGCATTGACCTCATAAGAGTCGGTACTCGTCTGCCTGTTCATAATCCGTCAGTAGTTCAGGATTGGCACTATAAACTCCTCGCTGAAATAAAAAATCCTTACATCATGCTCCACATCAATCATCCTGCGGAGCTTAGTGAACAAACTAAAAAAGTTCTTTATAATTTTCGCAAAATTTCTCTCGCAACTATTCTTGCTCAGACAGTTTTTCTCAAAGGCGTGAATGATGATGAAGACACTCTTCACGAACTTTTCGTTAACCTTACTAAAGAAGGGATTCGCCCATATTATTTACTCAACAATGATCCCGTTTATTGGTCACGTCACTTCACTGTGCCGATGAAACGCGCCGCAAAAATTTGGGGCAATCTTCGTCCACGTCTTTCCGGTATCGCCGATACAGCAAAGTTTATTATTGATGTTGCAAATGGTTATGGAAAAGTAGCTGTACCAGAAGGAAATTCTTGGAAAGTAGATCTTTCACAGTATCGCGACTTTAAAGGCAAAAAGCACCGCACATAAAAAAAGCCCCTCGTTTTTCAACGAGAGGCCTTTTAAAATAAATTTATTTAGTTGGCATACCCAAAGCCTTTGAAAGATCAAATTTCTCAGACTTAGCAGGTGCTTCTACTTTTACTTCCTTATTCAAGTTGTCCACTGTGTAAGTAGCTTGGAAATCCATTGCTGCATTGTCTGTCTCAGCTCCTGGAGCAATAGTTACTGTACCATCAACTTTTCTCAACATTTTGTCATCAGCTGAAATCCAAACGTTTCCTTTGAATTCAACTAAAGCCATCAACTTATCAAACTGTGCCATATCTGCACTCTTAGTTGCTTGGCCTGTAATTTTTGTTGCTTCTGTTAAGTAAGTTTTGAAAGCTTCTTTGTCTAATTCTACAGAGTATTTTTCTGCAACTACGCTTCCAACTTTATCAGAACCTAGGTCTGAAACATTCTTGAAGAATTGAGTCTTTTCCATCAAATCTTTAAGTTGTTTTTGTTCTGGTGTCATGTCTTTATCGTCACCAGCGCTTGCTGTTAATTTAGCAAATGATTCTGGAGGCAATGCTACTGACCACCATTTGTTCATGAATTGGTCTACAGCTGCTTTGTATAAATCAGGAATTCCGTCTACGCTTACTTTGCTTATAGAGAAAAAGAAATTTTTGCTAGCTAAGAGCATTTCTCCTGCTACAGCTTGTTCTTTTCCGCCATCTACTGTTCCTTTAGCATCAATTTTCAATGTGAATCTAGGATCTTCTTTCGCTCTCATATCAAATACACCACTGAAATCCAAAGAACCTTTCAATTCTTTAAATTGAGCAGTTGAATCTTTTCCTGCAGTAATTTTTCCATTCAAAAGTAAATCGTAGCTTTCAGATTTTACCTTAGAAGTGTTTACCATTGCTGTGTGTACAGCGTCTTGAGCAGCTTTGTCGTTCTTAGGACCGCAGCCGACAAGAATTGTCAAAGTGGCCAAGACCAACGCGCCTACCTTCAACATCTTTGTAGTTTTCATGTGGTGGTGTTAGAAATTATTTTTTATTGGAAAAATTCTATTTTAAAGAAGGCTTAAAGTCAATGAAACTCCCCTATTTTCGCGCTTTAATTATCTGGTTTATCCACGCTCCATCCGCAAACACAAATTCATTTTTTTCTATTGCAAAGAAACATCCTTCCAAAGCTTCGATTACAGCTTCTGGCCTGTGATATTCAGATTTTATTACGATTTTTTCTCCAGCTTTTGTTTTTAGTCTTGGAGGTTTTCTTTGGTTCACATTAGTAACGATAAAAAATCCACCAGGTTTAATTACTCTGTAAACTTCTTCAAATGATTTTTCTAAAGTTTCTAAATGTACGATTACGAAGGCTGCAGTCACGATATCAAAAGTATCATCTGCAAATGGGAGCTTATCCATCGGCGCATTGTACGCTTTTACATCGGGAACTTTTTTCTGAACGATTTTCAACATCTCTTCGGAAATATCTGTGGCGTAGACATCAGCTCCTTCATTTTTCAAGAATTTTGTTAATCTTCCTGCTCCACAGCCTACGTCTAATACCTTCTTGTCCTTTAGTCTTCCAAGTAATGTAAAAACTACATCTCTTTCGAAGGTATCGAGATATTCGTGACTCTTCTCATATAAGTCAGCGTAAAGATTGTAGCCGTCGGCCACTTCATGCAGTTGTGATTTCAATTTTCCTTTATAGCTCATATCAGTTAGAATTACGTCAGCAAACACCTTATCATATTATCACCAAATTACCATGGGCGCTGGAGGAAAAAAACCACCAATGAAAGAAATCGAGGAAACACGTGGCGCTGGTCGCGACGAAGCTTTTGAAGCGATCATTGATAGAATTAAATCAGTAGGAGGTGAAGTTACAGAAGATAATTCAAGCCCGCTTTACTCTGAAGTTGGTGATCAAGAATTAGAAGTTGGTTATGAACGCGTTGTTCAATTCAGTCTTAATCGTTTTGATTTTAAATTAAGCCGTCGTGTAGAAACTCAGGCAATACAAGGAGATGGCCACACTAAACACCTCTCAGCTTTGCCTTCACCACGCATTAAATTTATTTTGAAACGCAAACCAGACAATACTCAAGATTGGCAATTGGTAGATCTAGAAGACATGTTCTAGTCTTATCCCAAGTATTCCCAATAGCACTCCTGGCAATAAACTTTGTAAAGACTTTCTGCTGAATAAGTACTAACCATGTCCTTGCTGCATTTGTCGCATTTTCTTTTGTAGAGTTTTCTCTCATTTCTGAGGCTGAGTCTTCTTTTTCGACGACATTCTGGACAGTTTTCCGGCTTCGGTAAGCCTTTTTTTGTGTAGAATGATTGCTCTTGTGGAATGATTAAAAATTCTTTGCTGCAAGCTTTGCACTTAGCTTTTTCACTATTTATTGTTGTATCTGCCATATAGTTTGTTTAGTTATTTATAAAGGAAATTCCATCATTGCATTGCTATCCTCGTATGGATAAGTCGACGATGGAAACTGCATGTAATCGCCACTTTTCATCATCTCAGCTTTTATCTCCGCTACTTTTTTCTCGTATTCTTCTTTTGAATATTTCTCGTTAAAAATGCAATATTCCGCATGTTTCATTCCGAAGCAACCAAAGCAATCATGTGAATTATATAAGCTCTCGCAATGATCCAAATTTTGACTATCAAAACAGGTCACGCAGAAATTACAATTATATAAATTCATCTCAGACATCACTTCGTAATTTAACTCCGAGCCGTAGTAGGAATTGCTCATATCCATGCAATCTTTTAGCTCTACGGAATTATTACAATATAGAGAATCTTCCATTTGTTTCACGTCGAAACATTCATGAGCATTACGTGAATTATAAACGTAATCTCCTGTGGAATTTTCATTATTTAATTGATGTGTATAAAAGTGTGGCACAGCCAATTTGACCTGTTCCAGCATCGCCAATAATTTTTCTCTATTCATGCTCGCCTTCAATCCCGCCACTTTCTTTTCATAATCTTCTTTGGAATGTTGTTTGTTGCCTATCATGTATTTTTGTCTGCGAAGTCCCGTACAGCCAAAGCAGTTATTGCAACCCATGCAATCGTAGCAATATTCACAATCTGTGCAGTTGCTGCAATCTTGGGAGAAATTCACATTATAAGATTCAATTACATCCACACAGTCATAGCAAAGCTCACATTTCTGACAATAATCGCAGTCTGTTGAGTCAGTAGAATCATAGAGCCAGAAGCCATAATTGCAGCCCTCGTCGTGCTCGCTACCGAATAGCAAGTATGAATTTTTGCAATTTCCAGTGTAGCTCACGTAAGGACAATTTTCGCAATTCACAGAAAGAAGCCCAACCCTTGGTTGTTTCAATCTCACCTCCTCCATTTTTTTGATGTATGACATTGTTTAGAATTATACTTGATTAATTTACAAGTGTACATTTTGAATCTTTTTCGACAAATTAGCAATACGTGACCACTGACTCTTGATTAAATATCCTTTGATCTGTAGAATGCCACTGTCGACAGATTTCCGACAACACTATTGTTTTCGTTCGTGTCTGTTGGGCTACTCGGCCTACCTTGCATGCCCGGAAGCGTCCTTGTAAAAATTGACGTCAAATTGCCAGCAATTTTTACACGGCAAGCCAACAACCTATCACTATTCCCCGCATGTGGAAATATATAGCGCCATGCTACCAATTTTTACATGATTACAGCCACTAGATAGAGCCCCGCCACTAATCTCATTTTCCCATGATCCTCGAAACCCTCCGCAAAATAGGCTTTAGTGAAAAAGAAGCAAAGGTTTATATGCAGCTCATTCGTCTCGGTGCCCAGCCAGTTTCCACTATCGCCGAAAAAGCCGGAATCAATCGCACTACCACTTACGATATCATCACTACTCTCACTAAAAGAGGCCTCATTTCCTCTATCAAAAAAGGATCCGCCACTTATTTTAAAGCTCTAGATCCTAAAAATCTTCTCAACTATCTTGAGCGCGAAAAAGTGGAACAAACCAAGAGAATAGAGAAGCAACAAAAAGAAATTTCCGCCCTTCTTCCTGCTCTCATTTCCCTAGAGAATCCAGAGTCCACCAAGCCAAAAGTATCTTTCTATGAAGGTGAAAAAGGTCTACGCCAAGCCTATGAAGATACTCTCACCTCCTCCGAAACAATCCTCGCCTATGCCAATGTAGAAACCATGCACGAAGGCCTCCCAAACTTCTTCCCAGAATACTATCAGCGTCGTGGAGTTGAGAAAAAAATTCACATTAAAGCTATTTGTCCTGACAATAAAATTTCTATTGAACGCCACAAAAAGGATAAAAAAGAAAATCGCGAATCCATTCTTATTCCACAGAGTGAATATGATTTTTCACCTGAAATAAACATTTACGACGATAAGGTCTTAATCGCATCATGGCGCGAAAAAATGGCTATTATCATTAAATCAAAAGAAATCGCCGACTTTCACAAAAAAATGTACAAACTTTGCTGGGCCCAAGCAAAAAAGATTAAAACGAAATAAAAACTCCAATTCGGCAACTCATTCTCTTACGATTTTAGAAAAATTTTAAGAAAATTTAATGTTTGCTGTGTTAAATGAAAATCGCGTCATAGGAAATACGCGAAAAACAAAAAGGCTCCGCTCACCCGATATAAACCCTGGGCGGAGCTGCCCTAAAAACTACACTTTCAACACCTTTTTCGCCCATCCCTCCATTTCCGCTTCCTCTTCGTCATTGTTGTGATCGAATCCCATACAATGTAATAATCCATGCACAAATAAAATTGCCATTTCCTTCTTTAAATCGTGGCCATGTTCTTTCGCCTGACGCGCCGCTGTATCAACTGAAATGAATATGTCTCCTACTATTATGTCCCCTGGCTCTAATTCATAATGTGTCACCTCCAAGTAAGCAAAAGAAATGACATCTGTAGGTCTATCTTTTTTGCGATATTCCTTATTCATCGCATGAATTTTCTTGTCGCCCACAATCACTAAGTCTATCTGTCCATCACGTTTGAAAAGCTTTTTATCTATATCTTTTTTCATCACCTTGTATAGATTGTCCAAATATTTTTTAAAAAAAGCTTTACCTACTTTCACCTTAGTTTCATTATCAAAACCAAATTTTAGCATATATGATTTTTTATTTATTTAAGCCATAATTTATCGTATGTGTCCCACTTTTTATCATCCATTTCCCAGTAAGGATAAATTGCAATTCCAGCGAAATTTTCTTCCCTACTTCTGATATTGTTTAAACCAGCAGTCACACCTCTCAATCCATTTTCCACATTTTCGACCTCTGGGTCAAAATTTTGTGTCGGATCGCTATATGCAGGAATTCCTATGAACACCTCTTTTCCTTTGAGTAATCTTGTCAGCCAAATAGTTTGCTCCTTCACAAGCCATTTATAAAGCCAGGCATCTTTTATGCTCGTGTCATATGACATGGCGACTACTTGGTCAGCATACTTTGCCACGTTTAAGTAATTTACCTGAGTATTGTAGTTTTTAAATTTATGAACATTTTCTAGCATCCATATTGCGGAGTTTGGAATGAACTCTGCCAAGGCCACAGAAATTTTCTTTTCAGCAGGCAGGATTTCTCTAGTCTCTTTTAGTAATTGAATGAAATCTGTGTCGTTGTCCCACACCGGCTCGATATCAAAATGAATTCCATCAAAACCAACCAATCTCGTCAGAATCATTGATTGATTAGTTATGGAATGACGAATTGTCGCATCATTCAGCTTTATTTTGCTTCTTATTTGTCCGAGCCAAGCTTGGTATTTGATGTTTTTATCTAGTGAGTGAGCCTTCTCGATAAAATTCAAAGCATAGTTATAAGTTTTTGGATCTATTGTTCCATCTTCTTGAATTGGACCAGTATGAACAAAAACAGTATCTATTTGATATTGATGTAAGGTGTTTACCAGATTGAGAACGTCGGCATCGCTCTTAAATTCCCCTACCCATTCATGGTTAATCCAAATTGCATTATGACCTTTATTGAAATACGAACCTCTTTGGTTTAGATAAACTCCCATTATGAAATACCAGAAAAACATCAGAGCCACAGCCAAAACAGCAAAAAAAGTCGTCCACATCCAATTGATTTTGCCTTTTAGTTTCATGAAGAAAATTTTTCTAAAGCATCATACACTATCACCCCATAAGCTGTCGCTACGTTCAAGGAATTTGCTCTTCCTAGCATAGGAATTTTAATTGCCCGGTCTACGATTTTCATCACCTCATCCCCTATTCCATTTACTTCATGGCCCAACACAAAACACACTGGGAAATTATAATCAGCTTCATAATAGACCTCTGCCTTATGCGCAATTTCTACTGCCACAATCTCTACTCCTTTCTTTTTTAATTCTTTAATTACTTCGACTACTGAGTCTCTGTGCTCCCAAGGCACTACCTCTTCCGCGCCCAAGGCCGTTTTACTTATCTCCTTACGTGGCGGACACCCTGTAATGCCACAAAGATATATCTTCTCCACTAAGACAGCGTCAGAGGTCCTAAAAATAGCCCCTACATTGTATAGACTTCTTACGTTATCCAAAATCACATAAAAGGGACTTCTTTTTTTCTTTTTTACCTTTGCTACCGTCGGCTTAGTTTTAAGAATCTCTTTATGGCTTAATTTTTTCATCTTTATTTTTCAGTTTTAAATAATCAATGGTCCTGGTCATTATATCATTCAATTCTTTAGCTGTAATGTTATCATTTGGTCTAAAGTAATCGCTCTTATCTACGATATTATGCTCCACTGCAAAGTTTACATAACGAGGGTACCACCACATGCTTGGAACCCTAGCATTTATATCTGTAAAGTAGGTCTTTTGACTAATCAGATTTTTATACGATCCCAGAGAAGAAATTAATTCAAATTGATACTTAGGTTCTACTAGTTCGGAAGCTCCGAATACTATCTTTAATGCTTCTATACGAGTGATAGGTAATGCTGGGTGGAAAGGGCTATCTTTTTCATTTAAGAATCCATTAGTTAAGCCAAGCAAAGTGGCAATATTTACATCCTCATAGTAGGTGTCACTTGGGAGTACGTCCGGATATAAAATAAGACTTGGGTTCAGTTGGATTTTGTCATAGTTGGACATTGCCAAGAAATTGAAGAAACAAAACTCTTTATGTTCGTAACAGTTTTTAATCAATTCGCCCTTATTTTTCTTTATACCTAGGCGGTCAATTACATTGGTGATTAATTCTCCTCTGGTTACCCTCTGATCATCAGGTTCCATTACTGATCTTAGTTTGCCGTATGATTTTCCATTTCCAAGCATTACGAAAACTTTTCCATTATCTACTGACGTTTCTGTATCTGAATATCTGGAGCCAACTGCTAGGTCGTTATAGCCATCACCATTTATGTCTAAGGCGCTCAAGGCTGAGCCAAACCAGTCATCGGCCTTCTCTCCATGAATTACTGTGTCATATTCATGGTCCCTAATTGTGTAATGGTTTTTTAGAGGATCCTGGCCGCTATATATGATATATACGCTTCCTTCTTCATTACTCTTTCCATCTCCTATTCCAGGAGCTCCAATAGCAATATCTGCCTTGCCGTCATTATTCAGATCTTTCAAAAGTACACTTTCTCCCAGGAATGCTTCTCCTGCAGGTCCATCTATGATTGAATCGGCAAATTTTTTAGGGAATTGCTTTGAGCCATAAAAAATAGATACTCTGGCATCCTGTTTATCCCCCTTGTAAGGGAAAGTGGAAACAGCAAGATCGTCAAATTTGTCATTGTTGATATCCCCCACTTCCAAGGCAAAGCCAAACCATCCTTTGTCTACCATTCCACTAATTGAGGTAGTTGAGACTTTTGCGTAAGTAGCATATGGACTATAAGAAAATATATAGACCTTACCTACTTGCTGTTTAGTTCCTTCATTTGCTGTATAGGCTCCGACGGCTATATCGCTCCTAGTTTGTGAGTGTAAGTGTCCCCCGCTTATAGAAGAACCAAATCTTTCATTTAAGCTCTGTGCCTCAAATATATAATTAGGGTTTGCCGAGAATCCTTGCTTGGAACCGAAGTACAAATATACAGCACCAGACTTGGTCATGTTTCTTTCGGTGGCAAAAGGAGCCCCCACTAGTAAATCTTTGATTCCATCGTTATTAACATCTAAGGAGAAAGTAGACAGTCCAAATTGGTCGCCATGACTATGTCCAGACAGCTGGGTTAGGCTCTCTCCATAGCCAAAATCTGGCTGTTGTATACCCACGCGAGTAGACGTTTGACTATGCATGTTTTGTCCACCATATATTAGGTAAACTTTACCAGCTCTAGTGTTATCTAATGTTTTTGCATTATAGGCTCCCACAGCAATATCATCGTAATGGTCATTATTGAAGTCCCCCACTGTTATAGAGGTACCGAGCTGATCTCCAGAGTTCTCCCCATAGAATTCCATAGATCTTTCGGGTACGCTTTTGTATTTGCTGCCAAATACTATCTTAATTGATCCATTCCATTGATTGTCATTTTGAGAGGCAAATGGTGAGCCCATTACTATATCCTGAATGCCATCATGGTCAAAATCACCCACTGCTATAGTAGAACCTAGCTGTTCGCCAGCAGTTTCTCCTACGAAGACTTCCTTGTCGTTTTCTATAGTAATATATGATTCAAAAGTGAGCTTAAGTGCAAAGACTGATCCGCCTATGCTCAAAAACGCGAAAAAGAACGCAAAAAGCTTAAGTATAAAACCGTCTTTTAACACCTTTGGGGTAGGCATTTTTAGGAATGTTGGTAAATGAGGTGCCCCCATTATGCTTTCGAATATTTTTAATGTCAAAGTGGACAACACTAGACAGTGGTAGTAATATCTGGCCAGTCTATGTCTACTATTTGTCCATACATAGACTATAGACATTAATAGACAAGGGTTATGGAAGCTATTGATACTCAAAAAAGCTATAATTTAAGCCGCGAATCAGCGAGTAGGCTTTTGAAAGTGTCAATTAGGACACTAGACAGATACATTAGATCTAAAAAAGTGTCTACTCAAATTATTGACGGGCGAATTTGGTTAAACAAAGAGGAATTAGAGGCTTTTAAGATGGGTCGCGGTGGTGTAATTAGAGTGGACAGTAGTCACGTGTCTACTGATCGAATGTCTATGGACGACAATGTCGACAATATGGACAATGTGGAGGTTTTTAGTCAAGACAATGTCCAGACAATGTCCGGAAAGACAGGTCGGACGCGTCCACAAGGTTCTGGGGAAGCATACAAAAATCTTTACGACGAGTTGCGCAAAGAATTGGAAGAGAAGCAGGGGAGACTGGAGATAGCGAACTATCGCGTCGGTCAGCTCGAGGCGCAGCTCAAAAGTAGTATTCCAATGCTCGAATACCACCGTGAACGCTACGAAATAAAGAAAGCCGAGGATGAATTGAAAGGTAAGATCAATGAATCTGAAAATTTAATAAAACGACTCTCTCTTAGCATAAAATACGAAAAATTCAGCAAACGTATTTTTCTTATCATTTTGCTTATTATTTTGGCCCTCCAACCTCTTTGGTTGATTATGTATTTCAATCCATCTGGATAATATCTTTTGTCATGATCGTGACCTTTGTTTCCGGAAAGGCCTTTTTCAATCTACCAAAGATACCGCCAGGGGATTGTATTAAGCTGGCCAAGGTGTTGGATTCTCCAATTGCGTTTACAGTGTAAGGACTAGTTAAGACGCTACCATTCAAAAGGATTTGCCCCTTTGGTAGAGTATCAAATCCTGCAGTTTGGTTTACAATTCTGATTCCATTTACAGATACAGCTTGAGCTCCAGAATTGAAGAATTCATTTACGATATCTATCATCCAAGGTGTTGAGAACTTTCCATCTATGTTCATTGTTACTCCAGGTCCAAAAACAGAAGCTTTTCCGCTTAATTTTGTATATTCTGTTATTTCATCCTGGATAGCATTTAGAGCTTTACCTTGATCATTAAGCTGATCAACGGTGCTTTCCAAATCTGTTACTTCTGATTTTAAATCTCCGTTTTTATCCTTCAGAATCTTTATTTCCTGAAAGATATTACTTTTGCTATCACGTTGAAGGGAGTCGTTTACGTTATCGAAAGAATTGATCTGTATTACTACAAAAAAACTTAGTATTGCAGCTGTCCCCAGAATGAAGATTTTTCTTTCTAAAATCATTTTTTCACTAGGTTAAGATAGTTTGATTTGAGATCTCCGTTGTAAATTCCAATACTAATTCCACTTTTTTTTGCTATCTCAAAGCCAATATTGGATTTAGCTCTTCTTGAGTAAATATCTGGTAAAAGAGTTTTATTGAGCAATCTTTGTAGCATTAGTTCTGAATCTCCCACTGCATTGATTACAAATGGGGGAGCGATGTGAGAATTGTTTACCAAAATTGTTGTTCCAACAGATGAAATTGGGCTATTTGCTATAACGCGTTGCTCGTTTATGGAAATAGCATCAGCTTTTGCTGCACTTAGGAGGTTAACTATATCGCGTAAATCGGAGGCTTGTACTAGATTTGTATCTGTTGGTTCGGTCTTTTCGGCACGTGTTAATAGATGGCCATCATCTATGGTTATTTCTAATCCTGGGCCATTCACCTCTGTTAGTCCTAAATTATTTTTGAATCCTTCCAGAAGAGAAAAATTAGCAGTTTGAGTTGTGGATTCCACTTTTCCTTGAGCACTTTCCACTTCTTTACGAAGAGAAACGATTTTACTCATCAGATAAGATTGTTCGTCCAGGTAGCTTTTCAAAAGATCTTCCTTGGCTTTGATCTCATCACTAGGAAAATTAAGCTGTAATGGAGCCTTACTTAGAAATTGCCAGGTCAACAGCATTCCTGCCAATAAACCAGTTATCATGAATGTGAATACAAACGATCGCTTCATTTAATTTTGTTTAAACAGTTCAATACTAGCTATCTTGATTGTATCTGTCCAACTATTCCACAAAATGCTAAAATGCTGCCATGATTGCACTTTTCGACTCAGGATACGGCGGTTTAACAGTACTAAAACCAATTCTCAAAGCTTTGCCGGAATATGATTATATTTATCTCGGTGATAGCGCACGCGTGCCTTATGGCAATCGCAGTCCTGAAATGATCAAGAAGTTCACTGAAGAAGCGGTGGAATATTTATTTAAGAGGGGAGCGAAGGTCATTATTATCGCCTGTAACGCGGTTTCCAGTGTGGCACTGAGACATGTTCAGCAAAAGTACCTTAAAGGCGCTGAGGAGCATGATAGAAAGATTCTGGGTGTGGTTATTCCTATGGCTGAGGAGGTGGTAAAGACCACAAAGAACGGCAGGGTAGGGCTTATCGGTACTCGTGCTACTGTAAATTCTAAGGTTTACGATAAAGAAATTGCCAAACTTTCCGACAAAATTAAATTATATTCGCAGGCTACTCCACTTCTCGTTCCTCTTATCGAAGAAGATTATCACAAGGAACCTGAAGCGATTACTATTCTTAAGAAATATTTGAAACCACTTAAGAGCTACAATATTGATACTTTAATTCTTGGCTGTACTCATTATCCACTGATGTTAAAAGCCATCACTCGCACTATGGGCAAAAAAGTAAAAGTACTTCAATCCGGCGACCTCACAGCAAAAAGCCTAAAAAGCTATCTCGTTCGTCATCCGGAAATTGAAAATAAACTTACAAAAGGTAAGTCTCTCACTATTCTCACTACCGACGATCCATCCAAATTCAAAACCTTCACTGAAAAACACTTCGGCATGAAGATTAAGATGCCAGAGAAAGTTGACCTAGCTTGATCTAAGGCCTATTATTTAGCCGTTAATAAGCCAATATGATTCAGGATCAAACAAAATACTTCGATCGCTTATCCAGTCATCTCCTAGAGTTTTTCGGCAAGAAAGATAATTTGAAAATTTTTATTTTTGGCTCCAGTGTAAAATCCAAAAAATTTGGAGATATAGATGTTGGTATAATGGGGGACGTCACAGATGCTCAAATTAGAGAATTAAAAGCCTATTTTGAAGACTCAAATTTCCCATTTTTCGTAGATATTATAAATTTCAATAAAGTGGAAGAATCCTTCAGTAAAAATGTTTTGACTAATCAAATTTTATGGATCAAACGCTAAGTCTAAAATTGGCAGAATTCAGCAAAGCCTTGGCGACGCTCAAGGAAGCATTGGATATGTTTGATTTAAAAAACATTCTCGTCCGCGATGCCACAATTAAAAGATTCGAATACTCTTATGAGCTATGCTGGAAAACTTCCAAAGTTTTTCTGAAAGAATCAAAGGGCGAGATGGTAATCGGCCCGAAAGAATGTTTTAAAACTTTAGGAAAACACGGATTTTTATCCTCAGAAGAAATAGAAAAATTACTTGCTATGGTCGATGATAGAAATGAAACCACTCACGCCTACGGCGAAAAATTCGTACAGGCATTGTATCCGAGAATCAAAGAGTATTATGGCTTGATGGGAAAAGTACATGGAGGGATTTCGAGATAAGGATAGAGTTACAAATCTTTTCTTGATAAAACGGAGAAAAGTCTTTATTGTGCACCACTACACATAAATTAATTTTTTTATGGAACACTCACGTCAAGAATTTACGGATGATGAAGCTGGTAAACAAGAACAACTCGCTTTTGATGCTAAAAATCTTATCGCAATTGCCGAAGCTCAATCTGCTAAATTGGGTAAAGTAATTGATCCAATCGATTTTTCACGCAGAGAGGACGATGATATTAGTGCCTTGAGAACAGCAATTGCCAAGGAACAGGGGAAGGTGAATCCAGCAGTCCAAGATTCAGGAACACCGGCTCCGGAACTCTCTCCGGAACAACTCTGGCTTGGTCAATTAGAAGCCCGCTTCAATTTGCTTCCACAATTGCACAAAAATATACAGTGGATAGACGTGGAAAAATCCCTTAAAGCAGACCCTGAATCCATGCTAAAGCTTCAAGCCTTAGACGAAAAAGGGCATAGTATGAATGTTTTTGGTGAAGAAAATGGAGAATTTATTTTTGCTTCTGCGTGGGATAATTACGAACAAGTTTCAAAAGATCACAGAAATATAGTTTTTGATAAAAAAGCTGAAGATAACATGTGCAATGGAAACGCTACAGATATTGCCAAAGCCCTTGGTGTGGATTTAGCCGATCCAAAATTGCACGAACAATTAATTAGAGCCATAAAAGTTAATGGCTGGGCATGGTTAAAAACAGATGAAGCTACTAGAAAAATCGGCGCGGCGTTCCACGGTGACCACGATGGTGTTTACAGGAATCTTGCGAACTATCACGTTGATAATGGTTCCTTCCGCGCCGCGCTAAGGGTCAAGAAAATTGCTTAGTATTTAGTTTTTAACTCTTTTTTAAAACTTATTTTTTATTTTTTTTGGGCCGAGCAAAAGTGAGGCCCTTTTCTTTTTCTTAATTTTAGCTAAACTCGAACCAACGGTGAATAGTCACTCTACTCAGATGGAGCTGCCGTACTCCACGCAACATCAGCCAGTCTTTCGAGACATAGCAAAGTGTCCCCAAAAAGTTTAAGCAAAATCTGATTAAGCTCTTTTACAAGCCTAAAGATACGCTGGTCCCAAAATTTGGGGACACTAAATCTTCACTCCCACTCAATCGTTCCTGGAGGTTTATTTGTGATATCGTAGAAGATTCCAGTCACGCTTTCCACGTCGCGAAGTCTCTTCACTAATTCTTCCAATTTCGTCATCTCCATTTCATAGAAATTTGCGGTCATAGCCTCCTCGCTGCATACCGGGCGAAGCACAATTGACTCTCCAGGACCATTTACACCCACTGGAATTAGCACGGTAGGGAACTGCCAAATTTCTTTATCGATTTTAGCCTCGATTATATAGTCCATAACTACCTTATCCGCTTTTTGAATAGTCAGATTTCGCTCTTTTGTGAGGTAGGAATCTGCCACGGTAAAGTTATCAAAATGATCTGGAAAAAGTCCATAAACCACTCTGTTTATTTCCGGAAACTGATTAGTCAGCTGGGTAGACAACTTGGATAGGTCAGCCCATTCCATTGGCTTACCGTAAACAACAAGTGGGTGCTTATAAGTACGCTCATCACCCTGCACTCCCACGCTTTTTATCGGCAAAATTCGTCCCTTAAGACCCTTTTCCGCCAAGAATTCATTAATCTTTTTTTCAGCCTCTTCCGCGCCAGTCGGATAGTCCGGTCCCTTCGCACACAAAGTTCTCACTGCTAAACCTGGTCCTGGGAAAGGATGTCTTGCGACCATTTTTTCTACCAAGCCTAATTTTGTACCCACCTGACGCACTTCATCTTTATAAAGTTGCATCAATGGTTCAATTACTTTTCCTTCTTCAGTCAATTTCTTAATTCTTTCAACTTGATTATGGTGAGTCTTAATCTTGTCGGCATGTTTTGTGCCGCCACTTTCAATAGTATCAGGATAAATTGTTCCCTGACCAAGCATCCATTCATCAGGATTCAAATTCAAATCATTTGAAACTTTACCCTGAATATCCAAGAAAAGATCTCCAATAATTTGGCGTTTTTTTTCCGGTTCATAGACTCCTTTCAAAGCTTCGAAATATTCTTTGCTCGCATCGTATACGTGTAAATTTGTCACACCCACGGCTTTCAAAGCCGCTTCCACTTCATTCCGTTCATTCATTCTCATGAAGCCGGTATCCACAAAAAGTCCGTATACCCGACCTTCTCCTAAGGCCTTATCCAAGAGCAAAAATGCCACTGTGCTATCCACACCTCCACTAATCATCAAAAACACTTTTCTCGTTCCAACTTTTTCCTTAATTTCTTTCAAAATATCTTCAATATAATTATCAATACTCCATTCACGTTTCGCGCCAGTCGTTTCCACAAAACTCTCGAGAATTTTCATTCCACAAGGTGTATGTGTAACTTCCGGATGAAATTGTAGACAGAAAATATTTTTCTTGAAATCGGCCATCGCCGCAATCGGACAATCATCAGTCGCCGCAATCAAAGTGAAACCTTCCGGCATCTTCGTAACCTGGTCAAAGTGACTCATCCATACTTTTTCATCTTCTTCCACATCTGCAAAAATTCCTTCTCTTTTTTCAAAATGAACAACTGCTGAACCATATTCTCTTACTTTTCCTTTCTCTACTTCTCCACCAAGAGTATAAGCCACCAATTGGTGACCGTAACAAATTGCCAAAAGAGGAATTCCCATTTCCAAAATACCTGGATCGCATTTTACGCTATCCGGAGCCATTACACTCGCAGGTCCACCAGATAGAATTATACCTGAAAAACCTGCTAATTTTTTAGCTTCAACTGTACCATCTAGGATCTCACTATAAACCCCTAATCTTCTAATGCGATTAGCGATCAAATGAGCATACTGCCCGCCAAAATCTAAAACAGCAATTTTATCCATAATTATTTTTTAGCTTTCTTGATTTTCTCCTTCGCTTTCTCCATCAACTTTTTTTCCTTCTTTGAATGTTCTTCAAGAGGGCGGAGAAGTGGGAATAAGACAGCGTCTTTCAAATTTTCCTGACCAGTAAGGAGAGTAACTAAACGATCCACGCCCATACCCCAACCTGAGGCACAAGGCATGCCGTGTTCCATCGCCAATAAATATTCTTCGTTCATCATCATCGCTTCTTCATCACCGCCGGCTTTCGCCAAAGCTTGATTCTCAAAACGTGCTCTCTGATCTGTAGGATCCACAATCTCACTATAAGCATTAATTACTTCCCAAGTATTCACAAGGAGCTGGAAGGTATCGCACATTCTCGGATCTTTATCGCTCTTACGTGCCAAAGGCTTGGTTGCTAAAGGATGATTTGTCACAAAAGTTGGTTGAATTAATTTTGGTCGAGAAACTTTTTTATAAAGTGAATCTACGAGATTTCCGTAGCCCAAAGTTTCCATATCATCGATCACAATTCCCTTAGCTTTAATCTCTGCCAATAGGGGAGCAGCATCATCATATTTCAAAACATCAATGCCGCAATCTTGCTCAATAATTTTTGTGAAACCAACTCTTGGCCATGGTGCTTTGAAATCCACTTCCACATCATTTCCTTCACGATCTTTAATTGTTACTTTTGTTGTTCCCAAAAGTTTATTCAAAACTGACTCAAACATTCTCTCGGTAAATTTCATATTATCCTCGTAATCCCAGAAAGCGCAGTAATGCTCAATCATTGAAAATTCCTGCAAATGGCTTGGATCCATTCCTTCATTTCTGAAACATCTTGCAACTTCGAAAGTCTTTTCAAAACCACCAACTAAGGCCATTTTTTGCCACAATTCTCCTCCGGCAATTCTCAGATATACATCAATATCTAAAGCATTATGGTGAGTCTTAAATGGTTTAGAAGCTGCACCAGAGGATACATTTTCTAGAACTGGAGTTTCCAATTCTACAAATCCTTCTGACCAGTAAAATTCGCGCAAAGCTCTCGTCAAATTGCTACGGAAAAGAAATCTATCAAAAGATCCACGATTCATTGTCGTATCCAAATATCTTTGACGATAAATAGTTTCTTGATCCGTTACGCCATGCCATTTTTCCGGCAAAGGACGCAAGGCTTTTGAAAGCAAAGTCGTATTATGAACTAACAAAGTCACCTCACCATGACGAGTTTTGAATAGTTCTCCTTCCACGCCAATAAAATCCGCTACATCAATTTTTCTCAAAAATTTATAATGTTCATCTCCCACAAATTCCTTCATGAAACAGATCTGAACCTTGCCGCTTTGATCCTGCAAATTAGCAAAAGCCAATTTCCCATGATCACGGAAAGTCATGATACGACCGCAAAGTTTAATTAATTTAGCATTCTTTAGCTGGGCACCTTCCACCTTCACATCAGCTACCATTTCTTCCACTGATCTCAAGGTAGACTTTTCCGCCAATTCAAGCGCCGCTGCTGCAGTATGAGTTCTCTCATATCTATCAGCATACGGAATCACACCAGCCTCTCTCAAAAGCTTCAATTTCTGCAACCTAACATGGTACTCATTCAAATTTTGTTCTTCCATGTGCAGCAGTATAAGAGATCAAGACAGAATGGGCAATTCGCAACACTCGCACAAGAGATTGACAAAAACGCCAAAAACTCTTAGCGTAGACAACCATTATTTAAAATTATTAATTTATGGAATCAAGTATAAAAGTTGGATTAGAATTTGACCATAGAGAAGGTACAGAAGCAGCAATTGCAGAAAGATTAGAGCAATCTGCGCTTACACCAGATGAGTTAAGAGAAATAACCCAAATTTTACAGCAAGCTGGTCAAAGAGCACCTGCAATTCTTAAAGCATTAGAAACAGTAAAAGCACCGCTAGCGACTACAAGTGCAGCAGAGTCAGTAGATTTAGACCCACGCCTCACCACTTTCAAAACCGATTTTGATTCAGATCCGGCCCTTCAATCTAAAATTTCTTGGGCAGAAATACAAACTCGCTTACTCGCAAACGAAGGTCATTATCTCGCTCTTGCTCAAGCCATGGAACAAGGAGGTCAATTATTCGGTTTTGATAAACAAGGCAATCCTTTAATTTCCGATCGTGGAGATGAGCCAGTAATGAAAGGTATGAATTACAAAAATACACGTGATAGGGTGAAATATAAGCATACCTCTAACGACAAAAGGGGCACAAAAATCTTAGATGAAAAACAGCAACCAATAGCTACAGGCTACGAAATGTTTGGATATAATGAGCCATACGGGAAAAGCGAGGAGATAAATCAGTACGAAACCCATACTGGAAAAAAGTTTGTACAAAACAGCAAAGACTGGCGTTTATCTTGGTTAGAATCTGGAGAAAAGCCGTCCTGGCCTCGTTATGTAGACTCTAGTCCGCGCAATGCGGATTCCTTCGTCGACTTTGACGATCCGAACAGTGAGTCTGATAATCTCGGTGTGCGTCGCCTGCTAAGGGTCGAGAAAGCTGCTTAGAAGATTTTTCTTGATTTTCACAAAAGTATTTTTTATAATACACACGAAGAGACTTTCGGCCGTGGTTTATATACCACACTTAGCGGAAGGTCTTTTTTTATTTATCCGGGAAGATTGATATAAGTAGCTTCTGCTGACGCTTCTTGTCCTCTTTTATTTGCACATAAAACAATTCGGATTCTGATGTCATACCTGCAAACCTATATAAAGTTTCACCACTCTTATTTGGATTCTCTTTTGTTTTTGGTTCAAATCTGGAATTTTGAATGAGATCAATGCCTGGTGGAAAATATTTTACTCTTCGCACACGATCTCTCCAGTTAGGTTTTTCAAAAAGATGGCCCCAGAAAATATCTAGAAAAACTTTGTTTTTGTTAAAGTAAGCCGACCTTACATATGCACGTCTTTTGCTCTTACTTTTTAGTTGTTTAAAAAGATTAAAAGCCTTTTTATGAACTTCTCTAAAATCGGTTCCTGGTATAGGCCTAATTTTGGTTTGATATACTTTCATACTCGAAAGCATACACACCAAATCTAAAATTTTCTTAAATTAATTCTAAATTCTACCAGTCATCGCCTATTCATCTCCCACCGCATAATCATCAAACTTCCTCTTTTGTTCAATATCCAAGAATTTCATCTGTTCCTTCTTGAATGCCATTTCGATGTGACCGATAGGACCATTACGATGTTTGCGGATGAAAATATCAGTGATACCCTTTCTTTCTGAATCTTCCTCATAATAATCTTCTCTATACATCATAAGCACCACATCGGCATCTTGCTCGATCGCACCAGATTCACGCAAATCAGACAACTGAGGCTGTTTATTTGGACGTAATTCCACCGCACGTGAGAGCTGTGATAATGCGAGAATTGGAATAGAAAGATCACGCGCTAAAGCTTTCAAAGACCTCGAAATTTCGGAAATTTCCTGTACACGATTTTGTTGGAATGATCCGCTAAGACTTCCAGAACTCATCAACTGCAAGTAATCGATCACAAGCACATCGAGTCCCATTTCCATCTTTAATCTACGAGCCTTAGCCTTTAATTCCGCGATTGAATTTCCAATTGAATCATCTATGAAAATTTTCATTGAATTCATTTCATCCATAATTCCACCGATTTTGCTGAAATCTTCATCTGTTAATTTGCCTGTACGCATTTTCCAAGAATCCACAGAAAGCAAACTACAGAACATACGTTCCACTAATTGTTCCTTGGACATTTCAAGAGAAATCACACCCACCGCTTTTCCTTGTTTCGCTATATTTTGCGCAATATTAAGAGCGAGCGCAGTCTTACCCATTGAAGGTCTGGCCGCCAAAATTACCAAATCTGAAGGTTGCAAACCTGACAAAATATTATCTAAAGATTTGAAACCAGTCGGCACACCACGATATTTTTCTTTTGATTCTGGATCATGAAGATCAGAAATTTTTTCGTAAGTTTTATTCAAAACATCTTTGATATGAACGAACCTATCCGCCATGAAAGTCTGAGAAACACTAAAAAGTGTCTTTTCAGCCTGATCGATAAGGTTTTCTATATCCTCATTTTCCATGTAACCGAAGCCCTTAATTGTATCTCCAGCAAGAATAAGTTTTCGGAGAATGGCCTTTTGCTTAACAATAGTTCCATATTGAAAAATATGTGTAGCAGTAGGAACTTCATTAGCCAAAAGCGCGAGATAAGATGCTCCACCAATGGTCTTTAATTGATTTCTATCTTCCAAAATATTCGTCAAAGTCACGATATCGATAGGGGAACGTTTGTCATAAAGATCGCAAATTGCAGTATAAACTAGCTGATGAGCTTCATGATAAAAATCCTCTGCTTTCAAAAAATCAGAGACTTTAATGATCGCATCTTTATCAACAAGCAGAGAGCCAATAGTCGATTTTTCGGCTTCTAGACTTTGTGGAGGCACGAAATTACCCTTTGGGGCACTATTGTGATTATGGTTCTGATTCTGATTAGCCATGTGATAAGGCGTTGAGAGACTTTTACTTGGGAGGCCATAATAATCAAAAAGGAGAAAATCTTCAACTTTTATACTCAAATATACCGAATTAGGGCTTAAGAGCATTGAATTTTTAGCATTTTTATGTTATAATAACCAGATAATAAAAACAAAAATGGAAACATTTATCTATGAAAAAAATGTTCAGCAACAAAAAAGGCTTCACTTTAGTGGAAGTTCTTTTGGTAATCGTTATCATTGCCATTTTGGCAGCTATCGTGATTATCGCTATTAATCCATCAAGACAAATCGCACAAGCGAATAACACTCAAAGAAGTTCAGACGTTCAGGCTGTATTAAATGCTGTTCACCAAGAGGCAATTGATAACCGTGGTACATTACCAGCAGCTATCACTACTACGGCTACTGTAATTGGAAGCGCAAATGGACAAATTAATATCTGTTCAGCATTAGTTCCAACATACATGGCAGCTATGCCTTTTGATCCTACGGCTACAGGCGCAGGATACACAGATTGTACAAACTACAACACTGGATACACTGTTATGAAGACAGCTGAGGGAAGAGTAACGGTTAACGCTCCATCAGCAGAACTTTCAAAGGTAATTAGCATTACTAGATAGTTCTAGATTAAAGATCAAACAACGAAAAGGCCTTCGCAAGAGGGCCTTTTTCTTTGCTTGTGTCAATTAATACGCATATGGATTTTAAGAAAATTTTAAGTTAAGTCTTCATTATGGATTCATGAACAACATATCCACAGGAAAAATTGGAGAATTACATGCGGAAAATTTTCTGATTTCTCACGATTATAAAATCATAGCAAAAAATTTTCATACTCGTTTTGGCGAAATTGATATTATTGCGATTGATGATAGTAATTCTCACAATCAGCTAGTTTTTGTAGAAGTGAAAACTCGTACATCTGATGTTTTTGGCTTACCACAGGAGAGTATTGATTATAGGAAACGCGCCAAAATGCTTAAAACCGCCATACATTTCATGAATTCCTCAACCGAAAATCTGCCTCACATTTGGCGAATGGACGCTATTGCCGTAAAATTAACCAAGAGCATGAAGATTATAGACCTAAAACACTTTAAAAATATTTTAGATGGAAATTGAAAAGAAAAGAACGATATTTTTTGGCTCATTGCTAGCCTTAGCTGTAGTTGGATCAGTTGTGTTTTTCTTTTGGGGAAACCTAATAAATAAAGGGACTATAAAGCTCATTGGGGACGCTCCATTTAAAGTTGAAATTTATGGCTTGTCTAGGCAAGAATGTCCTACCTCACCTTGTTTAGTTAAGACAAAAAGTGGCTATAAAGATCTATTAATTAGTAAAGATGGATTCAGATCAATTATAACTTCCACCACGGTAAAGCTTTGGAGAACTGTAGAGCTGCCTCTAGTCTTTGATATTGTTCCACATGTAGAAGCCGCTGATGCTATTCCGGAAATACAGAAAAAAATAGAATTTGATATGGTACTCGATAGAGGAAATAACATGCAAAAGCTAATAAATAAATCTAATGTTTCTAGCGAATCTTTGGCTTATTTTCCAAAACCAATTTCTAAATTCAAGATAATAGGTGATAAAAATGCTGCTTTAATATTGGATTTAAATTCTCAGAATAATTCCGGATATATAGTTAATTTTGAAACGAAGAAACGTGAGGAAGTAAGCCAAAAAGACCTCTTTTATGTAGAAGATGGCAGATGGTCAAATGATGGTAAATTCCTCATTTTTAGAAAGAAAAATTCCGAAAAATTATGGGAGCTAAATGTTTCTAATAAAAATATTTCACAGCTCCAATTAGCCACAGGAATAAAACAAATTTCTTGGTCTTATGACGATAATTTAGTGTTTGTAACTGATCAGTCTTATTCCACGGTTGGAGAAAACGAAATAAATTTATTAGATACAAAATCTCAAACAGGAGTGACTTTCGGTATATATAAAGCCAATAGTGGCAAGTCTGAACTATTAGGGGCGTTTTCTCAAATTCTTTCTCTTCCAGATGAATTTATTGCTACCAGCAATGGAAATACAATCTACTTCAAAAGTGACAAAAAGAATTTTAAAATTATTTTAAGAAAAATTTAGAAAAATTTTAACTTTGGCTGTCATAATTCTTTTATCCTTAACTAAAAGAATATGGCTAAAAAAGTTTTTTCATGTTGTTTAACAGGTTTGGCTTGTCAGATTGTAGAAGTGGAAGCAGACATCTCTAATGGTCTTCCAGTGTTTAATATTGTAGGGCTTGGAGATACCTCGGTCCAGGAATCTAAAGAAAGAGTGAGAAGTGGCATCAAAAATAGCGGAGCTGATTTCCCTCAGACTCGAAAAATTGTAAATTTAGCTCCTGCGGAAATAAAGAAGCAAGGGTCGCTTTTTGATCTGCCAATTGCTGTGAGTATTCTTCTGGCAAGTGGGCAAGTTGAAGCTGAAAACTTCGAAAATTCTATTATCATTGGAGAACTTTCTCTCGATGGTGGAGTGAAAAAAATACATGGCACATTGGCGATAGTTCAACACCTAAAAACTCTTGGTTTCAAAAAGATTTTTCTTCCAGCACAGAATGCTAAAGAAGCGAGTTTTATTGAGGGGATAGAGGTTTTAGGGATAACTAATCTCCGGGAATTAATAGATTATTCTGAGAATCCCTCTACCTTGAAATCCTTTCCGTCTCAATCATTGGAAAGAATTTATCAAGGACTTAAAAAGACTAAAAAAAATTCATCCTTCAATCGCATTATAGGATTAGGAATGGCAAAGAGAGCTCTGACCATAGCCGCAACTTCTGGTCACAACATTCTACTTGTTGGACCTCCTGGTACTGGTAAAACAATTCTTGCCAGAGCTTTTGCTGATATTTTGCCAGCAATGTCCATCAATGAAATATTTGAGACAACTAAAATTTTTTCCATAGCCGGTATGCTGGAGGATGATTCTCCGCTAATTACCAATAGGCCTTTTCGTGAAGTTCATCATACTGCCTCACTTGTCTCGATAATTGGAGGTGGTGGCTCAAATCCGCGTCCTGGAGAGATTTCTCTAGCACATAATGGAGTTTTATTTTTCGATGAGATTACTGAGTTTCCATCGCATGTTTTGGAGGCTATGCGCCAACCATTGGAGGATAAAAGTATTAACATCAGTCGCTCTAAATTTTCCGTAAAATTCCCCGCAAATTTTATGTTTGTGGCGACTATGAATCCTTGTTCCTGCGGCTATAAAGGTGACCCAAAGGTTAAATGTATTTGTTCTCCGGCCCAGATCAAAAATTATCAGAAAAAACTTTCAGGACCTATTCTGGATCGTTTCGATATAATAATTGAAGTTCCTCTTGTACCTATAAGAAATATTTTTAATGAAAATGAAAATAGTGAAACTGCTGTGCTTTCAAGTTTAATATCTAAAGCAAAAAATATTCAGAATCAGAGATTTGCAGGGAATCAATTAGTTAATAGTAATTCTGAGATGACAATAGATGAAATTCGGCAATTCTGTGAGCTCAAAAAAGACGATGAGAAATTCTTGAATGATGGCAGCGACAATTATAGTTTTTCTAATCGCGCTTATCTTAAAATTCTAAAAATAGCTCGTACCATTGCTGATCTAGACCAAAGCAAAAATATCGAACACTTACATCTGGCAGAAGCGTTGCAGTATAGGATTAGATAACCTATCTAGTTCCAGCAATGCTCAAATACTTTCCTTGAATAGGGTAGTGGCCATTTAAACTATAACTTCCACCGCCAACTGTCATATTAATATCGTTTGAATTTTCAATTTCGAATGATATTACCTGACTAGCATTTAGCGTATCGCCAAGGTCTACTTTTAATTGTAAATTTTTTGCACTGCCGGCATCCATCATGTATCCCATATTTGGGAATTTAATTTTGTTTCCCGATATTGAAGCGGTAGCAATAATGGCTTTTCCATCAGTTAAATATGCATTTTTTATATCCTTTCCAGTAGCACCAGTAATTTTGAAAGCAATCCCATTTAACTGTACATCAGTCTGACCAATTTTGAATGAAATGGTCATAACTTCCGCATTTTTTGTGCCAGCTGTAACTAGAGATTTTCCAGCACTTCCACTAATTGCAAACATAATATCAGCCGGATTATCGCGATAAATTAGGTCATCACTTTTAGTAATTGGATTTTCAATATTTGCTTCCACATATGCCTTAGTTTCGCTCGTTCCAGAGTCCAAAACGCTAGTGTAATAGTCAGGAAGATAACTTCTAAATGTATCATTCAAGCTAAGAGCCGCCATTGAGCTCAAGGATAAAGTAGCTACTAAATAGAGTTTAAGAATTTTTTTTGTATTCATAAATTAGGTATTTCAAATAATTTTTTGTTGCTGGTTGATTAGGTTGAAAATTGTCGCCAAATACTCCTGCTTTACCAGAATCAAAAAGAGCTTCTGCATAAGGGAATAGGGTGTTTGTGGAATCTATATCTTGAAAAGGTTGTTGATCTCCGATATCAGCTAAATTTGCATCAAAATAATCCATAACAACTCTTAAGGCATCTCCTCGAGTCATTGAATTTTCAGGATTGAATCTAAATTCGGCACTTTTAATTAAACCAAGTTTGCATAGGGTCTTTACATAAGGTGCATACCAAGAATTTTCAGATACATCTTCAAAATAATTAGTACCTTCATCCACCAAATTTACTCCAGTATATTCTACGAAAAATTTAGCAAAAGCGGCTCGATTTAACTCCGTCTGAGGAACTAATTCAATAATATTACTAACGATAAAATTACCGTTCTCGGGATTAGTAGATTTGAGATAAATATAATGTGGGATGCTATCTGTAAAAGGATTTTCAGCAAACTTGATTGAATGAGGATCTCTATCTGTTCCTTGGAGCAAAGACCAGTTTCCATTCTTCATCAAGTTTTCAGAGTTTTTAATTCTATAGTAACCATAAGTTTTATCTCCAAATGAAGCTTCTGCGTACTTAGAATCACTTTCCTCAAAGTTTAAATTTTCACTTTTGTAGACTTCAAATCCATTTGCAGAAACTGTGTAGGGCAACGGATCAAATTCCAGATTGATAGTTCCATCTTCATTGATTTCAGTTACACTCAATGATTTAATTTTAGGACTGAAATCAGAAATATTTACTTCAAACTTATTGTTTTCTTCGAAATAATCTACCTTCGCAGGTAGCTTGATTTCTACTGTCAATTTTCCACCATTATAATCTCCATCAAATAAAATTTCGTAGTTTTCGATAATGTAAGATTGGCCTTTGCCTAGGGAAAAACCTTCGGCATCATTTTTTACAAAACTATGTTTTTGACCATCTCCAGCTTCCAAAATCAAATTGCCATTTTTCAAGTCCCCACCATAATTTTTTACCACAATATTTGCTACATATTTATAATGATTAAAATATTGGGTTGGGTTAGAAATTTTACGAAGAGTTACATTTTGAATTCCCAAATCTACTGGTTCAAATTTGTTACTTTCTGCCACATTTTCAAGCATGGTAACTAAAGAAGTTTCTAGGAATTTGAAGTCCCCATTAGAAACATTGATATTAGTCATCGCATACATCGAAGCAATTCCAACAATGGCATAGAAAATAAAATTTTTCTTGAAGTAACCTTTCATTTTTGTTTTTTCTTTTTGTTTTTTTGATCTAGAAATTATAACATAAGCAGGCACATTTCTCAATCTGTTAACAGGTAGTCAACAGAAGGATTGATAGACTTTCGAGGGTGAATGTTGTATAAATACACTGCTAACATCAAAACATGCCAAATTTTATCGTTCAGGGTGGTCAAAAACTGAGAGGAGAGATTACTGTGAGTGGATCAAAAAATGCTGCGCTTCCAATTATGTGCGCTGCCTTATTGATTAAAGAAAAAGTGATTCTTGAGAATGTTCCAAATATTGAGGATATTCATTCCATGGCTAAGATTTTGACAAGCTTCGGAGCGGAAATAACCTTCAAAGACAACGTTCTAGAAATTGATGCTAAAAAATTAAAGAAAAATGCTGCTCCAGACGAATTGGTAAAGAAAATGCGTGCTTCGATTCTTATTCTTGGACCATTGATTCAGCGCTTTGGCGAGATAAAAATGGCTTTCCCTGGAGGTTGCGTACTAGGAAAAAGATCCGTTTATGCTCATACCCATGCCTTGCAGGAATTAGGATGTGAAATTATAGATGAACAAAGAGGACTTCATATAAAAGTAAAAAAACTCAAAGGTAAGAAACTTGTTTTGCCGGAATTGAGTGTAACTGCTACTGAAAATGCCATTATGGCTGCAGTTCTTGCGGAAGGTGAGACAGAAATTCGTCTTGCTGCTTGCGAACCACACGTTCAGGATTTGTGTCACTTTTTGAAAAAGATGGGAGCTAAAATCTCTGGCATTGGCAGTAATAATATAAAAATCACTGGAGTAGAATCTCTAAAAGGAGGCAAATATTCAATTACAGGAGATTATCTTGAAGCTGGTACTTTTGCTATCGCCGCAGTTGCTACAAAGAGTGCGCTCACAATTAAAGGAATTAATCCCGATCATTTAGATAGTTTCTGGCAAAAATTAGAAGAAATTGGTGGTAAATTTAAACTCACAGACACTTCCGTAGAAATTCTTCCAACTACAGAACTCAATGCTACGAAAATGCTTCGTACAGCCGTTTATCCTAGTTTTGCTACGGATTTACAGGCACCATTTACGGTACTTCTTACTCAGGCTCATGGTGTAAGTAAGGTTTTTGAAACACTTTTCGAAGGTCGTTTAAATTATCTTTTTGAATTGGAAAAAATGGGTGCTCATATTGAATTTTTGAATCCACATCAGGCTTTAATTATTGGTCCAAGCAAACTTAAAGCACTACCAATTTCTAGTTGTGATATTCGCGCTGGTGCTGCCATGGTCGTGGCTGCACTTATTGCCGACGGAACAACAGAAATTTCCAACATCAATTACATCGATCGTGGTTACGAGAAACTCGATGAGAAACTTCGCTCAATTGGTGCGAAAATTGAAAGAGTTTAGAAAGTAATTTCTATTCTTCCATCTGTATCATTTCTGTAAATTTGTTGTACTCCGGCAGCTTTCAGTCGTTCCAAAGATTCTTTGCTTGGGTGACCAAAAGAATTGCCTTTTCCAGATTGGATTATCGCGATTTCAGGTTTAACTAAGTTCAAGAATTCCTGCGAAGAAGAAGTCTTACTTCCATGGTGTCCCACTTTCAAAATATCGGCCTTTAAATTTAAACCGGTTTTCATTAAGGCATCTTCTTCCTCAAATGCCATATCGCCAGTCATCAATATTGTTTTTCCTGCATATAAAACTTTCATCACAATAGAGGAATTATTCAGGTTAATAAATTTCTTTCCTAGCATGGATTTATCCGGATAAATGACATCTAAAGTTATCGCGCCAAATATGAAATCCTCATCGTTTTTAGCAATATATGTCTGAATATTTTTCTCCGCCGCCACCTTCAAAAATTCGTCATAAGAAGGGCTTTTGTAGTCCACGCCAGTCATGAGAATAGCATTGACCTCGTAACGCTTCAGAACCTCTACCAGGCCATCTATATGGTCAGCATGAGGGTGTGTAATAACAACCAAGTCTATAGTTTTATCAAAGAATGGCATTACCTGATCCAATTGCTGTAAAACATAATTTTTTGGTCCTCCATCTATCAAGATCTGATGATTTTCCGGAGTTATTATTAGAGTGCTATCGCCTTGCCCTATATTTAAAAAATACATATGGAATTTATCATCTGGCAGCTGCCAAATAAGCACTGCCAAAGCCGCATATCCCGCAAGTAAATAAAGTCCCCATATCCTCCAAGTTTTATTCAAAAAAAGTAGCATATTGCTATGCTACCTTTTGAAGTTAAAATTTTCTTAAATTAAATCTAAATTTTTTCTAAACTTTATTTTTCTTTTTGCGAGTAACCATTCTACCTGCAAAGAGTGAGAAAGCTACCAATCCAATCATTTCTGGACCAGTCTTTGGTAATACAATTTTTGTAATTACACCTTGGCTTTCATTACCAGCGGCATCTTTTTCAGTAATTTTGAACCAATATTCACCTGGATCCATTTTTTCTAACTTATAAGATGTTTTATCTGGTGTAAGACTTGCTTCTTTATCATATTTTGCACCTTTATCTGTGCTCTTGTAGATCAATTGTTCTTTTGTATCAGTATTTTCAGCTGGAATTGTCCAGTTAAGAGTTACTGTATATTGCTTACCAATCAAAACTTTATCAGAAATGAAGTTTGCAACATCCTTAGGAGGAATAAGATCTGGACCGTTATTAACAGTTGCAGTCATACCCTGGAATGAACCAGTGCTCTTGTCTGCAGCAATCTTATTACCAGCAGCATCTTTAACATCCACTACCTTTACATTGTACTTAACTAGATCCTGAGGGCTTGTAGTGATTACAGCGGAAGCATCTTCTACACCAGTGCTGTTTGTACCAAGTTTTACTCCTAATACATCAAGCTTTTTAGTGTCATTGCCATCAACAGTAATTGTGAAATTTTCTGAAGGATCAATGCTTAAAACGATACCTTTATCAAAATTTACAATGAAATGTGTATTATCTACGCTTTCTACTTTTACCACTGAAGGAGAAGTAGTATCTACAGCTGTTTCAGCTGGTTTATCTGTAGCGCTACCTTTGAAAAGACCAGTATCTGAAGTACCACTTACGATAGGGTTTCCAGCTTTATCTTTTACATCAATACCTACAGTCAATTTATACTGAGTATTAGCTTTTTGTTTAGAAGTGCTCAACATTACAGTTGTACCAGCTTCATCTTGGCCAACTATTTTAGCACCAGTAACCAATAAAGGTTCAAATTTATCTTGATCTTCAATATCGAAAGCGTCTTGAGGACTTGTCTTTGGCAATACGATAGCTTCAGAGAATACCACTTGTACCTCTTGATTATTCATTGCTTCAGCAGAAGCCACCTTTGGAGCAACTGTATCACTAGCTGCAGCACTCCCACCAGCTTTAGCCGGAGTAGCAGATGCGTCACTAGGAGTAGACCAAGCCATACTTTCATTACCGGCAGCATCATAAGCTGTCACAGAGAAGTAATACTTAGTTCCATTAGTTAATCCTGTCACTGTATATTCTAGGACATTTTTTACATCTATTAGCTTGTCATAGTCCTCACCCTGTTTTAATGCAGGTTTAAGTCCATAATGTACTTGGTAACCAGTCACACCGACGTCGTCAGTGGCCTTGTCCCAAGTTACTTTTGCGCCTCCATCCAAGGCTGTAACTTTTACATTTGTTACAATGCTAGGGTTAGCTTTGTCAGCCGCAAAGGCTGTGAATGTAGACATTGATAACAGTGTTGTTACCAGGAATAATGAAGCTATCTTTTTCATATTTGTTTTTGTTATTTTTTTGTTTATATGAATTTTTATCTAGTCATTATAGCAAATTTTCCCAAATAAATCAATACCCCAAGCCGAGCAGAGTGATAGGCCCCACCAATGGCCATTTTGCATTATTCCTGTTTTTGAGTAGAATAGGCGCGACTAAAGCTCTGAAACATGAAGCTAATAATAGATCAGAAAATTTTCGAACAGAATAACGACCTTAAAGTAGGTGCTATTTTGATCAAGGGAATGAATAATTCAAAGAGAGTCTCCGCTGTGGAGAGCTTACTTAGAGGTGTATGTGCCCAAAGAGCTAAAGAGTTTGCAGATAAGGACGTATATGATCATCCAATGATACAACCTTGGAGTCAGGCTTTTGGTAAATTTGGCATTAACCCAAAGAAGTATCCACCATCTATAGCAGCCCTATTAAAGAGAATTAAGAGTGGAAAGGAAATTCCCCATATCAACCTATTAGTAGATATTTATAATTATTTCTCACTTAAATACGTTTTGCCTATCGGTGGAGAAGATCTCGATTGGCTTTGTGGAGATTTGAATCTTACCTTTACTAAAGGAGGGGAGCCTTTCAGACCTATTGGTTCAATAGAAGTAGACCAAGCCCAAGAAGGCGAAGCTGCATATATGGATAATGGAGGAATTACCTGCAAATATTGGAATTACAGAGAATGCGAAAGAACAAAATTTACTGCAAAAACTGTAAATGCTGTCATCATCATCGAGGATTTGAGCAAAATGCACATGGATCAGTTTGGAATGATCTTGAAAGAGATTGAAAGCACTATCCAGAAATATATTGGAGGACAGACAGAAACACATATTTTAAATGAAGAAAATCGTGATCTTGATCTAGGAATTGTAGGAAGAAAACACGCTGATGATTCCAAGATTCCATTGCAAGAAAAAGTTCATTTTATGGAGAAAGAACATGTGCCTTTAACGACACCTGAGACAGAAGAAGAAGCCCCAAAAAAAATTATTAAGACTTTAATTCCTGAATTAGTTCTAGATCTAAAAGACAAAGGACTTCTAAAAAATAGAGTTTCAGAAATTTTATTGGAAGCGGTAAAAAATACTTTTCCAAATGCCGATATTTCAGAAGTAAAAATTGAATATCCCAAAGACGAAGCTCATGGAGATTATGCTTCTAGCATTGCTCTCCAATTAGGCAAAGTTTTAAATTCTTCACCAAGGGAAGTTGCCGAAAATCTTGTTCGCAATATTCCGTTAAATGATCTTATAGAGAGAGTAGAAATTGCTGGTCCTGGATTTATTAATTTTTTCATCAAAAATTCTTACTTCATTGAAAATATTAAGAACGTTTTAGAAAATCCTGAGACTTATGGACAGAGTCAAATAGGTAAGGATAGAACTGTAATAGTAGAGTACAGCCAGCCAAATATTGCTAAGCCATTGGGAATTCACCATTTGCTTTCAACTATTATTGGCCAGAGTACTTATAATATTTTCAAAAACCTCGGATTCAATGCTATTGGTATTAATTATATTGGAGATTGGGGAACTCAATTTGGAAAACTAATCTGCGCTTACAAAAAATGGGGAAATAAAGAAGAAATTGAAAAAAATCCTATCGATGAATTGTTGAAACTTTATGTCAGATTTCACAATGAAGCTGAACAAAATCCAAAACTCGAAGATGAAGGGCGTAAAGAATTTAAAGATTTCGAAGATGGAGATAAAGAAAATAGGCAATTGTGGGAATGGTTTGTGAAAGAAAGTTTGCAGGAAATTCAAAAAACTTATGATTTATTGGGAGGAATTCACTTCGATTACATTCAAGGAGAAAGCTTCTATGAAGATAAAATGGACGCTATTCTCAAAGATGGTAAAAAGAAGAAAGTTTTTGTGAAAGGGGAGGAGGGAGCGCTAGTTATTCATTATGAAGACAGCGACATTCCTACCGTTCCTATTCAAAAGAAAGATGGTGCTACTCTTTATATCACTCGTGATTTTGCAGCTTTGAAATATCGTATTGATACTTGGAAGCCTGAAAAGATTCTTTATGTGGTGGATACTGCTCAGAGTTTACACTTCAAACAGCTTATAGCGGGTGCTACGAAGCTCGGATGGTATAACGGCGAGGCTGAACACGTTCCTTTCGGTAGAATGCAGTTTAAGGACGCTAAAATGAGTACTAGAAAAGGAAATATTATTTTATTGGATGAAGTATTGAAAGAAGCAGTAGAACGTGCCGAGAAAATTATTGAAGAAAAGAGTCCAGAGTTAAAGGATAGAAAGCATGTAGCTAAAGTAATTGGTATTGGTGCTGTGAAATATAATGTTCTATCTCAAAACCGTGCTACAAACATTGTTTTTGATTGGGATAAAATGCTTTCTCTCGATGGAAATAGTGCTCCTTACTTGCAATATTCTTATGCTAGAGCAAGCAGCATTTTGAGAAAAGCTTCAGCAATTCATGAAGTAGATATTGGAGATTTACGTGAAGACAAAGTAAAAAGTGAAGAGAAGGTTAGAGCGCTAATTGCTCTTTTCCCTAAGTATGGAGAATATTTGAATATGGCTGCAAAAGAATACAGACCTAACATTTTGAGCAATTATTTGTTTGAATTGGCTCATAAATTCAACACTTTCTACAATAGTGTACCGGTCATAAAGGTGGCTGATTTATCAGAAAGGAAATATAGATTAGATATAGTTAGAGCTGCCTCGGCAATCTTAAAAAGTGGTCTAATGCTACTTGGGGTTGAAGTCGTAGAGGAGATGTAATATATTGGGCGGGCTTACAAATCGGGAGAGATGGCCGAGTGGTTGAAGGCGATAGTCTTGAAAACTATTAGGGTCGAAAGGCTCTCGGGGGTTCGAATCCCTCTCTCTCCGCCAGTGTTTTACAGGATATATCACTCGTATAACCTGTATTTTTCGTGTACAATGCACATATATGAATATTAGATCCGCCGAGTTTATAAAGGGAATAGTTCAAGAAGATGAGCTTTTATCTGATGGGAAACCTCAGATTTGTTTTATTGGGCGTTCAAATGTAGGTAAATCTAGTGTTATCAATGCTTTGACGAATAAGAAGGGTTTGGCTCGTACTAGTTCCACTCCTGGTCGTACTCAACAGTTGAATCTTTTTTTGATTAACAGATCTTTTTATTTAGTGGATTTGCCGGGATATGGTTTTGCTAAGCTTTCTAGAGAAGGTCAGGATAATATTCGTGCTCTTATCAGATGGTATTTATGGGAATCAAATTATAAACAGAAGAAAGTTGTACTTATTATTGATGCTAATGTTGGTGCTACAGTAAACGATTTGGAAATGCTTAAAACTTTGGAAGAATATGATAAGGATGTGATTATTGTTGCCAATAAGGTGGATAAGCTCAAAAATGCTGAAAGGACTAAGCAGCTAGCTAAGATAAAACAAGCCATTGGAGATCACGAAATGATTCCGTGTTCTGCTGAAAATAAGATTGGACTAGCAGAATTAAGTAGGGCTATTTCCTAAATATTGGATAAACTAAAATTGCCTAGACTTTAAATAGGGTTTTTCCTATAGTGTCTACGCTTTTGACAAGTATGGTAACAGCCAAGCCATATGAGGAGAAGGTGCAAGGATACGTTCAAGCAAATTGCGAGGACGATTTACTCACTGCGAGCGCACGGCGCGAGCGCGAAGGCGAAACGAGGCTGGCTCTGCCAGTCCGAGTGAAGCCGGAGCTTACAAATCAAGGAGAGGTACCCAAGAGGCTGAAGGGGCGGGATTGCTAATCCTGTAGTAGGGGGCAACCTCTAGCGAGAGTTCGAATCTCTCCCTCTCCGCCATTTAAACCGCAACCTTTTAGGCTTCCGGTGTTATTGTAGGTGTAATATATAATTTATAATTATGAAAAAATCTGCTCTCGTTAGTTTGTTATTATTAACAAGTCTTGCAATTGTTGCCTGTAATAAGCCAATTGCAGAAGTTAAAACCGCAGAAAAAACAGTTTCAGCAAAAGTTGAAGGAACTTGCAGTAAGGAAAATCCTCCTTTAGTTAAAGACGCAAAATTTGGACAATTATTGGATCTTTGCGGCAAAGAAACCAATTATCACGCTTATGAGTTTAAAGACCAGAATTTTATTTTGTTCAATGAAGAAAGCACTATTAAGACAATTTCTACTATTGCTCCTTTCGAAGAAAAAACATTAATCGCTGGTTCAAGCCTTTATTTAGACCAAGATCCCATCTATTTGCAGGGAAATGACTCTGCTATTTGGTATAGATATGCCGATGCTCCAGGATCATTTTTCTCATTATTTGTTTTCCAACCAAAAACAAAAGATTTCGCCTATGTTATGCAAGTTTGTAATGGCAACTTCGATTGTGATGAAAGAATGGAATTATCCAGTTCTAAAAGTTCAAAAACTTTAAACTTAATTAATAGCAAAGCCAGCCCAGAAGAGAAAAAGTTATTTGCATGCTCTTTCCAACAAGATAAAATTCTTGGAGACAAGGAACACGATATAGAGCTTTTAACTTCTTATGTCAGCAATATTCCAAATAGAATAGATTGTTATGACAATAAGTATCCTACAGCAAATAAAATAGGATACATCGACCTTGTCACTTTGAAATTCGTAGGCAATTAGCCCATTCTATTTTTAAAATCTTGATAATTGAAAGTACGGATCATTTTTGGTCCGTATTTTCCTTTTGAGTTCTTTTTCCAGAGGACGATGTCTGGATGCTGCACGCCATTGAACATCGTACACTGTACGAGATTGTACTGTATGCCATCCTCCATCAGCACTTTGTCGCCAGCTTTGAGAGGTGTTTTAAATGTATGATACTGCCCAAGAAGTTTATCGCCCGTTACACATGTCCCACCGGCTAATTGGTAGGTATTAGAATTCTTTTTGATACTAGATTCATCTCTAGTAATTGTAGCCCCTGTTACCGGCATATCTAAATCTGTGCTGAGAAGGAAATCTGGAGTATGTGCATTAAAGGACATATCCAAGATAGCGATTTTATATGGGACATCATCTCTTTCTACTACATCCAAAACGCTGGATACTAAGACACCCGCACATTTCACTATCACGGCACCTGGCTCCATATGTACGGTGACATTATATTTTTGCTGAAAATTTTTCACCAATTTTATCAAACCTTCCACGTCATAATCATCATCGGTCATTTTTTGGCCACCACCAAAATTAATCCATTTTCTTCCAGCAAAATATTCACCAAACTTATCTTCAACTGCCTTGAGACCCTCTTTCAAGTCTTCAAATGTTTTGTCGAAGAAAATATGAAAATGAAAACCACTAATGCCATCAAGGGCTTTAGGATCAGCCTTTAGAGCCTCTTTGAATTCACTAATTCTAATTCCTAATCTTGAACCAGGTGCACAAGGACTCCACAAACCACCATGTTCATCTTTGCCTGTATATTCAGGATTTATTCGTAGTCCACATTCACGTTTAAGCCCAGTTTTTTTGACGAATTTAGTAACCGCTGGTTTATACTTTTTCCATTGAGAAAAAGAATTAAAAATAATTGTAGAACAATATTTCAAGATTTCGTTAAACTCCTCTTCTTTGTAAGCCGGAGCGAACATATGCACTGAATGATTAAACTTTTCATACCCAAGTTTTGCTTCATTCAAGGAGCTCACTTCAGTGCCATCCAAATATTTTTTCGTAATGCTGAAAAGTGGCCAAGTAGCCCAAGTTTTCAACGCCTGAAACATCTTGCAACCAGCCTGATCTTTTATGTATTTAAGCCTTTCTAAATTATGCCTTAAGAGGTCCTCTTCAATAACAAAAGCAGCAGATTTAATCTTCTTTGGATCCAAAGTTGAGGCAGGTCTTCTTTTCATTTGAGAAAATATTAAGCAACTACGCACTCATCTGGTTTTAGCTCTTTTACCACCCAAGGTAATCCACGCAAATTTAATTCATCCATGAATGGTTTTGCGTCGAATTGTTCCATATTGAATACTCCAGTGCCTTTCCATGCACCTGTAAGAATCATTTTGGCACCAATCATTGCTGGCACACCAGTTGTATAAGAAATTGCCTGGCTCTTTACCTCTTTGTAGCATTCTTCGTGATCACAAATATTGTAAATATAAATGCGTTTTTCTACGCCATCTTTTTTACCTTTAAAAATACAACCAATGTTTGTTTTTCCTTTAGTTGTAGGGCCTAGAGATGCTGGATCTGGCAACACCGCCTTCAGAAATTGAAGTGGAATTACTGGATGACCTTCGTACATTACAGGATCAATTCTTGTCATTCCTACATTTTCAAGAACTTTCAAATGAGTAAGATATTGTTGACCAAAAGTCATGAAAAATCTCATTTTCTTCACTCCCTTGATATTCTTTGAAAGTGATTCCATTTCTTCGTGATACATCACATACATTTCTTTATCGCCAATACCTTCAAAATTAAAAGTCTGGTGAACTGAAAGTGGCTCTGTCTCTTTCCATTCGCCATTTTCATAGTAACGACCTTTAGCAGTTACTTCACGAATATTAATTTCAGGATTGAAGTTTGTTGCAAAAGGATGACCATGATCACCACCATTCGCATCGAGAATATCTACAGTTTCAATTTCATCGAAAAGATATTTCTGAGCATAAGCGCAGAAAACATTTGTCACACCTGGGTCAAATCCTGAGCCAAGCAAAGCCATTAAACCTTTCTCTTTAAATTTATCTTGGTAAGCCCACTGCCATTTATATTCAAATTTTGCCACATCAGGCGGTTCATAATTTGCAGTATCCATATAATGAACTCCAGCCTCAAGACACGCATCCATAATGTGCAAATCTTGGTATGGCAAAGCCACATTTATAACTAACGCTGGTTGAACTTTTTTAATCAAAGCTACTAATTCCGGAACATTATCAGCATCAACTTGCATTGGCTCTACTTTATTTCCGCCAATTTCCTCGGCAATTTTTTGTACTTTAGAAAGAGTACGACTTGCCATCACAATCTTGGTGAATACATCCATATTTTGCGCACACTTATGTGCTACAACTCCACCTACACCACCCGCACCGATGATTAAAACCGTGCTCATATTTTTAGATTAAAAAAGTAACATTTTTAAATGTACTCTATAGGGTCCAAATGTAAATATTCGTATAAGCTTAGTGTGGGAAAAGGTATTGAGAGAAAAATAAAATTATGTTATAATGTCCAGATAGAAAAAAGAAAATAAAAACAAAAATGGCAGAGAAAGATTCAAAACAAGACAATGAAACGAAAGTTAGTATTCTCCATCCTGAAGAAACAGGAATGCGTGTTGGTATATCATCTACTTATACAGGAGAAAGAACCGTTGAAGACGTTCCCAATGATTTATTTAACAGAATTGATGAGGCAAGAAAAGAATATTTTAGATTCTACGAAGAAAATCCAGAAGTATGGGGAGTTCTTGATTCTCAAGAAAGATTTGATCACTTAGTAGTTCGTCTATCAGCTAGAGGTGTAAAATTCACTGAACCAGAACTGATCACTTTAAAAGTTAGTCTTTTGACTACTAAATCAAGAAAGCAAAATCCAAACTAAATCGACGACAATTCCAAAAAGTAAGAATAAGACTTATACTCAAAGCACTTCATCCCTAAATATTTCCCATGGATATTATTTTTTATACTGGCCTAATTGGTTCTTTAATTTTAGTCACAGGTGCGGCTTGGACAAATATTGGCGATCCTAAACATCCTGCTAAGTCCGTGAAGAATTGGCTATTTGCGATTGGAGGTTTAGTGATGCTACTTTATTCAATTCTTGGTTATCAAAATGGGGGAGCAATATTTTTTGTTTTTTTGGAAGTGCTAGTGGTAATTTCTAGCATTCTTATGATGCTTCATGTAGACGATCGCATTGATACCGCAGTAATTTCAGTGAGTGGACTTGGATTAATTATTTGGTCTCTCACTCTTTTTGAAGGATATAACACCGTTTGTTTTATTCTTGGACTCGCCGCAATTGGAATGGGTTATGCTTTTGATAATGGCACAATAAGAAGAGATGTAGCGCTTACAGTAGGAAGTGCCCTCATCGCATTATTTAGCTACCTCGAAATGAGCTGGATGTTTTTCTGGCTCAATTTATTTTTCGCAATTTTCTCCGGATATTATCTCGTGAAGAATTTACGAAAACATCACAAACTTTAAGACTCCCATCTTGCCACTATTCCGCAAGGTAGTACTAAATTTGAAGAAGTAACCGGTATACCAAGCGCATCGGAAGTTACTTTTCCACCGTACTTGCTGCTTACCTTTAATTTGATTAGATTTTCCAAAATTCCAGGTGCAAAGCCGGTAGTGTAAGAATTGATTAAAAAGAAGATTGGTTTGTCGGAAAGAACTTGCGCACATAATTCAATTAGACCATAAAGCTGATTTTCCAATTTCCATAACTCTCCATTCGGACCACGACCAAACGATGGGGGATCCATTACTATTCCATCATATTTTCTTCCGCGACGAATTTCACGTTTCACAAATTTAATTACATCATCAGTAATAAAACGCACAGGCTTATCCGCAAGTCCTGATAATTCCAAGTTTTCTTTGGCACGTTTTACTATTTCTTTTGCCGCATCCACGTGGCATACAGATGCTCCTGCAGAAGCGCAGGCTACAGATGCTGCTCCAGTGTAAGCAAAAAGATTCAAAACATTTATAGGGCGTTTTGCTGCCTTAATTTTATCCATCATGAAGTCCCAATTCACCGCTTGTTCAGGGAAAAGTCCAGTATGCTTGAATCCCATCGTCTTCACGTAGAACTTCAAATTTTTATAAGAAACTGTCCATCTTTCCGGTAATTGTTTTTTGAATTCCCATTTGCCACCACCAGATTCACTACGGTGATAAATAGCATCAGCTTTCTCCCAAAGTTTGGCATTGCCTTTCTCCGGCCAGATCACTTGAGGATCAGGTCTTTGTAGCACAAAATTCCCCCAACGCTCGAGTTTATCTCCTGCGCTGATATCTAGTAATTCAAAATCTTTCCAATCCTTAGCTAATAACATGCGAATAATGTATAGGGGAAGCCAAAAAAAGACAATCGGAAATTAGTAAAAAACTCCGGATCTTCTATTTTTTAATAATTTTAGCTATACTCTCCACCAATTCATATAATACCAATCACTTGTCACAAAAAACCTGTAAAAACTGTACTCATCAGTTTGAAGTTACAAATGAAGATATAGCTTTTTATAAGCAAGTTTCACCAACTTTTAATAATCAAAAAATTCAGATTCCAGAGCCCACTCTTTGTCCGGATTGTCGCCAACAACGTCGTCTAGCCTCTTGTAACGAACAAAATCTTTATCGTACGCAGTGCGATCTTTGTCATAAAAGTACTCTGACTCAATTCCCACCCAATCCCAAACAGGGCATTTATTGTCGCGAATGTTGGCATAGCAATGATTGGGATCCCTGTGCTTATGGAAAGGATTTTGATTTTTCTCGCTCATTTTTCGAACAAGTTTATGAATTAAAGCGCAACTGCCCAACTCAAGCCTTAAGTATAGATGGAATAAACGTGAATTCTGACTATATGCACTATGCTGGATCATCAAAAAATAGTTATTTAATAAGCCATGCCGACTTCTGCGAAGACTGTTATTATGGCTACGGTTTCAAGCATAATATCTGTTGTGTAGATGGTTTCTATAATCTGCATTGTGAACTTTGTTATGATTGCGTGGATGTTCACAAATGCTACGGACTTAAGGGTTCACAGGATTGCGTAAATTGCTCCAGCAGTAGTTTTTTGAAGGATTGTATTGGCTGCAAAAATTGTTTTCTTTGCATAGGGCTTCGAAACCAAGAATATTGTTTTAAAAATAAAAACCTTTCCAAAGAAGAATATGATAGGGAAATAGCTAAAATTGACCTAGGTTCATATAAGCAATATCAAGTATATAAAGATCAGCTTAAGCAGGCTGCAAGTGGTTATATTTTTAAAGAATTTCACGGTCATAACACCGAAAATTGTTTTGGTGATTATCTTGTAAACTGTAAAAACGCCAAACACAGTTTTGATTGTGAGGATAACGAAGATGTGAAATTTTGTTATCAAACTGTCTTAGGCGCGAAGAACAACTACGATATCTATCAATACGGAACAAACCTAAGTGAATCCTACGAATGCATCATTTCTGGTGGCAATAGTTACCATCTGCTTTTTACAAATGAAGGTACTATCAACTGCTCAAATCTAATCTATTGTTGGTACATGGAGGTCTCCAAAAACTGTTTTGGCTGCACTAGTATGCATCACAAAGAATATTGTATTTTAAATAAACAATACACGAAGGAAGAATATGAAAAATTGGTGCCAAAGATTCTTGAGCAAATGATAAAAACCCAAGAATGGGGAGAATATTTTTCTCCTGCCCAATCTCTTTTTGGTTATAATAAAACTACTGCCCAACTTTACTACCCTCTAACAAAAGAAGAAGCAGTCAACAAAGGATATAAATGGGAAGATTATGAAGCCCCTCAGCCTGGCGTAAAAAACATTATCAAGGCAACCGATCTACCGGACAATATAAAAGATGTAAAAGACGAAGTATTAGAAGTTGCCATTGAATGTCCAATCACTAAAAAAGTTTTCAAAATAATTCCGCAAGAATTGAAATTCTATCGCCAACAAAAAATACCACTACCTCATTTTCATTATGAACAGCGCCATTTAGAGCGTTTTAAACAACGTAATCCTCGTAAATTTTGGCAGCGCAATTGTCAAAATTGTCAAAAAAATATCCAAACTACTTATTCACCAGATAGGAGTGAAAAAATTTACTGTGAGGAGTGTTATATGAGCTATCAGTCATAGGAATGTATCCCCAGATTTGTTGCCTAGATTCTAAATTATGCCTTTTGCTGGCCATTTAAGCTGATGGTCCAAAATTTTGGGGACACTACTTTAAGCTTCTAATAAATTTCTCTACTTCTTTAATTCCGCCCTGATTCAAAATATTAATAATCTTTGAACCTATCACAGCAATATCTGCTTCTTTATGTACGGCATCAACATGCTCTCTGGTAGAAATACCAAAGCCAACAGCCAGAGGTACTTTAATATATTTTTTCACTTTTTTTAGATAACTGCTCAGTTTCGGATTTAGCTCGCTTGTCTGCCCAGTCGTGCCAAATTTAGAAACACAATAAACGAGTCCATCAGCGACTTTTTCAATCATTTTCAATCTCCGTTCTGGCGTGAGAGGGGAGATCACTTGCACCGCCTTCAAACCATATTTTTTGCAGTTTTCTAAATATTTTTCCTGTGGTTCTTCATCGATTGGCATGTCAGGAACGATGAGTCCATAGCAGCCACAAGCTGCAGCTTTCTTACAGAATTTCTCTACCCCATAATGATGCAGAATATTAAAATAAGTCATGAATAAAAACTTTGTTTCGCCAGGGCTTTTCACCGCCTTTATCATCAATTCAAAACAATCTTCCACTTTCGTCCCCGCCTCCAGAGACTTTTGATTCGCCTGCATAATAGTCGGTCCATCGGCCACAGGATCAGAAAAGGGGATTTGTATTTCCACAAAGTCTACTCCATTCTCAGACATCAATTTAAGCAATTTTTCACTCGTTTCAAGATTAGGATAACCGGCCACTATATGCGTCATTAGCTTTTTCATACTTGAGATTTTAAGAAATTCGCAAAATTTTCATCGCCAAGTTTTTTTGTCACAATGAAAAGATCTTTGTCTCCACGACCAGAGCAATTCATCACGATTGTTTTATTTTTCGGCAAAGTTTTTGCCAACTTTATTGCTCCTGCAATTGCATGAGAAGATTCCAAAGCTGCAAAAATTCCCTCAGTCCTAGCTAATAATTTATAAGCCGCAATTACTTCATCATCCACTGCGTAAGTAAATTTTACTCGGCCAATATCCTGGAGGTAAGCCAATTGTGGACCAACACCGGAATAATCCAAGCCGGCTGAAATACTGTAAGTTTCTTCAATTTGCCCTTCTTTATTTTGTAAGAAAACTGATTTAAATCCCTCCACTACACCCACTTCTCCAGCCTGAAAACGCGCTGCATGGGTAAACTTTCCATTCTCTTTTTTAATTCCTTTCCCACCGGCTTCCACAGCAAGCATCTGCACTTTTTTATCATCTAGGAAATCATAAAAAAGTCCCATCGCATTACTTCCACCACCTACGCACGCCACTAAGTAATCTGGTAAACCACCCAATTGTTTCTTTACTTCCTCCCCCACAATTTTCTGGAAATAAGTATTCATCACCGGATAAGGATTTGGTCCACAGACAGTTCCAAGTAGATAATGAGTATCTTCAGGATTGGAAATTAAATCTCGCAGAGCAGCATTAATTGCATCTCGCAAAATCTGACCACCCTCTTTTACCGGAATTACTTCCGCTCCCAGTTGTTCCATCCAGAATACATTTGGTCTTTGTCTTTCCACATCACGAGCGCCCATGTACACACGACATTTGAGTCCAAATTTAGCTGCTACAGTAGCGGTTGCAAGTCCATGCTGGCCGGCTCCAGTCTCAGCAATAAGCCGCTTTTTGCCCATACGTTTTGCTAGAAGTGCCTGGCCTAGGCAGTGATTTATTTTGTGTGCACCAGTGTGATTTAGTCCTTCATTTTTTAAATAAATTTTTGCTCCACCAATTTCTTTTGTAAGATTTTCACAGAAATATAATGGTGTAGGGCGACCGGAATAATTGTGATAAAGATTCAATAATTCTTTTTTGAATGATGGGTCTTTTTTGGCTTGGAAAAAGGATTCTTCCAGCTCTTCCATTATTGGAATTAGCAATTCCGGAACATATCTTCCGCCAAATTTTCCGAAGTGTCCGTCTGGGTTTAGTAGATATTTTTTAAGTGATTTCATGGATTTTCTTAGTTATATTTTTAGAACTCATTAGAGCCGAACCGACAAGAATTGCCCCAACTCTTTTATTTAATTTGTTTAAATCTTCTTTGCTGGAAATACCGCTTTCTGCCACAATGATTTTATCTTTTGGAATTTTATTTACTAATCTGTTGGTAGTATCTAAATCAATTGTGAAATTACTCAAATTTCTATTATTTATTCCAATAATTTTCGCATCAGTTTTTAGAACTTTTTCTAATTCATTTTCGTTATGAATTTCCACTAAGCATTCCATATTTAGACTTCTAGCTATATTCAAAAATTGCTGCATTTTTTCTTCACTCAACAACTTCGCAATCAGTAAAATAGCATCTGCACCATATTCACGCGCCTTGAAAATTTGATATTCGTTCACTATGAAATCCTTGCACAAAATAGGCACTTTTTGAGTGGCTTCTTTTACTTTTTTTAAATATTCGAAGCTCCCGCTAAAGTATTTTTCATCTGTTAAAACGGAAATAGAACTTGCTCCATTTTTCTCGTAAATTTTCGCAATTTTCACAGCAGCTTCTGCTCCAGCTTTGCCTTTATAGATTTGCCCTTTGCTTGGCGAAGCAAATTTTACTTCCGCAATTAGAGCACGACCGTCTTTTTTATTTAGAGCCTCAAAGAAACTTCTCGTCGATTTTTCAACCACTTTACTCGCCGCAATTTCCTCTAAAATATCTCCGTTGTATGCCGCGAGTTTTCCCTTGCCAATCACGCTTTTCGCCAATCGATATCCTTCTCTTAATGTTTCCACTTTTCCAACCATTTTTAGCGCTAATGCACAATTTACATAGACCAACTCTGCACGACTGTCGTCGCACTTCCCCTCGAGAATTTCTAAAGCAATCTTTTTATTAAATTCCAAATCTCCACCACTAATTTTTTCAAAATTCACACTTTTTAATCCAAAATCTTCCGGTCGAATTTTATATTCTTTTATTTTTCCATTCATCATCTCCACGACGTCAGTATTACCTGTTAAAGTGACCTCATCTAAGCCATCTTTGCCTCTTACAATTAGAACATTTTTCTTGCCTAAAAGCCTCGCCGCCTCAGCAATTAATCTCATCTGCGCCTTGAAACTTGTTCCAATTATTTGCATTTTTGGCTCAGCAGGATTGAGCAGCGGTCCAAGTAAATTAAATATAGTTGGTTTACCAAAAGACTTTCTTGCTTCAGCGAAATGTTTCAAAACCGGATGGAAATTTCTGGCAAAAATAAAAGCCAAACCTTTGTTTTCGTACATTTTTTCTAATTCCTTGGCATTCATATCTATCCTCACTCCTAGCGCTTCTATCAGATCAAAACTACCGCATCTACCACTTGCAGCTTTATTGCCATGCTTGGCCACTCCCACGCCCAATTCCGCCAAAATAAACGCTGCGATTGTAGAGGTATTAATTCTCTCCAAACCCGAACCACCAGTCCCACAAATATCAATTGCTCCAGGCATTTTAAATTTTGAGGACATTTTGCCGAGCATAAATTCCACAAATATTTTCACATGCTCTGCTGTGATTTTTTCCGGAGTAAATTCCGCCAAGAATTTTACTTGTTCTTCCATTTTTAATTCACCCTTCACAGAGTCATTCAGAAATTCCAAAATTTCTTTTTCTTTATACATTTGCGAATTTCTTATTAACTACATTTTTGATCATCTTGAAGCCATTGCCATGCTTCATTGTCAGTACTGATTCTGGATGAAATTGCACCCCTTCAATAGGCAAGGTTTTGTGGCTCATCGCCATTACTAGCCCTTCAAATTCCGCACTAATTTCAAAACACTCCGGTACTTTATCCGCACACAAAGAATGATATCTTCCTGCCAAAAATCCATTTTCTATGCCATCAAAAATAGTTTTTCCATCATGCTTTATTGCACTATTTCTTCCGTGTACTGGCTCCACAAATTTCAAACTCCCACCAAAATATTCCACAAATGCTTCATGTCCCAGGCACACTCCAAACATTGGATATTTCTGATGGTATTTGTCGATAATTGCCATCATATTCCCAGCATTTTTAGGAACAGATGGACCAGGAGAAAAAACTATCAGATCCGGCTTCACTTCATCTATCAAATCAACCTCCACATCATTTCTGTAAACTAAAACTTCGCATCCTAGTTGGCGGAAATAATCCACCAAATTAAAAGTGAATGAATCAAAATTATCGAGAAGAAATATTTTTTTAAATTTATTATTCATTTTGGAATGTCATTAAAAATGCTCGCGCCTTATTCATAGTTTCCTGATATTCGGCTTCTGGCTGCGAATCGTAGAGTAAAGTTGCACCGCTTCTGAAACTCAATTCAGCACCTCTTATGTGAGCTGTACGAATAATAATTCCCGTATCCATCTCTCCAGAAAAAGTAAAATATCCAATTGTTCCACCATAATATCCACGTCTGGAAGTTTCATTTTTCTCAATTTCAATCATCGCTGCTACCTTGGGAGCACCAGTCAGCGTACCAGCATTCAGACAAGCTATTAAGGCATCTAGAGCCGTAAATTCAGCCCTTAGTTTTCCACTTAGATGAGCCACTGTATGCATAACTTTCGAATATTTCTCCACAAATCTATAATCACTTATCTCAATTCCGGGTTCACAAATTACTGCCAAGTCATTGCGCCCCAAATCAATTAACATATCGAGTTCCGCTCTCTCTTTCTCGCTACTCAAAAGAGCCAACATATTTTCATGATCCTCAATTGGATCGCTACCTCTCTTTGCGGTGCCAGAAATCGGCCTCAAATGAACCAAACCATTTTCCACTCTCACCATCATTTCAGGAGATGCTCCCACCAATTGTTCATCACCAAAATTAAAATAAAAAAGATAAGGAGAAGGATTTACCTCGCGATACTTTTTGTACAAAGCAAAAGCATCTCCACTGAAATCCGCCTTTAAAGTGTTTGAGTAGACAACCTCAAATAATTCGCCTCTCTTAGCCAAATCTTTGGCATTCGCCACAAGGCCTTTATAGTCGTTTTCGTCATACTCAAATTTTGCATTTTCAATTTTAAAATTAAAACTCGGCTCACTCTTCTGAATCATCTCAAATATTTTTTCTGCCACATCGTGAGCCTCTTCTTCAGTTTCTCTGTACACAGTAATTTCCGCTTTTTCTTTCAAATGATCGAAGAAAATAAAAGTGTCATATAAACATAATCTGAAATCATCCACTGGAATATCCGGCAAATTCTCCGGAATATCCTCAAATAATCTGATGAAATCATAGGAAAGCGCTCCATATAGACCTATTAGTTCTTTTTGATTTTGTTTGAATTTTTCTATAACCATCCTAATAACCTGAGCGATATTTTTTTTCTTTGTTCTATTGGTCTCTTCTGATTTATTGGCCATTTTCAAAACTTTCCCGGAAATTTTTTCACGACTTATCTCGCACTCATCGCAGAATCCAAAATCACTAACAGTAAATTCCGCCAGATATTTTTCACCTCTTTCATTCAGCGCCACTATCTCGAATTCATCATTCTTACCTCTTATTTCCACCGCCGGATCAACTCCCAATAAGCTCAATCTTCCATAAATATGAGAAATATCCTTTGATTCCAATAAAAAACTTTTTTCGGAAAAATTACATATTTTTGAAAATACTTTTGAGGCATCTTCGCACTTTATTTCTTTATAAAACTTTTTGAAAAACATTGTTTCCGTATTTAAGTTCTCTAGATCCTCTAGTCACTGTAGCTATGCCTACACCAAGCTTTTGGGCCACTTCACGCTGGGGAACGCCCTTCATTAGAAGCTTCACTATTTGTAGTCTTTTAGGTATTTCCTCGAATTCAGCAGGAGTCAGAATGCTGTGTAAAAACGATTCAAAAGTACCTGCGTCCTTGATCGAAGACATTGCCTTAATAAGTTCTTTCACATACTGCTTTTCCATATGAGTTTTGGGTTAATGTACTATTGCAATAGTACGCTAGCATAGTATCATTTGACGAAAAATTGTCAACAAAAAAACCGAGCTCGATATTTTCAAGCCCGGCTTCTAATCTGAAAATTTTTCTATTTTTTCAAGTTCTCCAAATACTTAATTGCCTCTTCTTTTTGTCTGTCGTAAGTGTTTTTAATATCCTCGTCCTTAATATCCACGAAAATATCTGGAGTAAGACCAGTGTGATTTATAGTTCTGCCAAGCGGTGTAAACCACTTTGCGATAGTCACTCTCAAGCTAGATCCATCAGAGAATTTTTCTACCTCTTGTACGCTACCTTTTCCGAAAGATTTTGTACCAAGAACTATTCCACGTTTCTGATCTTGAATTGCACCAGCCATAATTTCAGAAGCTGAGGCGCTACCATCATTTACAATCACTACCAAAGGCACATTCAAAAGTTTAGGATTACCATTTGTTTTCAAGGTGGCATCCTCTTTTCCGCGTTCCTTAATTATTACAGCCGGTGTGTCTTTAGGTAATAAATAAGACAAAAGTTGTACGGCAATATCCAAATATCCACCACCGTTATACCTCAAATCAATAATCAATCCTTTTGGCTCATTGATTATCAAATCAGAGATATATTTAGAGAATTCATCGTTGGTTTTGTCGTTAAACTGATTAACGCTCAAGTAAACAATTCCATTTTTTAGTTTTTCCTCAGTCACGCTTTCGATATCAATACTGTCTCTCATAATTGTCACATCAAAAGGTTTTTCCAATTTAGCTCTTATAATTGAAAGAGTAACTGTCGTACCTTTTTTTCCACGGATTTTAGTAATAGCATCAACTAAACTCATCTCTGCTGCATCCTTACCTTCAATCTTGTAAATTACATCTCCAGGAAGTAATCCAGCCTTTTCTGCCGGACTCTTTCTCAAAGGAGAAACTATTGTTAGCTTCTTGTCTTTTACCGTCAATTCAGCGCCAATACCTTCAAGGGTGCCCTCGAGGCTATCGTTGAACTGAACGCTCTCCTCAGGGGTCATAAACACCGTATAAGGGTCTTGTAAGGCATTAACCATTCCCTTAATTGCACCATAAACCATGTTCTCATTTTTTACCGCGCTCTCGTCCACATATTTAGTTTCCATTTCTCCCCAGATCTTCCAGAAAAGCCCCATGTCTACACCATTGCCCTGAGCCACTTGTTCGGCAGAGCCACCATCAATTTTAACCACTTTTGTAGTCAAAAAGCCTAATCTGCTGGCTTCCCAACCAATAGCAAAACTCAACACTGCAACTACGATGTATAGATAAAACTTATATGACCTTTGTGGGCCTATCTCATTGTACATTTTGATTTGTTTAAGATTTTTTTATGTTTAAACCTTTCTTAAAGGTGCAACACTAAGTGCTAATTTTTTTACACCAACTTTTGAATCTTCAAAGGCAATAGTTGCGACTCCTCCAGTGATGTTAATTACAATTCCGCGACCGAAAACATTATGACTCACTTTATCTCCAACGCCAAATGGAACATCAACTCCCTGATCAAGCTCCACAGGAATAGGAATATTGATAAGATCTTGAACAGAAAGACGATTTTTAGCTCCATGCCCACCAAAATTTGCATCAACCAAATTCTCATCAATATCCTGCAAAAATTGAGATGGTGCATTCACGCGAGATTCACCATACAAAGTGCGTTCTCGTGCATGTAATAAGTACAAACTATCCATCGCTCTCGTCATTGCCACATACATTAATCGACGCTCTTCTTCCAATTCTTGTCTGTCTAATAAGCTACGATTGTGTGGAAAAATTCCTTCTTCCAATCCAGCAATAAACACATATGGGAATTCTAGTCCCTTTGCAGAATGAACAGTCATTAAAGTCACTGCATTATCTTCATCTTTCATTGAATCAGTATCTGCAATTAAGCTCACTTCCTCCAAGAAAATGCTCAAAGACACGGCAGGTTCCAGCTTGTCATATTTAGATGCCACAGAAACTAATTCCGCGATATTTTCCAATCTTGCTTCTCCTTCCACAGTATTATCATCAACAAATTTTTTGTAACCAGTTTTATCCAAAACATGCTTAATCATTCCTGAAGCTTGGAACTCATTATTAAGTGTTTGTAACTCCCTAATTATTTCTACGAATTTCAAAAACTCTTCAGATTTGCTGCCGGAAAGTTCAGGAATATCATTTGCCAACATCATCGCTTTAAAAAGAGAAATGTCATTTCTCATCGCGAATTCATGAATTGCTTCTAGAGTTTTTGCACCAATTTTACGAGCTGGTACATTAATGATTCTAAGTAAACTAACTGAATCATTTGGGTTCTGAATAACTCTCAAATAAGCCAAAATATCCTTTATCTCCTTACGCTGATAAAAACGAATACCACCAATAATTCTGTATGGAATACCATGTCTCAAAAAGACTTCTTCAAAGATACGTGATTGAGCATTTGTACGATACAAAACGACGAAATCATTATATTTCGGCACTTCACTGCCAATTAAAAGTTTTTCAATTTCATGGGCAACTAATTCACCTTCGTGGCGTTCATTATCCGCAAGCCAATGCTTAATTTTCTGTCCACCTTCACGAGAAGTCCAAAGCTTCTTCTCCTTTCTCTTTTCATTCTTTTGAATCATCGTATTTGATGCATCCAAAATGATTTGAGTAGAACGGTAATTTTGTTCGAGCAAAACCACTTTGGTATCTTGATAATCTTTTTCGAAGTCTAAGATATTTTGAATAGTAGCTCCGCGCCAACTGTAAATACTCTGATCAGCATCACCGATCACAGAGACATTCTTATATTTATCCGCCAACATTTTTATCAAAACGTACTGCGCCTTATTTGTATCCTGATACTCATCTACTGAAATGAATTGAAATTTTTCTTGATATTGATTAAGTACTTCTGGAAATTGTTGAAATAATTCCACTGTTTTCATGATGATATCATCAAAATCTACAGCGTTATTTTGCTGTAGTGCACGCTGATATTTTGGGAAGATTTGCGCCACTTTTTCGGAAAAATAATCATTTGCATACTGCATATAATTACTAGGACCAAGTAGCTGATTTTTTGCATTAGATATATGATTTAAAACAGCTTTAGGGGTAATTTTTTTTACATCCAATCCCATCTGTTCAATAATTCTTTTTACTACAATTTGTTGATCTGCATCATCATAAACTACAAAGACATTTTCGTATCCGAGTAGGTGTATATGCTTTCTCAAAATTCTAATGCAAACTGAGTGGAAAGTTCCAATTGTAGGTAAAGATCTATCCTCGTAATTCTGTTCATGGTACTTGGCCGCATCACCCATAACGAGCTTAGCGATTCTTTTCTTCATCTCTTTCGCCGCCTTATTAGTAAAAGTCACAGCCAATATATTCCATGGACTGACTCCTTTTTCTTGAATTAGGTAAGCAATTCTATGCGTTAGCGCTCTGGTCTTTCCACTTCCAGCGCCCGCAATAACAAGAAGCGGACCCGTAAAATGAGTTACCGCTTCTAATTGTTTGTCGTTTAAATTCTCTAAAATTTTATTCATAGGTCGGTTATTTGGCCGCGTACCCCACGCGGCACAAAATCTTAATTTTGGAATTGAATTATATCCAAAATCCGACCACTAACAAAGCCTTTATTTAGTAACCAATTTCTACTTTAGTACCTACATCTGTAAAGTCGAACAACCAAGCTGCGTCATCAGGCAAAAGTCTGACACAACCATGACTTACAGGTATACCAATATGATCTTTCGCTTCAGTCCAGAAGGCATCTCCACCACCGTGTGCAAGACTTGGTAAAGCATGGAAACCATAACCAGTTTCCTGGAACATCATATATTTTGGCATGATATAGTGAGGAGCTTCAAATCCAACTCTCACATCTTGTTTAATTAAAATATTATAATTTCCTGTAATAGTCGGAGTAGAAGGTTTACCAGTACTTACACGGAAATCACGTACATCTGTATCTCCGAGATAAACGTAGAGTTTCTGTTCTGTAAGATTAACTTTCAATGTCTTAGGAGCATTCAAGTCTAGATCAGCAACTGATCCACTCTTTCTTGAGAAAGAAATTTTTTGTCTAACATCTCCAGCGTTATCACTGCTATCTCCGATGATTACATCAACGTTAATAATAGTTCCATCGAGCCATTGAATATCTTTCAATACAGGAGTGAAATATTCTTTATAAACATCAGGATATTTTCCAGCTTTAGCCCAGAAAGTAAAGGAAGCAATCTGGCCTGGATCTACTCTCAGCTGATCCATAAGAATTCTGTTTGCAGATTCCCAACCAGGTGCCCCTTTTTGAAAGAATGCACTATCGTGATCGCGTTCTCTATCTGTTCCTAGATACATTTTAGGACCTTTGCAAATACTTTGACCAGAAAACCAAGGAATAGTTCCTTTGTTCTGTAAAAACACTTTTACTCTAAAACTTTCACCAGGTTCTACTTTCAATTGTCTTCTTACGGCAATTAATTGTGATGCGTTAGTTTCAACATCAGGATAAGTAAAATCACAATTTTCTTTTACTTCGACTTTGGCATCAGCCGCTTTTACATTTCTTGTTACTTTTTTAGCGTCCGTAACAGGTTTTGGAGTTGATTTTACTCCATCTATTGTCACATTTAGCTCATCAAAACTCTCAGAGCCAGAAACATCCTTAGCAAGAGCACTGCCACCAATAAGAATATTAGCAGTGACTACCGCTAGCAGAATTGAAGAAATTCTTTTTGAAATCATATTTTTTGTTTTTATTTTTTTAACTAACACTATTATACAACAAAAAGACCAAGAAATCAAACGACTAAAGCCATTTTTCCAGCCCTTATTCCTCCTTCGAAAGTTTCTGCAATTCTTTCTTGAAACTCTCGATATCCTTAAACTGTCTATATACAGAAGCAAATCTGATATAAGCCACATCATCGAGTTCGCGCAGAGCATCCATAATACCTTCACCTACATCTCTGCTGGAAATTTCTTTACCCATTGAAGCCCATTTTTCTTCCATTTGGTTTATCATTTTTGTCACTTGGTCCTGAGTAACTTTGCGCTTTTCGCAAGCTTTCCAAATTCCTCTTTCTACCTTTTCTCTATCATAACTTTCACGAGTTCCATCTTTTTTAACCACGATGAAATTGCTTGTTTCTATTCTTTCAAAAGTAGTAAAACGATTTTGGCATTTTTCGCATTCACGTCTTCTTCTTACGCTTTTGTGACCTTCAGTTTCTCTAGAATCTAGAACTCTGGTGTCGTGATAGTTACATTTTGGACAAATCATTTTTGAATTTTTTTAAACTCCTGAATTAAAAACCTATCGGTCATTCCTGCTATATAGTCCTTTATTATCACAATGCGTTCTTCTTTGCTTGTGCTATTACTCTTAGGGAAATGCTTAGGATTTTTGTAATAGTATTCGAACAATTTTTTAATCATTCCTTTGCCCTTCAATGTAAAGGCTTCGATCTTTGGATTCAAATAAAAATTTTCGAAAAGAAATTGACGCAACTCCTTTATAATGATCTTCATATCTTCACTGAACTCTGCAATTGTTCCTTGATGTTTTTTTACATCTTGCAGGGTTTTGATCTTATATTTCTTGATATTTTTAAGAGCTTGAACACAGAAATCTTCAATCATCATCGAGATAATTGAGCTAATTACGCGAGAAATTAAAATATCCTCCTCAAGTTTTTTGCCATATTTTTTGAAAACTTCTTTCTCTCCCATTTGCCACAATTGGAATTTTCTCAACTGCTTTAAGGTAATCAATCCAGAGCGAAGTCCATCATCCATATCATGATTAGTATAGGCAATTTCATCGGCCACATTCACCACTTGAGCTTCCAAATGGGCGGAGAATTCAAAAATCTTTCCAGCCTGATCCCAAGCCGTCTGATGCTTCATTAATCCTTCCAAAACTTCAATTGTCAGATTTAAACCATCAAATTCAGGATAAGATCTTTCTAGCACTTCTACTACACGACGGCTTTGCTCATTATGCTCGAAATGACCTCCTAAACTATTCATCACATCATTAATGGCTGCTTCTCCGGCATGTCCAAAAGGTGGGTGTCCCAAATCATGCGCAAGTGCAATCGCTTCACATAAATCTTCATTCAATTCCAATCTTCTAGCTATATCTCTAGCGACCTGAGCTACTTCCAAAGTATGGGTCAGTCTGGTCCTGTAATGATCGCCACTTCCAGCCATGAAAACCTGAGTTTTCTCATCTAGACGCCTAAAAGCCTTAGAGTGGATTATTCTATCTTTATCTCTCTGAAAACATAATCTATCATCATCAACAGTCTCTTTATGCCTTCTACCAGCGCTTTCGGCACTTTTCGCCGCATAGCTAGCCAGATTAATTGCCTCTTTTTGTGATAATTTGCTCATGTAGTCATTGAAATTCTTAGATTATTATGATATACTAATACGATATTTAAAACAAAAAATATGAGCGCACAAACACAGCCAGGCGGCAATATTGAGAATAAACAAAAAGGAATTGTTGAAAAAAATGAGAGTAATCTTTCTGAAACAGCCCAGTTAGTTAATGGAATGATGAAAGAATATATCATGCCTGTTTTGCGCGAGAAGCCAACAGATGAAAATGCTAAAAGTTTATTGGAAATGGCTAATACTATTATCAAAGCAAAACTTCAACCAAACGATCCTGAAGTAATTAAATTCTCTCTGGCTTGTAGAGAAAAACAGTCAGAAATTAATTCTCGTGCTGAACAAGCAGGTTGCGATGAAAAAAAGCTTGCCGTTGTTTCTAACTATTTTTCAAAATTGATCACTAGCGTGAAATCTGCTGGTCAATCTTTTGATAAGGAGACTCCAAAAGAAATGGCTGCATAAAGGATTATAGAAATTATTAGATTTGTGTTAAATTTAGACATGGAATAACTCATTCCCATGTTGAAAATTTCTGATTACATTAAACAATTTCTGGAATACTGCGAGGTAGTCCAGAACAGATCACCAAAAACTTTGGAAAACTATCGTCATTACTTAAAAAGGTTTGAGGATTTTTTGAGTGAACCAATAGAACCAAAGAATCTTACTCTTCAGAAAATTCAGAATTATCGTATTTATTTGAATAGATTTCTCGATGATAAGGGAGAAGGACTAAGTGTAAAAACTCAGAATTATCACGTTATTGCTCTGCGTGCTTTTCTGAAATATCTCACCAAGAATGATGTAAAAACTATCGCTCCTGAAAAAATTGAACTTGGAAAAATTCCGGCGCGTACTGTGGAAGTATTATCTCGCGAAGAATTAACTCGTCTATTTCAAGCCGTAGATCAGACTCGTAAAAATGCTGCTAGAGATAGGGCAATACTTGAGACTCTATATTCTACTGGTCTTCGCGTCAGCGAATTATCTAATTTAAATCGCGACCAAGTTGATCTGAAAAGACGCGAATTTATGGTCCGAGGAAAAGGTCGCAAGCCACGCATTGTTTTTCTTTCTGAGAGAGCCGCAGATTTCATTGCCGATTCATTAAAGCAGAGAGATGACCATTTGAAACCACTTTTTATTAATAGTTTAAAGGGAGATATTTTAGAGGAGGAAAAACGTCGTCTTAGCACAGTAAGTATAGAAAATATGGTTCGCAAATATTCTCTTAAAGCCGGCATAATAAAGAAGGTGACACCTCATACCTTGCGTCACAGCTATGCTACGGAATTACTGATTAATGGCGCCGATATTCGTTCTGTACAAGAAATGCTCGGTCATAGTTCTATTACTACTACTCAGATTTATACTCACGTTACTGATAAAAAACTTCGTGAAATTCACGAAAAGTTTCACAGGTAAAACCCCATATGTTAAACTCTTCTTATGATCCTCGTTCAAAACCTCACAAAAAAACACGGAGCTCACATCATACTTGAAGATATATCTTTCAAAGTAGATGGTGGGGAATTAGTAGTAATTGTTGGTGGATCCGGAGCAGGAAAGACTACTCTTATTCACACTCTAGTAGGTGCTGAGAAGATAGATTCTGGTTCTATCAAAATTGATAATTACGAAATTGATAAACTTTCACCAGCTCAGGTGCAGGCTTATCGCCGTCGCATAGGAATTGTGTTTCAAGATTATAAATTGCTTCCAAAGAAGACTGTTTTTGAGAATGTGGCTTTTGCACTAGAAGTGTCCGGTCACGATAAAGCTTTTATTAATCAGAGAACTACTGAAGTTTTGAAAATTACTGGATTGGAAGAAAGAAGAAATAGTTTTCCTCGTCAGTTATCTGGTGGTGAGAAGCAGCGCGTCGCCATCGCTCGCGCCCTCGTCCATGCCCCAGAACTACTTTTTGCAGATGAACCTACTGGAAATCTAGATCCTGAAAATACTGCCGCACTCGCAAAATTATTCCTCAAAATAAATAAGAGTGGCACTACAATTATTCTTTCTACTCATAATAAAGAAGTGGTTAATATCCTTGGCGGTCGCATCATCACGCTTGACAAGGGAAAGCTAATCAGCGATAAAAAGAGACCAACAACTAAATAAATTCTATGGCTACATACGAAGAAGCAGGGGTCAATATTGATCTCGGAGATAAGTGTTCTGAAATTGCTTACAATGCTGCAAAGGGGACTTTTCCTGGACGCAAAGGCATGATTGGTGAACCTGTTTTAGATGATGGTGGCTTTACTGGAACTCTCGATATGGGAGATTATTTTTTAGTGCAGAACGATGATGGTGTTGGTACGAAAATGGCTATCGCTGAAATGATGGGGAAATATGACACTATGGGAATTGATCTAGTTTGTATGGTTGTGGATGATGCGATTTGCGTAGGTGCTGAGCCTATTACTGTTTCCAATACTTTTGATGTTGATAAGGTAGATGATAAGAAAATTGCTGCTCTTATGGGTGGTCTTCAGAAAGCTGCTTTAGCTCATAAAGTAGTAATTCCTGGAGGAGAAATTGCTGAATTGGGAGATCGTGTAAATGGTTATATTTGGAATGCAACTTGTGTGGGAATTGTGGAAAAAGATCACATGATTACTGGAGCAAATGTGAAAGTAGGCGATAAGATTATTGGTTTGAAATCAAAAGGATTTAGATCTAACGGACTCACTCTTGTTCGTCACATTTTGAAAACAAAATTCGGCGAAAAATGGGGCTTTGAAAAATTTGATGATACTCGCACTTGGGGTGAAGTAACTCTTACTCCATCTGATATTTTCTGCAGTGCTGTGCTAGAAATGCATGGTCGTTTCAAGGAAAAACCAAAGGTAGAACTCAAAGGCGTAGCTCATATTACTGGCGGAGGTCTCCCTGGAAATCTTCCACGTGCATTAAAGAGAAGCGGCCTTGGCGCTAAACTCACAAATCTTATTCAGCCACCGGATTTCATGACTAAGCTTATGGAAATCGGCAACGTTAGTCGCGATGAAGCTTACCAGACTTGGAATATGGGAATTGGTATGGTCCTCATCAGCAACGACGTTGAAAAGATCACAGAAATCTGCCAAAAACACGGCATTGAATGCCAAGTAATGGGCGAAGTTGTGGAAGGTGGAGAAGTTAGTTTCTAAATTAATTTAGAAATAATTTAAGAAAATTTTAACTTTGTTTGGTATTGGTTAATAAAATAACCAATTTTTCCATGTCTAAAAAAACAGAAATTTTAAACCTCAGTAACTATCCAACTCTCCTCAAAGAAATTCATAAACCTCCAGAAAGACTCTATTACAAAGGGGATATCAGCCTCTTAAACAAGCCCTGCATCAGCGTAGTAGGTACTCGTAAATATTCCGACTATGGAGAAGAAATGACGGCAAAAATTATCAGGGAATTGAGTGTGCTCGATATTTGCATTGTCTCCGGATTGGCTCTGGGAATAGATAGTATCGCTCATAGGACGGCACTGGAATGTGGAACTCCTACCATCGCCGTTCTTGGCAGTGGTATCGACAATATTTATCCGCCACAAAATTTAGAACTCGCCGAAGAAATTCAAAATTCCGGCCTCTTACTTTCAGAATATTCCGATATGCGCGAGCCTCTGAAAATAAATTTTCCTCAAAGAAATAGAATCGTTAGTGGGCTTTCTCTAGCCACAATTCTTATTGAAGCTCCGGAGAAATCCGGTGCTCTCATCACCGCAGATTTAGCTCTCAATCAGGGCAGGGAAGTCTTCGTCGTGCCGGGAGACATTGATAGAGAAAACAGCATTGGTCCACTTCACTTATTGCAAAAAGGTCATGCTTATCCCATCTCTTCCGGCCAAGAAATTATTGAAATACTGAGAGAACAGCCTCATTTATTTAAATTAAATTCACGCATAAAAGAGAGGAGATCGGCCCTATTCCAACCGCGGCCAGTTCCACCAAAAAAAGTACCTCCAATTCCTTTTGATCTTTCTCCTTCTCAATCTAGAGTTCTCAAACTTTTCCCAAAGTCTAAAGGACTAGATATGGAGACCTTAGAGCATAAATCTAATCTACCAATTCGCGAGCTATTACAGTCTATTACTATGTTAGAAATGCAGCAGCTAATAGTCACAAAGAGTGGAAAATATTATCGAAACTGTTAGAATGGGCTCAATAAATTTATACCTATGCTTCACGCACTTCGTACTCACGATCAACATCCTGTAGGCAAATTTTTTGCCTATATGGCCATGACGGTAGCCATTGCTACTTGTCTAACTTCGCCTGTTTTACCTAATTTTATTAAAACGGTTTTGCACTCTGATTCGAGCGTGAGTTTGTTCTTTTCCTTTCTCGCCATCATTACTTTGGTGGGTGGATTATCTAGCGGTTTAATTTTTAGAAAAATTGAGAGGACTACGGTAATGAAGGGAAGCTTGGCAATTCTTGCTTTTGCTACTCTTTTCCTTATTCTTGTTACCTCTTTTGTTTCCATCGCAATTTTGATGTCGATTAAGATTTTCTTGGAACTACTTCTCCAGATTGTTTTGGCACTTTTTATTAGAGATTTTGCTACTAAAAATAATCTCGGTAAGGAAGAAAGTCAGCGTTTTAGATTCCAAAATCTTGGAGCTTTGATTGGGTTGCTTGCAGGAGGATTCCTTGCCAGCCAATTAAACTATGAGACAGTTTTTGCAGGAGAAAGTTTGATTGCGCTTGGAGCTTTAGTTTATTTTCACAAGAAGCACGTGCTAGATAAACATCCTGCAATCATTAATAATAAAAAAACTGAAAAGGCCGAATTTGTAAAAAATATTAAAGATTTTTTTGTAAATCCAGAACGCAGAAAAATTTATATTATTTCGGTGATTTACATGCTTTGGATTTCATTCAAATATCTTTATATTCCTCTAT
>JAPLYN010000004.1 GCA_026395515.1 Candidatus Peregrinibacteria bacterium | reverse complement strand
AGGCGGCCCATTTGTCCTAGGCCACCAATAATGCCAATAATTGGAGTGTTATTTTTTCTTGCCTTCAATTTTACTCTTTATTTTGTTGAAAACTTTTTTAGCTTTGCCTTCAGCTTTTTTGAATACTTTTGCAGCTTCCTTTTTCTTGTCTTCAGGAATGTTCTCGTAGCCTTCTTTGCATGTATCTCCAATGTCTTTTCCCATGTGAGTTAGAGTCTCTTTTGCAGTAGAAAGTCCTACTCCACCACCTTTAATTTCCTTCTTAAATTCTTTACGAATATCGCTACCTTTTTTAGGAGAAAAAAGTACGCCAACAGCTGTACCAGCAATAATTCCGGCGAGTAAACCTTTGAGTGTTTTAAACATTTTGAATGAGGGTTAAAATGCTTGTTTATAGTAGCAAGATTATTTTCAAAGTGGAAGGAAATATTTGGAAAAGAAAAAGCCACCTTTCGGTGACTATTTCTACCCTCTAATATTCTTTTGACCTTAAATTAAGATCAAATGATTAATTTAGTTCGTATGAATTTTGATAATACTTGTACAACATGTCTGCCATTTCTGCTCTGGTCATTGGTGCTGTCGGATAGTAATCGTTAGATTCAGGATAGTAAACACCTTTTGAATTTGCAGTTCTGAATAACATAATCTGTCCTTCTGAGTGAGTTACGATTTGGTTTGGTTTAAATGTACCATCTTGGTAACCATGAATGATTCCAAGAGCCACACCAGTCTTCACATAAGTTCCGTACCAAAGAGTAGCATTTGTATCTTTGAATCCAAGTCCTGTGCTGCCTGGAGAGATAAGCTGAATTTTCAAAGCTTTTAGAATTACCTTTAGAGCTTCAGCACGATTGATAGCTTGGTTTGGTTTGAATGTACCATCATTGTATCCTTGGAATATACCTTGAGCACTTGCCCACTGAATAGCTTTGCAATATTGATTGTAGCTATCCACATCTTTGAATTGGCTACATTCACCAGTGATAGGATTTGTGATGTCAGATTTCTTTACTGTAAAGTTACCTTCTTCCACTTCCTTACCAGCATTATTCTTAGCAGTAATTCTATACATGTATTGACCATCATCAGCAGCCTGACCGTATTTATCTTTACCATCCCAGTAAATAGTTTGGTTACCTTCAGCTAAAGTAGTTTCTTTAGCGATAGTAGCAACCAAGTGTTTTTCATCACGGATTTCTACAGTAACAGTAGCGTCTTTTTCAAGTGTGAAATTAATAGCTTGGTCACCATCTTTCGTAGTGTAGATAAGAGAATCTACATAATCCTTGAATACGTTAGCTCTGCTTGTATCACTTCTATCTTCAGCAACTGCGATCTTACCTTTCTGAGTATCTTCACCAACAGTATTTTTTGCGTAAATTCTATAAGTATAAGTAGCATCTTTACCAATTACTTCACCACCGTCCCATTGGATCTGGTAGGTCTTAGCTTCTTGGTCTGGTTTGCTGAATAATTTCTTCACTAAATTGTCGTCTCTATCGTAGATGGCAACTTGCAAGTCAGCCTTAGCAGTAAGATTGAAAACTATATATTCTTTTTCTTTACGACCTGGGTCGAATTCTTCTTTAGTAGCGTAGAAGTTCTCGATACGAGGATCTTCAGTCTGAGTAGTCTGGCTATTATAACCTTTCTTGATGACTAATTTACCAGTTTCTTTGGCTACGGCTTCACCGTTAACGAGCTTAATAGCGTAAGAGTATTCACCTTGAGCTACTTTCTGACCTACATCATCCTCACCGTTCCAGTAAGCAGTATATTCACCTTTTTCGTACCACTGATTATCTATAACTTTTACAACTTTAAGGTTATCAGAATCGTTGATCTGAAGAGTCACGTATCCACTCTTAGAGATAGTGAAGCTGATAGAAGCTTTTTGACTATCTGAAGGGTCGAAAATAGGGTTTTTAACCTGAACATCGATGAATTTAACAGTACCATAGCTTGGACCATCACCTACGGCTACCCAATCTGTAGAAGTTGTCTTAGAATAAGCATTTTTAGCCTCAATATAGTAGAAATATTTACCATTATCGACGATTTCTCCAGGAGTACCTACCTCTGTAGAAGCACCGTTTTTACCATCCCAGATAACGCTATAACAACCAGCGTTTTGAGCCACATTAGGGGTCAAAATAGCCACTTTTTGTGAGCTAGTACCGCTTGGCATGTAAATACCCACATTTACACTAGCGGGAGCCGTAAGACAGTAATTAATGGCCGTAGTTTCAGCTACATTAGGGTCGAAACCGTCTGGAGAGACGGAAGTGTTAGTAATAGTAAGAGACTGATCTGAACTGATCAGAGTAGAGGCCTGAGCTGTCTGGCCAATAAAGGCGAAAATTGACAGTGCAGTCCCTAGGGCTAATCCTACGATAAGCCTTTCAATTAACCATTTTTTTATAGTCTTACACATAAATTTTAGAGGGGTTATATGTGAAATAAGCATGCGACTATAACATGCGACTATATTTTTGTCAAGCGTTGTGTTTATTAACTATCCTTCCTTGAGTAAACTCGGTGTTCCAAAAATTCGTCTGTGGGCTGAAGTATTATGCTTTTCCTGAAGGAATTGGAGAGCTTGAAGGGAAAATTGGTAAATTTTGAAGATGATTTTTTTGTGCAAATCAATGTTCCTCTCATACGACTCCAGCCAAAACAAAGGCGGAAAGCGTCGGCGGCATCTGGTGTTTCGGCTAAAATCTTTTCTATAGTTGGCTTGGTACTTATATCTGTATATCCGCTGAGCAACCAAAGGAAAACTCCTCCTGGTTTCAAGACTCTATAGCCTTCCTCTAAAGCGCGAAGTGGATCTTTGAGGTAGCGCAAAAGTCCTACTGAATAGGCAAAATCTACGGAGTTATCAGGAAGTGGAAGCTTTTCTGCATCCGCTTTTATGAACTCCGTCTGAGGAGTAGGAGCAGTTTTAAAGACTCTTTTGGGAATCATATCTGGAAGAGGGCTGATATCTATTCCAATAGTCTTAAGCTTTTTTCCTCGAAGGCGACGTTTGTAGCGCCAATTCTGATTACTCATTTTTTGCCAAAAATCTTCGATAGTAGTACCAGAACCACAGCCCAAATCTAGAACGGTAATTTCTGAATCTTTAGAACGGCGAACAATTTTCGAAAAAGTCAGCAGCATTTTCACATCTGTCTTCCTAAACATTGTTTTCACTTTCAATAAACTACGGTTGAGGTAGTCTTTGGGAAAAGATTTTTGGAGAGGGGTGTGGTTCATAATTATTAGATCAGTTTTTTGATCCCAAATTCCTTCAAGAGTTTGCGAAGTCTATACATTGGTAAGCCTACCACATTAAAGTAATCTCCTTCAATTTTCCTGCAAAAAAGACAGCCTAGTCCTTGAATCGCATATCCACCGGCCTTATCATCACCTTCTCCAGATGCCACATAGGCTTCAATATCTGATTCTTCTAATTTTTCTACCGTCACAAAAGTGGTTTCAATGGCGGTGATGTTTTTCTTACTGCGTGTGTCGATAATACAGATAGCAGAAATAACTTTATGAGTAGTATTGCTAAGGATTCTCAAGATGCGTTTGTGGTCTTCCCTATCTTTTGGTTTACCTAAAAAGTGTTCATTGAAGGCCACAACTGTATCTACACCTATGATCAAGGCGTCTTTGTAATGACGGCTTACTTCCTGGGCCTTACCCATGGCATTATGTAGGGCTAATTCCTCAGGGGTTATGTGAGTCTCTTTTTCTTCAAATTTGCTAGGATGTACTAAGAAATCTATGCCAATTCCTTCGAGAAGCTCACGACGACGTGGACTCTGGGAAGCGAGGACTATTTGCCTTGGAATGGTCACTTTTTGATGGACTGGTGCAGATTCACTCATTTTTAATTGACTTAAACTGATCATTATCTTAGAATCACGGGGCTTATATTATATTAATTACAAGAAAATGCCAGTTATCCAGTCAGCAAAGAAACAGATGCGTCAGTCATTGAAACGTCGTGAACGCAACGCTCCTCATAGAAACGAGTTGAAGACAGTTCTAAAGAAACAGATGAAATTTATTACTGATGGTAAATTGGACGAGGCTGTAAAATTCATGCCTACTGCTTTCTCTGTAATAGATATGTGCTTGAAGAGAAATCTTATCCATAGAAACAACGCTTCAAATAAGAAATCAAGATTAGCATTGGCTTTAAGCAAGGCTCAGAAAGGTGGAGCAAAAGCTGAGGTAAAAGCGTAAAAATTCTATAGAATTTTTTAATCATAACCCCTCTCTGTATGAAAAAGTTCCTAGCAATTGCTGCTGTGAGTGTTTTGACTTTGTCCGCTTGCGGTGGAAGTAATGACAAGAATAATGTTCCAGGTAAGCCTATAAGCATGGCAGATTTTTTGGTTGATGTTGGTTGCTCTACTGCTAAGTATGATGGAAAAGTTCCAGAAGCTGAGCAGAAAGCAATTAGCGCTAAGTATGGATTCAAAGATGATGAAGCTATTAAGACAGCATTAAAAGCTGCTGTTCCAAACAAAGATGCTATCGAAGCAGAAGCTGTACCTAAAATCGTGGCTAAATGTAATGATGATTTCGTAAAAGGTGGAGTAGATCCAAAAGGTTTCTTGGATATGCTATTCCAATAAGAGTAATTAATAAGAATTCTAAAAACCTCGCGAGTGCGGGGTTTTTATTTGGAAATTTTGTTAAAAAGAGTGATGAACTGTACAATTTCTTCTTCGCTGAATTTATCAAAAGAAGCGCTTACAGATTTGTGATAGCTTTTCTTAAACTTAGCCATCTTATCCTTGGCAGACTCGGTAAGAGTCATTCTAGTAATACGTCTATCATTTTCGTCCTCTTCCCTCCTGATCAATTTTTCGTCCACAAGAGGATCGATAAATTGAGTAATCGCACCGGAAGTAACATTGAGAAATTCAGCTAACTCCTTGGATGAAACGCCGTCTTTACTCTTTGAAATGAAGAATAATATAGATACTTGGGGTCGGCTTAATTTGAGTTCTCCAAAAGGAAAACAGTGACCCGAGTGCATATTTTTCATAACACTCATCATTTTTTCTATAAGTTTTTGAAGTAACTCCTCTCTGTTTTTACTCATATAGCTTAATTAACTTTTTTTCTTACCGTGTAAAAGCATTTCTAGTGCATGCTCCATGGATCCAGCGAGAATAATTTCTCCACCATTCACAAAACAAATTTGATCAGCGTTATCAATTGTATTCAAGCGGTGAGCAATTATTACCTTTGTAGTTTCCTTTGGTAATTTCGTCAAAATTTCCTCAAGTAGCTGTTCGGTTACTGTATCTATATTGGCCGTAGCTTCATCTAGAATAAGAATATCCGGCTCTCTCAAAACAGCGCGAATGAAAGCGATGAGCTGCTTCTGACCCAAACTGATGGAATCTCCACTTGTGGCTACTGGTGTATCAAGTCCCTTATCAAATCTCGCGAGTAATTTGGAAAGATTATGTTTCTCTAACTCCGTGCGCAATTCATCATTGGAATAATGGAGATATTCTTCATTACCATAAAGAATGTTGTCGCGGACTGTACCTGTGAATAAGAAAGGTTCCTGCAAGATGAATCCAATATGCTTTGATCTTTCAGCGGATTCGTAGGCGCGAATGTCTTTGCCATTAAGAAGTACCATTCCTTCTGTAGGGTCGTAAAGACGGGCCATAAGAGAAGCGGTAGTGGTCTTTCCTCCACCTGTTGGACCGACGAAAGCGTAGGTGTGTCCTTTCTTTAATTCGAGATTAATATTATGGAGAACAGACTTCCCTTCTGGATAAGAGAAAGCAACATTTTTAAATTCCATTACTAAATCGGAAGCAGTTTTCTTTCCAGAAATTATTTCCATATTCGTCTTCAAAGAAAGCACTTCGGAAATTCTCTCTAAAGCTGCGAGAGCTAATTGCATAGATGCCCATAGAGAAGCGAGCTGTCTAAGAGGATTATAAAAACTATTCACATAAAGAAGAAATCCAATGAGTAACCCAATAGAAAGGCTGCCTGCTGAGATAAGAGTCACGCCATAAGCGATTACAATCAATATAGCGAGGTTTGAAGCAAGACCGTAAATTGGGATAAAAATATTTGTAGCTACACCGGCTCCAATAGATGCAGTGTAATTATTTTCGTTAGCTTCGTTGAATTTTTTTCTGAAATAATCTAGACGATTGAAAGCAACGATTACTTTAAAATTCTCGAGACTTTCCTGAATTTCTGCACTCATTCCACCAAGACTTTGGAGACTTTTGAGAGTTTTTCTTTTTACCCACGCTGAAATAAATTGAGTAAGAACAAGCACGCAGAAAGCTGGGAATATTGCAGCAGATCCAAGACGAATATTAAGAGTTAAAAGAAAAATTCCAGCACCCAGTATAAGGAAGAAATTTCCGACCAACTGCACTAAGGCCTGAGAAAAAAACATATTCAACTTATCAGTATCGCTATTTATTCTTGAAATGAGATCCCCTGCCTTGTTTTGATTAAAGAAAGAGACCGGAAGCTCCTGAAGTTTATTGAAAATCGTATTACGAAGACTAAATAGCACTCTACGCCCTACTCCGCCCATAGTCTTGGTCTGAATGTAACTGGCGATGAGACCGGCAAAATAAATCACGAAAAGAATTGAGGAATAAATAAGCACACCGTGAAAATCTTTATTTTTAATAAAATTATCGACCGTGTAACTAATAATTACCGGTCCTATAAGATTAGATGAAGAATTAATAATGATCGCAACAAAGGCAATGGCCAAACTTTTTTTCTCCTTAGACATGAAAGGCAAAAGACGTTTTACGGCCATTTTAAATGAACCCTTTTGGTCTTTATTCCCAGATTTACTTAGTGTGTAGTTCATAGTTATTTGTGCTTTGCTGAGAATTAAAAATCTGGACGTATTCAGGTGAATTTTCCATAAGTTCTTTATGAGTTCCTATAGCCAAAACTTCTCCTTCCATCAAAACTATGATTTGATCATATAATTCTATGGAAGAAATTTTTTGAGTTACAGAAATCAAAGTAATTCCAGGATAATTTTTCTGAACATTTTTGAGAACTTTTTGTTCTGTCTTGGTATCTACTCGAGAAGTAAAATCATCTAAAAGTAGAACTTTCGGATTCAAAGTAAGAGCGCGAGCAAGCATGATACGCTGCTTCTGTCCGCCAGAAAGACTGGTACCACGTTCTGAAACTATGGTGTCTAATTTATTTGGAAGAGTATCGATGAAATCACTTAACTCGGCAGTTTCTATCGCTAATTCTAGATCCTTATCCTTCACCGTATTACTAAAAGCAATATTCTCTCTTAAAGTAAGATTGAATATAATGCTATCTTGAAAAACAAATCCAACTTGTTCGTGGAGAGAAATTTTATTGTATTCATCAATTGGCTTGCCGTCATATTTCACAACGCCGGAAGTCGGAGCGAGTAAGCCAGTAAGAAGATAGAGTAACTGAGTTTTTCCTGCAGCTGTCGGACCAATTATGGCCGTTTTAGTTCCAGCTTTTGCTGAAAAAGATACATCTTTTAAGGCGTGCTTTTCACCGAAAGAAACTGTAATGTTTTTTACTTCAATATCTCCGTGTAATTTTTTCACAATGTGTCCTACGTCTTTTCTGTGCTCTGCATTGAGAACCTCGGAAATACGTTGATAAGAAGCAGTGGCTTGAGCAATCACATTACTCATAAAACCAATTACAAGAATTGGGAAAATCAAAATTGCGAGATAGCTATTAAAGGCTGCAAAATCACCTAAAGTCATAGCTCCATTAATAATATAGTGCCCACCAAGAGTAAGAATTATTAGAGTGGAAAGATTGGTAATAAAAACTATTACTGGAATTAAACTGGCAAACAATTTCAAAATGCTGAGACCAATATTTTTTGCTTCCTCATTAGCAGCAAGGAATTTTTGGTATTCGTATTGTTGAGAATTTAGAAGTCTTATAAGAGCAGCGCCGAGAATACTTTCGTTAATTACTTTGTTTAGCCAATCCACAGCTTCCTGAGATTTCTTGAAGAGTTTACGAACTTTTTTCAAGATAACAAAGAAAGCAGTAGCTATAACAGGAAGAGTCACGAGCACGGCAAGCGCAAGCTTCCAATTAATCAAAAGGAGAAGAATGCTGGCACCTATAATAAGAAATACAGATGAAATAATTGAAGCAATAGCTTGAGAGACGAAAGACTTCACGGCATCAACATCAGAAGTAAGATTAGTTAGAAGCTTAGATGGATTTGCGCGCTGAATATAAGCGTAATCTTGCACTGAAATCTTAGCAATTAACTGAGTACGTAGATCTCTGGCTACACGTTCTGAAGCGTAGGTCTGAACTATAGATTGAAGATAAGTGAAAATAAAAATGCTAATTGAAACTATGAGGAACTCAGTGACCATAGTACTGAGTATGAAGTTCCCTCTTGCAAAGGAGTCTATAGATGCAGACATGATCTTTGGCACAGCAAGATTTAAAGCATTGCCGATAATGGTCAAAATGACCAAACTGAAAATTGAGAGTTTATATTCTTTCAATAAGCCAAATAGACTTGGTTTGTTCTTAATTTGTTTATCGCTTGGTTTCATCAATAATAGTTTAGGTAGTAATTATCTTAGCTACTAAACTAATATTGGTCAAGTGAATAGACTAAGGACTTATTAGCTCCAGCTTCTCTTGGCGAGTAAGTTTTTTTAAGGCATGCTCCTTCTTTCTGGCCGCACTTAGGCTTCTCATTTTCTTGGAATAAACCATCTCTACTGGACGTCTAATTTTCGTGTAATGAGCGCCAGATTTGAGATTATTGTGCTGATGAAGGCGACGTTCTAAATCATTGGTGGAACCGATGTAAAGAGTGTCATCTTTGCATTTAAGAATATAAACGAAGAATGGCATTTTTTATTTTTGATTATCAAACTCAAACCACTCTGGAATACTGAAAGATTTGCGTTTATAGTCACCCATGAAGGTCACATTCACACCGCCGCAACGATAATTATCCTCTACTCTGAGCGAAGAATCTGGTTTGAATGTAATGTCGACATGACAGCCTTGGAATTTTTCTGGTTGCTTAGGGTCATAGACAGCTTCTGGACTATTAGCGGTGTAGCTAACTGGTGTATCCCACATTTCTTCATATACAGCTTTGCCATCCTTCACTGGAATTATTCCATTGAGAACTCCAGTGTGAACATTGTCTGGATTAGTACCTGTCCAATAAGCAAAAGATTGGAATTTAATATGGCTATCATCTACTTTTTGAATATCAAAGTAGGTTTGTTCATCATATTTATTGGTGTCGAGCTGACTAATGTAGTGACCATCAATATCACCGACTTTGGAGAGCATGGATAGGATTAAGAGAGTGGAAAGCATGAGAAAAATGGTTACGTTGAGTTGATATTAAAACTATGTAAGGGAAATGTCTAAGGATGAATTTATGTAAATTTTGCTTTAGATCAGTTTTTATATTAAACTCACTTCCGATGCTTTGAAGTATCGCTCAACACATGGGTCTGTAGCTCAGCTGGTTAGAGCAGTCGGCTCATAACCGATTGGTCCCTGGTTCAAGTCCAGGCAGACCCACCAATAAAAAAATCATTCATTAATTTCATCCTATGAAATCACAAATACTCAAGTATCTCTTGGTAATTATTCTTTCAGCAGGTATTGCTGGAGGAGGTGTTTATTATTGGCAACAAAGTGAAGGGAAAAAAGGAGAGGACAACAAGGAAGCAAAAACTACAGAAGAAAAATTATTAAAGGAAGAGGTTAAAGAGCCAGCTAAAGAAGTGACAAAAGAATCACCCGCTTCAGATCTTTTTGAATTAGCAAAAACAACTAAAGACGAATTTACTTATATCGTTTCATCATCAAAATTAAATGGAGATTGGAAAGTAGTTGTTAATAATAATTTTAAAAATTTACCAATGCGCTTTTCCTTTAAATATCAGGGTATTTCTCCTTGGGGAGAAATTAGGTATATAAAATCTGATTTAACTGCTTCAGATGGAGCAGCTTTCACTGACTTACAAGGAATATCAAGCTACAGGTTTTGTGCAGGCAATTATTACTGCGATGACACTAAAAATGAGGGAATGGGATTCAACCTAACTTTTTGGAATTCTAAATTCAAGGGGAAAGTTGCTGATCCAAAGTTTTATTTGAAAAACGGCGGCACTTTATTTAAAGAAACAGATAACTACATAATTACATACAAGCCCTTTACAGGAGATAAAAATGTGGAAAAAGAAGTTGCTAATATCATGAGTACTTTTGAAATATTCTAGAGTGAGTTTAAAAAATTAAAGACAATAAAAAAATCCCTTCGTATTGAAGGGATTTTTATTTATTCAATTTATTCTACTATTAGATCTTAGACTTCTTTGTCTTTGATTTAGCCTTTTTGATTACTGACTTAGTCTCAGTTGGAATAGCTTTTTCTGCTTTAACAACTTTTGCTTCTTTAGCTGCCTTTGGAGCTTCGAAAGTTTTCATTTCTTTCATCTCTTTTACTTCCTTTACAGCGTCCTTAACTTCTTTGTGTGATTTAACAGAAGCAGTAGAATCTAAAGCTTTCAAAATTCTGTCTAATTTGATATTCAACATTTCAAACTTAGCATTGAAATCAGCAGAACCTTTACCAGCATCCTTACCTTTTCTCTCAGGCTTTGGCACTTTATCGAAACAATCGTTGCAATAAACTGGCTTATCGCTTGATGGTTTGAAAGGTACTTCACAGTCTTTGCCGCATTCGCTGCAAACTGTTTCGTGCATCTGCATTGGAGGTCTGTCAGAGAAATCTCTATCTCCATAGCTTCTGCGACCACCACTTGGTGATTCACGTCTTTCGAAATCTCTGCTGCTTCCGCCGCCAAAATCTCCACCTCTGTCTGATCTACCGCCGTTGTCCTTATCTTTTGATTTGAAACAATTGCTGCAAAAAACTGGCTTTGAACCACTTGGTCTGAAAGGAACTTCGCAAGACTTACCACAGTCTGCACAAGTAGCTTGGTGCATTTCCATAGGTCCTCTGCTTCCTCTGTCGCCGCCTCGGCCACCGCCGAATCCGCCGCCGCCACCAAATCTTCTACCACCACTTCCTCCACCAAAACGTGGACCTCCGTTACCTCTTTGACTACCTCCTGGATTATAAGCCATTGTAATTTTTTTAATAAATGAGCTGCATTCTATACTATGAATCTTTAAATAGCAAGTACTAAAGCCAAGAAACGCAATTCGCCGGAACTTTGCACAGCAAAAATTTAACTTTTGAAGGGCTTAAGATTAAACACCTTTATCAATGACCTTTATAAGTTTTTCCAGATTAACTCTCTGGTGAGCAGAAACAAAAACAGGCTGGAATTCTCTATATTTTTCACTGAGCTCTTTAACTAACTTAGTGGCCTCGCTGTGCTTTTTATGATCGGTCCAGCCCAGCATATGCGAAGCGTATGCACCTGCCTTTACCAATCCACCTTCGCGTTTCATTTCTGGAATCTGGTCTTCATCTTCAAAAACTATGCGGTGAGCGAGTAAATCCACTTTATTAAAAACATATATTTTTTTGCGATCTTGTAAGCCAAGCTGTTTCAAAATATCTTCAACCACCTCAATTTTTTCAAATACATCAGGATCATTAATATCAATCGTGTGAAGAATAAGATCCGCAGCGATGGCCTCAGCTAAAGTAGATTTGAAGGCCTGAATTAAATCTGGTGGTAAATCTTGAATGAATCCAATCGTGTCGGAAAGCATAAGCTCACGACCTCTTATGTAAGTGCCGTCCTCTGAATTGGTTTCAGGCTTAATATAAATTTTTGCCACTCTGGTATCCAGCGTCGCAAAAAGTTCATCAGCAATATAAAGTTCCTTGCCAGTAAGGGCATTAAGAAGAGAACTTTTTCCGGCATTGGTATAACCCACAATCGCCACACTCTGAAAATTCTGACGCTTGCGACGATCGCGGTGACCCTTATTAATTAGTTCGTAATGTTCGAGTTTTTTGAGAAGTGTGAGTTCATGGCCCTGGAGATGGCGTTTCATAATTTCTATATTGGTTTCTCCACTTCCACCCAGAGTTCCACGAGCACCCGCCTGCTGAGAAAGCTCAATACCCATATTGTAAATGCGCGGTCCCATATGCTTAATCGCCGCTAATTCTATCTGTAATTTTGCTTCTGTAGTGGTGGCATGCTTATCAAAAATTTTCAAAATCAAATCGACGCGATCCCAAGATTTCATATTAATCTTGCTCAAAGCTTCATCAATATTAAAAACCTGTTTCGGTTTAAGGATATTATTAATAATCAAAATGTCTGCCTCAATCTCCTCCCCCATTTTCATTATCTCCTCGAGTTTTCCTTTACCAATATAAGTGTCGTAGTCGGGCAAGCCGCGTTTCTGAATTGCCTTCATCACAACAATTCCTCCATAAGTATTCACGAGGTTCTCCATTTCAATGAGTCTTTTTTCGGCTACGGCCTTCGGTGTGCGACTATCTATCACATCCACAAGAATGGCGCGCATTTTCTCTTTAACTTGGTGTGTTTTCTTCATGGCCAACAGATTAGCAGATATTGCGGAAATTTTACAGATATGATAAATATTAAGTAATATTTAACCTCAAAAATATGAAAGGATCTAAATGTCCAGTATGTCGTTGGGTAGCCCCAATGATTCTTGCTTTAACAGCTCTCTCCCTACTTTTAGTAAATCTAGGTGTAGACATGAGTAGCTTTGGTGACTTCGTAATGAAATGGTGGCCAGCAGGAGTACTTCTCTACGCTATCAGCGGATTCTGCCCATGTGGTGGATGCGCGTGCAAGAAATAATATTCAAATTTGAAAAGGCCCTGCCGAGGCGGGGCCTTTTTTTGTAAGAAAAATTATTCAGTTCCATGTTCGTGGGAACCTTCTCCGTGAGATTCGTGACCTCCGTGTTCATGAGCATGTTCTTCTAGCCCTACACTTAAGGGGAAAGCGTCTATAAAATCAACATAAAGGTCTAGAGCAGCTTTTGTTTTTGGATCACTGTTTTTATCAATATCCTCCCATAGACCTTCTGCCCCAGCATCCTCAAAAAGTTTCTTTGTTTGGTCCATCAAAGCGTCTTTACTTTCAGGGGTTGTGTATTCACCGCTAGCAAGTTCATTTTTCAAATAATCTAACACAGGGGCAACCTTTTCATTTAAACTTACAATAGCTGGGTTCTTTGCAGCTAGGCTCTCCATTTGAGCCTTAATTGTATCTGAATTTGGTAGCTCACCTTTGTGATGCATATCATCTTTTATCTTGTCGTATGTAGCTTTTTCTTCAGGGAATTCTGCTTTTTGAAGTTCAGTAATCCTGGCTTGTTCTTCATGAGCTATTCGGTATTTTTCATCCTCATCTTTTTCTTCATTTGTCACATTCTCTATTTCCTTAGCTGATTTAACTTCTTTTGCTAAATCCTTAGGCTTTTGGATATTTAAATTCTCATCATATTTGCTTAAATCGAATTTTTGATCGGAAAAACCGAAGATTCCGGACTTAAGAGTGAATTTCATTGGAGATTGCTGAAATTCATATTTTTTACCAGATTCAAATCCTGCCAATAAAATTGGTTTAACTTCTTCTCTGACGAGAAAACTCTTTGCCATATCTGACTTGCTAAGATTAGGTCTTTGTCCCTGTAAGTAAGGGAGAATAACCTCATTAATAAACTTATCAGTTTTCTGTTCAGCTGATTCTTTTGGATAATTTAAATTCTTATCAAAAGTTCTCAGATCAAAGTGCTGATCAGTTAGACCTCCGAAATAATTCTTTAAAACGAAGCCGTTCTGTTCTGGGAGAAAAACATAAGGCGTAGAATTCCTATACCCTTCTTTGAGTAATTCCATCATTTCCTGCCCGAAGTCACTCTTTTCAATTTGTGAGGTAGAAAGTCTCTTATCAACTTGATTAGTTTCTTTCAAATATGAGGCTATTAAAGCTAATTGAGCCTTAGCTGCTTCATTTGTTTTTGATTCATTTATTTCCAGCTGCTTATTTTTAAGGACCAATTTGGCCTTAGGAGTAAGAAGATTGACGACATCAGATTTCAAAAACACCGGATTAATTTCTGTCGAAGCTTTTCCACCCTTAAACCAACTTAGAATCATTCCCCCATCTGTATATCCAACAAATTCCGCTCCATTTTTTAGATTCTCAATTATAAACGGTTTAGTATCTAAAAAAATGTTAGCAATTTTATTCGGAGACATTTTAGGATCAGAGAAAAGCTTCAATCCTTTAGAATCGCGGCTTCTACCTGCTTCCCAGAGACTGGCAACAATTTCATCGGCTTTTTCGTCTATGGATTTTTCCTTGGTGAGATCTTGAGCTTCAGAATTAGCTAGGGCTTGAGTTCTAGATTTTTCTTCTTTGAGGTCAAGTTTTCTAGCCTTTTTCCCTTCAGGTGGCTGAGAGAAACCTTGTTCTTTATTGTCTGGCATTTTGTTTTTGTTAGCGAAGCTTTATTATACCATATTTAATCTGTTACGTAAACCTCAAGCAGACTTACTTTCTGCCCATTTTGAATATAATAGGCCTATGAAAAATATATTAAAAAACTTTAAGGAAAACTTCTCACTTTGGGCGTTAGGCATATTCTTCGTAGTGGACCTATTTAATCCGTTATTCAAAAAATATGATTACGGTGCAGAATATCCGTTAGTTTTGGGATTTTGTGTGCTTTTGGCTATTTTAGCTGTGGTGGAATATAAAAAGATGAGAGAACAGGTGTCCTTGGAGAAAATATTTTTACTAATCTTTGGATTACTTACAATTCTTTCATTCTCATTCTCTCAAACTAAGAATATTGGATTTAGTGAAGTAATAGCCTTTTTATCAGTAGTGGTTCTTTATCTTATATATGCTAATCAGCAGATTGACTGGAAAGAAAAATTCTTGAGAATCGTGAAGATGTCTACTTTGATAGCGGTGATTATGGGATTTCTGAATTATTTCATGTTAGAAGAAGTGAGAATGTTCGGACCGTTCTTTAATATCTTAAGAAATGGCAATGTGTGGCCAAATGCTTATGCTTTATTCTTATTGATGACTTGGCCAGTGCTACTGCTAAAGAGTGGCGAAAAAGTGAGTCATTGGAGAAATGTGGTAATTGCTTTCACTATCGCGGCATTGCTACTCACCTTCTCAAGAGGTGCATTGTTGGTATTCGGAGGACAATTAGTTCTTCTAGGAATTTATTTCTTCCGCAGAATGGATAAGAAAAAGATTTTGACGGCTGTGACTGTTTTTGTAGCGGCGATAGCAATATTTTTCGCGAGTAATTACGCAAGAAGCTTTGAACACAAAGTCATTAATGTCCAAGAGCGAGTAACTTTTGGAAATGATGAAAGCGTGACTTCTAAACAAGAAAGAATCGAATTCTGGAAGGCGGCTATACAATTGTCTATACAGAAACCTCTACTAGGTTGGGGGCCATTTAGTTTCCGCTATGCTTACAATCCAATTCAAAAAACTTTCTTAGCAAATTCCGATCACCCTCATAATATTTTCTTGAAGATTACGGTGGAAAATGGAATTCCTGCTATGGTTTGTTTCTTGGCTTTTTTGATTACAATTTTAGTTACGGTTTTGAAGAGATTTAAGACTCTAGATCAAAAATCAAAAGATATGGTTTTCATTTTAAGTTTGGCAGTGGTAGGCGGAATTATGCATGACATGATTGATTATAATTTCAACTTTTATGCCAATCTGTTCCTACTATTCATTTATCTCATTTTCATACGATCAATTGTGGTGAAAAAGGCTGATGAAGGCAGAAATAATGCAACTGTAATTTTCTCGGTGATTCTCGCTGTTATTGCGATTTGGGAAGTAGTATTTCTATTTGCTAGTCACTTCACCCATAATCAAAAGGCTTTAGATTATTCTTTATATCCACGTGATCATTTCCAGGCTTTGGCTAAAGACCAATATGAGGTGAAAAATTTCCAAGATGCAGCTGCAAATTTGGATTATGAATTAAAAATTAATCCTTTAGATGCAGAAGCGTGGTATTTGAAATCAAAAATGGATTGCGGAGAAGAATATATTTTGAATAATGCGAGTGACTGTGAGACTGATGTTTTGAATGCTTTGAAGTTGAATCCAATGAATGAGTTTAAATATTACTTGGAATACTACAAACAAGCATTTAATGGAAAAATTGAAGTGGTAAAATCTGAGAAAAATGAAGGAATGGATTTCTCTAAATTTCTAAAGAAAACGTTGAGTCTTTTGGATATATATGCCGGATATGTAAATATGAATGTACATTTCACAGCTTACACAATGAATGTAGAGACAGCTGCTGAATTGATTGATTTATTAGCTGCTAAGAGTCTGAGCAATCCACCACTTTTCGACAAAGATGATTTGGCCAAAATTAAAGAGTTGCAGGTTAAAAAGATCAAAATGCTGAATAAAATGAAAGAATTAAGATCCCAGAGAACATTCTAAATTATGATGAACTTTAAAGCAGCGATGTTTGATTTCGACGGTACTTTAACCGAGAAAGGACAAAACTTTCCTCCTAAGGAAATTGCCGATGTCTTGGTGAATTTATCGCAAAAAATGCCGATAGGGTTTTGTACCGGAAGACAGATAGAATCATTTGAAAAAAGAGCTTTATCTAAATTGTTGGAACAAGTGAATGACGAAGAGAGACCACGTTTTATGGAAAATTTACATCTTTTTGCCGAGAATGGAGCGATTGGTTATGACTTCAATCCTGCAATAAAAGATTTTGAGGAAATTTATAGAATAGAATGGCCAAATGAATTTATTGAGAGAGAAAAGCTGAGAACTATTTTGAATGAAGAGGTAAAAGAATATGGAGAGATTTTATACAATGCCCATAAAATTGTAGTGGTAATGGGAACAAAGTTTTACTACGAAGATAAACCAGCAATAGATAAAGTCTATGAGTTGGCTGATAAAATTTACGATGTGGTGCTTGGAGTTTTGAAAAAAATAAATCCTGATTTTGCAAAATATGTGCACGTGGGAAATTCTGGAATTGGTGTAATTATTGGTCCGGCGAATGGCGATAAAGACGAGGCTGTGGAACAATTTGGAAAGTTTTTAACCACGAATAGAGGAATCGAATTTGATGCTAACTACAGCGAAATTTTGACTGTCGGCGATAGTGCACAAGTTGGAGGAAATGATTTTTATTTTTTGAGTGGGCGCTTCGGGACTCCATATTCAGTGGGAGAAATTTTACCAGACAATCCAAAACTTCAATCTGTTAAAGACGAAAATGGCAAAAGAATTTTGCACTCAAATGGCACGCTAAAACTGATAAAAACTTTGCTTTAGTCTTGCCTTAGAGCTTTAGAGCCCTTGACTTTATAGGGGCTTATTGTTTAGTATGGGCCTCCAGTCTTTATAATAACCTAAAAAAATATGTTGAAGAAAATTTTATCTGCACTTTGCCTATGGGCAATACTTGGTTCTGCATTTACATTACCGGCATATGCTGGAACTGTGCCTGCTACTATTATTCAAAGTTTCACTTTGTCAGTGGCAAATTCTACACCTCAAACTTTTAATCCAAGTGCGGGGCAGACTTTGGCTACTACTTTGACTTACGATAATACTAAGACTGCGACTTCAAATGGTTATGTGAAGGTTATACAAGGATCAACTGTGGTAAAGACTTTGGCGACTTGGGCGAATTCAGCACCAACTGCTGTAATTCCTGCGTGGGATGGTAAGTCGGTGGATGTGACTGGACAAACATTATGTGGAAATGCTGGCGCTGTGTGCCCTGCAGGAGATTATCAAATTGAAACTGAGGTAGATTATGTAGCTGGTGGAAATACTAATCAAGATAAACAAACAAAGAACTTTACTATTACTACGACTCCTTCTGCAATTTTAATTAATTCCTTTGATGTAAATCCAACGCCTAGTATTGCTGGTGGAAATTTTGATCCTTCAAAAAAAGGAGGAAATCAACTTTTGGAAATCAAATATAATTTAAATGTTATTGCGGACAATGTTTTAGTTGAAGTTATTAATCCTAAAAATAATATTGTTAAGACTTTTGCTTCATCAAAGATTTCAGACACTTTTGTTTGGGATGGAATTTATTCTGCAAAACTAGTTACACCTGGAGTTTACAATGTAAAGATTACAGCTTCTAAATCAGGAACAGCAAACGTAACAAGCTCTAAAGTAATTAATGTAGACTATGGAAGTGCTAACAAAGGAGCAATTAGCGGATTCAGCGTGTCACCTATTAGCTACAATTCAAATGATGGAGATGTTGTAATTAAATTTACAAATACTGCTGATACTTACGTTACAGTAGAAATTCGTTCATTAGATGACAATACTCAAGTTCGTTATTTCCTTAATTACGAGGATAATAATTACGGCTCAAATACATTAAATTCTATTGCTTGGGATGGTAGAGATTCTAGTGGTAGCTCTGTTCCAACAGGTACATATAGAGTGGTTATAACTCTAAGAAATGATTATGGAGTAGTGGTTTCTGAACAAAATGTTGGAGTAACAAATGCTGCTTCTTCATCTACATCTACAGAAAACGTACATATTGCTGGAATTTCTTTCAGCCCTTCATACACTTTTGATCCAGGTAAAAATGATCAAATGAAGATTGAGTACGATATTAAGCAAAAACTTGATTCATTAAAAATTTACGCAGTAAGAGGTACAGATAAAATTGAATTACAATCTGAAACAAGCATAGACAAACAAAATAATGTTGAAGTGGATTGGGATGGTACAGATACAAATGGTGATTACGTAGACGCAGGTTCTTGGAAAATTCAATTCGAATCTAAAATTGGTTCTATTACTTTGATTGCTGCAAAAACAATCAACGTTACTTACGATAAACCAAAGATTGATGATGTGTATGTTTCAAAAACTAAATTTGATAATGAACAAGGAGAATTTACTTATATTTTCTTCCGTACAGATACTGCTGCAGATGTTACTATTCAACTTTTGCAAGATGGTAGCGAACAGGAGAATATTACTGAAGATATGGCTGTGGATGCTAATAAATGGTACGCAGTAAGCTGGGATGGTAGCGGTTATAGCTACGACGATAATTTAGATATTAAAGTACTAGCTCAAAACACTGTTAATCATAATATTTTCAACAGCAAAAAAGTAAGCATTGATATTGCTGAGGATAAAGTTTCCAGCACTAAATCAAATGTTACTCAAGATTATATGGACCCTGTAGTAACTGATGGTACACAGGAAATGAAATTATTCTACAATCTTTCTGAAAATGCTGATGTGAAAGCAACAATTCACCGTGGAAACACAAGCACAGGAACTATTGTCTCTACACTTCTTGATGTTAGCGATCAAAATAGTGGTGATCACGTAATCACTTGGAACGGAAAAGATGATAATGGAAATACACTTTCAAAAGGTCTTTATACTTACAAAATTATTTCTAATACAACTACAAGCGATACTGAAACAGGATTATTCGTTGTAGGAAATGTGGGTGATGTAGAAGGTAGTGGAAGCTCTACTGGCACTTCAATCAGCTCAAACAATGGTGGAAAAGTGGGTACTGGTGTGGTGATTGATGGCAAAGGTGGTTCAACTGGTAGCACAAGCAAATTATGCGCTGGATTCAGCGATGTGAAGACAACAAATAAATATTGTACAGCTATCCAATGGGTGAAAGAACAAGGAATTTTCAAAGGATACAATGATGGTACTTTCGGAGTTGATAGCCAAATCGCGAGAGTAGAACTTCTAAAGGTTATTATGGAAGCCCTAGGAATCAAGACTCAAACAGCTGTAGGAAACCTAGGATTCATCGATGTAACTCCAGGTCTATGGTATATGCCATACATACAGGCTGCTAAAGGTCTAGGAATCGCTAATGGTGATGCTGGTAAGAACACAATTCGTCCATATGATTCAACTCAGAGAGTAGAAGCTTTGAAAATGATTTTTGAAGCAATGAAATCTGCAGGAGCTATTGGTCAAATCAATGGTCAATGTAAAGCTGCTCATACTGATGCAATTGGTGGTTCATGGTATGGAAAATATATATGTGAATCAGACAGCTTAGACCTATATGATTATGATTCTTCTGGATACTTTGGTATCGATACTTTATCTACAAGAGGTGAAGTTGCTGAGGTACTTTACAGATTACATTTGAAGAGTTTGTTATAATTGTAAATTGATACTTGACAAATTCTCAAATTCGCGTATCATTCATGTCTTTATTGCCCTTCACATATATTTAAGCTCATAAATAACTTATAAAAAATATGTTAAAGAAATTCCTAGCCGCTTTAGGTCTAGTAGTAATGCTTTCTACAAGTACAGTTTTTGCTATCGATCCACTTCCAGGTGGAGCAACTCCTCCGGTAAATAATACGTATATTTCTAATCAAGCTATTACACAGTTGACTATTAATCCTTCAAAAGGAGAAACAGCTACTGTAAGTTTTACATTATTGAAAAATGCAGACGTGTATTCTTACGTTATTGCAAAAGACGGTACTGTAATTGCTACTCTTGATAACTATACTGCTAAGAACGCTGGTACAATCAATTATACTTGGACAGGAAAACAAACTAACGGTTCAATCCTTGCAGACGGTACTTATACATTTAAGTTTTTTGCTGCTACTAAAGATGCTGCAGGAAACGAAGTAGTACAAGATTCTAATCAACAGATTGCTAAGACTTCTACTGTAAATACTTTAGCACCTAAGATTACTGGTCTTAAATTTGACCCAGCTACTTTCTCACCTGCAACTGGTGGAAATACTTATGCTTACTTTACTACAGATAAAAACGGATTTATTACTGCGCAGATTATGCAAGGTAATACAGTTATTCGTACTTTCCCTGCATATTCAAACTTTTTCTTCGATGCTGATTCATTCTCAATTGAATGGGACGGTTTAGATGATGATGGAAATGTAGTTGATGATGGTACATACAAACTTAAGGTAACTACTTCTACAAATGGTGGTAGCGATCCTGAAGTTAACGTGATGACTACTCCTGTAACAGTATTAACAAGTGGTCCTTCTACTGGTGGTGCTGTAAAAAACTTTTACGTTGATCCAGCTAGCTCATGGAATCCTCTTAAGGGTGGTTTAGACATTCATTATCAATTGAATCAGAAAGTTAAATCATTAAATATCCAAGCTAAGAGAAACGACGGTAGCATCACGAAAGTAGTAAAAATCCTTAGCGATAAAAATATCGATAGCGGATATTACACAGAAACTTTTGATGGTACTGACGATATCGGAAACTATATCGACGAAGGTACATGGACAATTAATATTATCGCTGACGGAGTAACTGTTTCTAAAAACGTTACTGCTAAATATACTCAGCCAGCAGTAGTAGAAGCTTTCGTAAGCAAAGACGCTTTCGATCCTTCTAAGAATGAAATGCAAAATTTAGTTTTCAAAATTAATGCTAAATCTGTTGTAACTGTTGAAGCTTATAAAGGTACTACTCAAAAAGAAACTACTTTGATTAGCGAACAAACAGTTCAAAAGAATAACTGGTATACAGTTTCTTGGGACGGTCGTGATATCGACGGTGCTCAGGTAGACAACGGAACTGATTGGAATTTCAAAATCACTGCAAAGAATGAAACAGCACAAGATTTGATTGCTACTAAGAGCGTGAATTTCCAAGTTGCTCAAGATACAGTTAGCGATAAAAAAGCTAACGTAACTAACGATACTACTAATCCAGTAGTTTACGATGACCAGCAAAGTGAAGCTATCGAATTTGATTACTCTTTAGATCAAGATGCATCAGTATTCATGGCTGTATACGAAGGTAACTCTACAGGTGGTAAAGCTAAGGCTACACTTATGGATTACGTTGAACAATCTTCAGGAGACCACAATGTTTCTTGGGACGGTCGTGATTTGAACGGAAAAATGCTAGCTGACGGCGTATATTCTTACAAGATTATTGCTAAGGTTGGTAACAACTATAAAGAAACTGAAACAGGAACATTCGCAATTGGAAACGCTGGTGAATATATTTCTACAAAACCAACGCCAACTCCAAAGCCTACTCCTACTCCAACACCTACACCAACTCCTACTCCAGTACCTACACCTGTATACTCACAAGATTGTGGTGGATACGTAGATACTAAGTACGTTGTTAACCAGAATTACGAAATGTGTCAGGCTATCGCTTGGGTAACACAGCAAGGTATATTCTCAGGTTACGGTGACGGTTCATTTGCCCCAAATACAGCTATTACAAGAACTGAAGTACTTAAAGTAGTTTTGAAATCTTTCCCAAATATAACTCTATTACCTAGCGATGGTTCAAACCAGGGATTCTGGGATGCTGATCCAGTACAATGGTATATGCCATACATCAGAACTGCTAAGTTCTATAATATGCTTCAGGGTTATAAAGATGGTAGCGCAGGTGTAATCAAACACATCTCAAGAGCAGAGTTCTTGAAATTCGCTCTTAAGGGTAGTGCAGCTTTCACAGGTTACCAGGTTCCAAGTTATTCTTTCTCATACTACGCTGACGTAGATGCTAATAGTGCTTGGTATAAAGATTTCGCCGGAGTTGCTTACGATATGGGATTCTTCGGAAATAACTATTCTACAGGTTCTAAAGTTTACTTGAACCCAGATAAGGAAATCACTAGAGGTGAGGTGGCTCTAGTATTGTACAAGATGTACAACAACTACCTTTTAGGTTACGGACCTGTAAACTACGGGTACTAGTCTAAGATTCAATTTTAGTACGAATGACATTTTTCATAGGAATGAGGGGAAAAAGCCCGCCGCAAGGCGGGTTTTTTCTTTCCCAAAATTCTTGATAAGCTCGCTTCACTCATCGGTGGCAAAGCCACTCTCTTCGCTTGCTGCGCGCTCGCACCGTGTGCTCGCAATTTTCTTATGTAATGTAATCTGGAAGCCAACGTATCCTTCCATTGACAAACACGTAGTTTTTATGTATTGTCACTCTCTAATCTTTACTGTCCATTGGCTGCCCGCTTAATGCGATCGTTCATGGACCTCTGACGAGGTCAATTCTCCCTGTCTTATCAAAAATCTTTGAGACGGGTTGAGGACTGACTAAGTAGTTAAGGTTAGATGTTCCTTAACAACTCGCAAGGTAATACAGTGCTTTAATGCGCTGTAATTTGAATTTTATATTTTTATGTTTTAGTGTTTCGACTCTTCAGGGCTGTCGATCATGAAGGTAATGTAAGTTTCAGAATCACATTCAAAAGCGGGCAGTTTTTGAGATTCTAGACTTTACTTATTGCCTTCATGTCGACGGTCCTGAAAGTTGGTAACAACTGAAGAATCCGTAAGTGTCTGGAGAGGTATATGTAAGTTGAGGGTAGTAGCTAAACCTTCAAAATGCATGCATCTATCTAGAGGCGAACCGGCTAGCATAGAGAGGTTTCGGGGACATTCGTTCTCGATCTCTGTGTCTAGGCCAAACAATTCCCCACGCGCCGAAAGGGCTGGGGTTAAGTGAGGTTCACGATGAGTAGAAATCCGAAATGGGCCAGCGCCCTCCTGCTGGCCGCCACTCTCGCATTGGCGAGTTGTGGAGACGAAGGTGGGAACACGTCATCCAACATTCATGCCAACGACGGCGACGCCTTGTGCGGCGACGGCGGTGGTGATGGTGGCTGTAGTGACGTGTTCAGCAAGGCCGACGGCGTGACGGACGATGGCGATGGTCGCAGCGAAGGCGTCGACGGGGCTTCAACTCCCTGCGACGACCAGAACAGCTGCACTGTCGACGTTCTGAACGCCGATGGCTCGTGCTCGCACACGCAGAAGTCCGATGGAGACGCGTGTGACGACGGAAACAAGTGCACGACTGGTGATTTGTGCGTTTCGGGTATGTGCGTGGGCTCAGGCCAGACGTACTGCTCGGACGGCAACGACTGCACCACCGACGTGTGCGATCCGCTGCAAGCTGGCGACGGCTGCAAGCATGTGAACAATCTCCTGCCGTGCGACGATGGCGATGCGTGCACGACGGGCGACAAATGTACGGCCGGGGCATGTTTGCCCGGTACTGCCAAGCTCTGCAACGACAACAACCTTTGCACGACAGATTCCTGCGATTCCGCGAAGGGCTGCGTGTTCAAGGTGATCGAGTGCAATGATCAGAACCCCTGCACCACCGACTCGTGCGATATGACGAGCGGTAAGTGCAGCTATGTGAACAATGCGTCGAGCTGCGAAGACGGCGACATGTGTCACACGGGCGATAAGTGCCAGAACGGCTCTTGCTCTGCGGGTACGGTAGCGAAAGACTGCGACGATGCAAATCCTTGTACTAAGGATTCTTGTAGCCCCGATACGGGATGCAAGCATGCCTCTATGGCTGGTACTCCGTGCAATGACGGAGATCAGACCACCAAGGGTGACGTGTGCGGAGCGGACGGCGTGTGTGCGGGAATCAAGCCCCTCACGCCGTGCGACGACAACAATGCCTGTACCGAAGACGCGGGCGATCCGGCAAGTGGCGTGAAGTGCACGTACATACCGGTAAGCTGCGACGATCAGAACGGCTGCACGAAGGATACGTGTGACAAGCTCAACGGCTGCGTCCACACGGATAATTTGAGCGCATGCAATGACGGCGACGCGTGTACTCTAGGCGATAAGTGTTCGTCAGGTGTCTGCGTAGGCGGGGTAGCTCCCGTCTGCGACGACAACAATCCCTGCACGGACGACACGTGTGACCCGACCAAGGGCTGCGTGTACTCTCCAATGGCTGGCGCGGCGTGCGACGATGGCAATTTCTGCACGACCAACGACCAGTGCGGAGTAAGCGGGATCTGCATTGGCGGACCTGCGATGAACTGCAATGACGGCAACTCCTGCACGGCGGACTCGTGCGACAAGCAGGCCGGCGGTTGCGTAAACCTCTCCACCTCGGGGACGGTCTGCAACGGCAACGGCATCTGCCTGGCAGGAAGCTGCAAGGTTTCGAATCCAGCATGCGCGGATAGCGATGCGTGTACGTTCGATAGCGGGACTCCGCCGGCGAACTGCACGCACGTGAAGATCGTGTGTGACGATAAGAACCCTTGCACCGACGATTCGTGTGACCCTACGTCGGGCCTGTGCAAGTTCATCAACAACACCGCGGCATGCGACGACGGCAATGCGTGCACGGTGAACGACGTCTGCTCGGCCGGTACCTGCGCGAGTGGGACTGGACTGAAGTGTGACGATGGCGATCCGTGCACGACGGACGCCTGCGACAAAACCGGCACCTGCTCCCACACGACAATCGTGGGATGTGGGTTCGGTGAGATCTGCGGCGACGGCGTGGACAACGACGGCGACGGCAAGATCGACTGCCAGGATAGCGAGTGCGGCCCTGACAAGCCCGCCATCGTGATCTATGTTTCGGCGCAGTATGACGGGGCTACGGTGGATTTCTACACTGCCGACAAGCCGAACTCTGCGCAGAACCTGCCTGTGCCTGTGGCCGGTAAGCCGTACTTGCTGAAGTGTGCGGAGGTCTCAGTCTCAGTCTCCGCCACTTTCACCACCACCTCGCAGTTAGGTGGTGAGATCAATGTCTGGGTCCAAGGTGCATCTGGTAACACGACGAAAGAAAAGATAGATAGCGCCCCACAATACTGGGCGTTCCTGGTCTGGGATACCCTGCCGCCGAAGGGTCCTGGAGTCCTCACGAAGAGCTTTCCCGCCAAGAACGGGCAACCTTTCAAAATCTACTGGAAGCCATAGGTCCAGTAAGCTCGCTCCATTTCTTCGGAGCTTGAGCTGCAAAGTCAGGAGTGTTGGTGACTCATCTCACAATAGCCAACACTTCTGAGCGTAGAGCTGAGAATGGAGAAGGGGCCGGCCGCATTTCAAGCGTCCGCGGCCGGCCCCCTTCGTCCATTTCCCAAAATTTATAAAATTCAAAAACTTTTTCCAGGTCGTTCGACCAAGGACCCACTAATAAATCGGGTACCTCATTCGACAAGTACCCAGGAAAAGCCATACACCTTGCGAGTTGTCTTTTTCTTTGCCACATTTTTTCGTTGTGCCCTCGCGCCGTGCGCTCGGTCCTTTTTGCGTGCACAGTTTTTAGCCATGCCTGAAATTAAGCTGCAACTTCTAATTCGCCTCCAGCAAGTAAGTGACTAACTATTTTTTCCAATTCTTTTCTGACAATTTCTCTGGCAGCTCTTTCATTATGTTCGGCAACCATTTCATGAACAGATTCTGGAGCACCGTCCATAGCCTTCAACATAAATGTTGGAATATCATTCTTTGATTCAGTATTATCATCTACCGGTGAACTAAAATAAAATTTTGAACTAGCTATCAAATCAACCATGAAAGCTTCCCAAGTACGAATTACTCCATATGGATCCCCTTTTATGTTTCCACTTTGTTGTAATGTAGCAACTTGTTTACTACCCAAATCATCTTTGTATTGGGCCCACATTTCCAACCATTTCTTGAAATCCTGATCAATCAATTTATCATTTGTGCTCAATTTAAATTGTCCAAGAGCCAAATGTCTAATTCTCACAAAAACCTGACGCATTTGGAATTCAACTTCTGGAATAGTATCTACATCCTCAAAATTTACTTTTGGTTTCAAATCTTGAATTGCGCCACCAGTTAATGCATTGAAAATCTTTCTGTCTGCAGGGGCTTTCGAAAGATCAGAAACCACAGCAGCTCCACATTTGAAAGCCACAGCATTGAGAGCTAATTCTTTACTAGAATCACCTGTAGAATTACGTTTATTTCCAACCAAAGGATCACTACCTCCGAGTTCCACAAAATGATCTTTCATTACCATTTGGTGAATGCCTAATTTAAAAATATCATCACCAAATAATTGATGCAAACGCACATCCAATTCTTCAGGCGTAATTAAATTTGGACCAACATTTTCTAATTGAATTTCTCTATTAGGAGTAATAGTCGCATTCAAATTTCCGTTCGCGCGGAAGTGTGGACTCATCACCATTTTTATCACCAATTCACGAAGATTATATTTATTAGCTTTCAAAAATTTAGCCATGTCTCTGAAGAATCCGCTCTCAGCATTATATCTCAATAATTTATCATCGTAATTAGCCTCACCGGCAGCAGGACGAGTAAGTGGTTCATTATGAGTAATCATTTTATAAACCATTTTGGACATTGAACGCGCAAAAGGATACTGACGATCAGGATTGAAATCTGGAGCGCTTTCATCCATTTCTGGATCGAGCACTAAGAATGTCATCAACTGTCTGGCAGAATCTTTAGCGTTGATATTAATTTTATGTCCGTTGTAACTAACTATTAATTGATCGACTGGAAATTTGAAATTATCCGAAGAATCGAATTTGCCATCTACGTCTGGATATCTGGACCATATCGGCGCGATTTGATCCATATGTCCCTTTCCATTATGACAACCAGCACAATCAGGATTATTAATAGTTACCGGATCTTTGTATTGTTTATTGTCATCCGGGGTCATTTGAGCACCTAAACTAAGAATGTCAAAATCTATCGCAAATCTCAGAGCCTTTAATGTACGAGCACGATCTTGATTTGAAGCCATAGAATTGTTGATGTGCAACCATTCTGGATGAGTAAACATTCCAGCGATTGGTGGCTCATTAACAGGAACTTTAATTAAATGTGCAGCAATATTGAAATTCGGATCATCCTTATTCATTTTTTCTCCAGGCAAAATAATATATTGAGCCTTGAGCAATTCTGTAAGTGGCAATTCATTAAAAGCAATATACAAAAGTAAGTCATTCAAACTGTCGGCCACATCAGCATTATCTGCACCAACTAAATTTGCCTTCAAGCTTGGAATCATTTTCGTCAAAGAATCTATCGCATCGTTTTTCCCACTAAGTCTTCTAGCTCCAGTAAGATAATTAAATTCATTTTCCAACCATTTATAAAATGCCGGAGTATGAGTGGCTTGACGAATATTTGCGGCAAGAGCTTCGTCTGAATCTACGTTAGGAGCATTCTCAGGCAAACTCGGAGCGAACATACGTAGAAATTTTGCTAGAACTTCTGGATTGGAAAGCATCTCTACAGTCTGAAAAAATTCTTCCTGAGTAATATGCAATTGTCCGTCATTACAATTTGTATTAATTTCTGGCAGTGCTGAATTCGTGCCATTTTTTGCATCATGTGATTCTAAAGATTCAGCATATGAAGTCAGCATCTGTTTATCCAATTCTGATAAATCTCGATGACCACCTTGGTGCTTAATAACTACTCCAGCAACAGTTGTTTGACCTTGAGGAAGTTCGACAATAAACGGCTGTCCATTGTCGGCTCTCATACGAGCAAATTTACTAAAACTACCCATGGAATCTTTCAAGGCTGCAGGCGAACTAGTATTCCATCTCCAAGCACCATTCTCGGTATGACAACCCTTACATTGTTCTAGTGTTTCACTTAGTCCCAAAAATTGTTCTGTCAGGGGATCTTGTTTATCACAAATTACTAAACCGGTTTGTGGATCAATATTCGTATCGATATTTGCGTCTCCGTCAGTGCCGGATCCATCGCCTCCTGAATTGTCGGCAGAAGCGGAATCTCCAGTCCATCCATCACCTTGCATCTGTGCACTATCTCCAAATTTATCTGAATTTCCAGTAGGTCCACAGGCAGCGGTTCCACTAATCACTCCTAATGCAGCCATCATTCCGAGAGAACTGCGAAGTTTTGAGATTGTGTTCATTATGCCAGAATTCCATGGTTTATTTGGAACGCTAGTTGGAGTTCGTTGAACGTCTGGTTGTGATCTAAAGTCTATTTTATCCATAAAATTTTATGCAGCTTTTAAAGCTTTTCTTACAGCATCTTGAGTGCTTACTGTAGTTAAGGTGAGATCATGTCCGGCGAGTTTTGCATCCTTTGTTCCGGCAATATCTTTTTCGTAATATTTAGTATCAGTAGCATTGTTTGTTCCAGCAAGTTTCTTGTTTGCATCAGTCACTCCTACTAAACGAGGACCATTTATATAAGGATGAATAATCATGGTATGTCCTACTTCATGATGAGCAGAAAGACCTGTTCCCGATCCCATATTTATACGGCCAAAATCACTTTCCACAGTAATACAAAGTGGAATGCCCATAGCTGCGGCTTCAAGTTTCAATAAATGAATATTTTGGTACAAAATTAAATTTCTCTGGATAGTCTGAGCACCAGCCGGATCTCCATGAGTATCATAGCCACCCATTTCAAATTTTGCTGCTCGAGTCTGCCCTAACTGAAAGAGATTCATGGCAATTACTCCACCAGCAACCATTTGATTATTTTTATATTTTGTTTGAACAGTTCCAATAATATTCAAAAACTGATTCATCTTGTCTCTAATTCCCTGCGCAGTAAAACGTTCTCCTGCACGAGCGCGAACTTTTGGTAATAATTGCTTATTAGATCTTTGTTTATCAAATTCATTTTTACGTCTTACATAAACATCCGCTAAAGATTTATCAGCAAGAGCCTTTGAATTTAAATTTGGATTTTTAGGATCTAATTCATTTGGATCAGCGAGAGCTTTGAATGAATCGAGATTACTCAAATCACTAGGGGCAATTACTTCAGCTGGGAAAGTAGTAATTCCTCCACCTGTGACATAGGCCAAAGCAGAACCAGGCATATCTTGAGCAGCCAAAATCGCCATATTATCTGGCATACGCATATCAGTTGTACTTCCTACTGCGGCTTCTAATTCTCCTTGTTGGTGACCATTTGTTAATTGATGCTGACGAATAAGGAGCATTTCCTTAGCGTACATGTTCAAAAAATGATCTGTAGGTGTAGCACCTGGAGTGACAGGGAAATTAAATGCGCCCGGAAACAAATTCGAAGGAACACCTTTTAGCTGACCTTGTTGAATATTCGAAGCTACATTCCATCCATATGGCGTATAAATATGATCCATTCCTCCTACAGCAGAAATAGTAATATGGAAAACAGACTTAGGATCGTAGTCTGGACCACCTGTACCAGTATTGAGAGTGGCTGGTGCGTCGGCATAAGCTGGAGCTGATCTGAATAGTGTATAACCTGCCGCAGCTGCCATCATTTTCAAAATAGTACGTCTGGAAACTCCGGAATCTTCTAGAGTACGAGGATCAGCCTCGCCATTTACTTCGGCAGTGAGTCTCTCTAGATCTGCACCTGCCAAGTTTGGCATATGCTCAAATGGAAGATCCATCCCCTGAGGAAACCATATTTGAGATTCGGATTGTGATCCTTCTAAAGCCATTTAAAGTATTAAGATAATTATTGTATGAATTGGCTATACCATAACGAAATTTAATGATTAGTCAAACAAAATGACCCTGACTTTCATCAGGGCCATTCCGCTATTCCCTATTGGTTCGTATTCTATTATAAATTTGTGTCGTCTTTAGAATCTTTAGCGTCATCAGCCGCATGACATGTTTTCTTGCTAGTCTGGAAAGCATCCCAAACAGATTTCTTCGCTGTTTTTAAAGTTTCCCTGTCGCCTTTCATCGCAGCATCAAAGTCACTCCAAGCTTTTTTCACAGCCTCCTGACGAGCAGTTGCATCTGTCAAAGCCCAAGCAGCTTTCAAAGCATCCATTCTTGTAGTCAAAGCTGTTTTTAAAGTTGTGAAGTATGTATCGAAAGAGCTTACTACAGCAGTCTCACGAATAGCTACTGCTGTTTGCATGCAAACTAGATCTTGAGCGCTGATTGCAGCTCTAGCCTCCTTTTTCTTTGCAAGCTCAGCCTTCTTTGCATCTTTCTCTGCCTGCTTTTTTGCTTTTTCTGCTTTCTTAGCAGCATCACGAGTTTCTTTAGCAAGTTTATGTTCTGTTTGAACAGTTGTAGAATTTGTGACTGGATCGCTTGGAGTACTAACAATAGTATCAGCAAAAGCTTGAGCCATATTGGTAGCCATTAAACCAAGAATCATTACTACTGATACTAGACGTTTAGTGTTCATAAATATTTTTGTTAAAAATTAAGAACTTTCGTGAGGGTATACCACGGGCGAGATGAAATATTACATAATTTTTATTTTTGCGTCTTTTAAGATAGCAAGAAGAGTGCCTGTGGGAATATCTTTTGAGTGTATTGGCACAATGACTTTAAGATTTTTGTCGAAATTTTTAAATAGAGCATGGCTTCCATTTTGACGAATGAAATGAAAACCATTTTCATGGAGTAGTTTAATTAATTTCCGAGGTGAAAGGTTATATTTTGACATTCTTTTTGGCTTCATTAATTAGATAATCGAAGGTTTGCTCCTCCAATTCGTTATCTAGATATAATGAAACCGCATTCTTGAGATTCTTTAAGGCCTCCTCTGGATTATCTCCGAAGGTATGACAGCCTGTAAGTTCAGGACAAAAAGCGTGGAATTTTTCCCCATCTTTTTCGACTTTAAAACTTATCATTGAGAATCTTTTTAAAATGACTGTGTTCATTATAGCATAATTATTTTTTATGGTAGTGGCGTCATCCGTAGACTAACCCGCTCAAGTTTGTGTCGTACAATTCGTGCGACGCCATGGCTTAGCATGGGGTAGATGGGCATCTCCATTGAGCGGGGTCTACGAGTTTTATTTTCTGCGTATTTCCTATGACGCGAGTTATTTGTAACAAACAAAGTTAAAATTTTCTTAAATTTTTTCTAAATTCTGGACAGATGGAGTTGTGAAGATGGTATTTTCATGGCGAATTGTTATAATGTGGCCATCATGAATTATGAATTATCAGTACAGCAAGCGGAAACTCACATGAGCGATGGCTTTGGCAAAAGTAAATCAGCTGATGCAAAAACTTTAATAAAAACTTGGATTAAGGTTCGTCGTGACCGAGAAATTCCGGAGTTTGATGCAATTGAAGAATTCAAATGGAGTTTTGAAGGCGAAGATAATTTGCGCAAATACACCGAGAAACTCGCAGAGATGTTGAATGAAAATGGAGGAATGTTTATTGAGGATGCATTGAAGTTAAAAGAAAAAGATATTTTTTCTATGCTCAATGAAAATATTCATCCACAAGACATGTTCGCAATTCCGGCGCTTAGGGCTGTGAAAAAAGCGATAGTAAATTACTTTGAAAACACTAAGCAAAAGGAAAGACTTCGCAAGGCTACGGAGACAGTAATTTGTCACTGTCGCCATGTGACTGATTTGGATATTCAGGAAGCAATTGAAAAAGGTCATAATACTCTGGAATCTCTGAGCGCGGTCACTGGCGCCGGGACTGGCTGTAATAGCTGTATAGGAAGAGTGGTGGAAATTCTGAATAGAAAAAAGACTGCCTTTGGTGGTATAAAATAGCAGCGATTAATTAATTTTTATTCTATGTACGATTTTATTGTTATTGGAGGTGGATGCAGCGGACTTTCTGCTGGAATGTATGCGACACGTTTAGGACTTAAGACTTTAGTTTTTGCTGAATTACCTGGGGGACTTATCACTACTACTCATTTAGTAGAAAACTGGCCGGGAGTGATTAGTATTTCTGGTCCAGATTTAGCGATGAATCTATATTCACATGCTGAAGCAAGTGGCGCAGAAATTAAAAATGAAATTGTTTCAAAAATTGAGAAACTACCAGATGCGAATGGATATCCTCAATTCAAAACTACTACTTCAGACGGAGAATATATTAGCAAAACTGTTTTGATTGCGACTGGTACAAAGCATAAACATTTGGGAGTTCCTGGTGAAAAGGAATTCGAAAATAAAGGTGTTTCTTATTGCGCACTTTGTGATGGAGCTTTCTTCAAAAATAAAGTTGTGGCGGTAGTTGGTGGCGGAGATAGTGCTGCTAAGGAAGCCATTTTCTTGAGTGAACATGCGAGCAAAGTTTATTTAATTGTGCGTAAAGATTTCTTGAGAGCAGAACCTTTGAATGCTCAAAGAATTTCCAAAAATCCAAAAATCGAAATCCTCTATAAGACAGAAGTAGAATCTATTTCTGGCACTAAGAGTATGGAAAAAGTGAAGTTCAAAGCTGGTGAAGGCACGATGTCAGGAAAGGAAATTGAGATGCAGGGAATTTTTATGGCGATTGGCCAGGATCCACAGACGGAATTGGCTAGCGGTTTGGGAGTGGCTTTGAATGCTAAAAAAGAAATCATTATAAATCGCAAGAGCGAGACAAATGTGCACGGAGTATTTGCCGCTGGAGACTGTTGTGATTCAGAATTCAAACAAGCCATCACAGGATCTGCTGAAGCCGTGACTGCGTCTTATCACGCATTTCATGTGTGTACGAGTGGCGATGGGTTCTAAAGATTTTCAATAAATCTCAAAAGAAGTCTTAATCCATGAGCAGTTGCTCCCATGGTTTGGAATTCTTGTGGGTCGCTGGTGAAAGCTGTACCTCCAATATCGATGTGGCACCATTCTTTTTTGCCGTAGAAGTTGCTTAAGAATGCGGCTCCTTTCGCTGTTCCAGCAAGACGGAAAGTAGCAGGATCCCTATTTTTAAGATCGGCAACAGTACTATTTAATTTCTTTTTGAAATCTGGGTGAATTGGCAAAGGCCAAACAAGTTCATCCACCTGTTTTCCTGCGTCTGAGAGCATATCTTGTAATTCTGGCGTATTTCCTAGGATACCGGCATAACGATCGCCGAGAGCGACAGAAACAGCGCCTGTAAGCGTCGCAATGCTGAGCATATACTTAGGGTCAAATTTCTGACCGTAAGTAATGGCATCAGCAAGAATTAGACGACCTTCTCCATCGGTATTCGTAATCTCCACTGTATGACCGGAAAGCATAGTAATAATATCTGAAGGTCTGAAAGCTTTTGCATTAATCAAATTTTCAACAATTGGTGTAATCGCTACGACATTCTTCTTT
>JAPLYN010000006.1 GCA_026395515.1 Candidatus Peregrinibacteria bacterium | reverse complement strand
TTCAAAGGTTAGGACTTTGTTGGATAAACTTGTGACCAATAAGAAAGGAATTTTTGCAGATATGAAGTATGAGAAAAAGGACGGAGTGGATTATTGGACAAATGTTTCTTCTAAATTTTATTTAGCTTTGGATAATGATGTCTTTGTTGTTTCAAATGTGGAGCAAGATATGAAGGATGCAGTTGCAAGATTGGATAACAATGATGGTTTGAATAAGAGTGATAGTTTTAAAACTTATAGTGAAAAAAATGGTGTAGGATTTATGACTTATTATTTCAATACTAATTCTATTTTAGAAAATGCTAATCCTAAAGATGAGACTGCTAAGCGTTTGGTAGAAATGTTTAGTACAATGACAGATTCATATTCTTCGTTTTTTGCCGATGCCGATGGTTTTAGGACTATGACTGCAGCTAATGTTGATGAGAAGAGTAGTGGATTCAAAAAATTATTAGCAGATCAAAATTACAAACTTTCTTTGATTGATAAGGTGAATAGCAAAGGGCTATTTTTATATACGGAGGGTGGTAGTTTGAAAAATGGATTTTTGAGCTATTTGATAGAGGCTGGCAATGCTGATAAGAAGCCAACTGCGGACAATACTACGGGAAATTCTTTGCAGACTAATGTTCTTGGTGCTTTGGGGATTGATGCTCCATCGGCCATTACTGATTCATCTACAACTTCCAATCCATCATATGGTAAAATTCTTGAATTCTTAAACAAAATAGATGTGCTTTTGAGTTCTCCATATGCGATTTCAATTTCTGATAAAGAAAATTATTTGCTGGCGATTGCGTTTTACTTTCAGTTAAAAACTGATGATGTGACAAAGGGTAAACAATTGCTTACAGATTTTGATGGATATGCGGACGAGGTAATTACTCTGCTTAATAGGGATTTTGTGAAGAAAGATGTAATAGTGGTGAATGGTGCGGCTTTGCATAAGGTCTACATTGATTGGAAGGCTGTTCCTCAAGAGATGATTAATCAATGGAGCATTGGGAGCGGAATCAATGTTACAACTGTTAAAAACGAATTCTATTATGGTTTAATGTCAGACAACGTATTTGTAATTGCTTGGTATCCTGATTTCCCGACTAATTATGGTCAGGATGTTCTTTCACAGAATGCTGATTATAAAGAGGCATTTGCAAAACTTGGTGATGGATATGGAATGTCTGTTACTTATTTGAATACTAAGTCTTTGATAACTTTTGTAGATAAATTCTTGAAGATGGCGGTGTCTATGAATACTACTGATGGCTTAGGTAAAGATTTGGCTTTGGGGTATGTGAAATTGGCAGAGAAATTTATTGGTACGGTACAGTATTTTGTTGCTTCGAGTGGCTATAAGAATGGCCAGATGAGCGCAGAGAGTTTCATGAGAGTTCAAAAGGTCGTGGATGAGGCCTCTCAGACTAAATAATTGATAAATTGAAAAAGGGGTCCCAGTTGGGGCCTCTTTTTATTTTATTCTGAAATGGCCTGTGATTTTTGTTGGCCAATTTGTTAGGAAATTGTCTTCTTTTACGCCGTGTCCGTAGTTATGGATAATCAGAGGAACTCCATCTTCTCGGCGTTTATTTGAGATGATGGCAATGTGCCAAAGGCCGCCTTTTATTTGAGCAAAAGTAACTATGTCTCCACCTTGCCATTCTGCGAGATTTGTTTTATCTCCTGGTTTTATTTCTGTCGTGAGGATTTGAGCGTGACGTTCTAGATATGTTCGGATGTTTTGCACACGGCGAAAATTAATATTTTCATCTGTAAGGGAGTTTTTAGGATAGGCTGAGGAATTTTTTCGGATGTCATCGTCGAGCATCTTTTTAAAGTCGTATCCTGCTTCTTGAAAAGCTCGCCAAATTACATCAGCGCAAACTCCTGTATCTGATGGGGGATAGGCGCTTGAGTAATAACTCGTGTCGTATTTTGTAACTACTCCAATCTGAGATCTTGCGCCGATAACTAGATTTTGATTACTGTAGATTTCTGGAATTTCCACTTTGGGTTTTACAGATTGAGTGCATGCGGAAAATCCTAGAAGGAGAAGCCCTGAGATAATTGATATTTTAAGACCTGCTTTTGAAATCATTTTAGGGCAATCAAGTTTTTTGGAGTCTATCATGGTGATTTTTATCTGTAAAATTAAAAAAATTCGCCAAAAGCGACCTCTTTTGTTATAGTGCTGCTTGCAATTTTGACACATAGGCCCTTCGTATAATGGTAGTACATCGGTTTCCAAAACCGCTAGCGTGGGTTCGATTCCTACAGGGCCTGCCATTCAAATAGTTAACCAAAAATTTATGTCTAAAAACTTCTTGAAGAGTTTAGTCGGTTTTGCTTTTGTAGTTGTCTTTGCTGTAGGAAGCTATGGTTGCCAGAAAGCCGAGGTAGTTGCTTCTAATGATAAGCCTGTGGTGCAAGCGGAAGCTAAAGTTGAGGTTCCTGCTGTTGTGGCTAAAGCTGATTCAGCTCAGGCGGATTGGCATTTGTATACAGATACAGTGAGAGGTTTCTCTATTTCATATCCTTTGGCGAAAGATTCTGGAGTTAATGCAGAGTTGGGAGTGACTTTGCCTGAGGCTATTGGAGGAAAAGAAAGAGTTTTGAAAATTGAGTCTCATATGCCAGCAAAAGTGGAATTGGATACTGAGGGATGTATGAAATTAGGCGAACAATCTCCGTCAATGAAGGGAAAGCAGAAAATTCATGGCGTAAATTTTTGTCTAATTGCTTTTGATGAGGGTGCTATGGGTAGCACTTATAGAACTTATCATTACACAACTAAGTTGACTCAGGTCATAGATGTAACAATGAGAATTAGGTTTCCAACTAGTGTAAGAATTTATGGTGGTTGTGAAAGCGATCCAGATCAAACTTCTCAGAAATGTCAGGAATTGGCTTTCGATGAAATTCGCGATACTAAGTTGTTTGCGGATGTGATTAATACTTTCAAAGTATTGTAATAGTGGTGGCTGCGTTGACTTTTCATTCAAAATAGTTTAAAAAGTATTCTCTTTAAATTATTTTGGATGGGAAGAGGTGAAGAAGAAAAAAAAGGTCCTGATGAAGAGTTTGATCAGAGTGTTGCAAAAACTTTGGTCATTTTGAGGGAATCTGTAAAAAGATTGATAGAAAACAATGGCGGTGTTGTGCTTAGAGCAGATGTTTTTTCTAGAAGGGTTGATGTTTTGCCATCTTTTGCGGGAATGGTTGATGTCGAGAGCGTTATGAGAGAATTAACCTTTGATTTAAAACAGGTTTTTCTGGATGCTAGAACTCCTTTTAATACTACTGCCGGAGAAAAAATAGTTAGTATTAAAAGAGCTCTTCGTTATCCAGATGGATTGGATTATCAAATTATTCCTCGTCGCGTGGATGATAAGGGTCGTATAACTCTTGGTAGGCCAGACTTTTTGAAAGGGTCACTTAGGATAAAAGCTTATTCTCAAAAAAAAGGAGGTAAGTTGTATATTGTAATTTCTGATCCAGAGGGTCTTGATTTAATTGAACATGGATACGGTATGAGAAATTTGAGTATAGATAAGCATCGACGAATAGTTTTGAGAGATGTGAATTTACCTCAAATTCCCAAAGGTGGAGTTGATTTTAAATTGGTTACACGAGGGTTTTACGCTCTGATTGCCGCTTCAGATGATGAAGATTCGCAGTTTGCTTCTATCTCTGATTATGAGAAGGAGGTCCTACCATTGATGGAAGCACAAAAATAATATATACTTTTCTCGATTTATTTAGATAAAAATTTTATGAAAAAACTTTTTCTTTTGATAACAGTTTTGGGTTTGTTTACGGCTTGTAGTTCTTCCCCAAAATTTAAGGCTAATGACGTTGTTTTAGCTGATTGGTATCAGGGAAATTGGCATATTGGGAAAGTGACTGAGGCTTGTAAAGAAGGTGGATGGAAAATTACTTTCAATGATAATTTTTATAATTCTAGCAGCGATAAGCAGCCAGTTTGTTATACAGCAGATAAGCTAGTTCAGAATGTGTCTCCATCATCAAGTTCAATAAAAACTGGTGATACTGTTTTAGCTGAATGGATGGAAGATGCTTTCTATGCTGCAAAAGTTCAGAAAATTGATGGTGATAAATATTCTATCAAATTTGTTTCTGATGGTTGGGAATCTCAGCTTACTTTGGACAAATTAAGAGTGATGCCAGCTCAAGCTGCTCCTGTGAAAGAGGCGCCAGCTAAGACTACTGTACCTGCTGATACTAAAACTAAATAATTATGCTCTCCGTATTATTCATTACTCTCAGGGAAGCCCTTGAGGCCTCACTGGTTGTTGGAATTATTTTGGCCTATATTGCTAAAACTTCTGACTCTAAGGAAAAGAAAAATGTTTGGCTTGGAGTTTTGGGTGGAGCAATTTTTAGTTTTGTTTTTGCTTATTTCTTTCAGAAGTATGTTGGTGAATTCGAAGGTGTGTATGAGCAAATTTATGAGGGAACAACAATGCTTGTGGCTTCGTTGTTAGTGAGCTGGATGCTTTATTGGATGATAACTAATAGAAAGAATTTTAAGTCTAATATGGAGAATAAAGTTAGTGGTCATATTTCCAATAATTCTCGTTTTGGAATTTTCTTTTTGAGTTTTGTCGCCGTGATGAGAGAAGGAGTGGAAGCGGCAATGTTTTTACAGGGAGCTAAAATAGAATTTGGTGTTCAAGGAATGGAAATGATTTACGGAACTATCTTGGGAATTGCCGGAGCAGTATTGGTGGCGTGGCTTGTACTTAAAGGAATTTTAAAATTCTCTTTGAAATATTTTTTCAATGTGAGCGCAGCTTTGTTGATTATTTTTGCGGCAGATTTATTTGTGAATGGTATTCTTGAATTAATGGAAGCTGCAGGAGTTTAGTTTGTGGTTTGTTCTTTGAAGGCTTTTGGTGCGCGGAAGTTCCAGTTTCTGCCAGCTTCTGAAATTATTTGGCGTGAGCGAGCGAGGACTTCTGCTGATAGTACTCCTGGTTCTGGAGTTTTGCCTTTCTCTCCGGCGTGAATTTCTAGTTCAGGATGTTTAGTTTGAAGATCTTTTAAATTCTCCAACAATCTTCTTTTAAAGACGCTGATTGCTGCGCCTACATCTTGTACATCGTCTGGTCTGCTAATTTTTTCTGGATCTTTTTCGTTTGGCCAAATAGTGAAACGGGTATGTGGATCGCGGCCAAGATGTCCATAACGGAACATGGCAATATTGGCATCTTTTGCTCGTGCCATTTCTTTTACAAAAGTCATTACTTGTTCTTCGTATTCATAGAAAGCGCGAAGAATTTCATGATAAATTTCTTGGAGTTGAGCAGGTTCGAGCTGAGCATTTTCTGCGATTCCAAAATTGAAATCTAAAGATGTAGAAAATGGTTTTGTTTTGGAATGGGTGACTTGTCTTTTTACAATATCCGGAACATTTTCTCTAAGTACTCTCATGGCTTCTAGCTTTTCGCTTCCTTCTACAGCTACGATGTCAGCGATTTTTTCTAACTCTACTAGGGCTAGTAAAATGTTCTCGTCTTCTGATTCTGCTTGGTCTTGGATGTTTTTGGTTGAATTACCGGTGAGGTAAATGCTGTAGTCGGAATTTGAAGCGGTCATCTCTTGAAGAATTCTTTTTGAAAGGGGGTCTTTGCGACTCGCGCTTACAGCTTCTATTGAGGCTCTATCCATTATTTCTATGCCGTCTACGCTGTCTTCGCCGGCTTCAGAGGATAGTGTTCCATTTTCAAAGTTTAATTTGAAATAAGGCGCTATTTTAGCTAATAGTTCTGCAGCTTTTTCTGAATAATCTTTGTGGCCGGCAGTATCTTTGAGCATTACTCTGAATCCAAAACGATGAGGAGGACGTTTTAGAACTTTTAATTCTAATTCTGTTATTCCTCCCTGTAATCCTCCAAGCCCTTCGTGTTCGGCTAATTCTTCAGGGGTGGTGAGGGTTTGAATTTCACGACCATTGGTTTGATTTACTCTTACGGCAATTTGAGAAAGTTTGATGCCTGATGGACCTTGACCGCCGGTGGCAAAAACCGCTCCAGCTAGGGCACTTTCCAAGCTCGTGAGATCTACAGGTACCCAATATTCCGGTCCCAATTCTTGGGCAACAATTTCATTTACTTGTGCATAAGTGAGACCAGCGCCGATAGTGACTGTGTGGGTATCTTTGCCGAGTTTATTGTGATTAATTACTACTTGGTCTGATTTGTTTTCTGTGGCTTCTTCTCTATTTGTAGATTCTAGAGTTGCTATTCCTTTTGGTTTAATAGCTATTACTCCGCGAAGTCCTGTTGGTTGTTTTTTGTCACCAAAATTATTGGTAGCACTAGTGAGAGCGCCGATAAAAACTATTCCGAGATTTAGTTCGAGGGCAAGTTTTGCTGCTTCGTGAGGATTTTCAGTCTCAAGTTTGAAATTACAAGGGAGTGGCTTGCCGGCATAATCTTGAAGGGGCTCTTTGTCATCAATCATGCTTGTGTGGCCGAGATGGTGAAAGCGCGCCATGATAGTGGCACGTTCAATTGCTTGAGCAATTTCTAATCCTTTTGAAGGGAAAGCTCTTTCTGGTGTTGAAGTCGGATCGACTAGGTGTAGTCCATGTCTGAAATCTACAGTGTTTTGTCTGTACACAGGATTTGTATCTAGAGTTCTTGCTGTGGCTGTAGCTTCTAATCTATCCATCGGTTGTTTTTATCTTTTGCAGAGCTCAATCTACAGTGTTTCCAGGAGAAGTAGAGTGGCTAATAGTTATGTTTCTGATATTCTCTTGTTTGAGCCATTGTTTCTGCTATCATCGGTGTGTTGAACTATCGTCAACACTATGTCTCAACTGATTGAATCGTTTCTCAGAAACAACGGGTTTAATAAAAAAGATGAACAGATTTATCTGGATATTTTCCAACATGGGCAGTCTTTTGCGAGCTCGGTTGCGCTAAGAACTGGGATAGATAGAACGACGGTGTATTCTTCTTTGAAAAGATTATTGAAGAAGGGTGTAATTGCTCAAACTCAGATGAATGAGGTGAAGGCTTATATGGCGGTGTCGCCGGAGATTTTTATGGATAGTTTGGAGAGGAAAATTAGCGATTTGGAAGCTGAGAAAAAAATGGCCGGACTTTTTGTGAAAGAGATGACAAATATGAAAAAGAGTTCTTACGTAGAGCCAAAAATAAAGATTTTTGAAGGAGATGACGCGATAATTAATTTATATAGTCAGACTTTGGAAAAGGGCGGTGTGCAGAAGTCTTTTCTGACTTTGGATTCTTTTCCGGTGGGATTGAAAGATTTTTTGACGAAGCAATTTATTGAATTAAAAAAACGCCGTAAAGTTTTTAGTCGCGTGATTGTGGCTGATGGAAAAAGAAGTGAGAGATACAAGAGTTTGGATAGTGTTTCCAATCGAGAAACTAAGATTGTGAAGGGACATCCATTTCAGCTTCATGCGGAAATTATTTTATTTGGTGGGAATCAAGTCGCGATCATAGATTTCCATCAACAAATTTATGGAATGGTGATAAATTCCGAAACTTTTTATAAGACCGTGGAGACGCTGTTTGATTTTGTGTGGGGGAGTTGAGACTAGAATCCTAACATTAAGTCTCTGATATCTTGATCGATGAAGTCTTGGTTCCAGACTGGATCCCAGACGATATTGATTTTGACGGATTTGACGTCTTTGTAGAGGCGCATGCGGTCTTCTATGTTTTTTAGAAGAGTAGGGCCGTAGGGGCAAGCTGGAGTCGTCAGGCTCATGGTAATTGCGCATTTACCATTTTTGAGCTGGATATCGTAAATTAGGCCGAGGTCTACAACTCCGAGATTTATTTCAGGATCGATGACTTTGTTTAGTTCCTGCCAGTATGGTTCTACGCGAAGTTCTTTTGGAACGGGAAGTGGGCGAGTGGATTTTGTGACGGTCTTTTTTTGAATCTTTGTAGGGTTTTTTTGCGCGATTTTCTTATTCTTTGCTGGTTTTTTAATTATTTTCTTTGGCATATTGATTGAGATTTAAAATGTTTTGTGATTCCCCGATGTCGGGACTTTTTCATCTGTAAAACCGTACTGGTTCTGATTTTGGGTATCCGGAAGTTTTTAGGTGCTTGGCTATTTACCGGTTTTGAGATTATTTTTTTGCTGGCTTCCTTGGGCTTGCTAATATCGCGGCTTTTTTTGCAGTCACTAATCCGAGCAAGGCGCATTTTACGCGGCCTGGGCTGATTGGAATATTGAGCATTTTATATATTTCTTCGTTGTCGATTTTTTTGATTTGAGCGGGAGTTTTTCCAATTAATTTTTCTGTGAGCATGGAAGTCGCTGCTTGGCTAATGGCGCATCCTTCTCCCGAAAATTTGGCTTCGCTGACGTTTCCTTTTTTATCGAGAACTAGATCCACGCGAATTTTGTCACCGCAAAGTGGATTGTGTTCAGTGCAGGTGCCGGATGGTTCGGTAATAATTCCTTTGTTTACAGGATTTTTGAAGTAGTCGAGAATTATTTCAGAGTAGAGTTCCATTTGTGCGATTTTACAGATTGATATTTGCGCCCGGGCGCAAACTAGAATGATTTTTTATTGATGGGTCAAGGCGCGGCTTTGTTTCTAGCTTTTGAAAATTTTCAGAGTTCTTTTTAGTGCAATTTCTGCTCTATCAATGTCCGCTTCAGTGTTGTAAAAATAAAAGCTCATGCGGGCAGTAGAAGATAAATTTAAGTGTTCAATTAATGGCTGACTGCAGTGATATCCAGAACGTATGGCCACACCTTCATCATTAAAAATTTGAGCAATGTCGTGAGGGTGAATTCCTTTGATTGAGAAAGAAAGAATGCTGCTGGTATCAGATTTTGGGAGGATTAAACTAACGCCATCTTTTTCATATTTTGAAAATTTACCAACGGCGTATTTGAGTAATTGCTGATCATATTTATGGATGTTTTCTAGACCTATTTTGTCGAGATAGGTGAGGGCGGCATCGAAGGCAATTACATCGGCAATGTTTGGTGTGCCTGCTTCGAATTTCCAAGGTAGGTCATTCCAATATGCTTTGTGTTGTTCCACGGATTTCACCATGTCTCCACCGAACATAAATGGATTCATGTTTGAAAGAATTTCGAATTTTCCGTAAAGCACTCCTACTCCTGTAGGCCCGAGCATTTTGTGACTTGAGAATGCCAAGAAATCGCAGTCGAGTTTTTTTACATCGGCCTTCATGTGCGCTACGCTTTGAGCTCCGTCGACGAGGACGAGAGAGCCTACTTTATGTGCAGATTTTATAATTTTATTTAGATCTGGCATGTAGCCGAGAACATTAGACATAGCTGTAATACTCACTAATTTAGTTTTTTTGCTGAGTAATTTCTCGTAGGCAGCTAGATCTAAAGTTAGATCTGTTTTAATTGGAATAATTTTCAAAGTGGCGTTTTTTCTACGGCAAAGTTCCTGCCATGGCACAAGATTTGAGTGATGTTCAATAGCGCTGACAATAATTTCATCGCCGGATTTGATATTCTCTTCTCCCCATGAGTAAGCCACTAAATTGATGGCCTCGGTCGTGTTGCGTGTGAAAATAATTTCTTTTGGAAGGTTGGCATTTATGAATTTCATCACGTGTTCGCGAGTGTCTTCATAAGCGGCAGTCGCTTCTTCGGACATGGTGTGAATTCCGCGGTGAGTGTTGGAATTAAAAGTCTCGTAATAATTTGTGAGGGCATTGATTACGGATTTTGGTTTCTGGCTTGTTGAGGCATTATCAAGATACACAAGCGATTTGTCGTTTATCTTGCGGGAGAAAATAGGGAAGTCTTTTTTTAATTTTTTTGGATCAAACATTTTTTAGATCTATTAATTTGAGAGATTCTGCTATTTTTTCTATTATTTTTTTCTGATCTTTTTCGTCCAAAATATTTTTCAAATCACTTTCTAGAAAATTTCTGATGAGAAGAATTTTGGCAGATTTTTTATCTAATCCTCGGCTTTCTAGGTAGAAAGATAATTCTTCGTCGATATTGCCAATTGTGGCTGCATGACCAGCTTTTACGTCGTCATTTTCAATTTCTAGACAAGGCACTGTGTGTGTTTTTGCGTTCTTGGATAACATTAAAGTGTGATGAGCTAAATAGCAATCTGTCGCACCAGCTGTTTTTTCAATTTTCAAATTTCCAGTGTAGTCCACTTCGGATTCATCAAAAAGCGCGGAACGCATAGTGTAATAAGCTTTGGTGTTACGAGTTTTATGAAGGGAAATCGTTTCCATTGGGAATTTTTCTTTCTTTGCACCAATCATAATTGCGAGAAAATTTACCGTGGCATTTTCTTCATTGAATTCGAAAGTAAGACGCTGTGTTTCTTCCCATCCTTTATCGAGAAAAACTACATAATTCAAAGTCTGATCTTTTTTGACCTGAATAGTTTGAGTTGAGATTTTGTCTGTGATGATGAGCTTAGTATTTTCCATATTTATCCGACTGATCCAGTCATTTCTAATTCTAATAAACGATTTAATTCTAGGGCGTATTCCATTGGCAATTGCTTGATGATTGGTTTAGCAAAGCCATTTACGATTGATGAGGCGGCTTCTTCTTCAGTGAGTCCGCGAGACATTAAATAGAATAATTGTTCTTCGCCAATTTTTGAAACTGTTGCTTCGTGGGCGATAGCTACTTCGCTTTCTTCGATTTTCATTGTTGGGTAAGTGTCTGAGCGTGAAGCGCCATCGAGTAAAAGTGCGTCACAAGATACGTGGCTCTTAATATTTTTTGCGCCTTTAGAAACTTTGAGAAGTCCGCGGTACGTAGATCGTCCAGCACCTTTGCTAATAGATTTTGCGACAATTTTTGAAGTGGTGTTTGAAGCGTTGTGAACAATTTTTGCGCCAGCGTCTTGGTGTTGATTACTATTGGCGAAAGCTAAAGATTGTACTTCTCCACGGGCACCAGGTTCCATTAAGAATATGGCAGGATATTTCATTGTTAGTTTTGAGCCAAGGTTGCAATCTAGCCAGAACATTTCGGCGTCGCGATAGGCGAATGCGCGCTTAGTGACGAGGTTGTAGACGTTAGTTGACCAGTTTTGAATAGTCGTATATTGGACACGGGCACCTTTTTTCACAATGATTTCCACTACGGCAGAATGTAGAGAGTCGGTAGAATATGTCGGAGCCGTGCAACCTTCTACGTAATGCACGGAAGAGCCTTCATCGGCGATAATGAGCGTTCTTTCGAATTGTCCCATATTCTCAGCATTGATGCGGAAATAAGCCTGTAATGGCAATTCAATATGCACTCCTTTTGGTACATAAATAAAAGATCCTCCAGACCAAACTGCTGAATTTAAAGCTGAAAATTTATTATCGTGAGCGGGAATTACTTTGCCAAAATATTCTTTGAAGATTTCTGGATATTTTTGTAATGCCACATCTGTAGATTCAAAAACTACACCTTTTTTTGTGAGTTCTTTTTGAAGAGAATGGTAAACCATTTCTGATTCAAATTGTGCGCCTGTTCCGGCAAGAAATTTTCTTTCTGCTTCTGGAATTCCGAGTTTTTCAAAAGTATCTTTAATATCTTTTGGCACGTCGTTCCAGTCAGTTTTTGGTTTATCTTGAGGTTGTAGGTAGTAGTGAATTTTTTCAAAATTAATTCCGGAAAGATCTCCGCCCCACTTTGGCATCGCTTTTTTTTCGAAAATTTCGAGAGCTTTTAAGCGATAGTCGAGCATCCATTTTGGCTCTTTCTTGCGCGAAGAAATGGCTTCTACTATTTCACGAGTAAGTCCCCCTTGGGGTGTTTTGAAAACGGCTGTGTTTTTGGTTTTGAAACCAAATTTATAGTCGTCTAAAGTATTCTTAATTAATTTTTGTGTAGACTTTGGAACTGCCATTATTTAACTTTTTTTAGAATTTCTTCGTAGCCGTTTTTCTCTAATTCTTTAGCTAATTTTTTATCTCCAGATTTGATTATTTTTCCTTTAGCCATGACATGCACAAAATCTGGAGTGATATAATTTAATAATCTTTGGTAGTGGGTGATGAGTAGTACTCCGAGCCCTGTCTTTTTAAAGGTTTCGTTAATACCTTCAGCAACAATTTTTAGGGCATCGATGTCGAGACCGGAATCGATCTCGTCGAGCATGGCAATTTTAGGTTCTAGAATAGCCATTTGAACGATTTCAGCGCGTTTCTTTTCACCGCCGGAAAATCCTTCATTTACTGAACGCGTAATGAATTTTTCGTCCATTTTTAATAGGCCCATCGTTTGCTTTAATATCGGCATAAATTCCATTGGAGAAATTTGTTTGGTTTCGCCGTTGGCTTTTAGTTTTAAATTTTTAGCGAGGCGGAGGAAAGTTCCTGTGCTTACGCCGCTAACTTCTAGTGGATGCTGAAAACCTAGGAATAAGCCAAGATGAGCTCTTTCGTTCGGTTCTAGATCGAGAATTTCTTTGCCATTAAATTTTGCGGATCCTTTTGTTACTTCATACTTTGGGTGTCCCATGAGAACATTGCAAAGAGTGCTTTTTCCAGATCCATTTGGTCCCATGATGGCATGAATTTCTCCAGATTTAATAGTTAAATTAATTCCGTTTAAAATCTTCAAATCCCCAATATTTGCGTGAAGATCTTTTATTTCTAGAGTGTCTTTTTTCTTAATATTCATAATTGTTTTTCTTTCTTGGTATTTAGGAGCTCGTTTCACTCGCTCTGTTATGCAGTGATGAAATTATCTAATGTCTTAGTAGTAATAATGTTTTGAATTTCCTTGTTTATCTTCGCAAAACTTGGGCGAATTGCGCAAAATCCAATTCTTTTGCAAGCTACTTTGTTTAATTTATTCAGGCATGGAACAATAGCAATTGGTCCTTCTAGGGCTTCAATTACTTGTCCGAGATTGTAATCTTTTAAATCTCCATTGAGACTATATCCACCAAATTTTCCTCTTTCAGCTTTGATCATTCCTGCTTTCTGTAAAAGTCCGGCAATTTTTTGTAGAAATAAAAATGACACACTGCTTTCTTCGGCAATTTTTTTGATTGAAGCTTGGTTTTTATCCTTTGCTAGGGAAGTTAGAAGAATTAATCCGTAATCTACTTTTTGAGTAAGGTGGAGTGCTCCACTTCTTTGCTTAGGGTTGCAGGAATGTGTCGTATTCATACCGGTTTAGTATTAAATGGATTTAAATCTATAGGAAAGGGTAATAAGTGTCAAACGTAACAATGTAATGCTATAATCCGTATGCTCAAATGTGAGCCAATTTATTTTTTAAAAAATAAAAAAATGAAGAAAATGTTTTCTAGGTTGGGAGTGTTGCAGCTCGTGGCAATTTTGTTTTTAACAAATGTTTTCACGGCAAGTGCTTTGACTACCACCATCAATGCTTTTGGTGATGTGGATTCAATGAATGGAAATTTTAAAGCTATTAATTACTTGAAGGAGAATAAAGTGGTTCAAGGTTATGCTGATGGGACTTTTAAACCTGAAAATAAAATTAATCGTGCAGAGTTTTTGAAGATTGTGATGGAGGCTGCTGGTAAAACTCCAGAAGGAAAAGATTGTTATAAGGATGTGAAAGATGTTTGGTATTCAGGATATGTGTGTGCAGCTACTAAGTTGAATTTAGTTCAGGGGTACGGAGATGGTAGTTTTAAGCCAGAAAAGGAAATAAATTTTGCTGAAGCTTCGAAAATTATTTCTAATACTATGGGGCTTGTAGTTCCAGCTGATGATAGTGGTGTTTGGTATAAGCCTTATGTTCAGGCTCTTACTGATAAGGCTGCGATTCCACAAGATGTTGCAGGATTTAATTACAATATCACTCGTGGTCAGATGGCGGAGATGGTTTGGAGAATTAAGACAGATCAGACTTATGCTCCTTCAGCTGATTATAAAACTTTGAAGAATAGGGAATTAGCAGCTAGTTCTGGAGGACAATTCCAGAAATTTTCTTCTTGTTTAGATTTGAAGACATATCTTGAAGATAATTCAACTCAACAGGTTTATTACGATAAGATGTTTGAAAGTACTGGGGCATTGCCACCGGTTACTCCAAGCACAACAACCAATACTCCTGGTGCATCAAAATCCACTTCTGCTCCTGCCGATTCTGCTGTGAGTACAGATCATTCTACTACAAACTTACAGGTTCAAGGGGTTGATGAAGCGGATATTGTGAAGAATGATGATAAATATATTTATGGAGTAAAAGCTAATACGGTAAGAATTGTTCAAGCTTATCCAGCTGATTCAATGAAAGAATTAGATAAACTTACTTTTGAAAATGGTAATTTTTATCCAAGTGATTTGTATGTTGATGGAAACAGATTGATAGTTCTTGGAACTGTCTATGATTCATTGTGGGATAAACCATATATGAATCAACCCGTGAGTCAGAAAATGATGATGCCAATCATGGGAGAATATTATTATGGTCAGATGACCAAGGTTTATATTTTCGATATCACTGATAAATCTAATATTAAAAAGATCAGAGATTTATCTTATGAAGGGGATTACACATCATCTAGAAAAGTTGGAGATATGCTTTATCTTGTTTTGAATAAGAATGAGTATGGTTATAGATTTCCACAAACATGGACTGAGCATGAAGTATTGCCTTTGTATAAAGATTCTAATGATGGAACGGTAAATACAGTAGGAAAATGTGAGGACGTTCTATACGTTCCTGGTTCTGAAAGTACAAATTATGTAGTGGTAGCAGGTATTCCTACAAAAGATGCTGATTCTAAAGTTGAGAGTGAAATAATTGTTGGTTCTGGTGGAAGTATTTATGCATCTCCTTCGAGTTTGTATGTAGCTGAACAAAAATATAATTGGTTCTATGCAAATCCAAATGCTGAGAATAAAGAGCAAACTCTTGTTCATAAATTTAGCTTGAGCCCTTCGGAAATTAAATATCAGGGTAAGGCTGAGGTTCCAGGACATATTATCAATCAATTCTCAATGGATGAAAGTGGCGGTAATTTCAGAATTGCGACTACTTTAGGAAATGTTTGGGATTCAGCTCATCCAGCTACAAACAATATTTATGTTTTGAACTCTGGATTGAAGCAAGTTGGAAAAATTGAAGGAATTGCTCCTGGTGAAGAAATTTATTCTGTGCGTTTTGCTGGTGATAAAGCTTACATGGTGACATTTAAAAAGATCGATCCATTCTTTGTTATTGGTTTGAGTGATCCTGCTAATCCAAAAATTTTAGGAAAACTAAAGATTCCTGGATTCAGTGATTATTTAGAGCCATACGATGAAAATCATATTATTGGTTTTGGTAAGGATGCGGTGGATGCCAGCGAAGAATTGGTTTCTCAGAGAGGTTTGGATTTCGCTTGGTATCAAGGTTTGAAAATTGCGATGTTTGATGTGACTGATGTTTCAAATCCAGTAGAAATGTTTAAGACAACTATTGGAGATAGGGGAAGTGATACGCCACTTTTATATGATCATAAAGCTTTGTTGTTTGATAAGGCTAAAGGTCTTTTGGCTCTTCCTGTAACTGTTGCGGAGATTCCACAGAAGATAAAAGATGATCCAAAAACTCCAGCGAATACTTATGGTGAAATAGTTTTTCAGGGTGCTTATGTTTATAATGTTAGCTTGGATAAAGGCTTTGATTTGAAAGGAAAAATTACTCACTACACTCCGACAGAGGTGAAAGATAAATCTGGTTATTACTGGTATGGAGATAGCGATATTCAAAGAATTCTTTATATCGGAGAAAATCTTTATACAGTTTCTAAAGCTGTAGTGAAGGCAAATTTGCTTAATGATTTAAGCGAAGTGAAGAGCCTTAAATTGGCTGAATAATTGGTACTAGAAAAATAAATGGTGGGGGTCACGTTATACAAATGTGGCTCCCATTTTTTAGTGGTGTGCTGCGGCATGTCCATGTCCGTGGCCACCTCCACCTAGTCCTTCGATTTTGTCTTGAAGCCATTTATCTGCTTCTACCATTTTACGGGCCGGTGCATCTAATGCTTGCCATATTTCTGCGTTCGCAACGACTATTCCGCTTGTCACTAATTTAGCTACGTTGGCAGGTAGTTGAGTAGTTTTGGTCCAAAGCCAAGCGGGGAAAGTGAAGAGTGGTTTGCTTAATCCTTTTAATAATTTTTTGCCAATTTGTCCTGGAAGATCCCAGAGAGCTTCTTTTATTTGTTTTCTTGTTTCATTACCAACGGCTTTGATATCTACAGATCCTTTGCGAGCCATTTCTATTTTATGACTATTCCAAGGACTTGTTGTCTCATTGTTATGTAGCAAGTTTGCGTAAACGTCAGTTTTTTCTTTTAATGGATTAACAGCACTGGCTAAATTTTCAATCATGTTTCCACTTCCATGACTACCATGGTCGGCTCCGTGTCCAGACATCTGTATGAGATACCTTTCTCTAAACATGAAAATAGTAATAATTAATCTTGTAATTATACCATTTTTGGAGATTTAGAGCAACTAGGTAAGGGCTTGGGCTATTTTGTTGGGGCTATTTCTCCGGAAGTCTGCCTATCTGGAGGAATATTGTAGTAATCAAAGAGGAAAGTCATTATGCGACCTGAAGTTTCTGCTGCAGTACTGGAACCCCATTCACTACTTCTAGGGTGATCATATTTTACGAGAACTACGAATTGAGGGTCTTTTACAGGTGCAAAACCTGAAAAGCTACCAATAGTCGTACCTTTACCGAAGAGGGCAATTCCACGTCTATATGTCTGGGCTGTACCGGTTTTACCGGCGACGGCGTGGCCGAGTACCTTTCCGCCTTTACCTTCTCCGTTATCTACAGTGTAGACCATGATTGAGGCTATTTTTGAGGCGGCATCTTCGGAAATTACACGGCGAATCTGGCGTGGTTCAGTTTTGCTTACCTTGCCGTCGGCGTGACGAATTTCATCGACGATGTGTGGTTGCATAAGAATTCCTCCATTTGCTAAGGCACAATATGCTGCACCCATTTGCATTAAGGTGACGGTGAGACCTTGGCCGAAGGCATGAGTTGCTAATTCTGATTCTGTCCATTTGTCATAATATTCTACTTTTCCGGATACTTCATTGTCGAATTCTATTTCTGTTCTGTCCATGAGTCCGAATTTTTTCATGTAAGCGTAGAAAAGGGAAGGGCCCATTTTCTTTGAAATAAAAGTCATTCCAGTATTCAAAGATTTGGCAATAACAGTCTGCATATTTATTAAGCCCCAATATTTGTTTGTAGAGTTTTTGATAAAGAAGTCGAACTTCTTGCTGTAGACATTCCAATCCACTCCTACAGGGCCGTTATCTACGTAAGTGGTGTTCGGTGTGGCGTCACCATCATCGAACGCGGAGGACATGATAATTGGCTTAAAAACGGAACCCGGTTCATAAGGCCAAGAAACTACTTTGTTGTGATAAACTTCTGGACCACGGAAATTAGCGTAGCGGAAGTAATGAATATTATTTTTTTCGTCGAGAGTTTCAAATACTGGATAGTAATCTAGAGTCACGTCGTTAACGTAGAAATTGTAAACTCCTTTGTCTTTTGTAGGAGAGAGATTTTTTATTTCATCAGGAGAAAGTTTGATTTCTATTTTTTTAAAAACATCACCGTAGCGATTTGGATCGAAGCTTGGGAAATTAGCCATGGCTATCACGGCACCAGTTTTCGGATTCATAATGAGAACCTGGCCACTATCTGCTTGGAAAGTATTAGTGTCTTGAGCGAGAATTTTTTCTACTTCTAGCTGTACTGAACGATCAATCGTGAGGACGATATTGTCTCCATCTACTGATGCTTCAAGAGTGCTTTCTCCTACTGTAATTTGGCGGCCAATAGAGTCTTTCTTGGTTTGTAATTTTCCACGAACTCCTTGAAGTTGAGTGTTGAATGAACTTTCAATTCCATATTGTCCGACATTAGTATTGTCTACGTATCCGATGACGTTTGAAGCCAATTGTCCTTCTGGATAATAGCGGAAATATTCTTCTTTCATTCCTATTCCGGCAAATGTTTTGTCTTTATCGCTTTTGAAAAGAGCAGTGACTTGATCGGAAATTTTTGGATCTAATTTTCTTTTTAGAACAACGTAACGATTTTCTCCTTTAAGAATTGTTTCAAGTTTTTTTGTAGGAATTTCTAGTAGTTGAGTGAGGGCTGAGGCGACAGTAGCTCCAGATCCAATTTGGTCAGGATGAGCGTGAACAGACTTGCCGATCACTTCTATTCCGGAAATATTTTGAGCTTTAATTTGGCTCAAGGTAGTGTCATCTAGGGTACTGGCGAGTATAATGTCTTTACGTCTTTTTTCGCTAATTTCTGCGAGAAAATTTTGTTTGAATTGTGTTTCTAATTCGACGTCAGTGAGTGGAGTGAGAAGTTTTTTCTTATCTTCTTCGGTGATACCTACAGGTAAATCTCGAGCAATTTTGTCGATGCGATTTTGGTCGGCAGCGCGTTCATCGGCGAGATTGAAAAGTAGTGGCTCTAGTTTGGAAACGACAAAATTTGGATCTTTAATAAGAGTAGGATCGGCATAAATCATATTCATCGTAGTATTTGTCGCGATCGCAAATTCTTCATTAGAATGATAATCTTTGATGATGATATTTCCTCTTTGTGCAGGCAATTCTACTAATCCAGACTGTTCTTGCATCGCAAGATTTTGGTAATAGTCATGAGAGAGAATTTGAAGTTGGAAAAGCCTAATAATGATAATCGTGCAAATAAGTGTGCTTCCAATTACAAAGATATTCATTTTGTTGAATACCTCTTTTGGTTTAAAGCTACGCAAATTTCGCATATGAGGATTATTTGTGTTTGGAATGCCTAGGGATTATATCGTATTTACATTTGTTTTTCTATGCTATAATCTCTTGCGCATGTTTAGAAAAACAACATTTCAGAGTGGTCTCAGACTAGTAACAGAGAAGCTTGAAGGCACTAAAGCTGTAACAGTATTAGTTCTTGTCGGAGCAGGTAGTCGTTATGAGAATCAAGAGCTTCGTGGAATATCCCACTTTTTGGAACACATGTTCTTTAAAGGAGCTGAAAGGTTCAAGGATACTAAGGAAGTTTCTGAAGCTATTGATAGTGTAGGTGGCGAATTCAATGCTTTTACGGGCAAAGAGTACGCCGGTTATTACGTGAAGGTGGCTAGTGAAAATCTAGAAGTCGCTTGTGATGTGCTTGCGGACATGTTGATTAATTCTAAATTTAAACAAGAAGAGATTGAAAAGGAAAGAGGTGTAATTCTCGAAGAATATAATATGTATCAAGATACTCCGATGTATCAAATCGGTTGGAATTTTGAGAATTTAGTTTTTGGTGATCAACCATTGGGTTGGGATCAAATTGGTACTAAAGAATTGATTAGATCTGTAAATCATGAGGATTTTGTGAAATATAAGGCTAAACTTTATACACCTGACAATACGGTAATTGCTGTAGTGGGAAATGTGGATCACAAACAGGTAGTAGAATTGATTGGTAAATATTTTGAGATGGAAGCTGGTGAAAAGGCTTATGAATTCAAAGGAATTGAGAATATGGATGGAGGAAAGTTATATTTGAAAGAGAAAAAGACGGAGCAGGCTCATATTGCTGTTGGTTTCCCTGGATACAAGGAAGATCACAAAGATCATTGGGCTCTTAAACTTTTGTCCGTGATTCTTGGAGGAAATATGAGTAGCAGAATGTTCCTTGGCGTGAGAGAAGCGAAAGGACTTTCTTATTACATTCATACTTCTACCGATAATTATATGGATGGTGGTGTGATTGTGACTAATGCCGGTGTGGATTTGCTTAGAATCGATGAGGCGATTGAAGGTGTGATTAATGAATACAGAAGAGTGAAGGAAGAAAATGTGCCAGCTGCAGAATTAAAGAAGGCTAAATCTTATTTGAAAGGAAAGATGGTGTTGAGTTTAGAGGATTCAGAAGAATTCGCTCATTTATTGGCTAAATATGAATTGCTACATGGAACTGTAAGAGATCCGGAAGAGATTATGAAATTAATAGATAAGGTGACTGTAGAAGATGTGAGAAGAGTAGCGGAAGATTTGTTCCAGGTGGATAAGATGAAATTAGCAGTGATTGGACCTTACGATGATAGAGAGAGATTCTTGAAGCTACTTAAGTACTAAGAAGTGGTTTTGTGGTAGTCTAGTGGGCGTGCCTCTTGATATAAAGGCTGTTTTTTGGTATAATATTGAGAAATAAAAACAAAAACTATGGCTCCAGAAATACCAAAGGGAAAAGAGGCGGAATTTGAAAAATTTAAAGTGGAAGGATATGTAAATCCGGATGGTAGTTCTTATGATCCTAAGACTGAGATGTTTATTCGAAGTCCAATGGATCCTGCTTTAGTAAAGAAAAATCCAACAGATCCAGATGTGGCCAAAACCTATAAAGTGACTCTTGTTGATGCTTTTAATGCAAGACAGGAAGGATATAAAAAGATGTATGATCCGGAAAAAGCTGCGGCTGAAGCTGCTAGAGATAAGGCTGCTAAGGATGCTGTTACAACTGCTGGTGGAGAAATTGCAAAAGCACATTCAATTGTAGAATTAGATGCTTTGAAAAATAAGCTTGGTACAAATATGACTTCTTTAGGCGAAACTTTTTCACTTGAAAATAGCAAAATTACAGGAGGTTTTGTATTTAAAAAAGGCTCTGAGTTTACTGGTGCAGTGGATGGTATGAGAGATGGATTTGGTAAATTGTTTACTCCAGAAAAAGTTGCTGCTGCTACAAAAATTTTGAATGCAAATCTTCAGCCGAATGAAGCTCAATATAAGGAGGTAGAGGTTGCTAATCTTATGACGAATCTTTATACAAATGCTGCCGTAAAATCATTACAGAATTCCTTCACTACTACTTATAAAAATTATGTGGGGTTCAGGGATGGTTTAACTCCTGAAAAGACTTATAATTTTACTTATGATTTGGCGATTGATAAAAATTCAGTTTTTAATTGTACTGTGAAGCCTGATCCAGATCCATCCAATACTTTTTTGGTGGAATATACGTCTTACGACAAGATGAACAAATTGCCGGTAGAGCTTACTCCATCTGAAGTGAAATTGAATGAGAGAGCTAAAGCTTTCAAAAGTTCTGGAGTAGGAAGGTTTCTGAGTGCTATGGGAGTTATTAATGTAGGTGTAGCTGTTGAGGGTGAAACTCAGGCAGCTGCAGAAGCTCGTGAAACTAAAGCTTATGCTGAAGCTCTAAATGGAAACAATTTTATAGCTCAATTTTTTATCTATTTCATGGGAGGATCTGCGATGTTAGCAGATGGTGGTGCTGCTGTTTCTGAGGCAATTTCCGGTTTGGATCCAAAATTCCAGGCTGTGGTAAAAAGCATTGATGCTAAAGTTCCAAAAATGATGGCTAAAATGGCTGCTGATCCTAAATATATGACTCCAGCTGATGAGCTCGAGGCTGCAAGGACTGAGCCTGTTAAAGCTGAAGATTTTGGAAAGATTCTTTCTGGAGAAAAAGCTCAGCCAGAAAAAACTATGAAATTGAGTGAAAAATATAACACGGGAGATAAAGGTTTAACTATCACCCTTAAAGATGGTGCGGAAATGATTATCCCTGAGGGAACATCTATTAGAATTAAAGGTAAATCTGAGCCTGAAAAGGCTGAGGATAAGAAACCTAGATCTTTCACTTCTACTATTACTGTGACAGGTGAATTGCCTGTTGGCACTAAGTTTAATAGTAAGGTTGTGTTTGAAAAACCAGGTGATAAAGCCGCTACAGCTAAAAAGGAAGATGATAAGAAGACTGATGCTGCAAAACCAGCTCCAGATACTAACGAAAAACCTGCAAGCTAATTTGGCTTGTTTCGCTTAGAGGCATGGGCTAGAATGGCCCTGCTTTTTTCAGTATATCCTTAACTATTTTTATATGGCGAAAGTAAATGAACAAACATTGATTTTGATCAAGCCAGATGCTATTCAGCGCGGTTTGGTTGGTGAAATCGTTACACGTTTTGAACGTAAAGGTTTGAAATTGGTTGGTATGAAAATGATGGCTTTGAACGAAGCTGTTTTGCGCGAACACTATGCGCATATTGCTGATAAGCCTTTCTTCCCTGGTGTTGCTAAGTTTATGCAGAGCACTCCTGTGGTTGCTATGTGCTGGGAAGGTTTACAGGTTGTAGACGCAGTTAGAAAAATTACAGGTATCACTAAGGCTCGTGAAGCTGAGGCTGGTTCAATCCGTGGAGATTTGGCTATGAGCGTTGCTTGTAACGTAATTCACGCTTCTGACACTGTTGAAAATGCTCAGAAAGAAGTGAAGAGATTCTTCAAAGATGACGAAATTCATTCTTACGATAAATCTGAATATATACATGTATATGCAGAAGACGAGAGAGCTGCTTAATTAGAAAATTCATGAATATAAGGGAGCTGGAACAAAAAGCTGCGCAAATCCGATTGAGTACTCTGGAGACTTTGCATAAAGGTGGTCAGGGATACGTAGGGAGTTGTATGTCAGTTGTTGAAATTCTAGTCTCTCTTTATTATGGAGAACTTTTTGGTAAGAAACAGGTGATGAAATATGATCCGAAAATTCCTGGTGCAAAAGATCAGGATTTTTTGATTTTATCTAAAGGTCATGCGGTGGCTGTGCAATATGCTATTCTTGCCGATCTTGGTTTCTTTGATAAATCAGAATTGAATTTTTTGGGAAAACCTGGGGCGATGCTAAAGAATCGTCCTTCATCTAAAGTTCCTGGAATTAGCGCTTCGATGCTTTCTTATGGTCATGGTCTTTCTGTGGCTTTGGGATTAGCTTTGGCTCTAAGAATGGAAAAGAAAAATCAGAAAGTTTTTGCTGTGTTGGGAGATGGAGAATTGGCGAGTGGACAGGTGTGGGAAGCAGCAATGATGGCTTCTAAATATAAGCTAAATAATTTGGTGGCTTTTGTGGATAATAATAAAGTGCAATCTGGACATTTGCTTCAGGTGGAAAATTTGCAGAGCAAATTTGATTCATTTGGTTGGCAAGTAATTCAGGTGACTGATGGACATGATTGCGACCAGATTTTGAATGCTTTGCAGAAAGCGGAAAGTTTTACTAGAAAGCCTATATGTCTATGGTGTCATACTATAGTGGGCAAGGGTGTGGATTTTGCAGAGAGAAAAGCTAGTTATCAGGGAGCAAAATTGAGTGATAATGAAATGTCAGCAATTGTTCCAAGACTTAAAGAAATTTATGAACAGTACTCTACTCAAATTAGGTAAGCATTTTAAGAACATTGTTGTTCTTGATACTGGATCAGTAAGAAATTCTGATTGCGAAGAATTTATTAAATTTTTTGGTGATAGATATTTTAATTTTGGATTGGCTGAGTCTAATATGATTTCTGCTGCTGCTGGATTTGCAATTGCTGGGAAGACTCCGGTGATTTTTGGTAGTGCGAGATTTCTTTTGAGTACAGCATTTGATCAGGTTTATAATGACATTTGTATTCCAAATTTGAATGTGAAAATTGTGGGACTTGGTGATGGAGAGGTGGACAAGGAGTTGGTAAAGATTTTGCCAAATCTTAAAGTTGAAGATGGTGATTTTGCGACTCTTGAGAAGATGATGGGGGAATATGGGCCGGCCTATTTACGAGTGGCGGCTTAATTTTGTAAAAAATTTTTAAAATTCTTCAGGACTGTGATACTATGATATCCGGTCTTGATGATTGAAATTATTTAAAAAAGATTTTATGAAAGAGTTTCCAATCAAAATTTTTTCTGGAACTTCTCATCCAGAATTAGCTAAGGAGATAGCTAAGGAACTGAAATTGCCGCTCTCGGAAATGCTTATTTCTAGATTTGCGTGTAAGGAAATTTACGCAAAGCCGACAGAAACTGTACGTGGTACTGATGTATTTGTAGTTCAGACTGGAAGTGAAAACGTGAATGAAGATTTGATGGAACTTTTTATCATGCTCGATTCATTAAAGAGATCTTTTGCTGGCAGGATTCATGTTGTAATGCCTCATTATGGTTATGCTAGACAGGATCGTGTGGCTACTCCGCGCGAACCAATTTCTGCAAAACTTGTGGCGGATTTAATTTCTACAGCTGGTGCTGATCATCTTATTACAATGAAGCTTCATAGTGATCAGGAACAAGGGTTTTTCAATTTTCCAGTGGATAATGTGAATACTGAAAGACTTTTTGCTGACTATTTTATTAAGAAAAAATTGAAAGACGTGGTGGTGGTTTCTCCAGATGCAGGAGGAGCAAAAGATGCGAAAAAATTTGCGGATTTAATTGGTGCAGAGTTGGCGATTATTCACAAGACAAGACCAGCTCATAATAAAGCTCAGGTAATGCATGTAGTGGGTGATGTAGAAGGAAAAACTTGTGTGCTTTATGACGATTTGATTGATACAGCTGGAAGTGTAACGGCGGCTATTGCGGCTTTGCGCTCAATGAAGGCTGGCAAAGATATTTATTTGGCTGCAACTCATGCGGTATTTTCCGATCCTGCGACTGAGAGATTTAAGGAAGCTGGATTTAAAGAAGTGGTTGTTTCAAATTCAATCCCAATTCCAGAAAGAAAAATGTTTAAAGGATTAAAAGTTTTGTCAGTAGCGCCTTTATTGGCAAAAATAATTAGAAATGTTCATGAGGCACGATCGGTAACTACAGCATTAATTAACTAAAAAAATATGTTCGGAGATAAAGCAAAAAAATTGGTATACATTGGAAGTGATCATGCTGGAGTGAAGGCAAAAGAACTTTTGCATACTCATCTTAAAGAAGCTGGTTATGACTCGACGGATTTAGGCACTTTTACTGAGGAGCCGTGCGACTACCCAGACATCGCTAGAGAGGTTGGGGAAAAGGTAAAAGAGCATGACGGTTCTTTCGGAATTTTGATTTGTGGCACTGGAATTGGAATGTCTATGGCGGCAAATAAATTGAGAGGAATTAGGGCGGCGATGGTGACTGACGAGAATATGGCTGAACTTTCTCGCAAGCATAATAATGCGAATGTAATTTGTATGGGTGCAAGAATTAGCACTCCGGAAATGATTACTAAAATGACAGATAAATTTTTGACTACTACTTTTGATGCTGAAGAAAGGCATGCGAAAAGAGTGATCAAAATTGACGAAATGTAATTTTTAAAAATGTCTAAAAAAGTACAAATAGCTCCATCTATTCTTTCGGCTGATTTTGGTAAATTGACGGCGGAAATTGCTGAAATTGAACCATATTCTGACAGAATTCATTTTGATGTGATGGATGGAAATTTTGTGCCGAATATTAGTTTTGGTGCGCCGATTTTGAAGTGGGTTCAGACTAAATTGCCAATTGATGTGCATTTAATGATTGCGCGTCCCTGGCTTTATTTAGAAGATTTCGTAAAGGCTGGTGGAGACTTGATTATTATTCATTCTGAAGCATGTGAGAAGAGCGGAAAATATACTTTGGCAAATGTGCTTAAGATGATAAAGAAGCTTGGGGTGAAAACCGGTGTTTCTATTAAACCAAAAACTCCGGTGAGTGTTTTAAAAAATGTTCTACCTCTTTTGGATCAAGTTTTAATTATGACAGTGGAGCCAGGATTTGGTGGTCAGTCTTTTATGCCAAAGATGGTAAAGAAAATTGGTCAATTGAAAGCCATGGGATTCAAAGGTGAAATTGCAATTGACGGTGGCATAAATGCGGAGACTGGAAAGGTTTGTGCTGATGCTGGTGCGGATATTCTTATTGCGGGTAATTATATCTTTGGCGCGAAGGATAGAGCGAAGGCTGCAAAGAGTTTGAAAATGTAAATTTTAAGCTAGTTTTTTTTGATAATTTCTTATAAAATATGGGAAGATTATTAAGGAATTATTAAGCTTAATGAAACTAAAAGAAAAAATTTTATTATTGGAAATTGAAGAGTTGGTTGCGGTGATTTCGGCTTTTTTGCTTGTGGCTGCTGTTTTTTTGCCATGGGGAAAAACTGAAAATGTGAATATTTTGGGAATCGAAGGTAAGGATTCAATGATAACTATTGGAATGGGGTTAATGACTTTAGTTCTTTTGCTAGTTAAAAGAATTTCTATTATCGTTCCTTTGTTTTTTGGTTTATTCACTTTGTTTATTGGTGGATATGATTTTGTGAAGATGGAAAAAGTGACCACTGCTTTGAATGGGCAGGTAGGAATTGGTTTGTATCTCACTATTATTGCATCTTTTGGAGTTATTGTTGGTGCGGCTATTAATGCTATTAGAAAAAAGAAAAACAAGAAGAGGAGTATGGATAGTTCTCATGGAGGTGGATTTAGAGCTTTGGCTTCATTTTTGTTGTTCACTATTATTTTTTCTGGATTTTCTGGCTGGCCAATGCCGAAAGTTGCTTTGGCGGCTTTTGATGGAGGAGATGGAACTATTGGTACTCCTTATCAGATCAGTACTTGTAGTCAGTTGCAGGAAATGAGCGGAGATGTAACTGCAAATTATATTTTGACTGGAAATGTTGATTGTTCTGCAACTTCTGGGTGGAATGGTGGGTGGGGTTTTTTGCCGGTGGGAAGTACTGGCACTCCGTTTAGTGGGACTTTGAATGGACATAATTATAATATTTCAGGATTTGTGATTGCTCGTGCAATTTCTTATCCATCTACTAATAATCAGGCACTTTTTGGAGATATAAATTCTACGGCTGTAATTAGTAATGTTTCAATGACAGGAGTGAGTGTGACTGGTGCTGGTTATGTTGCTGGTTTGGTGGCTTATAATGATCATGGAACGATTACAAATTGTAGTGTTGCTGGTTCAGTTTCTGGATATCTCGCTGGAGGCTTGCTTGTGGGAGGAAATTATTATGGAACAATTTTAAATTCACATACGAGTGGAACAGCAACTGTTTCGTATATGGCAGCGGGAGGTTTAGCTGGGCAGAGTCTTAGTGGTACTATTTCTAGCTCTTATTCTACCGCTGATGTTTCTGCGTCTGATTCTGCCGGAGGGCTTGTTGGACAGAATACAGATATTGGTTCTGCGCATGTTTCTGTGATTAATTCGTATTCCAGGGGAAATGTTACCACCTCGGGAAGTAGTGGTGGTTTGATTGGAAATTCAAGTTATACATCAGTTGAAAATTCTTATTCAACTGGAACTGTAGCTGGATCACCAGCTAAGGGTTTTTCTGGTTGGTGTAATCATAATTATGGATCGCCGGATTCCTTTGTGGATAATTTTTGGGATACCGATACGACTGGATTATTTTCAACCTCTGTAGGAAATTGTGGCAGTGTGACTGGTCTATTAGGAAAGACTACTCTTCAAATGAAGGATGTTGCGACATACACGACGGTTGGTGGCGGGCTGGCTACTGCTTGGGATTTCGTAGGTACGCCAAATAATGATGCTGGTCACAGTGATATTTGGGCAATTGATCCTTTGGTTAATGATGGTTATCCTCATTTGACGGCCTTTGATCCACCCATCGGTACCGTATTATCTCCATCCGATAACGCTACAGGAGTTTCTACTTCTACTAATTTAGTTCTAACTTTAAATAAAAATGTTACGGCTGTTGCTGGAAAAAATATCGTCGTTAAACAAGGACTTACGACTATTGAGTCTGATGATGTAACAAATTTGGCTAGAGTTACTGTTGCAGGAAATATTGTAACTATTGATTTATCTGTGACCCTCGATCCTTCTACTGAATATAATGTTTTGATTGATTCGGGGGCTTTTGTAGATGAGATGGGTATGAGTTATGCTGGTATTTCAGATTCAACCACTTGGAATTTTACTACAGTTACTCCAGATGTTACGGCTCCATCGATTACGACATTGACTCCACTTGATAACGCTACAGGAGTTTCGCCAAATACAAATTTGACTATTAATTTTGATGAGAATGTTGTTGCTGTTGCAGGAAAATATATCGTTGTTAAACAAGGAGGAACTGTCGTGGAATCGGTTGATGTTACTAATGGTTCAAAGGTTACGGTTACCGGAGCTAGTGTGGAAGTGAATTTGGCTACAACTTTGGATTGGACTACTGGTTATAATATATTGATTGATGCTGGAGCTTTTACTGATGCTGCTTTGAATCCTATTGCTGGAATTTCCAGTGCTACTGATTGGAATTTTACTACGGCTACACCACCGGTGGTTGCCACTTTATCTCCTACTGATGGTGCTACGGGAGTTTCTGCAGGTTCAAATTTAGTTGTTACCTTTGATAAGAATGTTAACGCGGTAGCGGGTAAATTTCTCTATGTAAAAAGAATTGCTGATGACACCACTTTTGAAAGTGTGGCTGTGGATGGAATAAAAGTTTCGATTCTTAATGCAATTGTTGTTATTGATTTGAATTCAAATTTGGATTATTCAACCGGTTATTATGTGACAATGGATGCTGGTGCTTTTGAGGATACTTTTGGTAATCCATTTGCCGGAATTGCTAGTTCTACTACATGGAATTTTGCTACCGGCGCTGCTCCAGATGTGACTCCTCCAAGTGTTTCAACTTTGTTGCCGGCAGATGAAGCTACCGGGGTGTCTCGTACGACTGATTTGACTTTAACTTTTACTGAAAATGTAACTCCGATTGCGGCTAAATATATTACTGTAATGCAGGGAGGATCTACTATTCAATCGAGTGAGGCAACTAATGGAGCTGTAGTGGTGGTGGCAGATAATGTTGTAACGATGCATTTGGCTGCTCCTTTGGATTACTCTACTTCTTATCATGTGTTGGTTGATGTGGGAGCTTTTGAAGATGGGTCTGGAAATCCATTTGCTGGAATTGCGGATAGTACAACATGGAATTTTGATACCGGTGCTGCTCCAGATGTGACTCCTCCTTCGGTTACTTCTATAACTCCGGCAGATAATGCCACGGGAGTGTCTATTACTACCGGACTTACGGTTGTTTTTGATGAGAATGTTATCGCTGTGGGTGGCAAAAATATGTATGTGATGAATGGAGGAACTACAGTTGCAACTATTGCTGTTGATGGAGGTTCTGTGTCTGTTCTTGGAGGGACTGTAGCGGTTACTTTACCATCTAGTTTAGCTTATTCCACTGCTTATCATATGATAATTGATTCTGGTGCTTTTACTGATGCATCTTCGAATCCAATTACTGGAATTGCTGATAGTACGACTTGGAATTTCACTACTTTAGATGATCCTACTCCTCCAGATAGCACACCACCTTCAGTGAGTTCGTTTTCTCCTCTAGATAATGCGACGGGTGTTTCTCCTGCAGCAACTTTGACCATTAACTTTGGCGAAAATGTTAGTGCTGTGGCTGATAAGCACATTTATGTAATGCAGGGAGAAAGTGTTTTTCAAACTATTACTGCAACAAATACAGATGATGTAAGTATTAGCGGTAGCACTGTGATATTGCATATGGGAAGCTTGCTCGATTATACGACGGAATATCATGTGCTAATGGATGTGGGAACTTTCGAGGATGCCGCTCATAATCCATATGCTGGCATAGCTGATGCTACGACTTGGAGTTTTACAGTTGTTACTCCAGTTTCTATTTCTACTTGTACTGAATTGCAGGCGATTAGCGAAAATCTTGCCGGTCATTATATTTTGACAGGAGATGTGGATTGTCAGACTGATACTCATGCCGGTGGGGCTTTGTGGAATGGTGGATTGGGATTTGAGCCTCTTGGAACTGTGAACCCAGGTGTTCAATTTACGGGTACTTTTAACGGACAAAAATACGCTGTTAAAAATTTATTTATTAATAGGCCGGCTGCCAATGGAGTTGGTTTGTTTGGTGGTCTTGGTGATGGTGGATTGATTATTTATACTGGTGTTCAAAATGCAAATATAACTGGTGATAATGGAGTGGGAGGACTTTTGGGATATAGCGGCAGTGGTGCTAATGTTTATTTTTCATATTCCACAGGAACCGTTACTGGTCTTGCAGATTATGATGGTGGATTGATTGGATATAATGATACTGGCGCTTTTGTGGGAGGTTCGTATTCTACAGCAAACGTTTCAGGAGCTTCATACGTGGGAGGATTTGTCGGATATAATAAATCCTCAACTAATGGGGGAGTTTCCAGCTCATATTCTAGTGGTAACGTGGTAGGAACTTCTGGTGGAGTGGGAGGATTTGTAGGTAATAATGAAGGAACTGTAGGTAATTCATATTCTTTAGGCACTGTGAGTGGTGGAAGTGCAAAGGGTTTTTGTGGAGCTAATACTGGAACCGTTTCTGCTTCGGGATGGGATACAGAAACTTCAGGAAGAGGAGATAGTGATGGAGGCGTGGCAAAAACTACTTTAGAAATGAAAACTGGGTCTACTTTTACTGATGCTGGTTGGGATTTCAGCAGTATTTGGAATATTGGGACTTCTACAAATAATGGATATCCATATTTTAGATGGGTTGAGTTTCCGAATGTAGGATTTTCTACAACAAGCGCAAGCGGTCTTGAGTCTGTAACTTCTGTGAATTTACCTTTAACTCTTTCTAGTTCTTTCCCATGGAGTGTGACTGTCGATTACGCAGTTACCGGAGGTACAGCGACAGGAAGTGGAGCGGATTATACTTTAGCTTCAGGAACAGCAACTATCGCTGCCGGAGAAACTTCAGTGAATGTTCTTTTGACTGTGGTGAATGGAAAAAATCCTTGGTTGAGCAATATTAATGAAATGATATTTGGAAAGAAGACGGTAAACTAGGCAGCTTGAGATTCTTTAGACTTCAGCTCTCTGTTTCGCTTTAATACTGCTATTATTTTAGAGGGGACAACGAAGCGTTTTACATCTATTTGCCATTGTTCTAGTTCTGCTATGTATCTACGGTCGAGGTCTGTGATTGCTTCTGGATTTGAGGCCATGAACTTTTCGTAGCCTTTGAGGGTTGTATCAATACAACGTGGAAGCGCATTGTATAGTGGATAGTTTTTGTTGTCGTGATCCAGCATTGCCCAAGCAATTACTCTGGAAGTAGTGCTGCGAAGCATACTTCTTTGTTTTTCAGGCTTCATTTTATCCAATGATAGAATGTTATTTGCTCTATCTTCTAGTTTAATTATTAGGGCAACTTGGCGGCTTTCTACTCCGTGCATAGCATTTATGCGCATTAGGAATGCAGTCGATTTGTTTTCTTTTTCTTCAGTTTCCTCTGGGAATTCAAAGAAAGTATTGTTACTTCTATCTGGTTTATCTGCTTTCCATCCTTTGTATTTTTCAGGAGTGATTCCTAAAATTTTCATAGTAGTTTCTTTGCCTGGGATCGATTGCTGTACAGCTTTGGCTTTCTCTTGATCTGTCCATTGGGAGTTATGGCTTACTAACCTTAGGACTTCTTGCACTATTTTAAATACGTCAGGCTTTAGAAGATTTAAGACTTTTTCTTTTATTTTATCGCGGGTTGTATCTGGCGTAGGAAAGCCGCTTTTAATTTTTGGATCTAGGCTGCTGTCGTATGCGTCTGTTAATCTTTTTAGATAACCTTGGCTTCCAAAAAGATCTTCCATTTTCAAATCTGTATCCTCAATAACATCGTGAATTGGGCCTACTAAAGCTATTATTACCGCTAGGTTTGCCATTCCTCGGTCTAAGGTATAAGGAAGAACATCGAGTGATGTTGCATGACTTACATCCATTCCGTGAATAATATATGGAAGTTTTTCAGTTTTTCTCATTCGTCCTTTTTCTTGCCCATGATGAGCAGCTTTGCCAATTGCGATACCTTGATGTGCAGCATCGATGTATCTGAGATAACGATTTCTTTCTACGATTTCATCGCGATCTTGATGATCCTTTGGTAAAACATAATCTTCGTTTTCTTTATCTTCACCTCTTTTTTCAGGGTTGCTTTCTAGAAGCATCTCGTAATATAGACGTAAGGAAACTATATATTTTTTTGTAACATCATAAAGTGACTTACGAAGTGCTTTTTCTTCCCTTTTCCATGTTCTTAGTTCGCGCTTTTCTGAAGATTTTTCGACTATGGCTCTTACTCCGTTTTTTAGTTCTGGGATCATCATTATCTTTGAATCCTTAACTATTCTTTCGGAAAATTCCCCTAATTGATCGATGGGGACACCGGTTGTCCATTTTTGTTCAAGATCTTCACATATCTCTAAGTATTCAAAATAATTATTTTCAACTAATTTCCAAATATCTTTAAGTCTTGATCTATGTTCTTCGGGTATGGAATTAAAAAGTCGTCCAAATTCTAAATTAGGTGGAATGTCTAAGTACTCTTTTTCCAAGCTTAAAACGTAAGAGTTTTCATCATTAAAGGAGGCTGTGTCCGTAGGGTGAAATGGATATCTTTGATGAAGAATTCCAGCATAGCCGGCTTTCAACATGGCGTCTTCCTCATCTCTTCCAGAGGAGTCGTCGTCTATATTTAATTCTGGCTCAGTCATATGATATGCAAAAGGAGTTAATTTTGGCACTAATATGCCGTTTTGTCAACGGGCTACTATAGAGTAGCTACTAAATTGAAATGGTGCGCCCGACAGGAGTCGAACCTGTGACCCCCAGCTCCGCAAGCTGATGCTCTATCCATCTGAGCTACGAGCGCACGTGAAGGTGTTTGCCTTTGAAGGCCCGCCAATAGTAATAGAAAAGCCATTTTTAGGCAAGTCCATGGGAATTTGACATATTAATCGTATTCTTTTACTCTGTGCGCTTAAAAAAATATCATGAGCGAGGTTTATAAATTTGGGGAAGGTGTGGAGGCTAAAATTCTTTATCCTGAGTATTCTACTGATGGTAGGGATATTTATGAAAATAGATTCGGCTTGGTTTTTAATGATGGTGGGGAGATGACTCATGAACAAGTTGGAAGGTTGATTTGGGGAGCTGATAGAATTAGATTTTGGAATTGGGTAGAGAGTTGTGGTTTTGCATCTATGAGAGTAGAGCCTGGCTTTGCCGATTATCAGCGCAGCAAGCAGCCCGAGAATTCTCGATTTCTTAAATTTATAAATGTTAGGGAAAAATTAAATACTATTTGGCATAGGGATCTTGAGGATTTTGCGCTTTTTTCAGAAGGTGGTCGTGATCAAAATACGGCTATTTCAAGTAGAAGCGTTGTGGTGAAGGCATTTTTTGAAAATATAGAAATTTTGGTGAGAAATTCTCCTGAACTTAGTGCTCAAGCAGTTGAGTTAAAGAAGTTGTTTGAATTGGCGATGAAATACAGGATGTTATACGGTAATGAATTTGGTGATGACGAAATAGGTAAGCGTCTCTCTGGTTTTATTTTTAATGTGTCTTCCGATTTGAGAATTACAGATCAGGATATTTTTGATTTTCAAAAATCTCTGGATTTGAAGTTAGAAGGATTTCAGCATGTTCATGAATGGAAGGAAAATTCTGTTTTAGTAGTTTCTAGATGGGCTTTCCATCAGCGTGTGTGTGGAGTAGTTGAAGACGTCAGTGATGAAAATAATGCACTTTTGAGAAAGAAAATACCGATTGTAAAGCCTAGATATTTTTGAAGATGTTTAAGGTCTCTTGGTGAATTTTGTGATTACTGCCAAAAATGTCAGCGCCAAAAAGATCTATTTGATTTCCGTTTGTATCTGTTACGGTTCCTCCAGCTTCTTCTATGATTAGTGCTCCAGCGGCGATATCCCAAGGCTTTAGCCCAAATTCCCAATATCCTTCAAAACGTCCAGCAGCGACGTAGCAGAGATCCAAAGAAGCAGCTCCAAGTCTGCGTATAGCTTGGCAACGTCCCATCATGGCATTGAAGTATGGAAGATTTATTCCTTGGTTCTTGTAAGGGAATCCAGTCGCAAATAGTCCGTTTTTTACTTCGTTGATTTTTGTGACTTGGATTTTTTTGCCGTTCATATATGCTCCTTCACCTTTTGCGGCGGAAAAAAGTTCATTCATTCCTGGTGCGTACACTACTCCGACAATTAATTCGCCGGTAAGATATTGAAAGTTTTTGGATTTTTCTTTTTTTGATAATTTGAAGAGACCGATTGAGACGGCATATTCCTTTAATTGATGAGCATAATTTGTGGTGCCGTCGATTGGATCTACAAGCCAAATATATTCAGAATCTGCGTAGTCGCTAAAGTCTGATTTGCGAATAAAACTAGATTCTTCACCAATAATTGCGTGGTCGGGATAGGCTTTGTTTATTTCTTTTATAATTAGTTCTTCTGATGCTTTGTCGGCGTTGGTGACTAAATCATTTTTGCCTTTCTCTTCGATAATGAGTCCTTTTTTTTGTTCAGCCAAAACATACTTCCCAGCTTTTTTTGCTGTCTTGATGGCAAATTTGAGGAGGTCTTTGTACATGAGCTTATAATAATCGATAATGATTTTTATTCAAAGAGGTGTTTTAAAAGGTGAATTTAAGCGCATAAACTAGACGAGTAAAGCAATGCGTGGTATCATCCTCAGGCTGTTTTCAGAAATTATGAAAAAATTTGTACTCAAATCACCGATGCAACCGAAGGGCGATCAGCCTGCGGCAATTAAGGCATTGTGTGCTGGATTAAATAAAGGAGAGCAATTTCAAACACTACTCGGAGTTACTGGTTCTGGTAAAACTTTTACGATGGCGAAAGTAGTAGAGGAATTGCAAAGACCGACTATCGTGCTTGCTCATAATAAAACTTTGGCGGCGCAGCTTTGCAGTGAGTTTCAGGAATTTTTTCCGGACAATGCAGTGAGCTATTTCGTTTCATATTATGATTATTATCAACCGGAAGCGTATTTGCCTTCTACTGATACTTATATTGAAAAAGATGCTTCGATTAATGAGGAAATTGAGAAGTTTAGACATGCAGCTACTGTGAATTTACTTACTCGTAAGGATGTTTTGATTGTGGCTTCTGTGTCATGTATTTACGGTCTTGGTTCTGTGGATGATTATGCGACTTTGGCGAGAACAATTACGGTAGGTGATAGTATTCCTCGTGATCATTTGTTGAGACAATTGACGGAGATTCAATATACCCGTTCAGCAATGGAATTTAAGAATGGTATGTTCCATGTGCTTGGTGATACGGTGGAGGTTTTCCCTCCTGATAGAGATACTGTTTTTAGAATCGAATTTTTTGGTGATGACGTAGATGCAATTTCCGAAGTAGATTCTTTTACCGGTGAATTAAAAAATGAATTAAAGAGTGTCACAATATTCCCGGCAAAACATGATGTGACTACAAAGGATAAGATTGAAAAGGCGATTGCTGGAATTAGAGCGGACATGGAAATTCGTCATGCAGAGTTATTGAAAATGGGAAGAAATATTGAAGCTGAGAGAATTAGAACTCGTACAGAATATGATATAGAAATTTTGCAGGAAACGGGATATTGCAGCGGTATTGAGAACTATACTCGTTACTTGGCTGGTAAACTTCCTGGTGAGCCACCGACAACTTTGATGGATTATTTACCAAAAGATTTCTTGTTGTTTATTGATGAGTCCCATATGACTGTTCCTCAAATTGGAGGCATGCATAATGGAAATTTTTCTCGTAAACAAACTTTGATTGAACATGGTTTCCGTTTACCTTCAGCTCATGATAATAGACCTTTGAAGTTTGATGAGTTTGAAAAGTATATGAATAATACGGTTTTTGTTTCTGCTACTCCTGGAAAATATGAGGATGCGCACACTCCAAAACATGGAATTGTGGAACAGGTAGTAAGACCTACGGGGCTTGTGGATCCGGAAATTTCAGTACGTCCAATTGCCGGACAAATTGAAGATTTAATGAAAGAAATTACTGCTCGTGTTGTAAAAGGTGATCGTGTTCTTATTACTACTTTAACTAAACGTGGTGCGGAAGATCTTACGGAATTTTTGTCTGATGCGGATATTCGTGTTAAATATTTACATTCCGATATTGATACTTTAGAGAGAATTGAAATTTTGCGCGATTTGCGTCTCGGAAAATTTGATGTGCTTGTTGGTATTAACTTATTGCGTGAAGGTTTGGATTTGCCGGAGGTGAGTCTTGTGGCAATTCTCGATGCTGATAAGGAAGGATTTTTGAGAAGTGCGAGCGCGCTCATTCAGACGGTTGGTCGTTGTGCCCGTAACGTGAATGGATATGTAATTATGTATGCGGACAAGATGACTGATGCAATGAAGAAGGCGATTGGAGAAACTAGCAGACGTCGTGCTAAGCAAATTGCTTACAATACTGAACACGGAATTACTCCTGAAACTATTGTGAAAGCGGTAAAAGATATTAGTCAGTTTGGTGGAAAGAAGAAGGGCAAGAAAGGCGATAAGGATCTTGATCTCAAGAAGATGCCTAGAGATGAAATGGAGAGAATGATAAAGGTGATGGAGGCGAAGATGGATTTGGCTAGTCAGAATTTGGAATTTGAAAAAGCTGCAGAAATTAGAGATGAGATTGAGAATATGAAAGAAGAGTTGGGAATGTAGTTTTATAGCCCTCGTCCGCCACCACCGCCGAAGCCTCCACCAGAGAATCCTCCTCCTCCAAAGCCGCTGCCTCCGCTCCAGGCGCCATTTCCGCCTCGTCCGCCAGGTTTTGTCGTGAGATTGCTTGTGGTTGAGTTTGAAAAGCTGCTTATACTATTGGAGAACATTACCATATTGAAATGGCTGTATGGGCTTACTGGATAGTACCAGGAAGGTGGTTGGCTCAATATTCCATCAAAGGCTTTGGTCCATTTGTCGATGATGCCAAAGGCCATTGCGTAGGGTAGGAGTTTTTCGAAAAGAATGTTGTTTTGTTCTTGGAATTTCATTCTGTCTTTTTCCGCTGTGTTTATGTATTCATAAAGACCTTTTAATTCGTAATAAGTTTTTGTGCCTTTGGTAGTTTTCCTTGGCATGATTGCTCCAAATAGAACCACTATTAATCCTGAAAGTGCGATGGCAAAAATTTGGAGAGGTGATTCTAGGCTGGCGACGAAAAAGGCTACAAATACTGTTCCGAAGCCAATGAATTGATATGTGGAACGTACTGTATCTGGATTATGTGGGAAGTAATCTCCTGTGATCAAAGCTTCCATTACTGCATCAGTAATTGTTGGTACGTGTGTATAAAAACTATTGGTAAGGTCGGAAATCTTTTTCTTTTGTCCTGGTTTATTTTGATTAAAAATTCCAAGAATAATTTCTTTCTCAAATTTTTTCTCAAGGAGACAAGGTTTTACTAATTCTAATTCATAATCTGTTTTTTTGCCGAAAAGACCAGGAGTTTCAATCTCTTTTATTTTAATGTAACCGCGAACAGCATAATCGATAATTGCTGCTGTGATATCTCGAGGATCTAATTTTTCGTCTATGAGTGTGCCTGTCTCTGTTGGGGATAAATCTTTTGGTGGAATGAAAGTAGGAACTATAGTGTTTGAAACTTCTTGGTCATCACGTCCGTATTTATACCAACGGAAAAACATTAGAAGAAATACTCCAAGTGGTAGGAAAATAATCAAATTGTCTTGGATGAACCACAGTATTATTTTGAAAATTGAAGGAGGGGTAACTGTGCCCTTTGGTAAGCCATAAACCATGGTAAGTCCTTCGTATGAGTTGAGTGGTTTAGTGGTTGAAATTGAAAGTGTTTTTTCATCTACTACTTTGAAATCGCAGTTTCGTGCGGTTGATCCATATTCTCCTGTGAAGCAAGAGACTTGTGGAAATTCGGCGATTTTTATTGGTGAATGAATTGTCGTGTTTACTGAATTCGTTGGGACGCTCCATTCTGTGCCGTTTGTATTCCAATAAAATTCATCGTGATCGTCGTAGGTATTAAAAATATTATCTATGTGGTATTTGAGAATGAACTTAGTTTCATTGTTCATTAAATGATCATCTGTCGTGGTCATTTGCACTTTCAAATACCCATTTTCTTTGAAGGTTTTTAGCTTCCAAGCTTGACCGGTTTCATCTATGGCTTTGAGGATTTTTATTGGAGTGCTGCGTTGATTTACAAAAGAGTAGGGAATGTCTCTTTCTATTCCGTGATGGGACTCTTTGCTGAAATCTGCAGTAATAGTTTCACTAATGTCTGCAGAACTATCGGTATTTAAGTATATCTCGGAGTCGAAGGATTTTATTTCCCAGTTTTCTGTAATTTCTGCGAAAGCCAAATTCATCTGTAAAAACAGAAAAATCCCTAAAAAGAATGAGGCTTTTTGCTTTAATGTCATTATTGCTTTGGTTGCTCTGGTGTTGTTGGAGCAGCAGGAGTTGCAGGCGCAGATGGCGCAACTGGTGTAGGCGCTGGTGCTGCAGGAGTGAAACTTACTTTAACATTTTCTTTTTCTCCTTCGTTTGCTTGGAAGAATTCTTTTTTGTTTAATCCTAGAGGTCCAGCAATGACGTTATTTGGGAATACTTCGAGCTTAGTATTGAGATCACGAACTGTAGCATTGTAATAACGACGAGAAAGTTGAATATGTTCTTCAATTTCTTTGAGAGTATTTTGAAGATCCATAAAGTTCTGATTTGCTTTCAAGTCAGGATAGCTTTCGGATAAAGCAAAAATTGTTTTCAAAGCTCCAGTCATCATGTTTTCAGCCGCTTCCTTCTCTGGAAGAGATTTTGCATTCATGGCACTATTACGAGCTTGAATAACTTTTTCTAGAGTTTGAGCTTCATGTCCAGCATAACCTTTTACAGTCTCAACTAAATTTGGAATTAGATCATAACGTCTCTTGAGTTGAGTATCTATATCTGCCCAAGCTTCTTCAACTTTATTCTTTAGAGTAATTACTCCATTGTAAACGCTCACAACCATTACTGCTAAAACAGCTAGAATTAAAAGTGCGTAAATCATATAGTCATTAGTATTTAATAATCGCTCTTTATTCTACTAGCAATTCTGTTTTTGGCAAATTGATGAGGAAAATTTATATTCCTTTTTCTACTTCGCTCCAACTTACTACATTCCACCAAGCATTCATGTAATCCGGACGACGATTTTGGTAGTTGAGATAGTAGGCATGTTCCCAAACGTCGAGACAGAGAATTGGTTTTAGGCCATCTGATAGGGGACAATCTTGATTTGCTGAAGATGTTACTACTAGAGCGCCTGTTTTATCGATTGAAAGCCAAGCCCAGCCACTACCAAATCTGTTTGCAGCTGCTGTATTGAATTCTTCTTTTAATTTATCAAAGCTACCAAATTTTGTTGTAATCATTTCTGCAAGTTTTCCAGATGGTTGGCCTCCTGCATTTGGAGCCATTATTTTCCAAAACATGGAGTGATTGTAGTGTCCTCCTCCGTGATTTCTTACTGCTGTGCGAATATCTTCTGGAACCACATTTAGATCTTTTAGAAGTTCATCTAATGGTTTGTCAGCGAGCTCTGGATATTTTGAAAGTGCAGCATTTAATTTATCAACGTATGTTTGGTGGTGCTTAGTGTGGTGGATTTCCATTGTACGAGCGTCTATATGTGGTTCCAAGGCATCGTAAGCGTATGGAAGGGCTGGAAGTGTGTGTGCCATATCTGTTGTTGTTAATTAGTACGTCTATGGTCCAATTTAACATTATTTAGCGTTTTTGGCTAAAAAATTTTTAAAATCTTGGAATTCTTTGGATAGTTTTGTGGTGACTTTTGTTTTAGTGAGACAGGAAGCTAGGCGTTCTGGGATTTGAATTTTTGTTCCGATGATAGGTTCAACTACATCTAGAAATTTTGCTGGATGTGCTGTCTCAAAAAATATTCCGCAAGGGGAGAAAGTTTTTAATCCGAGATAGGCGACAGCTCCGTGGGGATCCATAGTGTAGTGATATTTTTCATAAACTTCTTTAATGGCTGCGGCAGTTTTTTCATCTGAAAAGTCAGCAGAAGATATGTCTTGTCGAATTTTTTCTAAATTGTTTTCGTAGAGTTCGAGGATGCGGACGAAGTTACTGGGATTGCCTACGTCCATAGCATTGGAAATTGTAGTGACTGAGGCTTTGGCTGTGAAATTTCCTGTGTGTAAATATTCCGTGAATGAATTGTTGGAATTATTTGCTGCGATGAATTTTTTTATTGGGAGTCCCATTTTTTTCGCAATTAATCCTGCAGTTAAGTTCCCAAGATTTCCGCTTGGTATAGAGAAAACTGCATAGTCTTTGTTTTTCAATTGAGCATAAGCGTAGAAATAATAAAAAGATTGGGGGATTAGTCTGGCAATGTTTATTGAATTGGCTGAACCGAGAGAATCGTTATTTTCGGCAAAAATAGTTTTCAATTCTTTATCAACGAAAGCAGTTTTTACTAACCTTTGGCAATCATCGAAAGTTCCATCAATTTCTAGAGCGTGAATATTTCCGCCCATGGTGGTGAGTTGTTGTTCTTGTATTTTGCTTACTTTTCCACTTGGATAAAGAAGAAAAACTCTTATTCCCGGCACATTGTATACGCCGCTTGCTACAGCGCTTCCGGTATCTCCAGATGTCGCAACTATTATGGTGATTTTTTTGTCAGATTTATTGATGAAATACGACATGATGCGTGCCATAAATCTGGCGCCAAAATCTTTGAAGGCGAGAGTAGGGCCGTGGAATAGTTCTAAAGAAAATATATTTTCCACGACTTGCTTAAGAGGTGCATCAAAATTAATGCTTTCATCTATTATTTTTCTGAGATCTTTTTCTGGAATGTCTTCTTGTAGTAAAGTTTTCGCTACTTCAAAAGAAATTTCTGGAAGGCTTAAGATTGAAATTTTTTCAAAGAAATCTTTTGGAAGTGTTGGTATTTCCGTAGGCATGAAAAGTCCTCCATCTTCGGCAAGGCCTTGCATTACAGCTTTTTCGAATGTGGCTAGTGGCGGTAAAAATTTAGGATCTGCTTTTCTATTTGTACTGAATAATTTCATATTATCGTAGGTAGCTTTTTATTAATTCTAAAAATTGTTCTGAGGATAAATCTCGTTCAATTCTTTTGTAAGGGATAATGATGTCTGCATGTCTGCGGTATTGGCTGGTACGATATTTTAAAAGCTCTGGGTAGCAACGTTTGAGCGCTGCCATATTGTCCTCCTTCTCTTTTTTTGTAAAACTATGAGCCCAAACTATTGGCTTAGGATTGCTCAGAAATCGCTGAAACATTTCGGTCTGCATTTGAGGAGTTGATTCAATGAATATGATTAGGCTTTTTTCTTTTAGTCTTTTGCAGATGTAGTCGCCGGTATAGATTACGCTTCCTGTGGTATCGATGGTAATATTTTTAGTTTTTCTTTTATCTAATTCTTTAAGAATGTTTTCCATGACGTTACATTCGTGTTGAATATATTGTTGTTGGTTAACCATGAATTTGTCTTCATATGGATAGCCAAGCCATTTTGCTAAATCTGCCAAGCCTTTATATCCGAGAGCTTGTAGCTCTGGTTCGAGAATTTTTTCTATTAAATCGTCACAGCATTTGTGTTCAAAATCTGAGTCTTTTAATTTTTTTGACCAATGGGTTTTCCCTATGTTGGACATTCCAATTATACTTATTACAAGTTCGTTGTTGGCTAGCTTGTTTTCGAATGAATTTTTTGTGATTCTCATGTTAGTTGAGGTAATTTGCTATTCTAATTACATCTGCAAATACTCCTGCGGCCGTAACTTCTGCTCCGGCTCCAGGGCCTTTAATTACTAGTGGTCTTTCGAGGTAGCGTGTGGTCGTGAATGAAACTATGTTGTCGCTTCCCGACAGGCTGTTAAATGGATGATTTTTGTTTATGGTTTCAAGTTTTACGCTGGCTTTATTGTTTTCTATTTTCGAGATGTAGCAGAGACGTTTTTCTTCTGATTTTGCTTTGGAAAGTTTTTCTGCGTAGTCATAATTATGTGTAGAAAGTTTTGCAAAAAAATCTTCTAAGTTTGATGTTTGTCTGCAATCTTCCGGTACTAAATTTTCGACTTCAATATCTTCCATTTCTAGGGGTAGTCCAATTTCGCGACTGAGAATTAATAATTTTCTTGCGACATCTAAACCGTTTAAGTCATCGCGCGGATCTGGTTCTGTGTAGCCTTTTTTTTGAGCTTCTAGGACGATTTCACTGAATGGTTTTTCTCCGGTGAAGGAATTGAAAATGTAGCTGAGGGTTCCTGATAGAACTGCTTCGATTTTAATTATTTTATCTCCACTGTAGAGGAGATCTTGTAGTGTATTGATGATTGGTAATCCAGCTCCCACGTTTGTTTCGTAGAGAAATTTGATATTGGATTTTTTGGCTGCTTCTTTTAATTTTTTATAAGTTTTAAGGTCGCGGGAATTAGCCTTTTTGTTTGGTGTGACAATAGAAATACTTTCTTTGAGAATTTTTTCGTAAAACTTTGTGATTTCTTCATTGCTTGTGCAGTCAATAAAAACACTATTTGGCAGATTGAGTTTAATCATTTTTGCGGTGAAGGATTCGGCATTGCTTGGATCACCATTTTCTAGAGAATTTTGCCAATTGCTTAGGTCAATTCCTTGTTCTGATAAGATCATCTTTTTGCTATTCGCTAGACCTGTAATTTTCATTTCTAAAAGCTTTTCATTTTGAAGAAATTCACTTTGTTCTGAAATTTGTTTGAGTATTGTTTTGCCAATTTGTCCGCAGCCGAAGAAAAATAAATTTAAAGTTTTTGTGCCGGAGAGGAAGAAGGCATCATGAATGGCATTGAGAGCTTTATTTTCATCTGATTTTGAGATTACTGTGGAAATGTTTAGCTCGGAGGATCCTTGAGCAATAGCGGAAATATTGATGCCGTTTTTTCCGAGAGCAGAAAATAGTTTGGCGGAGATACCAGGTGTGTGGCGCATATTTTCGCCTACGATGGCGATGATAGAAAGATTTTTTTCGATAAAGACTGGATCTATCTGATTGTTTTTTATTTCTTCTGAAAATTCTGATTCAATGGCGCTTTTTGCTTGTTCGGCTGAATTTGGTTCTACGGCGAAGCAGATTGAGTGTTCGGAAGATGCCTGACTGATTAAAATGATATTTATTTTTTCATTGGAAAGTGCGCCAAAAAGTCTTTTTGAAACTCCCGGTACTCCTACCATTCCACTACCTTGTAAACGTAGAAGCGCTATGTCTGAAATAGAGGAAATTCCCTGGATGATGAAATTGTGATTAGTTTTTTTGCTAATAACTGTTCCAGGGAAATCAGGATTTAGCCTGTTTTTAATTACTATTGGAATGTTTTTTCTTTGGGCTTCTTGGATTACTGTTGGGTGAATTATTTTTACTCCGAAATGACACATTTCCATTGCTTCAATGTAACTTATTTCCTTGATAGGAAAGGCTTTTTTTACTTTTCTAGGATTGGCTGTCATTAGTCCATCTGTATCTGTCCATATCTCTATTTTTTGAGAATTTTCCATAATTTTGAATAAAAAAATAACCGACTACTTTGGAGTCGGTGTAATGAGTGTATTACCAAGACTCCATCTACATAATTGTAGTGGTTGTAGTAGTCGTGATAATAATTTTTGCTGCGTTCATGGCTTATGTATAACAGAGAGGTGTTTGGAGTGTCAAATCTTAGGTTTGAATTTTTTCTCTTTGAGGAATTTGGCTGTTTGACGGAGGCGATCTAGGGTTATTTGGCTTAGGCTGTGCTCGATTCCGTGAATATCTTTTTCCTGAATGTTCTCCGGAATATCAAGAATTGTTAATAATTCGGCGAGGACTTCGTGTCTCTCAGCAACTTTTTTCCCAATCTTTTTGCCTTTTACCGTTAGCTTGAGAGGTAAGTATGGTTTATAGATTACGCATTCATCTTTTTCAAGGCGCTGCATCATCTGAGTAACTGATGGTTTGCTGAGTTTTAAAATCTTGGCAATATCAGAAATACGAACTAATCCTTGCTCTAGGGTTAGCTTGTATATCGTCTCTAAATAGTCTTCCTGTTCCATGGGAGTATAATATCTCTAGGTATCGATATTGACAAGGTGAAAGTAAGGGTGTATTAATAAAGTTAGTGTAGCCTAACATTTAGTCATTAAAGATAAAATGAAGAACTTTTTTAGATCTCAATCAGCTGATGAACCGGTGTGGAGATTGCAAAGCGGAAACCCAAGTTTATCAGAAGTAAATCGAACTATTCATATACCGAAAGGAGTAGGATTTTGGCGTAAAATGTTTGCTTTTGCCGGTCCTGGTTATTTGGTTGCGGTAGGGTATATGGATCCTGGAAATTGGGCGACAGACTTAGCCGGAGGATCAGCTTTTGGTTACACTTTGCTTAGTGTAATTCTCATTTCTAATCTTATGGCAATTTTGCTGCAGTCGTTGTCTGCAAAATTGGGTATTGTGACTGGTAGGGATTTGGCTCAGGCTTGTCGTGATCATTATTCGAAGCCTGTGGCTTTTGGTTTGTGGGTTTTGTGTGAGTTGGCAATTGCAGCGTGTGATTTGGCGGAGGTTATTGGTTCAGCTATAGCTTTGAATTTACTTTTTGGTATTCCTTTGGTTTGGGGTGTGTGTATCACATCTCTTGATGTGTTGTTGGTTTTGTTTTTACAAAATAAAGGCTTTAGATATATAGAGGCGCTTGTGGTTGCTTTGGTGTTAACTGTTGGTGCGTGTTTCTTTGCTGAAATTATTTTTTCAAATCCGGCTATTGGTCCTGTGCTTGCGGGATTCGTTCCATCTTTTGATATTATTAAAAATCCAGAAATGCTTTTTATAGCAATTGGAATTTTGGGTGCTACAGTAATGCCACATAATCTTTATTTACACTCTTCTATCGTTCAGACTCGTAAGTACGAATTGGATACTGAAGGTAAAAGGGAAGCTGTTAAATTCGCTACAATTGATTCTACTGTTGCTTTGATGTTTGCCTTATTTATTAATGCGGCAATTTTAATTGTTTCTGCTGCAGCATTCTTTACGAGTGGCCAGCATGAGGTAGCGGAAATTCAGCAGGCTTATCAATTGTTGACTCCTACCTTAGGGGTGGGGATTGCAAGTACGCTTTTTGCGGTAGCTCTTTTAGCTTCAGGGCAGAATTCTACGCTTACTGGTACGCTTGCAGGTCAAATTGTGATGGAAGGGTTCTTGAATTTGCGTTTGCCTCCTTGGTTGCGTCGTTTAATTACGAGGTTGATTGCTATTATACCTGCAGTATTAGTGACTGTTATTTATGGTGAAAGTGGGACGGCTAAATTACTTATTTTAAGCCAAGTTATTCTTAGCTTGCAGTTGCCTTTTGCAATTGTGCCGTTGATTATTTTTACCAGTGATAAGAGAAAAATGGGCCAATTCGCTAATAAGCTTTGGATTAAAATTTTGGCGTGGGTCGTGGCCGTAATTATTATTACTTTGAATGTTAAATTGCTTGCCGATTTTTCCGGAATCACTGATCTAGTGATGGGAAAATAGTGCTTATAATTTTGCGAGACGATTCTTGTAATGCTGAATATCGAGATTGCCTGGAGCTCCCAGACTGATCTTGGTTTTTAGGTTTTCTTTGACATCGATTTTTTCCTTTTTAATGAGCTTCATGGCTTTCTGGTAAGCAGTCCTGAAAGGCATTTTTTTATTCTTTGCTAGATTGATGGCAAGGTCGGCGGTGAAAATATTTTTATTAATTTTCTGCATAATGGATTCTTCTTTTGGAGTGATTCCTTTGAGATATAAATCCACAACGTCCAAGCTATCCATTACAATGTCTGTGCTTTCAAATAATGGTTTTTTAATCAATTGAAGATCGCGGTTGTAGCCTGAAATAAGCCCTTTAACGAGATCTTTAATTTGTGCCTGATTGCTTTGAACTACGGAGTTAAATCCGCGCAATAATTCCATCGCATCGAGATTTCTTTTCTGCGGCATGATGCTGGAACCGGTGACGAGATTATTTTTTACTTCAAAGAAATTAAATTCCTGAGAAGTGAAAAGTAATAGATCGGTCGCAAAACGACTTAAGGTCATCATTATTTGGGATAAACTTTCCAAATAGATGCTTTCAAATTTTCCACGGCTATTCTGACAGTAGAGAGAATTTATTTGAACATGACGGAATCTCATCTCTTTAGCTGTGAGTTCGCGATCGAGCATGAGAGAAACACCGAAACCAGCAGCGCTTCCTAGCGGGTTTTTATTAATGTGCTGCATTGTGTAGTCGAGGAAGTCTATGTCGTCCAATAAGCTTTCCAAAATGCTGCAGGCGTAATGTCCTACACTTGAAAGCATGGCTTGTTGAGTATGACTGTAGCCTGGAAGTGGCATGTTCTGATATTTCTGAGCAAAATCGAGAAACTCACGTGCGAGTTTCTTCGTCTTTGAACGTATCATTTTGAGATGATCTTTCATGTAGAGACGAAGGGCAGTGAGAACCTGATCATTTCGGCTTCTGCCAGTGTGAATCTTGAGTCCAAGCTTTTTAATTTTCTTGGTAAGATAATTTTCAATTACCGTGTGGCAATCTTCATCTTGAACGGTGATTTTTACACGGCCCTTTTTGAAATCTCTTTCGAGTCTATTTAGGCTGGAAAATATGCGGCGAATTTCTGCTGCTTTGAAAATTCCGATCTGTTGAAGTCCTTTGGCATGAGCTTTTGTAGCCTGAATGTCATAGGGCATTAATTTGGCATCGAGAATATAGTCCGTGCCGACGGTGTATTTTTCAACTAAGGGATGCAGAGTGGTGCCTGATTTTTTCCAAAGTTTACCCATTTGCTACTATTTATTGTAAATATCTTTAGTAAGATTGTATGCAGTTTTTTGTGGTAAGTTCCAAAGCTCAATGAATCCAGCTGATGAATTCTGATTGAAAGAACTGTTCTTCATGAAAGTCGCTAGATTCTCATTGAATAGCGAATATTTCGACTTTACTGCTACCACGGAAACCTTGCCTTTGTAAAGCTCTACGGTCACAGTTCCACATACTTTTTTATTCACGCTATCGATGTAAGCATTCAAGTGATTCATCAATGGGTGGAACCATTTTGCGCCGTAGCAAAGATATGCCCACTTCTGATCGATGGCTGTTTTGAATTCATTTTCATCTCTAGTGCAAACAAGTTTTTCAAGATTTTTGTGAGCTTGGATGAGAATTTCAGCAGCAGGTTCTTCGAAAATTCCTCTAACTTTTAGACCAACAACTCTGTCCTCAACCAAGTGAGTAATACCAACGGCGTGTTTTGCTCCGATTTGAGCGAGCATTTTAATTAGCTTCCAAAGAACCATTTTTTCTCCATTTACAGCGGTTGGTAGACCTTCTTCAAATTCTATTTCTAGAATTTCTGATTGGTCTGGAGCATTTTTCGGAGTTTTGCAGTTGATCAAAATATTATCTAATGGCGGAATTTTGCTCATGCTTTCAATCTCTCCACCTTCGGCACTGTCACCCCAAAGATTTTCATCGTAGGAATAGATTTTTGCAGCAGTTTGAGTGACTGGAATGCCGTGTTTCGCAGCGTATTCTAATTCTTCTTCTCTTCCCATGCCCCATTCCCTAACAGGTGCGATAGTTTTTAATTGAGGATCGAGTGTAGTGATATATCCTTCGAACCTTACTTGGTCATTGCCTTTTCCAGTGCATCCGTGGGCTACTACTTGAGCGTTTTCTTGGTGAGCAATATCAACTCCTACTTTTGAGATGATTGCTCTCCCAAGTGGGCAAAATAGGTGATAACCACCTTGGTAATCAGCGTTTGCCTTGATAGCTTTTGATAAATAATTATTAGCAAATTCTTCTTTGGCATCAATTACATGTGCTGCTACTGCTCCTAGTTTTAGAGCTTTTTCTTTGATTGGACCGAAGTCTTCGTTTTGTCCAATGTCTATTGTGAGGGCGATAATTTCCGCCTGATATTCATCTTGAATCCATTTGAGCATTACAGATGTATCTAGTCCTCCTGAATAGAGAAGTACGGCTTTTTTAAACTCTCCTTTTTTTGCTTCGTGAGAAGCGACGGCTTGATATTTTGTAGTGTTTTGCATTGTGAGAAATTGTTAGTTTATATTGTTTAAATAAAAAAGACTTCATTTTTGTGAAGCCTTGTAGTTTGAATGATTATTTTTCATCAAATCAACGCAGCTTCTGACGTAAGCGGCTGCGGCGAACTACACTTGTTGTAGATGTTAATTTGATCATGTAATTTTTATTACGATGTGAATGTATTCTTAAATTTTTTTTGTGTCAATTGCTTTATTTTTTAAATACTAGATAATTGTGTTCATGAGTAAGCATGATGATTCTTTAGACACAGAGGAGCATTCCACTTCCAATGATTACAATTGGATTGCTGATTTCGTGTACGGCGGAATTGATGGAGCGGTAACTACTTTTGCTGTGGTGGCAGGTGTAGAAGGAGCTTCGCTTGCTGTGCCAATTATTTTGATTTTAGGTTTTGCTAATCTATTTGGAGATGGTTTTTCTATGTCTATCGGTAAATATTTGAGTGACAAGGCGAACCTAGAGCAGTACGAAAAAATTCGCCAAATTGAATTTAGACATTTGACGGAAAAAACCGATCACGAAATAGGAGAGGTGAGGGATATTATGAAAACCTATGGATTTAAGGGAAAAGATTTGGAAAGAGCGGTGGAAGTAATTACTTCTAATCCAGAGGGTTGGGTAGATTTGATGATGAGAAATGAGTTTAATATGACAAATGAAAATGTGAATCCTATGAGGGGAGCTTTAATAACTTTCTTTTCTTTTATAACTGTTGGTTTTATTCCTTTGATTGGTTATACGTTTAAAGCTTTTGTGAGTTTTTCTGATAAAGAAATGTTTTATATTACAGCTGTCACAACTTTGCTTGGATTATTTTTTGTTGGCACGATTAAATCAAAATTCTCGATGAGAAATTGGTTTGTGTGTGGAATTGAAACTGCCTTGATAGGAGGAATGGCGGCAACTATTGCTTATTTAGTGGGGTATTTTATTAAGAATTTAGTAGGCTAAATTTTTCAGATTTGATTATTTTCGTCAAAGGCTTAAAATGTTCCTGATATTTCCTAATCCCTATTTCATGAAAATGTCGAAAAAATTCTGGGCGTTGGTGCCGCTCGCGTTGTTAGTTTTAACAGCTTGTGGATCTTCTACTCCAGCCGCAAACCCTGCAGCGCCTGCAACTAAAACTGATGCTAAGACTGCTACAGTTGAAGCGTTTGTTTCTAAAGAAGGTAATTTTAGCATTAATTTCCCTGGAAAACCTGAAGTTAGTTCAGATAAAATTGATGGAGATGGTGGTGGCTTTAAGGCAACTATGACTTCTTATAGCTATGCTTCAGATGATAATCATGCATTTTTAGTAGCATATACAGATATCACTGCTGGTGAGTTTACAAAAGAAGAAGCTAGAAAAGTTTTGAAAGATGAACAAGGTGGTGCTCTTGGATCTTTTGGAATTAAGGCTCCTGAAGAAGAAAAAGATATGGATTATGATGCAAATAGCGCTGGTTTAAGATACAAGGCTAAGGGTGATGATGGAACACATTTGATTGCTCAGACATATTTTATTGGAAATAGATTGTACCAAATTGAGATGTTAACTATGGGAGCTTATCCTACTGATGAAGAAATCAAAAACTTCACAGGAACATTTAAAGTATTGAAATAGTTTTGAGACTGATTTGAATTCTTAAGAGCTCGGCCAAAAGTCGGGCTCTTTTTATAGGAGAGTGTGGAGTTTTACGACGCTTGTTGGTGCCATTAAGTTTAAATTTTCCAAGAATACGTCAGCGTATTTTTTGTTTGTTAAACGAATGTCAAAAATGATTACTTTTTTGAGATTTGCGTGACTGCTCTTTAGGCGATTGATAATTTTCTTTGTAGATTTTACGGCTAGGGGAACTTGTAATTCCATAAAGGCATTGGCGTAATTTCGACTAAGAGAAATAATTTTTGGATCACTTGGTGGATCGAAAGGAATTTTGTAAATGATGAGGGTGTCGATGTCTTGATTTGGTTCGAAATTTTCCCAAATGTGAGAAGTAACTAGAAGAACTGGCGGCATAAGTGATTTCTTTTCACTAATGTATCGTTCTTGGATTTTGCCTAAGGATCCAGCTAATTGGGGAAGAACTGGAACATTTTCTTTGCTTAATTGTAGGGTGGTGACTTCTAGATCTTTTTTTGCGCTGAAAAGCATCACAATGTTTTGAGATTTTTCTTTGTAGTATTTTTCAATGAATCGCGGAATCTTGTTTAGATCGCTACCGTCAGTATCTTTTGTAATATAAATTTCGATCTTTTCGTCTTTCGGATTGAGATCGTAGATTGGTAATTTTGAATCTAAATTTCCTAGAGATTTGATGAAATTTCCGTCGTCATTAATAGTCACGCATTCATCAATAATTTGGTAATTTTTTGCTTTGCCAAATATGTTTTTCAGGTCTTCTTTAAGAGAAAAAGGAGCTTTACGTATTACTATATTTGATTGTGGATCTTTTTCTAACCAAACCATGTTGTTTGCTAAATCTGGCTTAGAAAGAATGCTGTATAAATTCTTTAAAAATGTTTTCCATTGTTTGAGGGAGCCGGCTGTTTCTTCATTTTTTACATTTACTAATTCTTGGGAAATTTCGATGACGTTGTTTAAGCTATTCACTGCATCTATCCATTCTTTTGTTTGGAAAATATCTGTATTAATTGTGCTTTTTGCTCCGTAAATACTCTGATCGTTGTGTCTTTCAAAAATAATGCCAAGGAGACCAAAGAGGATAGTAGTCTTGGTGATCAAGGTGGTGACAGTGAGGTCGCTTGGGAAATATTCTTCCAAAGTTTTTAGAATATCAATTGCTGGTTCAAGCTTTATATAAGTTGAAGCGTGAAAATGTAGTGAATTTAAAAAATTATCAAAGTCGATGAGAATTAATCTTTTATTTTCCGGCGGGTTTTCTATAAGTGCTTGATTGGTGTAGAGAGATGCTTTGTTTTGGCCTTTTTCAAGCGCTTTTTTGAAGAACATTTCTTCTTCAGGGTTGGTAATGTTTTCGTCGATATTTACTTTAAGAATGGTAGCTCTTTCATCGTGGAAGAGTGCGACTTCGCTGAGTAGTCCGGTTTTTGTTTGTTTGCTCCAGTTTAAATATTTTAAAAGTGCGCTGATTTCGTAATTTTCGAAGAATTCTTTTTCGCTAAATCTCTTTAGTCTTTTCAAAGATACATAGCTTTTTGCAACGTCTACTTTGCTTACTTCATGAGATATTTCGCTATTTATTTTTCTGAAAGTTTGATAGGGAACTACGATGCAAGTATCGCCATCTGCTTTCTCGCAAAGAGTTTTAATTAAATTGTCGTATGGTGGAATTAATTCGAAAAGTGCAGACTCAGTGTGCTCGAGTATTTTGAGAGAATTTGCTGATGGTGTGAATTCTTTCGGTTCTTTTTTTGTAACTTTAGCTTCGGGATTTGGTTTGCTGGAAATGCTGGAAATAAGATTCTTTAGCGGCCAATTAGACTTTTGAGTGAGAGCTTTCATTTGCTCTAAAAGTTCTGGTTCAAGGTTTTCAAATTCTTTAATTAATTTTAGAAAAAGTTCCATAGCTGCGATGGAATCATCGAGAGCACGATGCTTTTCGCAATGCGTAAGATTTAACTTTTCGCTGAGAATTTCCAAACTGTAAGAAGGCATGTTTGGTAAAAGAATTCCGCTAAGTTCTTGAGTATCGTAGCTTGGGTTTTTAATTTCAATTTTGTTCGCTTCCAAAAATGCGAGATCGAATTTTATGTTGTGACCAATGATTGGCAGGTTGCCAATAAAGGCTTGTACTTCAGCTCTTTTGTCTTCGAATGGGGGAGCGTCTTTTAGGTCAGAATCCTTGATGTTTGTAATATGAGTGATGATTTTTGGTAGGGTAACTCCTGGGTTTACGAAAAATTTCAGAGTTTCTTTTTCTCCTGTTAAATCAAATTTTACTGCACCAAACTCAATAATCTTATCAATATTTGGGTCAAAACCTGTGGTTTCTAAGTCGAGAGAGACGAACATGCGAATATATTTATATTTAATAGTTAGCAATTTTGGCGATTTATTACAAGGGTGAATATCTTTAGGAAAAATTGTTTCGCAATATTATTAGGCATGTGTCTAGAACAGAATTTTGACAATAAACTCAGTCCTGCTATAGTGATGTGATTTCAACAAGAAGAAATCAATGCCCTAGAAAAGCAAAGTTGCTCATTAACACTCAAGAAAGTTCAAAACAAAAACAAAAAAATCTTGTCTTAGCGACGAGAGATGGAGTGAATGAAAAATATCGTTCGCTCTTCTGTCCCCGCTAAGGGATGGTTCTCTGCCCTAGGTAGACAGCCGAAGCAGCTCAGACAGTTCTGAGCACCGTTCTGCTTCTAGCAATTCGTCTTCATTGACATTTCGTCTAGAAGAGCCCAGACGGCCGGTGGTGCGGCTGAAAACAACACTAAACCTTGGCTGGATGTAAAAACAAAAATAAAAGCTCCCAGTAAAAACAAAAATTTCTTACTGATTAAAACTTTCCCATCGATTCGTCGGTGGGTTTTTGGTATGTGGGGGAGTTTTTATTTAGGTAATACGTCTATGGTTCTTATGCATGCTTCAACTGCTTCCACTGGAATGTGATCGCCATTTCCTTTTTCTTTCATGTCATTAAGCGCCTTTACAATTTTTACTCTGGTATCGTGTAGCCAAGAATCTTTTCCAAATTGTAGGTTTGTTAAGGCGTTGCGGATGTCTCTTAATTTTGCCTTTGGTAATCCGTGTTGATTGGTTCCGGCGTTTAGAGTGAGGGCTTTATTGACTGTATTTATTAATGCTTCACTATTGCTGAAGTCATTTTTTTTAATTTGTTCGATGGGGTCTTCAATTGGAGCAGGTTTAGGTTTTGGCGCTTGAGCTGGTATGACGACTGTAGGATTTTTTGGCGTAGGAATCGGAGTTTTAGCTGGTGCAGCGACTGCAGTGACTTTTGGTTCAGGGCCTTTTGCGGCTGGGGTTGAACTAGTTGCTGATTCTAGAAGTTCGGTAGTTTCGCGAAGTTCGTTAGTTAAAACTGTGAATTGTTGTGTTGATTGAGCTAGATCTTGTTGAGCTTTGATTAGAGCTGCATCTTTTTCTGCCAATTTTGCTCTTAATTGAATTAGTTCTGATGAGTCTTTTTGTTCAGGTTGGGCAGGGGATTCTTTTGCTTCTAGTTGTCTTTGTAGATTTCTGATTGTTTCTGATGCTCCATTTAATTCCGTGGAGTTTCTTTTTAGTCTCGCTAATTCTTCAGGGTGGATGGTTGCTAATCCATTCTGTCTTTGAAGTTGGATTCTTAATGATCTATTTTGTTCTTCTCCTCTTCTTATTGTTTCCTGTAGATCTTGGATGGTTGCTTTATCTTTTGCAGAATCAACATCTACTCCACCTCTACCTGCTTTTCTCATAGCTGCACCTCTTGCTTCTTCAGCATCGGCGGCTTGTTTTTTTGCTGCCTCTAATTGTTTTCTTAGAGTTGATTCAACTGATTTTGCTACACGGGCTTCTTCACGTGCTGTTCTGGATTCTTCTCTTGAGGTAGTAAGTTCAGCCGTTTTTGCTTCTAATTTTGCTTCTAGTCTTTTTACTTCTGCTTCCACTTTTTCTTTTCCTTTTCTCAACTCTTCTAATCCGCTTCCTTGTGCTGTTTCTGCGGATATTCTTAAAGATTCTTGAATATCTAATTCTAGTTTTGATACTTGTGCTGTAAGAGTTTGTTTTTCTGCTTCGAGATTTGTGGCTTTAGATTCGGCTTGTCCAGCTTTTTCATCTGCTTCTAGGGCCATGTCTTCTGCTTCTGAAAGTTTTCGTGTGAGTTCTGCTATTGTTGTTTCGGCAGCGGTAGTCTTTTCCTTTTCTGCTGCTAATGCTGCTAAGGCTGCGCCTAATTCGGATTCTAGTCTTGTTGCTTTTGCATCTGCAGTTTCTGTCTGAGCTTCTTCTTTTTTCTTTGGGAAAAGATTTTTTCTAGTTTCGGCGTTGTCGAATAGAGTTATATATCCGTTTGTATCTCCGATGACTGCTACTCCATTACGAATATGAATTTTTACTTTTGAAGATTTTAGTTCTTCGTTGATTGATTCAATTGCTGCTGATATGTCGGCAGGTTCAAGATCTAAATAGGCAGATAGATTTACTAATGGAATTCCTAAATATTGATCGATAATTAGTTCTAGTAATTCTGCTTTTTTGGAATTTTGAGTCGGAATTTTTTCTCTTACTGCTTGATGGAGTTCAACTACGAATGGGGGAACGGATTGTCCTGTAATCCTGATTCTGGTATTGCATAGAACACGGTTTACTACGTTGTTGTTTCCTTCAGTTACTTCTGATTCTATTTTTAGACGATGACGTATGAATCTAGCTGATACGTTTAAGTTTTTAATTTGTGCAGACGCAGCTGTATTTGGAGATTCTTTGGCGAGATCGGCTACTTCGGCTTTGGTAAGTCTAGGCAAATCTTTTTTTGAAAATGCGGCTAAATATCTAGTTGCTGTTGGATTACTTGATCTTAAAGCGGCTATTATTTCTTCTTTTGTGGCAAATTCAATGGCATCTATTCTTGATTGAACTTCTTTATCAATGTCTTCTTGTGAAAGTTCTTCACCTGCAAGAGGGTCTATAATTTTTTCTTCTTGTACTGCTAATTCTGATTCTGCCATGTGTTCAAAAAGTTATTTTAGGAGGTTGAAGATATTTTTTTTGAGTGTAAAAGTCAAAAGATAGGACTTGAGAAGTTTTGGAGAGTGTGGGGAAGTATGAAAAGGGGAAGATTTGCATATCTTTAGGGAATGTTGCTTTACAATACTTTACGCTATTCGTCCACTATAGTTTTTTGACAATAAACTCATACCTGCTATAGTGATGTGATTTCAAAAGAAATCAAATGCCCTAGAAAAGCACCGCTCATTAACACTCAAGATCTCGAAACAAAAACAAAAAATCTCTCATAGCGATGAGAGCTGGAGTGAATGAAAAATATCGTTCGCTCTGCCTTCCTCGCTAAGGAATGGTTCTCTGCCCTAGGTAGACAGCCGAAGCTGCTCAGACAGTTCTGAGTACCGTCCTGCTTCTAGCAAGTCATCGTCATTGATACTTAGTCTATGAAGAGCCCAGGCGGCCGGTGGTGCGGCTGAAAACAACACTAAACCTTGGCCGGATTATAAAACAAAAATAAAAGCTCCCAGTAAAACAAAACGTCTTTGCTGTCTAAAACTTTCCCATTGATTCGTCAGTGGGTTTTTGGTATCTGGGGTAATTTTTTTATAACAGGTCTACGAATTGATCGAAGAATTTTGTTGTGTCTGTAGGACCTGGAGTTGCTTCAGGGTGGAATTGGCAAGAGAAGAAGGGAAGTGTCTTGTGCTTGATTCCTTCTACTGTCTGGTCATTGGCATTGCGAAGCCAAACTTGCCAGCCTGGTTTAAGAGTTTTTTCATCAACAGCGAAGCCGTGATTTTGGCTTGTGATATAGCAGCGTTCAGTATCAACGTCTATACATGGCTGATTCTGAGAACGGTGACCGAATTTTAATTTATAAGTCTTGGCGCCAGTCGCGAGAGCCATAATTTGGCAGCCGAGACAGATTCCAAAAATTGGTTTTTTGAGAGCAATAGCTTTGCGGACAATAGCGTGAAGTTCTGTGAGCATAGAAGGATCGCCCGGACCATTAGACAAGAAAATTCCGTCGAACTTTTCGCCGGCAGCAATGAAGTCATAATTCCAAGGAACTCTCACGACAGTGACATCGCGATCGAGAAAATTGCGAAGAATGTTGTTTTTCATACCGCAATCTACGCAGATGATTCTCTTTTTTCCTTTCTCGTAAACTTTAGGTTTCTTGATAGAAACTTGATCAACTAGATTGTCGAGGTCGGGATTGTAGAATTCAGTGTCAGTAGCTTTTTCCGGAACAATTTTTCCTAGAATAGTACCGGTCTGACGGATTTTTTGAGTAAGAGCGCGAGTGTCTATTCCAGTGATTGCTGGAATATTATTTTCTTTAAGCCAAGTGCTGAGAGATTTTTTTGCATCCCAGTGGCTGTAGTTTTCAGAATATTCGCTAACGATAAGTCCTTTGATGTGAATTTTTCCACTTTCAAATCTTTTTTCTACGCCGTCTTTGTCTTTGCTGTCGGCACCAACTCCATAATTTCCAATAAGCGGATAGGTAAGAACCATGATCTGTCCTGTGTAGGAAGGATCAGAAAAGCTCTCTGGGTAGCCCATCATACCAGTATTGAAAACAACCTCTCCCGCAGACGCGACGTCTGCTCCGAAGCTTTCGCCAGTGAGGCGAGTGCCGTCTTTAAGGATAAGTGTGGCTTTTGACATGCTGAAATTGAATTTACTTATTTTTAGCTTAAATTATTAGGGAATGCAAGCTTCTGGTCTATTTAATTTTACTTAGGGAAAGAATCTTTGGTTTGTGTCCATCGGCTGTGGTTTTTGCGCGGTACCAGTGTTCTTCGCCGTCGATTTCTACTGTAATTTCTGCAGTGCTGTCATTTATTTTTTTGAAGTCTTTGATTTTGCTGAATCTTTTAATTTCTTCGATGATTTTTTCTTTATGCTTAGCTTTTTCGTCGACCATTTGATTGAGAATTTCCGGATTGCTGCCGATGAGAAGAGACATAATCATACTGCCGGCATCAGATGAAGAATCGGATTTTCCTTTGCCTTTGTTAATAATTTTTAGACGAATTTTGAGGGCGATCACAACGATAATAATCGTAATGATTACTCCAGCTGCTACCGCATAATAGTAGTAAGTGTTTAAAAAGTTCCCGAGCTGGGTCATGAGGTCGTCGATGTTTTTGATTTCCATGTTTATTTTGGTTAGCTTTACAGATTCGCTTTTTTATTTTAAAGTGTTTAGGATTAAAAAGAAAGTATGAAATTCAAAGGCCAAAACATCTTGTCTACTCAGCAATTCGATAAGGAAGGATTGCTAAGTTTGTTTGCTGAAGCCAAAAAAATGGAGAAATTGGTGAAGAGTGGAAAGTTTGGAAAAGAGATGGAAGGAAAAATTATGGCGACACTTTTTTATGAGCCTTCGACTAGAACGAGATTTAGTTTTGAAGCGGCGATGTTAAGACTTGGAGGAAGAGTGGTAAGCAATGCAGACATGATGCAGACTTCTTCAGTGAGAAAATTGGAAACCTTGGAAGATACTGGAAAAGTGGTTTCACAGATTGCGAATGTGATTGCAATGAGACATCCGGAACCTGGCTCTGTGGCGATTCTCGCTAAGTATAGTGACGTGCCCGTGATAAATGCTGGAGATGGTTCGAATGAACATCCGACTCAGGCTTTGCTTGATCTCTATACGATTTGGAAGGAATTCGGAAAGATTGATGGACTTACTATTGGAATGATTGGAGATTTGAAAAATAGCCGAGTACAACATTCACAATTTGGTTTGTTGAAACACTTTAAAGTAAAATTCGTCTTGGTTTCTCCTAAAGGATTGGAGATGCCGAGTGAGATTTTTAAGGAGATGGGAGCGAGCGCGAAAGTAGTGGCGACTCCAGAAGAGATGGTGAAAGAAGTGGATGTGATTAGCGTTAGCAGAATTCAAAAAGAAAGATTTGTGAGCGATAGGGAATATAAGAAATTTGTTGGAGTGTTTGTGGTGGATGCTGCTCTTATGAAGAAAGCTAAGAAACATGCGATTGTATTGCAGCCTTTGCCAAGAGTGGAAGATATAGCGGTTGAAGTGGATGCAGATCCAAGAGCGAGATATTTTCATCAGGTGGGAAATGGTGTGGCGATTAGGATGGCGCTTTTGAAAAAAGTGATTAAAGGTTAATTATGACAAAAATTCTTCTAAAAAATGGGCAGGTCGGATGCGCGCTAGGCGTGTACGATGCTGACGTTCTTATTGAAGATGGAAAAATTGTGAATACTTTTGATTGGGGACAGAAACATGAAGTGGATGAGACTATAGATTGTAAGGGAAAAATTATTTTGCCTGGGCTTATTGATGTGCATGTGCATTTGCGCGAGCCGGGCCAGAAATATAAAGAAGATTGGACTACTGGAACTAAAGCCGCAGTGGCTGGAGGTGTGACGACTATTTGTGACATGCCAAATAATGTTCCGCCGATTTTGACGGTGAAAGATTTGGAAGAAAAAAGAAAATTAGTGGCGAAGAAAGCATATTGTAATTATGGCTTGTACATGGGTTTTGACGGCAAGAATATTAGCGAAATAAATAAGGCTGAAAATATTCCTGCGGTGAAAGTTTATGTGGCTAATTCGACAGGAAATATGGGTGTGGGAACTGAGACTATTGCCGAGCTTTTTAAGAAGTGTAATAAGTTTATTGTGGCTCATGCAGAGGATGAAGGAATGATTAAAGAAAAAGCTTTAGAATATTTGGCGGAATATGGTGCAAGAATTGATGATGATGGAAAACTTATTGTGCCGAAAGAAGCGGTGATTGATCCGTCTGTTCATTCAAAAATAAGATCTGCTGATTGTGCGGTAAGTGCGGTGAAATTTCTTTGTGAATTGGCGAAAGAGAATGGTAAGAGATTGCATGTTGCTCATGTGTCTAGCGATCAGGAATTAACGATGTTATTGGAATATCAGAATTTGGATGAAGCTGGTCAGCCACGCATTACTTGTGAAGTGGCGCCGCATCATTTATTGCTTTCTGATGATGATTACGCGACTTTTGGAAATTTGATAAAGGTGAATCCACCGGTGAGAAGTAAGATGGATTTGTTTACGATGTGGAAGGCTTTGAAATTTGGGGAAGTTCATATTATTGCGACTGATCATGCGCCTCATACTTTGGTAGAGAAAGAGCAGGAATATATGGATGTTCCATCTGGAATTCCGGAGCTTGATACTTTGTTGCCGATTTTATTGAATGCTGTAAATGATGGAGGATTGGAGATGAAAGAAGTGGTGAAATTGTGTTGTGAAAGTCCGGCGAAAATTTTTGGTATGAAGAATAAAGGACAAGTTGAGGCTGGATTTGATGCGGACTTAGTGGTGGTGGATATGGAAAAAATGTTTGAAGTAAAAAATGAAAAATTGTTTACAAAATGTAAGTGGTCACCGTATGCTGGCAGCACTTTCAAAGGCTGTCCGATTATGACATTTGTGAACGGAGAATTAGTTTATAAGAACGGAAAGATTGTTGGAAAAAAGGTAGGTAAGGAAGTGGAGTTTGAACCTGTTAAATAAAGAATTATGGCAAATCTAGAAGTAAATTTTTGTGGAGTGAAATTCAAGAATCCGACGGTGCTCGCTTCCGGAATTTTGGGTGTGACTGCTAGTAGTTTAAAAAGCGTGATTAGGAAAGGTGCAGGTGGTGTGACGACAAAATCAATTTGGTTGAAGGAAAATGTGGGACATAAAAATCCTACAATGTATGGAACAGAAAATTATTTTCTCAATGCTGTAGGGCTTTCTGATGCCGGAATGGAGAAGGCGGCTCAGGAGACTTTCCCGGAATATAATAAAAGAAAACCAGGTCCGATTATTGCGAATATTGTGGCGGGAAGTATTGAAGATTTTGGTGTGCTTGCTGAAGAAATTACAAAATGTGATCCAGATATTATTGAAGTAAATATTGCTTGTCCTAATGTGGAAGATAGCCACGGTAAGCCATTTGCTTGTGTGGCGGGTGATGCGGCGGCAGTGACTCGGGCAGTGAGGGCGAGGACGAATAAACCGATAATTATTAAGCTGACTCCGAACGTTTTCAATATTGGTGAAATTGCTAAGGCTTGTGCGGATGCCGGTGCGGATGGATTCTGTGCGATCAATACGCTTTATGGAATGGGAATTGATATCAATGTGCGTCGTCCTATTCTGACAAATAAATCTGGTGGATTGTCCGGTCCGGGAATTAAACCGGCGGCGGTGAAAGCGGTTTATGAAGTGTATAAAGCGACAAAATTACCGATAATTGGAACTGGAGGAATTATGACTGGTGAGGATGCAATTGAAATTATGATGGCGGGTGCGACACTAGTGGGAATGGGAACGATGGTTTACTATCGTGGGGCTGAAGGCTTCGGCAAAGTAGCCAAAGAAATGGCTGAGTGGTGCGATAAAAATGGCGTGAAGGATTTGGAAGAGATTATTGGCTGCGTACACAATTAATTGAGAACTATGAATATTAAAAAATTTGATTCAAGATTTGAGATCTTATCGATTGCCAAGATCGTGCAGGAGAACGAGATGACGAAGACTTTTGTATTTGAATCGAGTATTGGTGGTAAGCCGGGGCAGTTCCTCATGATGTGGATTCCGGGTTTTGATGAAAAGCCGATGTCTATTGCCTTTGATGATGGAAAAGAACTTTGGGTGACGATATGTGCCGTTGGGCCTTTTTCTCAAAAAATGCATGAATTAAAGGTGGGGGATAAGGTTGGAGTGCGTGGACCACTTGGAACTCATTATAAATTTAAAGCTGGCGAACATTTGGCTCTTGTGGCTGGTGGATATGGTGCAGCGCCTATGTATTTTGTGGCTCATGAAGCGGTAAAAGCGAAGTGTAAGGTGGAGTTTTTGATTGGTGCGAGAAATAAGGATTTACTTTTATATGGTCAGAAAATTTTGGGACTAGGAGTTGATTTACATATTTCTACAGATGATGGTTCAGCTGGATTTAAAGGATATATTACTCAAGTTTTGGATAAAGTAATGGATGAAAAGAAAATTAATCAGGTGTTTACTTGTGGTCCGGAAGTTATGATGAAAGTGGTGGGACAAGTGGCCGAAAAACATGGAGTGGAAGCTTATATGTCGATGGAAAAATATATGAAGTGCGGAATCGGAGTTTGTGGACAGTGTGCGATAGATGATAAAGGTGATCTCTGCTGTAAAAAAGGTCCGGTGATGAAGTGGAGTTATCTCAAGAAATTGCCTGAAATGGGGCAATATCATCGTGATGCTCAGGGCCGCAAACATTATTTCTTTAAGCCATTGGCGAAGTAATTTATGAAGCAGTATAAAAAAGATTTTATAGAACTTTTGGTGAAGGCTCAGGCTTTGAAGTTTGGAGAATTTACTTTGAAAAGTGGAAGAAAAGCTCCTTACTTTTTGAACGTTGGAAGCTTTTATACTGGTGAATTAATTAGCGAATTAGCTAGAGCTTATGCTCAGGCATTTATCGATTCTGGCGTAGAAGCGGAAGTGATTTTCGGGCCTGCTTATAAGGGAATTCCTCTGTCGGTAGTAACGACAGCAGTGCTGCATTCCGAGTTCAAAAAAGAAGTTTCTTTTACTTTTAATCGTAAAGAAATGAAGGATCACGGAGAAGGAAAATTGTTGGTGGGAGCTCCTCTTGGGGCGGAGACAAAAGTGCTTTTGATTGATGATGTGATTACAGCTGGTACGGCAATTCGCGAGACTTTGGAACTTTTGAAAACTAATGGAAATCCGAAAGTTCTTGGAGTGTTGATTGCGATGAATAGAATGGAAAAAAATAATGAAGGGAAGAATGCTTTGGAGGAAATTGAGAAACTCGGAGTTAAAGTCTTCTCAATTGTGACTCTAGATGAGGTGATTGAGTCTTTGTATGGAAAAGAAGTGAACGGCCAGGTGTATATAGATGAAGCGATGATGGAAAAGATAAAAATTTACAGAGCAGAATTTGGCATCTAATATCTTGTAATGAATTTCTATGGCTGATAAAGAAAAGTTAATACCACCAAAGGCCAAGGTAGAGCAAAAGAGTGAAGATAAGTCTGAAGTTAAAAAAGAGGGAAAAGTTGAAAGAAAGAAAAGTTCTATTGATGCTGCCGGTAAAGAAGAAAGAGCAAAAATTGCTGATCCTTTTGCGAAGGAGCTTGTGAAAAGTCAGAATAGGAAAACTCTTATTGAGAAAAATATTAATAATTTGCCGAAATTGAAGGAGGTTTTGGATGGAGCGGAAAAAGTGGATCTTGAGCAATTGAGCGTGAGGGCTTTGATGAAGTTGGAGAAAGCTTATCCTGGAATTTTATTGTATGCTTTTACAGATGTGGTTGGCTCAAAAGAAAAAATAGATTTTGCAAAATGGGAATTATATAAAAAGCCAGTTGAAGGGCTTAGATTGAAGATTGATTTTCATGGAAATAATGAAGCCTATGATAGAATTGGTGCGGGAGATTTGATGCCGGCTGCAGTGAGAAAAATTACAGTTTATCCTTTGGATTATAGAGGAAAAAATACTAAGGATATGCAGAGGACCAGTACACGTAGATTGGGATTGAAAGGAAATGCTGATATTGGAAGCGGAAATGCTAAAGGGAATTCCGGAAATGGATTCTTTGATAATGCTGGGTATATGCCGATTTTTACTGGGGATGAAGTGTTGATCGGTGGTGTGGATAAATCTTTTGAAGATAAATTTTCGAAGACTGATAAAGATGGGAATAAAGAATTAGACTATGCGGCTTATGATAAATCGGAAGAGGCTGATAAGGATAAAAAGTTTTTGGATAAGTTAGTTGAAAATGATGTAGTTTTGAAGGAAAGAGGTGGAAAGAATTTCTCTGCTGAATATGACGAAGAAGACATTAAGAGAATTATTGATAAATGTGGCGAAAATCCTAAAGTGAAAGAATTAGTGGAGATTGCTATTGGGTTTGCGGCTGCTTTGAAGAAATATCCGAAAGGATTTAAGGGACCGTATGAATACAGAGGTCATATAATTAAGCATGCTGCGGATTGTGGAAAATGGGTGGCGCAGATCAGAAGAATGGCGGGATTTAATTCGCCGATTGGAAGAACGGTTTTCAATGGTCAGGCTCATTATTCCGGTCGTGATTATCGCGGACATGAGGCAAAACCTGATCAGTTGAAAAGTATTTTGAAGCCAGGGGATTGGATTTGGTATTATAATGGAAATCAATATTGGAGAGGATTACATAGTGCGATGTTCTTGGGCTGGAAGGATGAAGATAAAATGATTGCAGATTGTGCCAGCGGCGACGGAGGTAATAAATGGCGTATGCATAGGAATGGAACAAATTTGAATCCTGATGATCCTAAGGGTGCACCGGTAGTTTGGATTAATAAACCGTTTGGTTAATATATTTTAAAAAAAGCGAGATGAAAAACTTTGCAGACAAATTGATAGAAGCAGTGAAGGCTAAGGGAAATGCTATTTGTGTGGGGCTTGATCCACGTTTGGATAAGATTCCAGCTAGTATTGTGAATCGTGCTTTGGCATATACGGATGATGATGGACAGCATCTTTCTCCGACTGGTGCTGCGGCGATGGCTTTGTATGAATTTAATAAAGGAATTATTGATGCGGTGTTTGATCTTGTGCCTGTAGTGAAGCCACAAATTGCGTTCTATGAAATTTATGGAGCAGATGGAGTTAAGGCTTATGTGGATACATTGAGATATGCAAAATCAAAAGGCTTGCTCACTATTGCTGATGCGAAAAGAAATGATATCGGAACTACGGCTGAAGCTTATGCTCAGGCTTTTCTTGGGGAGGTGCAGATTTTTGAAGGTGATAATGAAGTGGTGATGCCAATTTTTGAAGCGGATAGTATTACAATTAATCCTTATCTTGGTTGGGATGGAATTAAGCCATTTTTGGAAGAATGCAAAAAATATGGAAAAGGAGTTTTCGTTCTCGTGAAGACTTCAAATAAGAGCAGTGGAGATTTGCAGGATTTGATAATGCAAGATGTGGATAATAAGGGAGGACCTGGTAAGGCTTTATATGAAATTGTGGGTCATTTGGTAGATAGTTGGGGAGCTGATGAGATTGGGGAGAATAATTATAACTTTGTGGGTGCGGTGGTTGGGGCGACTTTTCCTGAGCAAGCAAAGAAACTTCGCGAGATTATGCCAAATACTATTTTCTTGGTGCCAGGATATGGTGCTCAAGGAGCTGGAGCAGAAGATGTGAAGCCTTGTTTTAATGAAGATGGTTTTGGCGCGCTTATCAATAATAGCCGCGGAATTATTTTTGCATATGAAAAAATGGGAATGCTTCCTGATGCTTATGCTGAAGCGGCAAGAACTGCTGTTCTAGAAATGAAAAAAGATTTAGAGGCGGCTCTTTAAAATTAAGTCTTTTGCTTTAATGCATCATATACAAGCATGCCGATTTTTCTAATTCCTTCTTTTGCATGCTCTCTGGTATCGAAATTTGATACCATGACAACTATGATAAGTTTTTTCTTGCCGAGGGTGTAAATGGCTGAATAATGTTCTTGATCAGCAATTGCACCACACTTTCGTGCTATTTTCACTTCTTGCGGAATCATTCCTCCCAATTTTCCAGTGTGTCCATTTATTTGCATTAATTCCATGGCTGAAGGCCATCCGTCTGGAGCCTCATGCGTGATGGCAAGGGTCAATGCTTTTGTCATGTCTTGTGCGCTGGTCCAGTTTCGTCCTGACCCTGGGCCGAGCATTAAGCGATTAAGTTTTGTATCTTTGAATCCGAGTTCCTGTATTGATTGGTTTATAAAATCCATACCAAGATAGTTTATAATCACATTGGTTGAAGCATTATTGCTATCTGCAATCATTTTTTCGGCAGCCTTCTGTAGTTGCGGAACATCGCTGTCTTTTACTTTGCCAAGCTTTACGGCTTTATAGAGCGCAAATAGAATCTGCACTTTAATTAAAGATGCTGATGGGGTAATTTCATTTTGGTTTAGCCGTGCGATATATTTTCCAGTGTCAGGATCAAAGATGCTGACTGCAACATTTCCTTTCATATTTTCAGTAATTTTCTCAACATTTTTCTGAAAAGCTGTTATCAGTTCTTCGGATAAAGCTGAGGGAGAAGCGGCTGGTGCTGCTGTGGTTGTCGGAGCTGTGGCAGGTTTTTCTGCTGGTTGAGGTGTTTTAATTTCACTTGGACCAGGTGCAGGCGATGCAGTTTGTGGTTCTGGCTTTGGCGTTGCTGTTGCTGCTGCCGTTGGCTGTTCTGGTTGTGGTTCGGTGGTCGTAGGTTTACTTTTCCTTTCCAGATGATTATTTTTTTCTGCTTCAACTATTTTTTTATAGTCTTCAGAACCTTCCTGTAGGAATTCTTTAGGTTCTATGGTGTAGCTGCCGAAGATTGGGATATAGCCTTTTTCATCATAATAACCAACTTTTCCACTATGAATTTCTCTTTTTCCTGTGCGGGTATTTCCCGATAGATCAGTAATACTTGCACTAGCGACACTTGGTGGTAAAAGATGTCCAGCACCCAGGCCAAATTTTACTTTGTGATTGTTATCTAAATCATTTTTTACGACTAAGACTTCTTTTTTAGAGTCATCCTTTTTTATTTCCAAATAAGCTTTGGATAATTTTCCAAACTTTTTGTCATAATCTTCTATTTTAACTCCCAGCCATTCTGAATCGTTTTGCAAATCTTCAAGAGCAGTTTCGTCACTTTCTGCTTTTTTTCGGATTTCTGATAAATCTTCTTCTTTTACTTGGCTGTTTAGTGCCTCTTCATAAGATTTAGCATATTTTTCTAATGATTTTTCTATTGTTGCCAGGTCATTGCCAATATCACTAGCCATCTTTTTAGTTTCTTTTTTTGCATCAACTTTTACAGGTTCTTTTTGTTCATCTAGGTCTTTTCGTGGGTGAGCTTCTGCTCCTTCAGGTTCACGTTTAATTCCTTTAATTCCTTCTGATGGCGCGTCGAAAACCAGAAAAAATTCTTTAAAAATACTGATTTTGGTGGGCTTTTTTAAAAGCATAAATTATTAGAAATAATCTTATAATTATAGCTTATTTTAGCTTTTTATTCAATCTGTTAGACTTATCCATTCTTTGATGGAAAGAGTTTCTGGACGGCGATTTGAAGCTATGCCTACTTTGGCCATTTTTTCTTTGTAGTCGGCGAGGGTGTTGGAAAGCATTTTGCGGCGTTGAGAGAAAGCTTTTTTAGCTAGATTGAGAGCTTCTAGAGCTTTTTTTGTTTCAACGTAATTTTCGTCTCCTGGTTTGTAGATATCTATATGAAGAATGGCAGATTCTACTTTTGGTGCTGGATAAAAACATCCTGCTCCAACTTTTTTAACTAATCTTGCTTTGCCGAAAAGGGCTACTTGAAGAGATAGTACGGTCATGTCTGGATCAATGATGCAGATTTTTTCAGCAACTTCTCTTTGTACCAAGATGGTCATTGATTCAGGTTTCAGATCTGCTTGAAGGAAGAGATTTATTAATGGGGAAGTGATGTTGTAGGGAATATTTGCCACGACTTTGTATTCTTTGAAACATGGAGTGAAGTGTAGGGCATCCTGATTTAAAATTTGCACGTTTTTGTACGCTGAGAGCGTTTCTTTTAGAACAGGAAGCAAAGTGGTGTCTAACTCAAGGCAAGTCACTCTAGTGACAAGTTTTGCTAGTTCATTTGTGAGTACGCCAAGACCAGGACCAATTTCGATTACTTGTTCAGTGGGTTTGAGTTTGGCAGTTTCCACTATAGTCATCAAAATATCTTTGTTTATCAGAAAGTTTTGGCCAAATTGTTTTTTTGCCCAGAGACCGTGTTTTTCTAAAATAGTTTTGATATCGGCAAGGTTGTAGAGTTCCATGACTTGTTGTTAGTAGTCGAATCTGACTAGTTTTAATTGAGTGCTTTTGCCGCTGATTATAGTGATTTGATCTTTTGGGATGCTTAGTTCTTTGCTGAGAAATTTGATTAATTCTTCGTTGGCTTTTCCTTTTTCTGGTACAGCTTTAATGCGGATTTTTATGGTTTGTTCGCCAGTGTCATCCGTCATTATTTCTGTCACTTCATTCGTCGAGCTTTTCGGAAGGACTTTGATGCGCAGGTATTTGGCTAACGGGATTGATATTTTCATTTTTGTGGATATGGCGAAGAATTGCTTTATATAATTCTACAATCAGAAGGAAAAGGAAAGAGCTGAAAATGATAACGGCGATTTCGTTGCCATTGAGGTCTGTGAGATTTAGGAGTTTTTCTAAGCTAGAATAGCTAGTTAGAGTTTGAATAATTAAGCCGCAAACTATTGTTGTTAAAAGTAGATAGATATTTGAGAGTGTTTTGTTTCTGAAAATACTTTTTTCTTTATTACGAATTTCGTAGGATAGAATTATCTGAACGATCGCCAACAGAATAAAAACCATAGTGCTGGATTTTGTGTAGGCGACGCTATCTGTTGAAATATTTTCTCCTGGGATCCAACCATAACGGAGTAGGCTCCAGAAATAAACGGTTCCGATAACTAGCGCGCTGAGAGTTCCGTTGATGAGTAGTTTAGGATTAAAAATTTTCTCCTGATTAATGATGTGGGAGTCAGATTTTTTATCGCTATTTACTGCGAGTTCTAGAATTATGTTGATGAAAATATCTAAAATTATGATAAGCGAAATGGAAAGTGGGAACGGTGCGCGTAAGATAAATGCCGCTACCAGAAGCCCAATTTCAGCTAGTTTTGAATTGAGGGCGTGACTGATTAATTTGCCGCGATTTTTACGATTTTTACGGCTGCGATCGATATGTTCCAAAAGTTCTTTAATGCTATGACCATGTTTTTTGCTGGCGAAGGTTGCGATCTCACCAATCTTATCTAGAGTCTCAATAATTCGATTACGATGATTTGGTTTCATATCACAGAAAACGTAATCTTTGTCTCTGTTTAGAAGCATTTTTTCAAATCTTTGTTCGTCGATATTGTCGAGTGCTTCTCCATCTACAGCTTCAAAATGGTTTGGATTGATGATTTTCATTTCTGTGGCAATGGCTACGGCCTTTTTCTCTTTCACTCCGGAAATTACAAAAATTTTAATCTTATTTTTTTTGATTTCTTCGATGTAGGGGATTAGTTCGCTGTTTATATTTTCTACGAGTCCTATTGATCCGATGAGAACCATTTCTGTTTCACAGAGTTGTTCACTGTAATTTTCGAGACGTTTAATTGGCATTCCTTTGTAAGCGAAGGCAATTACTTTTTGACCTTTCTTGTTCATTTTCTCAATACGTTTTTTTAGCTTGTGGCGGCGCTGATGGTCGATTGGTTCTTTTTTGCCGTCTACTAATTCGCGAGTACATTTTTCAAGAATTTTGTATGGATTACCTTTGGAGAAAGCAAAAATTTCTTTAGTCTTATTGTTTACAACAACTGCAGTAGAAATTTTCTTTTCCGGATCGGAGTTTATTTTTGTAATTACTTGGTGTTCTTCACGAATTTTTTTGAGATCGATAGCACAAGATTTGAAAAGATTTTCACTTATTTCTTCAATGTTCTTCATTTTCTCGTAATGACAAAAGCATGTAGTGATAGCCATTAAATTCATGGCATTCTCTTTTTGGAGTTCGGTTCTTTTTACTTCGATTTCTATTTTGCTTTGGGTGTCGAGTAGAGTGAAATGATGACTGTCGGAAACATTTAATGCAGCACGGGCTTTGAATTTATCAAAGAAAACAGTTTTAACTTCTACTGGTTCTTTTGTGAGTACTCCGGTGATTGGAGTACAGATGCTGGTAGTTCTTGAAAGTCTGCCGTTAAGCTTGAGATAAAATTTTGGAATGGTTAAAGATGCCGCTAAACTAATCGGAGCGACAGAGCCCAAAAGAGCCAAAATATTGAAGAGGAGGTCTTGATTCATAGTTTAGGAAAGTTTGCTTTTGCGCCATTTGGCAATTTCTTTGTGATGCCCGGACATTAGGACATCTGGAACTTTCATTCCGAGAAAATCTGCTGGGCGAGTGTAGTGTGGATATTCTTTTTTGCGATTTAGAGATTTGGAAAATGATTCTTCTTCGTGAGATTCAGCACGTCCGAGAACTCCCGGAAGTAGGCGAGCTACAGCATCTACTACGGTAATGGCTGGTAGTTCTCCGCCGGTAAGAACATATTTACCGATGGATAATTCTTCATCAACTAGTGAGTCGATAATTCTCTGATCGATTCCTTCATAATGTCCGCAGAGGAGAATCATGCCTTTGCACTTCTTGCTATATTGTTCCACTTTTATTTGAGTGAGAACTTTTCCGCGAGGGGAGAGATAAATTACTGGGCCTTTGTTGAGTTTCTTAACGTGTTTGATGCAGTCGTAAAGTGGTTGAGGAGTCATTACCATGCCCGCGCCTCCACCAAAAGGAAGGTCATCTACTTTGTTGTGTTTGTCTTTAGTAAATTTACGAATGTCGTGAATAACAATCTTAATAATTTTCTTTTCTTGGGCACGTTTGAGAATGCTCGTATTGATGTACGAATCAAAGATGTTTGGGAAAATTGTGAGTATGTCGAAACGCATGTCCCGATTATATAGATTTTTTGAAAATTTTCCTAAGAAATTCTGTTATAGCAGGTATGACAAACGCAGTTAGGCTGCAGATTGTTATTGCCACCCATTCGTAAATGTTTAGTGGAATGGTTTTGAAAATTGTTTGAGCAAATGGAAGATATATAACAACGACTTGAAGAAGTAGAGAAAGTAGAACTGCTATATTTAGGCTGCGATTTGAAAAATATGATGAGAATTTTTTATTATCTTTTCCTTTGCAAACGAAAGCAAAAAATAATTCGAAAATTACTATTTCCGTGAAGATTAGTGTTCTGGTGTGTGATCCAATCGAGAGATCTGAAGTATTTATGTTCATTAGAGTATCTTGATTGAGTCCATAGAAGTAGAGCACCAAATTGAGGATGGTTTGTATAATAATAGTGACAATAATTATGTCGCCAAATTTTCTGAACATATTTTCATCTTTTGGATGAGGTTTTTCCTGCATTAATCCTTTAGCTCCTTTGGATTGTCCTAGTGCTAGTGCTGGCAAGGCATCTGTTGCCAGGTTTATCCAGAGAATTTGCAAAGGCAAGAGAGGTAGTGGAAATCCTATTATTGTAACTAGTCCAACAATCATGATGCCATCCAGATTGGCCGCAAGCATGTATTTAATGAAGGAAAGAATGTTGTTGTATATTTGGCGGCCTTGTTCGATAGTAGTGATTATTGTACTGAAATTGTCATCTTTGAGGACAATATCGGCTACTTCTTTTGTTGCCTCTGTTCCTTTGATTCCCATAGCAATTCCCACATCTGCTTTTTTTAGTGCTGGTGCATCATTTACGCCATCGCCTGTGACGGCTACTACTTCGTTTGCGGCTTGGAGAAGGGAGACGATGCGATATTTGTGTTCAGGTCTGGTGCGGGCAAAAATGGAAGTTTTATAAATTAGTTTGGAGAGTTCAGTATCATTGAGCTTATCCATTTCATCTCCAGTAATGACGTTGGTGATTTTTAAGCCGACACTTTTACCTATAGCTTTTGCTGTAATTGGATTATCTCCTGTGATTATTTTAATCTGTATTCCAGCTTGTTGAGCCAACTTTATGGAATTTGCCACCTCTTTTCTAGGAGGATCAATCATTCCGACAAGTCCGACAAAAACTAATTTATCTTCCGTGAATTTAGTGGAGAATTCTTTGTAGGCGAATCCGAGAACTCGTAAAGCTTCTTCGGCGTAGGAAATCGCAGTTTTTTCTATCAGTTGTTTGTCTTTTGCAGTGATGGCGCGGATTTTCCCTTTGATACTTATGTGAGTACAATTTTTGAGAATTTCTTCGAAGGCTCCTTTAGATAGAACGTATTTTTTATTGTCGATGAGATTGAGTGTACTCATCATTTTTCTATCTGATGTGAAGGTTATTTCATCGAGTTTTTTGTAGGTTTTTGATTGATTGGCCTTGCGAGCTAGAATCTTGAGTGCAATTTCTGTAGGGTCGCCGAGAATATTTTTATCGACAAAAGAGTTGTTGCAGTTTTCGCAAATTTCTAGCAGCTTTTCATCTTCTTTTGTTTTGAGGGAAATTTTGTCGGTCCATGTGTAACCGACGCCTGGAATAGATGTTTCATTAAAATTGGTAAAGACTTTTTTGACGGTCATCTCATTCATTGTGAGGGTACCGGTTTTGTCGGAACAGATTACGGTAGTAGCGCCAAGCGTTTCGATGGCGTTCATTTTGCGCACGATAGCATTTTTTCTCGCAAGGAGTTGCACTCCAATGGCTAAAGTAAGGGTTACAATTATTGGCATGCCTTCCGGGATAGTGGAAACTCCCAGAGATACCGATACGAAGAGCATTTCATAAGCTGAAATATGTTTGAGGTATCCAATTATAAAGAGAACGATGATTAATATGAGTGTTATTATTCCAATTTGTTTTCCTAGGCGATCGAGCTGTATGGAAAGGAGTGATTGAGTTTTTTCCTCTTTTGAAAGAAGATTTACAATTTTGCCGAATTCAGTGTTCATTCCGGTCCCAATAACCTTGGCTTTGCCGCGGCCGTTTACGATGATAGTGCCTTTGAAGAGGAGGGAGGCCCTGCACTCCGCAGGGCACGGAGCCTTAGCCTCGGATTTTCCTTTGCCGGCCTTTTTTTCATTTGGAATACTTTCTCCGGTGAGAATAGATTCATCGGCTTTTAGTGAGAATGATTCAATAACTTCAAGATCGGCAGGAATTTTTTCGCCTTCAGATAGGAGGATGATGTCTTCTGGGACGAGGTCATGGATGGGAATTTCTTTTTCTGTGCCATCGCGAAGGACTATGCAGGTTTGCACTACGAGACTTTTCAAAGCTTTCACAGCATTCTCCGCTTTGTATTCTTGTATAAAGCCGATAATTGCGTTTATTAGCACGATTGCGAGTATGGCTATGCCATCAATCAATTCGTTGAGATAAATTGAAATTAGGCCCGAAGCAATGAGTATGACGATAAGGAAAGAAGTGAATTGGGAGATTAAAATTTTGAGAGCGGTGAATTCCTTTTTGGTTTTTATTTCATTTGGGCCAAATTTTGCAAGATTAGCCGCTGCTTGCGCAGAAGAAAGACCAGTTTCCAGGTAGTTTTTGCTTAGGGTGGCCATAGGTGAGAGGGGAGTTCGTGGTTATCCTAACAAAAAAACAACCTTCCGAGAATGGAAAGTTGTTTTGAATTTGAATTTTGATGAGTCCAGATTCTTAACGTTTGCTGAACTGTGGACCTTTACGAGCTCTCTTAAGACCGAACTTCTTGCGCTCTTTAATACGTGAATCACGTGTAAGTAAACCAGCCTTCTTAAGAGCTGCTTTATTCAATGGATCGTAGATAAGAAGAGCTTTTGCAATACCATGACGGATAGCTTCAGCTTGTGAGCTGATACCACCACCTTGTACTTTTGCAACGATGTCGAAAGATTTAACTGAACCAGTAATTGTAAGTGGAGTTTTTAGAGTTCCAACTAGAGTTTTTACTGGAAGATATTCATTAACTGCTCTTCCATTGATTGTAATTTCACCGCTACCTTTAAACATTTGTACTTTAGCGATTGATGTCTTTCTCTTACCGCAAGCATAGTAATATTTTCCTTTTGGAGTAGCAGCAAGAGTAGGTTTTACCTCTTTTACTTCTTTCTCTTCTGTTGGTGTTGCGACTTTTGTAGTACGTTTTGTAGCCATGGTATCAATTAACGATTAGCGATTAAGAATTTACAATTAAATTTCTAGAACTTCAGGTTGCTGTGCTTCGTGACCGTGTTCAGTACCTGTAAACAATTTTAGTTTTTTCATCATCTCGTCACGTAGATTGTTCTTTGGTAACATTCCTCTTACAGCTGCGATGATAACTCTTTCTGGATTTTTTCCAGTAAGAACTGTCTTAGCATTTGGAGAGATAAGTCCACCTGGATAACCAGTATGGCGATCGTAAGTTTTGTCAGTAAGTTTTTTACCTGTAAGCTTTACTTTATCAACATTAGTGATGATAACGAAATCTCCGCAATCCATGTGTGGAGAGAAAATAGGCTTATCTTTTCCTCTTAGTTTGTCAGCTACTTTTGTAGCGATTTTACCTAAAATTTTATCCTGGGCATCAATGATGTACCATTTTCTTTGGATATCTACTTTTTTTACGATTGTTGTTTTCATATGTTGTTGGCTGCGCCTATTAAATTAATTCAAGTTGTACAACTGGAGCATTATCACCTGTGCGATAACCAAGTTTTGTGATGCGTGTATAGCCAGAAGTTTTATCTTTATACTTGTCAGCTAATACTTCTAGAATTTTCTTAGAGCTATTTTCGTGATCGAGAACACTCATAATAAGTCTAATCGCTTCTCTCTTGTTTTCAGCTTTTCCGTAGTTGATTAATCTTTCAACTAAAGGTTGAACTGCTCTAGCTTTTGCTGATGTAGTTTTGATTTTTTCGTAGATGATTACAGACATAGCTAGATTCTTCATCAAGGCTGTTGTATGGCTTTTATCATTGCCGATTCTGACTTTCTTTACTTTGTGTCTCATATTGTATGTAAATTATTCTTCTGATAGTTTAAATCCCTTTTTCTCAAGTGCAGAAGCAACTTCTGTTAGCGCCTTCTTACCAAATCCTCTCAAGTTTGACAACTTACTTTCTGTGCATTTAGACAATTGTTCGATTGAACCGATGCCGCCATTGATAAGTGCATTAAGAGTTCTTGGAGAGAAACCAAGAATTTCGATTGGTGTATATGATTCTTGAGTAGGTTTGTTAGCTTCCTGTTCACGTTCCTTGTCCATGATAGATTTAACATCTGACATGTAATATTCTTCCACCATAGCGTTTTCAGCATTGAAGAAACCGAAGTATGATTGAAGAACGTTTGAAGCGAACTTGATTGCATCTTCTGGAGTGATAGCACCGTTTGTCTTCACTTCGAGAGTCATCTTGTCCAAGTTTGTAGCTTGTCCGACACGAGTTGCCTCGATATCGTAACGAACTTTTCTAACTGGAGAATAGATAGCATCCATCAAAATAATCTGTGGATCTTTTTCTTCTTTCTGTCTGTGAGTAGCTGGTACGTAACCAACACCTTTTTCAATACGCATTTCGATCTTAACTTTTGTACCTTTTTCTACTGTACAGATATATTGATCTGGATTCATGATTTCTACTTCTGAAGGACACTTAACGTCTTTTCCGTAAATTTCACCTGTCTTATTGATTTCAAGAACAGCGATAGATAATTCTGGAGTAGTTTTCTTTATTTCTAGCAATTTCAAATTAAGAGTGATATCCATAACACTTTCTTTTACTCCAGGAATTGTGGAGTATTCATGACTGATTCCGTCGATCTTGATACCAGCTACACAAGCACCTGGAAGGGAAGAAAGAAGGACACGACGTAGGGCATTACCAAGAGTTACGCCGTAGCCAGTTGGCAAAGGACTCAATGTGAAAATTGAGTGATTTGGACCGATGCTTTCAGCCTTGAGCTTAGGTATTCCTATGTCTTCTTGGATTTGATGCATTTGAATAATGTTATATGGTAGAAGTTGCGAAGTTGCACGAGGGGAAAATGCAAAGGCTACTTCGTCGCGATTATTTAGAATAGTACTCAGTAATGAGCTGATGCTCAATAATATTTTCAATATCGTCCTTGCCAGGTAGAGCAGTTATTTCGCCTGATAGGTTAGCAAGATCGACTTTCATCCATTTTGGAGCTTTAACTTTTTTCTCTTTCTTTGTAGCTTCAAAAAGTTTTGATGTTTTCTTTTTAGCGCTTACTTCAAATTTATCGCCAACTTTTACTAGAATAGAAGGAGTATTTACTCTCTTTCCGTTCAAACAGATAATACCGTGACTAACCATTTGTCTTCCTTGAGGTCTAGTCTCAGCTAATCCTGCGCGATACATAACATTGTCTAATCTTTGTTCGATAAGTCCAAGATATTTAACACCAGTAACTTCATTAGTCTTAGTCGCCATTTCATAATATTTGCGAGATTGTTTTTCGCTAATACCATACATAAAACGAGCTTTCTGTTTCTCTAAAAGCTGTTTGCTGAATTCTGACATCTGAGAAAAACGCTTCTGTCCGTGTTGTCCAGGTTTATAGTTCTTCTTATTAAAAGCTTTAAGTTTACTTTCACCATTAGTGAAAAGTACTACTCCTAATCTTCTTGATAAACGTGTTACTGGACCTGTGTATCTCATGATATTTAATTAATTTTTTGTGGGATATTATAATGACTATACTCTTCTAGCTTTCTTCTTGCGGCAACCATTGTGTGGGATTGGAGTAACGTCGTTGATAGAAATAAGATCAAGACCGCTAGTAACTAGACCACGAACTGATTGTTCACGACCTGCACCAACACCTTTGATAAATACGTGTACTCTTTCCAAACCGTATACTTTAGCTTTTTCAGCAGCATGTTCAGCAGAAATTTGTGCAGCGTATGGAGTAGATTTTCTAGCTCCTTTGAATCCGCTTGCTCCGGAACTACTCCAGGAAAGAACGTTTCCGTTCTGTTCAGTAATAGTTACGATAGTATTATTGTAAGATGCTTGAACATAAGCGTTACCAACTTGTACATTACGTCTCTTACCAGTTTTTTTCTTTACCACTTTTTTTCCTTTGCCTTCTTCTTTGGCAACTTCTTTAGTGTCTTTTTTAGCTTCTGCTTTATCAGCTGGAGCCTTTGCTGGTTTTTTTAATTCTTCAGTCATGGTTATTGTTATTTAGCTATGATTTTCTTGTTTGCAACTGTCTTGCGTTTACCCTTTCTTGTTCTGCAGTTGTATCTTGTACGTTGACCACGAACTGGTAATCCTTTTTTATGTCTTAAACCACGGTATGTTCCAATTTCTTGTAATCTCTTAATGTCCATAGCGATCTTTCTTTTTAGATCACCCTCTGTAGCAAATCTAACTAGAATTTCACGTATAGAAGCAATTTCCGGCTCAGTTAGTACTTCAACTTTTTTATTGAAATCTATTTTAGCCTCAGTAAGAATTTGCTTACTCAAGTTGCGACCAACGCCGTAGATGGCTGTTAGACCAATTTCAACGCGCTTTTCTTTCGGTAGATTTACTCCAGCAATACGTGCCATGTGTATATAATTATTATTATTTTGGATTAAATTCTAAGTAATCGGCATTCCGAATGGAGTCCCGATTAGTAAGGATTTAATTAACCTTGTCTTTGTTTATGACGTTTATTCTCGCAGATAACGCGGATTACGCTTTTGCGACGGATAACCTGACACTTTTGACAAATCTTTTTGACTGATGCTTGTACTTTCATGATTTTTTTCCGGTATGTCTATAAGTTATTCGACCCTTTGTAAGGTCGTAAGTGCTAATCTCAACCGTAACGCGATCTCCAGGTAGAATTTTGATGTAATGCATCCTCATTCTTCCTGATAAATGTGCAGTGATTAATCGGCCGTCGGCCAATTCAACCTTGAACTCTGTACTTGGTAGTGCCTCTGTTACTGTGCCCTCTAGTACGATAGCTTCTTCTTTGCCCATTTAGATGCCCGTTTTGACGGTTTTTTTATAAAAAAAGCGTTTGGATCTTACATGAGATAATACATCTGTGCAAGTGATTTTTCACTTTTCATGTAAAAAAAGTGTTTTCTAGTTTAATTCTGTCAAAACTTCGCAACCTTTCTCAGTGATCAATAGGGTATTTTCGGCTTGTACTGCAGTAGAACCGTCTACCGTTACAATCGTCCAGCCGTCTTTTAGAGTCTTCATTTTACTTGTTCCGGCGGAGAAAATTGGTTCAATTGCTATAGTCATTCCGGCTTTTAATGTTGGTCCTTTGTTTCCATCGAAGAAATTTGCGATAATTGGATCTTCGTGAAGTTTGCGTCCGACGCCGTGTCCAGTGAGGTCATAAACTACATGAAAACCTTCTTTTTCTATGGTTTCTTGGATTAGGGCTCCAATTTCGCCAACATGAACTCCAGGTTTTACGAAATCGATAGCTTTTGAGAGAGCCTCATTGGCTGTTTTGATTAAGCGAGATTTTTCATCAGAAATTTTGCCTATTCCGATAGAACGAGCGGCATCCGTGACCATGCCTTCGTAAGTGACTCCACAGTCTATAGTGAGAAGGTCGCCGTCTTGAAGGATTTCGTCGGCGCGAGGGATACCATGGACGATGCGGTCATTAACTGCTGTGCAAAGTGTAGCAGGGAAGCCGTGGTAGCCTTTGAAGGCTGGCTTGGCGCCATTTTTTCTAATGAGGTCTTCAGCGAAAGTATCGAGTTCTTTTGTGGAAACTCCGATTTGAGCTTTTTTTGAGCAAGCGTCGAGAACTTCGGCGAGAATTTTGCCGGAGATGCGCATGAGTTCAATTTCTCTGTCTGTTTTAATTAGGATGGCCATTTATGTGAAATTAATCGATTTTGATTTAGGTGAAGTTTACATCATGAGAAGTGGAAGGGCAAATGGCCGTCTTCACACTTTATGTTTCAAAAATTGTGGCTTATAATTTTTGTCTAGGGCTTGAGCAACTTGCATGGATATATTTTGGTCAATTGGTTCTAGTCCTTCGTTAATTAGCATTTCATTAAGTTTTTCTATAGATGAGGCAGGTTGTTTTCCTTTTTCCGTGACGAAAGTGACGGCGTGCGTTAGTGGATTTATATTAATTGTTGCTTTAACTTTATTTGCTAATTCCTCACTATTGGTTAAAACTATTGTTTCAACCGCTAATTCTGTTTGCATTAATTGATCCATACTTGCTCTTCCTACGCCCTTATATGGTGTCGGTGGAGTAGATATTGCTTCAAGTTTCCAGCTCATAATTCAATATTAAAGATTAGTTTAGTATTTTACGCCAAAATAATTATTTGTCAAAATCGAGGTATTCCAGGTCTTCTTTTTAGAAGTGTTTTTGGTGGTTGCTGTGTTGTTTATTTTAATACCTTGTCCAACGCTTCAAATGCTAACTTTTGAACTTCGTCGATGGCTGGTTCGCCGTCGATTTTGATCATGCCTTCTTGGTAGAGAGCGATAGCTGGGACAGTTTCGTCGCGGTAAGCTTTGAGGCGAGTTTGGATTGCTTCCGGATTGTCGTCAGAACGAGTAATTAATTCACCGCCACAAGTACATTTGTCGGCAGTGTAGGTGATTGGATAAATTGTCTTACATACTTTGCAAAGTCTGCGAGTAGTAAGTCTCTTGAGTGCAATTTCTTCTTTGATGTCTAAAATTACGGCGCGGTATGTGCGGCCATTCTTTTTGAGTAGGGCATTGAGTGACTCTGCCTGTTCTACTTTTCTTGGAATACCGTCAAAAAGGACATTAGTGTTTGGTGGAAGTTTTGCTAAAAAGTCTTCTACGATTTCCATTACTACTTCATTCGGAACAAGATGTCCGGCTTCGATGATGGATTTTACTTTACGAGCAAGTTCACTATCTTCTTGGGAAAGTGCGCGGAGAGCTCCACCCGTTTCAAAAATCTTAAGGTTGTATCTTTCGGCTAAAGATTTACCAATAGTACCTTTGCCTGCGCCTTGCATTCCAAACAAAATGAGATCCATAAGTTGTAGGGGATAATGTATTTTGTTTCGCAAAACTCTATTTTATATCAGAGCGCAGAGCGCTCTTTTAATAGAATTTTTTGTAATCGTGCATTACCATCTGAGCGTTGATTTGGCGAATAAGTTCCAAAACTACACCTACGATAATGATGATACCAGCGCCAGAGATAAGGAGTGGTATTGAACCAAGACCTGCTGCGCTAAGAGCGAATTGAATGAATACTGGTAATCCAGCAATGAATCCAAGGAAGAGAGCTCCGAAAAGAGTCAATCTGTTTGAAACATGAGCTAGATATTCAGTTGTTTGTACACCTGGACGAATTCCTGGAATATAACCTCCGCGTTTCTGAATGTTCTCAGCAACTTTTTCAGGGTTGAAAGTGATTGAAACGTAGAAGAATGTGAATGCTATTACGAGTAAGAAGTATACAATCATGTATGAGAAGCTGTTTGGTTGGAATAGGGTAGTAAGACTATCTCCTAAATGGCTCAACCAAGGGGTTTTAGCGTGAAGAAGGAATTGTCCTACGATACCTGGGAAACTAACCAAAGCTACGGCGAAGATGATAGGAATCATACCTGCCTGATTGATACGAATAGGAAGGAAAGCTTGGTCGCTCTTGCTGCGAACTCCGCTGCCTGCGTATGTAAGTGGAATTTTTCTTTGTGCTTCTGTAACTAAGATTACAAAAGTAACGAGTAATACTGTAAGAATTGAGATTACTACGAATGGAACAAGTTTGCTTTCGTCGCCTTGAGCTAGGTATAAACCTTGTCCAACAACCTGTGGAATACCAGAAACGATGCTTGAGAAGATAAGTACGGAGATACCATTACCAATACCTTTCTCGCTAATTTGTTCACCAAGCCAAACGAGAAGCAGAGTACCTGCAGAGATCGTTAGCATGATAGGAATAATAGTAGCTGGGCTTGTAGTATTTTCAATTAAAGGAATCTTTGATTGGCTATTCAAAAGAATAATCATTCCATAAGATTGTAAGAAAGCCAAAGGAAGAGTCAACCAACGTGTATAAGTGTTGATTTTCTTCTGACCAGCTTCACCTTCTTTAGAAAGATTTTCAAGTTTAGGAACGATAACTGTCAATAATTGGATAATTACTGAAGCATTAATATATGGAGAAATACCCATCAACACGATAGAGAAGTGGGAAGTGCTACCACCTGTAAGTAAGCTGAACATTTCTAGAAGTTGGTTGCGGTTTGCAACGGCTTTTAGAGCTTCCATGTTTGCTCCTGGAACAGTGATATGAGCAAGGAATCTATAGAGAACTACGATACCTAGAGTAAATAGAATTTTATTGCGAAGATCTTTGGAGTTCCAAATCTGACTGAGGTATTTAAGCATTTTTTAGGTTTTCTAATAGGATTTATGCACTTTTCTTTTCTGCCTTTGGCTTGTCTGCAAATGAGTTGCTAGGTAGGATTATTACTTTTCCTTTCTTAGCCTCGATTGCTTCAATAGCACTAGCAGAAGCTTTGCTTACAGTAATTGTAAGTGTTTTCTCTAATTCACCATTTCCTAGAAGCTTAACTGGTTTGCTTTTCTTTGAAACCAACTTCTTAGCGAATAGAGAATCTAGATTAACTTCCGTATTATTATCAAAAACGTTTAAATCTCCAACATTTACGACTTGAAATTCTTGATGATTTGGGTTCTTGAATCCTCTTAGTTTAGGCATACGACGAAGCATTGTAGTCTGTCCTCCTTCAAAACCTGGACGGATGCTACCACCGCTACGAGCTGATTGACCTTTACCACCACGGCAACAAAAAGTTCCGTGACCTGAACCGTTTCCACGACCAAGTAATTTTTTCTTTTTCTTTCCTAATTTGCTGCTTAAGTTAAATAGAGTCATTTGAATTATTATTTAATTGTTTCATCTTTCTTCACTACTTTTGGCGCTGGAGCTTTAGCTTCTGGAGCTTTTACTGCTGGAGTAGGAGCTTTAGTAGTAGCCGCTACAACTGGACTCTTAATCTGAATAGCTTTTTTCGCTGCTCTTCTTTCCATCATTGGAGTAGATTTCAACATTTTTAATGCTGCGAAAGCTGCCTTAGTATTGTTTAGTTTATTGTTTGTACCGAAAGATTTGCTCATTACGTCTTTTACTCCTGCTAAAGCTAATACTTTACGGATTGTTCCACCGGCCATAAGACCTGTACCTGGAACCGCTGGCATAAGAAGTAGTTTTGAAGACTTCAATTTCAAATAAACTTGGTGGGGGATAGTGCTACCGTCCATAATGATAGTAGTAAGATCTTTCTTAGCCTTGTTTATAGCTTTTTGAATTGCTCCTTGAACTTCGTTTGATTTACCAACACCAACACCAACCTTTCCTTTTTTATTACCGATAGCTACAGTAGCGCGGAAACGTAGTTTACGACCACCTTTAACTACACGAGTAACTCTGTCGATTTGAATCACTTCCTCTTCAAATTCTTTTGGTTCTCTCTTAACGAATCCTCCTTTTTTATTGTTATGTTCTGGTTTTGGCATGATGAGTTTAGTAAATTAGAATTGTAGACCACCTTCACGAGCACCGTCAGCTAAAGCCTTGATACGTCCGTGATATTTGTAACCGTTTCTATCGAATACAACTTTGTCGATTTTCTTCTCTTGTGCAATCTTTGCAACTTCAATACCTACTTGTTTAGCTCTTTCACTCTTGTTCTCTTTGCCTTTCATTTTCATATCTGAAGCACTTGCTACTACTTTGCTAGTATCATCATTGATGACCTGAGCGTAGATGTGAGTTAAGCTTCTGAAAACTACTAGTCTTGGTCTTTCAGCTGTACCTGAGATTCTTTTACGAATCTTAAGATGTCTGCGTAATCTGGTTTGTTCTTTCTTTTTAGAGATTTTAGACATTATATTTGAGTAATTATTTTAATACTAATCTTCTGCTATTATTTACCACCAGTAGCACCAGCTCCGGCACCAGCTGCTTTACCAGCTTTCTTAGCAATCTTCTCTCCGAAGTAACGGATACCTTTTCCTTTATATGGTTCAGGTTTTCTGTATGAACGGATTTTAGCTGCTACGTGTCCAATAATTTCTTTGTCGATTCCAGTAATGATGATGATATTCTTGTTTTCAGGGTCTAATTTGAAATCGATTCCAACTGGAGCTACGAATTCAATAGGGTGTGTGAATCCAAGACTTAAGTTAATCTTATTCTTGTTTGGGTTAGCTTTGAAACCTACTCCAACGATTTCCATTTTTCTTACGTAACCTTTAGTTACTCCTTCAACCATATTGTTGATAAGATTTCTTGTAAGACCGTGGATGGCTTTGTCGAATTTCTCGTTTCCTTCTCTAGCTACAACTATTTTATTATCTTGAACTTCAATCTTCATTTTTGGATGAAAATCTTTGTTTAGTTCTCCTTTTGGTCCCTTGATAATTACATTTTGTCCTTGAACTGTTGCTGTAACTCCGCTTGGGATGATAACTGGTTGTTTACCTACTCGTGACATGATGAATTTGTTTAATATATTTCGCAGATAAGTTCTCCTCCTAACTTCTGTCTCTTAGCATCTGAATTCGTCATCAAACCTTTGGAGGTAGAAAGGATGCATAGTCCCAATCCGCTTTTTACAGCTTTAAGGTCAGCATTTTTGACGTAGATTCTTTGACCTGGCTTGCTAACTCTTTTAAAAGTTAGGTCGCTCAAGTTATCTTTTAGGATGATGTTAATAATTTTGAATGTTCCTTGTACTTCTGTTTCGTAATCTTCAACGAATCCGTGTTCTTTAAGAATCTTCACAACACTTTCCTTCATTTTTGAGTGGCTTACGCTTAGTTCTTCGTGGTGAGCTGTGTAGCTGTTACGAATTCTAGTTAGTAAGTCTGCTATTGGATCTGTATGCATGATATGCTGTTTAGCTTTTAATTATTTTAGTAGGGATTGTTTGTGTCTTACCAAGATGATTTTGTGATTCCCATGATTTTGCCTTCTCTGGCCAATTCACGGAAACAAATTCTGCAGATTTCGAATCTTCTCATATAGCCGTTTACTCTTCCGCATAATTTGCAACGATTGTAAGTACGTGTGCCAAGCTTAATAGTTTTGCCTTTTGCACGCGCAGCTGCAACTTTTTTCTTATTACGAGTATTTTTGACTTTTAATGCTAATCTTGCCATCTGTGAATTATTTTAGTGGTTTATTGAATGGGAATCCTAATGCTTTTAATAGTTCGTATCCTTCTTTGTTATCTTTTGCAGTAGTAGTGATATTTACTTCAAGACCGTGCAATTTAATAACATCGTCTGGACTGATTTCTGGGAAAACAATGTGTTCCTTAAAACCTACATTGTAGTTACCTCTGCCGTCGAAAGCTCTAGGAGAGATACCACGGAAATCTCTAACACGTGGGAAAACGATATTTACTAACTTATTAAGGAAGTCATACATTCTTTTGCCTCTCAAAGTTACTACCACACCCATTGGCTCATTCTGCTTGATCTTGAAGTTAGAAATCGCTTTCTTAGCTCTAGTAACGATTGGTTTCTGACCGCTGATCTTAGTAATGTTCTCAACAATGTTTGAATAGTCTTTGTTGTGAGTCTTTGTGTATGTACCGATACCAGAATTGATTGTAATTCTAGTTACTCTTGGCACAGCCATAACACTCTTGATGCCCAATACTTCTTTAAGCTTTGGAGCAATCTCTTTCTTGAACTTGGTTTGTAAGTCTACTGCTTTTGTCATGGTATGTTATTTCTTAGATTCTTTATCGATTGATTCTTTACATTTCTTGCAAATACGTTGCTTCTTGCCTGTTGTAAGTTTCTTGTATCCAACGCGAGTCATCTTTTCGCAATTTGGGCAAAGTAACATTACGTTAGAAATATGCATAGGAGCTTCGAACTGAACTCTTTCTCCTGCTCTTCCTTGGCTCTTCTTAATATGTTTTGTACGAATGTTTAATTTCTCTACAACAATTCTCTCTTGTTTGCTTAAGATTTTGGTAATTTTACCTTTTTTGCCTTTTTCTTTTCCGGCAATGACTACTACTTGGTCGTTATTTTTTAGCTTCATATTGTTGTTTATAATACTTCAGTTGCTTGAGAAATAATTTTCTGGAAACCTGTTTCGCGTAACTCTCTAGCTACTGGACCGAATACACGACTTCCTTTTGGTTGAGAATCTTTATCAACGATTACAACAGCGTTGTCATCGAAGCTAATACATGAACCATCATCACGGTGATACTCTCTAACCTGACGAACGATAACAGCTCTTTCAACGCTCTTCTTTCTTACGATACCACGTGGACTTGCTTCCTTGATTGAAACAACGACAACTTGTCCGAGGTGAGCGTAACGAGCTCTAGTAGCTCCAAGAACTTTGATTACTCTGGCCATTTTAGCACCAGTGTTATCTACAACCTTTAGATTTGTTCCGAATTGAATCATTGTTATTTAGTTACTTTAGTAGTTTCTTTTGCTACTGGTTTCTCCAGTGTCCATTTCTTTAGTTTGCTGAGTGGGCGTGTTTCGTAGAAAGTTACTTCTGTTCCAAGCTCGAATTTTGTATCTTCAGGATTGTGAACATGGAATTTTTTAGAAACCAAGAATCTCTTCTTATATTTTGGATGGTTCTTGTAAGTATTTACTACTACCACCAAGGTCTTAGTCTGTTTATTGCTGCTAACTGTACCTTTTTTTACTCTCATATTGTTTAAATTAGGCTTTTGGTGAATTAATGATAGTCTGAACTCTAGCGATTTGCTTTCTTGTCTCTTTCAACATGTGAGTATCTTTTGCCTGACCGTTTTTGACACTGAAGTCTAGTCTAACGAGGTCATGTTGCAATTGAGATAGTTCTTCACTCAATTTCTTAGCGTCTAATTTTAGTAATTCTTCTTGAGTTTTCATATATTATAAGTCGTTACCGTTAACAAATTTACATACTACTGGGAGTTTATGACCGGCTAATCTCATAGCTTCTTTTGCAGTCTTTAGATCCACACCTTCCATCTCAAATATAATTCTTCCAGGCTTGATAGGACAAACGAATAATTCTGGGGAACCTTTACCTGAACCCATCGGAACTTCCGCTGCTTTCTTAGTAAGTGGTTTGTGTGGGAAAATGTTGATCCAAATCTTGCCTCCACGTTCTACGTATCTGCTCATACAACGACGAGCTGCTTCGATCTGACGTGCTGAGATTTCTCCTGAGCTGATAGCTTTTAAACCATAAGTTCCGAAGCTGAGCTGAGTACCGCGGTAAGAAATACCTTTAGTATCAGATCTACCTCTATGCGCTTTTCTATATTTTTGCTTCTTTGGTTGTAACATTTTTAAGCTTGTTTAATTTCTTCTAGAGTTGCAGTCATTCTGTCTGTTAAGTCTTTTTTGAAGACATTACCTTTGTAGATCCAGCATTTGATACCGATTTTTCCATAAGCTGTAAAAGCGGGAACAGATGCATAATCTATATCAGCACGGAATGTATGTAAAGGGATCTTACCCTTGCTGAAGAATTCACTGCGTGAGATTTCAACTCCATTCAACCTTCCTCCTAGGTAAACTTTCGCTCCTAGAGCTCCAGCCTCAAGAATTTTGTCGATAGCCATTTTAGCTGCACGACGATATGAAATTCTCTTTTCAACCTGTCTCGCAATATTGTCAGCAACGATCTTAGCGTCCAACATCGGTTTCTTAATCTCTTTAATATTTATAACGAATGTCTCTTTGAATTCTTTTGCTAAAGCCGCTTTCAATTTCTCGATAACTTCTCCACCGTGACCGATGATAACACCAGGCTTAGATGTATGAACGTTGATAATTACTTTACCCTGAGTTCTCATGATTTCAATTTTACCTAGACCTTCTGCATCGAGATTCTTGAAAATCAATTTCTCAATAGATAAGTCTTGGTGAAATAGTTTGCTGAATGTATGCTTTCCTGCATACCACTTAGTATTCCAATCATGGGTTATACCGAGTCTGATTACTTTTGGGTTTACTTTGTGACCCATAGGGGTGAAATTGTTATTTTTTAGATTTAGGTTTCTTAACTTTGATTTCAGTCGTATCTGGAGATACCTTTGCAGATTTTGTGCTTCCTCCTCTGCTCTCGAGTGTTACTGAGATATGAGCACATCTCTTAAGGATAGGATGAGAACGACCACGAGAGATCTTAACACCTCTCTTTAATGTTGATCCTTCTGTTACTACCACTTCTTTTACGTATAAATTATCTTGGTCTTGTTTGAAATTGTTTTCTGCGTTTGCTGCAGCTGCTACTATTACTTTTCTGATAAGTGGAGCCGCTTTCTTTGTTGTAAATCTTAGAATATTGAGAGCATCCTCAACTTTTCTGTTGCGAACAAGGTCAGCTACTAAAGCCGCTTTCTTGCAGGAGATTCTAACTTGTCTTAGGATTGCTTTCATGATTACAGATTAAATTTGAGTAGTTATTATTTTCTTCAACGATTTGCGGGGGATTAGCCGCCTGCTGCTGGGGCCGGAGCGTCGCCTTTAGCGAGCTTACCACCGTGACCACGGAATGTCTTTGTTGGAGCGAATTCTCCAAGTTTGTGGCCAACCATATTTTCAGTTACGAATACTGGGATAAATTGTTTTCCGTTGTGAACAGCGAATGTGTGTCCTACGAATTCTGGACTAATATCTGAACTTCTCATCCATGTCTTAATTGGTTTCTTCTGACCAGAGTTATTCATCGCTTCAACTTTTTTAATAAGTTTTGGGTCTAAATATGGTCCTTTTTTGCTACTTCTGCTCATATTGGTGAGTTAATGTTTTTATCTTCTTCTGTCCTTAACAATCATACGATCTGTATATTTCCTTGTACGAGTCTTGTAGCCAAGTGCTGGCATACCCCAAGGAGTTTTTGGATGAATAAGACCGATAGATGTATGTCCCTTACCACCTCCATGTGGATGGTCTTTCGGAATCATTGCTGAACCCGCTACTGTTGGCTTCCATCCCATATGACGTCTTCTACCAGCTGTACCGTAAACGATATTGTTGTGGTCGATATTTCCAACCTGTCCAACGCTAGCGTAACATTCTTTGCTGATAAGTCTCACTTCACCAGATTGCATTTGGATCTGAGCGTATTCTCCTTCGAGAGAAACTAACTTGATGCTAGCTCCTGCGCTGCGTCCCATTTGTCCACCTTTTCCAGGTTTAAGTTCAATATTGTACATACTGAAACCAATCGGAATATGTTTAACTTGCATACGGTTACCTGGTTTTACCTTTCCTCTTTCCTTAGCAACGATCTCGTCTCCAACCTTTACTTCTAAAGGAGCAATTTGGTATCTCTTTTCACCATCCTTGTAGTTCAAAAGCATAATGTAGCAAGTGCGGTATGGATCGTACTCAATAGTTTGTACCTTAGCTTCCATATTCAACTTGTCTGTACCACCCTTAAAGTCGATGATGCGGTAAAATTTCTTTTCACCACCACCACGATGTCTGCAAGTGATTTGACCAGAATTGTTTCTACCTGAATGTCTCTTCAAAATCTTAATTAAAGATTTCTCTGGTTCATTAGTAGTAATTTCTTCAAATGACGCCATAGTCATTTGTCTACGTCCTGGAGTTACTGGTTTGAATTTCTTTAGCGCCATATATTATTTTGCTTTAGGTTCTTTAAATTTACTTGGATCCATAGTTTTCTTTCCTTTGAGAGTAACAACTGCCTTCTTGAAAGCTGGTCTCTTAGCCCATACATACTTTCCTTTCAAAAGACGTGTTTTCTTAGGACTAATCATCATATTTACGCTCGCTACATCCATACCATAAAGCTTTTTTACAGCGTTTTTGATATCGATTTTAGTAGCGTCTTTAGTAACGACGAATGAATATTTGCCGGTACTTTGTGCTACTGAACTCTTTTCAGTTACCAAAGCTTCGATGATAGGTGAATTAGTTTTCATAATTATTTTTTAGCGCCAAGAAATACTTCTTTCAATTTTGCTACTGCATCCTTGAAGATAAGAACTTTCTGGTATTTTTGTAGATCTTGTATATTGATGTAACCAGCGCAGATAGTCTTAGCGTTAGCTAGATTAGCCGTAGCTTTCTGAATATTTACGTTTTTTGCTGGAAGAACGATAAGTACGTCTTGTTCGATTGGGAGTTTCTTAAGTAAAGCTGCGAATTCTTTTGTCTTTGGAGCTTTTGTCTCGTAACCTTCTAGAGCCATAACTTCGTTAGCCTTAGCCTTTGCTGATAAAGCAGAGAATAGAGCTTTACGACGTTGATTCTTTGGCATCATTAATTCGAAATTTCTAACGTTTCTTGGACCGAATGCAACACCACCACCTTTCATATGTGGATTTCTGATAGAACCCTGACGAGCATTACCAGTATGTTTCTGAGCAAGAGGTTTGCGTCCACCACCTCTAACTTCTCCTTTACTCTTAGCGTGAGCGATAGCAACACGGCCGTTAGCAAGTTGTCTTACTAAAGCTTGGTGAATCAAATCTTTATTGAATGGTACTTCAAAGATTTCTTTTGGAAGCTCTAAAGTTCCGTTCTTCTCTCCTGCTTGTGTGTATAAGTCTATTTTCATAATTTATTTATTTGCAGATTTGAATTAGTCCACCATTTGGTCCTGGAAGTGCTCCCTTGATAAGAATAATATTTTTCTCTTTATCAACAGTTACCAATGTTTTCTTCTCAGTCTTACGATCTAAACCTTGGTGACCAGGATATTTCTTACCCTTTTGTACTCTACCCGGCTTAGCACGGCAACCAGATGAACCTGGTTCTCTGTGGTGCAATGAACCGTGACCTCCTGGACCTCCATGGAATCCCCAACGGCGGATTACACCTTGGAAACCTTTACCCTTAGAGTAGCCAGTTACAGTTACGATTTTGCTTCCTTCTAATACCTCAACCGTTACGGCGTCTCCAATTTTGTAATTAGCAACGTCTGCAGCTGGGATTCTAAATTCTTTCACAAAGCTGAATTTCTGAGTCTTTGTAGGCTTTTTCAATTTGGAAAAACCTAGGACTAACGCCGGATATCCATCTCTTTCTACTGTCTTTACTTGTGTGATTTCGTTTGGTTCACACTGTACAACAGTTACTGGGATCACGCGGCCGTCATCTTGGAAGATGCGAGTCATGCCTAATTTTTTACCTAGAATACCTGACATATGTTTGTAGAGGTTAAGTCATCCCACTTAGGGGATTGTGCCCTGAAAAGATTTGAAACCCGTTCAGAGAGTTATTAACGTGCATTAATCAAAATGCCGTTAGAATATACAGACGAGCTTTTGGATAGTCAATAGAAAATAAAGAAATTACTTTAAGGCTTATGAAAGCCAACTATTGACCTATACAATTAGCTCTGCAACATTTTAATTTCAATCTCAACACCTGCTGGAAGACTCAAGCTTGATAGAGTCTCAATAGTATGTGGGGTGCTTTCAGTAATATCAATAAGACGAGCGTGAGTTCTCATTTCGAACTGTTCACGAGCGTTTTTATGTACGAAAGTAGATTTAAGAACTGTGAATCTGTCGATCTTTGTAGGAAGTGGAATAGGACCAGCAACGATGGCGCCTGTTCTTACTGCGTTATCAATAATAAGTTTTGCTGTCTCGTCGATCACTTTGTGGTCGAAAGACTTGATTTTGATACGGATTTTTTGCTTTGAAGCCATTTTTATAATGGGTTAAATAAAATTTAAAAAAACCGAGATTTTACAGCTCGGTTATAAATTTGATATCACGCCAAGTAGGCGAGAGATACAATTCTTTGAGCTGTCCCGAGTGGTTGTCCTCGAGTGATTCTCTAAAAGCAGAAAATCAATTTTGTAGTGTCTTTATATAGATTGATTAGTCGAATGTCAAATTTTTATGGATTTATCAGATATAGGGGGGTATTGCTTTTTGGTGGGTATCTGGTATAGTGCCTCTCACAAAATTTCAATAATTATATTTAAATATGAGTGAGGATTTTGCTGGAGTTGAAGCCAGAAGTAGTGGTGTTGAAGCTGTTGTTACCGGTTTTTCCTCAGTATTAATGGATAAAAGTGTTGCCGCTGTAAAAGATTTGGATGCGTTGCAGTTATATAGAGAAGCAAGAAATTTTGATAGTCCTGATGTACTAGCTGCTATGGAAAAATTGGATAATTTGGTGATGCGATTCCTCGATCAATGTAAAATCCCGGTGGTCAGACCGGGTCCTATTTTGTCTATGAAAGATGGAAAGTTGGTGATGAAAGGTTTTCTCTTTAGTCCGGAAATCATAAAGGCTTTTAATGCGATTGGGCCGGTGGTTAAGCTAGTTGTGCCTAAGGGTAATTTTTTGACTGAAGTACATGTGAATATTGATTTTTTAGAGATGGTTTTAGATGGTGTGACTGGAGAAATTAGAGGGGCTGTAAACTCTGAGTTGAGAGATGCGGTGAGGAATAACGTATGAATGGTTGACAGTTGCCACTGAAGTGTTACAATGGACCATCGAATTTAATAATATTTTTTATTTTATGATTGAGCATGATGATACAAAGTTGTTGAGAGATGCTTTTTTGGAGGCAATGACTGATGCTGAATTAGCAGAAAGAGCTATAAGAGAAAGGGAGGAATTGGCTCCTATTGATGCTAAACTTGGGCAACATATTGGTCAAAGGGTTATTGGGTTATTACATGAAATTGGTGTTGTTGATAAGTCAAAGAGTGGTTTGCCTAAGGTATCTATTGATATAACTGGCAAGGTATCTGTGGCTGGATCTATGGGGAAAATTAGAGATGTGAGAGAGTCTTTCCCTTTGGAGGAGGTAAAATCGGTATTGGGGATTAGCTCTATTAATTTAGATATAGGGCAAAACTGGTTTTTGGTGGAATTTTCTTTAACTGATTACAGGGATGCAAGAAGAGCTCAGGAAGGAATAAAATCTCCAGAAATTCGTCGTGTAGCTAAGGGTGTGAAAGAGGGGACTGAAGGAATTAGGGGGTAGATAATTATTTGATCCGTAATATACTGTTTATTGTTTAATCTTTAATTTTTTATTTATGTCTATTGAGGGATTGGATGAAGGTAGGGAGTTTACTGCTGCAGATGTTGGTAATTTTTTACAAAAGGCTTTTGGGGATAGGCTTTCCGGGGATGGAAAAGCATGGGATACGGAAGGAGTGCAAGTTTCTTTAAATCAAGAGACTGGAAAAGTGGAGATTAGTAATTTGAATCCTGAACAGTATGGTCCTAAATGGATTAATGGTGAACAACGTTCTTGGGCTTTGAGTGAACTATTATTCCTTCAAGGTTTTAGACCATATTATAGTAGTCAACGTTTGAATGCTGAAATTCCATTAGCTGCTTTTGAGAATCCAAATCCTAGATCTTCTGTTCCAGATTTTGCAAATGCTGGGACGGCTGCTGCTGAGTTGAATGGTGAAATGGCGAAGACAGTTGAGTTGGCTATGGATGAAGTTGGTTTTCCTATTGGGTAGTTTTTGTTTCTAATTATTTTTGTTTAAAAAAATCCCCGGGCTTAGGCGGTCCTCTCGGACACTCGCTTCTGCTCAGGGATTTTTAATTTGTGAGTTTTAACTTTGCAACTAAGCAATGATCTTAGATACAACTCCGGCACCTACTGTTCTACCACCCTCACGGATAGCGAAACGTGTAGCTAGGTCTAGAGCGATAGGAGCTCCAAGAGTAACAACGAACTTGATGTTATCACCTGGCATTACCATCTCTACGTCTGCTGGTAATTCTACTGAACCAGTTACGTAAGTTGTACGAACGTAGAACTGTGGTTTGTATCCTTTGAAGAATGGAGTATGACGGCCACCTTCGTCTTTAGTTAGGATATATACCTCAGCTTCGAACTTAGTATGTGGAGTGATTGAACCTGGTTTAGCAATAACCTGACCTCTTTCAATATCTTCTCTTTCAATACCACGTAGCAATAGACCAACGTTGTCTCCAGCTTGACCTTGGTCAAGAAGCTTACGGAACATTTCAACACCAGTAACTACTACTTTTCTTGTTGGGCGAATACCGATAATTTCAACTTCTTCATTGATCTTAACGATACCTTGATCAACTCTTCCTGTAGCAACAGTACCACGTCCTTTGATTGAGAACACATCCTCAACTGACATCAAGAATGGTTTGTCGAGAAGACGAACTGGATCTGGAACGTATGAATCAAGAGTTTCCAAAAGTTCAACGATACACTTTCTAGCTGTCTCATCATCTGGATTTTCAAGAGCTTTAAGAGCTGAACCACGGATAACTGGAGTTTTGTCTCCTGGGTATCCATTCTTTGTAAGAAGTTCACGAACTTCCATTTCTGAAAGGTCAGCGATTTCTGGATCTGCAACGTCGATTTTGTTCAAGAATACAACAATGTATGGAACGTTAACCTGACGAGCAAGCAAGATATGTTCACGAGTCTGTGGCATTGGACCATCCGCAGCTGAACATACGAGAATCGCAGCATCCATCTGAGCGGCACCAGTAATCATGTTCTTAACGTAATCCGCATGTCCTGGACAATCCACGTGTGCGTAGTGACGTTTAGCTGTTGAGTATTCCTGATGTGAAGTCGCGATAGTAATACCACGTGCCTTTTCTTCAGGTGCGTTGTCGATTTGGTCGAAAGCTACAGCTTTGTTACCAGCGAAAACTTTTGATGCTACAGTTGTAATTGCAGCTGTAAGAGTTGTCTTACCGTGATCTACGTGTCCGATAGTACCCACATTGACGTGGACTTTACTACGGTCAAATTGTTCTGTTGCCATACTTATTAGGTTAAGTGTTATTTTAAATATAGATTGTTATTCCATCTGTAGGAATTTTTTTGCTTAAAACTTGAGCGCTTTGCGCTCTTGCATAAGCGCGGGCATAGTATATTACTTTTTTTCTGAATGCAAGAAAATTTTACTATTTAGTTGTGCGTTTTGCAATGATTGCATCGGCTACACTCTTAGTTACTTTTTCGTAGTGTCCGAATTCCATAGAGTAGTTACCACGACCTTGAGACATAGATCTCAAATCAGTAGCGTAACCGAACATAGTAGCAAGAGGTAGGTGACACTTAATGAATTTGATAACTCCACGATCTCCAGTCTCGATAATCTGACCACGACGAGCGTTGATATCTCCCATTACATCTCCGAAGTTATGTTCTGGACAAGTAACCTCAACCTTCATCACTGGCTCAAGAATTACTGGATTTGCTTTTCTACAAGCATTTTGGAAAGCCATAGAACCAGCAATCTTAAACGCTAATTCTGAGGAATCCACATCATGGTATGAACCATCATAAACATCTACTTTTACATCCACGATAGGGTAACCAGCGAGAATACCTCTTGTAAGAGCTTCACGAATACCTTTATCGATAGCTGGAACGAATTCTCTAGGAATTTTACCTCCGACGATATTGTTTTCGAATTCATATCCTTTACCAGCTTCTTGTGGAATAACGTTTAGAACTACGTGTCCGTATTGACCACGACCACCAGATTGTTTTGCATATTTTTCTTCTCCCTTAGCTTCGATAGTGATTGTTTCACGGTAAGCTACCTGAGGAGCACCAATGTTTGCTTCTACTTTAAACTCACGACGCATACGATCAACGATGATATCAAGATGTAACTCACCCATACCAGCGATGATAGTCTGACCTGTTTCTTCATCTGAATTTACACGGAAAGTAGGATCTTCTTCAGAAAGTTTCTGGAGAGCGAAGCCCATCTTTTCCTGATCTGCTTTAGATTTTGGTTCAACAGCGATACGGATTACAGGTTCTGGGAAAGTGATAGATTCCAAAAGAATTGGCTTATCTGGATCACAAAGAGTGTTACCAGTAGTAGTTTTCTTCAAACCTACGATAGCAGCGATATCTCCGGCTTTTACAGATTTAATTTCTTCTCTCTTGTTAGCGTGCATTTGTAGAAGACGACCAACACGTTCTTTATTTCCTGTTGAAGTGTTGATGATATAACTACCAGCGTCGAGCTGTCCTGAATAAACACGGAAGAAACAAAGTGTTCCTACGAATGGATCAGAAGCGATTTTGAACGCAAGAGCGGAGAACGGTTCAGTAATATCACAATGTCTTAGCATTTCTTCACCAGTTTTTACATCATGACCTTTAATAGCTTCTACGTCTGTAGGAGCTGGAAGGTAAGCACAAACTGCATTCAATACCAACTGAACACCTTTGTTTTGTAGAGCTGTTCCGCAAAGTACTGGATAAATTTTGCTTGAAACTGTAGCGCGGCGAATACCTGCTTTCAATTCTAGAATTGAAATTTCTTGACCACCAACAAATTTTTCCATAATAGCATCGTCGTTCTCACCAACTTTTTCGATAAGTTTTCCACGGTATTCTTCTACTTTGTCTTTCATGTCTTCAGGAACTGGAATTTCTACGATGATTTCTCCGTTCTTTCCGTCGAATGTATAAGCTTTTCGTTCAACTAGGTCGATCATTCCAGTAAATTCGTTTTCAGCACCGATAGGTAATTGAATAGCTACAGCGTTTGGATTAAGTCTTGTGTGAATTGATTTCATACACATGTAGAAATCTCCACCAACTTTGTCCATCTTATTTACGAAAGCGATACGTGGAACATTATATTTATCAGCTTGTCTCCAAACTGTTTCTGACTGTGGCTCTACTCCCATCGCTCCGTCGAAAACGGCAACACCTCCATCCAATACACGAAGAGAACGTTCTACTTCTACGGTGAAGTCTACGTGTCCTGGAGTATCGATGATATTGATTCTGTGTGGATCTTCAGTTCCTGTTGGTGTCCAGAAACATGTAGTACAAGCTGAAGTAATAGTAATACCTCTCTCTTGTTCTTGTTCCATCCAGTCCATTTGAGCCGCACCTTCATGTACCTCACCAATTTTGTGAGTTTTACCAGTATAGAATAGTACACGTTCAGTTACAGTTGTTTTACCTGCATCGATATGCGCGATAATTCCAATGTTACGTAATTTACTTAGGTCGTCGGCCATGGTGTGGGGGATTAAAAGAATTTAGTTTAAAAATTTGTGTCCAAAAAGGACGCTAGGAGATTATAGGCACGGGGGTGCTTAAGTCAAGGATAAAATTGACTTATCGAGAAGAGTTTTTTAGAAACAAAAAAAGCCTCCTGTTTCCAGAAGGCTTTAGAATTTGATTGTGAATTCTCTTAGTACTTAGCTAAATGCGCAAATGCCTTATTAGCTTCTGCCATACGGACTGTATCGTCTTTCTTCTTAATAGCAGCACCAGTGTTGTTTGCAGCGTCCATTAACTCATTAGCGAGTTTCTGTGCCATAGGAGCTCCTTTCTTTCCGCGAGCACCACCGATTAACCAACGGCAAGCTAATGCCAATTGACGTTCTGGTTTTACTTCACGAGGAACCTGGTAAACTGCACCACCAATTCTTTTTGGCTTAACTTCTAATGGTGGCTTAACATTCTCTAAAGCTGTTTTGAAAACTTTGTCTGCGTCTGGATTATTTGTCTTCTTTGTAATGATTTTCAATGTTTCACTGAAAATTCCGCGTGCGATAGACTTCTTTCCCTGCATCATAATATAATTTATGAATTTCTCTTGCATAGGAGTTGATCCTTCTGGAATTTGTAGAACGCGTTTTTTCATTGTTATTTAAGTGTAATTATTATTTCTTCTTAGCACCATATTTAGATCTGCTCTTCTTGCGGCCTTGAACACCTTGTGTGTCGAGAAGACCACGAACGATATGGTAACGAATACCTGGTAGATCCTTAACACGTCCACCACGGATGATTACAACACTGTGCTCCTGAAGATTATGACCTTCACCTGGGATGTAAGCGTTAACTTCCATTCCGTTTGTAAGCTTAACTCTCGCATACTTACGTAAAGCGGAGTTAGGTTTTTTAGGAGTCATTGTAGTTACCTTTGTGCAAACACCACGTTTGATAGGGGAGTTTAGCTTGATGGTAGCGTTCTTTAAATGATTGAATCCATAGATTAACGCAGGAGTTTTGCTCTTGTGTCTTGGATTACGTCTTGGCTTTCTAATTAATTGATTGATTGTTGGCATAGCGGGGCCTAATTTATAGTATGTTTTTGATTAATGCAAGAGAAAGTGGCGGGAAAATTACAATACAGGTAACTTTTTATCGTTTGTAATTGTGTCTTCAGGTGTTTCTTCAGGAGAAATAATAACGTTAGAAATAACCTTATTTAATCTTCTAAATGTTTCACCAGCAGGAATTAATTTACCGATAATAACGTTTTCTTTAAGACCTTCGAGCTTATCAACTTTATTTGTAGTAGCGGCTTCAACAAGGACACGAATTGTTTCCTGGAAGGACGCAGCTGACAACCAGCTGTCTGTATAAAGCGCGATTCTTGTAAGACCAAGGAGCAATCTTTCGCCCTTAGCTTTCTTACCTTTCTTAAGATTAGCGTTGAGTTGGTTAAATCTAATGATGTCGAAAATTTCACCAGGTAATACATCTGTATCTCCGCTATCAATGATTCTAACTTTTGAAAGCATTTGACGAGCGATGATTTCGATATGTTTGTCGTTAATACTCTGACCTTGTGAAGCATAAATGCTTTGTACCTCAGTCATGATGTATTTTTGAACAGTATATTCATCAGTTAAGAACATCAACTCTTTCAAATCCAAATGTCCTGTAGTAAGAGGTTGACCCTTAGCTACCATAGTATTGTCTTTGATCTTGATTGTTCTTGATGGTGGAACAACGTAGTTTTTCTTAATCTTACCATCTGTACGGATGATAATATGTCCTTCTTCGATGGCAACAACTTTACCTTCTTCATTACATTTAACAGTTCCTTTTTGGTTTTCTTCTTTAGCAATAACCATTTTTGGTTTAACATGTTCACCAACTTTTACAGTGGCTTTCATTTCACCAAGTAATGCGTAAGCAATTTCTACTGAATCTAGTGAAGTAACAGAAATTTCTGTAATTTTACCATTCTGTTGAATATGGGCTTTACCTTCAATTTCTGAAAGTACACCAGCGTTTCTTGGGCAACGAGCCTCGAAAAGTTCTTCTACACGTGTAAGACCCTGTGTGATATCTCCGCCTTCCGCCACACCTCCCATATGGAACGTACGCATAGTAAGCTGAGTACCAGGCTCACCAATTGACTGAGCGGCGATAATACCAACGGCTGTTCCGATTTGTACCTCTTTGTTTGTACCTAAATCTTTACCGTAACATCTGATACAAATTCCGTTCAAAGTCTGACAAGTCATTACTGAACGAACTTCGATATCATCAAGTTTTTCATCTCTAATAATCTTAAGAGTGCTCTTTTCAATAATTGTATTTTTCTTTGCGTAAACCTTGCCTTTCTTGTCTTTCAAATCAGCAGCAAGTGTACGACCATAAAGACGTGTTTCAAATTTCTCACCAATTTGTTCAGACTCAAGACGAGTAAGAGTATGGAAGTGTGTAGAACCACAGTCTTCTTCACGGATAACTACATCTTGATTTGAATCAACGAGACGACGTGTTAAGTAACCAGCTTCAGCAGTCTTAAGAGCTGTATCTGATTTACCTTTACGTCCTCCGTGAGTAGCAATAAAGTATTCCAAGATTTTAAATCCTTCTTTAAGGTTTGATTTAATTGGCAATTCGATAGTTTTACCAGCCGGATTAGCTACGAGACCTTTCATTCCGCAAAGCTGAGTAATTTGTCCCCAGTTACCACGGGCGCCTGAGTCGATCATGTAGAATACGTTGTTTTCTTCATCGAAGTTGCTGATCATCTTAGTGGTGATTTCACCCTTAGTTTTTGACCAGATTTTGATTGTGCTGTTGTATCTTTCGTCTTCAGTGATAAGACCTTTCCAGAAGTGGTTGTTGATTTGTTTTACAACTTCTGAGGCAGCTTCTACCATTGCTTCTTTTTCTTTTGGAACGATCATATCAGCTTGGCTGAAAGAGATTCCTGATTTAGTCGCAAATTTGAATCCAAGGTCTTTCATGTTATCAACAAGACGAGCTGTTGGTTCAATACCTAGAAGTTCAAAACAGTCAGTTACGATTTCTCCAAGTTTTTTCTTACCAATATTTTCATTGTAGTAAGGAAGAGTTGTAGGAATGATGCTGTTGAAGATCAAGCGACCAAGAGTTGTCTCAATAACTTCATCATTGTGACGACATTTGATTGCAGCTTGTAAGTGTAAGAATCCATTTTGGTAAGCAAGAACAGCTTGTTCAAGATTTGGGAAAGTCATACCTTCACCTTTCTGTCCTTTAGATGCTTTTGTAAGATAGTAACAACCAAGTACCATATCCTGAGCAGGAGTGATGATAGGTTCACCAGCTGATGGTTTAAGAAGATTTCTCTTTGAAAGCATAAGAGTCTTAGCTTCCATTTGAGCGTTCTTTGAAAGTGGAATATGAATAGCCATTTGATCTCCATCGAAATCCGCATTGAAGGCGGCACAAACTAGTGGATGAACCTGAATAGCTTTACCTTCGATAAGTACAGGTTGGAAAGCCTGGATACCAAGACGGTGAAGTGTAGGAGCACGATTTAGGAGAACGTAATGATCTTTTGTAACCATTTCTAGAATATCCCAAACTTCTCTCTTACCCATTTGGATAAGTTTTTCAGCGTTCTTGATATTGTGAGCTAATGAATCACGAATCAAGTGACCAATGATAAATGGTTTGAAAAGTTCCAAAGCCATAATCTTTGGGATACCACATTGATGTAGTTTTAATTTAGGTCCGATGATAATTACTGAACGACCAGAGTAATCCACACGTTTACCAAGCAAGTTCTGACGGAAACGACCTTGTTTACCTTTCAACATGTCTGAAAGTGAACGTAGTTTTCGTTTGTCGCCTGAGCTGAATACTGTTTTACCTTGGCGTGCGCTGTTATTCAAAAGTGTGTCTACAGCTTCCTGTAACATACGTTTTTCATTTCTGCAGATAACTTCTGGAGCACCAATAGACATAAGTCTCTTAAGACGATTATTTCTGTTGATAACACGGCGATACAAATCGTTTAAGTCTGATGCAGCGAAACGTCCACCATCGAGCTGTACCATAGGGCGAAGATCCGGTGGGATGATAGGTAAGATAGTCATGATAAACCATTCTGGCTTGATGCCTGATTTGATCAAGCTTCCTGCCAATTTGATCCTCTTGATGATTTTCTTTTGTTTCTGACCAACACTGTTCTTTGAATCTTTCTTTAATTTTTCAATCAAAGCTTCTAAGTCTAAGCTTCCGATAATATTACGAATTGTTTCTGCACCTGTACCAGCCTTGAAAATATGACCAAAACGCAATGACATATTGCGGTAATCAATTTCAGAATAAACTTTGCTAACAGCCAATTTCTCGAGAGAATCTTTGCTCTCAGAATGTTGGAAATCAAATTCCTCAATCTTACGAGCGTATTCAGTTTCAAGATCAGTTTGAGCGTGTTTAGCAGTAGTTTTGTCTTCGATTTTTTCAACATCAAGAGATTTCATTTTGAATTCATCCTGAATCTTTTTCTTGTGTGCTTTGTATTCTGAAGCAAGATCTAGAAGAGCTTGTTCTTTAGCTTTTTCATCCACTTCTGAAACAACGTAGGCAGCAAAATAAACTACTTGTTCCAAAGTTTTAATTGGAAGATCTAGAAGAAGACCAATACGGCTTGGAGTAGAGCGGAGGAACCAGATATGAGTTACTGGAACAGCTAATTTGATATGAGCCATTCTTTCACGACGTACTGAAGATCTTGTAACTTCAACTCCACACTTTTCACAAATTACGCCTTTATAACGAATTCTCTTATATTTTCCGCAGTAACATTCCCAGTTTTTAGTTGGGCCAAATATTTTCTCACAGAATAAACCATCTCTTTCAGGTTTCTGTGTGCGGTAATTGATAGTTTCAGGTTTCTTAACTTCTCCGTGTGACCACGCGAGAATTTCTTCTGGCGAAGCTACAGAAAGACTGATGGCGTTAAACGCATCTTTCTTTGTGTTCTTCGGATCCTCAAATTGCTGCTGAGGTTGAGATTTTGGATGTGCCATAATTTATTGGTTAAGTGGGCTGTATGTAAAATTATATTTTGCTAACTTTTTTTAATGCCTCGCTTTGCTCGCTTACGCGACTTCGTCGCATGGTTTATAGGCCGAGATCTTTAGAGATAGGATCATCACCGAAAGAACTTGCTTCAGTAACAACAGGAGTAGCTTCTGCTACTGGTGCTGTGTGCTGAGCAGTTTCATGGTGAGGAGTAGGAGCATGACCAAAGTTATTTTCAGTTTCTTCTGGAATGTAGTCAGGTTCGTTTGCAGCGTCTTTAGGACGTTTCTCAAGACGAATCATATCTTTAACTACGATTTCAGTTTTGAACTTCTTAATGCCTTCTGGACTGTCCCAGCTTCTTGTCTTTAAGTAACCTTCAACATAAACAAGGTGACCTTTGTGTAAATATTTCTGGCAAATTTCTGCAAGGTGAGCCCAAGCTACACACTCGTGGAATTCTGCTGAATTATTTCTATCACCACTTTTTGTTGTCCATTCACGGTTTGTTGCCATTCCAAATGTGGTAACACTTTGGCCGTTTGGAGTTTGACGCATTTCAGGATCTCTAGTTAAGTTTCCGATCAAAATTACTTTGTTTATGCTTCGCATATTTCAATTTACAATTATGAATTAGTAACTCACTCTTTTTCTTGGCAGGGGATTATTAAATCTCTTCCTCAGCCATTTCATCTGTAATGTTCTCTTCAGTAATACCTTCTAACTTACCAATATCTTTTGATGTTCCTTCGCTTTCTTTTTCGATTTCTTTTTTGATGTTTCCAGGAATTTCATCCATTTCTTCTGGATCTTCTTTCAAGTATTCAGCATCTTCGAAATCTGCGCGACGACCTTCTTCAGTCTGTAAGAGTTTTACTGACAAACCGAGAGATTGTAATTCTTTTGTAAGAACGTTGAATGATTCTGGTACACGTGGTTTTCGGATCATTTCGCCTTTTACGATAGATTCGTAAGCTTTTGAACGTCCGTACACGTCATCTGATTTAATTGTAAGCATTTCTTGCAAGATATGCGCAGCGCCATAAGCCTCAAGTGCCCACACCTCCATTTCTCCGAAACGCTGTCCACCATGTTGAGCTTTACCTCCAAGTGGCTGCTGAGTAACGAGAGAGTATGGTCCAACTGAACGAGCATGGATTTTATCTTCAACCAAATGGTTCAATTTGAGCATGTAAGCGATACCAACAGTTACTTTACGATCAAATGGTTCACCAGTTTTTCCGTCGAAGAGAGTAATTTTACCGTCTTCTGGAAGACCAGCGTGCTTCAATTCTGCAGCAATTTGGTCAGTAGTAATACCGTTTAGGGTAGGAGTAGCAACTGTAATTCCTTGTTCTTTCGCAGCCCAACCAATATGTGTCTCGAGGATCTGACCGATATTCATACGGCTTGAAACTCCGAGTGGATTAAGTACGATATCAACCGGACGACCATCTGGTAAGAATGGCATATCTTCTTGTGGAACGATAATTGAGCAGACACCTTTATTACCATGACGACCAGCAAATTTATCACCGATCTGTACCTTTCTAGTCTGAGCAACGTTTACTTTAATTTGTTTTAGAACACCTGTAGTCAATTCATCTCCAGCCTCTTTTGTGAACATTTGAATACCTACAACTTTTCCACCTTCACCACCTGGTAGGCGGAGAGAAGTATCTTTAACGTCGCGGGCTTTATCTCCGAAGATAGCGCGTAGCAATCTTTCTTCAGCTGTTAATTCTGTTTCACCTTTTGGTGTAATCTTTCCGCAGAGGATGTCGCCTTCTTGTACTGTAGCACCGATTCTAACGATACCATCTTCATCAAGATCTTTTAGTTTAGCTTCACCAACGTTTGGAATATCGCGTGTAATAATTTCAGGCCCTAGTTTTGTTTCACGAACATCTACAACGTAACTTTCAATATGGATTGAATCGTAATAACCTCTTCTAGCAACAACATCTGAAAGGATAACCGCATCCTCGAAGTTGAAACCTTCCCATGACATATAAGCTACGAGTAAGTTCTTTCCGAGAGCGAGCTCACCATTTTCTGTAGCTGAACCGTCGGCAAGAATGTCTCCTTTCTTAATTTTTTGACCTTTAGTAACTCTTGCTCTCTGGTGGAGACAAGTACCTTGGTTTGATCTTTCGTAAGTTTGTAATGCGTAAGTAACTTTTCTACCGTTTGCATAAACGATAGTAATCATCGTAGCGTCAACATAAGCAATTTCACCATCCATTTCGGCGAATACTACCTGACCAGATGATTTAGCAGCGATTTCCTCAATACCTGTACCAACGATTGGAGCGTCTGGAGAGATAAGAGATACAGCCTGACGTTGCATGTTTGAACCCATGGAAGCACGAGTATTATCATCATGTTCCAAGAACGGAATAAGCGCTGTAGTAATCGAGATAATCTGTTTTGGAGATACGTCGATATGAGTTACATCGTTTACGTGAGCAAGTGTAGGTTCTCCATTTTTACGAGTAGAAATACGAGTTCCAACGAATTGACCCATTTCATCTACTTCGGAGTTCGCTTGGGCAATGATTAATTCTTGTTCTTCATCGGCATCGTAGTAGCTGATATTGCCTGTTGTATATGGACGAACATCAATTTCTTCTAGTTTTGTCTTAGCAATCTTTTTAGCTGCAGCCTCATCAATAGTGTCTCCAGCTTTTACGATTACATGACCGTGGTCTTCAACTGTTTGACGAGCAACACGACCAACTAAATCTTTTTCAGTATTCTTAACAGTTCCTGAAACTGCTCTAAATGGAGTTTCAATAAAACCGTATTCATTAATTTTTGCGTAAGTAGCCAAATGCACAACTAGACCGATATTTGGTCCTTCAGGTGTAGCAATAGGACAGATACGACCGTAGTGGGATTGATGTACATCACGAACATCGAAGGATGCTCTTTCTCTTGAAAGACCTCCAGGTCCCATAGCTGATAGACGACGTTTGTGTTCCAACTCAGCCAAAGGATTTGTCTGATCCATAAACTGTGAAAGCTGTGAGCTTGCAAAGAATTCACGGAGAGCAGCAGTGATAGGACGTGAGTTTACTAATTGAGTAGGAGTAACAGTTTCTAGATCCATAACAGTCATACGATCTTTCGCGATACGATCTGTACGTAGTAAACCTACGCGGAATTTGTTTTGTACTAATTCACCAACAGCACGAATACGACGATTTGAGAGATGATCAATATCATCAGGACGTAGTTCGCCGTTGTTCAATCTCATTAAATGTTTGAGAATATAAAGAAGGTCTTCTACTTGGAAAGTATGGAATTTCTTTTTATTTGGTGTTTCAAGTTTAAATCTCTTGTTTAATTTGTAACGAGCAACCGGACCCATGTCATATTTTCTGTAATCGAAGAACATGGATTTGATAAGTGCCTTAGCGTTTTCTGGAGTAGCAAGGTCGCCAGGGCGGATTTTCTTATAGATATTTTGGTAAGCTTCTTCCACAGTCTTAGCATTGTCTTTTTCAAGAGTGTTAAGAATGAAATCATGTTCTGGATCAACGCTAACATCCTTGAATGCATCGAGGATTTTTGCGTCTGTCTCAAATCCGAATACACGAAGTAGGGAAGTGATTGGAATTTTACGTTTACGATCAATTTTTACTGTAACGATACCTTTTTTGTCAGTTTCAATTTCTAACCAAGCACCACGTTTTGGAATGATTTTTGCAGAGTGCATATCAGCACCAGCGCTATTCTTTGAGAAGAATACACCTGGAGAACGAACGATCTGACTCACTACTACTCTTTCAATACCGTTAATGATGAAAGTTCCACGATTAGTCATCAATGGCACATTTCCTAAGAATACATCTTGCTCTTTAATTTCACCTGTCTCTTTGTTGATTAACTGAACGTGTACTTTTAATGCAGCTTCGTATGTAAGGTTTTTATTCTTTGCTGTTTCTGCGTTGTATTTAGCTTCTGCAACTGAATGTTCAAGGAAGTGTAATTCAAGTTTTTTACCTGAAAAATCCTGAATAGGAGTAATTTCTTCAAGTAGTTCACGAATACCTTCGTTCAAAAACCACTCATATGAGTTTAATTGAATTTCGATAAGATTTGGAATTTCAACTTTCTGGTCAATTTGATGACTGAAAAATTTACGTTTGCTTTTGAGAATGATTGGTTCTCTGTGAAACGGAATTTCAGAAGGATTAATAACGTCTTTATCCTTCTTCTCTACTTTCATCTCTGATTCTTTCTGTTCTTCTACAATGTCTTTAACTTTTTTTACTTTTTCTGGAGCTTTTTTAGACACGACCTTAACTTTAGCCGGAGCTTTCTTTGCCTGCTCCTTGGCTTTTTTTTCTTTCTTAGGCATATTTGAAAATAGAGTTATGGGCTAGTATATGCGGAGTTCGCTGTCGCGAACAACTTAAAAGTTGATAACTTGGCAGCAAGCTGCCGGCCATCATAGAATAACTCATTCGAAGATTTTGATAGCAGCCTGATTCTATGTTTATTTGATAGGAAGTCAAGTTGATTTTTTGATCTTGACGCTTTCTGGACGACTAGTCAGTATAAATTTATGAAAAAACGTTTTGAGGAATTGGATTTTTTGAGGGGGTTGGCAATTGTGGGGATGGTGATTTACCATCTGCTTTTTATTTTGAATTTTTTTGGAGTTTATGGTGTGAATTTAGAATTTTTTGCGATGCAAATTTTTGCTGGAATAGTCAGATTTGATTTTTTGGCTTTGGTTGGCGTGGGAATGGTGATTTCTTATTATAGAGTTCGGGCGCGAGGATTGGGAAAGTGGCGAGCAATTTTGCAGCAATGGAAAAGAGGGGCGATGGTGGGGGGATGTGCGATGGTGGTGACTGCGGCAACTTATTTATATGTTCGTGAAGATTTTGTTAGATTTGGAATTTTACATTTGATTGCAGTGAGTATTTTATTTTGGAGTTTTTTTGTGGAATGGAAATGGCTGGTTTTGGTGATGTCTTTGATGAGTTTTTGGTTGGGTGGATGGTTTGAGTGGATGGGAATTGGTGGAGTAGATTTTAATGGAATTTGGATGGGATATTTTTTGAGAGATATGGCGTGGTATGCGCAGTCAGTGGATTATTTTCCTTTGTTTCCTTGGATTGGAATGGTGGGAATTGGAGTTTTTATAGGACATATTTTTTATCCTAAGGGCGTGCAGAAATTTGAATGGAAAATTTTGAATAGTGAAGGGGTGGCGAAAAATAGTGTGTGCTTTTTAGGTAGACATTCTTTGGCAGTTTATATGATTCACGTGCCGGTGATTATGGTGGTTTTGTGGGCGTTGGGTTTGCTGAAGGGGTGATATTTTGGAATTCGAAAAGCC
>JAPLYN010000001.1 GCA_026395515.1 Candidatus Peregrinibacteria bacterium | reverse complement strand
AAGTTGGAATTCATACGTATATTTACCTGAGAAAACTTTGGATAAAGGTTACTATCTTTTCCAAGTTGATGATGAGGGTCATAAGGCACAAACATTGGTACAAGTAACAGATCTATCAGCCTATATTAATACTTCAGTTACCAACTCGGTAATCTGGGTAAATGATTTAAAAACTGGAAAACCAGTAGAAGGTTCATCCATTCAAATTAAAGATGTTGATCAAGTTATAAAAACTGGAAGTGATGGTATTGCAAAATTTGCTACTCCAGATGCTTGGAAAACTTCAAAAGATACAGACAATAGAACAGTTAGTTCTTTCGTGAAAATCACTTCACCAGATGGTAAAGAATTGGTTACAGCTTTGGATAATTACGTTTATTACTCAAATGATAAGAGTACTGATTACTGGAAGACATTAATTACGGATAGACCTAAATATAAGCCAACCGATACAATTCATTTCTGGGGTTTCCTAAAGCCAAAAGCTGGCGTGGCTAAGCCAGATAACTTGAAAATGAAGTTGATGTACAACTGGGATACTTTTGTAAAAGAAGTTCCAATGACTGTCGGCAATGATGGAACTATTGAAGGAGATTTTGATATTAAGAGTTTTACTCCAAGTACCTATACTCTGAATATTTATCAAGGTGAGGATCAAATTTCTTCTACTACTTTTGAGGTAGAAGATTATGTGAAACCTGCCTATAACCTAACGATGGATAGTGATAAAAAAGCTGTCTTTGTAGGAGAAAATATAAACTTTAATATTAAATCGGAATTCTTTGATGGCACTCCTGTTGCTAACTTGACTGTTCAAGATAATGGACAGTTAGACCCTGGTCATTCAGAGAAAATATTCACAACTAATATTAAGGGTGAAGCCAAGGCTAGTATGGTTGCTAGAAAAACTGATTGCACATATGAAAATGAAGAATATTGCTCAGATATAGATTATTTATATTACAATATTCAATCTAAATTGTCTGAAGAAAGTGCTATCCAAGCAAGTAGTGAAGTGCGCATCTTTAATTCACATCTAAATATTGCTAGTAAGGGTACCACAAGTAAGAAAGAAGACGGCACTACTGTTGCTAATTTGGCAGTAAAAACAAATTGGATTGATCTTACAAAATTGAATAACGGAACTGGCGATCAATATAATGACTATGTTGCTGATGTGGCAAAAAATAGAGCATTTACTGGAAATGTAATTCAAGTAAGTTGGGAGAAAAAAGAAACTGGTGAATACTATGATTTTATCAATAAAGTGACAGCAAAAACTTATGACTACACTCAGAAAAAAGAAAAAATCGCAGCAATAAATGGTGTGACTAATGATAGTGGTGAAGCTAGCTACCAATTCACTATTGATCCAGATAAATACTACATAGTTACAGTAAAAGCTCTTGATGATCAAAATGGTCCAGCTCATTCAACTACATACGTTTATGGAGACATGAATGAGAGTTCAAATGGCTCTGATTATTATAGTATGAAAGTTTTGGGAGATAGTATCTCAAAAGATTCAAATGACTATTGGAGTGGAACAAATTACCAATTCGACGTAGGAGATACAGTCGATACGGTGATTTCAAAAAACTTCAATGTGAATTTACCGAAAGATACAAAAGGTAGCTTCCTCTTCATGCAGGAAAGTAACGGAATACGTAAATATGATATTAAGGATTCACCATATTATTCTTTCAAATTCGAAAAGGAAAACGTTCCAAATGTATTCGTAGATGGAGTTTGGTTTGATGGAAAAACTTATAAACCAGCTTTCAGTACGAACATTGAATACAAGAAGGAATTGAAAAAATTGAGTCTAAAAATCGATAGCAACAAAGAAGCATATAAACCTGGTGAGGAAGTAAGTTTATCTGTTTATGTTACAAACACAGACGGAGCTCCGGTAGCTGCTAAAGTAAATTTTAACATCGTAGATGAAGCTTATTATAAAACTGTATATGGTGGCATGAGCGATCCTTTGGATCAAATTTATTCTTCAATAAATTCAGGAGTTTTGTTGAGTTACTTTACTCATAACAATCCTTTGAATGCTAATAATGATGCCGGTGGTAAAGGAGGATGTTTCACAGGTGAGACACAAATTTCAATGGCTGATGGTACGACAAAAGCTATCAAAGATATTCAGAAAGGAGATAAGATTCTCACAAAAGAAAGTGAATTCTCCTCACGTCTAATTTCTGCTGAAGTCACAGGCAAAACTATTAAACATGTTTCTGAATATTTGGTTATCAATGAAAATCTTGAAGTAACAGCTGAGCATGTAGTCTTTGCAAATGGTCAGTGGACCAAAGTAGCAAACTTGAAACTCGGAGATAGCATGGTCGACAAAGATGGCCACTTGATCAAGATTGCTTCGATGAGACGTATGGTTAAACCAGTCGACGTTTACAATATTGAAATTAAGAATTATCACACTTATTTCGCTAATGGATTCTTTGTTCATAATGAAAAAGGTGATGGTAATTATTACGTGAGACAGCAATTCAAAGATACAGCACTTTTCTATAGTGCTGATGTAGGTGCTGACGGTCGTGGATCTGTTAAATTCAAAGTTCCTGACAATATCACTTCTTGGAGAATTCTTGCTACAGCTATTAATATCGATAGCCTAAGTGCAGGAACTGAAACAAAAAATATTAAAGTAACTTTGCCATTCTTTGTGGACATGGTACTCAATCGTGAATACTCAGAGAAAGATAAACCAATGATTAAATTCAGAGCCTATGGCAAAGAATTGAAAGATGGTGACGCTGTGAGCTTCAAGCCTGAAGTGGATGGATTAGCTGAGAAAGCAGTGGATGGTAAAGCCTTCGTTGGTAGCTATTTCAATCTTCCAGCTCTTCCTCTTGGAACTCATGATGTGACTGTAAAAGCGGATTCAGGATCTCTGAAAGACGCTTTGAAAAAAACATTTGAGGTGAAGGGATCTCGTCTCACTCAAGACGTGGTAAAGACTATTAGAAATATTGATGATAAAACTGTTTTTGATCTTGGAAAACAAGGTCAGACAGAAATCCAATTTTTGGATAGTGGTGTAGCCTATTACTATTACAATTTGCTTTCACTTTATTACGATGAGGGCAAACGTCTTGATCAAATCGTAGCAAGCAAAGCGGCGAAAGATATTCTAAATAAATATTTCAGCAAAGGCATTCAGAGTCATGATGAAGATGAAGGAAATTATATTTTGGAAAGTTATCAGAGAGATGGTGGATTATCACTACTTCCATATACAAGTAAGGATTTGAAACTTTCAGCGCTTGTTGTAGCTTTCGATGTGAATTTGGATAGATATAGCAAACACGGTTTGAAAGATTATTTCTATAGTGTATTCAAGGATTCAAAGTCTAATTTGGATGATATTGTTCTTTCACTTCTTGGATTGGCTAGCATGAAAGAACCTGTACTTCTAGATATTAGAGAAATAGCGAAAGCACCGGAATTATCTGTTCAACAAAAACTATATCTTGGTCTAGCTTATGCAAAGATTGGTAGCTATCCAGATGCAAGAAAGATTCTTCAGGATGTTGTGAATAAATTGGTCGGAGATACTAGTAATACAGGTGTGCATAATCTTGCATTAGGTGCGGACCTTGCTGCTTCTATCAATGACGTACTTACTGCTGAGACATTATGGAAAGGCGTGAATATTAGTACTTTCGGAGATGAGGATCTTACTAATTTGTATGAACTTGGTTATGTGACTGGTGCATTGAAAAATGCCAAGACTGCTCCGGTTTCGTTCAAATACAAATTAAATAATCATGATGAGACTGTTGCGATAAAAGCTGGCGAATCTAAATCAATTTTGGCTTCTCCTGGTGATGTAGTGGCAGTGTCAGTGAATGATGGATCTCTTGCTGCGGTATTGAATTATAGAGACAGTGTAGAACCGGCGCAATTCAAGAAAGATTCCAGATTAAGCATCACGAGAAAATATTCCGTGAATGGCAAAGAAACTACAGAATTTAATGAAGGAGATATGGTGAAGGTGGAGATTAGTTTAAACAATCCTGGAACTGTGGCTTCTCCGTTCTATAGAGTGACAGACATCTTACCAAGCGGATTAACTCCTGCTATGAGCTATATGCCAATGTACGGAAGCATGCCTTATGATTCTAATTTGAGCTATCCATTCATGATCAATGGGCAGGAAATTAGTTTCTGCTGGTTCCCATATTTCAAGGAAATCTATACCGGAACTTCTAGATCTAAATTGGTATATTATGCGAAAGTGGTAAACCCTGGAACTTTCTACGCTGATCCAGCGAAGATCACTTCATTCTATGATCATAATGTGGCGAATATATCTGATGGATCTATGGTGAAAATCAATCCGGTGAAGTAAGGGCTTGTAAGGAAGTGGTGACTTATGTAGAATTTGTTGGCTAACAATTAACAAACTAATATGAAAAAAATACTTGTAGTGACTATGGCAGCAATGATGCTGACAGCTTGTGGTGCTAAACCAGTGAAATTAGCTACTGTTCCACCAAAAGATCAATCAATAGCTGAACTAAATTGTGATAAGAATTTGGCTACGTATAAATTGGCAGATACTCCAGTACAGTTTTGTTATGACAAAGCTTGGGGAGAACCAGTGGTTACTCAGTTAAAGGCTGAAGTAGGTTCAGGAAAAGTAGTAACTTTCGGAACTGCTGATAATGCAAAGGCTCCAAAAATTTGGTTGGCTACAAAAAATTTCAAACCTACAAACAAGGCTGATACTGCGGCTGATTTTACACCTATTAATGGAATGATCGCTGATGCAAACCTATTAAAAAAACAGGTTAAAGATGCAGCTGGTTATGATGAAAAAGATGTTGTTGCTAGAAAAACTGACGTGAGCGGAGTGAGATCTGTACGTGCTGACATCGGTGGAAAAGTAAAACAAATTATCTACTATGTACGTGATGCATTTGAAGGCTACAACATGGTAATTTCTGGAGGAAAAGATATCGCTGAAGCGGTAGACAATCTTACTTTCGGAATGGTGTTGTAGTAGATATTTATTGAACAAATTGAAAAGCCCCGTAGATATGTCGGTCCTCTCGGACACGCGCTGATGCTTGGGGCTTTTTTGTGGGAATTATTTATTTAGAAAATTCAAATGAATCTAAAACTTCTTTAGATTTTTGATTACCTGTAAGATAGGCAATTTCATAAATTAAATTATTGTGTTTAACGAAAATTAAAGTGGTTGGATCCTTTAATATTTCACCACCACCTTTATTTGCATATTTATAATCAGAGGTTAGAGCGAACTGATAAGCAAATTCATTTCTGAAATTAATTTCCTCTAACTCTCCTACTGTTTTAGTTATATTTCTATTCTTCAAATTTTGAATGTCATCCTTATTGTCCTGCCAAACTTTTATAACATAATCTTTTAAATCATTAGTTAAAGAATAACAACTGACATTAATTAGCCTTCCACTTCCCTTTAAAAAGATAAATGCGTTGAATGATTCATCTTCGAATGAAACCCCATCGTTAGCTAATACCTCGGCGTCTTTCGAATATTTCAAACTGTAATTGCAACTGGTGTTGATAAAATTATTGGAAATTTTCGTAGTACTATTTTCTTTTGTTGGTTGAGTTTTTTGCACTGAGTTGCAGGCAGAAAAAATAATTAATGAGATAAAAACTAAGTTAATATTTTTTTTCATAATTGAATTGTTATAAATGTTTATATTAAGCTACGAGAGATTTTTTTTTGCAAATATTTAGTGTTGAACGGACCTGTTCAACACTTTTTTCGTCGAGTTTTTCTTTTGCTGCTGCTATTTCATTTTTTCTATTTCTATTTCATTTTGAGATTTTTTTTATTGTATTAGCATGAAGGTTGCATTGTGATTCATGCGTGAATAAGAGGATCAAGAGATACCTTCGTTTCCAAGAATCAATAGTCTAGGTGAACTTTAGCCGTGAAATACACGGCGTGTTCTTTGACATCTCGGTCTGTTTACAACAAGGAGAAAGCTCATGCTGCGCAATATCTACAAGACGCTCGTCATGATCATAGTGATCACGGCGTGCAATTCCAACACCAAGGAAAAGGAGATCAACTCCGTTCAACTCGATGTAACTTCTACGGAAGTCGGCTACGCGATCAATCGTCTCCCCCTCAGCGGCAACGATTTCAAGGTGCCGGTGCCGCAAGGCTACAACTGGGAGATCACTCAGTCCTGGGAGCAGCACTGTCAGTACTGCAACTCCAAGGGCTACGACAAGATCTACAACGGTTACTTCGGTGACTTCTGCCAGATCAGTCATTCGACTGCCGATCCCAAGGACTACGGATGCTTCGAATACTGTAAGTTCGGTTGGGACTTCAACCTGTCCGAAAATGACGATTTCGGCAAGTCCGTTCTGGCGAGTGGTGATGGAGTCGTGTTGATTGCAAATGTTGGTAAGGACTCCAACGGCAAGTACAAGGGTGGAAGTTGGGGCAATACCGTGGTCATCGATCATGGCAACAATATCTGCAGTCGCTACGCCCACATGAAGGATAGCTCAGTGACAGTGGTGGAAAATCAAGAAGTCTGTCAGGGACTCAAAATTGGCGAAGTTGGTGATACACCATCAGTAGGTGCTCACCTCCATTTTCAATTCGAGGACTGCGAGACTCACAAGCCACTGGAGATGGGTTTCACTGACGGCAATGGCGTGCCAAAGTGTGTCATCGGTAACGACGTCTACACCAACGGTTTCTACACTGCGCTCAAGCTGACCAACGTGGAAAAGGATTACTGCACGGACGGAGATCTTTCACCAAAAGATCCAAATCCGCCGGAACCCGATCCACCTCAAGTCTGCGAGATGCAGTGCCCAATGACTGCTGACTGTGCGAATACTGGCGAGACTCCTTTCAAGGATCTCGGTTCTTCAGACAGTACTACTTCCTGGGCAGTGAACTACCTCTGGCACGAGTGTGCCGTGAGTGGCAAGAGCGATGGCGACTTCCACAAGGATGACAACCTCACCCGAGCCGAAGCGTTGAAAATCGCGCTGACTCTTTTCGGTCTAGACAAAGGCTGCGAAGGAACTCTGGAATCTTTCACGGATGTAAATCCAACGCACTGGTTCTACCCTTACGTGGTCTGCGGCGTGAAGTACGGAGTCATTAGCAAAGACAATGCCAAATTCAACCCTGAACAGGAGGTATACTTCTCGGAAGCAGCGAAGATGGCAGTCGAGTCTGCGGTCAAAGCCAAGAAGGCGGAGATCAAGACCGGCATGTACGCCAAGTTCCTGAAGCTCACGAGCAGCGATTGGTCCTACAAGTATCTGCAAACCATCGCCTACTACAACGGAATCGACAAGGATCTTCTGCAATACGATCCCTACGAATTCGTGACACGCGGCGAGTATGCGAGAATGATCACTTCGCTTTCACCCTGCTACTGTTACAAGAACAAGTGCCAGAGTGGATGTGAGTGCAATCAATCGTACATGTGCGGCCAAGGCCAGAGCACCGTTTTACAGGATGAAAATCCCGGCAACGGTCAGTACGGTGGCAGCACTGGAGAGCAAGATGCTGGAAGCTTCTCGGCCAGCAGTGGTGGTAAGGATGCTCAAACCTGCAAGCCCTACTGCTACAAGAAAGAGTGCGGCTCAGATTTGTGTGGCGGAAACTGCGGAACCTGTGGCAAAGACATGTTCTGCGGCATGGATGCCAAGTGCAACTACATCTGCCAGTCTCAGTCCTGCGAAGAACTCGGCTGCGAATGTGGCAAGTGCGCAATGACAAATCCCGGATGCGATGGCCTCAGCAAACTGTGTGGCTCATGCGGGGAAGGTCAGATCTGCAACTCAGCCAACAAGTGCCAAGCGGATCCCTGCTACAACTGTCCGGCGGGAAAGTGCATTGGTGGTCAGTGTATGAAAGATGTGGTGAAGGGTTGTGATCCTGCAAAGGGTTACTACGTGAAACTCTACACTGATTCCCCCGAAGCAAAACTTGAAATCCTGGACTCGTGGAGCAAGAAGGTGGCTTACACCAGCTTCTTTTCTGGTTCATGGGCGGCTTCTTTCGGATGCGTTGGTCTACCAGAAATTATCCGCATTTCCAACCTCACCTCCAAAGGCTTCTTCTGGCTCGAAGACCCTACCTTTGAGCCATTCATGGTGTGGAGTTATCCTGGGAACGAGGCGCCATTTTGGCCTCCTCCGGTTGATTCTCCCATCGTGACGCAGTCCTTCACTGGCTGTGCGAACTGTAGCTTCCTCCTCAAACTCCCCTACAAGTAAATAGACAGAGAAAATGCGAGGGGCCCCGGCGAAAGTCGGGGCCTTTTCCATGTACTGTTCCATGCGGTTTGACGTTCCACTTCAAATGAGATAATTTGAATCTGTTCATAAAACCCTCAAAAATGGCTGCAAAAAACGCAAAAAAATCCAATAAAGGTTACTCCGACGTCTTGATTGGTCTTCAATATGGAGACGAAGGTAAGGCGAGAATTGTTGATATGATTGCCAAAGATTATGATGTAATTGCGCGTTTTAATGGAGGGGCAAATGCTGGACATACTATCGAGACTAAGGACGGTGGAAAAGTGGCTCTTAATCAAGTTCCTTCTGGAATTTTTTATCCTGGAAAAACTTTATACGTTGGTTCAGGCTGCGTAGTGAATGTTGAAAAATTAGCTCTAGAAATTGAAAAATTAAAGAATATCAAAGGCGCAAAAATTGATCTCAGTAAACGTCTCAGAATTTCTTGTCAGGCCAGCGTTATTCAGCCTCATCACCTGCTCATCGATGCTGAAACTGGCAAAACTATTGGTACGACAAAAAATGGAATCGGACCTTGCTATGCGGACAAAGCTTTGCGCATGGATGGCGACAGACTTCTCAATATTAAACTCGGAGATCTTCTAGATGATCCACAATTATATTTCAAAAAAATTAAAGAAAATTATTTAGCAGTCTGTGGCAAATATGGCGTAAAGTCCACTCCAAACGAAGTACAGGAACTTGTAGCAAAAATGGAAAGTTTCTTCAATCGTGTAAAAGAATACATTGAGCCAGATACACTTTTCCTCGAGAAAAAAGTTCAGAAAGGTGCGAGAGTTCTATTTGAAGGAGCTCAATCTATCATGCTCGATATTACGAAAGGTTCTGTACCTTATGTGACTTCTAGCAATACTGTAACTGCTGCGGCTTATGTCGGTGGAGATCTTTCACCTTCTTATCACCGCAAAACTATTGGTGTCGCTAAGGCAATTATGTCTCGTGTAGGAAATGGACCTTTTGCTTCCGAGTTTGGTGGCGACCGTTCAGAAAAATATTGCATGGCTGTGAACGACAATGGTATGTCCAAATATCCTCAAGCTATTGAGGCAAAATATGATATCGAAAAACTTTTAAGCTCCGGAGATTATTTTGATATTGGTGTGGCTTTGCGTGTGATGTCTTACGAATATGGCACGGTTTCAGCTCGTCCACGTCGTGTGGGAATGTTTGATCTTGTGCAATTAAAATATGCGATTTTGATGAATGGCGTGAATGAATTGATGATTAATAAATGTGATATGTTGAATGTTTTCGCGCGCACAAAGAGAGGTGTTTTACCTATTGTGGATGGTTATAAATTGGATGGAAAAGAAATTGATTATGTACCTGGCACAGCTCAATCTTATTACAATGTGAAGGCCGATATTTCTTATAAAAAATGTTTCAAAGACGACATCAGCAGCGTGAGAAAATTCGCTAAATTGCCAAAAGAACTTCAAAGCTTAATTAAAGAAATAGAAAAATTCTGCGGCTGCAAAATTGCCGGCGTGGGAGTAGGTCCAGAAAGAGATCAGTTTGTGAGGATATAGAGACTAGTAGTTGTCTGCTTCTGAATCATACATGCCGCTTGTTACACTGCGGACGCTTTCGAAAATAGTTGTAAAAGCACCATCTGAACGTCCTGGTGTTCTTGTAAAACCTGAAATTGCTGGTCCAGTATGATCAACAGGTGCAGAGTTATTAATTCTATTGTGTCCATGAAATCCTTCATCAATATCGTGAAAATCATTTCCTTCTTCGTTGTTGCTCATGTGTTTAATTTAATGATAAGGAAACATTCTACCGAAAAATCAATAAAAGGCAAGCACAGATAGCTTAGGGTAGCGATTCATGAGATTTTAGAATTAATTTAAGAAAATTTTAACTTTACCGGGTACACTTTTGAGTTGAATTAATATTTAACTCATTTTTGGTATGGAAAATAAAAAAATTGAAGTGAAAGGTATGGAGATTGCATTATTTCAGAAGAACAAAGATGATTATATTTCTCTTACAGATATCGCGCGTTTCAAGAATCAATTCGAACCCAAAGATATTGTTAAAAACTGGATGCGTTCAAAAGCTACTATAGAATTTTTGGGTCTTTGGGAGAAATTAAACAACCCTGATTTTAAAGGGGTCGAATTCGACCCCTTTAGGATTGAGGCTGGAAGTAATTCGTTTGTTTTATCACCTCAAAGATGGATAAACAAAACTGGGGCAATTGGTCTAATATCTAGATCCGGTAAAAATGGTGGCACCTTCGCCCACAAGGATATTGCCTTTGAATTTGCATCTTGGATCAGTCCGGAATTTAAACTTTATTTAATTAAAGAATTTCAGAGACTAAAAGAAACTGAAAACAATCAGTCTTCCTTCTCATGGGATGTAAAAAGAGAATTGGCTAAGGTCAACTATAAAATTCATACAGATGCAATAAAACAAAATTTAATTCCTTTAAAAATCAGTAGCATACCAGATAAATTTATCTATGCGACCGAAGGAGACTTGTTGAACAAGGCACTTTTCAATCTGACTGCAAAAGAATGGCGCGAACATAATCCAGATAAAGAAGGAAATGTGCGAGACTATGCGACTATTGAGCAATTAGTGGTGCTGTGTAATCTTGAAAGTCTGAATGCGGTCTTGATAAAGCGAGGCCTCACACCAGAGCACAGATTAGTGGAACTCAACCAAATAGCCATTGATCAGATGAAATCAATTCTTGGGCATCCTTCGTTAAATAAACTGAAGTAGTTTGCTTTCCTTCTGTTTTTTTGTAAGAATTGCGTCAATTAATTACGCAACAATTTTTCTATGGCTGATCAGACACCTAAAGATGATTTTTTTACCGCCACTCTTCCATATCATGCACAATCACCTGCTGGAAAAATCCAGATTACGCCTTCAAAGCCTCTAAATAATAAACGTGACCTTTCACTCGCCTACACTCCTGGTGTTGGTGCCGTGTGTAAGGAGATTGCGGCCCATCCTGACGATGTTTGGAAGTATACCAATCGTGGAAACACTGTTGCGGTGATAAGCGATGGTACGGCTGTTCTAGGCCTTGGCAATATTGGTCCAGAAGCCGGCATTCCTGTAATGGAAGGAAAGTCTGTGCTTTTCAAAAAGTTTGCGGACATTGATGCTTATCCGATTTGCATGAGCTTCAAGCACTTGAGCGATCCGCGCGAACGCATGGAAGCTTTTATTACTGCAGTAAGAGTTCTTGAACCAAATCTTTGCGGAATAAATTTGGAAGATATTAAGGCGCCGGAATGTTTTGAACTACAGGAAAGACTAGATGAGATGATGGATATTGCAGTTTTTCATGATGATCAATTTGGCACGGCGATTGTGATGAGTGCGGGACTGATTAATGCTTTAAAAGTTGTAGGTAAAAAATTTGAAAGTGCGAAATTTGTGATGAATGGAGCTGGTGCGGCAGGAATCGCCTGCGCGAAATTATTGGTAACCTTTGGTGCGAAAAAAGAAAATATTTTTGTGTGCGATACGAAAGGATTAATTATTGATAGCAGGACAGACTTGAATACACAGAAGAAGGAATTTGCGCAGACTGGTGCGGCGCGAACGCTTGACGATGTGATAGCTGGTGCTGATGTTTTTATTGGAGTTTCTGCTGCTGGTGCACTCAAGGCTGAGAGTGTGAAAAAGATGAACAAGGATGCAATTATTTTCGCGATGGCAAATCCTGTACCGGAAATTATGCCGGACGAAGCGTTGAAAGCTGGTGCAAGAATTGTGGCCACCGGTCGTAGTGATTTCGCGAACCAAGTGAACAATGTTTTGGGCTATCCTGGAATTTTTAGAGGAGTATTGGACACTCGTGCGAGCACTGTAAATTTGGAAATGAAAATGGCCGCTGTACAAGCAATCGCTTCATTGGTGAATGATCCCGCAGATGGCTTTATTAAGGGATTACTAGAGAGTGCTTATCCAGAAGAAAAAGAATTATTCGGTGAAAAATATGGCCTGAGTGATAGATACGTACTGCCAAAGATTTTTGATTTACGCGTAGTGCCAAGAGTGGCAAGAATGGTGGCGGAAGCTGCGATGAAGACTGGAGTGGCAAGAGTGAAAATTGAAGATTTGGCTGCATACGAAAAGAGCGTGTTTGAAAGGGTGCTGAAGAATTGGAAGGAATAATTATTTATTCTGAATCCTGAAAATCATCTGCTCATCGAGCTCAGCAATCTTTTCTCCTGCTTGCAGTTTCTGGCAACGGGCGAGAAGGATTTGGGCCGGTTTGTCGGAGGAGATTAGTTGGAAATTTTCAATTGCAGTAGCAAAATCTTTGCAGCGATATGCGGCAAGACCTTGAGTGTAAGTCTTAATTGTATTTTGAATTTCTGGTGTGGCTTCGCTGGCGAGACCGAGAAGTTCGTAGAGTTTTACTGGCTCTTTTTTACCTGGTAAATAAACCGTATCAACTTCGCGGATAGTGAAGTTTTGAAGTTGTGGAGATGTAGAATTAATAGCCTCAAATCCAGCTACAATAGTAGAAGTGCCATAAGTCTTATTTGCTGAACTTTCAAGTCTGGAAGCCGTATTCACCGTGTCTCCCATGACAGTAAAATCGAAACGATCTTTAGAACCGAAGTTACCCACGAGAGCTTCGCCGGTATTAATTCCAATTCTAAATTCAATAAGAGGTTTGCCTTCAGTCGCCCATTTTGTATGCAAATTTACGAGAGCTTTTCTCATACCAATCGCACAAGCATAAGCACGGAAAATATGATCGGTCTGAGACACTGGCGCATTCCAGAAACCCATCACCGCATCACCCTCATATTTATCCAAAGTACCACCGGATTTTTTCACGACGTTTTCCATTTCAGTGAAATATTCGTTTACCTGACTTACCCACATTTCGATAGGAGTTTTTTCAGAAATTGCAGTGGAATCTTTGATGTCGGAGAAAAATACTGTGATTACTTTCTTCTCTCCGCCAAGTTTTACTAGGTCGGGATTTTGGCTTATTTGCTCAACTAATTCGCCACTCACATAATGTCCGAAAGCAGATTTCAGTTCGCGCTTTTTCTTGTCAGAGATGAAAAATTTATAAATCCAGCTCGCAAGATATGTCAGCAAAATTGCCGCAAGCGGATAGAACATATTCACGATTGTTCCATTCTTATAAAAAGCATGTGATGTAAGAATGTATAGCAGGATGCTAGCAAATGCCACAAGGACGGAGATCCAAATACTAAGGTAATTAAGCGCAATCGCGAGACCAATAGAAATCACAGCGACCGTAAAAATAGAAGCGCCTACACTTTGATTACTCAAAAATTTACCATCAATAATTGTCTGAATCTCATTCGCGATAATCTCAATTCCCGGCATAGGAGTCACGTTTGAACGAGGAGTGAGATATTCATCATGCAACTCCTTAGATGAAGTACCACCCACTAAAATAATTTTATCTTTGAAAAAATACTTCGTGAATTTCCTATTCAAAACATCCACAAAAGAAATCATTTCAAATGAATATGGTTCTCCAAAAAAGTTTATTTGCATCTTGCCATTTTGCAGCGGCAATTTAATTTCCTCTTTTCCTAAATATTTTTTTGCTGTCGCCAAAGCTATATCATCATAATCTTTATTTTCATCAGCAACGTGAATAATTGGGCTAGTAGCCTTCATTATTCCACGCTCATCCAAATACGCGGTAGCAAACCCCAGCGTCGTAGTGGTCATAAATTTCGTAAGAGGTTTAATCAAACTCACACCATCAGGATTGAGAGTAGCGTCCAAAACCAAATTAGGAAATTTCGCTAATTCATCAGCAAATTCATTATCAATTGGATGATTCAAATTGCTGGAATAATTTTTTAGAAAACTCTGATAGTCATTAAGCTTCTCACTATCATCAGCCTTTTTCACCTGACTTTGTAATTGCAATAATTGTTCACGACCAACACCATCACTAAAAGTATGGAAGACAAAATCTATAGTCACTACTTTAGCATTTTCTTTTTCCAGAACTTTCAAAAGATCTGTAAAATTCGATCTCTTCCACTGATTGAAACGCCCCAGCGCATTCGCCTGAGTGCTTTTATCATCCACCGCAATAATCACAATATTATTGGAAGGCTCGTTGCGTGTGTAAAGAGTGTCGGTGATGTTACTATTCACGGAAGAAAATAATCCGCCAAAAAGTCCAATCGCACTCACGACAGTCACTAGCAAACCAATGCCAATTCCTGCCCCTACCTTATTTTTCAAAAAATGGCTTAACATAAAGATAAAATAATCTTTCAATTATACCATTTTTAGGGCCAAATTTGAAGAGCTAGGAGCGTTATTCCTTCTTTTCTTTATTATCGCCAGAAGCTAAATATTTGCTGATTGCTTGGAAAAGACCTCTATTTCCAGGATTAATTTTCAACTGTCTCAGTGAGCGACCAATCCAAAGTGCAGCAATAAGTGCAAAAATAGGGGCCATTGTATCTGGAGCATGTGGACGTCCCCCAGGCAAATTACATCCTGGATTTTCTTTATAGGTAGAGGCGGTATGTGCAGTTTCTGGGTCTAAAGGACTCATATACGAATCTGCAGTTCCTTCTTTCTGATCAGTCTCAGTGGATTGATTTGGTGGCTCTATTGAAAAGGCTTCTATTACATTCAAATGTGTATCAACTAATGCCTGCTCACCAGCGACTAGATCAAGAAAAGACTGTCCATCATAAGAGACAAGTCTGCCATTACCCTGCCATATGTGTACGCGTAAAAGGAGTTCACCTAAGTCATTTTGCTCTATTCTGGCCTGCATTACTGTAGCATCCTTGGCTTCAGGTTTTAGCTCTATTCCTATGGCTTTCACAGCAACTTCCGGATATTTATCGCAAGCGTCTCTAAAGGCCTTAAAAAGCATTTTACCGTCTTCTAACTGGAAACCTTTATCTTTGGCTAGAACATACATCGTACCATCAAATTTGATATTAGATTCAACAGGTACTACTGAAGGCAAATCACAGCCTTCTTCCTTCAAAGATGGATGCACATAAATTGGCTTACAATCAGGCCCTTTCAAAACATATGCTACTTGATCGGCAATATCTTGGCTTAGCCCTAGTTCTTCCGGCAAGAAATTTTCACATTCTAATCCTTCAGCTCCTATATACATCAGATCCATATGCTGACTGGCATCACTAAGCGAAGAACCATCAAGCTGGTTGGTTGAGTCTCCTGGTTGGACTATATCTTCGAGAGTTGTATCTGGCATAGGATATTTTTGAGTAGAGAGAATTTACTAAACTTTTGGTGAAAAGTCAACGATCAAAGACCTTAATTATGCAATCTTTAATCATAGATGTCAAGCCAACTGAGCCTCCTCGATTTGTCAATCAGACAGTATTGGTCTATTTTGAAGTTGTTTTAAAACAGTTTTATGGCTTCAGAGGCTAACAAACGTCACATTACAGAAGGAGAAAGCGAAGAAGGGGCATCCTCTTCTAGTTTGGGCAAGGTGGGAAGAACTCCTAAACTTTTAGCTGCTTTAGCTTTTGTGATGGCTGCTTGTGAACCTGGTGCCAACAGTGCGGATAGTACTGCTACAGATGCAATGTCTTATGAAGTTAGTGGCGAGGTTACTGCTGCTTTAAGCGAAGAATCTCCTTTAGATCATGTGCAAGTTATGGCTGACAAAAAAGGTGTACAGCTATTTGGAAACGTTGAGGATGCAGATCTTCCAGTTCCTATTAGCCTAAAACTACTTGGCCAAGGTGGCGAAGTTTTAGAATCAAGAGATGAAGAAATTGGACCTGGATCTTTTAATGTTAAATGGAATTTTTCAACTACTAAGGGTCACAAAGTAGAGATGACTGATGCTTCGGGTAAAGGATTTGTTTATAATTTGGATACTGGAGCTACCAGCATTCCAAAGATGCCAAAACAAAATAACTAGTAACCTTAGGTTCTAGATACTTTGAGTTTTTTTTGCGTGCCTATTTTCTTTCAGCTTCTCTTTTTCTGCGGAAGAATAAGATAGCTGCTCCAGCTACTGCAGCCAACATTGCGGCGCTGCTATTCACTGAGCCTGGTCCAGCTTCACAACCACCACCTTTACCTGGAGGAGGTGTAGAAACAGAAGCATCTGAACCGCTTGCGTCAAAGTGTTGTGGCTGAATATCTATAGAAGTTCCGGCATCGGCATTTGGGAAGTCTGGGAATTTTTCTTCCATACCTCCTGTCTTTGAATCAATTCTATAGACGATACCGTCACCTGGAACGGTGAAAGTAAAATTTGGACCATCTACTGTTACTATTGGTTCGCCTTTAGCATTCTTGATGTCAACGAAACCGTTTGGTCTGCTTGTAGTAAAGAAGTGGCTGGCTGCTGAACCGAGAGTAATACCATTCGCTTTGATTTTTGCTCCGGCTTTGTCTTCCAATAACTCGGCAGTCGTATCAAGACCTAATTCACAATTAAGCTCTGAACCGTCAAAAGTAATACATGTAATTTGAATGTCTCCGCTTGCGTCATTTGAAAGGGTTATTTCCACGGGTTTGCCGTTGGAGACACCTTTAAATTTGCAAAGAGCGTTGTTGGCGCCTGAGCCATTTATGTCAACACTGAAGCCATCTTTTCCACCTTGAGTAATCGGAGTTGGCTCGAGCTTACAGTCACCTACTGTCACTTCAAAACCAGTGAGGGTTGGGGTGACTTCGGTAGTGTCGGGAGCTGTATCCTTAGTGTCAGGCTTTGAGGTGTCTGGTGTGATTTGTGCGTCTGCGGCGTCAGTAGAACCATTTGTATCTGTGTCTGGCCCCACGTCTGGCGTTGGAAGTTCCGGAGGGACATCTTGGGCTGCGATGTCTGGTGTAATTTCTTCGATGTCGGCAGCATCAATTTCGATTACTGCGTCTACTTGTGAAGCTACCTCATCTGTTGGGATAACGGCGTCTTGATCTGCGGGCATACCTGCGTCATCGGTAACTCCATCGGCAGTAGTATCTACACCTGTAGAACCTGCGTCTGAATCGACGGCAGTGTCACCTCCTACTACGTCAGTGTCGACTGGGGGCTTAACAGCTGGAATTGGCACTATCCAGAGGATTTCTTTGCCAGGTTCGCCCATTGAAAAGACTAGGACGCTTCCGTTAGGGCCATCAGACATTAAGCGTGGTTCAATAAGACGGCTTCCAAGATTATTCAGAGTAGTAAGGAAAGTTGGATTTGTAGATAGAGCTTCTATGGCTTGGATGGCAGTAGTTCCTTTTGAAGCTACGAGTTTATATTGATCAGTTCCGTTCATCAAAGTTTGTGTTTTGGAGCCGATAGCTGATTCACCATCAAATGTAGCTGGGCCTCCATCAAGAATACCTTTTTGATTAACTTTATCAGTTGTACCTGTATTTAAATTCATCAATCCTTGTGCTCCTAATAGACTTGGGACACCGTCTACCACGAAAAATGAACCCAATCCAAATCCAGGATTTAGTGGCATCATACCTGAAGCCTCTAAATCACCAGTTGCATTTTTGTTGATATCTCCCTGATATGTATTACCACCACCAAAATTATCAGTACCACCTATTGAAAATCTTTGTTTTCCACTGGAATCCTTCCACATAGCTGGACTATCGGTCACAAAAGGCTCATTGCCATCATTTACTCCTTGCACTTTCTTTGGGGTACCATTAACTATACAATCAAATAATTTAGTTAATTGATCACATTCCACATATTTTACATCATAAGTAGCACCATCTACTACCATTAGATATCTTACCCCATCTATTTCTGCAAAATTTGAGGTTGTTGTGGCTTTGGTAGCCCAAGGAATTGGCTGGGCTTTAAGTGTATCCACATTTAAAACTTGATCGTAAGAAGTAAGAGCGGAGGTTTGTGTACCATATTGAGCACTGTATGAGCCTCTATTGTAATTATAGTCAGTATTACAAGCTGCAGTACCTAGGGCTAAGCTTCCAGCAAGACTAAGGTTCTTAATGAAACCTGCAAATTTACCACTTCTTAAACCACTGATAATACCTTTTCCATCTGGAGAAGAATCAGTTAAGTTCAAAGATTTCAAAAGATCACTCAAGGAGATTCCATACATGTTTAATCCGGAATCCTGACCTTCAGCATCCTTAACATTCAAAATAGTTATATTCCCTCTTGGGCTATTCACACGACCTTGCAGCTCAGGAGTAAGCATTTCTCTCCCAACTGATTCTCTGCCCTCTAATCCTTTTGATCTAATCTCTGACATATGAGTGATTAGTTAAGTAATTACAGTAAACTATAAAGGTGTTTTTTGTCAATCAATTATGAATCGCGAAGTCTATCAATGCCTTCTGCACTTCTTGAGTGAGAGTTTTGTGGAAGTTGTTACCTTCTACATTCACGGTCACGTCTAGACTGCTTCTACTATTACCAATTGGATAGTCTGTGAGTACTTGATATTCGAGATAAGGGATGTTGGATTTTAGTGGAGGTTCTGTGAGAAGTGGTTTGTTTAAAAAGAGGGTTAGTACAGGTTTGGTCACTTCTTTTAGTTTGTTTATTGAGGCATCTGGATCCGCTTGAACTGGATTGATTATAGTAAAAGTTTTAGGATAATTGTTTGTGTCATATGCATCTGTTTTGTCATGAATTACAATAGGATAACCAGCAGGAGCACTAACATTATTGTTAAATATTTTTGATTCGTACAAGGAGGAGAATGGTTTACTAGCCTTCGTCTTATCCGCAATCGGCATCAGTCCGCACGCTTCTGTGCCGCATAAACCATTGATCAACCACTGCACTACAATGTCGTCTGTGCCACCGTTTACGCCACCGCCAGCGTCTAGTTTGTATCTATCTATATCAGCACATACAGTAGGATCTTTAGCATCTTTTAATGGAGTGCCATCACATTGTCTTTGATCAGCTGTTGGGTTACTAGGAGCACATGGTTTGCACGGAGTGCGCAGTCTGACATAAAATTTTGTAGCCTTAGGTGCATTTCCAAAATATGGATTCACGATATCAGTCGTCCCACTCAAACCTCCGTTATCATAATAGAGTGGAATTGCTACTCTGTCAGTCTGGCTACTACCAAAAGTTAATTTGTTCCAGTTACAAGAATAATCAACCTGATCTAAAGTTGTGCTTACTGCCGGCAATGTAGAATCTACGTAATTACTATTGGCAACAGAGTTAGGTTTGTATAAATCACAATTCGCACCAGCATCACCAGTACCAGGAGTTGGTGTCACATAACAATCACCTGCTCCACATTTTGAAGTTGAAGATTTTAATTTATCAGCTGTTGCAGATCTTCCCTTCACAATCACGCTCACGTTTGCATTTTTTGTGCCAATTATTCCGGCAAATTGTCCGCATAATGCAGGATTCACCAAACTAGAATCATTTGTTTTTAAAGCTCCACCACTAAAAATACAATTCGCTGAATCATTCAACCCTGGAGAAAATTTCTGCAAAGTATCTTGTAAATATTCAATCGTGGAATCAGCCACGTCTCGAGCGGAGTCATAGTTTTGGCCGTTCTTTAAATTTTGCAAAGTATCAATCACCGTCATCTGCAAACTGATGGCAAAAATCATCAGCAGCGCAAAAATACCAATCGCAATTATTGAGATAAATCCGTCATTATTTTTAGTGAGAGATTTCAAACCAATTTTTTTAAATGAGGTTATATGGAGTGTATCACAGATAAAATTCTATCGCAAAAATTCTCTAAAAGCTTATAATTTGCTCATGAAAACAAAGGGCTTCACATTGATAGAAACTTTATTGGTAGTTTTTCTTATTGGAGTAATGGCTACCGTAGCTATCCAAAGCTATGTAGGTTCCACTAAAACTTTCAAATTTCTATCCAGCTATCAACAAGTGACTTCTGCTCTACGTACAGCGCGATCGAATGCTTTGAGCAATGAACTACAAAGTGGGGTTTCAGTGAAAAGATATGGAGTATGTATAGGAGCAAACGGTATTTTGACTTTTGCAGATACTGGTTCAAAAGATTTCAAAGCTGATTTCACCAGTCAGGCAAATATAAATTACATGGGAGGAAGTGGCTATGGCTGTAGTTTTACAACCAATGCAAATGGTTTAGCTGAAGATGTGATTTTACAAGATAAAAGTTTCAACATAAGTAATTCTGGATATTTGGCATATACTTTGGATCCAACAATTGTTGGAAATAATAATATAATTACAGGGCCTGTTGTTATTTTTTATGATAGCGGCACTGGCAATTTGACCGCAAAAGATGGTAGTGGAAATACAATATCCAAATCGACTATTCCTTATTTGAGCATACAGTTTTGTCAAAATGCTGGCGGTGGTACTTGCTTAGCTACTGGCCAAACTCGCTACATTAAAGTCTACCAAGTTTCCGGTCTTGCAGAAGAATCTACAACTAAGTGATAATTAAATGTTAATCCTAGCAATAAATTCAGCTTCTTCAAAAACAGGAATTGCTCTTTTCGAGGTGGTAAATTCCAAAGTGAAAACTTTGGCAAAAAACACTTGGGCGGCGAAAAATAATGAGGCGGAAAAATTAATGCCAGGCATTGATGCATTATTAAAAAAGAAGAAAAAAACTTACGAAAATCTAGATCAAATTTATGTAGTAAAGGGCCCAGGATCCTTCACTGGATTGCGTGTGGGCGTGACAGTGGCAAACACGATTGCTTCTCTTGTGGATGCGGACTTGATTGGTATCACTACTTTTGATTTCTTACATAGTCAGACGAAACTCCCGATACTTCTATTTGCTGGAAAAGGTGGAGTATTTCTCAGCAAAAATGCTACAGAAAAACCCGAGCTAATTAATATGCCAGACCTAAATAAAGTTCTCAGCAAAAAGAAAATCAAAAAAGTGAGTGGAGACATTATCAAGGACCAAATTAAGGTTCTACAAAAAGTAAAATTTCAAAAATTAACTGAGAATTTTGGCTCAGTGATGAAAGAAATTATCGCCGACAATATTAAGAAAAAAATATATAAAAGTGTTAAACTCGTGAAGCCGGTGTATATTAAAGGACCTGGTATCACACCAAAGAAAAAGCCAATCATCATAAAATAGTATGCTTTACATCGTCTCTACACCAATTGGAAATCTCGAAGATATGACTTTGCGCGGAATTAGAATTCTCAAAGAAGTGGATTTAATTGCGGCGGAAGATACTCGTCATGCACAGATTCTTTTACAGAAATATGAGATCAAAAACCAGATCACCAGCTATCATTCATACAGCAATGATTTCAAATTAAAACAAATCGTGGAGATGCTTGTGGCCGGGAAAAATGTGGCTTTAATTTCAGATGCCGGTACGCCAGGAATTTCTGATCCGGCTTATACTTTAGTGAGAGCGGCAATTGAAGCCGGTGTGCAAATTACTCCTATTCCAGGAGCGTCTGCAGTGCTTTCAGCTCTTGTAATGAGCGGCAAACCAATGCACCAATTTGTTTATCTTGGCTTTCTTCCAATAAAGAAAGGTCGTCAGACTTTACTGAAAGCTTTGGCCAGTGAAGATAAGACGATCGTGATTTACGAAGCTCCACACAGAATTATGAAAACTTTAGCAGACTTGAAGGAATATCTAGGAGATAGAGATATCTCAGTCTGCCGTGAAATTACAAAAATTTACGAAGAGACGCTTCGTTGCAAAATTTCTGAGGCAATTGAACATTTCACCCAAAAAGCTCCACGAGGAGAATTCGTATTGGTTATTCAGGGAAATCAGGACTAATTGAAGACATTATAAATCCAACTTCTTTTCCCATCTTCCCTTAGGATATCGTTTACTGGTGGATAGGAGTCGATTTTTCCTATTACTCCAGCTGTTACGGTAGTTTGTAGTGTAACTGCCGGAAATGCACCAGGATAATCACTCTTGTAAGCGGAAGCTAGGTCTATTGTCATACTAATAGTGACTGTGGGTTGAGTCTGCATGCCTGTTTCTGCATAAGCTTTGTATGGATCATCCAGAGGATTAATAGTAAAGCTTAGGGCTTTTACATTTGCACGACTTGGGGTGATGGGAATGAATTGGCTAGTATTTGAATTATAGGCAACTTTCAAGTCATCTCTCTGAGGAATTCTAATATTATTATTGTAAAGATAATCTTTTGCACTAGATTGATTGATAATAAATGGATACTGAAAAGCTGGGGCAATATCAATCGCGTTTTTTGAAGGAATACAGTTACCGTAATCAGCATCACAACTAAAAACATCAATAATTCCATTCTGATCCAAATCCTGACCAGTCATTTTGATCATAGCAACTGCACAATCTGCTGAGGTAGCTAATTTTCCACAGGTCCCACTAGTTATATTTTTTTGACCGATGATAGTTTTGTGAGTGCCACTACTATCTATTAAATATAAATCGGATACTTTTCCTGAGGTAATAGCAGCACAAGAATTCGGATTAATTTTATTATCACAAAGGGCATTGGCTTCAGTAGCGCTGTAATTGTCTGGATTATTTTTATATGGATTCTGACCGGTATTTAAATCCGTAGAATCACCAAAATAGATATCGCAACTTTTGTTTACATTATAATCCGGATTTCCAGGTCTAGGATAAGAACACTCAATGCCTAGATCCTCTGGATTTTTGGCTGGTTGGAGGTCTAATCTTCTGCCTGGGTCAAAAAATCTACTACCGTAAACTCCGTAATTTATACCTAAGAATGGGCCACCTGTTACAAGCTTTTTCTTTTGAACGACATTAACGCTGTAATACTCTTCATAATCAATTGTTCCACTTTGTATTTCGTTGGTGAGTTGTTGCATAAGAATTCTAGCATCTTCGTAAATTTCATTTTGAATGGAACTCTTTTTTTGTAATTGAACGACGTCCACAAGTACCGTAGCTGCGATAGTACAAACTATGGAAAAAAGGCTCATAGCCACAAGAACTTCCGCGAGAGTAAATCCTTTTGTAGAGAAACTTTTTTTCATTAGAAATAATTATACATATTCACAATGCGATTCATTTCTCGAGTCTTAGCACCATCTTTCCATTGAACTTTAATCTCAAAAGTAGCGCTGTCCGCTGTGATAGTTGTTGGCTTAATACTGCGATAAAATTTAGATCCGGTTGCTCCAGCCGGCTTCGTAGATTGAGGCTGAGGATAAAAACCACTATCGTCACTAAAAAGTTGAAAAAGAATATTAGTGGAAACTTTAGGTAGATCCGGATTTGGGAGTGCGGAGCCTTTATCCTCTAAAATCCAAGCTCCATTTTTCACATAAGCCACAAAATAATCATTTGGAGTCATAGCGTTGCAGCCTGCAGCCACATCAGGGGTCAGCCAACAATCTGGCTTAGTGGGTTGCTGCATTCTATTTGTGAGACGAATATTTTTTACAATTTCCTCACCTTCTTTTGCGAGTCCACGCGCCACTAAATAATCCTTCGCCAAAATTGTAGTAGAAATTGAATTCTGAGTAATTGTTCCCAAAGCCATTACGCCCATCGCTAAAGTAGCGATTGCAACAAGCGCTTCAGTGAGCACCATACCGTGGCGTTTTTTTGAATGAGGCATGTTTTGATTATAGAACGTAAGAAATTTTTTACTAGTAGAGATCGCTAATATCTACTCCCGTATAATAATGCAGGAGAATTTCTTTATAAGTTTTTCCTTGTGCAGCCATTCCGTGGGCACCGCATCCACTCAATCCCACGCCATGTCCGAGGAATTTATCCCCCTTACAAGACGAATCATCAACGCTGACGAGATATGGCGTATTGGTCCAGCCCCAGACGTCTTTGGCGCTCTTCGTTTTCTTACCATCGCTCTGATTAAAGAACGGAGTTTTTACTACTTGGCCATTAAGAGTTATCACTTCACCCTTTGTCGCATCCACTCCATCGGAGACATTTGGTGAACGCTTTTCTAAACCATATCCAAGATACTTCTGACTAATATCCGGATTGTCATCGAGGTCGAATGGTTCTCCTGGAAATTTCCTACTAATCTTCAAATAATATTCCGCATAACTTCTAGCTGCGACCATGATGGCTTTTATTTTTTCTGGCAATTCATCATTGGAAACTTCACCAAGTCCTTTCAAATAATCTTCCATTGTTAGTTCATTGATAGTAATCAAACTTCCTAGATCATCACGTACCTCCAGCACGCCGCGATATTCGTTATCATTTAGTTTATTGGTCCAGTCTGGTTGATGATTAAAATTCTTGATTTGAAGAATGGCATTGTCGTCTGGGATGAAACGAATTGGATCCTTTTTTACAAAATTTAAATCACCAATTTGCAAATGATATTGCCCAGATTCCTCAGTCACACTAGCTACTTCTCCAGGGCTTACTGTAGCCAAAGTCTGATCACCAGCGCGAACTATAAAACTACCATTGGCAGTAATTTGTGGGTCACCAGAAAATCCTAATTTTATTCTAATCATGTCCCCTGCTGCACTAGCATCGCGAGTGGTCTGCAAAGTTTTTTCTATCACTTTATAATAAAAATATTGTGGAGTTGCAGTGATTTTTTCTTTTCCAATTTTAGGGTTAGCAAGAAGTATTGCGTCGCCTCCTACTGCATCATTAGGAACTTTTACATTGAAAGTAATTGTCCCTACAGCGCCTGGTGAGACTGTAGCTGGATCAAGATTCAAAGACTTAATAGAAAGATCCCCTTTCTGAGCAAAAGTAATACTTAAATCTTTCTTATTCCAAGTCTCCATTCCTATATTTCTCAAACTAATTGAAAGAGTATATGACTCACCTTGTTTCCATCCTTTGAGCGCTGTCTTAGCGAGCAATTCTGAATCATATTTTTTCTCATAAATTATGGTTTCAAAAGAAACTTCGTCCTTAGAAATCCAAGCAGCATTAGGCATGATTGGGGTAAACATTTCTTTGTAATAACCAGGTTTCTGAGAAGCAGTAAAAGTAAAATTAAAAGTACCATCACCTCCTGGCGCGACAGATGTTTCGTTCAATGTAGCTATAATTCCTAAACTATTTCCTTGGAGAGTAATTTGATTATCTCCGGAATTTTCCCAAGCAATATTTCCATTATTCTTTAAAGTAACTGTGCCTGAAATAGTATCTCCTCTCTTAGTTAATTTTGAAGGAAGTTTTGCCTCAACAAATCCATATTTATAAACAGGTGCTTCTACGCTTATTGGAATTGTCATCTTATCATCAACATTTGTTTTGCCATTAATAATTGGATGAAGAGTGAGGTATACAGTCTTTGCTTTCCTACCAGACTGTACCGTGAATTTAAAAGTACCGGTGCCGCCAGAAGTCACAGAATCTTCCTGTAATTTAGCTAAAGTGTATCCTTGCCTTCCTGGGAAACTAGTCACTCCATCGAAATCGCCATTATCTTCAAAACGAATATAGGTCTGATTGTTCCAAGAATTTTTACCAATATTTTGTAGCTTCAAAGTCACTTCAGTTTGCTCATTAGGTTTCATCTCTAAATAATACAATTCGGAATTATCTTGGAAGTCATAATCCTTCACGAATTTTGGTTTTTGATTGAGTGCTTGGCCGGCAAGAATTCTAAGCAATGGAAGCTTTGCGTAGAGATACTGTCCAGGACAATCTGTACTCATAATGTCTCGGTGGGCAAAAAGATTTGGACGAATTTTTCCACGGAATTCAGAGCTAGCCCCAATGTCTATACCGTGAATTTTTGCTTTCTTGAAAATGAATTTGCTGGCTCTTACCAAAGCAGCTTCTGGGACATCGTTAGATTCATAATCTCCTAAAAATGAAATGCCGATTGAACCATGATTTCCTGGACCGGCATGTGCCCCAATGACTCCTTCTCCACCAAAACGTCCCTCGTAAATATTTCCCTGAGGATCCACAACATAGTTATATCCAATATCACCCCAACCTCGTGTAATGGCATGGTAGTGATAAATATCGCGAATAGCCTGCTTAGGATTATCTAAATTCCCCGTAGTTGCAGTGTGGTGAACAATTACCTTCTCCACCTTTTCCGGATATTGGAGAGGCCATTTATAATTGTTTCCGCTCGCATCAGCTTCCACTACTTTGGAATATTTTAATTCGTTGGCATATTTATTATAGAAATCAGGATCTAGCTGAACTAATTGCACCGGAGTAGTGTTGTTTGCCATATAACGCAAAGATTCATCTGCACCCCAATCTGCACGAGAAACAACTTCCGGATCAGTATAATTCATGGTCATACTTTTCAGGTCGGCAATTTCCGCAGCAATGAAGGACGCATATCGTGGCTTAGGTTTCTCATTTGAAGCAACATTTTCTTCTGATTTGAGATAGGTCCATTCAGAATTTTTCACCACCGGAGCTTTTTGTCCGTCACCACGGAGTATGTATTGATATTGAAAGGCTGTAGCGGGATTAGAAAGAGCTAAAGCGTATTTTTTTCCATTAACAATTTTGTCGTCTTCTTCCTCTAAATCTATCCAAGAAGTCCAAGTCCCCTTAATTTTAAATTTAATTTGAGCATCAACCTTAGTTCCATCTGGAGCTACTTCATCCCAAGCACCACCAACTGCAGTAAATTGAAAATCAGACTCTTGAATAGGAGACGTAAATACATCCATGGATTCATATGGAGCTTCTACTGATCCGTTTGAAGCAAAGAATCTGGATTTAATAGTAATTAGCTCCTTATCTGTAATAGTTTTTTCGTGATCTGCATTCTGATCATTTAAATTGGGAATACCAACAACTACTCCAAGAAGAAGGAGAAAAGCAGAAAATATAATGAGGGTAATTTTTTTTTGGCCGTTCATGGTCTGTATAATACAGGATGATTCCAAAAAAATCATTTCTACTTTACAAATGGCTACGTTGAGGCTAAAGTTGGCCACGGTCTTACAAAAAAGGCCTTTTAGGTTTTTTTCAAAATAGCACTCGCGTATGGAAGTAACGTATAATCTTCGTTATCAAAAAAGTAATTTTTCGAATAAAGTAATTCTCGACAAAGAAGGCGAGGTTATTATTTATAGTAAAGGATTTAGACTCAAAGGAAAGGGCGCTGCAGATAAAGGCGAACTAATAAACTTCTCTGAGATTAAAGAATTCTATTTTAGAGATGAGAAAATTTTCTTCATAACTTTCCTGAAGGAAAAATATACTCTTGCCGATGCTGGTACTCTTTTTGATCAGTTGGTTATAGATATTTATAAATCTAGAAACGAATTTTTGATGGATGCTTTATTCATGAAGTCTGGAAAATTAAAGGCTGAGTACGATGGTGCTTTCCAAAAAGTAAGTAAGTTTGCAAAACCAATCAGTAAAGGTACGGCAAAATTACGCCTATACGAAGGAAGTTTAGTTATTATTCCTGGCAAACAAGATGCTTTCAGCATTCACTTCAACTTTGTGAATTTTTATGAATTTGATGATGATGAATATTCTTTGAAAGTAGTAATGGATGATGGAACGACTATTTTCTTCTCACAACTTGGTAATGATTTCGAATTCTTCCAAGAAAAAATGGATGGTCTACTTGGTGGAATGTACGAGTCCCTAGTGAATGATATATTGAAACAAGCTTTCCAACAATTTCACGCAACAACACTCTTAAAATTGGCTTACAAAATGAAAGCTGGTAAGGCAGTGAGCGTGAAAGATTTACAGAAAATGGATAAGGAATTAGCAAAGGAAGTAGAAGACTTTATTTTCCAAGATGATATTTTAAAGAAGAAGATGCAGTTTTTACGCGATCAAGTTGATGATTACAATGTTTATTATGGAATAGCTCGTGATGAAGCGGTGAAGAATAGCTTCATTCGCTGGGCAATGTACGCAATTCCTTCAAACAACTGCGTAGCTTTCTGTATTTTGCCAAGATGGCAGCAAGGAGGCACACCATCATCTGCTGCAAAGATTGAACGTCATGATACCTATTTCTATAAAATTATTATGGAACAAGGTTCACCTGCCGATAAAGTAGAAGACAAGATTATGGAAATAGATCAGGCCTTGGTTAATCTCCATTTTGCAAAAGATCCTTGTTATAAAGACAAACGCGATCTAAGACATTCTCCATATCAATACGCTATCCGCAAACTTCCATATTTGAGAATTCTCAGAAAGTCATTTTCTGGCTGCGCAAGCGCTCCAGATGTAGATTCCTGGACTAAGCAGGCAAAGGAAATTTTGAAAAATATGAAAGTTTAAGTTATAGTTTGATCCCTCGTAAATTTTAACCCCAATATTTATGGCACAGATGTTCAACGACGAGAATTTTGAAAAAGAAGTTTTAAAATCAGATATACCTGTTTTAGTAGATTTTTTTGCTGAATGGTGTGGACCTTGCAAGATGATGGGCCCAGTAATCGAAAAGTTGGCTGAGGAATACGAAGGTAAATGGAAAATTGGAAAATTAGATGTAGACCAAGCTCCAAAGACTTCTGAGACATATAGTGTTCAGAGTATTCCTACTTTATTGTTCTTTAAAGACGGAAAAGTAGTAAACATGAGCGTAGGTTTCCAGGCTAAAGAGAAAATCGTAGCAAAGTTGGTTTAATAATCATCTTTAGGAAGATTTTTCTTAGCTGTAGTTGCTGCTGCCAAAGCTAGTTTATCAACTTGGTTGTTGTACTTGTTTGTGGCGTGAGCTTTTACCCAAGTCCATTCAATGTGCAACCAAGCACGAAGCTTATCGATCTGTGCCCAAAGGTCAGTGTTGGCTTTGCGTTTCCATCCTTGATTAAGAGTGCTTACCAACAAATTGGAATCGCTATAAACTATAATTCTAGTTTCTGCCAATTCACCTTCATTTATATTTTCATGAAGCCATTCTAAAGCCTTGATCATACCCATCATCTCCATGCGATTATTGGTCGTATGGTCTTCTCCACCAGAAATTCTGACATCAGGAACTTTAGCTGTACCTTTGCCGGGAATGAGCACTCCCCAACCTCCAGGGCCAGGATTTCCCAGACAACTACCATCAGTGTAAATTTCTATGTGTTTGTGCATAAATTGATTGTAAAGTATAAATTAAATTATGAAAATAAGAATTATTCAGATCGGCAAGACTAAAGATTCCTATATTGAGGAAGGTATTATGGAATTCACGAAAAGACTAAGTCCTTATGTGAAACTAGAAATAGTTACTTTGAAAGAAGTGATGGCGACCAAGGCTTTTACTAAAGAACACTGCAAAGAAATAGAAGGAGAAGAAATATTAAAATTATTGGGAAAAAGTTCGGAACCAGAGGCTATTATTGCACTGGATGAACATGGTAAAGAATTCACTTCCATGGAATTTTCCAAGTTTTTGGGAAAGTTTTTTGACCTTGGTGAGAGGATAAATTTTATCATAGGTGGACCGTATGGACTCTCAGAAAACGTGAGAAAGAAGGCCAGTCTCCTATGTGCCTTTTCCAAGATGACATTCACTCACCAAATGATACGCATCTTTTTATTGGAACAAATTTACAGAGGGGTTTCAATTATCAAAGGAAAGGAGTATCATAATGAGTAGAAATTTTTAAAAAATAAATATGGCTGACGTAGTACTTTATACAAAAACTTATTGTCCCTTCTCTAAGGAATGCAAAGAATTCTTGAAAGAAAAGGGTGTTGAATTTGATGAAAAAGTTCTCGATAATGATCCAGCTACTTTAGCTGAAATGGAAGCTAAGACTGGTGAAAGAACAGATACTCCTCAGGTTTTCGTTAATGGTCATCATATTGGTTCTTTTGATGACTTAAAAGCTCTAGATCAAACAGGTAAACTCAACAAATTACTAAAGTGTTAGACTATGTCTAAATGGACTTTGCTGATCGGTATATTAGCCGCTTCAATAGTTCTTTATAAAATCCATATTCAGGAGGTTACTTTTGTTGATGTCTTGAAATATGTAGTAGTCCAAAATGAGCCAGAATCAAAGCCTGAACCAAGAGGTGTAAAAAAAGTGTCAAAGCCTGTTTCGGTTGTTGAAAAAAAAGTGGAACAACCACTTTCTATCATGGCTTTTGGTGATGTGATGCTGGGTCGCTATGTGAGGACTTTGATGGATGACAATGGTGTGGATTATCCTTTTAGAAATATACAAAATCCCGCTAGTTTATTTACCGAAGGAGCAAATGTGGTATTTGGGAATCTAGAAGGTCCCGTGGATGGCCAAGGAACAAAAGGTGGTACATCAATGGTATTTTCATTCAACGAAGATATAGGACAAATACTAAAGAATTTTGGCTTCACTATGATGTCTATTGCTAATAATCACGCCCTAGATCAAGGCCAAGCTGGTCGTCAAAAAATGAAGTTGATCCTTCAAGTGTTTTCTACGGAGATATAGGTGATAAAAAATATGCCTTCATTTGTTTCCATAGCGCGACAAATTATCTAGATTTGAATGCTGCTACAGATCTCATTAAAGCTGTACGTCCGAATGTGGACTATCTAGTAGTTTCAATTCATTGGGGCATTGAATACCAACACAAACCAAATTATGAGCTTCAAGTAAAACCAGGCCATGCCTTTATTGATGCTGGTGCAGACTTGGTGATTGGTCATCATCCACATGTGGTTGAAAGTTTCGAAGTTTATAATGGTAAATTAATATTTTACTCTCTTGGAAATTTTGTTTTTGATCAATTTTGGTCACAAGATACTCAAGAAGAATTAGCAGTAGGTGTAGTGCTAAATCGCTCAAATGATGACTATTCTCTAAATTCAAAAGTTTATTTATTCCCAATGAAAAGCGAAAGATCTCAACCAAGAATGATGACTGAAGAAGAGAGAAGCACTTGGATAGAAAAATTTATAGGTTATGGCAGTTATGATGAGGTGATGCAACAAGAAATACGAAATGGGGTAATTGAAATACCGTGAGATGTTGATATAATTGAGCAAATAAACATTCCTCATGAAAATTAAATTTGCAGGAGCTGCTGGAGAAGTAACCGGATCAAAGCATCTAATTACTTTTAACGGTAAAAAAATTCTTTTAGATTGTGGTTTATTCCAAGGAAGACGTAAGGAAACAGATGAGAAAAATCGTCATTTAAAATTCGATCCTAAAGAAGTGGATGTGGTAATTCTTTCCCATGCCCATATGGATCACAGTGGTGATTTACCTATTTTGGTGAAGAATGGATTCAAAGGTCCTATTTATTGTACTCATGCGACTAGAGATCTTTGCAATTACATGCTTGCAGACAGTGCTCTCATTCAGGAACGTGAAGTTGAATGGTTAGAGAAACATAAAAAACTAAATAAAGGAGAGGTTCCTGAGGCTTTATATACTTTGAAAGATGCTGAAGAGACTTTGAAGCTTTTCCGTGGTGTTGGCTATGAACAAAGCTTTGTGGTTATGGATGGAGTAGTGGCTTCTTTCTATGATGCAGGACATATCCTTGGATCAGCATTAGTTCATTTACTTTTCTATGACAAGAAAAAGAAAAAATATTTAAAATTCTGTTTTACTGGAGATTTAGGTCGTCGTGGATTGCCACTTTTACGTGATCCTCAACCTATTCCACCAGCCGAGATATTAATCAGTGAATGTACTTACGGAAATCGTTTACATGCAAATATTGATTCAGTAGAAGAAGATCTTGCTGCTGTAGTAAATGAAGTCTGTAAAAGAGGAGGAAAATTGATTATTCCTTCTTTTGCTTTGGAACGTGCGCAGGAGATTGTTTATTACCTAAATATTTTAAGGAAGAAAGATAAGATTCCTTCAATTCCTGTATACGTGGATAGTCCCCTATCTGGTAACGTGACTGAAGTGTTCCGTTCACATCCAGAATGTTTTGACGAAAAAGTTTTCAAAGAATTTCTAGATCATGGAGAAAATCCTTTTGGTTTTGGCGATTTGAAATATGTTCGTGATGCAGTGGAATCTAAGGCTTTGAACGAAAAGAGAGGTCCGATGATTATTATTGCCGCTTCAGGTATGTGCGAGCACGGAAGAGTTCTTCACCATTTGAGAAATAATATTGAAGATAGTAGAAATACTGTTTTAATTGTTGGTTATCAGGCTGCTGATACTTTGGGTAGAAAACTTGTTGAAGGATTTAGAGAAGTAAATATTTTTGGTGAACCAAAGAAGGTAAAAGCTAGTGTCTATGTAATGGATGCCTTCTCTGCACATGCTGATAGAAGTGATCTTTTAGATTACATAGGAAGAATTGAGGAATTGAAAAAAATATTCCTAGTTCACGGAGAACAAACTCAGCTCGAAGCGTTTACTGGATCACTTCACGATAACGGCTTTAAGGATGTATATGTTCCAAAATATGGCGAAGAAGTAGAAATTGATTTTGGTTCCTAATTGAATTTGCTTTTATGCTTATTCTATGAATAATTGAGTTATGAATTATTTGGGCTTTTACAAAATCGTAAGTTCGTCGTTGGTGGGGATAATGACCTATGTGGCTTCTCTATCTCATCCTATGGCGTCTGTAGGAGGACCTAATGATCCTATTTATAAGCCTGGAATGATATACGCTCCTGTTTTGATGTACCACCATGTGGCACCAAAAACGGGCAATAGTCCTTACTATGTTTCACCAGATATTTTTGAGCAGCAGATGGCATGGCTTCATGATAATAAATACAACGTAATCTCTTTGGATAAATTTTATAACGGGGTATACGGAAATGAGCTTTTGCCAGAGAGGCCGGTAGTTTTAACTTTTGATGATGGAGATAAAGATCAATATGTGAATGCTGTTCCATCCATGATTAAATATGGCTTCACTGGAACCTTTTATATTATCACTAATGACGTTGGTGCCGGAGATGGATTTATGACCTGGGACATGCTTAAGGAGATGGTAAAAGATGGTATGGATATTGAATCCCATACTGTTCATCATCCTAGTCTAGGTTCTATTGGTGAAGATGAAAACAGATACGAATTATCGAAAAGTAAAAAAGTTTTGGAAGAAACTCTTGGTATTAGAGTAAAACATTTAGCTTATCCTGGTGGCTCATATTCAAAGACAACAATTAAAGTGCTAGAAGAATTAGGCTATCAGACTGCTACCACAGTAAATCATTCCCAGTATCATTCTCCAGACATGAGCGTCTACAAAATCCCCCGTATGCACATAGATAGTGATATGGAGTCCTTTGTAGGGTTTGTAACCGGTCGTAGAAAAGATTAAATCTTTGTGAACAAATCTTCATCAGTGAAACGTACCTTTGGCATGTGTGGAACGTCTTTTCTGTATCCAATTGCTAATACAGCAACGCTCTTAGTATTTGCTGGAACATTTAAGATTTGGTCAAAAGCAGCTGTATCAAATCCTTCGATTGGACAAGAATCAATCATAAGTTCAGCACAAGCAGCCATAGCAAAGCCGAAAGCGATATAAGCCTGTCTCTGTGCCCAGCTCATAGCAGCTTCTCCCTGCTTTCCTTCTGCAAAACCAGTCATCATATCTTCATATCCTTTCATTGCAGCTCTCTTAGTTGCGTCTCCGCCGCTCGCCATTTCAAAGTATGTATTTACTCTACCTTTTAAATCATCACGTCCACAGAAAACAATAACGTGGGAAGCATCTTCAAATTGTTGTTGATTGTATCCTTTTTCTTTCAACTTCATTTTTGTAGCTTGGTCGCTGATTACATAAAAATGGTAAGGCTGGATACCAAAAGAACTTGGAGACATCTTGATAGAGTGAAGAATTTTAGCAAGATCTGCATCTGCTACTTTCTTAGCTGGATCAAACGCCTTTTCAGCGCAGCGCCAGTCGAGATTTCCGAGAAATGTTGCCATATATATTGGGTTAAAAATTAATATGTTTATAGCCTGTGAATTTTCTCTTAATGGACTAACTTAGTCAAGTTGATATATTATTCAATTAACTTATGAATAAATACGAAAATTTAAGTAAACCACAGGCAGAATTTGATTTCCACAATAAGGGAATTTTGGATGAAAGTGATGTGAGAACTATGGCCGACGAATTCTTAGATGAATGCAAAAGAAGAAAGCTGAAGAAGGTAATGTTCATCACTGGGAAAGGTCTTCATTCTAAGAAAGGCATGTCTGTGATAAAACCATTTTTGCGTAAGTATTTAAACACTTTGCCTTTTGTTCTCAGAGTTGATGAAGGACGTTTCGATAGAGGTGGAGCTGGTACTTTGGAAGTGACTTTGGAGAAAAATTAAAAGGCGACCTTTCGGCCGCCTCTAAATATTCCCTCCTCCCTATGTTGATTCAGGAATGTCTTACTTAGCGTCTTGTGCTTCTGGAGCTTGAGTCTCTGCTTTTGGTGTTCTACCAAAATGTGCTCCTCTGCCTCTCATCTTTCCCATGCCACTATGTCCACCTCCGAACATTTTGACACCGGCAGTTTTGAGATCTGTTCTAATCTGCACTTCTTGTTTGTGCAAACTTTCTAGTTGAACGAGTTTGTTGAATGAATCTTGAGTAATATCTGTACCAGTTTTTGTTTTGTATAAGTTTTCAAAAGTTGCGAAATCATTGTTGGTTATCGCATCTTTAAACTGCTTAAATTCTTGAGTTCTTGCAGAGGCTGTAGTGCCTGTCGCAGGAGTAGCAGCTGGAGTCGCTGTATCTGCGTATACAGATGTCATTGATGCAGCTAGTATCCCAAGAGTTGTGAGAGTCCCTATCACTACTTTTTTATTCATAAATTTGGGTTAAAATTTTTGTTAGGCCTTTGCAAGCTTGCATTAGGTCTTACGAGGTAGGTTCAAAATTAGTTGCAAGAAAAATTACCATAATTAACTTTTAATCTGTTAATAAGGCAGTATTCAATTTGACTTGGATCACTAAAGGTTGCGTTGTTTACAATAAAAAATCCCCTTGTTGGGGATAATTCTGGAGCAGGTGACGGGAATCGAACCCGTATCTACAGCTTGGAAGGCTATAGTAATAGCCATTATACGACACCTGCTCGGTTTTTTGTGCGATACAAATCTAATAAACCTCGGCCTAAATTGCAAGGTCTTTAAGTGGCGGGGGTAATTTTTGCTTCTAATTTAAGCTCATTTGTGCTATAGTTATGTGATGGCAAACCGAACCCAAAATCCAGAATCAAACATTCAAACCCATGAAACAAGCCGTGAAGGGGCTAATGTTTTTGCTGCTTCTGAGATGACAGCAAAGAAAGCTTTAAAGATTCTTGAAGGTGGAAAATCTGGTCAACCGGTAGAGGTGGCAGGTAAAGAATTTGAAAATCCTTTAAAAGCCTATCAAAAACTTCAAGAAGCACTTGCGTATGTAAAAACTTACTTTGGTAGAAAATTAAAGATTAATTTAGATGAAATAAGTTTCAAAAAATTTGAAGGAAATATAGCTGGAGAGTCTACTGAACAAGGTGTAAAAATTAATCCCATAATGTTAATGCATCCGGCTATAAGATTGGCTCACGTGATTGCCCATGAGCTTGCGCATGATAAGAAAAAAATCATGAATGAGGCCCTAGTTGAATCATATGTGCACGAATTTTTTGGTGAAGACGGAACTGAGCATAACTATGAATTAGCTGTTGATCAGTTCAAGGAATTTGCTAAAAAATGTTCCGGCAAAGAAAGTTCAAAGAAGGCAGTAGAAAAAATATATGAATTATACTACTCAGGCAAATTTGAAAAAATCTACGAGATGTTTGAGAAAAATTATATAAAGAGCTTAAAGACAAATGAAGAAAAAGATGAAGCTTTTAAAAAGTTCAGAGATGTATTTCCTGAATTAAATTATGTCACAAAGGACGAACCAGCAGGACATTTTGGATGGAAGGGATTAACTTCAAAAGAGGCTGCAAACGATAATGTGGAATTTGAAGATGTTGCAAAAAAGGCTGCATAATGCTAAAAAGTCTCTGGTGATGCAAACCCACCATTTATGCAACTACGCAAAGGACAAATACTTGAATTTGATATTGGAGCTTTAGCTTTTGGCGGAGCTGGCATTGGCAAACATGAAGGTCTTACTATTTTCGTAGAAAAAACTATGCCTGGAGATAGAGTGAAGGCTTCTTTAACTAAGATTAAAAATAATTTTTGTGAGGCTGATTTGGTTGAACTAGTAAAACCAGCATCTGAGAGGGTAAAACCTCGCTGTAAATACTTTGGAATATGTGGAGGTTGTCAGCTGCAATTCATGCCTTACGAGAAACAATTGGAAGTGAAGAAACAGCAAGTAATTGATGCATTCGAGAGAATTGGAAAAATAAGTAATCCTCCGGTGGAAGAAATATTGGGAGCTAAAGATAGTTATTATTACAGGAATAAAATGGAATTTTCTTTTGGTTATGACCAAAACATGAAGTTTGCTTTTGGCATGCATATGCCAGAAAGAAGATTCGATATTTTGGATCTTGAGGAATGTCATTTGCAGTCAGAGTTTTCTTCTAGATTAGTAAATTTTATTCGTGAATTTTCTCAGAGAAAGAAATGGAAACCGGCGAAAGTACTGACGGCTGAAGGCTTATTAAAGGCCTTATACTTGAGGGAATCTAGACGTACAAATGAGGTAATGATAAACCTAGTGACTTCTGAATATTTACCGGAAAATTTTGAAAAAGATTTTGAAGAATTTTCAAAAGAAATTTTGGATATACATAGTGATGATAAAAAAATAGTTTCGATTTACTGGTCTAAAGTAATCAATCGTGGAGGTGCGCCAAAGACTATTAAAGAAAAATTATTTTATGGAAAAGCTGCTTTGACCGAAACAATGATTCTCGAAAATGGTGATGAGCTAAACTTTGATATTTTGCCTCAAGCATTTTTCCAAGTGAATACATTGCAGGCAGAAGTTTTGTATAGTCAGACATTGAAATATGGCTTACTGAATAGCCACAAGATGGTTTTCGATTTATTCTGTGGCACGGGGACTATTGGTCTATTTTTTGCAAAACATGTAGAGCAAGTTTTGGGAATTGAGCTCAATGAACAAGCGGTACAAGCAGCTAGAGATAATGCTAGAAAGAATAAAATTTTCAATATAGATTTCTTCACTGGAGATGTGGGCAAGGTGCTAGATAGCGTGAAAGAGCGTCCGAGTTTAATTGTAATTGATCCACCTCGCGCAGGGCTTACAGAAAAAATGATTAAGAAGATTAATGACTTTGGAGCGAATGAAATTGTTTATGTTTCTTGTAATCCAGCGACTCTTGCTAGAGATGCGGCGTGGCTCAAGGAATATGGTTATGAAGTGCAGGCAATTCAACCAGTAGACATGTTCCCACACACCTTCCATATAGAGTGCGTTTGTTATTTCAAACGATAAGAGAATATTTGCAAACAGATAATTCTTATTGTATCGTAAGATATATAAACCTCACCCCTTCCAAATGAAAAAAATGTTTTCTAAGTTTATTCTTGCGGTAGCAATGAGCATGTTTATCATGCCTGTTTCTCAAGCAGCAGTTTTTAAACAAGCTGAGAATTTACTCATTCCTGAAAAAATATTAGATGATGCTTATGTTGTTGCTAATAATGGAAGTGTAGATGCTGATGTGATGAATGATTTATACATTACAGGTGGAAATGTCACTATAAATGGAAATGTAGGACAGGATCTAGTTGTGGCTGGAGGAAGAGTTGTTGTGATGGGAGACGTGATTGGTGATATACGCGTAATGGGAGGAGAAGTTTCCATTTATGGAAAAGTTGGCGAAGATGTTTTGGCTGCTGGTGGGCAAGTGGAGATTGGTAAAAAGGCATTTGTGAATGGAAATATGTACGTTGCTGCTGGAGCTTTGACTCTTGATGGTCAGGTAAAGGGAGAATTGAAAGGATTTACAGGAAAATTTATTTTGAATGGAACAGTGGGGAAAGATGTAAACGTAACTGCGGAAGATGATTTTATTATTAATCCTGCTGCAAAAGTCCTTGGAAATTTGGACTACAAATCTAGAGAAGAAATCACTGTTCCACAAGATGTAGTAAAAGGAAAAACTACATTTGCAAAAGTGGAGAGAGGAGACTTTATGAATAAGTTTACAGGATGGTTTTTAATTCATAAATTTTTCGTTTATCTTTCTTCTTTATTGTTAGCTTTACTCTTTGTTTTATACGCTCCAAAGTTCGTAATGTCGGCTGGAGAGAAAATTCATAAATCAGCTTTAAAAGCTTTTGGATTAGGATTATTAGCGATGCTTGCAGTAATGATTGGCGGAATTATTTTGATGGTCACTATGGTTGGAATTCCTTTGGCTTTAATAGCTTTTGCAGGATTAATGATGTCGATGTACATTGGCCAGATTTTTATTGCCTCTTGGATTGGAGGAATGATGTTTAGTTATAAAAAAGGAAAGGTAGAAATTGGCAAAAGAAAACTTTTTGGAATATGGGCTTTAGCTCTATTTATTTATCATGTGGTTTGCTTGATTCCTTTTGTGGGATGGGCTGCAAACATGGTTCTTTGTTTAACAGGACTTGGAAGTCTAGTAATGACCAAAGTTGAATACATGAGCTTCTTAAAATCTAAGAAGATGCTTTAGAAGAATATTTCTTTTGGAGATATTTCTTGGCGTCATCTTTGTTTTTTAATTCGTGAGAAAGTTGAAGGTCTCGAAGTTCTTTGAGAATTTCACCAACTTTTGCTCCTTCTGTTATATTGCAAATTTTCATAATTTCCTCGCCTTTAAGTAGATTCTTAGGCATGAGTTTTAATTTTGCAATTTCGTGATGATAAAGGAGTTTTAGCTTTTCATAAAGGCTGAGATCTATAGGCGTAGTACCCACGGTATCAGCGCGGTTTAATTCCAAAAGTTCTTCAAAACCTGGCTCAAGAAACCAGTGACGACGTCTACCATCACTCATTTCCACAAGTGGAACAATCATCATGTGATGACGAATGAGCCAATACACGCGATCGATTATTTTGTTTGGGAAATTTAGACGAGTGAGAATTTTTTTGGCAATTTCAGAGCCCACTTCGGCGTGATGATTGTAACGAATTCTCTCCTGATCTTGAGCAAATGTTTCGTACTTACCAATGTCGTGAAGAAGCGTAGCCCACTTGAGTGCGAGAGATGCTGGTTCAGCTGGAAGTGGATCTGGATCTATGTCTTCATCGGTGAGACTATTTAGGGCCTTCATTGAATGATCCCATACATCCCCTTCCTGATGATAGATGAGAGGTTGAGCGAGTCCCTTTAATTTACAAAGCTCAGGAATGATAATTTCTAAAGCTCCAATTTCAAATAGTTCTTCAAACGCGCGAGCGGGATTTTTACCCATAATCATTTTATTCAGTTCATCAGCAATACGATTTGGAGAAATATTTTTAATAAGCTGAACATGTTTCTTTATTGCCTGATAAGTATCTGGGTGATATTGAAAATCAAAAGCATTTTTGAAACGGACTGCACGAAGAATACGAAGATTATCTTCTTTGATACGTTCTTCAGGATTACCAATAAAACGAATTAATTTATCACGCATGTCCTGCTGTCCATTCACATAATCCATAACTTGATCAGTGGAAGGATCATAGAACATCGCATTGATGGTAAAATCACGTCGTAGAGCATCTTCCTTAGCATTTGTGAATTCCACAGCATTAGGACGACGACCATCGCTGTAGCCAGCGTCAGAACGGAAAGTGGCAATTTCAAAATGATGACCATTTTTTATGGCAAGAATTACACCAAATTGTTTTCCAATCGGGATAGTGTGTTCTAATATTCTCTCAATGTCGTCTGGCTTTGCCGAAGTGACTATATCAAAATCCTTAGGCTGAATTCCTAGAAGCATGTCGCGTACACAACCACCAGCCCAATAGGCTTCATAACCGGCTTTTTTCAGATCTTCAATTACTTCCAATGAGGTGGATTTCATGGCTTAATTATACCCTATTTTCTTGTACTTTTCGAGTTTTTTGTTTAATCTTTACTTCCAATAATGAATTTCATGCACGTAAGCAAAGATTCACAATTAGTGGAGCCAGTAGATTTTGGAACGAGGGTTCTGGATGCTACTGGAATGATTGTTGGTAGACATCCTGATCTTGAAGAATTTGTGGATGCAAAAGCGAGAGATGTTGTAATGAAAATTGCGGAGAGAGTGAGACAAGAATTTGGAACAAATGCATCTTTGGCTGGTTTAAAATATAAAGGCATACCTGCTATGCTAGCAAAGGCTGTGTCTGGAGATTATCCAAGATTGGTTCAACATATGGGCGGGACTTCAATAATTGCGAGAAAATTGGCAATTGGAATGGGTCTTTCTACCAAAGAAGTGGACGATATAACTCAAGGTGGACTCATACATGATTTAGGAAAAATTGATCCACAAATAAGAGGATTGATAGATTTTGAGGGAAAGCTAGATCAGGGTGGAAAAAATGTGGTGGCTTGGCATCCAGAAATGGGAGCAAGAATTGGTGAATTACTAAGTCTCGATGATTCAACTGTAAAAATGATTAGAGGTCATCATCAAAGATTTGATCATGATGGTTATGTTGCTCAAGGAAGTGAAGAAGTGGAAATTCCGTCATCTATAGTTCAAGTTGCTGATGCCCTGGATGCAATGATAAAAAAAAGACCTGGAAGAGAACCGCGTTCAATTGATGCAATAGTGCATGCAATTAGGGAATCTGCTGGAAGTCATTTTCATCCAGATGTGGCAGAAGCTTTTTTGAATGATCCAGAAGCTATCTTGAGAAGTACTCCTGTATTGGGTAGAATGCCCACATGAAAATCTTGAGCATAGAATCATCATGCGACGAAACAGCAGCGGCAATTGTAGAAGATGGCCGTAAAGTTTTGGCGAATATTATTGCTTCTCAAATTGACCTGCATGCAAAAACTGGAGGTGTCGTGCCAGAAGTGGCAGCAAGAGAACACGTATTAAAAATGATACCGGTATTGGAAGAGTGTTTGGAGAAAGGTGGCTGTGATTGGGATGATATTGAAGCTTTAGCAATTACTAGAGGCCCAGGATTAATTAGTTCTCTGATTATCGGAACAGAAACTGCGAGCGTTATTTCTTATGTAAAGAATAAGCCTCTTATTCCTGTTCAACACATTGTCGGACATATTTATTCTAATTGGCTTTATGAAGAGAATGGTGAAGAAAAAAGTGAACCGGAGTTCCCTATTCTAATTCTGACAGTTTCCGGTGGTCATAATGAGCTTATATTAATGACCGATCATCATAAATTTAAAATTTTAGGAGAGACTTTAGATGATGCGGCTGGAGAAGCTTTTGATAAAGTGGCGAGAATTCTTGGTTTGGGATATCCAGGTGGACCAGCAATCTCCAAACTTGCTTTAAATGGAGATGCGATGAAGTTCAAATTACCTCAAGCCTTTCTGGAGAAAGGTAGTTTAAATTTCAGTTTTTCAGGGTTAAAAACATCTGTTTTGAATGCAACAAAAAAAGTTGTAGGGACGATGGATGAAAAATATAAAGCGGATATGGCGGCGAGTTTTCAAGAGGCTGTGGTGCAAGTTTTGAGTGAAAAATTAATAATGGCGGCAGAAAAATTCCCAAAAATAAAAGAAATTCATTTGGCTGGTGGAGTATCTGCCAATAAAAGACTGAGAGAAATGATTCAGCAAAAATTAAATATTTTCAATCAGAGATTTGATAGAAAAATAATTTTCAGACATCCTCAATCCTTCAATTACTGCACAGACAATGCTGCAATGATAGCAGCAGCCGGCTATTATTTATACGAAGCTAATCCAAAGAAATTTAAGAAAAAGACCAATATCGTTCCGACAACTTCTTTTGAAATTTGGTGATAATGGCTGCATCATTTATCTTGAAATAAGCAAAACATGTGGTAGAATAGCACCTAGCGTGTTCACGTATATTTCTTATCCTTCCACACTATGGCAGAAGAATCCGATGAGATTGTAGTTCAGAAGCCTCCATTTCAGACTCCAAAAGGAGTACATGACATCTTACCGGCTGATCATGAATATCACACTTTTATCAAGAAAGTGGTGAGACATAGAGCTAGACAGGCTGGTTTTAGACGTATTAGTACGCCTGTGTTTGAATTTACGGAAGTATTTAAGAGAAGCATTGGAGATACATCAGATATCGTTTCAAAAGAAATGTACACTTTTCAAGATAGAAAGGGACGCAGTCTCACATTGAAACCTGAGGGTACGGCTGGCGTAGTGCGCAGCTACATTCAGAATAATATGAGCCAATTGCCACAACCTTTAATGCTCTATTATTATGAGCCTCATTTCAGATATGACAGACCACAAAAAGGTCGTTATCGTCAATTCTGGCAGTTTGGTTTTGAGATTATTGGTGAAAGTGATGCCGCTTTGGATGCACAAATTATTCAATTAGCTTCTAAAATTTATCAGGATTTAGGCGTTCATAAAGTTTTGAAATTACAAATAAATACTATCGGTACTCCTGAAGCTAGAAAGAAATATATGCAGGTTCTACAGGATTACTACACAGGTAAAGAACGTTCTCTATGTGAAGATTGCCGCTACAGACTTACAAGCAATCCAATGCGTCTTCTAGATTGCAAACAGGAGGACTGCAAGATCTTGGCTCAATTGGCTCCATTAATGAAAGATTATTTAGATAAAGAGTCTTTGGATTTCCATACTGAATTAAAAGGTTACTTGGATGAAATGGGATTAGTTTATGAAGAAAATCCTAAATTGGTTCGTGGTTTGGATTATTATGCAAAAACTGTATTTGAATTTGCCGAAGTAGAAAAAGGTGAAGCAGCTCAAAACGCTATCGGTGGTGGTGGACGTTATGATGGATTAATAGAACTTATGGGCGGACAACCAACTCCAGCCGTAGGTATGGCTGCTGGTATTGAAAGAATTATCGCATGTATGAAACGTGAAAAAGTGCATGCTCCTTCAAAGGATTTCTTACACGTTTTCGTGGCTCAGTTAGGAAATGAAGCGAAGAGAAAATGTCTTCCTTTGATTGATCAATTGAGAGACGCTGGTTTAAAAACTATGGGAGCCCTAGGAAAAGGATCAATAAATGTTCAGTTAAGAATTGCTGATAAATTTAAAGTTCCATATACAGTTCTTCTAGGCTTAACAGAAGTAAGAGAAGGCAATGCTATCATTAGAGATATGAAAAAGGGTATACAAGAAACTGTCAAAATGGAAAAGGTCGTTGAGCGTTTAGTAAAACTCATCGGCGAAGAAAATTTAGATAGATATACACCTGGCGAATTACTATATTCGTAATATTTCGTTTGAAGCAGCGTTATTAAGAGTGCTATATTCTTAATGCTTATGAAAAAGATTCACCTCCTTCCTGTATTATTTTTTGCGCTTTCGTTGAATGCGAATGCCGCTACTTTTCCTGATGTCCCTGCGGATAACAAGAATTTTCAAGCGATAGAATTCTTAGCTGATAAGAATATTATCAAAGGATATGCTGATGGAACTTTTGGTCCAGGCAAATTAGTAAATAGAGCAGAAGCAGTAAAAATTATTACAAGTGCTTTGAATATTAAGACTGATGGAAGCTATGTCTTTGTATTTCCAGATGTAAAAAAGGAGGCTTGGTTTTTCCCATATGTAATGGGAGGAAAAGCTGCTGGAATAATTGGAGGATACAAAGATGGAACTTTCAAACCAACTGATCCAGTTAATCTTGCAGAAACTATGAAAATTTTAGCTACAGCAGCTAAAGTTCAGTTACCTGCGACTGTGCCTGATAATGTTTTTACAGATGTAAAAAAAGAGGCTTGGTATGCTTCTCATATTCAGTACGGACGTGACCACAATATTATTCTTTCTGATGATTACGGTGCCGTTCATCCAGACCAATCAATGACTAGAGCAGCGTTTGCAGAATTGGTTTTCCGCATGATGACGGTACAAAATAATAAAGGTGAGCCATTCCCATTGGAAATAAATTGGAACACCTATAATGGCGACAATCTTCCCTTCCAAATTAAATTTGACGATAAAAACTGGAAAGTTGTTAAAGATAATAACCAGGTAGTTTTCATCAAACCAGACAAACAATATTCTCAATTCTCAGCCACGAGAGTATACCCAAATTCTGCAGTGGTGACTGTTACTCTTGATGCAAATGCCGGAAACATGGTAACCGATCAATATTTCACAAATATAAAAAATGCTTTTCCTGGAGCTGCTTATAAAAAATTTAAATTGAAAGATTTAGATGCTTACGAAGTGGTGTATCAAAATTCCAGAATGGTTGATTGGTATGTTTATTTGAAAAATAAAAAGGTATTGGCAATCTACACGGAATTTGGCAATGGTGCTCTAGGATTTCAGTTACAACAAGCCATAAAAGCAATGCTTGGAACTTTAGTATATAAAGAGTTGCCAGCCACAAATGCTGAAGACTATACCGATGTTTTGAGCAATATTATGAAAATGATTCTGATTAAAAATAAAGGAATGGATACTTTAAATTCTTTGCCTGAAAAAACAATAATCCTCACTGATGCTCTAGGAGCTGGAAATGGTCCTGTAGATTACTATTACAGCACAAAAGCAAATTACACGTTTAAATATGAACGTACGGATGATGTAATTTTAGATTCTAGATCAGGAAAAACTACTTCATTTTAATAATTTCTAAATATGCCAGAATACAAAAAAGGAGACGAGAAAAAATTCTTCCCTACAGCAATTGCAGCTCTTATTGTTGCAGCTATTGCAATTGCGAGCTTCATTTATTCAGTCGTTAAAACTGGTGATAACGCAAAAGTTACTCAGCCTTCAAACAATAGCCCTGTGATGAAATTGAATCCTGGAGCAGGTGTGCAAACACCTACGACTGCACCTTCTGTGCCTTCTCCTACTACTCCACCGCCAGCTAATTAGTCTTCAAACTTGTAAGCAATTCCGGCATCTCCGAGCTCATCTCCCTTTAGTTCTGAATGGAGACTATGAAATTTAAAGTTATCTTCTTCAGCTTTAGTTCTTTTAATTACTTTCTTTTTTGTCTCGATTTCTGGTAGTGCAGATTCTACTTTTGCTACAGGCGCCTGAATCTCAGGAGCTTGAATCTCAGGAGCTAATACAATCCTACTTTCAAATTCGGCTGGAGACTTTCTTTGAGCTTGAAACTCTTTTACAGCATTAACAACTTTATATTCGGCATCCCTAAGTGAAATATCATTCATACCAAATCCAGCTGCTTGAGTATGTCCCCCACCACCGAACTTTTCGGCGATTGCAGCGGCATCGATGCTGGCGCTAGTTGTTCTAATACTTACAGATATAAAATTATCTTTTTTCTCTTTAATTAATAGAATTACTTCTGCACCTGGAGCATTGGTCATAAGCTCATCAATAATATCTCCAGTCTCATCCACACTACTACCGGTATCACGTAAATCTTGCTGACTTACTACAGACCAGACAATGTGATGCTTTTCATCAGTTTGAATTTTTGAAAGTACACGACCCCAAAGCTTGAGCTGGCTTAATTGTTTAGTTTTATAAATGTATTGAATAATTTCTTGCTGACGCGCTCCGTAAGCAATAAGCTCAGAAGCAACTTCAAAGGATTTTGGCGTAGTATTCGCATTCTGGAAACTTCCAGTATCGGTAATAATACCTGTCAAAAGCAAGGTCGCAATATCTTCATCAATAAGATCTACCCCTGTATCCTTAGCCATTTCCTCAAGAAGTGGACAAAGCAACTCAGTAGTGGAAGATGACATAATATCCACGTGATTTATCTTTCCAAAGTGAGTATTAGAGATGTGGTGATCTATATTGATTACAGGTACTTGATGGAAAATCTCAGTGTTATTCTCATAAATTCCACGTAATTGCTGTAATTCAGCTGTATCTACCGTAATGATCAAATCGTAGGACATTTCACCTTTATTGAATGTAATGTCAGCTTCTGAGAAATGACCGTCTAGAGGGCTCAAAATGATGTTTACCTTATCGTCTTCAATAGAACTCTTTATCTTATCAACCTTAATTTTCTTACAGTCGATAGTAATGATGAAGTCGTTGGAAGACATGAACTTGTTTCCAACAATTTTCATGTTTGGAAGGAAGTCATATACATCTGGTACAGGATCGGCACAAATTACCGTTACTTCCTTACCTAACTTCCTCAAAGACATATAAAGAGCTACGGCTGAGCCAAGTGAGTCTCCGTCTGGTGGAGAGGACGGCAAAACGAGTATTTTATTACTTCTCTTTATAAGTTCTATGATGTTTTTCTGATTTGTGTTCTGCATCTATGTTTAAAATTGTTTCTCTATATTGTAAAACAAATTCGGTTATATGTCAAGGCTTTGAGTATATAAGAAAAGGAGATCATTGTATCAATGACAGTAGTATTTTTCCAGATTAAATTTACCTTTTAGTTAGGTAAATTCTTTATGCGAAAGATTGTTTCAGCAACTTCTTTTCTAGTAATATTTTTCAGTGGCAAATACGCGTAACTAGAGCCGTTTTTCAAGACATGCTGCTTATCCAAAAGATCACGATTATCGGAAAAAATAAAATATTTCCCGTACCATTCATTCAATTTTATGTCGTTTGCTGAGTTATTTTTCAATTCTTCTGGAACTATTTTTCCATTAAAAAATCCATTAACAATAATCTTAATTGCCTCAACTCTAGTAACTTTGTCGTTTGGATGAAACTGCCCATCACTAAATCCACTAATCCATTTGTGATCCTTAGCATAACAAACATAAGGAGCAAACCACTCCTTTTTCACATCAGGGAAACAACTATTGAAATCGTTTATTCCTGGAGAGCTAAGCGCTGATACAATCATTTTAGTTAATTCAGCACGAGTTACTTCTCCATCTGGTCTAAATTTACCATCGTCATATCCTTTAATTATTCCATCTTTATAAAGTAGATTTATGGCTTTTGCGTTTGGTTGTAAATCAGTTACATCTGAAAAATTTTGATAAGCGTGAAGCTTTCCTGTCAGGTCCAAATCAAAAAAAGAAAAACTATCCATAATCTCTATGGAATCCTCTTTATACAATTTCTGGTCAGCATAAATGATTTTTGGTTTGGTTTGATTTTTAGCGACTGTGAAAATCGAATTGGAGGTGGAACTTGGTTTCACATCTACCTGAGAAATGCCATCGACCAAGATGAAATCTGAAGGATAAATAAATGAAAACTTCTTCTTAACATCAATGTAACTATGCCATTTATCATTAAAATCAAAAGAGTTGATAATTTGATTATAAACATCGCTGAAGCTGTTTATATTATTAGAAATAGTTATTATGGTGCGTCCCCTCTTAAAAAGAGTTACTACTTCTTTTTCTCCAGTAGATTTATTCTGATAGTTGGCTTGTTTGCCAATTAAATCTTCATCCTGAGCTTGAACAAAAATATCTTTAACTTCTATGACTAACTGATCCTGTGTGACAAAATAATTGATTACAGAATTGTAGCTTTGATCATTAAATTCTTGGACGACCAAATTCAATTTACTATCTGCCGTTCCAATCGGAGAGAGTAATTCAGTTTTGTCATCCAAAGTTTTTAGCTGCCAATCTCGAGGAAATCTAAATTGAAATCTATGAGCTGAAGAGTTGCTATTGAACTGATACCAATCAGTAGAATTGGGAGTTTTTGCTAAAGCTACCTCGGTAAAAGTAGCGGAAATAAAAATACAGAAAAACAAAAATATTGAAAACTTTTTCATAAGGATGGGATTCCGTTCCTAAGGTTACTATTCATTAGGCTTGAAGTCCAGGGCTTGCAGCTGAATAAATTCGCGCTCGTTCCAAGAGTGATGTTCGAGTTGAAAAACTAAATCTATTTTACGATGTTGTCTGAGCTGACCTATAAATTGGCCCATACGAAAAGCAATAACTGGGAATTTCTTTTCTCCATATTTCACAGTGAATTTAAGATGATTTCCATCTTGTCCTACTTGATTTACAAAGAATGGTTCTATCCCCTTCATGACAAATGTTGGTTTGCGATTATCAACTCCAAATGGCTGAAGCTTTTCTATGGTAGATAATAAATTTTCATCAATTTCTTCTCCCGATAACTGACAATCAATTTCCAAAATAGTTTTCAATTCAACTTTCTCGAGATTGGTGCGAGCATACTCAGAAACGTCTTTGGTAAAATCAGCTAATTTATCTTTATTTAAACTAAATCCAGCAGCTTGAGCGTGTCCACCAAAATTTATTAAATGTTCCTTAGTGTTTGTGAGAGCATCAACAATATTAAAATATTCTGGACTGCGAGCTGAAGCTACGAGGGTATCACCAAAGTCCTGCATCGCTATTGCTGGTCTGCCGTACTTCTCGGCTAGTTTTCCGGCTACCAGACCCAAAATTCCTACATGCCATGTAGCGCTATACGCTATCAAAATGCTCGGCATATTTTCCTGATTAAGGAAAATCGCCTCAGCCTCATGAAGAGCTTGTTCCGTCATTTGCTGACGTTCTTTATTGAGTGATTCTAATTTGTCTCCTAGTTTAGTTACCTGTTCTCCTTCTTCTTCTTGGAGTAATAATGAAAGTGCTGTGTATGGATCTCCAATTCTTCCGGCAGCATTAATACGTGGAGCCATTTGAAAACCAATATTGGTAGTATTCATTTTTATGCCTTCTTTTATGCTTGCTAGTTCCTTAATTTTTTTGAGTCCGGCCCATTTAGTATTAGTTAAAGATTCGAGTCCTTTGATTACAATGAGTCTATTTTCGTCAGTAAGTGAGCCAAGATCGGCAATAGTTCCAAGTGTGGCTAAATCGAGTAAGGAATATAAATAATCTTGTCTTTCATTTTCTGGAAGATATTTATTGATGAGTGCGTGAGCAAGTTTTAGAGCGACACCGGCACCAGTAAGTTCTCTAAAAGGATAAGTAGTATCTTTTAATTTTGGATGGAGAATAGCGTAAGCCGCAGGCAAGAATTCTGGAACAGTGTGATGATCAGTGATGATAACATCAATGCCAGCACTATTGGCTTTTTCCACTTCGTTGCGACAAGAAATTCCGCAATCAACAGTAATAATTATATTAATATTTTTCTCAATAAACTCGTCAATAAATTTAGAAGAAAGACCGTATCCGTCCGCAAGGCGGTTTGGCAAACGGTAAGAAACGTTAGCCTTAACTTTCTTAAGAATGTGTACTAGAAGCGCTGTTCCACTGATTCCATCTACATCGTAATCACCGAAAACAATTATTCTTTCTTGATCTTGAATGGCTTTATCTAAACGCTGCAGAACTTTCTCCATATCATTGAAAAGATGTGGATCGTGAAATTCAGTAATTCCGCCGACATCTTTAATACCACGATTTTCCAACAATCTTTCAAAGACTGTTTTTTGATTATCGTGATTTTTTATAAGCCATTTTTTCCCGAGAACAGACATGGCGTGTTTATTAGTTTTTTTCTTTCACATCTTTCGCAGCTTTTGCTGCTTTCTCTAACTCTTTATTCTTCTTCCACATAGCAATTGCCTCCTCTGGAGTTTTGGCCTTATCTTCACCAAAAACCCAAGTGTGACGAGAACGAATTTTATGATCGATTCCTTTTAATACATCATCAATTTCAAAATATTTATTTTCCTTAGCTATCTGCGCAATCATAGCGATTTGAAAAAGTACGTCACCCAATTCTTCTTTGAGATTCTCGTGATCACATTTTTCAATAGCCTGACATACTTCTTCAGTCTCATCTTTAATACATTTGAGCATGGTCGGAATTGTCTGAGCTTGATCCCAAGGGCAGCCCATATTCGAGCGAAGTAATGCAGCTAATTCACAGAGATTTTGAAAAGTTATTTTAGACATTTTTTGATAAATTTATGATCAATCCATATTAAGCCAGTGCACCTTATCATATCTTCGAAACCATGTCATTTGTCTTTTTGCGTAGTTTCTAGTGTTCTTTTTTAGTACTTCTACACATTCATCCAAAGTCGCTTTTCCTTTAAGGTAAGGAATTATTTCCTTTACGCCCAATGAAGACATAGCCGGCGAATCTTCTTTGTAACCTTTTTTGAGAAGTGTTTTCACTTCATTGAGGAGCCCCCTCTTGAGCTGAAGATCGACTCTGAGATTTACCCGTTCATATAATTTTTCGCGATTCCAATTAAGACCGATTAGGAAAGTATTGAATGGAGATTTCTTTTGTATGTCTATTTTATTTTTCCCGGTAGTAAGATTTATTTCTAGAGCTCTGACCACATAACGCAAATTATTTGGATGAATCCCTTTTGCGGCTTCTGGATCGAGTTTTGCTAGCTTAGCGTGAACGAATTCATTTCCTTTTTTTTCAGCTTCCTTATACAGCTTGGCACGAAGTTTTTCGTCTGGCGGTACTTGTGGAATTTGATAAGAAAAAATTATAGAGCTTATGTAGAGACCAGTTCCTCCTACTAATATTGGTACTTGTTTACGTTTATAGATTTCTTTAATTTTGGCGAGGGCGAGTTCGGTGTATTCGGCGGTAGTGATGGTTTTGTCTGGTTTGGCGATGCCTAAGAGATGATGGGGAATTCCCTCTTGTTGAGACGGGAGAATGGCATCAGTACCTATATCCATTTCTTTATATATCTGGCGAGAATCGGTAGAAATGATCTCTCCCTTGAAGTCGTGGGCCAATTTTAAAGATAAAGCGGTCTTGCCTGAGGCTGTTGGCCCCAAGATGACAATAAGAGGCTTTTTGGCTTTCTTTAGAAATAACCGCAACCTTTTCTCTAGGTCGGTGTTATTGATAGTGGATGTGCTCGTCTTACTCATGAACGCATTATACAAAAAATATTTATTTACCCAAGTTATATATGACTAAAAAAATTCTAATGGTAGGTGTAGTTGCATTTTTTATCCTTAATTCAGTAGCCTTTGCTTTGGTCGGTGGAATGAATTTTGCAGATCAAAGTAAGTTTGCAGATTGGAATAGATCAGCAATCAATCATTTACAGGAAGAAGGAATTGTAAAAGGATACAGTGATGGAGAATTCAAACCTGAAAATAGCGTAACTAGAGCGGAAATGGCTGTAATGATGGATAGAATGTATGACAAATTGGTAGGAAAGATGAGTAAAGTGACTATGAGTTATGAAGAGCTGAAAGATGTTACTTTCACTGATACTTATGACCAAAATACTGCAAAAGTTACTTTAGCTATGGGCATGGCACATGTTAGAGAAGCTTCTCAGCCTGATTTAAAGAAAGATGACTGTACTAAATTAACTGGCAAAAATATACCTGAAAACTATGAAGTTTATTCATGTGGAGGACTATTCACAAACTACTATGCTCATGAATATGGAAAAACAGGTGTACCAGAAAGTGCAGGTGAAACTACAACTTTGAATTCTTGGTATGGACCGTTTGATGCGAGTGTTTGGTATAATAATGGATAGTTTGGAAAGCCCCCGCTAAATTTGGGGGCTTTTTTATTTGACATTAGCCACTTCCCTGCTAGAATGCATCCGTCATAGACAGCTGGCAATCCTAGGGAAATAGGATCTAAGACCCGCCGAGACAACAGAAAATTGCGCCCACACGGGCCATTTGCTTCTCGGTTGTCTATGAGATAATCGGGATTTTTTAATTTTAAGACCTATGCAAACAAAAGCACAAAAAGAGGTCATCCTAAAAGATTTAGTCGAAAGCATGAAAAAGGCGAAAGCTGTCGTGTTTGCTGACTATAAAGGAGTTTCAGTAAAGGATCTTAGCGTACTTAGAAAGGCTATGCGTAAAGAAGGAGTGCAATTCGATGTTGCGAAAAAAACTCTTCTCAAGCTAGCGGCTAAAGAAGCTGGATTCCCAGAAATTCCGGATGATATCATGGAAGGTCCAGTAGGAGCAGCTTTCTGTATGGAAGATGAAACTGCAGCCGCAAGACTTATCTATCAGGCAGGAAAAAAGAATGAAAACTTGAAACTTCGTGGAGCATTGTTCGAAGGAAAAATCCTTAGCATTGCAGATACAAAAGTTCTAGCTACATTGCCAACAAAACACGAACTTCTCGGCAAGTTTGTTTACTTGGTCAAATACCCTATTCAAGGTTTCCACGACGTATTGCAAAATACACTTGGAGGTTTTGTACGTGTCCTTGGTGCTATCAAGGATAAGAGCGCAGTTTAATATTTTATATTTATTTAACCTAAATAATTATGTCAGAAGTAAATCTCAGCAAAGATGCTGAACAAATCCTACAGTTAGTAGAAAAACTCCCAGTTCTTGAATTAGCTTCTTTGGTTAAGGCCCTTGAAGAGAAATTCGGAGTATCTGCTGCTGCTCCAGTAATGATGGGTGCTGCTGCACCTGCTGCTGCTGCAGAAGAAGATAGCGGTAAAAAGACTGTGATCCTCGCTGGTGGCGGTGGTCAGAAGATTGCTGTTATCAAGGTAGTACGTGAATTAACAGGTCTAGGACTTGTTGAAGCAAAAGCTTTAGTTGACGGAGCACCAAAACCTCTTAAAGAAGGTTTAGACAAGGCTCAGGCTGAAGAATGGAAGAAGAAGCTTGAAGAAGCTGGAGCTTCTGTTGAATTGAAATAATTCTAAGAATTAGATCAAGATTTGAAGCACCTCGCCTCGGCGGGGTGCTTTTTTGTTGCATATCAGCTTAAGGACACTTGAATAAATTCCTAAAATTTGGTATAATAATCAGATAAAAATAAAAACAAAAAGATGTCCGATCAAGCTATACCAGTAAACAATCAGGCTCCTGCTATGGACCCTTTGGTAGCAAAACCAATGGAATCTGATCTGTTAAAGAACATTGTTTCAACAGAAACAGGAACAAATAATGCTCCAATTTTAGGTGATGCTCCAGAGCTGGATACATCCCTATTATATGATGTAAAACCGCAGCAAAGTGTACTTTTGCTGAGTTTGAAAATTCTTTTTGGAATTTTATTCATTTCAAGTTTAGCTTCTTTGGCATTTTTCACATCTCAACTAACGAATACTTTCGACTTCGTTACTTCAAATTTTAATTTACCAAATGTATCTGCTGATCTAGCATCTACTAATACTCAAATTATAGGTCTTCAAACTGATTTAAATACGAGCAGATTTCAGCAAATCAAAGGATCATTAGATAAATTAAGTTATGATGGCGATGAATTCTTACAACAGTTTGAAATTTTAAATAGCAGCACTTCCTCAGCTCAAGAAAAAGTTGATGCAAAAGCGGCTATGGAAGCCTCAAAAGTATCAATGAAAGCCTCTTTCTTAGCGGCAAGAGACAAGATTTCTAAAGACTTTATTGCCCCATTAATCGATATAAATTTCGCTACAAGTCCTCAATTACAATCTTTGTACGAGGATAAATTGCGTACATCTATTACGGATAAACTCACTACTCTATCTGGAGGGAAGGATGATTCTACAAAAATGGATTACAGAAATCTCCAACAGACTTTGAAGTTAATTGGAAATTCAGAATTGAAAAATATTTTAATCCAAACTGATTTTGATTCTCTAAAAGATGATAAATTATATGATCTAGTTAAAAAGGTTAATTCCTTGATTGCAAATGATATGACTTCAGTTCAGGTCATTAAAGCAAAGAGAATTAAATGGTCTGATATTATTGATGAAATAGACCTAAGAACAAAGGAAGTTGATAAAAATTATTCTTTGAAATTTTACAATTCTCCAGGTGGTAGCGGTATCAGATATAACAGTTATGACTTTGATAGCTCAACAGGAAAAATCTCTATTAATGGAGAAACTAAGAGCTTAGAACCTACAAACTTCACAATGATAGCTGACTTAATAGATAGCCTAAATCAGTCGAAAATTTTCATGAATGCTGAGATGAGATCATTCAGCAAATCTGGATCTTTAGACGAAGGATATTTGGCTACTTTAAGACTAGCTCTAGATCTAAGAAATAATCCAAACGCAGCTAAAACAAAATAATATGAAAGACGCAACATATCAATTAGAAGAAAGAAGACAACAAATGTACATTCGTACTTATGCCGTTTTATGCTTTCTTTTCATTGCGCTAATGGGTTTTTATTCATATAGCAAATGGGGAGATTATCAGATGGCCCTTCAGGGTGTAGAGCAAAATAAGCTTTATATATCTTCACTTACTAATAGCGTAACAAGCGAAAAGGCCGTAGCAGATGTAAAAAAAGATGAATCATCTCAGTTAAATAAAGATATTGCTCAGAAACTTAAAGTAATTTTTCCTGCTGCAGATGACTATACTAATCTCACTAAGCAAATGGACGCTTACGAAGTTCAGCTTTCAACAAAAAGTAGTCCTTTCGAAGTTTCAAACATTGATTATCAGGACCCTGTGAAGGCTGATACATATTCAATTTTACCGATGAGAATGAACATTCGTAGTTCAAAAGAAAATTTCCAAAAATTTCTACATATGGTGGAAAATTCAGGAAGTTTAAAAGAGAATAAACGTTTGATGGATATTTCTTCTATCAGATTGAATTTCGAAAATAATGATCAAAACACAGGAGCTAGCGAAATAATTAGTTTCTCAGTGCAGATCAACGCATATTTCCAAAAATAAATGAACGAAGATAAACAAAAACAACTAGAAGATAGCATTCTATCCGCTAATATTCCTCAAATGGTTTTAGTGGCGATCAGCTATGCCCTAGATCTACGTTCGAGTGATATTCATATTGAGCCGGAACAACACTATGTGAGAATTCGTTATCGTGTGGATGGTGTTTTGCGTAAAATCGTAGAATATCCTACAAATCTACATCCAGCCGTGGTTTCTAGAATTAAAATCATGTCTAATTTGAAGATTGATGAACAACGTTTACCTCAAGATGGACGTGCAGATGTAACTACAAAAGAAGGTCGCCAAATGGATCTTCGTGTTTCTACTCTTCCTACGGTAAATGGAGAAAAGATTGTAATGCGTATTCAGGATAAATCGAGAAAAATCCCTGATTTGATGGAATTGGGAATTACCGGTATGTCTTTGAAAAATTTGGAATTGGCACTGAAATCTCCTAATGGAATTATTATCAATACAGGTCCTACTGGATCAGGTAAGACTACTACTTTGTATTCTTGTCTGACAAAATTAAATACAGTTGAAGTAAACATTTTGACTATTGAGGACCCGGTGGAAATCCAGCTTGATGGTCTAAACCAAAGTCAGGTGCATCATGATATTGATTATGATTTTGCATCTGGAATGAGAACCGCTCTACGTCAGGATCCGAACATCATCATGGTCGGAGAAATACGTGATAAAGAGACGGCTAATACTGCAATTGAGGCTTCACTTACAGGACATTTGGTGTTTTCTACTTTGCATACAAATAGTGCGATTGAATCTATTACTCGTTTGATAAATATGGGAATTGAACCATATCTTTTGAACTCAACTATTGAATTAATTATTGCTCAAAGGTTGGTGCGTAGAGTTTGTGAAAAATGCAAAAAACCTGCCACAACTTCTCCAGAACTTTTGGAACTCGTTAAAAAAGCGATGTCCAGATTGAAAGCTGAAGGAGAAATTGATCCAGCTTTACTTACAGGAATGCAGTTTTATGAAGCTGTAGGATGTGCTGAATGTAATAACGTTGGTTATGTAGGACGTGTGGGTCTTTATGAAGTATTTAGAATGAATAATGAATTGCGCAGACTGATTGGTAGCAGCGCAAATATGCTAGATATTGAAGAAGCTGCTTTGAAAAACGGAATGGTCACACTAGAACAGGCCGGTATCGTAAAAGCTCTTCAAGGAATGACAACTCTCGATGAAGTATATCGTGTAGCACGTAAATCAGATTAAAAATGCCAGAGAAAAAAGATTTTGCCACCATGGGGACAGAGACCTTCCAAATCGCCGGACAAAATGCGTCCAAAGATAGGGTGGTTCTTAATATCCAAGAGGAAAAATCTAGCGCAATTGTCCTAGATAAAACTGGCTTGGGAGAATCAAAAAATACTGGTAATCCTATCTTGGATTGGTACAACAAAGTGAATAGCTATTTCTTGCAGCACTCAAGTGTAAAAGTAAAAGATAAAGCTACTTTTTTTCATCTATTATCAGTGATGATTAATGCCGGTATTCCGATGGTAATGTCACTAAAATCACTTGTAGCGCAAATGAGCACAAGTCCACGTCTACAGATGGTGGTAAAAGATTTGGCAGAAAGAATTGAAGCTGGTGATAGTTTGTCAGTTTCCATGATTCCTTATCCTGAAGTTTTCTCAGAACCAGAAATTGGTATGGTGGAATCAGGAGAAGCTTCTGGACAATTAAGTCGTGTCTTGGAAAATTTGGCTAGTGATGCAGAAAAAGCTTACTCAATTAAATCGAAGGTAAAGAGTGCGATGATTTATCCGGTGGTGATTTTTTCATTGTTGATTATCGTGGTTGCCGGACTGATGGTGTTTGTAATTCCAAAATTAAAGGAATTATTTGCCCAAGCTAAAGGTGATTTGCCGCTTGTAACTCAGCTCGTAGTTGGACTTAGCGATTTCATGATCAATCAATGGATGATTATCGTGGGTGCAGTAGTTGCCCTAGTAATTTTCTTCATGATTTTCAAAAAAACAGATGTGGGTAAGTATACTTTGGATAAAGTAAAATTAAATATTCCAATTTTCGGAATACTATTTAAGGAATCCTATTTGGCTAGATTTGCCAGATCATTGAGCAATCTTTTGGATAGTAATGTATCCATTGTGAGAACTCTAGAAATTACTGCAAATTCAATTGGTAATGAAGTTTATAGAAGAAGACTTTTATTGGCTGTAGAAGATATTAAACAAGGTATTCCCCTAGCGGAAAACTTGAGCGATTCTAATCTTTTTCCTCCAATGTTGGTAAACATGATTGATGTCGGTGAGAAAACTGCACAGTTGGATGAGATCACTGCGAAGGTGGCGATCTTTTATGAAGATGAAGTGGATACTGCGGTGCAAGGAATTTCCAAAATTATTGAACCAGTGATTCTTATCGTTATTGGCTTAACTGTGGGAACAGTCGTGGCTGCGGTGATGTTGCCAATTATGAAACTTTCAAGTTTGAGTTCTAATTTATAATTTCAGTACAGAAAAATTTCTTGTCTTTTTTTCTCCATCGAGTAGAATGAGGTTAAATTCCTTATAAAATTTTTCCTATGAAAAAGATGAACTCAAAAAAGGGTTTCACCCTGATCGAGCTTTTGATCGTTATTGCGATCATTGCGGTATTGGCCGTAGCATTCCTTCCAACATTACTCGGCGCACCTGCAAAAGGTAGAGATACTGCGAGAATAGCTAGTTTACAGAAAATACAAAAAGTTTTAATCAATGCAAATCTTGCAGGTAAACCTTATCCGGTTCTTTCTGGTGTTATAGCTGATGGTTTAGCGTATGCTAATTATGGAGGCACAAATACTTGGGCAGAACTAAAAGCAGACTTTGGTGGAACTTTGCCAGCGGATCCAACCACAGGTTTTAAATATTATTTTGTTAAAGCTTTTGGTTCCTATGCGTTTGGTGTGTGGGCACAAGTTGAAATACTCACAAATGGTAACGCAAATTGTAATACTGCTGATTTCTCCGTTACAATTGGTACTCCTGTAGCTGCTGCTGCTGCTCCAGCAACTACTGTTCCTTGCTATGCAGTTTTGACACAGTGATGATCTGATTAATTTTCAATTTAAAAAGCTCGGCCTTAGTGGTCGGGCTTTTTTTGTGGGGGTGGAATATTTTAGAATTAATTTAAGTTTATTTTAAGAAAATTTTAGATTTGATGGGTAGAATTTTGAGTTGATTAATATTTAACTCATTTTTCACCATGAACAAACAAAAAATTATTGTCAAAGGAATAGAAATCATTATCTCTAACCAATCAGATCAAGATTATATTTCTCTCACGGATATGGCAAAATGTAAAACTTATGATAGTGGGGTGGTTATCGCAAATTGGCTTACTACAAAATATAGCGTGCAGTTTATGGGTGCGTGGGAAAAATTACATAACCCAGATTTTAATCTTATGGAATTCCATAAGATTAAAAATGAAGTTGGCACAAATGGTTTTATAGTGTCCTCATCTATGTGGATAAAGTCCACAAATGCCATTGGTATTAGATCGAGTACCGGTAGATATGGAGGAACTTTTGCTCACAAAGATATTGCTTTTGAATTTGCAACATGGCTTAGCCCGGAGTTTAAATTATACCTGATCAAAGAATTCCAGAGACTTAAAGAAGATGAAAATAACAGATTGTCTCTTGGCTGGAATATAAAACGAGAATTGGCGAAAGTAAATTACAAAATACATACGGATGCCATAAAACAAAATTTGATTCCTTTGAAAATTGAAAATATTCCTGGAAAATTTATTTATGCGACTGAAGCAGATCTTTTGAATAAAGCCTTATTCAATGTAACAGCAAAAGATTGGAGAGATAAAAATTCTGACAAAAATGGCAATATTCGAGATTATGCGACAATTGAGCAGTTAGTGGTTCTTTCTAATCTGGAAAGTCTAAATGCTGAATTTATAAAATTGGGAATTGAGCCAGAAAAAAGATTATTGAAATTAAATCAAATTGCCATTTATCAAATGACATCAATTTTGGGGCATCCATCTCTGAAAAAATTGAAATAAATTCGTCTACTACAATAGCTAAACTTTTCGTCAACGGAAAGCGGGATTTTTGTTAGATTTAGTGGTCTATAAAAATTGTTTTTAACTGATTAGAAGAGTAGAATTCACTCTTGGTAAATTACCCCTCGTTTGCCTTGAAAAATCTGCTCGCAAATAAAAATTTTGGACAGAAATTAATCAGCGTTTTGATGCTCTTTGTGATGCTAGGTGGGGAAATAATTTCCATACCTGTCGCTAGAGCCGCTGCTGGAATTACAACTTTCGACACAACTACTCCTGTAGTAGCAGATCATCAAAGCGTTAGTACTTCTTCATTAAAAGATTTACTCCCTGGTTCCAATACGGCTTTTGCTGATAATGGATTTGTTCCTAAAGCAGACAAGCCAAATTCTGTTACTACGGTTTATGACTTAGTTGCAGTAGTGGTAGATGTGAGTCTCGATCAGGATAAAAATGCTTATGATGGCTTAAAGGCGCAGTATCCTCAGTACAATAGCAAGCTTTCAGATACAGAATTAGGCCATAGAGTCCTACGATATGCCGAAGATGTACGCAAAAACAATGATCTTACAGATGTGAAAATCATTTTCTTCGATAAAAATAAGGATTCAGTACAAGATTTAGCTAGCGCTTTGGAGAATCTTTATCGCAATGGTGACGGTGCTAATAAAAACAGGTTGGCAGGAGTAGTTCTTGTGGGTGATATTCCACTTCCGGTAGTGAACAAAGGTGGAAATCGCTATATCAGCATGTTCCCATATACGGATTTTTCTGATCAAGCTTACTCATATAATCCTAAGACCAAGAGCTATGAGCGAAATGCATCTGTGTCCTTTCCTAAGCCGGAAATCTGGCATGGGGTAATCAGATCTCCTAGTGATGATTTTACTGGCCGTGAACAGTTGGCAGAATATTTTGATAAGAATCATTTGTACTACGAGGGCGTTGAAATGTTTTCAAAGTTTGATAGGAGAATGTTCTTCGGAGATTTGGTTCATGAAGAAGAACAACTCAATCCTGATTCATTCAAGCAGTATTTGAAATACATCACTTCGTTCGAGGATTTGGCTTACATGCGCTACAACAAATTCTGGGCGCAAGAGTTGAGTAGTCAAAGTACGGAAGTGCTTAAGGATATACCAGCCGACATCAAACCAAAGGTTGAGAATAAGGCATTGCAGGACTTTCTTTCATCTGCAAATCCTCTAGCGAGCGTGCCAGATATTTATGCTAAATCAATTATTGATCAGAATTTAATTCCGTATTATCAGGTGTTAAGCAAATACATTGGCAGTGTAAATGATTTCTCATACAACACCGCTCGTTACGACAAAAACGCTAACGGCAGCCCTAATGTAGATAGTGTAGTAGGTCTGATTGGAATTAAAGATGAGTATACAAAATATTATCTCAAGAGTGTAAACGAAGCTTTAGAGAAAAAAATAAATGAAGTGGCAACAAAAATTCAGGAACCTTTGAACTTGGTTGACTACTCACAACTTACAGGAAAGATTGGAGATAAGGATTTTCAAATTGAAGCGACAAATAATGGACTACAAGGCACAGCGGCGAGCTTATTCTATAATTTTAATTATAAAAACGAGCAAGATTCAAAGTGGTATATCAACGGTACTGATGCCGCTGTAATTGATAGTCCTAAGCAATGTTTCCCACTTCTTGGTTCTACTAAATCCAGTTATTTCGATAAAAATCTAGCATTTAATCCTAAGGCAGTTGGAGGTAAATATTCAGTACTTACTCGCTCACTACGATCAGATAACGGTGCTACAGCTACGGATCTACACACCGCTGGTGTGTACACGAGAATGCTTTCACCGGTTTCAATAGGTGTTAAAGATTCTGAATTATTTACAGCGACTGGAGGAGCTTATGCCGGTCAGGCAAATAGTGATGGCACTTATGACACAGGAGCAGTGATTGAAGATAATCCTGCTTATGGAATCTCGGCGTTCATACATAATCCGTTGGCTGGAAAAGGTGCAAATTATAAGGGCCCTATTGAGCAAGCATTCCAAAAAGGTGACGTGATCGTGAAGGTAAATGGTCAAAATTTAAATTATTCCTATAGCTTTGATCAGGCGATTGAGAATTCATATCAGGCGGTGAAGTACGTAATAGATACTATCAATGACAATAAAAATGTCCCATCTCAACAGTTAAAAAATTTTCCTTATCAGGTAAAAGTAATTCCTAATGAAAGCGTGGACGATGGAGATGCAGCAGCAGTAGTCGGTTATTTCAGTGTAGATTTTTATAGAGCTGGAAAGCCGGCCAAACAATATTTTTCTTTTACAGTCAACAAAGATGGATTAACTACTAATACTGATCCTCAAGGCAAGCCAGAAGCGTATGTTCTCTTGGATACTCCTACTGGTTTGGATTTCAATAATCCTGATTTTTATAATGCGAATAGCCAAGGAGCAATCTTTACTCTCTATCATAACAAAGGTGATGGTTACAATTATGGTGCATATGATGACTCCGCTGGTTGTAATGCAAATTCCACAAACAAAAATAGTGATAGATGTTTAGGAATGGTGGCTTCTATGCCGGTGCTAGATCCTGCTGGAAGTTTGGCGCCAGTGTTGATGTCAATTCCTGGATTGGGAGATCGTTTGAAGTTTCCGGAAAAAGTAAAAAGGAATAATCTTGGCCAAAATTCTGGAAACAAAAATGACTACACAACTCATGTAGATAGCTATCAATTTCCAGGAGGTCTTCAAACTGACTACCACAAATATGATGACGTGGATCAGGTTTATTTCAATTCTTGCTATACAGGATTACCAAGCGTGACGGACATTTCTACTGACTCAAATCCTTACAAATTTGTTTTGGATTCTTCTACAAGCGATGGTTCAAGCTTCAATATCGAGCCTGATTTTTACGGTCAATTGATGAAGCAGTTTGAAACTTTTATTAGCAGTTCCAAGGCTCGACAAAATGATTATGAAACTGATAATGGCACGGCAGAAAACAGCACTTTCAACCCGAAGACATCTATTTGGGCTGGCAGAGATAAAGTGGATGCTAGCGAAATTATTCTCAATAGTAATCCTAAAATTACTCTAAAAGATTTCGCAGATAATTACGGATTATTTGATGGAGTTGATAATGATGGGAATGGTTTAACAGATTATGAATGGAAAGACAGCGATGGCGACGGAATATATGATTCTAAATATTATGACTTCAAGGAAGATGATACGAAATATGCAATTCCAAGCTGGGATACTCAAGAAATTGCCAGAAAATTATTATCTCATGATGGAAGTTATACAATTCCATATAGCGTCTCTTCCTTCCCAAATAAAAAGGCTGGTGTAGATAAGGATGTGACTCTGGTGGTAAAGGCAGATAGCGTGAAGAAACTTCCGAGTTTGATTCTTCACAACGAACCGACTGACTATACAATTTCTCAGCAGATGAAATCTCAAACGGCTTTCAGTCTGCCAATTGATAATCCAAGATATGTAGCTTTCCAGACAGCACCTTCGAAGGGTCCATCTTATCCAGCCGACAAAAATCAGCCAAACAAGCCAAATCTTGATGTACAAGCAATTATTAATAGCTTAGGTGACACAAATCCTCCAGTTTATCCTGGTCAAATTCAGAAGGTTAAATATGTGAATCTTTTTGATCCGAATATTACCAATATGGCTCAATTGCAATCTGCAATTATTACGAAGGCGACAGAGCTCGCTGCAGTCCCAGGTAGTTATAGAATAATTGATCCGAATGCTGCGCCTGATAAATACACTCCAAAAGAAATCACTGATGCAATTTTAAATAACTACCTATCTCCGGTAGTAAATAATAATGACATAGATAGTCCTGCCTCAGGGTTTAATTTGGAAAAAGGTTCTAGCAAAAAGATTTATGATGCTTTGAGTTGGTTAAAGATGAATATCGACGAGAAACACCAATATATTCTTCAATACTACTTGAATGGTGATGCAAACAATCAAGGTAATGCTTACGTCGCTGATCACACTCTTTTACCTTCTCCTGCGGGCACTCAAGCGGCTTTTGGTTATGAAGCGGCGTATCTTGTATTGAATGGAAACAAGAGCTCATTTGATATGAATTTCAATAAGGCTGTGCCGGAAGAAAAAGATAATGTGTTTGATCCATTGGCTCAGTTCCAAGGAAATGCTGGCAATGGTGGCGGAAATGGTGGACAAGGAGCAGGTGATGGAGCCGGAGATCAGAGTGGTGTAGGAAAAGCTGGTGACGAATTTGAATTTGTTTGGGTTCAAGATTTCTTGAAGGAAATGCAAAAATTCATTAAGTCTTTGACCACAGTCCCTGAATTTACAAATGAATGTTTCAGTCCGGAATCCTGGAATCCTGGATCAAAAGATAAATTACCGGTGGGTCCTGCAAAAACTGGTGATGGAAGTATTCCCGAAGGCCAAAAGAAAAATGTGCCAGATGCTAATGCCAATCAGGTGCAGCTTTCCAGTTATGTCTATCATGAAATTGCTGGATATGATGATTTATTAAAAAAGATTGAAGATCAAAATAATGCCGCTGCGACCAGCACAGAAAATGGAAACGGAACTAGTAATACTGGTGGTAATAATAGCTCTGGTGGCGACTATAATACTGGAAATACTTCTTCCGGTGGTACGAGCGCTGATGGCACTCAATCAACTGGCTTACAACAAATTCTAGATAATATTGGCCAAAATGCTGGAGTGTCCAATGGTGGCAATAAAACAACAAGAGTATCCCCTAATAAAGCTGGAACCAATTCTAATGGAAATACAAACAAGACAGATGGTTCTGGCAATAATAGCGGAACTACTGATAGCTCAAATAAAGGCACTGGAACAACTGACACAAGCCTAACTGGAAATGGTTCTGCTGGAACATCTGATCTTGGGAAAAACACTGCTACTGGTGACTCTACAACTGATAGCACTCAGAAAGAAAAAGATCTCATAATTTTGAAATCTACTTTAATTCAGGATACGGCTCCAGTTTCTCGAGATATTAAAACTAAACCAGTAGAAACTCCTGCAAAGACCGTTGATACACAAAAAATTGAAGCGCCAGTAGAAACTCAAAAGGCTCCAGAAATTAAACCAGAGCCAAATCAAAAATGGGAAGAATATTTTATTGGAGCAAAGTATTATCAGAAATTTATTCCAAAGGGACCACAGACGAGTGTTCGTAGATTGTTTGCTGAGGTTCTAAGCGATAATCCTTTCATAACTGCAACCAAGGACCAATCTAGTAAATTCCTTGTTGAGAGCAATGATTCTATGGTGGCAGACAATAGTTCATTGATGAAAATCGAGGCAACTATTTTCGATTCAAAAGGAAATGCAGAGATCAACGGCAGTCATAAAGTGAAATTTTCCATATCTTCTGATCTAGTTATTTTCAAAGGTAGCAATACTGTCGAAAGTAAGGGTGGAATTGCCACTGTATACCTAAAGGCTGGAAAAGTTACTGGAGATTTTTATATCAAAGAAGAGGTTTTAAAGGATAATGGAAAAGTTGATACAGGTTACCAAGTGGTGACAAAGGACTTGCATTTAGTGGCTGGCGAACCTGCAAATGTGGATATTCAATCTGACTCCGGCGTCTTGGTGGCAAACAATCAGTCCAAGATGGTTCTGAATATTGTACTGAAAGATAAATTTGGAAATGTTGCCAATAATTCATTTGAAAAAATTGGAGTTTTTGTGAATGACAAAGCAAAATTTGATCCTAAATCAGATAGTGATAATAAGCTAATTGGTACACAGCTAGATACTCTTGATGGTAAGGCCAGTGCGGAATTGTTTGCGGGTGGTAAGTCTGGTTCTGCCGATGTGGTAGCGGTGGTAATGGATCAGGACTTGCAGGATCAATTATTAGCTGCTGGAAATGATATTAGCGGCATAGATTTCAAAAAACATGTCGGTGCGACTAAGTCTTTCCAAGTTCTGGATAAAGTGGATTTATCTTTGCAATTGTTTGATGAGAATTTCCAAGCAATTACTGAATTGCCGGCTGACGGAAAATCAATCGCAAGGTTGGGAGTAAAATTACTAAACAATGGTCAGACTGTTAAAGCATTCAATGGACCTGTGAAGTTTACAGTACTTAAAATAAATCTTGGTAATTTTGTTTCTAAGCCTCCATCTAATCTAGTGAATGGTGAATTGAATGCAGCAAATATAACATTCAAAGTCGGAACAGTAACCGGTCAGGAAGAAATTTTAATTGATATTCCTGGTTTTGCCAGTGACTCATTTAAGTTCAAAATTAAATCAAACAAGGCTACTCAAATACTACTGAGTGGATCTGAAGACATTATTGATAGTAGTTCAAATAAACAGGTCACTTTGACGGCTAAAGTATTGGATACAAATGGTAATTTTGTGGATAGTGATAATGGCACGGTGATCAGCTTCTTGGCCTCAAAGGCTACAAGTGACTTAGTAAATTTTTCACAAAATAAAGCAGTCACAAAAGATGGTGTGGCGACTGTTCAAATTTCTGGAAAAAATATTTCTGGTACTGCAAATCTTCTTGCTCAGAGTACTGGCCTTAATGACGGAATTATTTCGTTGAAAATTAATAAGCATGTCACAAGTGATATAGTTAAAAATTTCTCACCAAGGGCATTATATGTTTCGCTGCTTGGAGGTGCTTACGGACAGGTTGGCGATCAAAATAATTTAGCAAACTCTATTCTTTTCTCAAAAGGACAAGTAGAGGCCATTAGCGCTGTTACTGCTACTCAAAGCGAAAAGAAGCGTATGTTTGCGGTTGATGGTTATGGAAAAATTGATTTCCTTACAAGCACTGTCTATGGAAAAGTAATCAATGCGACCAATTCCTTCCCTTATCAAAAAGTATTACTTTCAGATGATATTGCTGGTGACGATTTGGCCAATGTATTCGTGGTACCAAAGACCGATTCTCCTGTGTTATTGGTGGATGATAAAACAAATATCCCAGATAAGGATGGTGTTTTTGTGAAAATTCTAGACGAGGCAAACAAGAGTATGTTCAGCCAAGATAGTGATGGAATTTATGTAAAAGTTGGTAGTGACACAAAAATGAAAGTAGATAAATACGGTAGAATTTATCTCAATGATGAAGTTTACAAACTTCGAGTTCCAACAAAAGATGAACAGATAGATGTTAGCAATTTTGCCTTCATTCTTTCTAAGGGCGGCTCAGATATTGCACTCATTTCTATTAAACAAAATTTTGGCAAAGGAGTGCAGACGATGAACATAGGTGACTCACTTCAAAATTTGACTCCAGGCGTTTACGTAGAACCAGTTTCTATAAAAAATAAATATTCTTTTGTGACGTCTTATACTGGCGATTCCACTGCAGAGCCTCAAGGAATTTATTTAGTAGATGACGAAGAAGATATTGATCCTAATCAGGCTCCAGGCTTCGGATATGGTAGTTTGGATGGAGTAAAAAAAGAATTTGGCTTGGGCTTTCAAGGTTCAAATAAGCATATGCTCTTATTTGCAGCTGGAAATTCCGTGGGAGCTTCTTTTGTGCCTTATGCGTCTGATTCAGGAATTATTTACGGTGATCCAACTATTAAATTAAAGGTGTCTGGAGATTTGGTAAGTAAAGACACTGGATACTCTAAAGATATTGGAAAACCTATATTCAGTGGTCAGGAGCCAATTAAGCAAATGATAGAGTTTGATGCCAATGGAGATGGCTATGATGACTTGTTATTGGTGTATGAAAGCGGACTTATTAGATTAATGGAGAATGAGATAAGCAATAAAAGATTCCGCGATAGAGGATATATTTTGAACATCTATGGAGGAATAGAAAGTATTGCGAAAATTGATGTAGATAATGATGGCTACGATGACTTGGTGGTTGGTACAAAGCAGCCATGTAATGCTGGCGAACAATGCGTAAGTTTGATAAAAAATACTAATGGCAATTTTGACCGTAAGCCTTTGAATTTAGCACTTCAAGATAAAAAGGTTTACGAAATGAAGGTGGCAGACATGAATAATGATGGCTGTGAAGATTTGGTAACTAGTGATTCATCTGGAAGCATTAGCATTTTCTACAATAAGTCTGATGGTAAATCTTGTCAGGGACTTGATACAAATTATGGATATAGTAAGAATTTTGGCTTCACTTTAAATAGTGATTTGAATGAAATTGCTAATATTTTCCTCAATTATCCGGGAATGGAAAAACCCGATAGTGGAAAGGATATTGCAGATGCAAATGGTAATCTAGTGAGCAAATCAAATTGGTATAAATTTATTCAATTCAGTTTACCTACTACTCAGCCACCAGCAGTAAATGCTCAAGAAAAAGATCCAGCGTTTAGTAGTGCTCAATATGCCCAGGATGCTACTGAGCTTCAGAGTACTATTCTTGATAGTAACAACATTTCTACAAAAGATGTTCCACAACAGACTTACGACAAAAATTATGATTTCATACACATTGCTGAAGATGGAAATTTTAAGGGTAAATCCGTTAAAGAGGCAAAAGATTTAAATGGTGGTTCGGTGGCAAATGGAGATATTATTGAATATCTAATTGCCCTACAAAATGATGGTGATAGTGAAATAAATAATCTAATGCTTTCAGATGCTACTCCAACGTCTATGACTTTGGTTCAGAGCAGTCTGAAATGTTTAGATGCTGGCTGTCCAGATAAGCTAGAATGGCTTGATACAGGTACAAGCATGAGATCGTCGGTTATCAAAAATGTTAGCGTCCCTGCCCATGGAAAGAGGATCATAAGCTATCAAATGACAGTGAATTTCACTCCGAAAGTTCATTTTGATATAGGAAATAATTTTGTGAAATATCCATCAAACGCTAATGATCCGTATCAGGATATAATGATAAGACCTGAGGTAAACCCTGATGGAATTATTTCATATTTATATTCTACCGGTCCTAAAACTTATGAAAAATTTGATGTAAATCCGGCAAATAATTCAAATAATGCTTTAGATGATGCTTTCAAAAAAATTGGTTTACCTAGTCCTACAGAGTTATTAAAAGATGCCAATGGTCAACTATCTGCTGATACAAAAGCAGCTCTACAAAAATTCTCAAATTCTCAAAATACAGATAAGGATTACAATGGTTGCGCGGATAAATGGAATAATGTTTTAACAAATGCGGAAGGTACAGGTGAGGCTGTTGCCACTGGAATTGGAAATATTCTTGGAGCTATGAGGTGTTCTGGAGCAGGATGCTTACCAATTCCTTATAACATTGCTTTATTAACACCTGGAGCAATGGGAGAAGGAACTCCTGGATTCCCTACTTTCTTAGCAGGTACTCCAAATCCACCATTCTTTGGTTTCTTCTTACCAAGCTACACTCCTTCAAGTTTCAGACTTTACCTTTCTCCTACTTTGACAATGGGCTTAGGTACCGCTGTTTGTGGTGGTCCTTCAGCTACTGGAATATGTTTCGCATTTGCGGTTCCTGGCGGAATACCAGGCGTGTGCAGTGCAATCAAGGCTAGTGTAAATAAAGCTGTTTCTTTCGCTAAGAGCGCAACGGTAGCTGTCACTGGTCAGTCGGCAATAATTACTGACGGCGAAGGAACTGGTGGCACTAAAGGAGTTAATATGGGCGGAAATTTTGGTAGCGATAGTCCTCTTGCCGGAGGAGCCAAAGTAAATATTAAAATCCCTGGATTCCCAAGTGTTATTACTAATTGGATGGATGGTGAAACTGATGAAATTTACAGTAAACTTTTGCGCTTCCCTACCTTCTATTTCATTCTTCCTGACTTCTCTAAAATTGCTCAAGAAAGCAAGCTCGCTGGAAAAGAATTTAGCTTTGCAAGCTTCCATGATTTCGCTTCAAGTCTTAGCAATTTCCCTTTCGTTAAATTAGAAGGAAAAGAAATTGTAATTAAAGTTCCAGCTATCTCTCCTAAAGAAATTGCCAAATATAAGATTCAAGCTGATGCCTGGGTAAAGCATATGGAGAATGAGCTTCAAAAATATAATGCTTGGAATTGTGCAGCTAATGAAAATCGAAAAACAATTTGCGATAAGATCGTAGTAAACATGCAAAATCTCATGGCTTCGGTGAAGAGAACCATGGATTTATTAGATAAGCTCACAAATCTGCCGAAAGATATCTTGCAGTTCAAGACTATTCAAGCAAGGTATGCCACTCAAATAATTTGTTATCTAGACGCGATAATGAATTACACTGGAGGTTATATTAAGAGACAGCAAAAAATTATTCAGTCTTGGATTAAAACTATTCAAGATGTTATTAAGACATTTAAGCAATGGAAGTTGATTTTGGATCTAAGCATTGATTATCAACAATCGTGTGATAAATGTAAGAGTGATCGCTTTGGAAAACTTGGATTATTGATGCAGCTTTTCGTTGCTCTTCCGGATATTCCTATCGTACCACTGCCAAAATGGCCTGATATAGTAGTAGATTTTTCTCAGATAAAAACTGGTATCAAGATTGTTTGGCCAGATGTGGTTTTCAGACCAGAACCGATTATTTTACCAAACTTGCCAGATATTACTCTGCCGGATGTAATTCCGGATCTTGCGATAGATATTCCTGGATTCAATGTGAATTTACCGGATCTTTCCAAATTTTCTTTACCTACTCTACCAGACTTACCACAGATTCCTCTTCCTCAATTGCCAGATTTACCAAGACCTCCAAAGATTCCTGGTTTACCAAATATAGTAGGAAAATTGATGGTTAGTTTAAAAACTATTTTCAAAATTCTTTGTTTATTGAAAAATGGTTTTATTCCAATTCCAGAAAGTACTTTGAGTACGGAAATTGCTACTTTGACCCAACCTAGTGTTGATGCAATTTTACCGTTGATAAAGAATCTAGGAATGCAGTTCCCTCCTATCCAATACAGCTATGTAGATCAGATTAGAATCACTGGAAAAATCAGTTTTGATATTGATACTAATTTGATTTATGTAGCTGCTGATAAGGGTGCTCAAATTTGGAATGATGGAATGTCAAATCTGGTAAAAGGTATTAATAGAATTATGAGCATTCCTTTTGGCCAAATAATAAATACTGTCATTCAAGACGCTATAAATAAAGCTGCAAAACAAGCTCAAGACTCAGTTGATCAAGGAACAAGTACAGTAAAAGGCGCTGTAGATAGCACCACAAGCAGTATTAAGAATAAGAGCAGTTCATTACCTCTAAGTTTTGATACCACTGAGCTAGATAGTTTCAAGAAGGAAATGGATGACTATATAGCGACTGTTAAAAAAGAAGATACAACTCCTGATGTCTATCATTTGATTGCCACAGAGCACTTTATTGATTCCACCGATCCAATTTTGAATAGAACTTTGGCAGATGTTAAAGATGGAATAAAATTCGAAGATTTACCAAATAGTGGAAATTTGAAACAATTAGCGGAAATTAGAAATCAAATGATTGCTTCTGTAGATTCATTAAACTCTTCGAACGATGTTTTAGGTGATATCTCTGACTACAATGAATTCAATAAAATACTTGTTGATAACAATAACCAGCATATTGATTTAATCGCTGCTAATCCTACGGTAAGTGATGTTGGTAGAAGTAATATTAGTGATAATGTTTCTGGTAAAACTTTGTCCTTTAGCTTCCTTGGCAAAGATATAGAAGATACTCTTAATCAAGCTGCTAGTACTGCTGGTTTATCAGAAAAGAGAGATTTGATTGCGTCAGCAATTGATTTCACTCCACAGACTGCAGTAAGTGGTGCTAATGAACCGACAATTCCTCCAGCTGGATTCTTTGTGTCTGCCGGTGGAGTAGATGAAAGTGTTCTTAATTTCACTGGAGAATTAAATGGAAGTACAAACATTGTTTTCAGCGATGTAGACCATGATAAAGATACTGATATCGTCTATTCAATGGGTGGAGATGTTTATTTGAAAACTAATTATCAAAATACTCCAAATTTACCTAAAGGAGATTTGATCGTAGGCTTCACTAAAAATGCAGTAAGTGATTATGTTAACGCTGGTGGTGATGGTGTGAAGGGAGTTCAAGTTCCATATATTGGTACAGGCAAAATTGATATTTCTTGGCAACCTACGGAGGATGCAGTTTCATATGAAGTAGTTTTGAGAAAATCAATTTATGATGACTTCAAAGATGCCGCTTACACTTTCAAGATAAATGTAACTGATTTAAGTGATAAGACTTCTCCAAGAATTTCAGAAAAAATTCCAAATGGAAACTATTACGTGAGTGTATTTGCCGTAAATGCTACCGGAAATAAATCATTAGAATCCGATGTAATAATTGCCGCTCCTCAATCATGTGCAGACAGTGATGCTCCAATGCCTGTGCTAAATTCTACTGATTATACTTTGTCGATATTTAAGAATTTAGAAATTGATTCAAGTGGATCTTTTGATCCTGATGGAGAGATAAAACAATACTATTTAGAGACTATTCCATTTGAGACAGATAAGACTGATCCAATTACTAAAGAAAAATTAAAAACTACTCCAATACAAAAAACTATTTGGAGTGATTTAACTGCGATGGTGGACGAAGATGGCAATGGACTTACTTTTGACGATAGAACTAATCCTAAATTTAATATTGGTCCATTCTCTAATGAAGGTGACGTGGGAGATCATAAATTCCTACTTCATGTGGTGGATGCCTCTGGTAAGGACGCAAGCTTACAATTTGTGGTACATGTTGTGGCACCAAATGTAAGCCTAGATCAATCATTTGCTACTACAGCTGTGGCTACAGGAAAAACTCTTCCTGTAACTGCTCAATTACCATTCTGGTTAATGCGTAGCCGTTATATTCAGAGGATAATTAAAGGAAAACTCACTTTGGTTCCAAGAATAGATAAGGTACGTGAATCAACTACTGGGGATGATGGTGCTTACAATATTTCTGATTTTAATTTGGAAGATATGATTTTGGTTGAAAATGCTGACGGTAAAATTGTGGCTGAGATCAATCCAAAGACTGGTGATCTTGGAAAAATAGAACCAGGATATAAGACAATTGTGAATGAGGCTATTCCTCCAAACACTCCTACAAGTGTGACTATTCTAGATAAAAATAATCAAGTATTAGGTACAGTTTATATAATTGGAAACGCAAATTCAGATGTGAATATTTATCAAAATTACAACTTTAACTCTGCTAATATTGAGTTCATACATGGAACTAATGTTGATGATTTAGATAAGGCTGACAACTTTGTTTTTGAAAATTTGCCAGCGAATGATGCTGACAATCCAGGTGGAGTAGTCCTAAAGAATACAGTGGAAAATAAAATCATGGTTTCTATTGATAGTACTGGAAATATTGTAGTTTTGGATAAACGTATTACTCTTACTCAGAAGCCAAATGATCACACAAAGGAACCTCTAATTATTCAGATAAATTTTGAAGGAAAAGTAATTGGAGAAGTGTATATATCACTTGTAGATCCGGCTGTTGTGCTTGGTCCAAATGATGTGCCATTCATGAGTCCAAGAAAACCTTCTGAAGGTGTATTAAATGGATCTCAGGCTCTATCAAGTAAGCCTAATATTGCCAATTTAGTTTTCGATCCTGGATTCAAGTTTACTCAACAAGATTTAGTGAAGAGAAAGGATTTCGTTAAAGTACTCTTGGCAATGATTTGTGTAATTCCTAGACCTGAATCACATGAACCATTCAAAGCTGGCACTGGATATGCGGATAATAATATTCTCGCAGATTATCATCCATATATTAAAGAAGCTACTTTGCTTGGATTCGTAGATGGTTACAAAGGTGAACCAGATTCGCAGGGATTATTCCCATTCAAATCAGAAAATAATATTAGCAGAGCTGAGGCGGTAAAAATTATTTTGAAAGCTTTGCAGTACAGAAATATTGTTGATGTTAGTGGTCTCAAGGAAGGTGATCCTTGGTTTGGTGATTATATGAAAGCTGCACAAGATTTGACGCCTTATTTGAAAGGTGGAAAACCACTTCAAAATAATTTCATAGTAACTCCAGAGGAAGCAAAAGATCCTTACAAGCTCATGACATTTGGAGAATTACTAATAATGGTTCAGCGAGTACTAGATACATATAATTGTTTTGAGGTTGATAGTAATAACAATGGATTAACAGATTACTGCGAAGAGAAATATCACGTCACCGATCCAAGTGCTGACCCTGATAAAGATGGATTAAATAGTGCTCTAGAATGTGCAGATAATCTGAATCCTCTAGATCCGGATACTGATGGTGGCGGTGTGACAGACGGAAAGGAAATAGCTGCTCATACGAATCCTCTGGATCCTACCGATGATGCGATAGATGATGATAATGATGGTTTATCAAATTATGATGAGGTAAATATTTATCATACAGATCCTCATAATCCGGATACTGATGGTGGTGGCAAATCAGACGGTAAAGAAGTGGCTGATTGCGGCAATCCTTTGGATCCTACTGATGATAAGAACCCTTCGGCATGCAAAAATCAAAGCGTACCAGGTCTCTACATTGTCCCTGCAGAATGTAATACTTGTCCATGTATTTCTACATTCTTACATAAAGCAGAGTTAATTCCTGGAGATATTTTCTTCTCTGTTGTTGGCACGTATTATTCGCAGTATTATGACAGCAAACCAAACGATAAAACCTATATCTTCACAAAAGGTAACGAAGTCCAAATACAATCAATAAATAAATAAAATGAAAAGGATTTTATTAATAATTGGGATGGTGAGCGTGTTGTTGCTACAGGCAATGACGGCTTTTGCATCTGCTGAAGATGATAAAAACAAAGCTGCATTAATCAAGATTTTAGACTCAGCAAAAATGAGTGAATGCCAAAGTGCCTTAGCTCCAATATATGATATAGAACTGAAGCAATTTCTGGAATTTCTGGATACTAATTTCCAAAATAAAAGCAGTACTGGTTCTTTGACTAATATTGCGATTGCTCGCTACCAAGACTTCAAAGAAAATTTAAATAACATTTTTTTGAAGGTTCAAGTAAATAGTGCTGATCAAAATATTTTGGCTACTCAAACTGCCTATGCGCTCTGTGCAAACATTAAAAATGAATATTTCTCCAAAGCAAAAAAAATGATGATAGATCATATAAAGAAGACATCATCTGTAAAAACAACAACTATTCTTATAGAAAAATACCAAGCCATTAATAGTAAACTAAGGGATCTAAATACTGCTATTTCTCAGATGTATGGATACTTTGTATCTTTCGATAAAATGCTTCCTAGCTTTATAGGAAAATGTCTAACCTCAGGTTAAAATGAAGTTTTTAAAACAAATTTTGATAACATTTTTTATAGCCATAATGACTGTTGTTTCTGTCTATGGTGGCTATACAATTTTTGCTGCTGGTGACAAAAAAATAAATTTCAGAGTCACAGCTAATTTCTATGATGCCTTTGATGGATATCATGGAGAAATGAATACATATTTTAATGCAAAAATAGAGAAGATGTTGGCTCTAATTGATAGTGATGGCTATTACCAAGATGCAGAAAAAAAGAAGAAATTTTTACCTCCATCTGGACTAGCAGCCAATGCTACTACGGCTGAAATATTAAAAGCTTGTGGAGATGATAATTTCAGCAGTTACTGCGTAGGAATTGGTGGAATGCAAATATATTCAGAATATTTAACTAAGCTTCAAGACTTGAAAAAGACGATTGATTTTAAACCATTAAGTGGTGCGCTTGGAGGTGGAGCAATTGCTGCGGATTTATTAAGAAGCCAGTATAGAAAGGCTGATAGCATAGACAAAGAATCACAGGCAGCAAAGGATGTTTTGGAAGCTACGGTGGCAGCTTATAACGAATTCCGTATGGCTTATCCAATGCATAAAAAGTATGAAGAAATATTGAATAGGCTAACAAAATATAAATTAATTCTTAAAGATGTTCGTTTACGCGTAGCTGAATTCCCAGTGCGCTTTGTAGATGCAAGCACCAGTCAATGCCAATAAAATGAAAAAGTTTCTGCCGATCATTATAGGTTTAATCATTGGAGTGGGTATATCCGCTGGTTTAATTTACTCACACAATGAACAAGTGGCTTACGGAGATGACAACGTAGGTTGGTGGAATAGTTTTATAGGAACATCAGATAATGATCTATTTGATTGGCGTACAGTTTTTGCTCCAACCGATCCTTCAAAGAAAGGTAAAAATTTATATAATTTAATTTATAAAAAGGTTACCAGGGATTCAAACAAAGATGCCTTAAAGGAAGTTGCAAAGAATTACGGAATGACTCCAGAACAGGCAAGAGCTGCAATAAATGGAACTTTGGCGACTGTTTTCAATAGTTCAAAACACTCTCAAATGACTCAGGCAGATGCTGCCAAAGTAATTGCTAAAATTCAAAATAATTTTGCAGACTTAGCTGAACTATTCCAAGTACAAAAAGAAATAGAAACACAGGTAACCCCTACAGAAATGTTTGCTAATGGTGACTTAAGTGATTCTGGTTTTGATTTGGTTTACGACCTCTCTCTGATTGAAGATGTTCTATTCTTGAAAAAAACTCCGGTGACTGTGGGTGGTGTTTATCAAGATGCCTATACTTCACCTTTGGATCCAGCTATTGAATCGAAGACTAAGCAAAATGCATATATTGCTAATGAATTTGGAGTGGCTAGCTTGCCATTAACTGCTGGCATAGATCAGGGAGCCGCAGGTGGTGGCCCATTAAATAAAAATGAAATTAAACTTGGTGACGATAAAAAAATTCAGCCAGAAGTTTTACCTAAAGATGTGTGTGACACAGATAATGGCTTGGCTAATGCTTTAAATACATATAGCAGTGATGATAAAAACAATGTTGTAGATGGAACTGGGAACAATCTAGACGCTCAAAATAATGGTGGCGCTGGAGATGTGGCAGGAGATAACAATAAAAAAGGTAATGGTGAACAAGATCCAAATGCTGCCAAAAATTCCAAAGTTGGAGTGCAGCCAGCACCAGCTGACGATTGGACCAAACAATGGTGTGCTGGGGTAAATGATTCTAAATTATTTGCAGGGATTGGTTCTTCAGGATTTGGTACTCTAGGTGGTGCACAGAATAATTATATTACTGGCGACACATCTGATTCTAACTATTCAACCAATCTGGTGAATGCAAAAGCTAGTGTGTGCTTTGATGTTAAAATTATAAAAAAAGTTCTTTCTAGCTACATGCAAGGACAGAGCTGCGTCCTATGTGAAATACAAAAAATTAATGAATATATGGCTAAGACATTGAGTCATTCCTTCGTTCCGAATAAGGCTACAGGTAACCTTATGGAATCTGCTAAATGTAAGCAATCTACGTCGGTGCCACGCATTAATTTACAGTTCATAGTAATTTGGAATCCAATTCCTACACCATCAAATGATAAATTAATTTTTGGCAGAAATATTCTGGAAGAGTGGAATAAATATATTAAAACCTATGAACCAGGATTAGTGGATAAACTAAGTTTTGATAGTCCAAACAGACCTGATTTGACTGATAAATTCAACAACGCCTTACAAGAAGAAATTGGTAGCCAAAATCAAACACAATCTGAAAGAGGTGATGCTATTAGGAGAATCAAAGCTCAAGCTGCAGCTGAAGCAAATTCAAATCTACAAAGTACTGATGTTTCGAATGAAATCAGCAATTCGATGGTTTACTCAATAAATGTTCTAAAAGAAATAAATCAAATGAATTCCTTATTTAAAAATTTCAAAGATACATTCAAAAAAATGACAACAGATGCTCTAGAGAAAACAGTCACTAAACCTGATACAAATTAAATGAAAAAGTATAAAATCATAATTAGTATTGGCTTAATGTTGTTAATAAACAACAGTGTTGCGTATGCCGATCCAGCGACGCAGGACAGCAATGGTAATTTAAGTGTTGCTCGCTGTATTCAGAAAGGAAATATAGACTTCCTAGCTTTTCTTAAAACGCTTATTTCAGCTGATAGTTTTAAGGAGGGAATTGTAGAACCTTGGAATGATATTTTAAGTAGAAATCAGTGCCAAAGTAATGATGTTTACACTTTAATAAAACAGGAAGATAAAATAAGATCTTCAATAAGAGATGCCTTCTTAACTTGTAATAATCAGGCAGTACCTCAATTAAAGAAAGCCTACCAAAAAATTATGGTGGAAATTTATTATGCGAGACATATTGTTGATACTGGATTATTGGGAAGACTACCGGTACCGGCACATACATCAGTATTTAGAGATGCAGCAGTGGTTCCAAGGGATCAAATATATAATGATATGATGGCTAAATATGTTAGTGAAAGTTTCATGACACAGGCTGAATTTGATCTATTATTTTTGAAACTTGAAAGCAAATACTCTGATAGAAAATCTCAATATCTAGAATGTACAAAGAGCCCATGGGAAGAGGTTGGCAAAAAGTGGAATGAATTGGTTAAATTCTTTAAAGATGATGCAGCGGGATTGAAAGATGCTGGCAAAGCTATTGGCGCTGATGGAAACGGAAAAGGTCCTTCTTTATGGAATGAAATGAAGACTATAAAATTCGTGGAGTTGTTCACCACAGATGAAAGCGTATTTGAATATGTAAAATCATTTGGGCAAGTTACCGTAAATGGCACTACTGCCACAAATGCTCTAGATGAAGCAAAAAACTATCTTGATACTCATATTACTAATGGTAGCGGTTTAACTCAAAGCCAATACGCAAATATCACTACGAGTGCTCAAGAACAGTACATTATGGAAAAAGATATTTCTCAAGTTAGAGCAGATTTTGATTCTAAATATAAATCAGCGGCTGATGGAGGTATGGAACAGTTTATTAATGCACTGGATGGTCGCCAGACAGGCGGAGCAGATGATGGCACACTGGAAATCATCGAAACTACTTTCTCGCCTCTAAACCAAGTTCTTAGCCTTACGACGAAGATCAAAGATAGACAGTGCAAAGAGTAAGACGACTTTGTTAATATTTGAGTACAAAATAAAAACCCCCTGGCAAGACCGGGGAGTTCTTAGGGCTTTTCTAGTATAGTTCGTGGGCACGAACTAAAGGGCAATTGAAGTTTTTTAAAATAGGTTTATTAACGTTTTTAGAGTCATTTAAGGCTGACCGGGCCATGAGACCTCTCAAGGTTTAGTACTAAAGGCTTTTCTAGGGCGTTTTTTTATTTGTGTACTAATCCGAAGACCATATTCCTCATTCGCTCTTTGAGGTTGGCCTTCTCTTCAATCCCGTTGAATTCATAGGTAAGGTCGCTCAATTCAGACGTGCAATATGGGCAACAGTGACCGTGACTCGAGATTGATTTTCCACAGGAGAGGCAGTGAATAATCATTATTTAAATTTATTAGATGATGTAGTGAGGCAATCCATCCTCACCGTTATCATCTTTCCTCAGAGTATAGAGATTTTGATCTTTTGAAATTTCATCTTCAACAGCTTGTAATTCCGGTTGTGTCTCTGGTTGGATCATTTCTGCCATCTCATTGAGTCTAGCGCTCCTTGTCATACGAGACTCAAGGAATGCTTGAACATCACTTTCTTTGATGCGATATACCCTACCAAGCTTCACACCCCGGAGCTTACCTGCCTTGAGAAATTTCAAGATGGTAAAGGGATGGACCTGAAGAATATTTGCAACTTGCTCTGTGGTCAGAAATTTCTCAATCATAGGAATTTTTGATTTTTCCGGCCTAGCGGCCGGAGTGGATTAAAACTTAAGCAACTTTATTAAACTTTATTAAAGCTATTTAAATTTTAGCACTTTTCAGGGCAGTTTTCAATATTCTTCTTGTTTTCAATGAACTTTGTGTCGAACTTTTTTCGTGCGCCAAACTTACCACAACTTACGCAACTTTGCAAGAGTTTTGGCAAGTTGATTATATTTAATTAAACTTTAGGCTAAAGTATAGACGTTTGATCTAAATGTTTTATATTTTAATAAACTTAATTAAACTTTATCGTATTTTATTAAACTTCATCAACCATCGAGAGGCAGCTATTCACCACCATTAATAAAAATTAAACTAAACTCAATGTGACTAAATTATATTAAACTTTATTAAATCTACCTAAAGACGTCCCTAAAACTAGAAAAAACCTATAAGGAGAAAATATTAATTTATCAGATCAAATACTCGGAACCTATAGAGTAGTAAAATAAAGTGCATCTTCAATCAAGCTACTTGTTGAAAAACCTACCCCCGAAAGCTTGCCAGTTTTAATAAAAGTATTATAGTTCGACCTCGTATTTAATAATATCTTCTTATGAACGCTAAATCGTCCAGCAAGTTGGAAAAATTGACTAGCTCCATGCTGGCAATCTCCATAGTCCTAACAAGTATTGGAATGATACCAGTAGCAATGGCGGACACTATCGCCCCTACTCCGGCTCCTGCAATTTTAGAAACTACTCCCCTTCCTATACCTACATTAACTTCGGCTGATAATGACCCAAATTTAGTAGCTGCTGATAAAGAGGCTCTCACTAGCGAGACAATCAAAGGGCTAAATACTGATCTAGAGCATGTAGTTACTGCATTAGCTACACTTCCAACTACAGGAGTAAATGGCTCAACAATTAGTTGGACCTCTTCAGACTATACGGTGGTAAGTCACGATGGACAGACCGTAGTGAGACCATTACATGGAGCTGGAGATGCTACAATTCCACTATTCGCAACTATCAAAAAGGGCGCAATTACAGAGACAAAGGTATTCACTATAAAAGTCCTTCAATTCTCTAGCAGCGTGGCTACTATCTCCCCTTTTGGTACATACGGAGTGGGCGCAAATGGCAAAGTAGAAGAAACAATTACTAGAGTACCATTTGGCACTTCTAAAGCTAATTTTCTCGCAAGCCTTGCCAAAGATGAGCCTAATCAGATCTGGAACGACAGTGGACTTCAAGATCCAGTAAAAACAGGAGATAAATTGGTTGTTACAGCTCAAGACGGCACTACAACAGTTACTTACACAATCACAACTCTTGAATCTCCTAAACCTGCACCAAAACCTACTCCAGTAGCAAAAACAACTAAGCGTCTTCCTAAGAAGATAGCTCCTCCATTTAAAGATGTGGAAACTCATTGGTCAGAGGGCTACGTAGAAGAATTGAGATTGAGAGGCATTCTAGTAGGCTTACAAGATGGAACTTTTGATCCAGATACAAGAATTCGCAGAGCAGAATTAGTAAAAGTGATAGTACAAGCTTACAGAATTCCATTACCAAAGAAAGTCACAAAAAAACCATTTATTGATGTGGAAATAACAGATTGGGATGCGCCATATATCACTGCGGCAAAAAATGCTCATTTAATCAGCGGTTATAGCGATGGTAAATTCCAGCCGACTTCATTTATTTCAAGAGGAGATGCTATAAAACTATTATTAAGAGCTGCTAAAATAAGAATCACACCTAAAACAGCGGCAACATTTAAAGATACGAATGACGAATCATGGTACTCAAAATATCTCAATTATGCTCAATCAAAAGGAATAGTGATCGGTTACCAAGACGGAAATTTCCGCCCATTCAGAAAAACATCAAGATCAGAGTTTGCTAAAATGATTGTAGAAATTTCAAAGCTTAAAAGCCTACAACAGAAATAAATTCCATTAAAAAAGGCTTCCTAGAGATAGGAGGCCTTTTTGTTGTTCATTTATTATTTCAAAATCTTCTTCAACCACATTCCTGTATAAGATTCTTTTACCTTAATAAGCTCTTCTGGCGTACCTTTGGCAATCATCGTACCACCTTTGTCTCCACCTTCTGGACCCATATCTATTATATGATCAACAGATTTGATTACGTCGAGGTTGTGTTCGATAACGAGCACAGTGTTACCTTTGTCCACTAATTGCTGTAATACGCTAAGCAAACGCTTCACATCTTCGAAGTGCAGACCTGTGGTCGGCTCATCGAGAACGTAGAGTGTTTTTCCTGTAGAACGCTTAGATAATTCAGTAGCGAGCTTAATACGCTGAGCCTCACCTCCTGACAAAGTAGTTGCCGATTGACCCAAATGGATATAACCAAGACCTACTTCATGCAAAGTCTGAAGCTTAGTTTTAATTGACGGAATTGAAGTAAAGAAATCCAAAGCTTCTTCAACAGTCATTTCCAAAACTTCGTGAATATTCTTATTTCTATATCTGATTTCAAGAGCTTCATTATTATATCTCTTACCCTTACAAGATTCGCAAGGCACGTAAATATCAGGCAAGAAGTGCATCTCTATTTTCTTGATACCATCACCGGCACAAGCTTCACAACGTCCACCCTTCACATTAAAGCTGAAACGACCGGATTTATATCCACGAAGTTTAGATTCCGGAGTCTGAGCAAACATGTCGCGTATATCTGTAAATACACCAGTATAAGTAGCAGGATTTGAACGTGGAGTACGTCCAATTGGAGACTGATCAATATTAATAATCTTATCAATATTTTCTACTCCTTTAAGGTCTTTGTGTGCACCAGGAGCGGTTTTTGAACCATATACTTCTTTAGAAACTCTCCTAACGAGGATATCATTAATCAAAGTAGATTTCCCTGAGCCGGAAACTCCAGTAACACCGATAAACATTCCCAATGGAAATTCCACTGTAACGTCCTTCAAATTATGCTCTGTACAACCTGATAATGTGAGTTTTTTGCCATTTCCCTTACGACGCTTTTTTGGCACTTCTACCTCTATTTCTCCAGATAAATATTTACCAGTAATAGAATTTGGATTCTTCATGATTTCCGCAGGAGTACCAGCAGCAACTACATTTCCTCCGTTCTTTCCAGCACCAGGACCAATATCAAGAATATAATCAGCAGCAAGCATAGTATCTACATCGTGCTCCACAACGATTACAGTATTTCCAAGATCACGAAGGGAAATCAAAGTCTTAATTAATTTATCATTATCATTTTGGTGAAGACCAATACTTGGCTCATCTAGTACGTAAATTACGCCTGAAAGACGAGATCCAATCTGAGTAGCGAGACGAATACGCTGAGCCTCACCTCCTGAAAGAGTATTAGCTGTACGATTCAAAGTAAGATAAGAAAGTCCCACATTCTCCAAGAAGCGCAAACGATTGCAAACTTCATGAGTAATCTGACGAGCAATCTCCTGTTTCATTGGAGTAAGCTTAAGGCTCTGGAAGTAATTTAGAGCTTTCATTACAGATAACTCAGTAACGTCGATGATAGACATTTCAGCAATTTTTATCGCTAAAATTTCCGGCTTCAAACGTTTACCATGACAAGATGGACATTCAAGAATACGCATATATCCTTCAATTTTCTTTCTCACATAGTCGGATTCAGTTTCCAAGAAGCGACGCTCAAGATTTGGAATTACACCTTCAAAACTAGTTTCGTATTTACCACTAAAATGACCTGTAGGTTCTTCATCCGGATCGGGATCAGAATTGCCAATTTCAACTGTATATTTTCTATCTTTATCTCCATTAAGAACGATCTTCATCGCCTCAGGAGAAAGCTTCTTAATTGGAGTATTCATGGAAAACTTGTGAGCCTTTGCTACGCTCTCAAGAATTCTGTTATACCAAGCGAGATGAGATGTAGTAGTAGACCAAGGCATAATCGCACCTTCGGCCAAAGTAAGATTTGGATTTGGAATCACTAATTCAGGATCAATTTCTAGTTTTGTACCAAGACCATGACATTCCTGACAAGCACCATGTGGACTATTGAAAGAAAAATTTCTCGGAGCAATTTCCGGAATACTTACATGACAGGTAGGACAAGCAAAGTGCTCTGAATAGATCTTATCTTTGCCAGTATCGTGATTACCGATCATCACCAAACCTTCACCGAATTTCAGTGCAGTTTCAATAGAATCAGCAAGACGAGTACGGCTTGGATTTGGGATATCAATCACCTCTCCAGTAGAAAGAGTCTGAGACTTTTTCTCGAGGTCTTTGATAACCACACGATCTACAACCACTTCAATATTATGTTTCTTGTTTTCGTCTAATTCTGGAATCTCAAGTACAGAAAGTACTTCTCCATCAACTCTCACACGCACAAAACCTTCTTTTTTAATCTTATCAATAACTTTAGTATGCTGACCTTTACGATCACGAATCATTGGAGACATAATCAAAATCTTAGTCCCCTCTTTCATACTGCAAACTTCTTCCAAAATTTGCTGAGCAGTCTGGCGCTCGATTGGGCGGCCACATTCCGGACAGTGAGGAGTTCCCACTTTAGCGAAAAGAAGACGAAGATAATCATATATTTCAGTAACTGTACCCACAGTAGAACGTGGATTCCTTGGAGCAGATTTCTGATCAATAGAAATAGCTGGAGAAAGTCCTTCGATGTTATCTACATCTGGTTTCTCCATTAACTGCAAGAAGTTACGAGCGTAAGTAGAAAGACTTTCTACGTAACGTCTTTGCCCCTCTGCATAAATGGTATCAAAAGCTAAAGTAGACTTACCAGAACCGGAAAGTCCTGTTACTACAGTAAACTTGTTTTTTGGAATCTCAACATTGATATTCTTCAAATTGTGCAATTTTGCACCTGTAACGATGATTTTATCGTGGGACATATTTAAATTGGACTTTACGCTATTACGCAAGCCGAGAGTTTAACATGTCGTAAAAGCTTTTTCAAGTACTTAAATTCAATTCTTAATTTGAACTTACTTGTTCAGCCAATGCATTACGTTTGAAGTAGACACCAGATTTATGAGGATGGTTACGAACGTAGTTATATAATTTGCCGTAATTCTTATGATTTTCTTTAAGATCGAGAAGATAAGTAAGTGTCACATATCCACCTACCAAGAACGGAACGATCATAAAAGTAATTCCCATCTCTAGGAAGATATTGAATAAAGCGTGAAGACCAACTGCTAAAATCAAACCTTCGAGCAATTTTTCCTGATAAAATAGGACGTCTTTCTTGAAGAATAATAATTTGCGAGGGAGTCTCGTCCAAAAACTATTTTTTGCGCGCATTTCTTCCTGAAGGATTGGTGTAGCAAAATGGGCAACGCCATAATAATAACCGAGTAAACCAGAGAAAAGTAAGTGCGCAAAAGTAGAGAAACAAGATCTGAATAAGAAAGGCATCAAAAGATGAGAAGGTCCTTCTACAAGCCAAATATTATAGAAATAAAGAATGTTTTCGGTGAAGGCAAATCCAAGTGCGGCAAGAATAAAAAATTCGATAGAATCATCAATATTTTTGATCTCATCGTCATCAACAATTTTTACAGAACTAAACTTCATAGTTTCCTCAATAATACCTACAAGCATGAAAGTAATAATAATACTCAAAGGAAGGACAATGGCGTGAGAAAATCCGATGACATCGTCTCTATAGTAATTCGCATATTTAAAAGCGTTCATCCAAGGGAAAAACTGCCAACTAAACTTGTAAATTAAAATAGGGAATACCGCTAAAGCTCCCATTATGAAAGTGAGAACCGTGAAACTACGCTTCTCCGGACTCTTATGATAAAAAATATTACCCCAAATCATAGCAGGCACGGCTGCTAGGAGAATTGATCCTATAATTTGTAATATCTGAGGCATTTATTTTTGTTTTTTGTACTTAAAGACCTTTTATTGGCCTTTTGTATATTATATCACAATTAATAGACTTTAGCAACGACGCTATCATCAATTATTCATGACTATCTGTAGCGAAAAATACGACTTTGTTAGCCGGTAAATCATCAAGACTGGAGGTGTCGCAAGTAGTGATGATGGTCTGACAATCTTGGATGGATTTTAGAAGATGGACTTGGCGCTTACGATCGAGTTCGGAGAAGACATCATCCAAGAGAAGAATAGGATTTTTGCCGGTCTTTTCTTTGATGTACTCGATTTCGGCTAGTTTAAGAGCAAGGAGCAGTGTGCGAAATTCCCCACGAGAGGCGGAAGCGCAAATATTTTTTCCATTAATGAAGAAATAAAGATCGTCGCGATGAGGACCCGTGCTAGTTTCGGCTTTAAAGGTATCACTTTTTTTACGAGCAATGAGAGTCTCCGCATAATTGGCAGAGATATTAAAATTAAGTGGAATACCTTCAAGTCTTTGTTTGGCGACTGACGTCGCCTGGTACTCGATAGAAATTCTTTCTTTTTCTCCGGAAATTGAGGAGTAAATTTTTTCAATATGCTTGTTTAGAAATGCTGTAAATTCTAGTCTTTTTGTAATAATTGGAGTGCCATATTCCACGATCTCTTCATCCCAAGCGGCAAGGTCGTTTTTTAGAGCTTCTTGGGAAGAATCTTTAGCATTATCAAAATAAGCATCTCGGAGTTGGCCGAGAAGAGCGTTGCGTTGCTTGAGAGCCTTTTTATAATTAGAAAGAGAGAGAAGGTAATTTTTATCGGTTTGAGAAAGAACGATATCCATATAACGACGGCGTAAAGATGGATTCAAATAAAGCATATTCAAATCTTCGGGATGAAAAAGCACAGTGAGTAAATTGCCAAGATATTCACTGTTTTTCAGATTCACTCCATTCTTTTTGAAATTTTTGCGACGTGTGGGAGCGGTGGAATAAAAAACTTCCAGATGACAGTCTTCCTTATCTATGGTGGCATTTGCTGTGCAGCGCAAATACTCATTATCCCAGCCAACAAGATCATCGTGTACCAAAGAGCGAAATGACTTTCCTAGAGAAAGTAAATAAATGGCTTCGAGAAAATTAGTTTTGCCGGTGCCGTTTGGCCCCACAATCACTATTAACTCCTTGTCTTTAGGAAAATCGTAATTAAATTTCTTGTAGTTGCGGAAATTCTCGAGTTTTAGATTCGTAAGTTTCATGGGAAGTGACTATTGCAAATTTCGCGATAAAATTATATGTTTCGTGGGCATTCTAATCATAATTTTATCCTACATGTCTAAAGAGAAGCAACCAATAGATATTAATGCCATGAGACATTCATGCGCACACGTACTTGCACAGGCCGTTTTACAGATGTTTCCAGAAGCTAAATTAGGCATTGGACCTACCATTGAAAATGGTTTTTATTATGATTTTGAATTACCAAGAACTTTGATTCCTGAGGATTTGCCAATTTTGGAGAAAAAAATGAAGCAGATTGCAAAACAGAATCAGAAATTTATCTGTAAAGATGAACCAGTAGAAAAGAGTTTGGAATTTTTCAAACAAACTGGTCAGAAATACAAATTAGAATTAGCTAAAGAATTTGCAGAAGAAGGAAAAGAAATTACTTTCTATGAGAATGTAATGCCAGGACCTGATGGAAAAGCGATGTTTGTGGATTTGTGCCGTGGTGGACATGTGGATCACACTGGTCAATGTGGTGCTTTTAAGTTAATGAAAATTGCTGGAGCTTATTGGAGAGGAGATGAAAAAAATGCCATGCTTCAGCGTATTTATGGAGCTGCTTTCGAAACTCAAGAAGAACTAGATGCTTACCTTAAACAGCTTGAGGAAGCTAAAAAACGCGATCACCGTGTACTCGGAAAACAGCTTAGCTTATTTGTTTCTAGTCCCTTGGTTGGTCCGGGATATCCCCTCTTTTTACCAAAAGGAGCTTTAGTGAAAAAACTTCTAGAAGATTATATTACTAGTTTGAAAAAGAAACGTGGATATAAATTTGTTTGTATTCCACACGTAGCGAAAGAAGATCTCTACATTCGCAGCGGACACATGGGTAAATATGATGCGATGATGCCAACTATGGAAACAGCTGAAGGCGAAAAACTTGTAATGAAAGCCATGAACTGTCCTCATCACTTCGAGCTATATAATGCAGAACCACATAGCTATAAGGACTTACCTCTTCGTTATGCGGAAAATACTGCCGTGTATCGTTATGAAAAAAGCGGTGAAGTGAATGGTTTATTTAGAGTGCGTGCGATCACACAAGATGATACACATCACTTCGTAACTCATGACCAAATCGAAAGCGAAATCGAAATGGTTTTGGGTCTTATTAAAGAGCTTTATGCTAAATTTGGATTCGAAAAATTCAAAGCGAGAATTTCAGTAAGAGATCCAGCAAATCCTGGTAAATATTTTGGTAGCGATGAAGTGTGGAAAAAAGCGGAAGAAAAATTAATCTCTTCAGTACAAAAATGGACTGGTGATTACTTTATTGGTGAAGGAGAAGCGGCTTTCTACGGACCAAAAATCGACGTAATGGTACAGGATGCGATTGGTCGTGAATGGCAATTATCAACTGTACAATTAGACTTCAATCAGCCAGAAAATTTCGACATGACTTACAACGGAGAAGATGGGAAAGTTCATCGTCCTGCTGTACTTCACGTGGCTGTTCTCGGTTCTATCGAGAGATTTATGGGAATTATTATCGAACATTACACTGGAGCTTTCCCTGCGTGGTTAGCACCTGTACAAGCGGTAATTCTTCCGGTTTCTGATAAGTTTATGGACTATGCTAAGGAAGTTGCTGCTCAATTGGAGGCAAAAGGCATACGTTATGAAATTGATGATTCCAGCGAAACTCTTGGCAAAAAAATCAGAAATTCTGAGCTAATGAAAGTCCCATATATGTTAGTAGTCGGCGAAAAAGAAGTAGCAGAAAAAAATATCGCCGTCAGAGATTACGCGACTAAAAAACAAGAAGTTATGGCAGTAGAAAGATTCTTGGAGTTGATGTAAGCATCAGCTTTATTATTCTTCCTTGTCACCCTTTTTAGCTCTTTGTTCAACGAATCTAGTTAAGATATTATTACTTTCTAGAATGCGCTTTCTTACAGCGGCTGTTTGTCTTTGCATATAATCCCCGTGTGGAGCTTCCGCCTCATTTACTTCTCTTGAGGCCTGATCAACAATTTGGATTTCTACTGGAAAATGAACTTTCTTACCATTCTTATCAGTAAGTGGTAAATCAAAAGTTATTTGTATGGCCTTATATTTTTTTGAAGAATGCTTATTGGCACCACCCTCTTCATCTCCCACTGTAGTAAGATCGCTATAATCTGGAGTAGGCACAGAAAGCTCTTTAATAAGTGCAGAGGCTTTTCTTGGACTCTGTAGGGCTTCTAAAAGTTTTTCTTCGTTGAAAAGTAGCTGCTTTGTCTCATCTATACGTATAGTCATTCCAGGGAAAATAGCTGTATCAGGTTTAAAAAAAGCAAAATACATAAATTTCAAAGCATCACTGGCAGATTTAGTTGTGACCCTAAGTCCAATATGATCAACTACTTCTTTCGTGTTATTTTGGGGTTTATGAAGAAGTTTAGCTATCATTCTAGTTCTCTCCTTAATTCTTTGCTCAGCTTTCACTATTTCAAGGGGAATTTCGCCTGGAGTTCCAGTTTTAAAATAAGTTTTCCCTTTCACGGTTGAAAAATATTTCCTGTATAATTTCTCAAGCTCTTCCTGTGCTTCAGATAGAACACCAAGCATTGGATCCCTATTCAAAAAATCAATAGCCGCAGTTATCCTCAAAAGTGCACAAGCTTGAGGAACAAGCTGCCTTTGATGTTTTCCGGCTGCAGTTTGAAAGACATGGCTAATACCATCAGTATTTGTAGTGTTTCTAAGTGATGGATGAATTTTTTCTTGAGGGTTTCTGGCTATAACTTTATCAAAAAAACCTATGGCTTCTTGTAAAACATCATGAACGTATTGCAGGTCTTTTGGATTATCTAGATCAGACCCGTGTCTTTTGAGAAATTTTTTAACTTGAGGAATATCCGTAAGACCCAGTGTAACTACATCCAACATGGAAATTGTGCCTTTCTTATCATCCTTAACTAATGGCTTCAGTAATGGAGTAATATCAGCTGCAATAAGAGATCTGAGAGTTGGTAAATCTAGTTTATCATCTTCTCCTAGCTGGGATTGGATGGTTCCCACTACTCTCTCACTAATCATAGAAGTCAATAAATCTAGAAGTTGGTCAGGAGGAACTTCATTGGTGGGATTACCATTCAATCCCAGACCTCTCAAGGTATGCCTAAATGGTGAAGCCGCGTTTAGCTCAGCGGCAAATGATTCAAATTCTATCTGCGTATCTTTTTTCCCCATTATAAGGTTTAAATGTAAGAATCTTATCTTAACACTTAAGCACACTTTGTCAATCCTAGTATCACACTATGTAAGCTGACTCTTATCTACGAAAGAAGCTTTGCGTTTAGCTTTTTCCTCATCGCTCACGCCCTCCGGCATACCTTCTAAGTTTGCACCAAGAATGATGGACTGCATCTTTTCACCATTATCAGATTTCACTACGTCGTCAAAAATTTTATTGAAATTTTCATAGGCAAGATTCATCTGTTGCTGCTGTTTTTTACCTGCATCACTGTAAATATCCTCAACTTCACCTGAAAAAATCTGGGCAACAACGGCATTTAATTTAGGATCATTATACGCCTGAGCAATCGCTTTAACTGCTGGAGTAATCTGATCAATAAAGGCTTGAGGTGGTGTCTCAGTAACGATTGTACGGCTTGTAAGTGTAGATCTACTCATACGTTGGTATGGATCCTTAGCATCATCAGTTTTTTGAAAACGTCTGGTCATAATACCTTCAAAACGTACATAAGACTTAATAGCCTCTCTTAACTTCACTTTACGTCCCATGGCAGCTGTAGAACGCATATACTGACTGAATCCTGGGAATACATTCGCATATCCCTCAATGGTCAAGAATTTCTTATTACCTGTTGTGGCTTTACACGCATCACTTACTACCTGGTAATTGGCAGGTGGTAGGTAGGCAAACATATCGTCATGGTCGAGTTTTTCACCATTACGAATGGCTTTATTAATACGATTCTCAGTCTCATCGCTCGGAATTACATATTTCCACATGAATTCATCTACGAATGTACTAGGAGAATGGTGACCTGGATCTGATGGATGTCCATTATCAAACCAGTGTACCCACTGTTTGTAATCCTCCAAATTGAAACGTGCGACCTCACCTTTTGGTTTACGAGGAACACGAGCCGTGATGTATTCAAGAATTGGAAATTGGGCAAGCATCTCTGAATTAATATGCGCAATACGATCGAATGGCATAATTGTACGTCCATCATGGTTATAGGCGGCTACTCCTTCAATCATGTAATAAATTTTGGCCTGCATGCTTGATTTACCTGCTTCAATTGAATGAAGAATCAATCCTTCATACTCATGTGGATTTACATAGATACCCTGTTTGTGCTGTTGTAAAAGAATTCCAAGTCTACGTGAATGTCCTCCATCCAAACCTTCAAGCTGCTTACCTTCCTCATAGAATCCTTTAGCATTGCTGGCATAAGCACTTTTATTTTTCGAATAGAATCCATCAAAGGTTCCTTCACCCCAGATAGAATCGATGGCTGGCTTCAAGAAATCTAGACCAGTACGTGGATCTGTACTACTTACCATAGTACTAGGATCTCCATTTGCAGGAATAGGAATGGCTCTTGATGGAGGTACAAATTTATTAATATTTTTCCAAAATGGAATACTATCCAAACGTAATTGTCCCTTATCAGAAAGGGTTACAAGTGTGGCTTTCAACTCATCCTTATTGCTGGTGTTTTCCAGACGATATTGGATTTCATAAATACCTTTATGCTCGAAAGCTTCCTGATATTGATGCACCTCTTCGTGCTCAGTGGCCTCAACAATACGACGCATTTCTGGAGAAAAGTAAGGTAATTCCTCACCTACTCTCGCAAACTTATCTTTTTGTCTGCGCTCCCAACGACGATCGTAATATTCCCACATGGATTTACCCATTTTCCAACAATCATTCATGCTAAGGAAACGAGTATTTGTCCAAAGGGCTTTGAGATAATTTTTTTCACCATATTTCATTCCACCGACTTTTCTTACCTGATCAATAGCCAAAGCTTCTTCACGGTAATTTACCGCTTTATGTTCTCCATGGCCGTGATCATCATGTCCGTGGCCGTCTCCATGAGCATCACCACCATGTTCATCGTGTCCGTGGGCGTCACCGTGTGCGGCTTTATCATGTCCACCATGTGCATCTGTAGCGTGGGCATCGGCTTTGTGTTCTGCGTGTTCTTCATGGGCTGCTGCCTCTTCCTCTTCATCGAAAGCGTTAATATCGTTTAGCTCCATGGCAGCCATCTTGTTTGGCTGATTTTTTACTGTCCATTTGCCGTTTCCTGCTGGACGAGTGGCTGGAGCATTGAAAATTGATCCATCCCTTACCATACGAGCTACTTCCAATGGTGCTAAAACTTTTCTGGCATCTCCATCACTTTCTTCCCAACCACTGCTAGCCCTCTTCGTAAAGGCCATATCAATAGGAACACCAGCTTCTGCTAAATTTGTAACAGTAGCATCACCATTATTGAAATGATGTTGTGTTTCTTCAAGCACATAATTTTCCGTACCATTTGCAGACTTTTCTCTCTTCAATTTACCCCAACGAAGCAAATCATTTTGATCTCTGAAAATAACTTCTTTTTCTTCGCCAGATTTTGGAAGATCCACCTTTGGAATTCCATCTCTATTTAAGCGATCAAATCTTTCTTTAGATTTTTCGCTAGAACCACTCATGAAATTCTGAGTTTTGGCTTCTTCCCTAGATTTAGCTTTCTCAGAAACTGCTTCAGTTTCATCAATATGAACATTTCTTTGGTAATTGTGTTGCTTGAGAAATTTTGCGAATTCTCCGAAACTAAATTCACGTTGTTTTCTATCAAAATACAAAGAATTATCTACAGAAAATTCTATCCATTCACGTGGCACTTTTGTCACTGACTGATCAAGAGTAATAGTCTTTTTACCGGCATCTATTCCCTCTATTTTAAAACTATGTCTTTCATTAATTTTCTTTCCTTCCTTATCAAAACCCACTAAGACATCAGCGTTATATTCCTGACCTACTGCTATATCGGCATATCCAAATTCTTCCGCTGAACGTTCGTTAAGATCATCTAGAGAATCAATCTCTTCATAACCCTCAAAAGCTGTCAGCAATTGTAAGAAATTTTTATAACCTTCTACTTTGGTATCACCATTCTGATCCTTATATTCGATGATCATTTCACCAGCGGCATCTGCTTCAATGTGACTACGATCAGTTGTGTCAAAACTCAAACCAGTAATCTCTATACTAGCCTCTTTCTTTTTTGTAACTCCTGTGACTGGATCAATTTCCATTCCCATTAATTTCAAAGAAGCCTTTTCTCCTTCCTTGGCTTTACCACTAGTTAAATCGAAGAACCACATGCGAAGTCTTTCAGCAGTTCTCACATCTACTCCTGCTTTTTTGAAGAATCCTTCCAAAGCTCGATATCTAGCCAAATTTCTGGCGAGATAATTTTGATATTCTAGACGTGGCTTGCTTAATTCTCTGTGTAATTTATCGAATTCATCGTCGAGTTTAATGAGTTCTTGCTTGAGACGTTCGATTAAATTTTCGTCTGGTTTTGCGGCAGATTTTGCTAGTCTAAACTGACGATCAACTTCATTAGATCTTTCAGCTAGTTCAGCCTGAGCAATTTCTAGACGATCCAATTCTTCAATGAGCTTTTCCGGAGCAGCTTCCACTTTCCAATTACTTGGCGTAGTGCGCGCTGCTTTTTCTACCATATTTTTAATACCAGCAGTTTCGGTAACAGCTTTAGCAGCGGAAGATATTTCGGAAATAGTTTTCTGCTCGAGGTCTTCTTCGCGGAGATCGCTCAATTTTTTGAGAGCATCCTTTTCACTACGTTCAGTGAGAGGACTCTTGCTTTCCTCACTCAATTCTTTGAATAAATCTACGGCGTATTCCTTTTCCTTTTCAGTGCCATCTAATGCCTGCAAGAAACGCATAGCATACTTTGCTTTCTTCGGAAATTTACCTAAGCTTAAAGCCTTCATGAAGTGCTGATATTCTTTCTTCTCCATCTTATTTGGATTGCGAAGAATCTCGCGCACTTGTTTCAAAACTTCAGGCTCAATTTTTCCATCACGTGCTAGCTTAGCAATTTTCTGAGCATGAGTATTTGGCTCCATTTTAGAGAGCTCTTCTATGTAACCTTTATACTCAGGAGAAAAACGATCCTGTAATGGTTTTTTTAATTTTTTCTTATTTTCTAATCTTGGATCTTTCATAGAAATTTTTGTGAGAATTTCTTAAACATTTAATCGTAGTACTATTGTTGTTTTTGCGCAAGTGGTTGAGAAAATTTTAGTGTGTTCCCGGCGCTGGGGCTGGTGGTGTCGGTGGCTGTGTTCCTCCTGCTGCTGGAGGTGTTGTTCCGTCGGCAGGTTTAGCACCATCAGCAGGCTTTGGTGTAGGTTTGATTTTACCTATTTCATCAATGAATGGTTTAGGTCCACCAAAAACTGAAACTGCATCTGTATAATTTGTACCTAAAGCTGTTTTGATATCATCAACCTGAGGTGTAGCACCAGTAGCATCAGCTAAAGACTGAGCTATTACCGTTACAGCAGTTCTAACTGCGGCTTTATCTGGACCTCCTTTTTTCTTCAATGAGGCATCAACTTTTACGCTACTTTCATTTACAGTTTTAATACGAGCTGGGTCTTTCAATTTATCACCGAGGGCCTTGTCTCCGATGGCAGCATTACCAATTCCTGGAGTTGCTGCAGCACTCTTTCCATCATCAGGTGTTGGTGCAGTAGAACCATCTCTTGTGAGTGGGTTGTTCTTTATTGCCGCAGCCGCTGCTTCTGTTTCTTCTTTAGTTCCAGTAGCAAGTAGTTCAATTTGTTTAGCGAGAGCCTTTTCTTGATCTGTTCCCTTTTCTTTCATTAATCTAAATTCTTCTTTATTTTCTGAGTTCTTTATCCATTCACCTAATTTTTTCTTATAGGCATCTCCTTTCAAATTATCTAATTTAACGCCCTTTAGGTGATCAATAAGACCGGTCTTAGTGTGAATATTATTTAAATCATCAGCCGACTTACTGTTAAGCCCTAATTTTTCTGATAGATCTCCCACATGGGCATCATCACTATTCTTAATTTTCTCCAAGGTATTCAACATTTGAGGCAATGTAGCTGTAAAATGTTGATGTGGATGATCCGGTAAAGCAACTGGGAACATTGGCATATGTTTGAATGGCAATTGACCAAGGAATGAACCAGCTGAAGTAACGTATCCTTTGAGTTTCTCCACGATACTTGCAGCGATTGTTCCTTCTGCAGCCGCAAATACTCCTACCCAAACTACGCCGATTACACCTAGAGCTACCATGATATCTTGTAGAGTGTTTAATCCAGCAACTGGGATACCATTTGAAGGATTTGCGCTTAATACTGATCCTCCCACAAAAGAACCTGATTGAGCGCTAATATTTAAACCTTGAATTGCTTTAAGCATAATCCATCCCACAGTCAAAGATAAAGAAATCAAAAGTGGAGCGATAGCATTTTTCGTAAAATTTTCAGAAAGTTTGCTTAATCCTCCCATTTTTTCCTTTACTTGTGGGGAAGCAATCATTAGTAAAAGAATTGGTGAAACGGCGATGCTGAGCCACATAACTACCATTCTTCCCATGAGAACGATGAACAAGGCAATAAATGATGCAGCATAAATAATATAAAGCATCATCGAGAATAAAGTATTTGTAAAAATCTTCTCTATTCCGTCTGCCTTATTTTCAATCATTTTAGGATCTACATCTTGGTAGTAAACTATTTTTCCCATATTTAAGGCGAGTGCAAAAGCAGCATTTCTAGAATTATAATGACTCAAAAATAATTTGCCATTTGCGTTCAATCCTTTACCGTCACACCATCCTGCACCTTTGGCCTGAGCGATTTTCGCATCGAAGTCTTTTTGTATCTCTGTTCCTGTACCCTTATCAAGGGCTGCGATTTTAGTTTTAATATCAGCAATAGTATCGCCTTTAACGTTAAATGCAGATTGAGCAGCTACAGTTTTATAAATATTTAATTCCACAGCTGCTTTAATAGTATCATCAGCTTGTTCTATATATTGAGAATATGAACTTCCTCCAAAGTTTGCACAAAGTCTCGCCTGCTCCTCAATCGACATCTTGTCAGCTATTTTTCCTACTCCTTCACTGACCTGATCTGGCAGGGCAAAGATGGCCGTATTCAGGACGTTGATACCATCGAGCACTACCTTAATTGCCACAAATGAGAAGTTTACCGCAATGATACCAATTACAATTTTAGGCAACATTGATTTAATTGATGTATTGTCATCGCTAAGTCCTAGCACGTTATAGAGAGCAAGACCTACAAGCACTATTACAAATAAAATATTTACTAAATTACGAATTGGAATCCAGATATCGCGTAATTTTTCTTCCATTCCATTTCCATATAAAAGATCATTTTCCATTAATCCTCCAATAAGTACTAGAAGTGGCCACATTAATCTATTTAAACCCTGTTGTACGGCTCCAAGCGCAGCAATTTGGCTGATAAGAGTCTTTGGATTCAAAGTTGAACCTCCTAGATATGTTATTTTTGCACATACTAGCTTGGTGTCAGTAGTTTGAGGAGCATCTTTCTCAAATCCAGCAGGACAAGCGTCTTCTGTTGTAGGATTAGCTTTTTGACACATTTTGCCATCAGCGGTAGGACCAAATCCTGCTGGGAAATCCTTAGTACAATCAATTCCCGGATTAGGATTAGGGTTATCAGCATAGGCCACTTTAGCGGCTCCTGTGTTCAAAATTAATAATAAGGGAATTAAAAATCCGCAGACTATTTTAGAAACTAATTTTTGCTTTGTATTTTTCATTTTATAAACAGATGAATAAGAGAAATTATTGATTTAAAAGTACTAATAGAATGTGTAGCAATGAAAGTCGCGGCATCAGCTGTAGAATCTTCACCATTTAATACAAATCCAAAAAATGTTCCTCCTGCTGCTACTCCAATTGCTCCTCTTTTTACTAATTTACCGACAAGTCCTTTTTTCTTTGGTTCTTCCTGTTGATTTTCGATAATTTGTTGTCTGCGAGCAGTCTCACTTCCTACAGAATTCGACTGATAATCATTTTCAGGAGCATCTTGAGAATTTTTTGTGTCCTCAACTCTTAGTGGTCCTTTATTAATTTTTGCTGATCTCATTACTTGTCCATTTGATCCTGTAATTCTACTAATTCTACGAGTTCCTTTTGGAGTGTTAGGAGTGTTTTGTTCAATATTTCTTTCAATAACTACGTCACCAGTAACTATCAATCCACCCTGTTCTCTCTCAACTTTCAGGTTAGTTGATTCAAATTTGGATTCCTCTAGTTTATCTTTTTTAATTTTAATTTCATTTTTTCCATCATTTAGTGGCGCTAAATTTGGTGCTAAATTAACAGGCTGAATTATTGGTTTAATTTTCTCAATTTCAGGCTCTTTCTTATCTGTTGTAGGCTCTTTATTAGCAAGAGTCGTTTCAGTATTTGTACTTTTAGCTTTTATTATTCCATTTATATTTACAGCCTCGTTCTCATCCTCTTTACTAGCTGAATTAACAGATTCACCGGTAGAGGTAGATCCGCTAGAAACAGAACCAGTTGAGCCAAAACTAGTTGATTCAGTTCCCTTACCTTCTTTTACTTCCTCCTTTTTGGAGTCAGTAGGAACTTTAGATGTATTTGGTACCTTAGTTTCGGTTTTTGAAACTTCCTTTTTGTCTGCTTTTTGATCTTTTAGAGGCTCCAATTGACGCGCAGTTCTGATTGCAACTCTATAGTTATTTAAATAACTCTCTTCTGGATCATTAATGATTCCTAAATAATTTAGGGCCTTAGCGAATTTCAATAAAATGTTTTTATTTTCGCTCTTATCTTCAATGATATTATCAGTATGGAGTTCTTCTATTTTTCTAATTAGTTCTTTGTTCTCATCTTTCTCCTGATTAGTACGTAAAAAGTCTACGAACTTCTGCTCAGTAATTGTGTCCTGCCCTATTTGATTCTTATCAATTCTTGTTATTTTCAAAAGCCATTTTCTGAAAAGCTCAAATGGTTTAGGATTCTTTTCTGGATCACCAAATATACCTGTAGGACCAAAAAGCAAAATATCCCTCTTAGTGTTGGTTTTTATAACGTTAGCTAGTCCCCTATATTTTTCGATATTTGCGTCCATTTTTTAGGCTGTTTTTTTATCTGTATTGGTTGTTGGTGCTTCTTTTGAACAAAGGTCGTATTTATCCTTGGCGTTTTTTGCGCCAATATTCAATGTATCAAAAGCTTTAGCCAAATTATAAATCTCTGTTGGTTTTGCTTTCTCAAATGCTTCTTTTATTGCAACATAATCATAAGTTTCCTCACCATCCTTTTTAGGTTTCTTTTCTGCAATTTTCACATCTAAATAAGAGATGAATTGTGAAGGCGTTAACATATCTGAAAATTTACTAATATCAGATTCTTTACCCTTAATATCCATCACAAATTGATGAAAAACTTTTGCTCCAGCATAATCTCCCTGCTTGAATAATTCATCCAACTTAGTATTATTTTTGATTTCGTTTCTTAAAGAAGCAGCAGCAATTTTTTCATCCTTACTACCACCAAAAATTTCATCCGCTACTTTGCCACTTCTTATACCTTCAATTAGTCCAATTACACCTAAGGCAAGTCCAGACTGAGGGTTAAATAAACGTTTGATTGTCTCTGCTGTACCTCTGAAGCTGCCTCCTTGGTATACACCTGTAACTATATTTCCAAATACCGTGAATATTGCTCCAGCCTCAACACCAGCCATCAATACATTACGAATATTAAGCATTTTACCTGCGGCATTTTCCGTGCCATAAGCAGGAACTACTAATCTAGCTACTTCTTTCCTTAAATCAGTTTGTGCTGAATATATTAAATCCTGATTTTTGATTTCTACTTCGCTATAATTTTTTTTCGGATTTATCTCTTTAATTTCAGTAGAATTGAATACTCCCATAGCGTTACCTCTTTCCAAAAAGGCCTCTGCTTTATCTGCAGGTTTTCCTTTGATGTAAGCTTTGGCAATTTTCACCCTAACTTCTACATCCATATGAGCAAAAACCATCCAAATTGAAGACATTACACTGCTATCAGCTTTTTCAAAATCAGATTTAAGATATTTCAAAACTGTTTCCTGAGCATTATCTCCAGCTACAGATAGTGAAGGGCTATCCCCTCTTGAACCTAGCGCAAATAGCATCGCTTGCTCTATATCTGGAAAGTTATTCTGAAGAAGCAAGTCAGCAAAGCGACTCGCCTTAAGGTTTACGTCTTTGGCCATCTTGACTACAGCTTCGGCATTTAAGCCAGTATCTCCAGCTATTTTATTAATATAGGCTACTAAACCATCAGTAATTCTATCTAGACGTTTTCCAAATTTCTCTGCCTTACCTTGTTCAAGCATCCCACCATTTTGATCTAAAATAGCTTTTTCTATTTCTTTACCCAATTGATCTAAAGGCATTTTTAAAATATCTTTTGTAACTCCTTCTTGAAAAGTAGCCATTGGAGTACGAATTTTTCTCTCAGCCTCACTATAGGCCGATTCTACTTTTCCCCAAGATTCTTGAAGACGACCTCTGAAATTATCCAGTTGGTCATCGGCATTTTTTAGCTTAGGGTCATTTTTCTTTTCTGGCTCTTTTGCTGGTTGTTTCTCAGGATTAGTCATATTTAAATCTTAAATAATCTTAAAATAATATCGCTCAACTTTTCAGACTGACCTTCGAGCTCTGGAATTTTTGTCATCAAAAATTCACGAACTTCTGCAGGAGACTGATTGCCAAGCTGAATTGTAATATCATCAACTATCTGACCACTTACCCGAATATTCAGCGTGGCTACGTATGGAAGATCATATAAAATCCAGAAAGCTCTGATCTGGCTATAAGCATATTTACGATAACCGACCTTAATTCCAATTTCAGAAATTTTAATTTCAATAGCCTTGGGATGTTGCAAATGAACCATTGCATACACCGTAGCAAAAGCCGCTATAGCAAGCGAAAAAGTCCATGCACCATAATATATTCCTCCAATAATACTGAGGAAAACAACTATACTCATAATGACTTTCCACACTGGACCTCTTTCGTGAATTACAGCTTCTGAAGCAACCCAAGAAATGTGAGCATGATCATAATCAGAAGGAGTACTTCTGATCTGGTCGAGTTGGCGCTTTCTATCTTCTCTTTTTTGCGCTCTCTTCAATCTGTGCTGCTGATATTTTGTTTTTATTTTGTGTAACATTTTTGTTTTGTTTTGAGCGTTTTTGTTTTTTGTATCTGATAATTGTAACATAAAAAGACCCTCTTTTGAAGGGTCTTAGTACAAATCTATGGACAAACTCTTGAATGATTTTCTACTTCGTGTGTGGAACTAGAGCCATGAAACGAGCATTTTTGATAGCCTGAGCTATTCTCTTTTGGTGTTTCATGCAATTTCCGTTGTAGTATCTTGGAACGATCTTGAAGTATTGAGTTGTATATTTGCGCAAAACTGTAAGATTTTTGTAATCAATCTGATCCATCTGATCAATACAGCATTGGCATTTTCTTCCTTTGTAACTTGGCATAATTAATTGAATTAGATATTAAAATTAGAACATATTCTCACCGCTACCAGCTTCGCTTCCTTCGTCAGGATAAGCGTCAATGCCGGCAACATCAGGTTCAGTTTCTGGAATAGCATCAGGTGTATGATCGTCTCCAGAACGTTTTTCCAACATAATCATATCTTGGAGAACGATTTCTGTACGGAAACGTTTTTCACCGTTTTCAGCTTCCCAGCTTCTAGTCTTTAGATAACCTTCTAGGTAAACCAACTTTCCTTTTCTGAGATATTGGTGGCAAATTTCGGCCAAACGAGCCCAAGCTACCACTTCATGAAATTCTGTAGATTTTTTCTTGTCCTGAGCAGTTGTTACCCATTCGCGGTTAGTAGCGATGCCAAATGTAGCAACAGCCTGACCACTCTGAGTCTGCTTCAATTCAGGATCTCGAGTCAAATTACCGATAATAATTACTTTGTTTACTGATCTCATAATTTAGAATTATAGAGTGATATCTGGATCATCGATGATGCTCTTCAATTTTGCATCAACTTCTTCAAGTTTAATCTTAGAAGGAGCTGCTTTCTTTACCTTTTTTTCAACTTTCTTTGGTTCTTCTGCTACTTCTTCAACTTTCTTCTCCTCTTTCTTCACTTCAGGTTTTGAAGCTGGAGTGTAAGTCTTTGTTTCAGGTTTTCCTTTTCTCTCAGATTTTTCGAATCTTGGAGTTCTTGGACCTGGACCAGACTGGTTCTTCTTAGCTTCTTTTTCGCGTTTAGCTTCTTCTTTTAAAGCTTTAGCTTTTTCTTCTTCTTCTTGGTACTCAGCAAAAGTTCTGAATACAAATTTCTGTGGCAACTTAGTGATAAGAGAACGCACAACGGTTGGATTAATAACCAATGCTCTCTGCATTTCACCTAACTTGAGTGTATCAAGTGAGAAGCTAAGGATATAGTAGTATCCTTTGTCTTGCTTCTTGATGCGATATGACATATCGCGAATACCCCAAGCGTCTTCGTTTAATACCTCTCCTCCATTAGAAGAGATGTATTTTCTGAGCTCGTCGAGCTCCTTATTAATGGCCGCTTCCCCAATATCGTGGAGGAAAATTACCATTAATTCATAATTTTGTACTGTTAGTACAGATGTGTCTCCCATAGTTTCTTTGGATTAAGATCTAAAATATGGATCTAAGCTCTGTTTTAAAGTAAACAAAGCAGAAATTGCAGACGGACATTAACAAAGCGCCCTTCTTTTGGCAATAGAAAAAGACAATATTATGCCTAAACAGTCAAGTTCTTATTTATTTCGTATACTTGGAGTAGTCAATTAATCGCTGCTGTCTTTTTGGCTTACCATAGCGACTAAACGGCCGCACTATTGACTTAAATAGATAATTTTGGCAATATGAATCGCGATTTGTCAATGTATGGGCCTTGATAGATCCCCATCTTTTAGGAGATAATTAGTCCAGTGAATGAAGTACATCTTGTTTATGTTGATTTTATAAGGAGTGGTTGATAGTTTTTTAAACACCCTATGGAGGTAATCGAACAAACATTACAGGTAAATGAATTTGCACGCAGGAATAGACACTTAAAGATCTTCTCTAAAGGAGGTCTAGTGAGAATGAATATTGGTTATTTCTTCTCTAGTGCTCTTAATTCAGTAAAGAAGCTTGTTAATAATCCTGTTTTTGTAGTAGTCAGAAAAACTTTGGGAGTGGCTAAAATGACTTTCTCGAGCGTTTTGCCGGTTTCCCCACAAAGAAAACTTTTAGCTCAATCTGTTTTCATCGCTATTTCTGCTCTTTTCGTAACATCACTTACCTCTGGAGGAACCTTTGCTCCTACTGAGACCGGTTATTCTAGTGATTATTTGTCAGCTTATACCTTACCTGGTGATGTATTAATAAGTGACGACTCTGGATACCTAATTAAGGTTAATCCCCCTACTGATGAATCAAATAGAATAGGTTTAACAGATTACGCTGTGCATACAGTTGAAGGCGGAGAAACAATGTCTGTTATTGCGAAGAAGTATAGCGTGAAGGTAGAAACAATTATGTGGGAAAACAATATTGCGAATTCCAATAGCTTAAGAGTAGGTCAAAAATTATTGATTCCACCTGTTGATGGAGTTAGTTATAAAGTGGCTAGTGGTGAATCTATAGATAAGATTGCAAAAAAATATAAGATTTCTACTGATTCAATTATTGCTCAAAACGGTTTAGGTAAAGATGCTGTATTCAAAGGACAGGAATTATTCCTTCCTGGAGCTAAGCCAATCGAGGCACCAAATCTAGTAATTGCTCGTAATCCAACCGCTGCTAGAAGCTATAGAAGTTCTATTAGCGCAGCTCCTTCTACTTCAAGACCAGACATCGGTAAGATGTTTATTTTCCCTACTATTGGTGGAATCACTCAAGGATTCCATTCTGGACATTACGCTTTGGATATTGCTAACCGCGCTATGCCACCTATTTGGGCTGCCGCTGGTGGTACAGTTGTTAAAGCTTCGTCAGGTACGTGGGGTGGTGGTTACGGAAATCACGTAATCATTGATCACGGAAATGGAGTGAAGACTCTTTATGGACATATGGATTCACTTAATGTAGTCGAAGGTCAGTACGTTAACCAAGGTGATGTAATTGGTGTCATGGGGCACACAGGACACGTATATGGAGTAACTGGTATTCACTTACACTGGGAAGTTATCGTTAACGGCGTGAAAGTAAATCCAATTGGTTATTACTAGGGTATACGGGACATGCCTGATTAAGTGACACTTTTCTTTTAACATGAAAAAATTTAAATCTATCTTGTTGAGTATCTGGCATTTACCGCGACATATTGCGGCTCTTTTGGTTTTGGCTTATCAAAAAACTTTATCGCCTGACCATGGATGGTTGAAGAGATTTTATCCATACGGTTATTGTAGATTTACGCCAACTTGCTCAGAGTATTCGAAGCAAAGTCTTTTAAAACATGGATTAATTTGGGGTTCAATAAAATCATTTTGGAGAATTTGTAGATGTAATCCATGGAGTAAAGGTGGCGAGGACAAGCCGTGATGTGGTTGCTGATCCGATTTGATTGACTTTTAATCCGTTACAATTAGAATTCACCAGGGCCAATTCTATCTCAATAATCTCAAACAATATGCCGATTCAGCGAGCTTTGATCAGTGTGTCTGACAAAACTGGAATAGTTGATTTAGCGAGGAAGCTAGCTGAAAAAGACGTGGAGATTTTATCTACTGGCGGAACAGCCAAGTCTCTCAAAGAGGCTGGGATAAAAGTAGTGGATGTTTCTGAATACACAGGTTTTCCGGAAATGATGGATGGCAGAGTAAAAACTTTGCACCCAAAAATTCATGGAGGAATTTTGGCTGTACGCGATAATTCTGAACACAGAAAACAAGCTGAAGATGCTGGAATAAAGATGATCGACCTTGTGGTAATTAATTTTTATCCATTTCTTCAGAGCCCAAGCATAGAGAATATTGATATTGGAGGACCAAGCATGGTGAGAAGTGCAGCAAAAAATTTCCAACATGTGACAATAGTTACAAGTCCGGCTGATTATGATGAGGTAATGAATGAAATTGAAAAAGATGGAGAAACTTCTATAGAAACACGCAGAAAATTAGCAAGAAAAGCTTTCACTGCTACAAGTAATTATGATTCTGCAATTGAACAATTCTTCAGAGAAATGACTAGAGAACCTGAACTTTTGAAATTGCATTACGAAAAAGTATGCAGCTTGAGATATGGAGAAAATCCTCATCAGAAAGCCGCTTTTTTCCGCAATCCAGAAAATACAGATGCAAACATTACGAACTCAAAAGTACTTCATGGTAAACAATTATCTTTCAATAATCTAGTTGATGGTGATAGCGCGTTAGAGCTTGTGAAGGAATTCAAAGAGCCTACGGCAGTTTTCGTGAAGCATAATAACCCATGCGGAGTTGCGAGCGGCGCGACAATCGAGGAGGCCTTCAAAAAGGCTTATGACGTGGATCCAATGTCTGCCTTCGGTTGTATTATTGCTGTAAATGGTGAAGTGAATGAGGCAATTGTGGATTATATGAAGGAAAAGAAGATGTTTGTGGAAATGATTATTGCTACAAGTTATGAAGAAAAAGCTTTGAAGAGATTGATGACTCGTGAAAATTTGAGAATTTTGGAAACTGGAGAATTGAAGTTAGATCTATTGAAAACTGATATCAAGAAAGTGGCTGGAGGACTTCTCATTCAAACAAAAGATACTTACGAATTAACTCGTGCGGATCTGAAAGTTGTGAGCAAAAAACAACCTACGGAAGAAGAATTAGACTCAATGCTCTTTGCTACAAAAGTAGTGAAACATGTGATGTCTAATGCCGTAATTATGGCTAAGAACAATGTAGTAACTGGTATCGGTGCGGGACAGATGTCACGCGTGGATTCAGTATTTATTGCCAGCAATAAAGGCGGTGAAAACATCAAAGGATCAGTAATGTCTTCTGATGCATTCTTCCCTTTCCCAGATGCCGTAGAAATGGCGGTGAAGGCTGGTGTGACTGGAATTATTCATCCAGGTGGATCTGTAAATGATGACAAAGTAATTGAAGTGGCTGATAAACTAGGTATCACGATGGTGGTGACTGGAAGAAGATATTTTAGACACTAAAATTAAAGTGGAATTAAAAAGATCCCCCAGCGACGGCGTCCTCTCGGACACTCGCCACTGCTCGGGATCTTTTTTGAGTTAATTTATTATTGATTTTTTGCTACAATTGAAGCAAAGAGGTTGTAGATAAATGTTACCATTTCATCTCTAGTCATTGGTGAATTTGGATCCAAGTGTCCTTGTCCATCACCCATAGCGATTCCTGCACAATATGCGTTGTGGGCATCTGCATATCCCCAATGATCAGCTGGAACGTCTGTAAAAGCCATTGCACAAGTAGATGGTGCTACTGGAGTTTTATTAATACGATTCAAGATAGCAATAGCTTCAATTTTAGTAATATTCTGGTCAGGTCTGAATCCATCTTCATACCCCTTAACTAATCCTTTTTCTTTAGCAAACTCTACGTAGTTAAATGCCCAATGTTTATCTGGTAAAACATCAGAGAAAGAAGGAATTGCAAAAGTTTCTTCATCTCCCGAGAAGAGGCATACAGCTTTTTCAGCTACTTTAGTAAATTCGGCTCTAGTTGCATTATTGCTACCCTTAAATTCTCTTTCTCCACTATCATTTAAGAATCCTTCAATAATACGTTTGATTTCGTTTTTACCCGAAGCTAGACCGTTGAGCAATTTAGCAGCTTTTCCTCCATCAACGAGAGTTGGAGAAACTAAATTATTACAAGCTAGAGGTTTTGCAGCAGTAACTTGTGAACCACTAAGATCAGCCGATTTTACTTCTTTGCTAATTCCACGTGAGACTCCGGTGCTGCTAGTAGAAGTGCTAGAGTTGGTGGAACTTGATGTATTGCTTGGAGTACTTGAGGAGTTAGGAGTGTTGGTAATGTATGTATTGTAGACGATTGTATCCCCAGTTTTTTGGGTGTCTGATTGAGTGTTGTTTTGGGTATCAACAACTTTATTTTCTGTATGATTGCTATCGTTTAAGTTGTTCTTTACTCCAGTTATTCCTGCTTCACATCTCTGTCTAACAGCATTTGCATCGCCATTTGAAGCATTTAACTTAATGCATTCTTCTAGTTTTTGCTGATCTGTCATTGCTGAACTTTCAGTTTTAGATTTAGGAGAAGTGTTAGTAGTACAATCCTCTGTTATCTGTCTAATCTGAGCCTGAGTAGCATGGGATGGAGTTCTGTCATTTACGCACTGATTAATGACTTCCTGTAGTTTTGCATCAACTTTAACTTCTTCAGTAACTTTTGTTTCTTCTGAATTTGCCTCGATACAAGCTTGTTTTATATCCCTAATTTCAGTCTCTGTAGCGTGGGCTGGTGTTCTTTGTTTAACGCACAAATCTATAGCAGCTTGAGAAGAAGTGCTTTCCGTAGTTGAGTGAGTAGTCGTTTTAGTTTTTGAATCTTTAACGTATGTCTCGCATTCTTGTTTGATCGCAGTGTCATCTTTCTTTGATCCTCTTTGTTTTTGCTCATCAATACATTTTTGAATCAAATCTGCATCAGTTGTTGGAGTTTCCTCTTTAACTAATGTAGCTTCGCTGGCTGTGGCAACTATAGCTTCCTTACAATCCCTCTCTGCTTTCTTAATATCCTCAGCAGATGATTTTGCATTTGTTTTACTGGCAACGCAATCCTTCATGCGTGCAGCATCTTCAGGAGATAAGGCTTCACTAGCAGCTTTCTGAGCTTGATCATTAACTGATTTTTCGCATTTTGCTTTAATAGCATTATCATCTCCATTTGGATTACGAGTTTTTTCGTTTGTAATACATTTCTGTATCAAAGCGTCGTTATTTGTAGTTACTGTAGTAGTTTCAGTTTGAGTTTTTGTATCTGCTGGAGTTTCTTCTTTTTTCACTTCTGTATTTGCGGCAACTCCTTGATAGGATGACTCTTCAGGATTTGGCAAATTAAGATTTATATTTTTGTTCTTGAAACTAATATGTAAAACATTAGGCTTAACAGGTTTAGAATTATCAACAACAATGATCAATCCATTTCCTTCAGTTAATTTAATAGTTGCATCTGAACTATGCTGAGAAACGTCAGCGAAAAGAACGCTGGCAAAAAGATTGTCTAAACTAGCACTAGGTTTTGCTACCGTATCTGCTCCTGGTAAAGTAAGCTTTGGAGTATCAATTTTTATCAATCCAGGACATTTTACTGGAAGTGGAATTGGTGGGTATGAATTTGTCTGAGCACCAACAGTTGCTGTGTAAACTACCGGCTGATTTATATTGGCTTTTAGAACCTGATAATTTTGAGATGGCAATACCATTGGAGGAGTAACACCTGTGAATACATTAGGATATTGAGGATCGCTATAAGCCATAGATACTGAACCTTCCGTCAATGAAGCGCCATCTAAGGTAGATTTATCTGTAAATTTGAGTGTGTAAGCATTAGTATCCGTAGGTGTTTGGACTTCACATATAAAATCTGCAACTAAGTTTTTAACAACAGGGGTTGTTGTTGGTACTGTTGTAGGAGTTTCTTCTGGGGTTGTTGTTGTTGTGGTAGGAGTTTCAGTTGCACTAGTTTGAGTTGAGGTAGTGCTTGTTGCTCCTGTGTGTTGGTTTGAAGTTGTCGTAGTTGATGACTGATTCTTAGAATTTTCTACTGAAATTTCACAATCTCTTCTAAGCTCTTCTGCACCTTTTGTTGAACCTCTTCGCATCTGTTCATCAATACATTTCTGGACTAAATCTCCGCTTGCTGAGGTTGTTGTTGATTTTACAGATGTTGCTCCTTGAGAATTACAATCACTTCTGATTTTTTCCTTTTCTGCTGCTGTGGAGTCTGGTCGCGTATTCTCATCAATACATCTCATAATAGCATCTGCTGAATTACTTGTAGTTGCTCCGTCTGTAGTTGTAGTTGTAGTTGTAGTTCCTGTACCTGCTCCCGCCTGATCAGTAGTTGTGCTTGTTTCTGCCTTTGTTGCAGTTGTATCTACGGTTGTCTTAAATGTTGGGGAAATAGTCACAACTTTATTATCAGCCGTAGTAATTTCAACAGTGGCTTTATCTAACTTTCCAAGATCCGCTGCCTTGAAAGTTAAAACTGGATACTGAGAAGTGCTTATAGTTCCATCGGAAAAAGTCCATTTGTATGAAGTCGCCGTGCCATATTCTGGCAAATCAGCCTTTGAGAATGTAACTTCTACATTTCCGTTAGCGTCAGCTTTTTGTACAGTAGTGAACACAGCTTTTTCTATTGTTCCAGTGAGCGCAGGTTCTTTGTTAGTGTCAGTACTTGCAGCTGCTGTTTTCTCAATAGTGATAGATTTGGTAGCAACTATACTTGCTGTTTTTCCATTTGAAGATTGGAGTTCTCTTCCTTCATAAATCACCTTCTTTGACACGGAAACTTTATGTTCTCCCTCAGTCTTAAAAGTTAACTTTTGTACTTTTTCATTTGTTTCTCTTACTTTTCCATCAACTGTCCAAATCAGTTCATTGCCCTCTACATTGTCGGAGTAAGTAAATGTCCAAATATTCTCATTTGATGGATCTACTTTTGCCTCAATATGTGACCACAATATATTCGCTAATTTCTGATCATCACTTGTAATCTGAACATCATTACAACCAGGTTTAACTGTAAAAAAGGTCGCACGATTAGCATTTTTAGCTCCGAAATCCACGAAATCGTGTTTCTCGAGACATTCTGGCAATCTACCTGCGTCAAATTTCATGATGGAACCTTTAAAAAGGCTACCTCCAGCAAGGAAATAACTAAAGATACCTACGAGAAGAAGACCTCCTCCTCCGATAAGACTCCACTTGGTGGCCTTGTCTTGCATGAGAGGTGAGGGATTTTTGCTAGGCACAGGAGTAATAGGAGTTACAGGAGTGTTTGGCGTTTCCATTTTGAAAATGTTATGTTTTTATTTTTGTTAAATCGGGTTTTCACCCAATCGTATTATTATATCCTATTTTTAGCATTTACACAAGCAGATGCCGTCGTGTTATATTGAGTAAAATAAATTAAATTTTTCAAAATGAACTTTTTAGACGCTGCGATTCTTGGAGCTTTGCAAGGTATTACTGAATTCCTCCCTATTTCCTCTAGTGGACACCTTATTTTGGCTGAGAAATTCCTTCATTTGGACATAGAAAGTTTGAAGACTTTTGATGTAATGCTAAATCTTGGAACTCTTTTAGCAGTACTAATTTACTTCTGGAAAGAGGTAAAAGGTATGATTATTGCATTATGGAAATTTATAAACAGAAAATTGCCAGTAAATGATCCTTATGCAAAATTAATTGTTTATCTAATTCTTGGCACAATTCCTGCGGTAATACTCGGACTTTTTGGCGATAAAATCGATGAACATTTCAGAAATGCTAAATCTGTAACTATGATGATGCTAGTGGTGGCGTGTGTATTCATTATTGCGGAATTATTCTACAAAAAAGTTAAAGTAAAAAAACAGGAAGTGGGTACATGGAAACAAGCTTTAATAATTGGAATTGCACAATCTCTAGCTCTAGTTCCAGGTATTTCCAGATCAGGATCTACAATCGTAGCCGGACTTTTCCAAGGAATAGAACGTGAAACAGTGGCTAAATTCTCATTTCTTTTAAGCATTCCAGCGGTTTTAGGGGCACTTACTCTTACTACAATTAAAATTCTAAAACATGGAACTGTAGCTGTGGCGATGGGACCATTAGTTGTAGGATTCCTAGCATCTTTTATCTTTGGAATATTGAGCGTAGCGTTCTTAATGAGATTCTTGAAAAAGCATTCATTAAACGTTTTTGCGGCATACAGAATTATTTTTGCTATATTACTTTTTACTTATTTCCTCTAGACAAACCTCTCTTCCGTTTTGTATGATGGCCAAAAGCACAACTTTTCAAATTTATGGGAAATATTAAAGATTACAAGATAGCAACTCTAGGAAGCCATACAGCTTTGCAAATTCTAAAAGGTGCAAAAGATGAAGGTTTTCAGACTATTTGCATTTGCGAGAAAGGAAGAGACAGACCATACAAGAGCTACGGTGTAGCTGACGAAATTATGTATGTAGATTCGTTCAAAGATTTTTTCAAAATTGAAGAAGAGTTAATTAAGAAAAATGCGATTGTTATTCCTCATGGTTCTTTTGTGGCTTATATAGGCGCAGACAAAGTTCCAACTATTAAAGCCATGCACTATGGAGCAAAAGGAATTCTGGAATGGGAATCAGATAGAAACAAAGAAAGACAATGGTTAGATCACGCTAAAATAAAGATGCCGGCGTTATTAAAAAGTCCGGAAGAAATTGATAGACCGGTGATTATCAAATTCCACGGAGCGTCTGGTGGTAAAGGATATTTCTTGGCGAATAGTCCGGCAGAATTCTACGAGCGTTTCAAAGTTTATGAAGGAAAAGCTGATCACAATGATTACGTAATTCAAGAATATATCGTGGGAGTTCCAGTTTACACTCACTATTTCTACAGCAAATTTACTGGTGAACTAGAAATTATGGGCTTTGATAAACGTTACGAATCAAATGCGGATTCCATTGGTCGTATTGCCGCTAAAGATCAGGTAGATGCGGATATTCGTACTACTTATACTATTACTGGAAATGTTCCTTTGGTGATTAGAGAATCTATTTTGCCAGAAATTTTTGAAATGGGAGATCGCGTAATTGAATCTTCAAAGAAATTCACAGAAGGCGGACTTTTCGGACCTTTCTGTTTGGAAGGAATTATTGATCCAGAATTGAATTATTATATTTTTGAAATTTCTGCGAGAATCGTGGCTGGCACAAATCCTTACGTACATGGATCTCCATACACTTGGCTTAGATATGATGAGCCAATGAGTACTGGTCGCAGATTGGCTAGAGATATTAAACAAGCAATCGAAGCGGATCAATTGGCGAAAGTATTGGGGTAAAATCATTGCGAGCTTTTTTGACGAGTGCTAAAATATGAGTAGGTCTTAACACTGCCTGGGTACAATTCCCAGTTAAAAGAGGCTTCTGAGTTTTTCAGAGGCCTCTTTTGTGCTTAACTTGGTGGAGCGGAGAGGAATCGAACCCCCTATCGGCAGGTCTTAACGCTGCCTTGGATCCAATCCCCGCCCCAGAATGCTAAGCACGTAAACATTGTGACAACCAAAGTTAAAATTTTCTTAAATTATTTCTAAATTCGTAGGCGATAGACTTGCATGGAGGTTAAAAATATTTTATTTACTCGCCACTTGTTATATAATCTGTCCATTAACATTTTTCTATGAACCTAAAAGACGTTCTCAAAAAGTATAATAAGAAAAAAATTACTATAGGTGTGCTTGGTGGACACAGCGCTTTGGACGTGTGTCACGGAGCCGCAAAATATGGTTTTGAGACTGTTGTAGTTTGTCAGAAAGGACGTGAAAAAACTTATGCTCAGTATTACAAAAAACGTGACGATGGAATGGGTGGAAAAAAAGGATGCGTGGACAATATTATTTTGGTAGATAAATTTTCTGACATTGTGAAAGCAGATGTACAGAAAAAATTGAGAGATTTAAATACAGTATTTATTCACAATAGATATTTCTGGGTTTACTGCGATTTCGCGAAGATTGAAAAAGATTTCAAAGTGCCAATTTTTGGCTTAAGAGAGGGCGTAAAACTTGAGGAGAGGGATCACCCAAATAATCAGTATGTGCTACTAAAAAAGGCTGGAATTAGAATTCCAAAGATGTTTAAAACTGCAAAAGAAATTGATCGTTTAGTAATTGTAAAAGTGAATGAAGCGGAAAGAAGATATGAGAGAGCATTTTTCTTTGCTGATAGTGAAAAATCTTATAAAGAAGAAGGAGCAAAGAGAGTAAAAGCTGGAATGATTCTTGAGGCAGATTTGAAAAAAGCTGTGATCGAAGAATATATAGTTGGCGCGCATATTAATTTAAATTATTTCTATTCGACTTTGACTGACGAAGTGGAGTTGATGGGAACTGATACAAGAAGACAGACAAATCTTGATGGTTTCTTGAGACTAACAGCAAAAGACCAATTAGAATTAATGGCTAATGGCTTTAGCCCAAAGATGATTGAAACTGGTCATTATGCTGTGACGATGAAAGAATCATTAGTAGAAAAAGCTTTGGCTCTTGGTGAAAAATTTGTAAAAACTATGAAGAAAGAAGTGGCTCCTGGAATGATTGGACCATTCGCTTTGCAAGGTGCGGTGGTGGCTGAAGATGGCAAAGAAGAATTCGTGATCTTTGACGTGAGCATGAGAATTCCTGGTTCACCTGGCACAAAATTCACTCCATATTCTGGATATTTATATGGAGAATCTATGAGCTACGGAGAAAGAATCGCAATGGAAATAGAAATGGCTATTAAAAAAGATAGATTACAGGATATTTTAACTTAATGGTTAAATTTCTCAGTAAGTTGGGAGGAAAACTTAAAGAGTTTAAGGACTCTATAGTTTTACCTTTTTCCAAATTCTTTAATTGGCTTCATTTCAAACCTGTTTATCTGACAATTATTTCTTTAATTGCTGGATTTGTCGCAGTTTATTTTTTGGCACTGGGAGATACTGAAATATTCTTATATTGGATATTGGTAAAAATTATTTTTGATGGTTTTGATGGATCATTGGCAAGATATCAGAAGAAAGATTCAAAGCTTGGGTTTTGGCTAGATTACGGCTCAGACAGACTGATTACTTCTGCAATACTGGTGACAATTTGGATTAAAAGTGGAATGGAAGTGGTTTATTTAATTCAAATAATCCTCTTTATTTTGGTTCATTCCCTATATCTCAGAAACAAACCAAAAACGATGATAATTTATTGCGATATAGTTTATTATCTTATTTTAAGTTTCAGTTTATTCTATGGCACCGTGTTTCATATCTCAGTAAATTCAATCAACCTAATTTTGTTATTAGCTTCACTTTTGTAGCGTTTCCATATAGATTATATGAGTAAATAATCTGGTCTTATGAAAGTCGTAATGTTGGCTGCTGGACGCAGTAAAAGAATGAAACCAATTGAGGATAAAAATTTCCTAAGTTTTCTGGGAAAGCCTTTGCTTGTTCATCAATTGGAAATTCTAAAAAAGGCTGGAATTAGCGAGGTAATTTTAGTTGGTGGAAAACATAATTTAGAGAAAATAGGCGCGATGGCGAAGAGTCTAAAAATTAAAATTGAAATTGTTGAACAAAAGAATTTGGAATTGGGAATGTGTGGAGCGGTGCTTGCGGCTAAGGATTTGATTAAAGGTGAAGAAGTAATGGTTCTAAGTAGTAATGATGTGGTGGACGTAAAAGCATTTAAATTGATTCTTAAGGCTGCGGAAAAAGGTGGTGCTGAGAGTTTTATTATAGGCAAAAAAGTTTTTGAATATTTCCCTGGTGGATATCTAGAAACAGACAAGAAGGGTTTCATTAAAAATATTGTAGAAAAACCAGAGCCTGGTACTGAGCCAAGTGATTTGGTAAATCTTGTAGTTCATATACACAAGGATGCAAATTCTTTGATTAAATATCTTGAAAAAGCTGATAGCAAGAAAGATGACTTATACGAGCAAGCTTTAGCTAAAATGATGAGAGATGGCGTGAAGATGATGGCCGTGGAATACGATGGCTTCTGGCAACCTTTGAAATATCCTTGGCATGTTCATAGTGTTTTCACCTATCTCTTTAGCCAGGCAAAAAAGGAAATTGCCAAATCTGCAAAAATTGCAAAAAGAGCCACTATTAATGGCGAAGTTATTATCGGGGAAAATGTGAAGGTGTTTGATGGGGCTGTGATCAACGGACCTTGTTATATTGGAGACAACACTGTTATTGCCACAAACGCTCTCGTAAGAGACAGTAATGTGGGTAAAAATTGTGTTATCGGGTATATCACTGAGGTGGCGAGGAGTGTTCTAGGAGATGAAGTATGGACTCATTCAAATTATATTGGAGATAGTGTGATTGGAAATAATGTATCCTTTGGCGCTGGATCAGTGACAGGAAATTTAAGATTAGATGAAAAAAACATACAGGTTTCTTTTGATGGTAAAAAAATGGACGCACGCACTAATAAATTTGGGGCGATTATTGGAAATAATGTAAGGGTAGGGGTGAATACTAGTTTGATGCCAGGAATTAAGGTAGGAGGTGGAAGTTTTATTGGTGCAGGAATTGTGGTTCCGGAAGATGTGGCTGACAATAGCTTTGTAAGAGGAGAATGGAAATTAAAAATATCAGAGAACAGAGAGAATATAGCGAGTTTGGACAGGAAAAAATTCAAAAATAAATTATAAAAAACATGAAACTTTCGATAACAATCGTTAATTATAATCAGAAATATTTTCCTAAACTTTGCGTAGAGGCTTTAAAGAAAAGCAAAGTAGATTTCGAATACGAGATTATAGTTTGCGACAATGATTCACATGACGAAAGTTTGGCTTATCTAAAGCAGGCGGACGAGAAAGGTTTAATCAAACTTGTACAGCCAGGAGCAAATCTTGGTTATGGGTCTGGCCATAATTTCGCAGCTAAATATGCTAAAGGAAAATACATTTTAATTTTAAATACTGATATTACTGTGGAGCACGATACTTTGCAGAAGTTAGTAGACTATCTAGAGAAGCATCATGATGTGGGAATGGTAGGACCAAAATTGATGTACCACAATGGTACAGTGCAGCAATCTTGTCGTAGAAATGCCGGACTATTTGATCTATTTATTAAGCGCAGTTTCTTGAAATATATTTGGCCATTCAAAGCTAGATATCAGAAATATGTGATGGAAGATTTCAAACATGACAGCACTCAGTCAGTAGATTTAATTACTGGAGCCTTTATGGTTATGCCAAAGGAGCTTTTTGATAAAATACATGGTTTTGATGAGAGATATTTTATGTTTATGGAAGATTTTGATTTATGCAGAAAAACTCACAAAGCAGGATATAAAGTAGTTTATTATCCTGAAGCCGTGGCTACTCATTATCACAAGAGACTTAGCGAAGGGTCATTCTTCAAACTAATCTTCAATAAAATTTCCTGGTGGCATTTGGCTAGTGCTCTGAAATATCACTGGAAGTGGCGGGGAGCGAAATAGTTAGAAAATGGTTATTTCTAGGTAATGGTGTCACTTCAGGCATGGCCCTAAGACAAAGGTTTATTATATCCTGACTAGTTTTATAAATCGCAGGATCACCTTCTGGCAAATCTCCTTGCCTCAATATTGATTTAAGGGCCTCTTCTTTACTGGCGAGAACGAAACTTAACTCCTCTCCGGTCCTGATCTTCGCAATTGCTAATTGAGTTTGCAAAACTATACCGTAAACAGCAGCGGCTATTTCAGGATAGCGATCGATAGATCCCAAATCTTTGATGTTTTCTGGAGTTAATTCTATTTTCGGCATATTAATTCACTTCAGGATCCAAAAGAGCCTTACGAGCTGACCCCGCTAAGTTTAAAATTATTCCCATAACTATGTGCCTATCTCTATCGGAATGGTCATAAACATTATCTATAGCTTCTTCGCTATCTTTAATGACTGTAGAAATGTGCTCATTGGTAGTACTTACCCCTAATCTTATTTCAGCAGATTCAATAATCCTCAAAGCCAATGGTTTCTTTTGAACACCAAGTAATTCCTTTCCATGTATTGATTCTTCCGAGAGAACTAGCCTATTCATAGAATACACAAATTAACTATTAGCCAATAGATTACACGACGTGTCAAATTAGTCAATAGCACTATCCTTTAGCAAAATTTCTGATCACCTCAGTATACCATTTTTTCTCTAAAGCTTGGACCTTTGCTTTAAGTGAATCAACTGTATCATCAGGAGTTACAGAACAAGTTTTTTGAAGGATTATTTTGCCTGTATCTACTCCTTCATCCACATAGTGAATTGTCATGCCAGTTTCCTTTTCTTTAGCGGCTAGAACGGCCTCGTGAACATTTGCGCCAAAGAAGCTAGGACCGCAATATTTTGGAATTAAAGCTGGATGAACATTGATAATTTTATTTTTAAATTTGCGCACAAATTCCGTACTGAGAATTCTCATATAGCCTACTAGAACTACGAGATCAATTTTTTCTTTCTCGAGAACGGTGGCCATTTCTTTATCGAATTCTTCACGAGTTTTTCCTTTTGGATCGATGAATGCAGTTTTGTATCCTTGTTCTTTTGCACGTTCAAGAGCATAGCAATTTTGTTTATTGCTTGCGACGATTGCCAATTCAATTCCTGGCATTTTGCCGGCTTTCATTTCATCAATGATGGCTTGAAGGTCGGTACCGTTTGTGGAAGCAAGAACTGCAATTTTAAACATGGCCCTATTATAAATCCATTGGAGTAATCTTCATACCCAATTTCTGTTTGATCATGTTTCCGGTCTTGGTGACAGCGAGACCGCCGAGAGCAGTTTCACGGATTTTTGGAGACATAATTTTAGCAATATTCCTCATGGCCAAAACTACTTCATCAAAAGGAATAAAACTTTTCACTCCAGCTATAGCCATATCGGAAGCTCCAATCGCTACCATACAACCTAATGAATTTCTTTTAATACAAGGCACTTCCACGAGTCCTCCAAGTGGATCACAAGCAAGTCCCAAATAACTCTTCAGCGCCATCGCAGAGGCGTGGAAACACTGATCAGGAGTGCCACCGCGCATTTCAGTAAGACCGGCAGCAGCCATGGCCACACCAGCTCCTACTTCAGCCTGACAACCTCCCTTAGCAGCAGAAAGAGTAGCACCTTCAGCAATAATCAAACCAACTGCAGAGGAACAAAACATTCCATTTAATAATTTTCTTTTTCCAGCTTTGAAGTGTTCTGCAGAGCTAAATAAAACTCCTGGAATTACTCCGGCTCCTCCAGCTGTAGGGAAAGCTACAATTCTGCCCATACTGGCATTCTGTTCACCTACTGCCATAGCGTAAGACATGGCGCGAACAGTTACTTTATTGCCCATCATCTCTGGCATTTTTTTGAGAGCTAAATGCATTTTGTGAGCATCACCACCAACCATTCCCATTTTTGATTTCTGAGTAGAGTGTATTCCTTTTCTAACTGCTTCATACATTACATCTCTAGTCTGTTTCATTTTATTTCTTACGGCAGAAACGCTCTTTCCTGATCTTTCAGACTCATAGCGTTTAGCCACTTCTCCAATTGAAAGTTTGTGCTTATGGCAAAGTGCGAGCATTTCCTCAGTGGTGTGAAATTCAAATTGATTCATTGTGTTTGTAACTTAGATAGTGAACGAATAAAATCTACTCCTTCAGTATTCATTTCGAGGTCAATTACTTCAGGCAAAGTGATACGTCTTCCCTCAAGGCTTAATACAGTTAATCTTTCGTCCTTAAAAGAACTCTCAACCGTTTCAGCAATTCTGATTCCTAGCTTATTAATTTTCTTTATTAATTCAGCCATTATTTTTGGATTTTTCTGATGACAGACCACAAGAGAAAGATGCTTACCCGCAGAACCTTGGAGGTACACATCAAATTCATCTATTTTCACAATCTCTATCATTCCCCCACCAATAGAAGACCCAATTACAGACATCTTGTTTTTGCCATCTTCCAATATTACCTCGACTGTATTTGGATGATATTTTTCTCCTAAATCTTTGGGAATAAATTTATATTGGATATGTCTCTGATCAGCTATTTCAAAAGCATTTTTAATATTGGGATCGCTAGTTTTTAATTTCATTACGCCGGCTAGTAGAGCCAAATCAGTGGCGTGACCCTTGTACACTTCGCCAAAAGAACCATGGAGGTAAAAAGTAACCTTCTTTGGCGTGTCATGGAAAAGAGCACGAGCAAACTGCCCAATCTTACAGGCACCAGCCGTATGAGAGCTAGAAGGTCCGACCATAATTGGTCCCGCTATGTCGAAAATGGATAGATTAGACATTTTGCAAATTGGTAATTTACACCAGTTTACAGAAATGCTGAAATTTGTCTAGGGTCACTGTGTCTGATCGTATTGCTGTTCAGCAATTGGCTTAAGAACCTGACCATCATCTAAATCAATTGAAACTGCCTGTGGATCTGTGCTGATCATAGTCCCCTCATTATCGGAAACTTTAACACTACTAAATTCAGCTTCTAATTCTTTTCCTTCAACTTTTTTGTCCATTTTATCTCCATGCTCTAAATCTTTATCGTAAATAACTTGGCGAATTCCCCATGGGAAATCCACATTGTATTCATCAAAAGATTCTTTAAGATTCATTAACAATCTACTCATAATTTTTTTAAATCCAGCACGAGATTCTACCCATACTCTTACAGCAATTACAATTTCGCTATCACCAAACTCGGTAACTAAAACCGCTGGCTTTGGCTCCATTAGTACACCTTTAGTTTTCTTAGCAGCAATTAAACAAACCTTTAGGGCATTCTTTAAATCTGCACGATAATCTACGCTAGTCTCCACTTCGATTCTTCTAAATGGATTGCTAGTGTAACTAGTAACTTGCTTATTAAATAATTGAGCATTTGGAACCACAACCTTTGTTCCATCCACTGCTTGTAGAACAGTTACACGAGATTGAATTTCTATAATTCTACCCATTGTTCCCTCCACAACTATAAAGTCTCCAATAGTAAAGTTCTTACTCATCAAAATCATAATACCTGCGAGGAAATTTGTAATAATATCTTTGAGAGCAAAACCGATACCAAAGGCTACAGCTGCAATAATTGAGGTCAAATCAATACCTGCAATTTTCAAACCTGTCGTAAAACCAATGGTAAGAATAATCACATAACTCATACGTCCTCCAAGAATCTGAATTTCTTTATGTTCATCCTCTATTCCTTTCTCAGCCATCTTATTTTCTACAATACTGCGCACTATTCTTGCTGCTAAAAATGAGAGAATAATAACTACAAAAGCTGCTATCCAAAGAGGGATCTTCTCTACTATGACAGTTACTAGGTCGGCCAATTGACCAGAGGTCTGATTAGCTACCTTGTCGGCTGCGTTTGTGGTTGCTGCGTAAGCTGTAAACATGGGTTTGGGTTTTTGTTATCTGTATATATTAACATTTTTTCGACTTTTTCTCAAGTATTAAGTATGGATTTTTTGCCCTAACTTGCTAGTGTCTCTTCAGTATTTTTAACTTCAAACTTTATGGAAGACTTAATCTCTTTGTTGGTTCCTGGGGGAATAATTCTGTTTGTGCTGATTATTATTAGCATTAAGGAGATAAAACAATATGAACGTGGAGTTAAATTTACATTAGGTAAATTTACAGGTATGGCTGAACCTGGATGGAGAATCGTGCTGCCAATCTTTCAAAAAATGGTGACTGTGGATATTCGCGTAAAAGCTGTAGATGTTCCAGATCAGGAAGCCATAACTGCTGATAACATTTCTGTCACAATTAATGCCGTTATTTATTACAAAGTTGAAGATGCTTCTAAGGCAATCTTGGGAGTGGAAAATTTCTACTATGCCGTAAGCCAGCTAGCTCAAACTACAATGCGTAATGCAGTAGGAGAAGTATACCTAGATGAATTACTAAAGAACCGTGAAAAGATCGCAGTAGGTATCGAAGAAGTGGTAGACAAGGCCAGCCAACCTTGGGGAATAGACGTAGCTTCTGTGGAATTAAAAGATATAGTAATTTCACCAGATTTGAAGAGAACGATGGCTAAAGTAGCCGAAGCTGAAAGAGAAAAACGTGCAGTAATTATCAATTCTGAAGGTGAAGTAGCCGCTTCTGAAAATCTAGCGAAGGCTGCAGCAACTCTTTCTGCATCACCTGGAGCATTACATTTGAGAACTTTGGCTTCAATAAATGATATTTCATCTGATCAGTCAAATACAACAGTATGGATGGTGCCAATAGAAGTACTAAGAGCTGTAGAAGCTATTGGAGAAAAATTGAAAAAATAATTCATGAAAAAATACGGACTTTTAGCCAATCCAGCGCAACATTCTTTGTCACCAACAATGCATAATGCAGCATTCAAAAAATTTCATATGCAAGCTGAATATGAGATTTTTGAGGTAACAGGAAGCGAGTTGCCTAAGTTTATGAGATCGGCAAGAAATCAGCGAATAGAAGGATTGTCTGTTTCCCTTCCTTACAAGGAGAGTGTCATGCAGTATTTGGATAAGGTAGATAAGGATGCAATTAAAATTGGTGCGGTAAATACTATAGTTAATAGAGAAGGATTTTTGTACGGATACAATACCGATTATGTAGCAGCTACGAAGGCTTTATTTCTAGATCAAAAAGTAATAGATATTGAGAAAAAATCTACGGCTGTAGTAATAGGAAGTGGCGGTGCGGCCAGAGCTGTGTGCTACGGATTACTGAAGCTTGGAATGGACGTAATAGTTGCGAATAGAACAAGGGCAAAAGCTGACGCAATTGCGATAGAATTTGCTGAAATTTTTAGAAAAAGTGAAATTCATAGCAGCGGACTAAATAATCTAGTAACTGGTGATATTCTTATCAATGCATCATCTATTTGGACAAAAGAACCAAACATTAGAACTGAAAGTTTGCCATATTTCTGTAAGCCAGAATTCGTAAGAGAATTCACTTTGGTAATGGATATTTGCTACAAACCTTTGGAAACTCCGTTGATTAAAGTGGCTAAAAGAATGGGCAAGGAATGCATCACTGGAGACAAGATGCTTCTATACCAAGCAATAGATCAATTCGAGCTATGGACAGGGAAAAAGGCCCCAGTAGAAGTAATGAGGGAGGCTCTTGAGGAAGGTTTAAAGACTTACTAATTATGTCTTAGGAAGTTTGCACCTTCTTCATCTTTTGCTTTTGGAGCTTCTGGTTCTTCTTCAGCCTCTACTTCTTTACCGTAATCGTTACCGTAAACAGTTTGAGTAGAAAGGAAGTCTTTGTCGTATGTACGAGCAATCCAGCCATAAAGCATTGTAAAGATGCTCTGAACGAAGGCGATAGATCCCCAAACGATTGGAAGAGCTACAAAAAGTAGAATCTGTGGGCTACTAACAATTCCTGCTAGACCGAACATAATTCCAGCACTAACTAAAATCGAGAAAGTAATACCGTAAACTCCCACCAAGGCATAGCGATAATTTGAAACGATTTCTAGAATCAAAGCGCTAACCTGAGCAGCGATAATAATATGAAGGGCAACAGCGTAAGCAGTAATAGTTACGTTTGTGGCAGCAGTAATGAAATAAACTGGTACCATTAAGATGAAAATGATCATACTAATGATAAATACCTGAGAAATAGCAGAAGAAGTTCTAGTATATTTACCTCTTTCTGTAAGGGCCATAAGCCAAGTACTGATGATATTTCCTACTGTTGTTGAGAGGAAAATCATCATCATTAAAATGAAAGTAAAAATTGGACTTACTTGAATAGGTGTTCCATCCTGTGATCCACCTGTAAGAGGTGTCATTATTGATGAAGCAAGAACGAAAATGATTACTAAGATTAGACTTCCTCCAATACCACCAGCTGCGCCAGCAAGTATTTTCAAAAGAAACGTACCAAAGGAAATTCTTCCAGGGCCTAATTCTTGTACTTTTGTTTGATCGTCTGCCATTGAATTTTATTTATTTGTTCGTTTTATTCTACCATAAAACACGATCATTAACAATATCCCAATGCTAATGTAAGTGTCTGCGAGGTTAAAATTAGGCCAGCGCAAAACCCCAATAAAGTCGATCACAAAGCCACGAATCAGCCTATCTATGACGTTTCCAAGAGCTCCACTAATTATCAAAACTAAAGATAATTTTCCTATAGGTTGATCCATATCAAACTCCTTATTGATGATCCAAACGATCAATCCCATCAATAATACATTTCCTACGATTAAGAATGGATAAGGGACAGGAAGTCCAAAGGCGACTCCAGTGTTTTGGCTATATTCAATACGTAAAAAGTTTCCGAGTAATTCCTTAGTCACTTGCATGTAATGGTGAACAAGGTACTTGGTCAATTGATCCAAAGCGATCAAAATTAAACACCAAATTCCTAACTTCAAAAATTTATTTTTCATCGTTTATAATAGAACACAAAAAGCTTGAAAAAACAATGTGATAGGTAGAATATCACTCTACAAAAAAGATTTATGAAACAATCCTTTAAATTCGATACGATTCTGGCTCTGACAATACTGTTCTTGCTGATTTTTGGCTTGATCATGATTACAAGTATTGGTGTACCGAAGTCTATAGAACTCTCTGCTCCAGGCGTACAATATCCAAATTGTAGTGACGCAAATGTAGATTGTTATCTACTTTTCAAAAAACATTTGATGAGATTGGCTCTAGGAATTGTTATGTTTGTTTTAGCATGGAAACTTCCAATGAAGTTTTGGAAAAAAATTGCTCCATTATTTTTTGGTCTTATTGTTATTCTTCTCGTAATGGTAATTGTCTTGGGAAAAAGTTTTGGAACTATCGCAACAAACTGGATTCTGGTTTTCAATACTTCCCTCCAACCTTCGGAATTTGCGAGGTTAGCTCTTATCTTGTATTTGGCTTATTGGTTCAGTAAACGGCGCGAATCAGTTGAAAGTTTTCATGATGGATTTCTACCATTTTGTTTTATCTGTGGAATGATTTTGCTACCAGTAGTATTGGAAAATGATTATGGTTCTATTGCGGTAATGAGTGTCATTGCAGTGAGTATTTATTTCATTGCTGGTGCAAAATTAAAGCATCTGGGATTAGGATTTCTAGGAGCTCTATTTGCCGCAATAATTGTAGTGACCTTTGTTCCTCATGTAAGGCAAAGGTTTCAAGGATTTATGAGCGTAGATAAGGATTGTATCGAAGATTATTGTTGGCAATCACAACAAGCGAATATTGCTGTGGGAAGCGGTGGATTACTAGGAAAGGGATTAACTCAAGGTGTACAAAAATCATATTGGTTACCTCAGGCTTCCGATGATTTTATTTTTGCAGCTTCTTCGGAAGAATTAGGATTTATAAGAATTATTTTTGTTGTTTTGGCTTATCTGGTAATTGCCCTACGTGGTTATCAAATTGCCAATAAAGCAAATGGCAGTTTTGAAATGTTTGTGGCAGTAGGAATTACTACCTGGATTACAGTACAAGCTTTTGTGAACATAGCAGTGAATACTGCGCTGTTTCCTGTGACGGGAATTACTTTACCTTTTGTGAGTTATGGAGGATCTTCACTAGTAGCGGATTTAATAGCTATCGCAATTCTTTTAAATATTTCCGAAAATACAACTTACTATGCGAGTAGTCTTAACAGGTGGGGGGACAGGAGGCCACGTCATCCCGAACTTCGCCGTTATCGAAGAGCTTAAAAAGCAGAAAAAAACTGAAATTCTTTATATTGGTTCAGCCAATGGTGTAGAGAAAAGTATGGTTGAAAAAGCTCGCATACCTTATAAGTCTGTGGCTTGTGGAAAGTTGCGCAGATATTTTTCTATAGATAATTTAATAGATATTTTCAAAGTGCCTGTGGGCATTTTTCAGGCTTGGAGAATTCTGAAAAAATGGAGACCGGATGTGGTTTTTAGTAAGGGTGGATTTGTGAGTGTACCGGTAGTGATTGCGGCGAGCTGGATGGGAGTGAATGTAATTATTCATGAATCTGATGTAAGACCTGGCTTGGCGAATAGAATTTGTGCGAGATATGCAGATAAAGTTTGTGTGAGTTTTGAAGAAACAAAAAAATATTTAGTTAAGTGGACGCGAAAAATTATTTTCACAGGAAATCCAGTGAGAAAAAGCATCCTGGATGGTAACGTGGAAAATGGCTATAAATTCACGGGATTGGACAAACATAGACCGGTGATTTTAGTAATGGGAGGAAGCCAAGGAGCGCAGCAAATAAACGAATTGGTGCGTGGTGGAATGAATGAACTTTTGAAAAGATTTCAAATCGTGCATATATGTGGACGAGGAAATTTAGATATGAGTTTGCATAAAAAAGGTTATGTTCAGTATGAATTCTTGAATGAACAAATGAAGGATGTGTATGCGATAAGCGAATTGGCTATTTCACGTGGTGGAGCAAATAGTTTGGCGGAAATCGCAGCGCTAAAAAAGAAGGCGCTGGTGATTCCTCTTGGTACTGCTGCAAGCCGTGGTGATCAGATTGAAAATGCTCAAATTTTCTCAAGAAAACTAGGCTGGGGTGTGATGGTGGGAGATGTGCAGGTGGAAGATTTTATAAAGGCTGTGGAGATGGTGAATAGAGGGAAGCTGAATGTGAGCGAGAAATTTAGAAATGGAGTTTATGATATCGCGAAGTTAATTCTTAAAGCTGGAAAATGAAAATCGGAGTAAATGCCAGACTGCTTACAAAGCCTTTTACGGGCATTGGACAATATACCAGGAATCTCGTGGCGGAGTTGGCGAGGAAAGATGCAGAGACTCAATATGTGCTTGTAGTTCCGCATGAAATACCTCATCAACTAGAGTCTGAGTTTCCAAAAAATGTGGAGATTAAAGTTCTCAAAGAAAAGAGATTTCCTAGTGCGGGACTCCGAAAAACTTGGTGGGAACAGATTCAAGTGCCGGAGTTTTTTATGAAGGCAAAAGTGGACGTGGCATTCTTCACTTATCCATCTAATCCATGGACGAACGATTGGTATAAAAAAGGACCAAAGACCGTGGTGACTGTGCATGATTGTATTCCGTGGATGAATAAAAATTATCGCAAAGGAATTTTGTCGAAGATGTATCATTCACAGACAAGAAAAGCGGTGAGAAAAGCCGATCTTGTGCTGACGGTTTCCGGAAGTTCAAAAGAAGATATTGAGAAGGTATGCGAAGTGTCGGAGAAAAAAATTGAAGTGGTTTACAACGATGTATCCCCTGTTTATAAAGAGGAACCACACAAGACTTTTACTGATGAAGTTTTGGGCAGATATAGTTTAAAGAGTGGAAAATATTTCCTGTATGTAGGTGGCTATGATGAACGCAAAAACGTAAATCATTTAGTTCAGGAATTTCTAAAATTCGAGGAAGAACATAGGGGTGTGCCTCTAGTTTTGGCCGGTGGGAAGTTATTCAAAAATAAACTTTATAAGAGTTTTGATAAATTGGAAAATTTGGGAAATGTCGTTAAAACCGGATTTCTCAGCGAAGAAGAGTTGGCTTGTTTGTACCGAAATTCACTAGCATTCGTGAATCTTTCCAAACATGAAGGTTTCAATTTAACAATTTTGGAAGCGGCAAATTCCGGTACGGCGATGATACTTTCAGATATTCCTGTGCATAGAGAGGTTGCGGAAAATTCAGCTTTGTTTACAAAAAATAATGAGGTCATAGGGTCTCTGGAAGAAATGATGAATGAAAAGAAAAGAAGTGAGTGGCAAAAAAAATCTGCGGCGTTGGCAAAAAAGTATTCATGGAAAAAATATGCACAGATTGTCAAAGATATGCTACATTCTCTCTAGAATAAATTTAAATTATGTTTAGTTTTAGTACTGAAGTAAATATTTCGATAGTGGTGGGAGCGGTGGTGTTTTTGTGTGCGCTATGGTCCGTAGTGGCTGTCCGTCATTTGAAAGCGCTGAAAAAACAAGTTACTGAACAATGGGAATTGATTGATGAACAATTGCGTAAGAGACAGAGTATTTTGCCAAATTTAATTGAGACGGTGAGAGTATATTTAAAAGATAAGGAAGAGCTAATTGAAAAGATGATTGCAGCAAGAATTTTAGCGGCAAAAGAATATGCGCCTGGCATAAAAAAAATCGAGTATGAACATGATTTAAGTACTTCAATTAATGAGGTTTTTGATTTGGGTAAGACTAATTCGGAGTTAGCAAAAGATACAAATTTCCTGGAATTAAAGACGGAAATCACTGAGATTGGAAACGATTTAGAAGAAGAGGTGAAAAAATATAATGAGATGGTGAGGTATTATAATGGACATCGCAATTTAGCGATTTTGAGACCAATTGCAGCGGTGTATAAATTCGGAATGTTGAATATATTTGAGGTGGAGACTTAGGGATTTCAAAATAGATTTTGTATAAATTAACTGATTAGAGCACAGTTCTTTTAAAAATACTCTTGACGGTGAGTGCGTACTCACCTAATATGGTGAGCGTACGCTTACCTATTAAAAATAATCCTTATGTCAGAGGCATTAACAGAAAAACAAGAAGCCGTATTGAAATTCATTGGTGAATATCAAATGGCTTATGGTAAATCTCCTACTCTACGCGAAATGCGTGAACACTTTGGAGTGAGTTCTGATAATAGCATTTTGAAACATTTGAAGGCATTAGAAGAAAAAGGAGCGATCAGCAAAGATGATACACCTAGAGGAATTGGATTATTGGGAAGAGTGAAAGAAAAATTAGAAGACACTGGTGTGAGATTGCCGGTTTTGGGATTCATTCCCGCTGGTGGACCAGTTTTGACTGAAGAATATATCGAAAGCTGGATGGGCGTGGGCCAAGAATTAGCTAAAAATGCAAATGACTATTTTATCCTTAGAGTTACCGGTAACAGCATGATTGATGCCGGAATTTTCGAAGGAGACCTTGTTGTGGTTAACGCTAAGAAGACTCCTCGTCATGAGGACATAGTGGTGGCGTTGGTCGACAATCACAACACTTTGAAACGCTTCATGAAAAAAGATGGAAAGGTATACTTAAAAGCTGAGAATAAAGCTTATAAAGATATCTATCCTGAAAATGAACTATCGGTTCAAGGAGTAATCACCGCACTGATCAGACAATACTAAAATAAATATCTCAAAAACAGTTTCTGCCTGACATTTTTAAGCATGTCCTGATTCGCCAACCCCTAATAATTTAATCCTCAAAAATATGTTCATCACATTTACAATCGACACCCACAAAAAGAAAAATAAAATAATCAGATTTAATACAAAAAGATTTAATCCAGCAAACGGTTGGCAGAAGTCCATTAATGCTAGAAGGAGAGGTTTCTGGCAGAAAGCGGTGGCGTGGAGACGCTCACTGAGAGAAGGAGTGTATAAGTTAGGAGGTCAAACTGCAATGTTCTAAAACATGTTTACACTACCACTCAATCAGAGAAAGCGTCACATCCTACACATAGATGCAGACGCTTTTTTTGCATCTGTGGAACAGGTATTGAATCCCAACCTGAAGGGCAAGGCTTTGCTTGTGGGAGGTCCTAGCGGCACAAGAGGAATTGTATCGGCTGCGAGCTATGAAGCGCGCAAATTCGGCATTCATGCAGGAATGGCAATGTATCAAGCAACTAAAAAGTGCCCTCATGCGACAATAGTTCCTGGAAACTTTGAAGCTTATAGAAAATTCTCCAGGCAGTTTTATAAAATTCTTTTAAATTATACGCCCGAAGTAGAAATGGCTTCTATCGATGAAGCTTATTTGGATATTAGCGGCTGCGAGAAGATGCATAAGCTTGAATATCCTGAATTAGCGAGAAGAATCCTTGAAGATATTCACAAACAAACTGGCCTCTCTTTTTCCTGTGGAATGGCTAGCAGCAAGATCGTGTCAAAGGTTGCTTCGAGCACTAATAAACCTCACAAGCTAACAGTCATTCCCTATGGCAGTGAATCAAAATTCATGGCAAATTTGCCTCTGAGAGCGATGCCAGGAATTGGACCGAAGACCTTTGCATACTTGGAAGCTCAAGGCCTAAAAACAATTGATGATTTGGCGAAGATGAACGTCAGCGAAGTGATGAAAAAATTTGGCGTACAAGCAATTCCCCTATGGAAACACTGTCTTGGGATTGATAATTCCAAAGTAATTTCTTCCCATGATTTACCGAAATCTATTTCGAAGGAAAATACTTTTTATGAAAAGAATGTTAATAAAGAAATTGCACTCAACTATCTACGAGAGTTGTCTGGAATTGTATTTGAAAAATTGCGCTCTCATGGGCTGAGGGCAAGGACGGTGTTTGTGAAAATTAGATACCTTGATCATGAAGATGGAAAAATGGTTTTTCAAGATTTTGGTTTTCAAAAAAACATGGACTTCCCTACTTCATTGGATATGAAATTATTCCCAGCGGTGAAAAAATTATTTTTAGAAAATCTGGATAATCAAAAGTCATTAAGGCTCATAGGCATGGGCGTAAATAACCTTTCTCAGAATTATAATTTAAGTCTTTTTGAGCGTGATGATGACGATCAGAAACTTCTCTTTGATATCGATGCGATGAAAAAAATGTATGGTGAGGAGAGTGTTAAGTACGGAATTTAAAAAACAAAATTTTCGTGCTATGTTGGCGACGATAATAACTGGCCGGTGTAACTCAGGGGTAGAGTAGCTGTTTCGTAAACAGCAAGCCACGAGTTCGAATCTCGTCTCCGGCTCCAGAAAATATTGGCCAGGAATAATGTTCAGGAGTAAAATCTGGCCATGGATTTCAAGTTCGTAAAAATTGCTGTTTTCGTACCAGTCACTCATGCGGATAAAGTGCGCGAGGCTCTTGCTGAATCTGGTGCAGGACACATTGGTAATTATGATTGCTGCAGTTTTAGCGTGAAAGGGATTGGAAGATTTCGAGGACTAGAAGATAGTAAGCCTTTTATCGGTGAGGCGGGAAAACTCGAAGAGGTTGAAGAAGAAAGAATTGAAACAATTTGTCTTAGTGAAAAACTGGACGAAGTATTGACTGCTGTTAAAAAAGTGCATCCATATGAAGAGCCAGCAATAGATATTTACCCACTTTTAAATGAAGGATAATGCTAATTTCATTGAAAAATTTAGACATCTTTTTTTGATCTCACCTCAGTGTGGATCTTGGACACGTGCGAGTGAAAATTGTGATTATGGAGATATTTCTACTAATTCCAAGGATTGCTACATGCTGTTCAATTCAGGAAATTGTCGTAATGCCTATTATTCTGAAGATAGCCGTGTTTTGACTGATGCTACAGACTGTTCCTTATGTGAAAATTGCGAGCTTTGCTATGAATGTGTGGATTGCGATACTTGTTATGATTCAAATTTTTGTCAGGATTGCACAAATTGTAGGAATATAAACTTTTCTTATGATCTTCGTCGCTGCAATGATTGCTTTGGTTGCTGCACGATGAGAGATAAACAATATTGCATTTTCAATGAGCAATTTTCTAAAGAGGAATACGAGAAAAAGATGAAGATGTTTGATTATTCCAATGCAGCAGGAATCGCTTATATATGGCAAAAACTCGAGGAATTCAAAAAGAAAAATCCTCGTATGTATATTCATGAACATGATACTACTGAGTGCACTGGGGACTATATTTATCACAGCAAAAATTGTCATATGTGTTTTGATACAAGGCACACTGAAGATAGTGGATATATTTATCAGGCTAATTTGGATCAGGGCACTAAGGATTCTTGGGACTGTGGACCAATTCCAACTGTGATGGATCTCTGCTACGACATCGCTTATTCAGATTATTTGTTTAAGTGTAAACATGTGTATTGGGCGAGCAGATTGAAAGATTCTGAGTGGTGTGTAAATTGCATGGAGAGTGAAAATCTTTTTGGCTGTGCATACGTAAAAAATCGTCATGATGGTTTTTATATTTTGAATGAAAAAGTTAGCGAAGCAGAATATCGCGAGAGAACCGTAGAAATTAAAAAAATTCTTTTAGAGAATGGCATTTATACGCTGCATGATTTGATAAATAAAGATTTGGAAGAGGGCAAGAAAGATGAGAAAAAGAGATTGGAATTGGTCGCGCACTCCACGCGACACGGAGCCTTAGCCTCGAGCAAAGAGCGTGAGCGAAATTGTTTTATTTGTAATGATAAATTTGAGCTAGTTCAGGCTGAAATAGACTTCTATAAAAAATGGGATATTACTTGGCCGGTTTATTGTCCTGAGTGCAGATCTAAGCAGAGATATGCTCTGCGCAATGAAAGAAAAATGTACAAACGCGTGTGCGATAAATGTAAGAAAACATTGATAAGTACGTTCCCAAATGATAGTAAATTTGTCGTGTACTGCTTGAGGTGTTGGCATGAAAATTTAGTTTAAAAAAAGCCCTTTCCACGTGTGGGAAAAAGGCTTTTTAATTGTGAGGCTAAATTCTCCTTATAAAATATTGTTTTCTACAGTCACCCAGTTTGAACCTGGTTGGTGATAAACTTTTGTACCGTTTGGTAATTCATTATAAGCGTAAACTTTCAAAGTATAAGAACCTGTATCGCTAGGATAAGCAGTGAAAGTAGTCTTATCTTTGCTTAAGAAAACTGGACTAGCTTTATCAAGAGATACTTCGCCCTGTTTACCGTAAACTACGTAGATAGCATATCCATCAATTTGTTTACCAGTTGAAGTGAAATTGGCTTCAATCTTTCCACCAATTGCTTGAGCTGATAATACTATTTTATCTTCAGCAAGATTGATAAGTTTTCTATTACTAGCTGCACCTTTTACGTAATCAAGAGTGCCTTTATTATTCTTTAAATAAGGTAAAACTTGAACATTGTAACGATGACCAGCTGCGATATCTAACCCAGAGTAAGAGGTGTCAGTCGTTGAAAGGTAATAATAAATTGTGTTCTTTGGAAATTCTTTATAGTTCTTATCAATCTCTGCGAGTTTGATAATGTAACCATCAAATTTTCCTGTAAAAGTACTCCAATTCAAAACTACTTTATCTCCAGATTCATCAACTTTCATTTTTACTGGAGAGATTTTCTTTTCAACTATTTTGTCTGCAATTTTGAGTTCAACCTTGTTACTTGGATTTACGTAATGAATGCCATTAACGTCATAGTAATAAAGATCTACCTCAAATTTATAACTACCTTTTTTCATTCCGCTTAAGTTGTAATAATTGTAGTTATTATTTTCAAACTTGAGCATAGCGAAGGTTTTGCCATTCATAAGTACAGCGTAACCATCGTAGAAATCGTAAACATACTGATAATCATTCTTGTCTGGAGTAGTCCAGGAAAGATTGATTGCATTTTCAGAAGAAACAGAACCAGTAAGAGTTGTAGCTGGCATGCTTCCCCCTGCTTGAGTAGTGGTCATGGGCATTACCATAGCTATTGTCGCTACTGTGAGAATTTTGCTAATAAATTTTGTCATAAAATGATATTAAATAATAATTGTATGAATGTTGCAACTCGCTAAGGAATACGGAGCACATGCGGAAATATTACTCTTTGTTGTTTTGCAGATGGAATTTCTATAGAATTGGGATCCATGACAAAGCTCACGCCAATGATGGCGCAGTATAGAGAGATAAAAGAAAAATATCAGGATTGTATTCTGATGTATAGACTTGGAGATTTTTATGAAATGTTTTTCGAGGATGCTCTGGAAGCTTCGAAGATTCTACAAATTACTCTGACTTCTAGAAATAAGAATGGTGAGAATAGTGCGCCAATGTGTGGCATTCCTTTTCACGCTTTGGAAGGTTATTTGTGTAAGCTTACACGAGCTGGTAAGAAAGTGGCTCTCTGCGATCAAATGACTCAGCCGGATGGTAAGGGAATTGTACAAAGAGAAGTGGTGAGGGTAGTCACTCCTGGTACTACTTTTGATGAAAATATTATTGAACAAAAGGCAAATAATTATGTCGCGACCATAGTGACTGATAAAAGCCGCTTTTCTCTAGCCTATGCGGATGTTACCACCGGAGAATTCAGAGTGAGCGAGATGGAAAGTTATAAAAAACTGGAGGAGGAGTTGATGAGAATTGGACCGGCGGAGTGTGTTTTGGGAAGAGAACTTTTGGGAGTGATGAGTCCCCTTTTACAAGGACGAGGTATTTATTTATTCCCTTTCGATTATTTCAAAGAACCTGAGAACGAATTGAAAAATCATTTTGCGGTGAAGTCTTTGCAAGGATTTGGACTAGAAGGAAAAAAATTGGCGATAGCCGCGGCGGGAATGCTTTTTGAATACCTTCGTGAGACGCAAAAAACTGAACTAACCCATATTGGAAAAATAAGTTATTACGAAGTTTCGGAATTTATGGCGATGGACCAAGCGTTGATTCGCAATCTAGAACTTTTTTATACTAGTCAGGGCAAAAAAGAAGGAAGTTTGATAAGTATTCTCGATCAAACAGTAAGCCCAATGGGAGGACGTATGCTGAGAAATTGGTTGCTACATCCACTTCTAGAGAAAGTAAAAGTTGAAAAGAGATTAATGAATGTGTCAAAAATTGCTGAAAATTCTAGTCTGATAAGAGAGCTCAGAGATAGTCTTGGGAAAATTTATGACATAGAAAGATTGTTGAGCCGTTTGAGTCTTGGTAGCGGAAATGCGCGAGATCTTATTGCTATGAAAGAATCTTTGAAGGTGGTGCCAAGTTTGAAAAATTTAATTAAGGAAAATTTTTCTGAATATTTTGGTGAATTGGACGAATTGAGTGGACTTGTAGAACTGATTGAAAAAGCAATTTCTGATGAGCCACCACACACGGTACGCGAAGGTGGAATGATTAAAAAAGGTTATAATGCTGAGCTAGATGATCTTCTAGGAATCAGCACGGAAGGCAAAGGTTTTATTGCCGATTTACAACAAAGAGAAATAGAAAGAACCGGAATTAATTCTTTAAAAATAAGATTTAATAGTGTTTTCGGATATTATATTGAGATCAGTAAAACAAATTTGGATGCAGTGCCACAAGATTACATTCGCAAACAAACTTTGGTAAATGCGGAGCGTTTTATTACGCCGGAATTGAAAGAATATGAAGACAAAGTTTTGAACGCAGAGACTAGAATTAAAGAATTGGAATATGAACTTTTCTATGGAGTGAGAATTGAAGTGGTGAAAGAACTTTTAAAAATCCAAACTAATGCGCGAGTAATTGCGGAATTTGATGTGCTCGCAAATTTGGCTTACATTGGAGTCAAAAACAACTTTTGCAAACCAGAAATTACTGATGGAGTGATGGAAATAAAAAATGGTCGTCACCCGGTAATTGAGCAATTGAGTTTTGCTAAAAACTTTGTTCCTAACGATTGTATTTTTAATAACGAAAGAAAATTCGGATTAATTACTGGACCAAATATGGGCGGTAAATCCACTTATCTCCGACAAGTGGCTTTGATAGTTTTATTAGCACAAATTGGAAGTTATGTACCTGCCGAGAGTGCGAAAATTGCGCTTGTAGATAGGATTTTTACACGAGTAGGTGCTAGCGATAATCTAACACGTGGCGAGAGTACTTTCATGGTGGAGATGAATGAAACTGCTTTTATTTTGAATCACGCGACAGAAAAAAGTTTAATTATTTTGGATGAAATTGGTCGTGGTACTTCGACTTATGATGGAGTGAGTATTGCTTGGGCGATTATGGAATTTATTCACGATAAAATTGGTGCGAAGACTTTGTTTGCAACTCATTATCACGAATTGATAGAATTGGCAGAAAGGCTGGAGAAAGCAGTAAATCTTAGCGTTCTTGTAAAAGAAAATGAAAAAGAAGGAGTAGTGTTTTTATACAAAATTGTGGAAGGTGGAGTGGATAAAAGTTATGGAATTGAAGTAGCAAAATTGGCTGGATTGCCAGTAGATTTAGTTTCCAGAGCGCGAGGAGTTTTGTCTGAATTAGAAAATAGACATATTAAAAAAGGCCGTGTCAGTCCCGATCAAATTGAGCTTTTCGATGATGCTAAGCGTGAACACAAAAATATTGATGCAGTAGATAATAAGATGATGGAAGAATTAAAACTGCTAGACTTGAATAGTATGACTCCGATACAAGCAATGCAGAAGCTACACGACATGAAGAGTCGATCAAGCAAGGAGGATTAATTGATTTACAGAAGAGAATTTGTTAGATTGGGAGTTAATATAACCCTAGTTTTTTATGAAGAAATTCTTAAGCATCAGCGTGATTGCCAGCGCACTGTTGTTGTTTGTGGCATGTAATAAACCTGCAGATCCTGTTGTGCCATCACAAGATGCGAAGACACAGGCAGAATTGCAAAAACAAGTGGATGATCTAAAGAAGCAGCTTGATGATACAAAAACTCAACAACCAACTACAACTACTACCACAACAACAGATACAACGAAGGTAGATACAAAAGTAACTGACGATGCAAAAAAGGCGGCAGATGCTAAAGCTGCTCAGCAAAAAGCTGACGACGATGTTGTCAAAAAGGTTGAAGCTTATACTGGTGCGAGCTATATCACTTTGAAAGATCCAAAAAATGAGGATCATTTCAATGAAGCTCCTATTATTTTTACTGGAGTAGTTTCACCAAATACTAAAAAAATTGTTGTGAAGGCTAGCGTTGGTTCTCAAAACTGTGGCCCAAATGATATGTGTGTTCCCTATCATGAAGATGTTTATCAATTACAGGATTTCAACCTAGGTGATTCTAATTTTACTTATAGAGCTGCTGAAAAATGGAATAACTTATGGCCAGGTTCAGTAACTTTTGAATTTACTGCTACCTTCTGGGACGCAACGACTAGCAAAACTTCCGTACAAGTTTATTACACACCAGGCGGAGCAGAAATGGGTAAACCAGTAATTTACCTATATCCAAAAACAACTACTCAGGTATCAGTAAACGTAGTTCCAACAAATGGAATTTCCGTTTCTGAACCAGCTATTGGTCGTGGATGGAATGTGATTGCAAATACAACTGGTCAGCTTTTCAATTTAGCTGATTCAAAATCTTATCCTTATCTTTACTGGGAGGGTTTCGCGGCTAATTTCCGTACTCCAAGCGAAGGATTTGTAGTAGCAAAAGCTGATGTAAAAAAATTATTTGAAGATAAATTGGCTATTCTCGGAATGAATGCTAAAGAGACTGCTGATTTCGAAGAATATTGGTTACCAAAATTGAGCGACAAACCATATTACTTCATCACTTTCATTGCTCAGTCTGATCTAGATAAATATGCTCCTTTGACAGTAAGCCCAAAGCCAGACTCTGTAATTCGTGTATTCTTTGATTACAAAGGATTAGATAAAAAGACTGCTGTAGTTGAACAAAAATTAACTCGTGTAACAAGAAGTGGTTTTGCAGTGGTGGAATGGGGTGGAAGACTCTACAGATAAATAGATTTAAATCATGAAACTACTACGTTTAATTAGCCTGACTCTGGCTATTAGCGTAGTAGTTTTTGGTTGTACTCGAGATGGAAAATTAAAAATTACATATACTTATCCTGGCGACGTAAAATTGTGGAATCAAATTTTCAAGGTCAAGGAACCGGATAAATTCGAAAGTGCGCCTCTCGGTGTTATTCTCCCGCATCATCTGATAGCAGCTGATGAATTGGCGAAGTTTTATAGTGGTCTCAGCAAAGTGACTCAGCCAAAATTAGTGATATTAATCAGCCCAAATCATTACCAGAATGGTGATGCTGATATTCAGACGTGCCAAAATTGTGAATATCAATCTACTAATGGCCCTGTGGAATTAGGAGCTTTGAGAGATGACTTGGTAAGGGATGGAATTGCTAGTTTTAATGATGAAACTTTTATTAAAGAACATGGCATTTATAATCATGCGCCCTTCATTAAAAAGTATTTTTCAGATGCAAAAATTGTACCGATTGTTTTGAAATGGAAAATTCCAAAAGAAAAAGCTGAGGAGTTAGCTGAGTGGCTCAATAAGAATTTGCCTGCGGATTCTTTGGTGATTACGAGTGTGGATTTTTCTCACTATATACCTGTAGAAGCGGCCGATTTTCATGATTGGTCAGCATATGCGACGATAAAGAATTTCGATTATGATAATGTATATGATTTGGAAATTGATTCCCCTTCTTCGATTTATACAGTTTTGAAATTGATGGAAAAGAGAGGCTATCAAAAGGCGGAAAGATTGGCACACACTAATTTGCAGGATTATGTCTCTCATCGCGAATCGACAACAAGTCATCAATTTTTTACTTTTTATAAAGGTGGAATAGATAAGGTAAAAAGTGTTTCAATTGGGAACTTTGGAAATATTCCAGCAAATAATGGCTTACTACTAAGCAAAGGTTGGTTTTGGGACATAAAACAATTTCTATTTAGAGATGTTGGAATTTTAAAATTTCTAGATAATTTAAAAGGTCAGGAAGATAGATTTTTAGTTGGAAGTGACTTTTTGGTTTTTGATTTACCAGATGAAAAATGCCAGAAAGAAGAACAGAACTCTTTGAAAATTAGTTTCTGCAAGTTTAGCGAAAATGGTGGAAGTTTAGATAAAGAATTGGAAGAAATTAAAAATGAAAAGAAAACTGCAGATATTGTTTATTTGTTATATCAATTTAAAAATGGAGATAAGCCAAATATTGCCGAGAAAAATATTTCGGAAAAATTTGCTGATGCCGGTGTAGATCTATTTCTTGGAAGAGGTCTAAGTGAAATTTCCGAGATGAGAATTTATAAAAAATCATTAATTTTCTATTCACTTGGTGATTTTATAACTGGCACTGATTCTTCGAATGATGGCTTGAGTATTGGTACTGTCGTGACGCCTGAGTCTTTTAAAATTTATCTTTCCCCTCTGAAAATAATCGACGGATTTCCTCAGTTACTAAACTTCGAGCAGCGTGCTAATTTTTTCAAAAACTTCACAAAAAATATTAGCTCAAGTGTATTGGAAGTAAATGCTGGAAAAATGTTCATAGAGATTAAGAGATAAAGCTTCCTGTGGTTTGATTTCCGAGCCCAAATCTGCTAGATTTTCGTGGGCTTTAACAATTTGTTTATGAAAAAAACTTTAAATATTATTTTGGCTGTTTCCGCACTTTTTGCTTTCACAGCTTGTGGCAACCCGAATCAATCTGCAGATGATGCTGCAAAGCAGGCTGAAGTTCAAAAGCAGGTGGATGATTTAAAGGAACAAGTTAGCAAATTAAAAGATGATCAAGATGGGGTGGAACATAAACCTGTGGCTAAAACTGAAGTAAAAACTGACGTGAAACCTGTAGAAAAAAATGTTGTTCCTACAGATGCAGAGCCAACAAAAATTAGTGGCGTTGCTTTGCATATTGCTAACATTATAGAAATTGCCAATTTGGCAGATAAAAATGGTGAAAAAGAAGTAGTGCAAGATATAGCTTCAATCACAATAGATACTCCAAAAGACCAAGCTAATCTTTCAGGCGATGGAGTGACTTTCACTGGAACTCTTTCTGCCGGAGCGACCAAAATAGTGGCTAAATCAAGCGCTGATAATGATCCTTATGTATTACAAAGTTTCAAAGCTGGTTCGACAAAATTTACCTATAAAGCGGCTTTAGCTTTCAAAAATTTGAAGATTGGAAAAAATACTTTTGAATTCACAGCTACATTTAAAGACGGGACGACAAAAACTGCCACAGTAACGATCAATTTTTCTAAATAAGAATCATGTCCATCATAAAAGTTCTACCGGAAAGTCTGATCAATCAGATTGCCGCTGGAGAGGTTGTTGAAAGACCTGCCAGTGTGGTTAAAGAATTGGTGGAAAATAGTATCGATGCTGGTGCGAAAAATATTGTGGTAGAAATGAAAGATGCCGGAAAGAGTTTTATAAAAATTATTGATGATGGATGCGGAATGATTCCGGAAGATTTGGAATTGGCTTTGCAGAGGCACGCCACAAGTAAAATAAGAGACGAGGCTGATCTTTGGAAAATAAAAACTATGGGTTTTAGAGGTGAAGCTTTGGCGAGTATTTCATCTGTTTCTAAGATGATAATTCGTAGTAAGACTGTTAATGACTTAGCTGGAACAGAGATTCAATCAGTGGGAGGAGAAATCAAACTTAAACAGGAAGTAGGCATGCCCTCTGGAACTCAAATAGAGGTCTATGACTTGTTTTTCAATACACCAGCGCGTCAGAAGTACCTAAAGCAGGACAGCACGGAATTAGGGCATGTTACGAGCATTCTAGATATGATTGCTTTGGCTCATCCGGAGTTATCTTTCAAATTAGTACATAATGATAAAGTAATTTTCGATTTAGCGAGAAGTAGTGATTTGATTTCGAGAGTAGCAGATATTTTTGGCAAAGCTACTTCTGAAGCGATGCTCCCTGTATTTTATGGTGGAAGTGCGTTTCAGATTGATGGATTTATTGGGAAGCCTTTACTCAGTCGTAGTACTAGTCAGCATCAATATTTCTTTGTGAATGGCAGACCTATTCAGCATTTTCTTTTGGCAAATACTATTAAGACCGCTTTCCACTCTATGCTGATGGAGAACAAGAAACCGGTGTTTATTTTGAATATTAAAATTGATCCGGCTTTGATTGATGTGAATGTACATCCGAGGAAGACGGAAATTCGTTTTGAAGATCAGCAGAGTCTAATAAAAGTGGTATATGGATGCGTAAAAACGGCTTTAGAGAAAAACATTCTAATTCCAAAAGGATTTACAGAATCTCAGAGATATATGTCGGATAGTTTTCCTAAAGATGAAGTAAGTGGTGGAGAATCTGAGCTTGGAGGTTTTATGAAATTTGGTGGTAGCCCTGTGAAACAAGAAAATTTCAACTTTGGAATGGGCGAAATGAAGGCGGCAATGAATTTCAGTAAGGACTTTATTGAAACTCGCCAAGCTGAAGGAATTCAAACTGGGGCGGTGACTGAGAAGCGCTTTGATATGAAACCAATTGTGCAGATTTTCAATTCGTACATCGTTGCTCAGAATGATAGCGGACTGGTTTTGATTGATCAGCATGCGGCGCATGAGCGCGTGAGATTTGAGGAATTAATTTCACAATTTGAAAATCAAGAAAAATCCGTACAACCTTTATTGATGGCTTTACAGATGGAATTGAGCAATGAAGAGGTATCTTTGATTAAAGAAAATATGGATATTTTCAGTGGACTTGGTTTCGAAATTGAACCTTTTGGAGGAAATACTTTTGTGATTCATGCGGTACCTGTTTTCTTGGCAAAAGAGAATATGGAAGAAGTAATTAAAGGTGTTTTAGACGACATTCTCAATCAAAAAAATACTTCAAAAATGCACGGGCGTAGAGAGGAAATGCTGACCTATATGTCCTGTAGAAGCGCAATTAAATTTGGACAAAAGCTGAGTTTAATTGAGATGCAGTCCCTAATTATGCAGATGGAAAAACTTCAAAGACCTTACACTTGTCCACATGGAAGACCGACAATGGTTTCTCTAACTATGGATGAATTGGGAAAAATGTTTGGCCGAAAATAGTTGGAATTTATTTCTTCCAAATGCCTGAAAAATATCTATCGTATACTAAATTTGTAGGGTAACTAATTTCTGTGCCCGAAATTATTTTGGCCTCTTTGGGATAGATTGAAATATTACTTATTTCCGGATCGGTATGAGTGGTTTTTGTAAAGATACTGCCGCGACTTCCAGGCTGCTTATCTACAATTAATTTATAATTGGCAGCGCTTTTATTAAGATCCAAAAGAAATGGCAGGCGATATTTGAAGCGCAAATAACCAGTCTTCCCAGCGGTAATTTCCATAGTGGCTAAGAAGTAATTTTTCTTCACATCTTTGTCGTATTGAAGAGTAAGATTTGGATCGGTGGAATTCAATAAAATACTTCCCTCGGGAACATAGATTTTGATTATGCTTTTATTTCTTCCTCTGCCTAAAATATCAATTAATTGATCTGGCATTTGGTTAAGTCCATAACTTTGAAGAGTCTTTTTCCATTGAAAATAAACAGCATCTGTCCATTGATGAACATGCTTAATTGTAACCTCGTCCGTGAGGTTTCCATTCTTATCAATATAGGTATCGTGAAGAATATTTTCTTCTAGAAAAAGATCGGATTTAGTACCACCAGCAGAAAAATTTACAACACTAAGGTAATCCTCTTCTGGCTTGTTCTGGTACATGCGCCCACTCACACCCAAAGAGTCAAAAAGGCCTTCCACATCAGCATCTGCGGAGTACATCATAATGTGCTTTTGCTGAATTGCTTTGTATAGCTTGGAACCAACTTTGCCAATATTTTCTTCCTTCATTATTTCCTTCTGAAAAGCCGGAATAAACATTTTCAGAATATGCTTAGGATTTTCTGGTCCCCAAATTTTTCCTTCAATTACATAACTCAAAAGAAGATTATAATTTTCAGAATTTAATTTACCAAAATTCCCAACTTGAATAGGTCCCGTAATATCCAACATATCCTGTAATAAGCCCTGATTGATGGCAATTACTGTATCAACTGTAGGACCACCTTCCTTGGCCAAAAACCATTTAGCTTTGCTGGCAGAGGTAGGAAAATCAGCAGAATAATTACTATCACGGAAGCGCCAATTAGAAATGAATTGCTTCATATAATCTGGCGGTTCGATAATATCTTTAAATGATCCGTCTATATCGTAAACATCCTGAATATCTATTTTCTTGATAACTCCTTTATCAATATCAACTATGGCATAACTTCCAATAAATCCTCCTGAAGGTCTGATCTCATTATTGTTTTGCAAAAGAATGAGATAGCGATGAGGATATTGATCACCAAGTAGTTTTAAAAGTGCCGGAAAATGACTCGCAGTTGCATTCAAAGTGTCAGACACCATTTGTACCTGACTTTTTACAGCAGCTACACGAGGCGCTATTTCGCCTGGAAGATTTTTCTCATTAACCGTGGCCAATTCTTGAGATGCAAGATTGATTTCTTTAATGGCAAGATCTGTCTTACCTAAGCCATTTTTAAGCGTATCAGTAAGAGATGGACCACTAGCATTTGGATTGTTGTTTTTAGTCACAAAATAAAGTGGAACTTTGTTGAATTCCTCCAAAGCATCTAGAAAATGCTGACCGGCGGAAGTGAAATGCTCACCACCAACGATAAGCGCTTTTACGCTTGAACCAATATTATTTTGAGCGCTGTAATATGATTTATCTGTGCTAAGAAACCAAAGCTCATTTTTTACTTCATCAAAATTCTTAATGGCTTTTTGAAAAGACTCAGAAGCATTATCAAACTGAACTTTGCTAGCGCTTCTACCAGCATCCATTAGCAGAGAATAACCTTGGTAGGCTTCGCTAGAAATATTTTTTTCTAGTCTTTTTGTAGTGTAATAAACGTTTATCGTATTGATAAATAATATTATCAGAAAGCCAAAAAAACCGATTTTCAAAAGATTGCCTAAGGATTTTGGGGGATGGAATTTCTCACCCTTCACGTAAATAAAATGCTTTTTCTCATCTGTTTTTAAATCACGAACTTCATTGATAGGAGTGTGATTCTTATAAAACTTGTGCTGTTTTTCTTTCAACACATCGGCTTCTAAAGGACGTTTTTTTTCGCCCTTCAAGTTAATATCGTTGATTTGATTTTCTTGCTTTATGTCCTGAAGTTTTTTGGACATGTATCACTTGATATGCAAATAATTTATAGTCACCACTCCGTCATCAAAATAATTTTTACCAGAGCTGAAAGAAGACATTATCCCAAGAGCCGCTGGGATAGTATTTTGCTTAAAAATTAGAGGTAGAATTCCATCAAAATCAAAGAAGCTAACTTCATCTGAACCCTTAATTACAGGTTTAATATCATTCATAAATCTTTCTGTAGAACTCAAGCTCTCTCCTTGTCCTTTCATCAAATCAATAGTGACTTTAATAGAATCAGGGTCATTAGAAACAACTGCTAAATTATTCACGATAGCGTAATAGACACTCCAATTTTGCTTACCCATTTTCAATTCGTATAGGGTGGTATCGTGGTAAGAGCTATCTAGTTTCAAAATTTCCTCAGGTGCAGCCACAATCTCTCTTCCAACAGTTCCATCTGGCAAAGTGTGTTCAACAACTTTAGGTTCAAAAACTCCGCCATAGCTGGCAAAATTGCTAGCCAACTGGTGTATTTTTACTGTGTCGGTCTGTGCAGTTTCCAATCCAAAAATTAGTTTATAGACATTTTTGTTATTATTTTTCTCGATAGAAAGCGCGAATTCATTTTTCAAAAGAGGAAGGATATCATTTTTAAAACTTGTATCCTGCCCAAAATATTTCTGAGTATAATTCTGTAAAATTTGATCAACCAACATCTGGCTAGAATCATCACCACCTGTAAAAGTAGAAAGCATTTTTTGTAATTCGGATTCTAAGTCTTCACCACCCCAGAATGCCAAAGTATTCTTTGGTAAGTAGGCAGCGAGGCTAGCATTGTATTTTTTCTCAAATGAAAGATAAGAAGAAGCACCAGAATTATTTCCATGAAGTGTAAGGAATGTCTGAACAGCGAAATCATTATCGAGTGCAATCAAAGCAGCACCTTCAGAATCAAAAGCCTTAAGTAATGGCTTAACCATAGCAATAGAAACTCCATTAGGATTTAGGAATGGAAGTTTGTGTAAGAAATTATCGCTTAGTTGATCGAAATTAACGTAAAGAAAAGCTGTGCGATTTAATGGAAGATTATTATCTACTTTGCGATATTGAGGTGTGAAATATAATTTTTGATTAGCATCATTTTGAGCATCTACAAGCTGAAAAATTGCTTGTTCTTTTGAACTAACAACAAGGTAATTGTCGAGGAATGTAACGTAAGCTGGGCCACCAGGAAGTTTCACATTGTAGGTTTTGTGGCCAGTATAAATATTTTCTATAGGGTTATATCTTTGAATAAATTTATCAACATTTGTCTGGCTCAAAACTTCAGCAAAATATAATTCATAAACGACGTTTGTCTCTTTTGCAGAATTCATATAAGCCACTCCCACCTCTCTACCAAGCCAAGGCTTAACATCAGTTTCATAAACCAAACTGAAGAATGTTTCAGCAAATTTGATAAGACTTTCTTTGCTATATTCAGGATGTCCTGCAAGAAGTTTGAAGGTTTTATCTAGCTGGGTGTGATCAAAATTAGTATTAATTTCTACTAAAGCGACCGTAGAATCTGCTGGTAAAAATTTGGCTATAGGCTCAGCGCGGAAGGCTCTTTCGAAAATCAAATAACCAACGGCAACTAAAATAGCCAACATAATTAAAGCCAAGATACCACCAAAAAGTTTTTTCTTATTGATCTTAAAACGAGGCTTTTTAACTTCGCCATCGGCCAAGATTAGTGATTCCTTTTTGGACTTTTTCTTGTCTATTTTAAGCTCTTTTTCTGCTTCACCAGCCTCCATTTGCTGGCGTATCAATTTTTTAGCTTTTGATTTTCTTCCCATGTGCTAATTATTAGCATAATTTGGCGCAACTGCAAAGCTAAGGCGTGTGCCGAGCGGGGTGCGAGGCCAAAAGCTTGTATCCTGAAGTTTTTTTACGTAGAATAAGCCCACTTGATACTTTTTGAATCTGAAAAATATGAAAATGACAGCTAATGAACTCCGCCATTTATTTATAGATTTTTTTGTAAAAAAGAATGGACATAAAGAAATTCGTGGTTCTTCTTTAATTCCGGAAAATGATCCTACTGTTTTATTTACGACTGCAGGAATGCATCCTTTGGTGCCATTTCTTATGGGTGAAAAGCATCCATCAGGTAGCCGTTTAACAGATGTGCAGAAGTGTATTCGTACTGATGATATTGAGGAAGTAGGAGACAAGAGTCATTTGAGCTTTTTTGAAATGTTGGGTAACTGGTCTTTGGGAGATTATTTCAAAGAAGGTGCTATTAAGATGAGTTTTGAATTTTTGACTTCGAGCGATGGTGGGCTTGGTTTGCCTTTGAGCAAATTGGCTTTCACTTGTTTTGCTGGAGATGCTGATGCTCCGAAGGATGAGGAATCTTTTGGAATTTGGAGAAGTCTTGGAGTAAGTGCTGATCGTATTTCATTCTTACCTAAAAAAGATAACTGGTGGGGACCTGCCGGAAAAACTGGTCCATGCGGTCCAGATACAGAAATGTTTTATTGGACAGGGACTGAGCCAGCACCAGAAAAACACGATCCATCAGACAAGAGATGGGTGGAGATTTGGAATGATGTGTTCATGCAGTACAACAAACAGGAAGATGGCAGTTTCGCACCTTTGAAACAGCAAAATGTGGATACAGGAATGGGATTGGAAAGAGTTTTGGGAATTATGAATGGTTTGAATTCACCTTTTGAGACTGAATTATTTGTTGATGTAATTGCGGAAATTAGGACATTGGCAGGATACGGTGAAGTAGATGAATCAAAAATGGTTTCTGAAAAAATTATTGCCGATCATTTGAGAGCAGCTACATTTATTTTGGGTGATCCAAGTGCTGTAACTCCTTCAAATACAGATCAAGGATATATTCTACGCAGACTTATTCGTAGAGCGATTAGAAATGCAAAGAAACTCGGAATTGCAGGTGAATTTGCAAGAAAAATTGCCGGAATTATCGTGAAAAATTATGGTGACTATTATAAAGAATTAGAATTGAATGCAGAAAGAATTTACGAAGAGATGAGCAAAGAAGAAATTCAATTTGGTCATACTTTGGATAAAGGTTTGGCAATGATTCATCGTGCAATGGAAAAGATAATAGAAAAAAAGGAACAGGGCACAAGTGCCCTAGGTGAAGATTTCTGTTTTGAAATGTTTGCTACTTATGGCTTCCCTATAGAGATGACAATTGAAGAATTACAGGAGGCTGGTTGGATTCGTGATGCGGCTGAAAAGGCAATGTTGATCAAAAATTTCGAAGATAATTTCAAAAAACATCAGGAATTATCCCGCGCTGGAGCTGAGAAAAAGTTTGCTGGAGGTCTTTCTGACCATAGTGAAGAAGTGACAAGATTGCATACAGCTACTCACCTTTTGCATAAAGCTTTGAGAACTGTTTTAGGTGATCATGTAGAGCAAAGAGGATCAAATATTACTGCTGAAAGATTGCGTTTTGATTTCTCTCATTCGACAAAAATGACTGATGAGGAAAAGATAAAAGTAGAAGGAATTGTGAATGATCAAATTCGTGCAGCCTTGCCGGTAAACTATGCAGAAATGAGTGTGGCTGAGGCAAAAGAAAAGGGCGCTATTGGCTTATTTGAGTCAAAATATGGCGACGTGGTAAAAGTGTACACAATGGGTGAACCAGAAAAAGGTACACTATTCAGCATGGAAATTTGCGGTGGCCCACACGTCAAAAATACTAGCGAACTTGGCAGCTTCAAATTACTAAAAGAAGAAGCTTGTTCAAGTGGAATCAGAAGAATCAAGGCGACAGTGGGTGCGAATGCGAAAGTTTAGACTAGCTCACCTTCTAGAATCCACTCCATTGCTTTGGTGATGCGGACCGGAACTATTTCTCCGAGGAGTTTTCTGCCGGATGAGAATTGTACGGTTTTGAAATGTTCGCTGCGACCGAGGCACTTTTTGCCTTCTTGGCTTTCTACTAAAACTTGGAGGGTTTTGCCGAGGAATCTTTCGTGAGCTTTTTTGGATTTCTGGCGGAGGAGATTGTCGTTTAATTTGTTCCAGCGCTCTTGTTTTACGTCTTCAGAGATGTCGTCTTTTATGAATCTGGCAGCGGTTGTTCCGGTTCTTTCTGAATATTGAGAAATGTAACCGTGTTCAAAATCCATTTCATCAAAGAATTTGTAAGTGTTTTCAAATTCCTCATCGGTTTCACCACAAAAACCCACAATTATATCTGTAGAAATAGAAATTCCAGGAATTGATTTGCGGAGTTTTTCTATAATTTTTCTATAACTTTCTACTGTGTAGGTACGATTCATGCGCTTCAAAGTGCGATTATCACCTGCCTGAACTGGAAGATGTAAATACGGCATTATTGTCTTCAAGTTCGCCATCGCCTCAATGAGCTGATCGGACATATCCTTAGGATGAGAAGAAGTGAAGCTGAGACGCACGAGACCTTTGGCGTGAAGCTTATCAATTTCTTCTAACAAATAGATGAATGGCTCTTTTTCTCCGAGAAATTCAAAAGTTTTTTCCTCTTTGTCGTATTGGCTGAGACCATAAGAATTCACTGTCTGACCGATAAGTGTAATTTCCTTGCAGCCATTCTCCACAAGCTGAGTACACTCCTTAATAATTTCTTGGATGTCACGGCTCTTCTCACGACCGCGGCTATATGGAACGATGCAATAGGTGCAAAACTTATCGCAACCATTGGAAATGGCCACAAAAGCCTGAGCTTTGGACTGATGAGAACTATGAGTTGGAGAAATTTTGAAATAATCTTCGAGGGACTCTTCTTTGATTTCTGGAATTTTACTTTCTGGGTCGAGCTCACGAGCAAGCATGGCAAGTTTTGGCAATTCTTCAGTGCGAAGCGCGATGTCTAATTCACGAGTAGTATTGAAAAGTTTATCTCTTTCTGAAGAATAACGAGAACTGGATTTTCTCACCATACAGCCAGTAATTACTACAGTGATCTTTTTGTGCTGGCGACGCATTTGCTCGATTGTACGCATGTGACCGTAGACACGATCCTCAGCGCTCTGACGAATGCTGCAAGTATTGAACATAATCAAATCCGCCTCTTCAAAACTCGGAGCTTTATCATAGCCGAGTGCCTGGAGATAAGACTCCATGCGTTCTGTATCAGAATAATTCATCTGACAGCCGTAAGTTTGAATGAAAAATTTGCCCATGTGAGGGGCATGATAATGAGGGCTGTGGCTTTAGGCAAGGAACAAATTGGACTATATTAATTGACGATAGAAATTTCATCGGTATAATCTAGCTCATGCAAAACACCCATAATAACAAAGGTAAATTATTAGCCATGTCTTTTGCCGCTCTTGGAGTGGTGTTTGGAGATATTGGTACTTCACCTCTTTATGCTGTAAATGAGCTGTTTTTTGGGCATGGTCAGCTTGAGATCAACCAAGCAAACGTACTTGGTAGTATTTCACTAGTTTTGTGGGCTTTGACTCTAATTGTGGCTTTTAAATATCTAATTTTTGTACTCCGTGCTGATAATGAAGGAGAAGGTGGAGTTTTCGCGCTTTATGGACTTTTGAACAAATATAAAAAGAAAAGTCTGACATTTCTGATGGTAATTCTTACTTTAGCGGCTGGATTACTTTTTGGTGATGGAATTATTACGCCGGCGATTAGCGTGCTTTCTGCGGTGGAAGGATTGAATGTGGCGACGCCAATTTTCGCTAGCTACATTGTTCCAATTACAATAATTATCCTCACTCTTCTTTTTGCCATTCAATACAAAGGGACAGCAAAAATCGGTAAGGTTTTTGGTCCAGTTCTAATCCTATGGTTTGTATCAATTGCAATTTTGGGATTCAAACAAATAACAATTAATCCTCAAATTCTTCAGGCTTTTAACCCTGTGTACGGATTCAAATTTTTGGCTGCTAGTTCAATGAAATCTATATTCTTGATTCTTGGCGCGGTAATGCTGGCCATTACTGGAGGCGAGGCTCTCTATGCAGATATGGGACATTTCGGAAAAAACCCTATTCGTATTAGCTGGTTCCTTGTAGTTTATCCTGCACTTATTTTGAATTATCTCGGACAAGGAGCTTTATTGCTAGGACAAGATAAAGTTATTGGTGAAAATATTTTTTACAGCATGGTGCCTCATGCTTTAATTTTCCCAATGGTTATTTTGGCTACTTTAGCCACTGTGATTGCTTCTCAAGCTTTGATTTCCGGAGCATTCTCTTTGACTACTCAAGCGATAGCTCTTGGCTTGTTGCCGAGGTTGCGAGTCAATCATACTCATCACGAACACTCAGGTCAGATTTATATAAATTTTATAAATTGGTCTTTATATGTTGGATGCGTTTGTCTTGTTTTAGTGTTCAAGTCTAGCACTGCTCTTGCATCCGCTTATGGTCTAGCGGTGTCTTGCGATATGGTGACGACTTCTATGGCAATGATGGCAATTGCTCGCAATAAATGGAACTGGAATTACGTTAAAATATTCATGATTTTTGGACTTTTGTCTCTCGTGGATCTTTCCTTCCTTACAGCAAATTCAATTAAATTTCTCGAAGGAGGTTTCATTCCGCTGACAATTGGTGTCGTTTTATTTAGTGTAATGAGGACTTGGAAATGGGGAAGAAAATCTACTTTTTCCGCCTATTCTAGCCAGGATACTTTGTCTATTTCTGCTCTTATTAAATTAAAAGAAAAGGCTGCACATTTAGTGGATCAAACTGTTATTTTCATGGCACCAAAGCCATTAAGTAAAGTTTCGGATAATACGCCAGCTCTTTTCCAGGCTTACTTTGAAAGAACTGCGGCACTTCCAAAAAATATAGTTTTTGTAGATGTAATTACTCAAAAAGTTCCTTATATTTCCGATGAAGAACGTCACAATGTGAGAGTTTTTGAAAAAGGGAATAAGGGCACGGTATTGGGAGTTACTATTAATTTTGGTTTCATGGAAGAATCCAACGTTGAAGCTGTTCTAACAGATATGGCTTCTCATAAAGAACTAAAACTTGAACACGATCCAAAACAATGGCATGTCGTAGCGTCTTTGGAGAGACTCATACCGTCTACGGATCTTTCCATTATGAAAAGAATACGCCTCGCTTACTTCAAACTATTACGCAGAAATTCTGAACCAGCCTACGAATATTTCTGTCTAGGAAATGACGTGCAGCTGACACTTGTGCAGATACCAGTAAAAATTAGATAAACTTCTGGTGCTCTCGGCAGGAATTGAACCTGCATCTAAGGTTTAGGAAACCCCTATTCTATCCATTGAAATACGAGAGCTTGGGCTCTTATTAGCACTTGTTAAAAACTATGCACCTTGTCTTGTCTTCAGGCAATTCAGTCTTAGACTTTATGACAAATTTATCCATAGTTTCTACTTTATCAGCCCAAACTCCTTTGAGAGCTCCTTCAAGGTCTTCGTCTCCCATTGGAATAATAATTCTTGGCTCAATACCTTCAATTATCTCACTAGCTTTTTTAGCCTCGAGATTGCCGTTTTTACCAACTCTAATCATCAAAACATCCACATCTCCAATTTCTTTCAACATGTCGCTAGTAAGAGTATGTCCTAGTTCTCCAAGGTGACAGATCTTAATACCATCAACCTGAAAACGGAAAATTATAGTTTTTTCACCTTTATTGCCTTCTTCTTCTTTTGATTTAGACTGAGTCCAAGCTGAAAAACCAACAATTGGAATATCTTTGATCTCATATTCTCCTGGCCAATCGAAAACTCTTGTAGCACCTTCTACTGCCGCAATCTCTTGCTTAGAACCAAGACTTGAAAGCACAAAATCTCCTTTTAATTTACCAGCTTTGCTATCTGGATTGATTACCAAAGTGGTGTCTTTATTCTTGATTGTGAAGCAACTATTGTTATGCCAGGTAATTTCCATATATTGTGGTTAAAATGCAGGGCCAGCCTAGCAAAAAATGGGGGGCGAGGCAAGCTAAGGCTAATCTACGGATTAGTGTCGTGCGGAGTGCAAGGCCAAGCTAAGGAACAGGGGCTCGCCCAGGAGGAAGCTTAGTATTATCAGACTACTCCCTAAAATTTGTGTGCCTTTTGTGCAAACAACTTTATAATTAAGGCTTAAATACAATCAAATTAATGTTTTGTGTACACATTTGGCATACAAAATTCAGGGGCATATACTGAGGGATAAGCCTCTGCCTTGTCAGATCTGATTCTTGTTGCTACCATAGCCTATGGTTTTTTAACGTCATAAGAAAATGTCCAAAATCACAAAAGTTTTAGCGCGCGAAGTCTTGGATTCTAGAGGAAATCCTACTGTTGAGGTGGAAGTTTTTACAGAAAAATCTAGTGGCCGAGCAATTGTGCCAAGTGGTGCCTCTACTGGTATCCATGAAGCCTTGGAATTAAGAGATGGCGACAAGAAAAGATACATGGGCAAAGGAGTTTTGAAAGCTGTGGGAAATGTGAAAGATTTGATTGCTCCAGCAATAATGGGAATGAATAGCGAAGACCAGGAAGGTGTTGATAAAAAAATGCTAGAAGTAGACGGCACAGAAAATAAATCTAAATTAGGAGCGAATGCAATTTTGGGAGTATCTATGGCAATTGCGAGAGCGACAGCTAATGAGCGTGGCGAATATTTGTATGAATATATTGGTGAAGGAAAAGCAAAGACTCTACCACTTCCAATGATGAATATTATCAATGGTGGCCAACACGCTGATAGTGGACTCGATATTCAGGAATTTATGATTCTTCCAGCTGGAGGCAAAAATTTTGCTGATGCATTAAGAATGGGCGCGGAAGTTTTCCATACTTTGAAAGGAATTCTGAAAGATTCTGGTCAATCAACTTCTGTGGGTGATGAAGGAGGATTTGCTCCACATTTACCAAAGAATGAAGCGGCGCTAGATTACATTGTACAAGCAATAGAAAAGGCTGGATACAAGCCATGGAAAGAAATTATGGTTGGTTTGGATGTGGCGGCGAGTGAGTTCTACGACGAGACAAAAAAAGTTTATAAAATTAAGGTGAATGGAAAGGAAGAAGAATTAAATAATAGCGACCTAGTAGCTTATTATGATGTGCTTTTGCGCAAATATCCTATCGTGACAATTGAAGACGGTCTTGCTCAGGATGACTGGGAAGGTTGGGATAAAATCATGAAAGATATTGGTAAAACTATTCAAATTGTTGGTGATGATTTCTTGGTTACAAATGTGAAAAGATTAGAAAAAGCGATTGAGCTAAAAGCGGCAAATTCAATTCTAATCAAACTAAATCAAATTGGTTCTATTAGCGAAACTTTGGCGGCAATTAGAATGGCAAAGGCGGCAAATTGGACTGCGGTAGTTTCACATAGAAGTGGAGAGACTGAGGATACCTCAATTGCTGACCTTGCTGTAGCGATGGAGACTGGCCAAATCAAGACTGGTTCACTGTCTCGTACAGATCGTATTTGCAAATATAATCAGCTATTAAGAATAGAAGAAAAATTAGGAGAGAAAGCGGACTTTATTGGAGGAAGAGCGTTTTATCAATTGGCTGAAGGGTTTAAAAATCGCGAAAATTTCTAAAAATTTCCGAACATGATGCAGGATATTAAAAAATCAGTAGTGAGAGATTTGTGGCCTAAACGTGATGAAAATTCTCACAAAGGACAGAATGGTCGCGTAGTGATTATTGGCGGAAGTATAGATTATTCTGGTGCACCAATTTTGGCTGGCCTTGGCTCTTTGTACAGCGGTGCTGATTTAGTTTATCTCTATGTTCCGGAATGTAATTTTGAATGTTCTCGCAGTATGTATCCGGATTTTATTGTAAAAAAATATCCAGGAGAATTTCTCACGCCTAGATATGCAGCGGAAATTATCGAATTTGCTAAAAAAAAGGCTGACAGTCTTTTAATAGGACCTGGTTTGGGAGAAAGAGAACAGACTCAAGAAGCAATTTTGGAAATCGTTAATAATCTGCATATACCAATGGTTTTGGATGCTGAGGCGATGATGGTTTTGAAGAAAATTGATAAGTTTCCATTACAACAACAAATAGTAATTACTCCACATCAAAACGAATTCAAACATTTAGTGGATAGAGATATCGTGGTGAGCGAAAATGATCCTAAATCTTCTGTGCTTTTGCGTTCAGTAGCGATGGATTTACATATTAATGTTTTACTTAAGGGGCATGTGGATTATGTGTCTTCTGAAGAAGGTGTGGTGGAAACAAATCGCACTGGGAATGCTGGCATGACTGTGGGAGGAAGTGGTGATGTGCTCGCTGGTGTAGTAGCGACTTTATTGGCTCAGGGACTTGATGGATTCAATGCTGCGAGATGTGCCGCCTATTACGTGGGAGTGGCTGGAGACATGCTTAAAAAGAATAAAGGATATCATTTCTCAGCTAGCGATATTGCCATGATGCTTCCATATGCACTTCCTGAAGTTTAAAATTTTCGAAAAGTTTTCTGATGTGATTCGCCACGGTCTTTCGACGAGGAATGGTGGAGTGAGTGGAGATGAGGCCGGAAAGGAGTATTTGGCGAGCCTAAACTTGGGACAATTTGAGGAAGATAGCAAAGAAAATTTAGAAGAAAATTATAAAAGATTTTGTGAAGCGGTGGGAGTGAAGACGGAAGAATTAGTGAGGGCAAATCAAGTTCACAAAGATGATATTTTAATTTTAAAAGGAGAGGTGGACCGTGGCAATTACGGCATGAATAAGCCACAAGGCGACTATGATGGATTTATTACGAATGTGAATGGACTGGCTCTTTCTGTGCGTTTCGCGGACTGTCAGGGAGTTTTATTTTTTGATCCAGTTCGTCGAGTAATTGCGGCGGTGCATGCTGGATGGAGAGGAAATGTAAAAAATATTATTGGAAAATGTGTGAGAAAAATGGTGGAGGAATTTGGATGCTCTCCTGAAAATATTTTCGTGGGAATTTCTCAATCTTTGGGACCTTGTCATGCGGAATTTAGTGAGCCGGAAAAGGAATTGCCAGAGTGGATGCAGAAATATTTGGGAGGCGAAGATGGTCGCCATGTTGACCTGTGGCAATGTAGTTTTGATCAATTAGTGGCAGAAGAAGTGCCCTCTGAAAATATTGAAATTATGCGCAGATGTACTGTATGCGAAAATGATATCTTCTTTTCTTCTCGTGCTGGAAAAGGAAAAATGGGAGTGATGGGAGGTGTGATTTGTTTGAAATAAGCTGTTAATTTGATATAATTAGTTTGGGTGACAATCCAAATTTATTTTTTCTTGGTTTTTCAAAACCGAGCTGGTGGAGCCGTTAGATCACTGTCGGCATGTAAGAAAAGCTCTCTAAGCAATTTAGAGAGCTTTTGCTAATCTGGTGGAGCCGTGGGGAGTTGAACCCCAGACACCTAGGTGACAATCCTGGCATCGTTACCACCACCGGCCCCATCGAGTATAAATTTTCTTAAATTAATTCTAAATTCGTCAAAGAATAACTTGAGGAAAGTTAAAATGTATTGGCAAATACAATTTAGTTCTTCAAATATTTACTCTGAGTCTTAAACCATTTTCTCATTTCGCTCGCGGAGATGCGGCGCTTTTTCATGATGAGGCTGCGTTTTTTTAGGGCGCTTGGAAGTTGTTTAATGTAATCAAAATATGAAGCCCAGAGATATGGCTCATTGAAAGTAATGTACGCAAACACTGCTAATTTCTTGAACATAATTGGGAAGAAATCGGCAAAATAATTCATCCAAAGTTCGTTTTTTCTTTCCATCAAATGCTGATTTTTGAAAGAATATTTTTTCTGAAATTTACTGAGACTTTTGCGATTGGCCACAATTTCTTTATTGAAAAATCGGCGTTGTACTCCTGTGCCACGACCGTGATAAGCCAATGCACCCGGATAATAAAAATTCTTCCAACCTGCGAGCAAAAATCTCCAAGAAAGATCTACGTCTTCCTTGTACATAAAAAAATCTTCGTCTAAATATTCACCCATAATTTTAACATCTTCTAAAGCCTTTGTGCGATATAAAGGACAAGCTCCAGACACGCCAAAAACCTCACACTCTTCATCAAATTGACCTTCATCAATCAAGCCCTGTCCATCATCGATGATGCGGCGATTTTTGTAAGCAAAAAGTCCCACCGTATCAATAATATTTGTCGGCTGCAATCGTTCAAAATCATATTTATAAACTTTTCCAGTAAGTGCGGAAATTTTCGGATCTTGTTCTATACGAGAAATCGCTTCTTCAAAATAAGTAGGAGAATAAACAATATCCGGATTTGTAATAACAACATAAGCAGCTTTTTCAAAATGTCCGCTACTTTCAAAAGGACTTTCTTGCAAATCAGCCGTCAAAGCTTCTTCCTGATCCTTTCCCTCTATCGCCATTCTAATTCCCTGATTTGCCGCTTTGGCATAACCAAGATTTTCAGAATTTGGAACAATAATTAAATTAGTTCTGTGTCCGAAAGTTTTTTTCACATACTCGAGACCGGTTTTATCAGGAGAATTATTATCGATAAAAATAACTTCGATATTTTTGTAGGTCTGTTCGAAGATTGCGGTGAGACAAGACTCCAAATAATGTGGAGTGTTGAAGTGAATAATAACTAGCGATATTTTTGGTTGATTATCAGTCATTCAGTTGTATTTACAGGCTGCCTCTTTTAGCTTAAAATCTACACTAGTTTTAAAAAAATACTATGTCAACTCACCTTTTTACATCCGAATCAGTGACGGAAGGTCACCCAGATAAAATGGCAGACCAAATTTCCGATGCGATTCTCGACGATCTTTTAAGACAAGATCCTCAAAGCCGTGTAGCCTGCGAAACTATGGTTACAACAGGTCTAGTTTTTGTAGCTGGAGAAATTAAAACAAAAGCGTACGCAGATATTCCAAAAGTAGTGCGTGAAACAATTAAAAAAATTGGTTATAGCGATTCTGCTTATGGCTTTGATTATAAGGCTTGTAGCGTAGTTACAGCGATTGATGAACAAAGTCCGGATATTGCGATGGGTGTGGACACTGGCGGTGCTGGTGATCAAGGAATGATGTTTGGTTTTGCTTGTAATGAAACAAAAGAACTCATGCCATTGCCGATTATGCTCGCGCATAAAATGGCTCGCAAATTGTCAGAATTGCGAAAAAAAGGCGTGCTCAAATATCTTCGTCCAGATGGAAAAACTCAAGTGACTGTGGAATATGATGGATTCAGACCTGTACGTGTACATACCGTAGTTGTTTCTACTCAGCATGGTCCGGAAGTGTCTCAAGCGAAGATTAGGAAAGACATGATTGAAAAAGTAATTAAACCTATTTGTGGAGATTTAGTAGATAAACTTACGGTATTCCATGTGAACCCAACTGGTAGATTTATTATCGGTGGGCCTCCAGGTGACTGTGGATTAACTGGTCGTAAAATCATTGTGGATACTTACGGTGGAATGGGACATCACGGTGGTGGCTGTTTTTCCGGTAAGGATGCAACAAAAGTAGATCGCAGTGGTGCTTATATGGCGCGTTATGTGGCGAAAAATGTGGTTGCTGCGAAGCTCGCTGAAAGATGTGAAGTACAGATAGCTTATGCGATCGGAGTGAAGGATCCGGTTTCTATTTATGTGAATACTTTCGGCACGGGAACATTGGAAGATGAGGACTTGGTAGAGTTGATTAAAAAGAATTTTGATTTTTCTCCACGTGGAATTATCGAGCATCTCAAATTGAGACGTCCTATTTTTAGTTCTACGGCCGCTTACGGACATTTTGGACGTGAGGGTGAGGAATTCACTTGGGAGAAGACAGACATCTCTAAAAAGCTTAAAAAATAACTCATGAATGACTCTAAGATAAAAGACATTGGTTTAGCTGCGCAAGGACTTGAAAATATTGAATTGGCCGAGAGAGATATGGGCGCGCTTTTGGAAGTAAGAAAGAAATTCGCGAAAAGTCAGGTTTTCAAAGGACTCAAAATTGGTATGGCTCTGCATGTCACAAAGGAAACTGCAGTGCTCGTGCGCACTTTGCGTGCTGGTGGAGCGGAGGTGTGGTTGGCTTCATGCAATCCCCTTTCTACTCAGGATGATGTGGCAGCGGCATTGGCAAAAGAAGGTGTGCACGTGTATGGACATAAGGGCGAGAGCGAAAAAGATTATTATAAATTTTTGAAATGTGTAGTGGAGGCAAAACCAAATCTTACAATTGATGATGGTTGCGATCTCGTAGCTGAAATTCACAAAAATTACCCTGAATTATTGAAGGGCATTATTGGTGGCTGCGAAGAGACTACTACGGGCATTATCAGATTAAAATCAATGGAAAAGGCTGGAGCGTTGAAGTATCCGGTGGTGGCGGTGAATGATAATAAGACTAAGCATTTGATGGATAATTATTATGGCACTGGTCAGTCTACTCTTGATGGAATAATGAGAGCCTGCAATTTTATGTTTGCGGGAAAGACGGTGGTGGTGGCCGGATATGGATCTTGTGGAAAAGGTGTGGCGATGAGAGCGCGCGGGATGGGTGCTCGTGTGATCGTGACGGAGGTGGATAATTTCCGTGGATTACAGGCGATGATGGATGGGCACATGGTTATGAAAATGAGTGAAGCGGCGAAAGTTGGTGAACTTTTTGTAACTGTGACTGGCGATGTGAATGTGATTCGTGCAGAGCATGTGAAGGTGATGAAAGATGGTGCGATTTTGGCTAATAGCGGACATTTTAATTGTGAGATTGATTTGGAAGGAATTGAAAAAATTTGCGGAAAAGGGCGACAAGTGAGACCGGCGATGAAGGAATATTCTGTGGGGGCTAAGGCTGGGGCTGGTGCGAAAAAAATCTTTGTTTTGGCTGATGGCCGTTTGGTAAATTTAGCGGCGGCAGAAGGACATCCTAGTGAGGTAATGAGTTTGAGTTTCTGCGGACAGGCTTTGGCTTGCGAATTCTTGGTGAAGAACGCTGGCAAAGGTAGCAAAGGATTAGCTGCGACGGTACATACTTTACCGGAAGAAATTGATGATTACATTTCAGCTCTACAATTGAAAGCAATGGGCGTGGAGATTGATAAACTCACTGAAGAACAGAAGAAGTATTTAGCGGGATGGGAGAGTGGGACGTAGGAGAGCTAAGAAGCCTAATCTGACTTCTTTTTCTTTTTTGTATCCTTTTTTACTAGTGCTCCCTCTAGATCCATATTCGTTACTTCAATACTGACTATTTTACCATTCTCGGCATAGTCAATTATACAATTATCTTGAACATCACTTTCAACAATTCTTTCATTGTTTAGATGAATCATCATTATTGCTACTTCTGGATCGTAGGTTATTTTTACCATAAACTAAAGATATCTATTTAGCTGGGAACTTATCATTACTGTGATAAGTGTACACTCGTCATTTTCAATTCGGCAAGGTAAAATGAGCACGTACCTATCTTCTCTGATCAGTTTGATATGATGAAACTGCTCATCTTTGTAGACTATTTTCGTAGGACTAATAAGGCAAGATAGTATCTCTTTGAAAGATATTTTCCTCTGTTCCATTCTTAGTGTCGCGTGATAAGTAAATTTCAGTTCCATGCTTCTTTTCTAGCAAACGAACATTAAATTTTCTTAAATTTTTTCTAAATTAATTCTAAAATTGAGTCACAAAAAAAGGCCCTCCATTGCTGGAAGGCCTTTTTAATTTGTGTGAATGTGTGCGCTTGTGCGCCGTCAGATTACAATAAGTCCTTGAAGATTCTGTATAGAACTGTAGTAGCTTCTGCTCTTGTGATGCTCTTTGCACCATCGAAGTTACCATCACGTCCGTTTACAAACTTATTGTCTTTAGCTGTCGCTGCTACGTTTGCATACCAATCTTTCTTTGTATCTACATCTTTGAATGATGCTTTTGGTGTTGCAGCTGTCATAGAAGCATCGAAATCTGTCTTAGCTTGGTCTTTTAGTAATGTACCGTATGCGCGTAGTGCAAGAGCGATGAATTCAGCTCTGTTTGCATCCTTGCCAGGTGTATATGTTCCGTCTGGATTTCCTGTTACTACTTTCGCTGATTTCAATTGAGAAACACAGCTTCCATAGTATGCATCCTTCTTCACGTCTTTAGATGGATCTGCATCTACTGCCTTCTTCTCGTCGATCTTCATTACGCGGCAGATTAACAATGCTGCGTCTGCTTTGTTTAGATTTCCTTCTGGTTTGAATGTACCATCGGCATTTCCTTTCACTATTCCCTTGTCTGCCATTGTCTGGATCTCTGTCTTTGCCCAGCTCTTTTCAATGTCAGATAGTTTTACTGGTGCTGCTGGAGTCGCTGGAGTCGCTGGAGTCGCTGGAGTTGCTGGTGTCGCTGGAGTTGCTGGTGTCGCTGGTGTCGCTGGAGTTGCTGGTGTCGCTGGAACTGTTCCAGTTGCATTTGCTACCACAGTTATTGTTGTGTAGTCAGTCTTTGCTCCTTCATTTCCACTTAGATCAAATGCTGAAATTCTATATTTAACTACATCATTTGTTGTTACTGATTCATCTGTATATGTCTGCACTCCTGCAGCTACATTTGCCAATGAAACTTCTGCTCCTGTCCCTACTGTCTTATATATCTTCATTGTCGCTGCATTTGCTGGATCTACCCATGTCAATTTTACTTTCATTCCTGCTGTTACCACGGATGTTAATCCTGTTGCTGCTGATGGCGCTACAACTGTATTCCCTCCTGATGGCTGTACGATATTTGTTGTGATTGTTGCTAGGTTTCCTAAGTCACTTCCTGTGCATGTGAACCCTGTCAAACATGAGCGGTATGTCTTATTTGTTACTCCTGATGCTATTGGATTTCCTGATACATCGATGAAGCTTGGAATTGTATCCTGAGTATTCACAACGTTTAATGTTGCATCTGCATAATATGAATTTGCTCCACTGAAATTGATTGTATATGTTGTGCCACTTGCTGCTGCCTTGATTACTGACAATGTTGTTCCGTATTCATTCAAATTTCCTGACACGCTCCACTCATTTCTTGTTGCTGGTGCATCTACAATTGTCTTCAATGTTTCTGATGATGTACATGTCAATGTATCTACTTTTCCATCTTGTCCGGAATGGAATGTTCCTCCGGCTACAAATGCTGCATCGTTATAGTATGAATCTGTTAATACGCATCCGCTGATTGTTGGCAATGTTGAGTCCCAGGCTGCGGCAACTGCTGCTGAATTTCCAGGAGTCTGAGCTGTGTTGGTATTAACATCAAGATTAACAGCATCATGCACGTGAGTAGCTGATGATGCTGGTGTAAAGGCTCCATTTGGATATACGTATGAAGCAGCTGAGGATGCAATATAACTGCCAGTTCCAGTGGCAAACTTCACAACTATAGAAGTTGTTCCGCTACCTGTAATGCTGTTATTTCCTGTTGTTGGAACTGTGAGCGTACCAGGGGTAGCAAAAGTACCAAAACCTGTAAGCGTTCCCGCTGTTGTTAAATCTCCACGATTAGCAGTACTAACTGAATCTCCTCCACTTATAATTATTGGCTCTGAATATAAAAGAGTGAATTTATTAATTCCTGAGGCTTGACCTGGAGTTATTGATAAAAGTACTGGTTTTGAATCGTCTGTTTCAACAAAACCACTTACTATTGCTGCGAGTGAAGCAGAGTGAGCTCCATCTGTTACTGCTAAATTTCCAGGAACGTATACTACGTTATCTGCAGTCGCAGAGGTGTTGAAACTTGAATTTACACCCTCTGTTAAAGTTAATTGTATAGTACAACTAACTCCAGCCTGCATCTGATTTACAGAAACTGAAGCAATTGTTACTGTAGCAACAGTTCCAGCATCAGTTACAGTCATACCAGTAGTAGCTCCTGTAACAGCGTTACATGCAGCACCAACTCCTCCTGCATTTGCATAGGAGACATTTATCAAGACTTGATCTATTTTTCCATTATTGTTCGTGTCATCTAGCTTTACAAAAGTAACATCTCCATCTGCAGCAAAAGCCGAAGTTGAGATGATAAAGAATGTAGAGATACCGAAGAAAGCTGTTAAAGCCGTCTTTAGCCAGTTTTTTCCTATGTTTTTCATAGTCGAGAATTTAGTTATTAAAATATATATATGATTAAAGTTTTCTTTGACGAAGTATACTCGAGAGAATTTCTTTAAACAACAATATGCTCGTGTCTTAACTAGACAAAAAATTGGAATATTTCTTACCTAGTCTTAATCTAATGTTAATCTATTTACGACAAGCCTTTTTCAAAGTTTCATCCTTGATGTTGTCACAGCAAGAATTAGCGTCATCTTTTTGATTATTCGAAAAGAGAATTGCCGCAGCAGCCCTATAAGATTCGTCTGCTGAATCCTTTGGGAATTTCTTGCTAAGGTCAGCATAAAGTTTTTGACAGCTTGGCACTACGAGTCCCTTTATTGGATGAGGAGTTACTAATTTTCCGATTGGATCCGGTGCTACTTTTGCCGGAGCAGTTTCTACAGGCTTACTAAACCAAGTACAACCAGAAAGAATTAAGGTAGTGGAGACTATTGATATAAGTATATTTTTTTTCATGTTAATTTTATTGGTTAATTTTATTGGTTAATTTAATTGTTGTTTACTTTGCGATGGTTGCAGTTGGTACATTCTCAGGCTTTGTGTCCTTCGGAAATTTGTCCGAAAACTTTTCCGTATCGGCTCTATATTTTTTTGCAAGATTTTCGTTACCCTTTAAAGCTGTAACAGAAAGAATATCATCATAGTAAGGCTTAGCATCTTTTAAATTATTTTGAGATACATTTGCTTTTAATAATTCGTATTCCGCTGCAAGTTTCATGCTCATAGCATCTTCATTCCAATAAAGTTGAAGAATTTGTCCGGAAGCTTCTACTGATTTAAGGTAGTCCTTTTTATCAAAGGTGATTTTTGAATAAGATTTAGCAACTTCTGCAAGGATGCTAATGTTTTCTGGTAAAGGCATTCCTCCAAATATCTTCTTAGCCATTTCGTAAGCCTTTTCAATATTTCCATTTTTAAATTCTACCTGCTCTTGATCTCTTAATTGAGCTGAAAGTTTGGCGGCAAGTTCGGATTTGAATAGTTCTTGTTTTGTATACTCGGTAATAACTTCAACTTTTTGATCGAAGGTTCCGCTATCTAATGTGGTTTTTGCCCATGTATCCAAGGCTTCATGCTGTTTTGTAGTTGACTCAGCAATTGACTTATAATCGGCTTTTGGGTTACCGCAGGCAGCGAAAATTTGGATGATTAATAGTAAGAATGAAAATAAAATAATTTTTTTAGAGTTTTTCATGGTAAATAGTTAATTTGTAGCTATTTTATTTTAACAAAAGACAACAAAAAAGCGAGGCCTTTTTAGGGGCCTCGCTTTTGAGATATTCAATAGTTATCTTTATCTAGACTAACCAAGAAGTTCTAAAACTATGTGTTAGATACTGAAGGAGTACCAGTCACACCAGCATTACCATAAATATCCATAAATAGAGTTTGGCTTGGAGTTACAGCACCTGTTGGTGATGTACCAGCAGTACCAACTGCTATAGGAGTAAGTAGTAATACAGATGAGCTGCTCCATGAAGGAGTGAAAGTAATACCAGCAACACCTGCCACAGTTCCAAATGAGAACAAAGTACCAGCTACAACACCCTGAGATGTGAAGGTAGCAGTAATAGTACCAACAGTAGTAGCCTTAGCTACGCTAGCAAGCGTAACCTGAGACATATCTTCGCTGAAAGTGAAAGTAAGAGTCTCACCAACAGTGTAGTTACTATCTCCGTTACCAGATTGAGCAACTGAGCTCAATACAGGAGGAGTAGTATCAGGAGTTCCTGTAGAAGAAGCTGAGCTGAAGTAACGTAGGTTCACAATAGTACCTGATTGGTTTAACCAAGCTACTGTAGTTCCATAGTTATCTGACCAGCTAACATCTGCATCTGAACCATAAGTTCCAGCACCAGATGTACCAGTCTTAGCAATACTTACATCAAGAGAACCATTTGTTCCTGTAGTAGTATTAGCTTTGATATCGTAAGTTCTGCTTTGACCTTCTGAAACTGTATCGTAAACAGTAGAGCTGAAAGTAGTATCAGCTGAACCATTTGCGTCTGAATCTCCGAAGTTAAACTCTACAACACCGTCAGCAACGTATTTACCAGTAACAGCGTAAGTAGCACTGTTGTACTGTTCGTCTGGATACATTACGAAGCTTGAAGCATCTGCGTTTGAAGCTGTAACAGAGATTCTCATCTTGTTAATAGTAGCATCATTTGCATTTGTATCAGCAGCATTAGCAGCAGCTGTGAATACAACTTTCGCAAGTTTCTGAGCTGTCTTAGCTGAATTATCAAGACCTGTAGTATCTGTAGAAGCTGTAAGCTTTGTATTCATTACACCCATTAAGTTACCAGCTTTAGCGGCAACACAGAAAATCTTATCATCGTTACCAGCAGCTGTTATAGCCGCAGCTGTAGTACCAAATAGTCCTCTTTGAATCTGGTAAACACCAGTAGTACCAGGAGTATCTGCACCAACTACGTAGAAAATTTCTCTTCCTCCAGCAATTGGATAACCACCAGCATTGTCGATATCAACATAGCAGTAGTAACCAACACCATCGTTATCAAGTATTCCACTACCAGTAGCATCTGCAGGAGTAGCTGAAGCTGAACCAACAGTAATAGTAGTAGCTGTTGCAGTTAAGCTAGCAGCTAGATCAACAGCAGTAGTAGGAGCGGTAAATGTTCCCATAACTATTGTTGTAGGAATCTGATCTAATCCATTATTAGTAGGTAATAATTGAGAAGCACCTTCAACCTTAACGTCAGATAAAATAAATTTAGGACCTGTACCACTAACGTCAGCCTGAGAACTGCTAACAATGTTAGCTTTTACAGTGATGTAATAGCTTGAGTTAGAAAGAATCTTTGGTCTGCTAGTGTCTGTCCAATCCCATTGAATGTAACCAGGTCTTGTAGAATCTGATTGCATAGAATGAACTGTACCAATTAATTCACCAAGCTGAGCAGCGTTTGTAGAGCCGTAAATAGCGGCACCAGAAACGGAAGCATCAGCAGCATCTGTATTTAATCTTACTGCAACTCTTGTCAAATAAAGATCTTCTGCTTTGTTAGCAGTAAATTTAAATTTAGCAACGTTAGAGTCTGAAGCAGTATAGTCAGTTCCTGCTACTAATAGCTTAGATACAGCAGTATCGTCTGCAACAGCTAATGTCAAAGTACCAGATGTGTTAACAGTAACAACTTGTAATGAAAGCTGTGATGAAGGACCTGAAGCTGAAGACTGTGAAGTCTGACCAGTTCCAGATACACCACTAGCAGCAATCTTTACAGTTGATGTAGCACCATCTCCATAAGAAGAAGCAACATCTCCGTATACAGAGATCTTAGCTTCCTCACCCTTCTCTAACATAAATCCTGTAACAGACAATGTTAAGTCAGTAGCATCAGTAACAGAAGCTTGAGTTACTCCAAGTTGAGTTCCTTTGCTGTCTATTCCCTTGTAAACTTTCAAATTCTTAATGTCTGTGCTGTTATTGCTGCTGTTATCAACCTGCAATGCAATGCTAGTAACATTAACTTTTTCTCCTGAACTTCCTTTAATATTGAAAGCTCCGAGTTTTACGTTAGAAGTACCAGCTACAACAGTCTGAGCACCATAAGAAGTGTCTGACGAAACAGAAAGTGCTGAAGTAGTTACAGCCATAGCATTAGCTGTAGCTGAACTAGTGTCAGCATACTTCAATGAAGCTTTCTTGTAGTAATACATCTTGTTAATACCAACTTTTAAGCTTTCACCTGCACCTGTGTAAGTAGAGTTTGAATTGATAGAACCAACGATATTAAGCTTCAAAGGTTCACCAGCTTTGATTGTCTGGTAAGCAGAAAGAGTAGCGTATGTTGGAGTATTGTTCCACAAAGAAGCAGTTGACGAAGACACAGTATAAAGTGTCTTGCCAGTTACAGTCTGAAGTTTCACACTACCTACCAAATCGCAACTAGCAGAAGCTGCACAATCGAAATAGCCAGAAGTGCTAGAAGCATTCAAAGCACCGCTATATGAACCAAGAGTTGCAGAGCCTGCAACACCAGAGAAATCTAAAGCAACCTTCTGAAGTTCAATATCCTCACCTTGAGCTTGAACAGTGAATGTTCCAAGGATTACGTCGCTTGAACCAAGAGTTACATCACCAGATGGAGATGAATTATCTTTAGATAAAGAAGCGGAACCTTCATTTACAGTAAAGAAGTTGTAACCAGGGTTTGTGCTTACCAAATCACCAATTGGGAATGAAGTGTCTACAGCACCAGCAGTAGGAATAATTGAAGACTTGCTCTTTGTTCCTAAAATTGAAACATCATAGTCATTCTGAACAATGAATTGAGCAGTTCTTGTAGAACCACCAACAACGTCTACATAAACATCAAAATTTCTTGATGTTCCTTGTTTCATTGTGTAAGGCTCGTCAAACATAATGTTTGCGATCTTATCAGTAGTTTGTTCTACTGAACCAAGAGTTTTACCTTCTTGATCCTTGATAGTAATGTTCTGAAGATCTTTATCAGAAGTATTACCATTGTTAAATAGAGTGATACCTTCAAATGTAACGTCTTCCTTAGAAGCTGTTTCGCTAATCTTGAAAGTAGTTACTTTGTAAGCAAGTTGAGGATCGATAGCTCTATTTGTAGAAGCCAAGTTTACAACATCGAATGTTGCAGCAGCTACAGAGTTTGAACCATCAACGATACCGAATTCTGGACTTTCGATTGGGAAAGAGCCATTAACAGTACCACCGTCAAGAACGATATCAGTAGCAGCATTTACGCTTACACCAACAGTTCCTGAACCGATTGTAGAATCAAGATTAACAGCAACGTCCAATTGAACATCACCATTAGCAGAAATAACTACTGGAGTATTGAAAACGATAGTAGCCTTGCTTTCTGAAAGGCTTACTACGTTACCAACTCTAACTCCGTCTTTCCAAACGCTCACTTTAACGAGAGAGTCTGAAACTTTTCCGAAGCTAGTAACAGTAACTTCTTCAACTTTAGCACCATCTGGACCAGCGCTTAAGTTAAGAGAAAGAAGTTTATCGAAAGCTGTACCATCAGCTAGAGTAGAAGCGTCTGGAGAGCTATCAGCCATAGAAACAGATACATCACCACCAGTAACAGTAACTGGAGGAACTACGTCTGTACCTTTTGTACATTCAGCTTTCAATGTAGGAGCGTCTTTTGCAACGATCAACATTTTAGCGAATTCAGCTCTAGTAACGTTAGCACCAGGGTTGAAAGTACCAGCCTTAACTAATCCGTAGCAGTATGCTGTGTAGATGTTGTTCATCCAAGCGTCAGCACCTGTATAAGAAAGGTTAACGTCTGTCATTGTCTTAGTCTTTGGAGTAGCAGGAGTTAGACCAAAAGCAGTAACGATAACTTTAGCAGCTTGAGCTCTGTTTGTAACGCCAGTAGCGTCAAACTTTGGCTTCTCGCTGAAAACGTTAGCTTGTCTACCAGCCTGTAGGGATTTATACCAATAGTCTGTAGATTTAACGTCTGTAAATACTCCAGATGGGAAAGCTTCTAAGCTTGTCATATTTAGACCAGCTGCAGCAGCAACCATCATAGCCATATCAGCACGAATCACGCTCGCGTCTGGCATAGCAGTTGTCTTTGTGAAAATACCAGCGTCCTTTGCCTTAACGTCCCAGCCCTCGGTTGTAAACCAGTGCTTGTCTCCTACGTCAGTAAATGGACTCTTTGCAAATGCTGCATTTGTAACAGCAAATGTTGAAAGGATTGCCACCAATGAAATTGATGCAATCACTTTTCTTAGATTACCCATGTTTTATTTGGGTTAAGAAATAATGTGAAACAGATAAAGAAACAGATAAAAGTTTGTATATATTAAAGTTTTAAACTCCTGATAGAAAGGAGCCAAAAACAATCTTTGCCCTGTTAAGGATTGTCATTTATTTTTAGTTTTTCCCGGTTTTCAAAGATCTAATATGTAAATACTGTCTAATTGATGAGTAACCTCTTGAATAATCAAAATCGCACATCTATATCCATACTGCTTACAAACCGCGGAGTCTGTCTCCTTTCGGTTTCTACATCTGTTGGGCTTCTTTTGCGGTCAGGAAAGAATTTATCAGACTGACTAATCATCGTCAATTACATTTTGTAATTTCACTCCTGTTAATGATGACGAGTCAATGTACACCTGAACGCTTGTTTTTCCGTGATTTAAGCCCTTTTAATCAGATTGAACGTTCGACTAATATAACTAAATAGTGGGATTTTTGTTTCTAAAATATAGGTGACAGGGCATGGAATTGTGTTGTTGTTACATTTTCTGTGGGGTGCTTGACGGATTGGGAAGTGTTTTTTAATTATTGGGGTAAAAAGCTTGCTTTGTGTATATTTTGATTGTCTTTATGGCTTAATTTAGTGATTTTTTCCGCGTGTCGCACTTCAAGAAATGAATAGCCAATTTGACAAGTCTTGAGGATTTTGGTGTGAGAAATGGGGTCTTGGAGTATTTACGGATTGGGGTTTTGTGTTAATTGGTTGTGGTGGGTATGGCGAAAAGGCGCCTTATCATAAGATCGGCGAGGGGTTTTGCTCCTTATCAGTATCGCCATGTGAAAAATGCCGTCAATTTGACGGCAAAAAATACATGGAACGAAAGAAGTGAAGGAGAAGCAAAGAGAGGGCGATTTTAGATTTCAAATTCTCTATATCTTCCTTGCTTAATCTCTTCAAAGATTAAATCCAGGTTTTTCTCTAGCACTTTCTTGAATTTAGGATTGGAAATAGTCATGTTTTCACCCACCTTCTTATCGTTTTTCAATCTTAAAATCACCAGAAATGAGTTCTCCCCTCCAATCTGCAGCAAAAATATCGCTCTTCCGGCTCCACCAGATGACGTCAAATAAACCTTCTTTAATATAGTAGAAGGTATTTTAGAGGAATTTTTTATGTTTTCTCCCAGACCGCACATGGATTTTTTGGCAGCCAGCTTCATCAAATCAATAGGAAAAATTAATTCCAAAGGTTTGAATTCTTTCTCGTAAATTGAATCTGTTATTATAAGCTTCACATCTTTCTTTTATTGGCTAATAAATTGCCAATTTTATCCATTTTCGACTGAATGTCCTTAGTGACAGCCACGTTTTCTGGCTCCCCTATGGTAATTCTTTGAGTTCTAACAAATTCCACTAAAGCGTTCTTTATCACTAAAGTAAGCGGAATTCCGAGCTTTTCAGCCTGATCAAACGCCTTTGATTTAAGATCTTCTTCAATACGAATTGTTAATGTCGTCATGGTTTACAGATTATTTTATGTTTCCAAGTATAGCGCACTAACAATGTTAGTGCAAGTGCCTGGTCTGCAAATTGGCTTAGCTATATCAAATCATACAAACATTAAATTTTCTTAAATTTTTTCTAAAATCAATATTTAGTGCTAGAATAAGCGCATGAAAAGAATTTTACTGATTGGAAACTCACCATTACCAGAAGAAAACTCTGCTGTCAGACCGGCTGCGGCCCTAAGAACATGGCAGTTTTTGAAGGGTTTGGAGAGGGCTAATGCTGAAAATGCGCGCTTCCAGATCAGATTAGTTACTATAGATATGCCGGAATGCCGCGAACAAGCGGATGAAAGTAGCGTTTTAGTGCAGCGAGAAGCCAAAAACTACGAACATTTCATTGTTTCCAAGAACGATCCTGAAATTTCACAAAAAATTCAAAGTTTACATGATGATTTTCACCCAGATGTGATTATCTCAGTAAATACTCATCCTTCTTATATAGCAGCGGGGCTGAAATCGCTCGCTCCCCTCTGGTCAGACCTAAATGGCTGGATTATGGCGGAAGCTCAGGCACAAGCCTTTAAAATGGGGTCTAATGACTATTTAGACCACTATTTTCAGATGGAAAAGCGCGTAATTGAGGCGGCCGATAAGCTTTCTGCAGTATCAAAAGCAGAAGCGGGTGCTTTATTAGGAGAATTAGGGGCTTTTGGTAGATTAAATAAGGAGAGTTTTGGTTATAAATTTGTGGAACATGTGCCAAATGGCACGGAATGGCTAGAAAGTGAGAAAAAAGAGAGTGAATTAAGGCTTGCAGCCATTGAAAACCTGCCGAAAGAGGCTTTTGTACTACTTTGGGTGGGTGGATATAACACTTGGGTGGATGAATTCACCCTATTCAAAGGTGTAAATGAGGCGATGGCACAATGTCCGAACCTCTATTTTGTCTCTACAGGAGGCCAAATTTCAGGCTTAGATGGGCAAACATTCGAAAAATTCCAAAAAATGATAGTAGAGTCCGAATATAAGGATAGATTTGTGTTCTTGGGCTGGGTGGAGACGGCGGCAATGCCAATAGCCTATGCTAGAGCTCAGGCAGGAATAAACGTGGACCGCAGATGCGTAGAAACGCTTACTGGTGCGAGAAATCGTATTAACGAGATGATGAAATTTGGTTTACCGGTGATTACAACGCGTGGCAGCGAAATTGCAGATGAAGTAGCGAGAGTGGGCGCGGGTTTATCTGTAAAAAGCGGAGATCATGTGGCATTGGCGGCAGCTATTAAGAGAATTTACGGCGAATGGAGTGCTGGTAGTGATGAATTCAAAGAATACAGCAGAAAAGGCGTGAAATATATTGAGGCTGAATGTAATTATAGTGTGACTTTAGCGCCATTACTTGAATGGTTGGAAAATCCGAGACCGGCGCCGGATAGAGGCGTAGATGTGAAATTTGGAGGCGGTGCGAAGTGGGCGGCTACAAAGGCGCGCATGGTATGGAGATATTTACGCGCGAATGGTTTCAAAAAATCTTTTCAAAAATTTTTACAGAAGGTGAAGGGATAAGGTGGAGCGATGGCTAGTCTTTGTCCGTAAGTGTATCCATGTATTTATACATTTCATCTGGAGAAAGCTTCAAAAAATCATCATAACTCAATTTGCGTGTGCGAATTTCGAAGGGCATACCATTGGTGATAATAATTTTTTGAAGATAAATTCTCATGGCTTCGCTCATTTTCATGCCAGTTCTTTTGAGAATTTTTTCTACTGCGGCTTTTGTTTGAGCGTCGACACGAACTACTACTCTTGAATTTTGAGACATATGGATTTTATTATTTGCTGTTAGTGAAGAGTGCTATTCTGAAGAGTATTCCCTGTATATAGTCCCCCTGCAAATTTGTATGCCGGATGTGCATACATAGTGCTGTTTTTGGGTTACATAAGAGAATATTCGCACAATGTGTGCACGTTAGGCATACGTTTTGTGAGTAGGGAGATCAGTGAAGGACTCCTCCCATTTGTGTGCACGTTTGGCACACATTTTTACAAGCGTATTACATGGGATAAATACTCCGCTGATTTGTGTGCACACTCATCACTATTTCACACAAACATTAAATTTTCTTAAATTTTTTCTAAAATCGGCGCACGATAGTGTTCACAAAAGTCGCGCATAAAAAAGACCCCGACATGCGGGGCCTTTTAAATTTGAGATTTTGAAGCGAGTCGGATCACAGCGTGATCCATCGCTAAACTATTAAAGTTTCTTCTCTAAACTGTCCAACCAATCGCTTGCCTTCTCTTTTCCACCTAAACCGAAAGCAATGCCTCCAGCGATAGCCATCATAGCGATGAAACCTGTGAATAGAGTTTGTACAAGTGCAGCAGCGATGCTCAATTGAATCAAACTTGCCATCAAAGCAAAAATAATAATTGACCACTTAGCAATATTTGCTAAGAAACGTGGCGAATGCATTTTTGTAGCTTTAACAGAACGATAAACAATCTCGTAAACGAAATTTCCGCCAACGAAACCAATCATCATTACTACTACTGCGATTACTACGTTTGGTAAGAATCCAGCAACTTGTTTCAAGAATTCATTGATTTGTGACATTTGAAGAATATCTGCAACTGCCATCAAAACTACAACGATAAGGAACCACTTTACTAACCAACCAATAATTCCACCAACACTGATTTTTCCGAAAGCCTTGAACGCATCGTTCACTCCAAGCTTGTCCAAAAGTTTATCAACACGTGTAAGCTCAACGAGTTTTTTAATGAGCTTAGCTAGACTTGCAGCTACGATAACGCCGATAATCAGCACCAAAAGAGCTGCGATGAAATTTGGAAGAAAGTCTGTAACTTTGAGCAAGAGACCTTGCAAAGAAGCGGTTACAGCCTGTTTCCAGGTTTCGAAATACTGCATAGGAACGGGGTTAAAATATATTTCCCCGCTGAGCGGGGTTTAGGCCCGAGGAGGACCTTTATTGATTAGGATTGTGCCAGATTGAAAGATTTTTTGCAAATAGAGGTGAAGTCGGCGCCGAGGCGTGGGGAGGAATTTAGAATTAATTTAGAAAAATTTTAAGAAAATTTAATGTTTGGGTGGTAGGGTGCGAGATGCGAGCACAGAGTGATAAGTAAAAATGATGGCGGCGAGAAGTTGAAAAACAGATGAATGACCGTGTTCTTGGGACATATACATACCCTGAGGACCATGTAAATTTTGCCGTCAATTTGCCATCATTTTTTACATGGAGTGGCCGGAGGAAAGGAGAGGGAAGAGGCCTATGCTTAAAAGAAAGTGATCGAATAAAATTAACCAAATATAAATTTATGGAAAAACCATCACAAAAAAAATTAACTATCGTTATGAATTCAGATCTTTATGAAATGGCTCAAGATAAATGTTATGGGCAGTTTGGCATTGGGTTGAGTTCGCTAATAAAAGTATTTCTGAAAGCTTTCGTCTCTCAGAATGGTGTAGGCTTTTATATAGGCGATGATGACCTGTGTAAGCTTTTTTCACGCTGGCTATATAAGCAATCTTGGGGCAAAGCGGAGTTCAGAAAAGAATGGAGAACAAGGAGGGTTGGCACACCAATACAAGGCCCACGCTTAAAAGACATATATAATTTGTAATTGGTAGCGCCAAGGGGAATCGAACCCCTATTGACGGCTTGAGAAGCCGCTGTCCTAACCATTAGACGATGGCGCCATGAACGGTGAGATTTTAGCGGAGGACCGCCATGGAGGCAAGCGATAGATAAAACAGATTAAATTCTGCCTAAATTTGGCCTGCAATAAAAAGAGTGCTAAATTGGTCGCATGAATAATGTCGTACAACTCACCTTAGATAGTTATCAAGATTTGTTTTCGGATTTTGATCCGAGACCTTATTCGGAGCGCGGACTTTCCGATGATTTTTTGCATGAATTAAAAAATGCGGTAAGAGAAGTTTCTCTTGAAGATTTTGAGCTTATTCTTTCTCTACCTGCGAAGGAAAGAGATCCAGAACTAGAAAAAATGATTAAAGAAAGACTGCATGAATATTTCAAAAAGCATGATCAGTTTTTATTAAAGGAAAAACGTGAATTAATAAATTCAGGAATTTGGCTAACATTAATTGGTTTGGGAATAATGTGTGTGGCTTGGTTTTTATCCTGGCAAGAAAGCAATAAAATGATGTCTCTATTTAGAGTGATTTTGGAACCGGCTGGATGGTTTATGAGCTGGGGCGGTTTGGATAGAGTATTTTTCCTATCAAGAAAAAGTGCCCATTCTGTAGTTTTCTACAAAAAAGCTATTGGGGCGAAAATTGTTTTCGTAAATGTGTAAAGTTCGATTTGACCTTAATTTGCACTCACCTCTCATGAGTGCTAGACAAGCTTTGGCGTGCCAATTATAATGCGAAGGTAATCACGATTCAAAAAAAATTATGCCTAAAGATTTATACGAAACACTGGGGATACCTAAAGGAGCTACGGATCAAGAAATCAAAAATGCTTACAGAAAGCAGGCTTTGAAATATCATCCAGACAAACATAAAGGAGAAAAAGAAGCAGAAGAAAAATTCAAAGAAATCAATCAAGCTTACGAAGTTTTGTCTGATAAATCTAAGCGTCAACAATATGATACTTTCGGTTCTACCGGAAGTGGACAAGGTGGTGGCGGAGGTGGTGGATTTGGAGGAGGAGCACAAGGTTTTGGCGGATTTGATTTTGGTGGAGATCAGGGAGGATTTGCAGATATTTTTGAAACTTTTTTTGGCGGTCAAAGCGGTTCAAGCAGAAGTAGCAGAAAATCCGGTGGGGCGATGCGTGGAAATGATATTGAAGCGAGTATAAAAATTAGTTTTGAAGATGCGGTTTTTGGTTGTGAAAAAGAATTGGAAATTAGTAAGCCTGATACTTGTGGACATTGCAAAGGCAATGGAGCAGAGCCAGGAACTCCGATTATCACATGTAAACAATGTCATGGTAGCGGAGAAATTCGCACGGTAAGAAATACAATTTTAGGACAAATGAGTTCAGCGCATGTGTGTGATGAATGTAATGGTTCAGGAAAAATGGCCGAGAAAAAATGTACGACTTGTCATGGATCCACGCGTGTAAGAGTAAAAGACAGAGTGAAAGTAAAAATTCCAGCAGGTGTAGACAATGGCTCTACAATCAGAGTAAGTGGTAAAGGTGAAGGCGGAGCAAGAGGTGGTTCAAGTGGAGATTTGTATATAAATTTAGCAGTAGAAGCGAGCAAAAAATTCGTGAGAGATGGCACAGATATTCACAGTGAAGTGGAGGTGGCTTTGGTGCAGGCGGTGCTTGGAAGTGAAATTGATGTGATGATATTGGATGGCATGCAAACAATTAGAATTCCTGCGGGAACTCAAGATGGAAAAGTATTTAAATTAAGCGAAAAAGGAGTGGTGAGAGTGGGCGGATCTGTGCGCGGAAATCATTTAGTGAAGATAAAAATAAAGATTCCGGAAAAATTATCCAAACGTGAAAAAGAATTATATATAGAACTCGCAAAAGAGAGTGGAATCGATGTGAAAAAAGGTGGTTGGTGGTAGGCAGGGACTATGGCGGATGAGGCGACGGTGATAGTGTAGAGTAAGGATTTTTGATGCATCTGGTGCATACCGACATATATCTACTATATCCTTAGCCCCTGAATTTGTGTGCCTAATGTTCACACAATCCGAAAGCGAGAGCTGCTTTAAGCCAACATTTCAATATTGTATGCACAATGTACACACAAATTTCGAGTAGGAAAGATATTGGGTAAATGCTCTTTGTTTTTATGAGCGAAGTTTGCAAAAAAGTCTGCTTAGTATTAGATTTGTAGAGACGCGACGCCTCCTCGGCGTGATAGCGTGATTCATTCCTAAAATTCTTATGGACATTCATCTTTCGTGGGACCTGTTTATCATCGTATTCTTTGTGGTTATTTTGGCTTACAGCCTTATTATTGGTCGTGACAATACTTTGAAAGTAATACTTGGAACTTACGTGGCGGCTCTTGCGGCTGATGCCGGTGGAAGTATTTTTGGAAAATATTTTAGTGGTTCAGAAATGTTTTTGAAACTTTTGAAATTTGCATCTTTGGGAACTGAAAGTGCAGCAGTAGCTTTTATGAAAGTATTATTTTTCGTGGTAATGGTGATTTTAATGGCTGTGAAAGGAGCTTTTTATGTGCAAACTACAAGCGATAGATCAGGACCAATTAGATTTATTATCAGTGTGATGTATGCATTCATGAGTGCAGGCCTCATTATTAGCGTTATATTAGTGTTTGTAAGCGGCGTACCATTCGTGGGCGGTGGAAATACCCAAACCACTGGAACAGCGCTCTGGTCTATCTACAGCCAGTCACAAATGATAAAGATGATAGTGGGCAATAGTTACTTCTGGTTCTTCGTGCCGGCGTTGTCATTTTTGGTGCAAAGTATTTACAACAAGAAGGAAGGCAGCATGGTGTAGGAAAGGCTTCAGCTTTGGTCTGTGGCGAATTCACCTTGCTTTTGAAGTGCTGTCTGAATAGAATGTGGTGGCAATTTTGACCGTGGGTCGGTAGCTCAGTCGGTAGAGCAACAGCCTTTTAAGCTGATGGTCGCGGGTTCGATTCCCGCCCGACCCACCATTTGATCTTCCCTAAGCGGAAAAATCAACTTTGGTGTGTGAGCCCACGACATATAGCTATAGGCTGATGGTTATCGGCTATATGAAAATGAATATTTTAGACCTTCACGGTCAGTTTTGTCAGGAGTGTCTTTTGATACGGAATTACTCCCCTGCTACGGTGAAATGGTATCGCGATTGTATGAAGGCTTTTTTGAAGCGCGTTGATGTAGTTGCATTGGATGAAATCACGACGGAAGTTTTGAGAAATTATTTGTATGAAAGGCGGTTGAATGGGACGTGGGGTGCGGATACTTTTTTGCATAACTACAAAGGATTGAAGGCTTATTTGAAGTGGTGTGTCGGTCGCGGATATATGGCGGAGAATCCGATTGTGGCTATTGATAAGCCGAAGTTATCGATGAAGTTGCCGAAAAGAATTACCAGTCAGGAAGCTTTGAGAGTGATTGAGTATGCTTTTAACATGCGTTGTCCTTATCGTTTTGAACGCTATAGGAATCGTGCAATTTTTGCAGTGATGATTTATGCGGGCTTGAGGTGTAAAGAGGTTCTGGGCCTAAAATTACACCACGTGGATATGGAGAATATGGTGATCAATGTGTTTGAAGGGAAGGGTGGGAAGGATAGAATTGTTCCGATGGGGGCTAAATTGAGAACCTATTTGGTGGAGTATTTGGGAGATCGTAAGAGGCTAGATAAAGGGTCTGAATTTTTCTTTACGACTTTGCGTGGTGATGGGCCTTATACTTACAATGGTTTGAAGCGAGTGGTTGCCTATATGCAGAAGAATGCTAAGATCAATTTTTCCTGCCATAAGTTGAGGCATACTTTTGCGACTTTGATGCTTGAGGGTGGTTGTGACCTTTTTAGTTTGCAGAAAATGCTTGGACACAGCGATATAAAGACTACTACAATCTATTTGTCTGCCAGTGTAAGAATGTTGCAGACGCAGATATTGAAGCATCCGTTGGGGTGAATACTATTAGATATTTATGGAAAAAATGACTTTTCAACAAAAAATAAAAGATTTAATTGGAGAGGGAGCCTATAACAAACTTGATAAAGAAACCAATAATGAAGTTTCTCTAGCTTTGAAAATGCCTCTAAAGGATGAGTATGGGCAAGATAAATATTACAAAACAAGGTTTGTTACTCCGATGTTATTTTCGGAATTTGAATTATTTAAAGAAAAAGATTTAACCATTATTCCAACTGATATTATGCATGTGTTATTCAAATGCAAAATGTTTTTTGTAGTTAAAAATGAAGAGGAATATCGACAGAGAATAGGCGGAAGCATTTCCCATGTAGATGAAAATGACTTTGCCATACCTTGGAGTAAAAAAAATCTTTCTTTAGACGAGTTAATCAACGAGTATTTAGACAGGCTGGAAACTTTTCAAAATGAGAAAACCCTGATGGTTCAAATCAATTCTTTTCATGATTATAAATCAAACCATCAAGAGTTCTTTAATCGAATATTTCAAAAATTAAATTTTCCCTTTGTTGCTTATTTTGATAAAAAACAGTTGGTGAAAAACTATAAGAAATTCGAGCCAGGTTTTAAAAAATACAGATTAGAAGATGCTAAAAGATTTTTCTGCTACCCTTCTATTGGGTTCACATCTTTTGGATCCAATTTCTATTGTTATGCGTATGCATCAGCATGGCTAAGAACATTTTTATGTCTCCTGAAAATTGCAGGATTCCTTAAGCCTGGACAAATAGATTTTGGAAGTAGCGGTGTAGAAATAGTAGCCCCAACCTCTCCTGTATTTTTAGGAACACATTCGATTGGCTGTTTTTGTTGGGAAGAAGACAAAAAGGAGCCATGGTCAAAAATTCCAGATGGATGTTTATGGCGTTCATTTGGGTACAGAGGAATTTCAAAAATTTGGCTAGATACTAGAACATATGATGGGATTGAAGCCTTCTTGATTGAGTATAAACAAATATTGGATTTACTGAAAAATCCTTGGGACAGTCGCTATTTAACTCAAGTAGCTCCAACATTAGATATCTTAAGTTCCTCCACACAAATACCGGACTTGGGGGCTAAAGTTCTTTTGATATATTGTTGTCTTGAACATTTATTTATGCCGGAGAATGTCAGATCTGATAATAAAAAATATATAGTTGGTGGTATAAATGCTTTAAGATCAGATCTTCTCGAATGGTTTAATCGTTTATATGCGTTGAGATGTGATTATGCTCACAAGGGCTTTATTAAAAGGGATGATAGAGTTCTTGGATTGGTTATGGAGTCGATCAAGAATGTAATGATTTTACTTAAAATTAAGCTGAATACTTCAACGGTGAGTTAATTCTGGCTACCATCAGCCTGAATGGCTAGAATCTTATTTTCTAAAAATACAACTTAAATATTTTGACTACGATGAGTGAAGCAAAAAAGATATCGATATCAAGTGTGTACTGTAACCAATGGCACAAGGTAATTAGTGAATTAAAGAATAATCCCAACTCTACAAATTACATTCTTTCATACGTCTTTCTAATTCTTACGACTGAAACATATTTGTCAGGGCTTTTTCCTGATTTACTGAAACGTCTATCGGGTAAAGGAAGATATCTTCAAATTATATCGACCGAAAAGGCTAGTAGAAAAAATTTACCCCTCGATGGAGAGGATTTGCTTGAAAGCTGGTATACAACGGCTTCTTATAATCAACTACTGAGGGTTGACAAATGGGAAAATTCTCAAGTATGTACTTTTTTTAAGGCAATTGGCTGTGAATTGGATGAAGATTATAATAAGTGTTTATACGACAATTATTATTATCCGCTTTATGAAATAAGAAGCGCACTTTTTCATCGAGACGAACTAGTCTCTGGGAATATTGGACCGGAACCTTTTATGGATAAATATTTCACCCTAAAAAAGTTGGACGAAACTGTTCAATTATCTCGGAAATTAATCAAAGCAATCCATGCTCTAATTTATGATTTCATAAAGAAAACAAATTTTGAAGATAAACAAAAAAGTCCATTTGCGGTAACTTCTTCAGAAATTTTTTTAGAAATGTTTGAAAATCACCACAGATCCATACGTTCTTTAATGGATTATAAAAGTAACTTTGAAGACGTTTATTTTGGCCCAGAACCACATGCCTTCTAGGCATATGGTTCTCGGCTAGTGCTTTTATGCACCAATTTGACACGAGGGGGTGAAAAAGTATTATTAGACCATAAAAGTTTAGTTTTTTTGACACTTCATCCCTCAGGTTTCATCTTTTTCTGTGCTTTTTTTACTTTTGGTATGCCCCCATTGCCTCCTGGGCTACTTCCTTCGAGGTTTTGCCTTTTGTATCGATCATGCATATTAGTCGCTTCTCGCCTTTAACTTTTTGCAATTCTTCCACTGGAATGGACTGACTGGAGTTCTGTGCTGGTTGGTTGCGGTGGTGGTTGCCCAAAATTTGTATTGCCTTGATTTTTGTTGGTTGGTTGATTTTCATGTTTGTGAATGTAAAAAAATAAAGGTTATTTTTATAAACCTTCATCGAGCTTGGAATTGAAAAACTGTGATCAAAGTCCATCTTACTTAGTTGGAGCACCTTGCCTTTTGGTAGGTTGCTGACGGGTCATAGAGCATAAGTCTCTCGCCGTCTCTCGATGAAAGCAGGCTAATTGTAGCAAATGGAGTAAAAGAGTAAATAGAATAAGCTGTTTGTATCTATTGTACGCCTAAAATTAAAGCATTTGCCTTTGATTGGGGCGTATTCGTCTACTTCTTGATATTTCAATTTGTTCCAATATCTTATCGTGTTTACGCTCATTTTTCCTTTCGCATATTATGCAGATATTTGATCTTGTTTTAGAAAAACAGTTCTTATTCACATTCTTTTTACAGTGTTCGCATTTCTTGTCATTAGAAATTTTCGAGTAATTAATGGATACTTGCTGATCAGTATTATTAGCTATTTTCCTGTCTAAATATTCCTTGATATCTTTCAGATTAAATCTTTCTTCTCCGTATTTTATTTCAGATTTAATGTTAAGAATGTCATTTTTTTCTAGCTTATAAAACTTTCTCATCATAAAGGGTGAAGCGGTTTCTTTTAACCATTCTTTTTTTGCCTTTCGTAGCTCCGCTAGTGACATAAATTATATTGTAAATTTTATGATTGAGAATGTACCGTTATTTAATTAAAGATTCACATGCCACTCCATCTTTATTTTTATCGAGTCCATAAGGGTCTTTTGTTGGCCCACCATCTCTTATGAATACTTTTTGGGATTCTTCCCATGTAGAAAAGTCGGTGCAGTTATAGTCTCCGTTGGGATATCTTGGTGGGAATTGGTCTATATCAGAAAAATCTTGAAAACTATCTTTTGCATTGCAATAGATTCCGTATAAATCACATTCTTCACAAGAATAATCGTCATCATCACAACATGTCTTGGTCGCTCTTTTGTATCCTTCATCACAATAACTACCATCGGGAGCATATCCGCCTTTATAGGGGTCGGGTACGAATGTTAACTGTTCGTTGGTTATAACGGCTGGACGATGTGAGTGCCAATAGAAGATAAAACCTGCTATTAAAATAATCACGATTACCATCGTTATTTTTTCTTTGTGTTTCGAAAATATGTTGTTCATAATTTTATTTTTTAGGAAGCCTGCCGCCGCTATTCAAACAATCGTCAAGAGAGAGATAAGGCTGAAAATTCTTGGTTTTATCATAATAGGTTGATCCTCTTTCGTGACAGATACCGCTTGTACTCTTCTTAACTTGGGGCTCATGGGTCACTATGGTTCCTTGGGAATTTGCCGTATTCGTAGCACTATCTGTACCTTGGCTACATCCCAATAAACTGATTAGAGAGACAGCTATAATTCCTACTTTAAATACGTGATTTTTCATATTTTTCTTATGGTTAATATTTTTTAGATAATCTGCCACCACTATTCAAACAATCCTTTATAGTAGAATATGGCGTATAGTTCTTAGTGTTGATGTAATAAGCGCTAACTCCTTTTTCGTGACAGATGCCGCTTGTACTCTTTTTGATCTGTGGTTCATCAATGTTACCTTTCTCTACTAGGGCCGCCTGGGGGTCTGCTGGCTTCGTAGTATCTCCGTTACAAGTATCACTACTCCATAGCCCTTTGAGCTTCTCTCTAGCGTTTTTCTCTGCTGCCTTAAAATCTGTTTGATACTTGTATGGGTTACTTTGATACGTGTACTCGTGCGCATAGCCCTCTTCTATCATGTACTTATTGTAAAAGGTTCCATCCTCTAAAAATACGTACCTTAACAATCTGTTATATTTATCTCTCTCCCCTTGTGTATTATCAGCTTCTAACCTTACACTTTTGTCAGTTAATATCTCCTTCGCTTTCTTGCTGGCTTCCTTCCCAAAACACTGAACAGGTTTACGAGGATCAAGAGTTTCTGGCGTATCTATGCCTATAAGTCTTAGCGTTTCTGTTTTTCCGTTTATATCAACCTTGATGGTATCTCCATCTGTTACACTAATTACTTTATGAAGTTCGCTTTTTGACTGCTGTTCAATTGTGGATTGAGCCGTTTTAGCATCTATAGTACTAACTTTTGTTGATGGAGTTTCAGTTTTAGCACAGCCATTCAATAAAATAACTATTAGCAACAGGAAGGAAACTTTCTTAATTTTGATTAAAAAATTATCCAATTTAATTAGTAGTAAAGAAATATAACGCAAAAGAAGGACGGCGTGGTTCATCCATGTGTACCCCCTTTGCAGGTGGTTCCATTGGCACGCCGCCCATCATTACGCCAATGGCGTTGATGAGCGACACACCTGAAAATTGCAGGGGGCTTTTGATACACTGGATGAACAGGTGAATATTAGCACGATCTGAGAAAAAGCCAAAGAAAGCTTGTTTGAAGCAAGAATAAGGTTAAAATTGCGCTTATATTCAATGAATATTCAAAAATGCATATTATATTAGAGCAGCTACAGAAAAGATATAACCATCTACAAAGTCTGGGCAATTTAATCGACTTATCTATAGAACTTGAAGAATATTTTAATTTTATTGAATCTAAAAAAGAACTTTTGATTATAGCGGACTCCATGGTCAAAAATGATCACAAATTAAAAGATTACCTGGATGAGCTGAAGGGCCTTTCTGCCATTAGAAAAAAAATACCATTAAAAAACTTGCCGTATTTTTTTGAGACATTCCAAGAAAAAATTCCTAATTTGGATGAATATAAAAACTGGATTATGAAAATACAATGGTATTTAGAAGAGAATTTTACTGATAAATCTCAAGAGTCACAGATTGACGATAATTGTGTTTCATATAAAGGAATCAATGTTTTTCCAAAAAAAGGAAAATATTCCTATAGAGAACAAGTTGGTCGTTTTAGGGAAAGTAATATGAGGAGAATGTGGTTATTGTTTACTGAAAATCCAGGTAAATCATTTCAATTAAAAAAAATCCATGATTTTATCTGCAAACATAAAATGGAATCCATAAAAAAAGGGGAAAAAGATATAAAAAACTTTTTAGAGGAAACTAAAAAAAATTTAATAAAAAAAATCGCTGGTATGGGCATCCTAAATAAAACAGTGAAAGAATGGTTTATTAATGAAGTAAAAACTGGTCATGAAGCTTGGGGACTAGAAGGGTAAAATAAGGTACCATAAGGTACCTGTGTGTTTGTTGAGCATTTCTATTAATCTCAAAATAATAGAAATTTTTAACAATGCAAATTTCATGGAGACAATAAATGCAAACGAGCTAATAGGTGTAGCTGATTTAGGGTGTGCGACGGCAATTGCATGCTATTTCCCAGTTGAATATTTGGATCGACAAAATCCAAATCGTGTTCAATTTTGCTTCAAAAGGGACAAATCAATCGAAAGAATAACGGAACAGTTCTGGAAAGGAACTTTGATGATTAATGCCGTAGCCTACTATAACGCTTTCAAACTTTTGAAGGCTCGTTTACGCAATGAAAAATAACAAACCAATAAGATGATTAAACCAATAAGCCAAAAAATTAGAATCAAGACTTCTTCCTTTAATTGGATAGTCGGGGTTTCCAAGAATAATTCGCACTTCACCAACTTTAATCAAGTTCGCAGGTACGTATTGGAGCAATGCTCTACTAGCACAGAGAAAGAAAAGGTATCAAACAAACTTACTTCCATGCTTGAAGATTTGGGGATAAAAACCATAGAAGAGCTTTCAGCCTGGTATCTAACCAGAGTTAAAAAACATCCAGAATTTTTAAAAAATATACCACTATGAAAATGAATAATGAATTACTGTTTCAAGCCTTAGAGTACCTCAATTCTGGTTTTTCAATCATTCCTATTGGGATAGATAAGAAGCCGCTTCTTGGATGGACAAGATTTCAGACTAAACGCCCCACTGAAAATGAGGTCAGAGAATGGTTTGATAAATATGAAAACATAGCTGGTATAGCTATTGTTACTGGCGCTATTTCTGGTGTTGTAGTGGTTGATGTTGAGAAAGGAGGCAAGATCGACGATTTGCCAAAAACTGTGATGTCTCAGTCAGGAGGCGATGGTTTTCATCTTTACTACAAATATGATCCTCAATATCCAAGAAGAAATTCTACTCGAATTCGTGATCTTACCGATATTAGAGGCAATGGTGGATATATCATAGCTCCACCTTCCTTGCATGAATCTGGGAAAAAATATACTTGGCAAACCACAATGAATCGCGAGGATTTAAATGATTTTCCATCTTGGTTGCTCGACACTCCCTCTGATACAAGTTCACAAAGTTCACTACGTTCAGAAAACATTGCTACAAGCGTTCCTAAGGGAGCGAGAAATGACACAGCAACAAAAATGGCTGGGAAAATTCTCCACAATATGAACCCAAAACTGTGGGATACGGAAGGATGGAAGGGGTTTCAATTGTGGAACACTGAATCGTGCAAGCCCCCAATGGACACCAGTGAGCTGAGAAATGTTTGGGATAGTATTAAAAAGGCAGAAGATCAAAAACGAGGTGGAATAGGTCAACCCGAAAGGCCTAAACAGGAGAAACAACATGTCACCGAAATATACTGGCAACGCACGCGTGACGGTCGCATTATAGAGGCTTATTATGACCCTATTGAAGCAGAGACCGGTTTACTGGTCTTTGAGAATGGCGAAGCAAAAAAAACTCCACAGATAATCATTGATGGCAACGTATATACAGCTCCTCCAGCTACCAACAGTCTCATTAAGTCAGGCTTTGTTAAACTACCTTCTGAGACGCTGGCCTATGATTCAGAAATGTCATTACTTCAGGAGGTGAAATCTTTTATTCACTGCTATGTGCAGATTCCTACTGGCTTTGAGGATATTGCGGCCTTCTATACATTATTCTCATGGGTTTACGACCATTTTGAAGAACTACCTTACCTCAGAGCCATTGGAGATTATGGAAGCGGTAAATCACGATTTCTGAAGGTTATGGGGGCTTTATGCTACAGGCCAATTTTCTTAAACGGTTCAGCAAGTGTCTCTTCAATTTTTCGAATGATAAATGATGTAAAAGGTACTCTTATTTTTGACGAAGCCGATTTTCGAACTTCGGATACAACTAGTGAAATTATAAAAATTCTCAATTCTGGTTTTCAGAAAGGTATTCCTGTTTTTCGTAGTGAGGCTACTGGAAACAAAATGAAGTCTTATGACCCAACTGCTTTTGATGTCTTTTGTCCTAAAATTATTTCAACTAGAAAGGACTTTACTGATGACGCTCTGGAAAGTCGTTGCCTGAACAATGCTATGGAAACTTTAACCAGAGACGATATTCCAGAAAGTTTGGAGAGTGATTTTGAAAGTAGATCCTTACTCATACGAAATAAACTGGTGATGTTTAGATTTCAAAAGCTGAGTGGAGGTATTTCTAAAGATCCGCTCCCTAAACTTGATATAGAACCTAGGCTTAAACAGATTATTTCACCGCTTTACAGAGTTATTAGTGATCCTGCAGGCAAAGAAATTATTCTTGATTTTATTCGTAGCAAGCAGGTAGAGGTTATTGAACGCCGTCGCGGATCTTTTGAGGGTGAGTTACTCAAAGCCTTGCTCAATGTTCTTGGGGATTCTAAAGAGCCTACAATGCAAGACATTGCTGATGACTACAATAAAATTCACAGTAATTTTACTGATCGTAAATATGATGTAAAGGCGAGAAAAGTTGGTTCCACTGTGGAAAAAATCTTCCACCTTGAGAAAAAAAAGTTAGCTAACGGGTTTTGTATTTGTGATAATCCTGAGAATAAAAAACGTATTGAAAAACTCAAGGTTAAATTTGGCATGAATGAGCCAGAAATGAACATTGTGAACAATGTGAACGTCTCTGAGAACGATATTTCTGAACTACCATTTTAGTAAAGTATCATTTTTAACCCCAATTTCACCATGTCGGAAGAACAAAGCAAAGAGGAAATTCAGAAAACTATAATTCCAAACAAACAGAAGGAACTTGAAGAATGGGATAAAAAGCTTCGTAGCGGTGAGGCTCTGGAAATTGTTAAAAAAGATTTTTTAAGAGCTAATAAATTAACTTGTGATCCGGATGTGTATGTTCGGAAGTTTGCAGAAATTCTGTACCCAAAATACATAATCAATCATGAAGATGGTACCAAAATGACTGAGGCAGAAAAAGCTATTCAATTGGAGGCTGTAATGTCTTTTGGGGTTGAAAATGATGCTTCAATAGTAGATTCCATAGAAGATAATAATAGAGGAATGGCAATTAAGATTCGCCGAGAATTGATTAAAGAACACTCTTGTGAGACGTATAGTGAAAAGATGATGGTTGATATGATAGTGAGCTCTTACATGCGAAATATTACGGCTGCAAGAAAGCTGAAAAATGCTCTGAATAGAGATACTACCAGTGATATATTGAACAAATTTACGTCTGTTCTTAGCCAAGAAATAGATAGAGCTCAAAGACATTTTCTTACCTCATTAACTTCACTGAAACAAATTAAGTCTCCAAATCTATCAGTTAATGTAAAGACAAATAATGCGTTTTTTGGCCAAAACCAACAAGTGAATACTGCGGAGGACAACAAACTAACGCCTAACAAAAACAACGATGAAATCATTGACCAGCAATAATTTAGGAAGATTTTTAGTTGAGGATTGTAAAAAAATTGGCATCAAGCCTTTCCTTGAAAAATATAAATCAAATTTGAAGGACTTGATCTTGAGTTCTGAGATTGAACTACTTGATAAAAATATCAAATTAACCAGCTCTGAAACTGGAAATGGTGGCCATCGATATTGGTTTATTTGTCCATCGTGTCAAAAAAGGATTGGTATCTTATTTTACCATCCATTAAGCAGACAAATAGGCTGTCGCATATGTCTTAATCTTGAGTATAGGAAAAGACGTTTTAAAGGAATGATCGAATCACAAATATGAATATTCTTGAGTTACATACTAAATTTAGACGCTACTGCACTTTTGAGGAACAATTGAGACCTCGTACTGTCAAAGCAATGAAATCAATTATTTCTACCTTTGTGAAGCGCACTAGTGTCGAAGATGTGAACCAGATTACTTTGGAAGTTTTAAGGGAATTTTTCTATATAGGCATGGAACAACATCAATGGTCATATTGGACGTTTATGAATTACCACAAATATTTGAAAAAGTTTCTTGGCTGGTGTGTGACTAATGATCACATCAGTAATAATCCAATGAAAGAAATTAAAAAACCAAAGAAACCACAAGCTTTGCCAAGAAGATTAACACAAGAGCAGGCGCAAAAACTTTTATTGGAAGCTTTTAATCATGAATGGCGATATGAATTTGAGCGGTCACGAAATTATGCCATCGTGGCGGTTTTACTTTATGCGGGTTTGAGATGTGGCGAATTAATAAACCTACAAAAACTTGATGTAAATTTAGAAACTGGAAATATGCTTATTCGTAGCGGTAAAGGTAATAAAGATCGAAATGTGCCAATTCATCATAAACTGAAATATGCTTTGAAACGCTATTTGGATGAGTGCAAAAGGCTGCATAAACAATCTGAGTATCTGTTTGTTGGTGCTCAAAGCGGAAAGCCTTTGTTGTACAAAGACGTGCTACGAATTTGCAATAAGGTATCAAAAGCGTCTGGCGTGGGTTTTACGCCTCATTGCTTACGACACACGTTTGGTAGTGTTGCGGTGGAGCAAGGCGTTGGATTGCCCCAATTACAGGCAATCATGGGCCATAGCAGTGTGATGTCTACAATGATTTACGTGAAGATGAATTCTAAGGGGCTGAAGGAGAGTTTGGATAAGGTGGAGTTGTTTTAGACTCTGTCTTGAATTATACAAACTTTCCTCCCAGAATAGCATCAATATCTTTACGCAACATTTCCTCGTTTGGATTTCTCCATTGAAATAATAAACATATTTCATAGCAAAACTGGAAGGCTAGTTCTTTTAAGTCTGTATTGGCATTTACTAAAAATTCTTTTTCAATTGCATCCTCGCTACATATGTAGGGCTGCAGAAAACCCGAACGACTTGTAGATAGGATCACCAACTCGCGACCCTTTAGACCACTAAATGTGAATTTTAACTTCCAGCGATCTTGACCTGTCAATTCCCTCAAGTTTTGGACAAACATCAAAGGTCTTACAACATCTAAAATAAACCATTCAATTGAAGACTTATTTTTAAGACGTTCTCTATAAGCTTCTCTCAAAACATTACGACAAATGAAATTCAAGTTGCTATCTATTCTCCAATATGAAAATCCCCAATTGCACTCTGGCCACTTCATAGCATCATAGCATTTTAACCCCTTAGTGACATACACTGCATCATGTCCATAGTCGTGATAATATGGTGGAAATCTATCTCCTCCCCAACCATTTATTTTGACTATCCCTTTTTTGATGAGGTCTTCAAGTTCGTTTTGTAAATACTCCTTCTTCTCAATAGGATTAATAATGACTTCCTTAAATGGAAAAAAGCCATTAGGTGGTGGATTTTTTTTGAGTTCATCATCAATATCTTTTTTTGCCAAGGCGAGAAATTTATTGAGATTTAAATTTACTGTTTCCTTACTCTTTTTCACTTCTGACTCTTGATGCTCATAAGCTAAAATATGGATTCTATCTGCAAGGATCATTAAAGATTTCTCCGGTTGGTTTTTATCATATTTTTCATAGTGAATAGATTTAATTGATGAAAATATTTTTTGCTTATCAAGCAAATCATCAATTTTAAGCGGAATAATAAGTGGCGACCCTCTTTCTATTTGGTAACCTAAAGCACATTCTATCTCCTTTTTTACAAATTCTGAGTTTAATGAATTGTTTGATAGTAAGACAATTACAGTTTTTGATTTTTTAATATTTTCGAATACCTCACTAATAAAACTATCTCCAGATCTTAAAAGATTATCCTTCCATACCCTGAAACCCTCATTCAGAAAATAGTCGTATATTTTTCCCGCAATCTCTCTGTCTTCCGAGCTATAACTAATAAAAATATCATTTTCATGTCTTTTTACTATTTTAAGAGACAATACTCCTTCGGGCATAGATATGAATCCCTCTTTTTCTATGGCATCTAGATGATCCAAAATAGCTTTGTTTGTTATTTGAAATTTTTCTGTTAATTCCATTAAACGAGGTGGCCGACCCTTTTCATCAAAGGCTTTTTTAATGTGATTAAAAATTTCTTGTTGTCTTTCCGTAAGCATTAAAATTGAAGTTAGTAACTAAAGTGACACCACTAAAGTTAGCCTCTTTTCAATAAATGTCAAATGTAATTCTATTTGCCCAATTTTACATTCTATTGTAGCTTGTGGTCGTGGAGTAATTGAAGGTCTTGGAAATACATGGACTCAATGTCCCCTGTAGCTAGCCAAGATCGCTCACAAATGGCTTTGGGTAGCACCTTTTAAGCTGATGGTCGCGGGTTCGATTCCCGCCCGACCCACCATTTTTGTTCTCAGTAATTAGTGCTGGGCGATTTTGGCGTGTGGAGATTTTAGGAATTTTAGAATTAATTTAGAAAAAATTTAAGAAAATTTAATGTTTGTTTGATTTAATTATGGTGCGTTTAATTTATTGGGATGGCAGGTCGCAGTTGGGGCCTACGAAACCATCAACTCCGGGTTCAACTCCCGGCATCTCAACCAGATTAGACGCAAAAGAGCTCTCCAATTATGGAGGGCTCTTTTTTCCTGGCAGTTTCAGCCGAGGCCTACGATGTTTTTATTATAGCACCAACTAAAAATCAAAATCAAATTAGCAGCCAACTCCGATTTCACCTGCATCAAATGGTTTTGAAGGACCGGTTCTTCTTGCAGCTTCTGCTCTTGCAGCAATTGATTCACCAATTCCTGCTACTACCTCTGCTGGCAAAAGTGCTTCTGGGGCAAGAATCTGTACGCCTACAAAATTTTCTGCTCCATTTGGGTCAACATTAACTTCACATCCCTGAGCTTGAAGTGATTCAAAGGCTCTTCTGTATTCTGGTGAATTTGTGCTGTCTGTTGTCATTGTAGAAAAAACTACGTTACCTCCTTCTAGCCTGACATTTGGCAACTTGAGTGCATCTAATGGATATCCAGCCTCTCTAAGCATGGCAAATTCTGGTGCCATTGCTGGATTAACTGGTTGAGCTAGAGTGGAGGCTACATCCTGTTCTGTTGATACTTCTGGTGACATATTTTTAGAGTTAAAAATTAAATATTTATTTAGCAACTGGCTCCTGAGCCGTCGAGATCGATACTTGTTGATGGTTGTGGCTTCCACTTTGGTCTATCCGTAATGCGTTGAGCAGCAGCTACGGCACGTTCAACTTCTTGGGCTATAGGATCTGGACCTGCACGACGTAGTAATTCTTGGGCAACTGCTACTTCCGCACCAGTGCCTTCAGCTCCGACATTATCTTGACCTATTATTTCTGGTTCTTGAGTTTCTGGGGACATGTATTTGGGGGTTAAAATTTATGTGGTTAAGCGGCTTTTGACTGAGTCTGTCTTGCGGCCATAATAGCCTCAGCAATCTTTTCGGCTTTCTTCACTTCTTTTGGTGGAATTTGAGCAATGTTTGTCTCGCTATAATTTAGACGAGCAAGACCATTTTTAATCAGTACTTGATAAATGAGCTCCTCTTTAGAATCCCAAGCTTGAATGCTTGCATACTCACCCATCGCAGGGGCAAAGGATCTCAAATTGAATTTATTATAGTCTTCATTTTCACAGACCTCAGCAATTGCATCTGTAATTTCCGGAGTAATAAGACTAGGACTGAAATCTTTCTTCTCTCCACTTGGATCATATTTGTAATGAGGAGTTTCGAGATTTATTCTTTGTTTTTTAGCATCAATTGGATAAATATTATCGCTACCATGACGTTCCAAAAGGAATAAGTTATGGGCCATTACATCATCTGGAATCGTGGAAGAGTTGAGAACTTCCGTACCATATTTGTCACGTAGAGCTCCGTCAACACTTCGAATATGTGCCTGGAATCTAGCGTTAATACGTTCATCTTCAAGAATGAATTTCAAAAGATCTTGAGATGCTTTGGCTGGTCCATCATTTTCCATATTAGCCACTTTGAGCTGAGTATAGAGAGTACCGGTGATAACTCCAGCTCTTTCCATAACTCCGGCAAAACGCTCCAATACTGGACCCATATTTTCCGCACCAACGAATGGGTTTCCAGCGTAAGTAGAAGCGATAGGAGAATAGATTTTAGAGAAGATGCCATCACGATCGAGGACGACTTCTTTCTCTGATCCCTTTTCATCTTTCAACGTTACAAAAAACTTATTTTGACGACAGTCGTAGCGAGTAGCAGTGATTTTTTTACCATCCACTTCTTTACCGATAAATAATTTATCAACCATGGCTTTAGCCTTGTGTACGCCACCTTGAATATCATTAAATTTAATAAAAGCATTTTCGGCTTTTCCACTAGGACCAGTGACAATATCCCATCCAAGTAAAAGATCTAATTCCTTTCCAAATTCATTAAGAACAGCATTCTTGTCAGGTAAATTAGTTTCCTCAATACTAGCGAAGAAATTTGGCTGATCACCACTAGTTCCCTTCTCTCCGCGATAACCCTTCACATACTCGTTCATAATTAAGTTGAAGGTACTTTCACTCTCGCTCACAGATGATCCGGCTGGTACTTTGAAATTATTGATATTGAAAAATCCATTAACTCTTACTGGTTTTTGGAATTCTGAAGGATTGCAAAGATTGCCGATAGTAATACGTGGATTTTTCTTGTCAGATATATTAGTTTTGCTTCCGCCGTTGATACGATCTCTTACACGTTTTTTCCAGTCTTCCGGAATATCAGTCATACGCATAAAGTCTCCTTGTTCTGTACCAAGCATATACATTTGCTCATCATTTCCTTCAAACATAGAAAGCATATCTCCAGATAGGAATTCAATTCCTTCCACCTGAGAAGCTAGTCCTTGATTAGTAATGATTTGCTCTATCATTGCAATGATAGTCTCGGATTTTCCGGTACCACTATCACCTGCCATTACCATAGTTTTTCTCAAACCATTTTTGAAAATAATTGAGAATGCTGAACCATGAACCGGCATCATTTCTTTTTCACGTACTTTTTCATTAGCAACCGTAAGAACAGGCTTTTTCAAGTAACCCATGTAATCCGTAATACTCTCAACATCAACCCAAGAAACTGGAATTGTTTCACCATTACTATCTTGATCCATAAAGTAACCAATACGATAATCTTCACCCATTACTTTTGTAGGCAAACCAAGAAAACTTACAGCGTCTGGCTTACAATTTGCCATTTCTTCCGGAGTCAAATCAGTCTGAGGGAAAAGGCGAAGTTCTTCAACCATGTAATGACTGTAAGAACGATTCATCACGAGTAGAACTTTAGTTCCTCCTATTTGTACCATTTTCATGATGTACTCTTTTGGATTCATAACTTCGGCGAATTTTTCTAAACGCTCTTGGAAAAATCTTTTTTCCGGAGCATTTACACCATCACCATCACGACGCAAAATCGCACGATCTACACCAGGTACACGTGCTGTTCCAGGAGTACTTAATACTGGAGAACGATCTGTAGCGGTGGAGTTTGCGATAAATTCTCCATTCCCAATAATTTTCTGATTCCATGCTGGCAAACTACTATCTGCCTTTACTCCTCTCACTGCCTTGTATCCAGCCTGAAAACTAGCTGGATAAGCAGTCTCAACTGGCAAATATTCTTCAACTGCCGGAGCAACTACGCGGAAAGACTGGAGAAGTTTTTGCTGAGCACCTGGAGTAGTAACAAAGGCGTCTAGGAAAGACCTAATGTGATCTCCAAGCATTTTTTCAGCACCAAGAAGGGCCTTTTTGCTGGAATCATTCTCTTCAGTGGAAGCAAGAATTTTAACAGTACGATCGCTGAACCAAATTTTAGCAATTTCTAGAGCAATCTGTTCAAAAATTTCGCGTTCCTTATCTTTGAACATACGAGATTTTTCTTTTTCCGCGAATTGTCTAGCGCCGAAGAAGGCTATTACATCAGTATCCTCGAGGTGCTGCAAAGCAGGAACTTTTGATTTAATCTTTAACAAATAATAATTAAATACATCCTTGAATTGTCTGCTTTTAAGAAATTCCGGCAAAGTCTCACATTTAATTTCCGTAAGAGTAACAATGCTTGTAGCAGAATCAGGCTCTATACTGGTCATTTTGTCAGCAACATTGGATGGCCTATCAAAAACCAATTGACCTCTTTTTTTGCTTTTATATTCAAGCATTCTGCTTGTAAGTGCTTCTTTCTCTTTTATAGTACGAGCCATTTCTATCTCGCCACCTGGGAAAAGATTTTCTAGTGCAGTTAACTCAGGATTTGAATCTTTGGCTTTATTAAGACGAGATCTTTCTACTTTATATTTTTCCCAATATTCAATAAGAATTCTCAAGTCTGTTTCAACAGCAATTCCCAAAGTATTATAATCATCATTAGTGCCATCCAATTCGGAACCAAAAGAGAAACGTACGTAACCTTTTTTAGTAGGAACAGCTGCAATATTTCTAGCTTTAGCAATAGCTTTCAAAAATGGTTTAAGCGCAGGATCATTAGGGCCTCCATCTAGCTTCACGCAAGCGTAAAAAGGACCTTCTGGCTTGATACTAGAACTTTTCAAAAAAGGAAAATCTTTAGCAACTCTATCGATGGCAGCAGCAACAACTTTGCTACGCTCAGCGGAATCTTTCTGGGTTTGCTTATCAAGACGGAATTCAAATTTTATTTTGGAAACTAAATCGCTGGTGAATTGGGCCATTTCCATATTGTCAGCATCACGAATAGTTAAACGATCTAGTTCGTTTCTGGCTTCAATAAGAGCAAAATATAATGGTCCACAAAATTCCTTTGAGGCTGGATCAGCAAATTCACTAGCAAAAATTCCATCAATAATTGAGGCAGGATGTATTGGAGAGCTCATCGGAATTGTCGGTAACTTAAGCGCATGAGCGGCATAGAATGCTGCAATTGAAGGCTCAAGATCTTTGCACACTCCTTTTGCTTTCAAACCAATATCATATTTTTCAGCGTCCATTCTCAAGGACATAGTATTTACGGAATCAGTATTTGCACGCACAAATTCAGTAATAGTTTGGCCGTTTACTCTCTCTTTATCGTTACTCAAAATCACACCAGTTCTTTCACCTGCTGCCATAGCCCATTTTGTTGTTGGCAAAGAAGAATAAATGGTAACTGGTCCAGGTAAATGACTCTTGTTTTTATCGTAAAATTCTATCAAAGACATATCTGTTTCCTCGTCTTTTACTTCTTTGCCGACTTGTTTGTGATAAGCGTCATCTGAGAGAATTGTGAGTTTGTATTTCGCAGCAATTCTAAGCAATTTCAACTTCGTATCACGTTTCATTACACGAGAAGTAGGATTGTGCGGATCATTAATAATTAGAATCGTAGAAGAGCAGAAAAGCTGAAAAAGTTCCGGGAAATCACGTAAATTACTTTGAATGTATTCCAATTGACCTTCCAAAGATTCAGCGTCCAATTCTCCATCTTTTCCAAGTGAAATTTTAAGATAATTTGAAGCTGGAAAATCATCTTCATCCAAAACATCATCAAAGGTCCAACCTACTTCACTAAGCGCCAAATTCGGCTTCAATGATCCTTTCTCAATGTCATTTAAAAGTTTTTCGGCAAGAGTTAAATCAGAGAAATTTGCCTGGGCTTCAAGTGAGCTTATTACTTCTTCCATACCGTCAATTCCATTGCCAAAAGTACTCCTCACGAAGCCTAAACCGTCTCTCAATAATTGTCCCAATTGCTTTGGAGTGCCTCTTTCCATCTGCTTAGCTAAAGATCCAATTCCTAATTTGCTTAATCTTTTTGATATTCCAGCACGCACTTTTCCAGTGATATTTGTAGAAGTAACTTCTTCAAGAGCATCTTCGAGCTGAGCTAACTTTTCACTAGCACCTTTGACTCCTCTAATGCTGGCAGCCCTAAGCATTTCCTTAAGCTTAGACACTGAATTATCACTGCTTAATTTATCGATAGGACCAATATCTTTAATAGCGCGAATAGAAGCAGCTGGACTTCTGTTTTGCAATTGGGCTGTCTGGAGAGAGAAGGCCTCAGACTCAGTGTGATTCACTCCTTTTTTAGCTTTTAAAGCTTGAAGGCGAGCACGACAAGCCTCCTTATCAAAACCGGCAAGACGCTCTTCGAACTTACCTGAAAAGAATTTTCCAATATGACCAATCTCTTTACGTCCTCCTCCTTGTGGAACAGATACTATATTGTAGTCTTTTCCTTTCAAATCTTTGAAAAAATAATCCATGGCAAATTTCTCATTCTTTGAAATGAGCCCTGCTTGAATTTGCTTTAATTTTTCATCATCAGCGCTTTGAATTTCTTTAATAAATTCAATGAATGATTTGAACTTTTTCAAGCTAAGATAATCCTTTTGAGCAGTGAGTTTCCATTCTTGAAGACGAACCTCATCGGCAGTAAACTGATCAGCTCCTCTGGCTTCATATTCGGCAATTTTTGTTTGGACTTTATCTTCTAAAACTGACAAACCTTCATTAGAAAAATTTTCAATAATTAAACGCAAATTCATTTGTGTGTTTGCTGGTGTCCCAGAGTCCTTCACATGAATCACATCTAAAGTCTGAGTAATGTCTGGAATCAAAGAATAAACAACTGTATTGCTGGCATTTCTAGAACTTTGTGAGTCTTGAACTAAAATCAAACGACCCAAAATTCCATGCCATTTATCTTCAAGTTTATCACTAGTTAACAGGTGATGAGGAACTTGTGAAACTCTAACAACAAAGACAGTCTCCTTATCTTTTTTCATTTCTTCGATTAGCTCGTCATTTAGACAATCCATCTCCGGCATGACTTTTACCGGGTGACTACCGTCCACGTGGCGACTGAAAAGCTCTTCTTTAATCAATCTAATTGCGGTTTTTGCGTTTCCGCTAACTACGGATTTTTTCAATCCTCTTAGTCCTTCAAAATTATTAAAATCTACAGCTTGTTTTGCAAAATCACGTTTCTCATCTGCTGTGGTATAGTGAGTACTTTGGTTTACCATTCTATCTACATTTCTGACAAAACCATCAAAAATATATTTAACAGCATTCCCTCCACCAAGAAGATCACGGAATTGATAAATATTGTGGAGATTCCCGCCAAACATCATTTGTTCAATTGCCTCTATACCTTTTGGGGTAATAGGAGGTGTACCAATAGAAAATTTGAATCTTGTGAGAGCTTTGCAAAGAGATTCAGTCATCACAACTTCAGTCCCGTCTTCCATGGTAATTTTTTTACCAACGGATCTCTTAAGTTCCTTAGCAAAAAGATCTGCTTGATTTACGATCTGGAAAACGTCGGATTGTTGTGGGCGTGTAATAATACGGCGGATGTAGCTGTATCCAAAAGAATCTAAAGTTCTCTTACAGTCTTCTACTCTTCTTGAAACTTCGTGAATTTGCTTTTCATCGAGTTCGTTCAGATTACTTGGAAGGTCTAATACTCGAGAAATAACCTCAATTAGTGGAGTAATAATTACTTCTTCTTTCAATGACTCTCCAAACTTCTTTAATTCGGTTATTTCCTTTAATAAATCTACGTGTTGTGTCGCCTCTCCTGGTCTAGCTGATGGTGAACCTGCCATATTATTTTAAGTTATTAATTTCTAAATGAGGTGGTGTAAAACATTTCTACTTTTGTGGTGAGGCTGGCCAATTCGACTTGTTCTTCTAAATAATCTAAAAGCTCGTAATAAGATTCTTCAACAGTGGCGTTGCGTTCGAAAATTGAATAAATGGAAACAAGAAATCCTAATTTTTCTAGTTCGCTAAGATAATCGAATTTTCCGATTCTTTCTTTTACTATTTCCTGGGTGTAAGCAAGTAGCTGATCTGATTTAGTCATTTCTTTTTAAATGTAAAAAGGACGGCATAATAGGGCCTACAGGAAAGTTTTACAAAAAGAATAGGTGTCGAAGTTTGGCTATAGCAAAAACATGGCTAGATGTAGCCGTGATAAGCTCGTCGTCGAAGTTCAATTTTTAGAGTTCTCCCTCTAAATCTGTTTCCATGATCTCGCGAACCTCGGAAACCTTCTTAGTATTAGCCAAAGCCCACATCAATTTAGTGATGGTCGCTTCAGTAGTCATTCCCTTAGAAGAAATCGCCCCGGCTTTCATAGCCTGATATCCACCTTGGTAAGCTGTAAGATTGGTCACACCTTTTTCCATCTGATTGGCAATAACCACTGGCACGCCAGCTTTCACAGCTTTTTCAATTTTTGGAATAATGGAATTATCGAGAGTTGGGACATTTCCCGGACCAAAACCTTCGAGAATCATACCGTGCGCTCCGCGGCGCAAAACATTCTCAATAATGTAAGGATCAAAACCTGGAAAAATTCTCAACACAGAAATATTTGAATCAAAATTTGGTTTAAATTCTAGAGTTCTCTTGCGACGTCTTTTGCGCCATTCATTGAGCATAATCGGACGACCGAGCTCTCCGAGATATGGAAAATTCGGAGAATGGAAAACGGCAACAATAGACTCGTGATATTTCTTTGAACGATTACCACGAATAATACGATTTCCAATTACAATACACACTTCGGCAATATCCTGACTGGCAGTAAGACAAGCGTAGATAAGATTATTTCTTCCATCAGAACCAATTTCATTAAGCGGAATAAGTGAACCGGTAAACACAATAGGCTTGCTGAGATTCTGCAAAGCAAAAGAAAGCGCAGAGGCAGTGTAAGCCATAGTATCTGTACCATGAGCTACTACAAATCCGTCATATTGATCATATAGGTCGCGAATTGTTGTCGCGAGCTGAGTCCAAATTGCTGGAGACATATTGGAACTATCAATATTCACCACCATCTTGAAATCGAGCTGAACGTGTTTTTGAATCTCTGGAAAAATACGAATAATTTCAGAAACATTTCCGGCAGGTTGCATGGCCCCGGTCTTTGGGTTCTTCACCATACCTATTGTTCCTCCACAGAATAAAAGACAAATTCTTGGGCGATTCATAATGTGATTTTTTTAAGGTCGCTTTCTAAGTATAAATAAGTTAATTCGTTTTTGCTATTCATTCTGCGTATTCTTTGAGCTTGGTCGGTATTGGCAATGAAACGGCGTGGATTTTCTACATTAGCCTTAGCCTCGGTAGTGCGACGTTCATTTAAAAACTGGGTAATTGTAATCCAACGACCTTTTTTATCCGTTACTTCGTCGGCAATATTTGTTGTATCCATAGACTCTAAAATGTCGGTAATCTCAGAACGAAAAGTGGCAATGGCAGCATTAAGATCTACTGCCTGTCTAGGAGCTCCACTTCTCCTATCAACAGATTCTGTCATGCCGGCGCGATGATAATAATTCAATCTTTTATTACTAATTCTATCCAGTGGAATAATGTCTGCAAATTCTTTAACTGTTACTAGAATTGATTCTCTAATCTCTCCCTCAACCTCTTCTATTTTAGTAGAAACTTCATTTACTAAAAGATCCTCGTCATCAAAAATATAGCTCAATGCTTTTTCTATTTCTTGGCGGCTGAACATTTCATATTCCCTCTTGTTAGAGGAAAAAACTGTCGTTGTTTTCATTCTATCTAAACTTCCAAAAGTTTGTTCAATTCCTGTAATTAAAGCACGAGTAGAAACTCTAAAAATCTTCTCCCAACTTCCTAAAGAAGCCCACTCCATACCTGTCTCTGGGTCTGTGTAAATTCCACGTTGATCTACCTTTTTTTCTTGCTTAAGAATGGAAAGCTTTTTCAAATCTTCCAGATGATAGACCTTACAATTCGATCTTCCTTCACGATCAATTGCATCTAAATTTCTACAGTTTTTATTAGCACGACGACGAAGAGATTCTGGACTGGTTTTCTTTTTTTCTTTGACGGTAAGACTATTATAAAAAGCTTCTATTGTTATCCATTTACCATCTGCATTTTCGTAATGCCCATTTTTGCCTACTTTCGCCTCTCGTGTGGCCCTAGGTTCCAATAAATCCTTTTCAACTTTTGACTTAATTGCATCTAATTTATAAACCCAAACTGGTTTTCCCAGATAATTTCTTGCTCTAAATTTCGATACTCCATCTAAACGAAGATCAATTGCATGTTCAGAAACCCCAAGTTTTGAGGCAATAGCAGGAACTGTAGCCCAAACTCTTCCAGATTTTGAAGTATAGGTTCCGTCTGGATCTAATGATATTTTTAATTCCGCTAAATCTTCTACGGCAAAATTTGCATCAGTATAATGAATCAAAGGTCTAAGTACATTTTTACCGTCTATTCCTTCCTTCATCTTTGAAGTTAAGCCTTTAACTACAACTCTTCTGAAAAATGTGGTTCTGGATGCTCTGACACCATTTTCTCTAATCATATCTGCAGCGGCAGATCTGGCTATCCAATGACTATCTAGCATGTTGGGGCCACCAATTTCTATGGCAGCACGTGTTAACTCTTCTCGTGCCTCTGCAATTTTACTACTAAAATCTATTGTTCCACTTTGTGTACAAGTAAATTCATCGCTGGTCGTTATTTCATCTCTATTTTCACTCATTTTAGATCATTAACAGAGGGTTATCTTGCATTTTTTTCGATAAAATGTCAAGCTAGCGCCAATGAAAAGTTCTATGAATAAATTTTATCTATTTTTTGCTCTACTGATTGTGCTGTCAGGAGGAGCTTTGTTTCACTTTCAATATGTGGGCAATTCGGTTGACGCAAATGTAAATTCGAGACAAGAAAGTCCTGGATTTAATTCATTATTCGATGAAATTAAAAAAATTACTGCCGAGGCTAGTAAACCGCCAGTTTTGCCAGATACAGAATCGAAAGTTCCGGTTGTGATGTATCACTATGTGAGAATCGTAGATAAGGTGAAAGATCCACTTGGTTACGATCTTTCTATTAATCCGACAGATTTTGAAAAACAGATGAAATACCTGAAAGATCAGGGCTATACCACGATTCATCTCGAAGATTTATTGGATAAAAAAGTGCCGAAGAAAGCGATTGTTTTGAGTTTTGATGATGGCTTGGAAGATTTCTATACAACGGCTTTACCAATTTTACAGAAATATGGTTTTACGGCTTCTGATGCGGTGATTACTGGCATGATTGGTCAGCACGAACACATGACGAACGATCAAATTCGTGAGTGTATAAAGGCTGGAATTGAGATTACTTCTCATACGGTAACTCATTTTGATATGTCCAAACTTACGAAGGAACAATTACACAAGCAGCTAGCAGAAAGTAAATCATATCTTGAAAAAACTTTTGGAATAAAAGTGGACGGATTCATTTATCCATCTGGAAGATATAATGATTTGGCGGTGCAAACCGTGAAGGATGAAGGTTATAAAATCGCGGCGACGACTAAATACGGTGAGGCTGACTTAGCGAAAGATAATATTCTTCTTTTACCTCGTGTAAGAATTGATAATCGCGATAGCTACAATGGATTTGTGAAAAAATTGGAGAGGGTAGAAGAGTCAAAAAAATAATTTATAAATTTTAGAATTAATTTAGAAAAAATTTAAGAAAATTTAATGTTCGCCTGTTATGGTGGGGGAGCTTTTTTGCGCAAGAAGCTTAATTTTATCCCTTAACACAAACAAAAATGCAAAAGACATTAAAAAAATCTTTTTCATTACTGGCGATGATGACTTTGCTGATGCAAGGCTTCACGTTGGAAATTGGCTCGGCCTTTGCGGCGAGTCCCGGCGATGTCGTGATTAACGAAGTAGCTTGGGCCGGTAGCACGGACAGCGCCAATGATGAATGGATTGAGCTCTACAATCGCAGCAATCAGACTGTGGATCTCGCAGGCTGGGTAATAGAGGATGATGGTGCGCCAAATTATAAATTGGTGGGAAGTATTGCTCCGCATGGATATTTTCTGATAGAGAAAAATGAAAATGCAGTGACCAATATTAGTGCCGATCAGATAATTACGGGAATTTCATTGGCAAATTCCGGCGACAGCTTGGTACTCAAAGACCCTGCCAGCGCAGTGATTGATAGTGTGAATAGTAATGGCGGCGTTTGGTATTCAGGCAATGCTACGACTAAAGCTACAATGGAGAGAATTGATCCAGATGTGAAAGATGATGTAGCGAGTAATTGGGCTACGGCGAAAGTTGGAAATGGTTCGAAGAGTAGTGCTGGTTCAGCAATTATCGGTACACCACGTGCAGCAAATAGTAATTATGCCGGCAGTGGTCCAGAAATTCGTTTTGATTCTGCGGAAATAAATGTGAATGGTACGGCGACTGTGAATATCAGCGTATATGCGGACAATGCTTTGGATCTTTATGCTTATGGTTTTGAAATTGATTATCCTACTAATTTGCTTTCCTTTCAGTCAGCTCAGGAAGCAGCATTTTTGAAAGCTGATGGTACAAGCACCGCGTTTAATGCGGCATTAAAAAATCATATGGAAGGAAGTTTGATAATTGGTGATGCCAGATTACTAAATCCACCGAAAGGCGTAGATGGCAGCGGCAAACTTTTCGATATTACTTTTAAAATTCTCGCGACTAGTAACTCAAGCGCAAATGTGAATTTTGGCGGTGGAAGTTTTATTTCAAATTCTGACGGTGACTTGGCAGCTAAATTTTCTCCAACAGTAATAAAATATAATAATTCTGTGGAGACTGTCGGGACTGTGACAAATTTGACTATTGCTCCCGGAGACAAACGATACAGTTTGAAACTGGCGTGGGACTCTGATGCTAGCGGTGCGACTTCATACATTGTTAAAAGAAAAAAAGTGGATGGAAGTTTTGCGACGCTGGGCACTGTGAATAGCGGGAATTTTGTGGATGATGATTCAGTAAGTGGTGGTGGGAAATTTGTTCCTGGTGTGAATTATCAATATCAGGTGGTTGCGGTGAAAAATAATGTGCAGGGAAATGTTGTAAATATTAGTGGCAAAGAAACTCGTGGGCTCGCTGGCGATAATGATCGCAGTGACATTGTAAATGGAAAGGACATTGAAAATCTGGCCAGATCTTTTGGCAGTGACCTCGCGGATGAACAATACAATCCTCTGATGGATACAAACTTTGACGGCATTATTGATGGAAAAGATTTAATTGATGTGGGTGTGAATTTTGGAATGAGTTATTAGAAATATTTGGGGCCCTGTCATTTGGCGGGGCCCTGCGTGAAAAAAATTAAACTTAAATTATTTATGACTAAAAAAATATTATTTATTGGGGCGATAGCTTTGGTGCTGACTGCGATGTCTCTGACATATTTGGAAACGGCGTTTGGGGCGGTGATTGAGGGGTGGAGCGAAAATACGAGCGATATGACGAGCGTGAATTTGTCTGCTGATGCTAAAGTCGCTGACCCCCAGCGACACGATGCCTTAGCATCGGGTTCTATAGACATGCAAGCTGAGCCGCTTGACCACGACATTTTGAAAATTTCCGTGATGACTATAGACATGTCCACGCCGGTTTTGGGAATGGCATTTCATTTGAATTATGACGGCGATAAAATTAAATTTCTCAAATACGAGCCGGGAGATTTTTTGGAACAAGGCGGCGATCCATTTTACCTCGTGCAAAATGACGCGAAGAAAAACCAAATCGTTTTCGGCGAAACTTTGAGACGTGATGATAAATTTCCAAAGGGCAGTGGGAAAGTTGCTGATTTTTATTTTCAAATTTCAAAACGCGAGCTTCTTAATTTTAATTTCAAGCAAGGCGCCGTGTCGACACTAGACACGGTGCGACAAGATATAGACAAGATCGTTTGGAATGATTTAAGTCTAGACAAAAATGGCAAAAAAATTACTGATGAAATTTTGTCAGACACTTTAAATAGTGGACAAAATATTGAAGTAGAGGACGTCAATTCACCAGCAAATTTTGGAATAATTTTGGTAATGGGAATAGCAATAATTGGCTTGAGTGTTTGGATCTTTATTAATAATAAAAGACAAAAAACTCTTCGCCAATCTACCTCAATTTAATAGGTAAAACGGAATTGCATTCCGTTTTACCTTTCTGTCAATTTTAAATATAGTTTTCTCATTTGTATTTATGTGTGGTTGTATTAAATTGTCCAGTAGACAAACATAAAAAATCCTATGTCAAACAACCTCATTACAATACAAGAAGCTGCTGATCTCACACAAAAATCTATCCAGACAATTCGTCGTGCGATCAAATCAAAGAAAATTAAATTCCGCAGAGATAAAACTCCACAAGGATTTAATTATTTGATAGACAAAGATTCAGTTTTTGAGTTCTACGGAATGCAAGCAAGCGCTACTCAGCCACAAGCTGCAGCTGCGTCCGCACCTGCTCAAGCTCCAACGACAGAACCTGTAGCTTTCCAAAATGATGAGACAATGAATGTAAATACTCACGACTTCAAAGCTTTCGTACAGACAATGCAAACAATGATTTCTCAACACAGCGAAGAAAGACAAAGCTTCCTTCGCCTAGTAAATACAATGCAGGAAAAGATTTTCATTCTTGAAAATCAAATTAATCTTCTCAAGGCTCCACAAGTCAAAAAGTGGTATCAGCTTTGGAAGAGTAAAGTGTAAAAAAGTTCATTATGGGTAAAAAGATTTCCCTGATGTGGGAGTTTGTTAGAAAGTTAATGCATCTTTCTGGTTTGCTGGTAGTTATTCTTTACACAGCACTCTTAAATCATTTTTCAGATAGAGTGGCAATTATGGTTCTCACCGGTATTTTGCTGCTTCTTTTAGAAATAGAAAGAATTCGCTTGGATCATCGTCCCAAGCTGATGAAAGTAGTTAGTGGAATTTTCAGACCTTGCGAAACTAATCATGTTTCCGGAGCGGCTTTCTTTATCATTTCTACTATCATAGCTTTTTCGGCCTTTGAATATTGGATAGCGCTGATTGCAATGTTTATGACGGTGTTTGGCGATATGTTCGCGGCACTTTTCGGTAGATCTTTTGGTAAGAAAAAAATTTACCGACACAAAACTTGGGTTGGTACTTTCTCCGCGTTATTAGCCAACCTACTTGTTGGAATATTTTTCATTCCTCAATTCCCTGCCGTATATGTATCGATGGCAATTGTGGCAACTTTAGTAGAATTACTTACTCACAAGCTCGATGACAACCTCACAGTTCCTCTTTTCGCCGGCTTCGTGGGTCAAATGATAGTGTACTATACTGATATCAGCCTTCCGCCAATAGATTTTACGTTTCTGGGGTTGTTTTAAATGGGGAAACTATTAGAATTTAGTGGAAAATTTCCTAAACTCTTTTTCACATGTCACTCTTTGAAAACACACTCAAGCAAATCGAAAAGGCTGCAAAAATCATGAGCCTAGATCCGGAAATTAAATCAGTAATGTCTGTACCACAACGAGAAATCGAAGTGAGTTTGCCGGTGAGAATGGATAATGGTAGCTTGAGAATTTTCACAGGTTTCCGTGTTCAACATAATAATGCTTGTGGCCCATACAAAGGAGGCTTCCGTTATCACCAACAGGTAGATAAAGGAGAAGTAAAAGCTCTTTCAGCTTGGATGACTATTAAGTGTTCTGTAGTGGGAATTCCACTCGGAGGTGCTAAAGGTGGAGTAATTGTAGATCCAAAACTTTTATCAGAAGGAGAATTAGAGAGATTAACAAGAAAATATGTTCAATTAGTTGCTGCTAACGTAGGACCAACAATTGATGTACCAGCTCCAGATGTAAATACTACTCCAAAGATGATGGACTGGTTTGCTGATGAATACGCTAAGATTCAAGGAAAAGATTTAAACGGTGAAGGTTTCGCATTGAAAGGTGTAGTAACAGGAAAAACTTTACCAAACGGCGGAAGCAAAGGAAGAGGCGAAGCTACTGCTCAAGGTGGTTGCTATGTTCTTCATGAATATGCTCAATCAATTGGAATGGAACCTGCAAAGACTCGTGTAGTTATTCAAGGGTATGGTAATGCTGGTGGAATCGCAGCGAGATTATTGGCTGCTGATGGATACAGCATCACTGGAACTTCTGATTCACAAGGAGGTGTAGTTAGCGACAAAGCTCTAGACCTTCCAGCTTTGACAGCTTGCAAGACTGAGAAAAAGAGCGTGGTACATTTTGCTGCTGAAGGAGTAAAAGTAGTTACAAATGAAGAACTTCTAGAAGCTGATTGCGATATTCTCGTATTAGCTGCTTTGGAAAATCAGGTTACTGTGGACAATGCAGATAAGATTAAAGCAAAAATGATTCTTGAATTAGCAAACGGTCCGGTGACTCCTGAGGCTGATGAGATTTTGGCTAAGAAAGGAATTATCGTTATTCCAGATATTTTGGCTAATGCTGGAGGTGTGACTGTGAGCTACTTTGAAATGCTACAAAATGCTGCAAATAAATATTGGGAAGAAGACGAAGTAAAAGTTAAATTGAAAGATATAATGGTGAAAGCTTGGCAAGAAGTAAAAGCTAATGCTGATAAATTCAAATGCACATTGAGAGAGGCGGCATTTATCACTGCTCTAGCTCGTATCGAAGCTAAGATCAAAGAGAAGAAATTGATTTAGATTAGAACATAGTCTATACTTTTAACAAGTTTTCTTACTAAACCGTATGATGTCCAAAAAATATGTTTACGCCTTCGAGGATGGCGGTAAAGAAATGAAGGATTTGCTAGGTGGTAAAGGTGCAAATTTAGCGGAGATGACTAATATTGGCGTACCTGTTCCTCCTGGATTCACAATTACTACGGAAGTTTGTCATTTGTTCTTGGAACAAGGCGACTATCCAGATGGTTTTGCAGATCAACTTAGTGAAAACTTGGAAAGTTTAGAAAAGAAAATGGGTAAGAAACTTGGCGATGCCAAGAATCCCCTGCTTGTTTCAGTAAGAAGTGGTGCGGCGGTTTCTATGCCGGGAATGATGGATACAATTCTAAATCTTGGTCTTAATGATGATACTGTTGTCGGAGTAATTGAAAAAACTGGCAATGAAAGATTCGCTTACGATTGTTATCGTCGTTTTGTGCAGATGTTTGGAAATGTGGTAATGGAAGTGGAACATGCTCTTTTTGAGGAGGCAATCGACAAAATTAAAGAAGAAAAAGGTGTTAAAAATGATACAGAATTAGATGCGGAAGATTTGAAAGATTTGGTGGTGGTATTTAAAAAAATTGTAAAAAAGAGCACTGGAAAAGAATTCCCAGCAAATCCATTTGAACAATTAAAACTAGCAATTGAAGCGGTATTTAATTCTTGGATGAGTGATAGAGCTAAGGCTTACCGTACAATTAATGGTGTGGCTGGACTTCGTGGTACTGCGGTAAATGTGCAGTCTATGGTGTTCGGAAATATGGGTGAATCATCTGGTACTGGAGTAGCTTTCACAAGAAATCCATCCAATGGTGGTAAAGAATTTTATGGAGAATTTTTAATGAATGCTCAGGGTGAAGATGTGGTGGCCGGAATTCGTACACCTATGTCTTTGATCGAGCTCGAGACAGTGAATGCAGATGTGTACAATGAGCTCGTGGCTGTGAAAAATAAGCTCGAGAAACATTATAAAGATATGCAAGATATAGAGTTTACTATTGAAGAAGGTAAGCTCTTTTTATTACAGACAAGAAATGGAAAACGTACAGGTCAGGCTTCAGTAAATATTGCTTGTGACCTTCATGATGAAGGAATTCTTACAAGAGACGAAGCGATCTTGAAAATCGATGCTAAATCATTGAATCAACTTCTTCATCCACAATTGAAAAAGAGTGCTTCAAAGAATGTGATTGCGAAAGGTTTGCCAGCTAGCCCAGGTGCGGCTTGCGGTAAAATCGTTTTCACTTCAGAAGATGCAGTGGAATTCGGACACAATAGACATGAAGATGTGATTTTGGTTCGTAAGGAAACTAGTCCGGAAGATATTACCGGTATGCACAATGCGAAAGGAATTCTTACTTCACGCGGAGGTATGACCAGTCATGCGGCTGTAGTATGCCGTGGAATGGGTAAATGCTGTGTAGCGGGATGTACAGAAGCGGTGGTAAATGTGAGCGCGAAAAAATTAATTATTGGAGATTTAGTTTTGAGTGAAGGAGATATCATTACTCTTGATGGAACAACTGGTGAAGTGATGCTCGGAGAAATGGAAATGCAGGAACCGGAATTGATAGGTAATTTCAAACGCGTGATGGAATGGGCTGACTCAGTGCGCACTTTGAAGATTCGTACAAATGCGGATACTCCTCTTGATGCTAAAGTGGCGCTAGATTTTGGTGCTGAAGGAATTGGACTTTGTCGTACAGAGCACATGTTCTTTGAGGAAGATCGCATTCACTTGGTGCGCCAAATGATTCTTGCGAAAGATGCTGAGGAACGCGCTAAGCCACTAGAAAAATTAAAGAAAATTCAGAAAAAAGATTTTGAAGAAATATTCAAAGCGATGGATGGGTATCCTGTTTTGGTGAGATTGCTTGATCCACCTTTGCATGAATTCCTACCGGATAAAGAAAATAAAATTAAAGAATTAGCAGACGATTTCAAACTTACAGTGGAAGAAGTGAAGAGCCAAATTGCAAGTATGCATGAGATTAATCCTATGCTTGGACACAGAGGTTGTCGTCTTGGAATTACTCATCCAGAAATTTATAAGATGCAGGTTCAGGCGATTATTGAAGCCGGAATTGCAATGACTAAGGCTGGCGTGAAAGTAGAAGTGGAAATTGAAATTCCTCTAATTGGAACAAATCGTGAGTTTGCTTACATGAAGAAATTAGTTGTGGAAACTATTAAAGAATATGGAGAGGCTGGTTCTAAAGAGATGCCGGATTTAGGTTTCGTTTACAAGATTGGAACGATGATTGAAGTGCCACGTGCAGCGATTACGGCTCACGAATTGGCTCCTGAAGCGGATTTCTTCTCTTTTGGAACAAATGATCTTACTCAAATGACTTTCGGATATTCTCGTGATGACGCGGGAAGTTTCTTACCAAAATATATGGACCTCGGAATTCTAGAAAATGATCCTACAGCAACTATTGATCAGAATGGCGTAGGAAAATTGATGGAAATTTGTGTGGAGCTCGGACGTGGCGTGAAACCAGACCTTGATATTGGTATTTGCGGCGAACACGGCGGCGACCCAGCGTCTGTAGAATTCTGTCACAAAATTGGCCTCAACTACGTGAGTTGCAGCCCATACAGAGTGCCAATTGCAAGACTTGCGGCAGCACAGGCGGTGTTGAGGAAAAAATAATTTAGAATTAATTTAAGAAAATTTTAACTTTGTATGCTATTTAATCTAGTAGGTGTATTTGGCTATCCTTGAATTACTATAAATTTTATGCTAAAATTATAGTAGAATTTCATATTAAATTTCACATGACTACTGCAGAAGCACTTTTAAAAGAAAAAATCATTTCAGTTTCCGATTTGCAAAAGAATCCAATGAAGGCCTTAAATGCAAAAATTGTACGCATTGTGAAAAATGGCAAAGAGATTGGTGTTTTTATGAGCAAAGAAGAATTTGAAGACTTTTTGGAAGAAAGTTTGGAACTAAAGGATTCATTCAAAAAGGAATTAGAAGCTGGTCTAAAAAGTGCAAAGGATGAACCATTAGTGCCATTGAAGGATATTTTGTAATTTGATTTATGTTTGAATTTTTAGCGACTCAGAAGTTTATTAAGAGTTTAGAAAAATTAGATGAAGCTCGTAGTGAAGAGATTAAACAAAAACTTCGTTTCCTTACGGGACAGGAAAATCCACTCTTTTTTGCCAAGAAATTAAAAGGATACAAAACTATTTTTCGATTCAGATCCGGAGATTATCGAATAATTTTCGAACTAAATGAAAATAGAATTTCCCTGCTGGTAGCGCGTCATCGCAAAGAAGTTTATAAGAATTTATAGAAACTACACATCACCCCAATTCAGCTTCTGTCTGAGCATTTTGTAGTAGCGGTTTTTGGTGCCTCATTCTCACACTTCAGCATGGTTTTTTCCTCTATAAAATGCTATAATTAATAGATTTATATAATTCTATTTTATGGTGTTTTTATATAAAAAAGTTGGTACTGAAAAGCCAGCCGGAATTGAGACTGATGGACTCATAACCTCCATGAAAGATATCAGCAAAAGCGCTGAAGGATCTCTGATGCTTGGCATGCGTACAGAACGTAAGTTAGAGGATAGAGTAGAAGATTTCATGAAAAGGCATGATAGCCATGCAGAACTACGCTGGGGCTATGCTAACGAGAGACCTGAGGGAAAAGAAATACAAGAAATGCTGGAAAAAATTCAGTCTAAATTGTATGGCGTTTTTAATATTCCAAAAGGTAATATTCGCATAATCGACTCACCCCAGATCAATGCGTATGTGGTCCGTGGAAAAAGCGATATTTATGTGCATATGGGTTTGCTGAACGCTCTGGCTTTGTGGTGCGAGCGAAACGGAAAAAAATTTACGGAAGATAAAATTGCTATGATTTTGTCTCACGAGATGACTCATATTGAACAAGGGACTGAGGAAAAAGCGATGGATGAAGATGAAAAAAATTCAAGAACATACGATCACCAAGATGGTAAAAATGCAGAATATGATGCTGATAGGACGGGTATAATAAGAATGGCGCAAGCAGGATATAATCCCAGAGAGGGCGTGGAAGTGACTGCTTTTCTGAAAAGTTTAGGAGAAGGTTTACCTATCTTTTCCACGCATCCAAGGAATTTTGATAGAGAAAGAGAATTGCAGGAGATGGTGGATGACGTGGACGGATTTATGCCTAATATGACTAAACAGCCGATACAAGTGCCCACTAATCTTTCCATAAAAATCATGGAAAATGAAACTTTAGCTCATCCAGGTACAAAACTTTTAAGGGCAGAGGGATTAGCCAATTTGGAAGAGATTATGGACAGATCGAACAATATTTATGATGTATTGGAAGTTGCCGCTGTAGCGCAAACTCATGATTTAAGAACCGTAGCGGAGCATGAAAAAGATAAAGAATACCAGCAGGTTGCTTTGGCCAAAAGGATAGTTCTATTTAATTTTTATAAAGTTTTGTCGTTTTTATATAAAGGCAGTCAATCCTCAGTGATGTATCCCCAGGCCTCTATTATCCAACAACCACTAAAAGAAGATCTCTATTTTGAAAAAGAATTCGATTACCACCCTCAGGATTTAATTTCAAATTTCGATAGCACTAAAATTCAAAAAAGTGAGGTAAACGAAGTGGAAAAAACTTTCGAAGGCTTGTTGAAATGGGCAGAAGATGTTAATGAAGCAATCAAAAAGCTGATAGATAAGCAAATCCAAGAGGTTAATAAGTTAAAAAATACTTCATTTTTAACCAGTGCCAATATACAAGAAATTGAAAAGCTGGAAAAAAGTATTCAATCCCAATCAGAAAAATTAGCCGTAACTGAAAAATTTACTGATGGTGGTGGTATTCTGATAAAAAACGCTCTTGATGAGGTCGATGCAGAGACTTTGGAAAGAATAATTATCCAGACTGAAATAGATAGTGGACGAAAAAAATATAGGTATGAAAATGGTATTCCCCAAGATTTAGCTTCAAAAAATCCTCAAGAAATTGCCAAGTGGTGCGCCAATCATGGAGATATTTTTTTTAGTGACGAGGAGATGAGAAACAAGGCAATGGTTCAAGAAATCATGGACCTTTCCAGGATGACAGTGGAGACTGAAAGTTCCTATGAAAAATTTTTACCTAAAGACTTTGAAGAAAACCCTGAATTGTTCACAGTAGATGGAAGAAGGCGTCATACTGAACGGATTCTTCACCGTGCCAGCAATCAAAGCATTAAAGGGTTAGAAGATATAGAAATGAAAAAAGCTAGTGATGCAATTGAAAATGGACAAAGAATTCCAAGATTGGAAGCTTATACTAATTATGGAGTGAATGCGCAGAGAATACTCCCTATTTTTGTAAAAAAAATGCAAAAAATATATGAAAAATGGGGTCTAAAAGATGCAGCAAAACTTGGTAAATTCATTGCCGAAGTCATAATTAAAATGCCTATAAGTGGTTATGCCCCTGAGCAATTGAGGATTATTTTAAAGGATATGACAACGGAGGATTTAAAAAAAATTACCGCGCACTTACCATCCCCATTTATTACTGCTGAAAGCTCAGCAAATAGCCTATTTCTATCAGAACTTGATAGCAATAATGTTTTTAATGGGCCGTGTGAATTATTGTATATGTGTCTAAAAAAGGATTTAGAGGAGTATGCAAAAGAGCGATTATCTGAAATTGGTGAAAATGATGCCCCTAATCCTATCAATGAATTGTCAAAACTGGTTGATCTTCTAGAGAAGTCCACCAATGGAATGATCTATATGTATATGCCAAAAATTTTCGAGTTGGTAGAAAGTCTGCATCCAATAACTGCAGAAGAATTACAAACGCTGATTGAGCCTTTTTTGATTTCTTCAAAAACCGATGAATTAAGTATAGATGATAGAAAGATATTATTCAAAGAAGTTGTTAAACATTTCAAAGGTAAAATGCCAATGGCTGAATTAATGAAATTCCATAAAGGGGAAGATACGTACATCGTCGGTGAATTTTTTAATAGCATATGGGACAACCCCATGGAAAAAAATAATTTATCCGAATCTGAACAGTTGCAATTTCTGGAGGCCTTCTTGTCACTTAAGTTTATTATTGGCTCAGATAAAATGAAAAATATAGCGACAGAATATTTAATGCTTTGGAGAAATCTGCATCCTGGAGAATCAATGGAATCACCATTAATTTTGGTCCTTAGAAAAGGTGAATTGGAAGATAATTATGATGGAAAATACATAAAAAACCGAACAATAACTACAGCAGATTTATCACCTGAAGAGATGTTTATCTCTCAAGTAAGAAATGGATTATCCAGAGAAGAAGTCCTGAAAATAGCTGAGTATTTTGCCACAAAAGAATACTATTCCAGAAATAATAATGTAGTAATGGATATAGGCTGTGCTGCCTTAGCTTATTTAAACGGCCAAGCTGTTACTAAAATAGATGGTACTTACTTGCAGGCTTTCTATTCTCCAAAATCATTTTTTAATACGAACATTGGTGTAGCAGAAAATTTAGTAAATATAAAAAAATATATTCCAAATGGTGAGCGTGAACAGGAAGAACTTCTAATCGAGTGCCTGAAGGCCTATAACCTTTTTGATACCATTGATCCTGAATTTAACAAAGATGATGAAGTTTTGAGGAAACTTGTGGAAACAATAGAAGATAATCCTGATGCTGTATTCCCTGGTGGTGCTGCAAATTTACTGAGGCCAATACCAAATTCCCAGTCTAAAAACTCTTCCTCTATTGTGGGAGACGTGAAATTTAATGATGCTAAAAACTATGACCCTAAAAGTCAAAAGTCATTTCTGAAAGTTTTTGAAAAAAATAAATTCATTGGCACCAGAGGCAAGCTACTATACAGCTACTTCAAGCGTTTTGGCTATATTGACGGTCAAATTCATGATGATCCAAATGACGAAAGGTCAAAAACACGTCATCAATTGGGAAAGACCGGCTTGTTATTGGATAATAAGTCGGAGCCGGAAGTAAATATTCCACTAATGGAGAGAGTAATGAAAATAGTAAAATTAGTTCCTGAAGAGACTGATTTTAAAGATGATATTTTTGAAGAGATTGAAACACTGGAACTAAAGAGATTTGGACTGGAAATTGAGGGCCATAGACTGGTGACAAAAGGCACTTTATCCTCCAAGGCGGCTAAGGAATTATATAATTTTTATATATTTGTAATCCCTCATTTGGTTAATTTGGATAGACAGCAATTATGGTCGAGGAGAGCTGATGACTTGTATAGTGATTTTCTGACTGATGATAAAGAAAATTTTGGTCATGAGCTGGAGAGAATTAAAATTACTTATCCAAGTGCTTCGAAGGTAAGGGATGAGGCTTTACTTAAACTTGGTAATAAATCTTTGGTGAAAGAACCGTTACAAGCTAGGGCAATTACAGCTTTACTATTTGAAAATCAACGTCGCTCACCGAAAGAAAGAGAAAAATTACAGCAAAAATTTCTGGAATATTTCAGTCTTATTGCGGCCAAGATGAGCCGTAGTGAGAAAAAAGATTTCATTCTATGGACTATAGGTGCAAAAACTGAGCCCCCTCTGACCTTGAGGGCATTTGGAGGACATCACGACTGCTCAATGGAAGGCATTCCAGATTTGATTTTTTCAGCTACTTCTCAAGAAAGAGAAGAATTCTTTATTCCTTTGCTTTATGGTGAAAATGGAGTAATGGATCCGAAAAATTCTGAGGGTAAAGTTATTTTTGATGAACTTTTGGAGAAATCTTTTGATAAAATTTTTCCGGAAAGTGAATCTGGGCTGGAAGGAAGAAAAACTATTAAAACTGTTTTCAACTCGGTGTTTAATAATTACTCGAGCTTCCGAAGATCAAAAATATTCATTGGCATGATGGAAACTTTAAGATCGGATAAGGGAAGCAGTACTTTTGCCCAGCGTATTAGAATGCTGATGGAACAACTCGGTCCGGTCTTTGTCAAAGCTGGACAGGTTATGAGTGAGGAGGAAAAATCCGATGGTACTCCATTGTTGGAACCTACATTGAGAACGGAATTTCAGGAATTAAAAAAAAGTGTAAAACCATTCCACCGAATCGGAGCCTTTCAATCATTGGATAGTATGGGAACTTTCAATGAAGATAATGAAAATAGAATTTTAGAACTTGGAAATCAGTTAGGATCTGCTTCTCTAAAAGTAGTATATAGGTCATTCACAGCAAAAGGGAATAAAGAGGTGGTAAAAGTGAGACGCCCATCCATTGGAAAGCATTTGGAGGAAGACTTATATGTTCTGGAGAAAGTAGTTGAAGATTTACGGATGGCTGGAGCAGAAGTTCCTCTAGGAATTGATAAAAAAATTCGAACTTGGTTAAAGGAAGAAGCTAATTTTGACCTAGAAATGAAAAATCATAAAGAAGTTGGGTCTGTTCTGGAAGAATATAATAAAACTAGAGACAGATATTTCCTACCAGATGTTCAGCTGAAAGTTACTAAGCTTTCCTGTAATAGTTCCGAACATATTCAAGAAGAATTTGCCGAAGGTTTAGAGCTGGTTGATTTGATGAAAGTCAAAGAAGGTAAGATTGGGCTGGATGAAGTTTTGGCTGAAAAATTTGGCGAACATAAAGAATTACCTAAAATAAAATTATTCTATGAAACCTGTCTATCTAATTTGGATCAATATAGAGCGTTGGCTTTTGATAGTATGATTTATCAAATTTTCAATAAGGGCCGATTTCATGCAGATATGCATGCCGGAAATATTATAATAACTCCTCAAAATGAAATGATTTTGATTGATTTGGGAAGTGCAGGAAAAATAGAAAAGGATAGAATGGATGCGGTTAAAAAGTTTTTCCATGGCTATATTTTTACCAGCAATCAGATACTAAGAAGTTTTATGCCTAAAAGCATGAACCCTGAATTGCTGATACAGTCTGGGTTGAAGAATTTGGTCACAGGGAATATCGAAGCTAGATTACCTGAAATAGAAGCTATAATGAAAGATTCGACATTAGATGGAAAAAAACAATTTATGAAAATCATGGAAATTATAAGCACAGATGAATTCGTGGTGGACGAGGGTTTCTTTAAATTTATAAAAGCCATGGCTACCGGCAGCTATCTGAGTAGCGGTCTGGATATGCAGGCTTTACAGTCAATAGTTAGAAATGCGCCAGTGGAATAAGCTTTTTACACATCACCCCAGTTCAGCTTTTGTCTGAGCATTTTGTAGTAGCGGTTTTTGGTGCGGATGATGTAGAGGTAGCGCTTGCTGCGGCGGACTTTTACTTGGTCTCCAAATTTTAGCATGCAAGGATCCTGACCATCGATCGTAAGACCAATAGTGGAAAGATCTTCGTTGCGACGTTGAGTATCAATAGTGATGGTAATCTGTCTCGTACCAGGCACCACGATAGACCTCATAGAAAGCGAGCTAGGGCAGATCGGAGTAATAATGAGACCTTCTATGCCCGGATGAACAATAGGCCCTCCAGCAGAAAGAGAATGCGCGGTAGAACCAGTCGGTGTGGCAACTATGACCCCGTCAGCTTTGAACTTCACGACGCGACGTCCGTTGATTTCCAAATCGATAGTAATTAGGCGAGCAAAAGAACCCTGGTTAATTACAGCATCATTGAGTGCGAGATAAGTGCATACTTTTTTATTTTTTCTATAGAGAGTTGCACGAAGAAGTGAACGCTTATCAATCACGTACTTATCATCAAAAACGAGATCGAGAGTTTCAAAAATTTTGTCAGGATTAGTCTCAGTAAGAAAACCGAGATTTCCGAGATTTACAGGGAAAAGTAAAACCTTATGTTTAGAAATTGAACGAGCTGTTTTCAGTATAGTTCCATCACCACCTAGAGTAATTGCCATATCTACAGTTCTAAGAATTTCTTCTTTCTTGTAGCCTTTGGCATCCGTATAAATCTTGTGGCAATTATTATCATAAAAAATCTCAACTTTCTTAGCCTTGAGATATTTAGTCAGCTGTTTCAAAAGAGCTAGGTTCTTTGGAATTTCCAAAAGATTTCGCTTTGAGATGATACCGACTTTTGTGATTGGTTTGTGGGTCATTTCCTAAGTTAGGATGCTTTAATTGTACCATATATCAGGGGTGGCGACAATCTTGTAGACTCCGTGGTTGCCAAAAACCCCACTTGGCGTATAATTCATACATTAACCAATTTTATGTTCGAATCTTTAAGATCATTATTTCCGGAAACAGAGGTAGTTGTAGAGCCTGATTTCAAGAAGGGAATGCAACATTTCGCATCACCAGTAGTTAGTATTAATGGAGAAAGTCCTCTGGATCATCAATATGCCAAATGGGTGAGAGAAATCATGGGAAAATGGGATAATGATTCTCCTTTATCTGCAAGAAAAGATTTAGTTATACTTGATCAATTTATGGATGGTGTAGCTAGAGTGGCAAAAACACAGATTCTAGATGATGCCTCTATAACTGTAGATAGAACTGATAAGCCGGCTTTTTATCCTTCCTACGTAATGATTCAGGAAGCCGTGGAAGGTTCAGAAGTATCAGAAGATGATTTGCATAACGTAACGGTAATTCGTGAGTCTATTCGTGATGTAGTCATAACTTCTTGGGAAATGTATCAGAAAGAAGGTATGGCGGTAGATCTTGTAGGTTTTGATTCAATGAAAGATATATCAAGATTGCCATTTGATAAAAATGCACACTTAAGACTGCATAATTTCAGAAAAGATAATGAAGGCGCTCCGGTATTGATAGACACTCGTCTGCTAGAACCTCGTAGGGTCATCATGCCAGCGAGATCAATAACGGATTTCTTAGTTCAATTTCAACACTTTGGATTACAAAGTCTTTTGAATGAACATCTTGCCAGAGAAGATCAATTTAAACTCGATGGTGGAAATTTAATTGCCAGAGAATTGGCTGAAAGATGTTTCGATTTTACTAGACGCTTCCGAGCCGCATCAGCGATTTAATTTTCGTGATGTCGACGTTTTGAATGTATTCCGGAATGTTTTCCCAGATTACATGGAAGCCATATCCTCCTCCCTTCATTTCAGTGATAGCGGCTTCTTTAGTCCAGCCTTGGACGACAATTCTATACATTGCAATTACCACGCCAGTTCTATCGGAGCCGTGTTGGCAATGTACGTAAATTGGATAATTATTTTTGTCTGTGAGTACGTCGAGCGCAGTAACAATATCCGCATTATCAATGTCCCAAGGATTCATGCGAATATGTAGAAATTTAAAATTTGTTTTAGAATCGGTGATGTTGTATCTATCGGTATTAAAATATTCGAGGTCGAGAATTGTTTTGATACCACGATTTTGAAGGTCTTTGAGGTCGTCGGTAGTTGGCCTATCACCGCGATAAACCCCATCTGTCGCTTTATAAAAATTACCTATTTTACTATCTGCTAGAGGCTGAGCCCAAGTCAGTGGACGCTCGGATTGAGGCACTGGTGTAGAAGTTTGATGTCCTGGAGCAATATAAAAAATAATTGCCGCTAGAACTAAAATTGGCAAATAGACGTGGAGAAATTTAGGAGATTTCAGGATTGCGTAAAGAGTTTCTTTTTTCATTTGGAGATTTTTGTGAAAATTTTGAGGAGTTTCTTTGCAGACTCTTCCCAAGAAAATTTTTCAGATTGTTTAAACCCTCTTTCTTTTAGTTCTTTTGCGAGTTCCGGATCTTTAATTATTTTCAACATCGCTTCAGCAATTTGCATATGGCTTTCTGGATTCACGAGTAGCGCGGCATTTCCCACTACTTCGGGAATGGAAGATGTGTGAGAAGCAATGACCGGACAACCGCATTGCATGGCTTCCAGAGGCGGAATTCCGAATCCTTCATAAAAAGATGGAAAGACTAAAGCCTTAGCGAGACTAAATAAATTTACGAGACTTTTATTGGAAAGATATCCTAGAAGATGGACTTTTTTATTGAGATAATTTGCCCTAATTGCCTCATGAATTTTTTCAAAATCCCAACCTTCCTTGCCGACAATTATCAAATGATGATCTGGATATCTATCACTAACCTCTTTGAAAGCTCTGATTAAATGTAAATAATTTTTGCGAGGTTCTAAAGTGCCGACAGCGAGAAAAAACTTTTCAGGAAGATTTGTTTTCACAATAAAATCCTGGATTTTTTCTTTAGAAACAGGCTTAAATTCATCGCTCGCTCCACAATAAATTACATCGATTTTATTTGGTTCATAGTGAAATCTTTGTAAAATATCAGTGCAAGTATTCTCGGATACAGCGCAGACATGAGCGGCGCGACGCAAAGCGCGACGCAGGAGAAGTTTCTCAATAATTGTCGCTTTTTTATTGTGAGTATTTGGATAAATGAAGGCTACTAGATCATGAACAGTCAAAACAGTTTTTATAGTAGCTGGCAGAATACTTGGAATAATGTAGCTGGATGGCGCGAAAAAAATATCGACGTTTTCTTTTTTTACATCGCGAGCGACTTGGTAATGCCAGAGCATTCCCTTGCTGGAAAAAAGTTTCATACGAGCGTTTTTGAATTCACCAAAGCCAGGAATTCCATCTCGAGCGTAGAGAATGTATTCATTTTTATCGTCGAGCTTAAGCAAGTTTTGTACGAGATGAAAAGTATACCAGCCTTTTCCAGCCTTCTCTCCACCGGCGCAACGAATATCAATAGCGATTTTCATATGGCCAGTATAGGTGAAAATAGAAGATTTTAGAAATAATTTAAGTTTTATTTAAGAAAATTTAAGATTTGATCGGTAAAGTTCTGAGTTGAATTAATATTTAACTCTAAATTTGCCATGAAAACAGATGTAAAAATTGAAGTGAAAGGTATGCAGATTGCTTTATTTAAAAATAATACGGATGATTATATCTCGCTGACTGATATTGCGAGGTATAAAAACTCCGAAGAATCTGATGACATCATAAAAAACTGGATGAGAAATAAAAATACACTCGTTTTTTTAGGTTTATGGGAAAAAATTAATAATCCAACTTTTAAACCCGTCGAATTCGACGGGTTTAGCTCTCAATCTGGATTCAACCATTTCATTATGACCCCTAAAAAATGGATTGAAGGTGTAAATGCTGTCGGAATTATATCAAAACAAGGACATAGTGGTGGCACTTTCGCCCACAAGGACATTGCCTTTAAATTCGCCTCTTGGATTAGCGCGGAATTCGAACTCTATCTAATCAAGGAATTTCAAAGACTAAAAGAAAATGAAAATAAGAAATTGTCGCTTGGTTGGAGTGTAAAAAGAGAATTGGCAAAGGTGAATTATAAGATTCATACGGATGCAATAAAACAAAATTTAATTCCAATGAAAATCACCCAAATTCCCTCTAAATTTATTTATGCGAGCGAGGGCGACATTTTAAATAAAGCTTTATTTAACATGACTGCGAAAGAATGGCGTGAACAAAATTTGAAGAAGGAAGGTAATATTCGAGATTATTCAACAATTGAACAACTCATTGTTCTTTCAAATCTTGAAAGTTTAAATGCGGAAATGATTAAGCAAAATATTGCGCCGGAACAAAGATTATTAAAACTTAATCAGATTGCCATTGATCAAATGAAGTCAATCTTAGGGCATCCGGCACTAAAAAGAATGAAATAGATTGAGAGAATCTTTACATTCTTGCAATTTGAGTTATGCTTAAAATTGAAATTAACAATTTTCTCTATGCCAGACTCATTCAAGATAAGATTTATGAAATTGCCGCTCGTAAGAAAGGCAATTATGATAGGTGGTTTATTTACAGCTCTCAGCGTTTTTATGCCTTGGTATAGCGACGTTGATAAATTCAATATTGGTGAAACATTCCTCGGAATTTCCGGTCCACTTTATTTGGCGGGATTCTTCGTTTTTGTTTCTGGTGCAGTTTCTGTGGCTTTGATTGCGATGAAAATGATGGAAAAAAATATGCCAAGATTACCAATGAAAGAAGCTCAAATGCATATTGCTGGAAGTGTTCTCTCTTTGTTTATGCTTGGACTCACAGCTTCAGCTTATTTCCACCCAAAGTTTGGAGTAAATTTAACAGATAAGAGTTTAGGTTTTGGAATGATTCTAGCTTTTATTGGTACTGGCGTAATGATGATCGGAGGAATTCTTGCTGAAAGAGCGAAAGAAGTGAGCTTTGATACAGAAGGAAGTATTGCTCCTTTGATTGATATGGATAGAGAAAAAGCTAGTTTAAATATGCAAGACGTTACTGTGGGTGAAGCAATGAATAGACATGGAATGCACGATAGACAAAATCAATATCAAGGAACTTACAGTGGCCGCTCCAACGGTTGGGGGCCAGTGCAAGAATCCATCAATGAGTTGAATAAACACGAATAATTATCTTCTGTGCTGACCGGAATGATGACCGCCACCACCGGATGAACGATGTCCTCCGCCGTGACTGCTGCCGTATCCACCACCTGGACGTCCGCCAGCTCTTGGGCCGCTAGGTCTTGATGGATGGTGTCCTCCACTGCTTCCACTGCCGCGGTTTCCACCAAAACGACGAGTGCTTGAAACAGCGCCTTGAATAAATGTATCACCAGGAACTTCTGGATGTTCTGAAAGCTTAATTTCAGCTTTGATAATTCTCTCAATATCTTTTACATCACGTCCTTGGTCAGAAGTTGCGAAAGAAATCGCATGACCTTCTTTACCGGCACGTCCTGTTCTACCAATACGGTGAATATAATTATCTGAATCGTCTGGAAGATCGTAATTAATCACGAGCTCAATTCCATTCACATCAATACCACGAGCAGCAATATCAGTTGCCACAAGTACGCGATATTTGCCAGATTTGAAACCTGCAAGCGCCTCTTTACGTTGACCAAGAGAACGGTTTGAGTGAATTTCTGCAGATGTGCAACCACTGTCAGTCAAAACAGCTTTCACTACATGTGCTCCTCTCTTTGTACGAGTAAAAATAATAATTGAACCTTTGTATTCTTCTATAATCTTCACTAATAAACGTGGTTTATCTCCTTTTCTAACGATAAATATTTCCTGAGTAACTCTCTCTGCGGCAGTACCCTCAGGGGCCACCTCTACACGTAATGGAAGTTTCATTTCCATAGTCGCAATCTTCACTATTTCAGCAGGCATAGTCGCTGAGAAAAGCATAGTATGTCTATCCTTAGGAATTGTTTTCAAAATTTGCTTAATTTGTGGAGCAAAACCCATATCAAGCATACGATCTGCTTCATCTAGAACTAGTGCGCAAACCTTATCGAGACGAATAGTTCTGCGTTCCATATGGTCAAGAAGACGACCTGGAGTTGCAATAAGAATACGTGGGGATTTGCGAAGTGCAGCAATCTGGTGATGCATAGATTCTCCACCAATAAATACAGCCATACCAATTCCCAAAGCCTGAGCAAAAGGAAGTAAGCTGTCGTGAACCTGCAATGCTAATTCACGAGTAGGAAGTAAGATCAACGCTCCACCTTTAATCTGGGCGAGACGTTGAATCATTGGAATACCAAAGGCAAGAGTTTTTCCTGTTCCTGTCTGAGCAATACCAATTATATCTTTACCTTCAATGGCAATAGGAATTGATTTCTGCTGGATCGGCGTTGGTGTCGTAAATCCGAGTTTTTCGATTTTTTCTAGCAAAGCAGGAGCTATGCCGAGGCCGTTAAAGCCGTTTGTTGTATTTGTCATACGAGCATCCTACAGGGTTTGACTTTTAAAAGCAAATATGTTTTTAGGATGTTTCTTTTTCTGTTAGTTTAAGGTTAGGTTTATACGAAAATCACCCTTGCTTTTTCCCATAAATTATTGTATAATGTTATTGTAAGTTGATCTTTGAAATAAAACAAAAATAAAAAAAATACTTTTAGGAAGAGTTGAGTAACTAAATCTCTAATTATTGGGCTTAGTTCATCTGCTCTTCCTAAAACTTTCCTTCTCATGATGAGTGAGTAAGTTTTGTAGGAAAACCTGATATTAAAGACAATTCTGTCTGCGCTTGATACTTCGCAAGAAGTTAGGGATGCTTATCAGGGATACTTCCCTTTTATAATCATTCTCGAGAAAGCCTCGAAGGATGTTTATAAAAAGAACTGGATTTGATCCGGTTGATGTTTTCTTGGGTGCTAACGATCTTTATTGCCGCAAGGTTATAAAGAATGAAGCTCTCAGTGGTTGAGCAAGAATATTAGCAATGATGTTCAAGCAAAGACCATACGACGTTAATACTATGAAAGGAAGTCTTTCATCACATTTTCGCCAGTGAAACATTCGCTGTTTATGGGTCGCCGCAAGGTCGCCACGTAAAGCAATTCAGCAGCACATTTATGTGTGAAGTTTCTTTAAATATCTTACACAACAGGGGGATGTTTTAGGCAAGATGCTATTAAAAGGATCACTATTAAAAATTGGTGGTCCTTTTATTTTGTGTGCTTAATTATTTTAATATTCTTTAATCCAAAAAATAGTAATCCAACAATTAATATTTTCAATAAATAGCTACTATTCAAATCGAGAAAATCTCTAGTCATAGGAGTTATTTTTCCAACAAGAAGATGGGCTAAAATTCCAATTGGCAAAGTGAGATAAATCCAATTTATTTTTGGTATATCTAATCTTATTTTTTTAAATATTTTAGAAAGAAATGGAGAGAGTAAATATATTCCTAAAAATGAAGCTACAAGATCAAAGATAGCATATTCACCAAGTTTAAATTGTCTAAGAAATTCGATTGTAGTCATGCATTTTCGTTAAATGATGAACTTATTATGGACAAAAATCGTCAAGATATACAGGTGAATTTCGTAAGAGTATTATGTTTTGGAAATGTTTTTAATTAAATTTTTATGAAATCCCCATTGGTTGCGATGTTGGCAGTTGTGATTGCTGTTAGCACAGGTTGTAATTCAAAAGATGACGTAAAAGTGCCAGAAAAAGATTTAACTCCAGAAAAAGTTGAGGTACCCGTAAATAAGCCCGAAGAAAAGAAGGAACCTGTGGTTGTGCCTGAATCTAAACCTGTGGAAAAGGTTAAAGAAAAAGCTCCAGTAAAGGTGGAACCAGTGGCAGAGACAAAACCTGCTGAACCTGTTATTCAGGATAATCCTGCTGCAGACTTAGATAATATAAATTTTGGAAACGATACCACTAAAGCCAATGATGTAGCTCCAAGTAATCCTAGCGAAGGCGACAAATATACCGTGGATGGAAATACTTATTACTACATCGATGGCGTATGGACTCACGAAGATTTTGTGAATCCATATAGCAAATAAATAATTCTACTAGCTCATTAATTCGAGAATTTTTCTGGTCGTGTTGAGGTTACGCACAGTCATTTCTTTGTATTCTTTGCGAGTGGAAAGTTTCAGCATGTTTGATCCGGTAATTGTGTCCATATTTGCAGACCAGAATAGAACACCTTTAGCATAGAAAGTTTTCTCAATTTCTTCTCCCTTTGTTTCTAATGTTTTCAAAATTTCTTTAGAATCAATCAGGTCGCTCAAAAAAATCACGTTGTGTTTCCAATTTGTATCGGAGAAAATTTTTGGAAAACTGGAGACAATATTTTCCATATCTTTTTGAGATCTAATTAAAACTCTGGCATTATATTTAAACTTTTCCGCCAAAGCTTTTTCTATCTTTTTTTCTATTTCCAACTTATCTGAAAGGTCGGATTCGAATAATACATTGCCGCTCTGAATATAGGTTTTTACAGATCTAAACTCCATTTTTTCAAATTCGGTACGAAGAGCATCCATTTTTATTATATTGTTTCCTCCGACATTTATGGCCCTAAGGAAGGCGACGTACTTAGTCATACTATTTCTCCTTTATCAGATATAGGCGATTATCTTCTACGCGATACATGAGAGGAGCAACCAGTGTTTTTGGATACCTAAGGCGAAGTCTTTTTACTTCACTTAAAATAAAATCCTCTTCATCTCCAATCTCATACATAGGTGCGAAATGATCAAAATGTTCTTCGGCCTCCTCCTCAGACCAGCCGGCATTTTTCATTAAACCTTCAATGAATTGTTTTTTATAAGAAATCAGATTCACCATGCGACACTGAGTATGTCCTATAAGAGCAATAGAATGAACCCCACCAACAGAGAGAGCAAAAGAAACCTTGAATTCACTATAACGTAAATTCGCCCCACCGGTACGAATGATAAAAGCAAAATTATCAGGCATGTGGAGATGCTTACGATTATCCATGCACATACCGACTAGAAGCTGAGCATTGGTATAATTTTCAAAAGGACGCTCGAGATTATGATATTCAAGAAGCTGGCCAATCGGCGTGTCTCTATATTCTGCTGGAATGTCTTCTTTTGAGGCGATGCTCAATAAATTATTCATGGGAATATTTACGGTCTGTATAAAGGTGATGTAATTACTTTGTATGAGTCTCCTACTTTTTTCACGCTATATTCAAATTTTGTTTGAGGTGGAGTTGGATCATTTTCCATTCCGCCAAAAGGACCGTATTTCATAATGCTGCCATCTTTTTCTCTGAATTGAACGGTAAAAGTATAGTCATTGTCTGAATTTTTTGTAGTGCTTAAAACCTCTACCTTTAGACAAGTTTGAGTGGCTTCGCAAAATCTGGCCAACACTTTTGCTTTATCATTTTTCTCCTCATCAGTGCTGTAAATATATGGAGTATACCAATCATTTTCGTCGGTGCTGAAAAGCTGTACTGCTTTTTCAAATTCATTTTTGGAAAGATAGTCAAAGAAAGAGATTAAAGCTTCTTTCGCGGAGGTTGGTTGGGTTATTTCTATGGATTTAGGAATAGGAGCTGTTTGTTTTACCTCAACAGGAAAATTTTCAACTTTAGGGTTATCAATAACTACCTTTGCTGGTTGAGTAGAGGAGCAAGCAGAAAGCAATAAAACTGTGCTAGTGAAAGCTGTGAGAATAAAGCGTTTTTGCATATATTTTGATTAATGTAGTTTCAGGGTATCAGCCCAGAATGAGCCTTACAAGCTATTTAGATGACAATCATAAAAAGTCCGCTATAATGGCGCCATGAATGATACACAGACAACACCAACTCCAGTGATACCAGCTGATGCAGTAACTCCGGTTGCTCCAGCGCCAGCGGCTGCAGTTCCACCAAAACCTGTGGATGATAATCCTATAGTTTTTTATTGTAAGGATTGTGGTGAAATCGTGGATGTGCGTCGTGTTGGCGGTAAGTATGTGTATACCTGCAAGAAGTGTGGCACGAAGAATGTGGCTTTTGGAACAAAGAAAAGTATTTATGGCTTCTTTAAACTTGAAGATAAAGAAAAGGCTAAACTTCGTGAGGCAAAGCGTGAAGAAAAGCGTCGTATGCAGATGGGAGATAAAAGTATTAAGCCTCGAGCAAGCTAGTGTGGAACGGATTCCCACTTCCCCAAAACTTTGGACCACCTATTATATTGGCTTTCAAAAGCTAATATCTCTATTTTAAGTACATTTCTTGGGGAAGTTAGCTAAAAAACTTTTCGCTCATTTTAGCAAATCAATCGCCATCGAATTTAGAAAAAATTTAAGAAAATTTTAACTTTGTGTGATATTACATCTGATGTTCTCAGATTTTTCAAAATACTATTGACGGTGAGTACACACTCACCTACACTGAGGACAAATAATCCCTAACAAAAACAACATGGATGCAAAAAGTGAAAAAGCAAAAGCTATTGAGTTAGCAATTGCTCAAATCGAAAAGAACTTTGGTAAAGGTTCAATTATGAAAATGGGCGAGATTGGAAAATCACCAATTGAGACAATTTCAACAGGTTCTATTTCTTTGGACGTAGCTCTAGGTGGAGGTATTCCACGTGGAAGAATCATCGAAATATTTGGACCAGAAAGTTCAGGTAAAACTACTTTAAGTCTACACATTCTAGCGGAGGCTCAAAAGAATGGAGGCACGGTTGGTTTCATAGATGCGGAGCATGCTCTTGATCCTGAATATGCTAAAAGAATTGGTGTAAATATCGATGAATTAGTTCTTTCTCAACCAGACAGTGGTGAGCAAGCACTAGACATCGTGGAAACATTGGTAAGAAGTAATGCGCTCGATGTAGTAGTAGTGGATTCAGTGGCGGCGCTTGTACCAAAAGCTGAAATTGATGGAGATATGGGAGATTCTCATATGGGACTTCAGGCTCGTCTAATGAGTCAAGCTCTACGCAAACTTACAGCGGTTGTTTCTAAATCAAAAACTACAGTTATCTTCCTCAATCAGTTACGTATGAAGATTGGTGTAATGTTTGGAAATCCTGAGACTACAACTGGTGGTCAGGCTCTAAAATTCTACGCCTCAATTCGTATGGATATTCGTGCTGCAGGAAAAATTGAAGATCCTGCGAGTGTAGAAAAAGAATTGATTGGTAATCACGTAAAAGTGAAGATAGTGAAGAATAAAATGGCTCCTCCATTCAAAGTTGCTGAGTTCGATATTATGTACAATAAAGGAATTTCCTTTGAAGGAGACCTTCTGGATTTGGCAACAAAATTCAATGTTGCTCGTAAGTCTGGTGCTTTCTACACATATAAAGAAACTAAGCTTGGACAAGGTCGTGAAAATGCAAAGAACTTCTTGATGGAAAATGAAAAAGCCTGCAAAGCAATCGAGAAAGACGTAAAAACTTTGCTCTATGGTAATCCAAAGGAAGTAGAAAAATTAGTTGAAAAGTTGGCTGAAGAAACTGAGGAATTACCTGAAGAAGTATAAAAATGGTCAACTACGAAAAACTAATTCAGTATGCTCTGAGAATCATTGCCAAGAAGCGCTACACCAGTTTTGAAATGGAGAAAAAGTTAAAACTTTTCGTAGCAAAACAGGAGAAAATAGCACAAAGGAATGAGGAAGAAGATTTAGAGGAAGGTATTGAAAAATCATTATTCAGTGCTGATATTGAAAAAGTTTTAGAGAGGTTGAAAGAACTAAAATATTTGAATGACTCTGGCTATGCTGAAGATTACATTGCCGATAAAATAAGATTTAGGCCGCGAGGCAAATTTCTTCTCGCCCGAGAATTAAAATTAAAAGGATTAGATTCAGACCTAATCAAAAACGCCCTAGAAAAGCAAAATATAGATGAGTCTGGAATAGCGGCCCAAGCCCTGGAGAGGAAAATGAGACAATGGCAAAACTTGCCGTTGCAGAAGCAGAGAGAGCGAGCTTATCGCTTTCTCGCTTCAAAGGGCTTCGAGCCTGATGCTATTTACAAAGCCGTAAACTGCTGTTATAGTAAGCTCACTTAAGTAGGATCATTTATTTGATTCTGCTTTTTCTTTTTTATCCGTTTAACCTTAATTTTATGCAATCACAATTTTTTGCTGCTATTAATCAGCTCTGTGATGAGAAGAATATTTCTCGCGACAAAGTACTTGAAACTGTAAAAGCTGCTCTTCGTGCCGCTTATCGTAAAGACTATGGCCACAAAGAAGAAAACGTGGACGTGGCAATTGATGAAAACTCTGGTCTAGCTACTGTTTATATCATCAAGAAAGTTGTAAAAAGAGTAGAAGACGAAGGAATGGAAATTTCTGAAAAAGATGCTCATAAATATGACAAAAAAGCTAAAATCGACGATGAAGTAAAAATCGACGTTACTCCAATGAACTATGGTCGTATTGCTGCTCAGGCTGCGAAACAAGTTATCATCCAGAGAATTCAGGAAGCTGAAAGAGACGTAATGTACGATATGTTCAAAGACCGTGAAAACGAGCTCGTAAATGCTCTAGTTCACCGCGTTGATGGCAATAATGTTTACATCAATCTCGACGACAAAATCACTACTATTCTTCCACATGATCAGCAAATTCGTGGAGAAAAATATTATTCTGGTCAAAGAATTAAACTTTATTTGGACAAAGTAATTAAGACTACAAAAGGTCCTGAACTTCTAATTTCTCGTGCAAATCCAAATCTTGTAAAGAAACTTTTGGAACTTGAAATCCCTGAAATTAAATCTGGACTTGTAGTAGTTAAATCTATTGCTCGTGATCCTGGTGTGCGTTGCAAAGTGGCAGTAAAATCAAATGATGAAAAAATTGATCCAATCGGTTCATGCGTAGGTCAGAAAGGTGTTCGTGTACAAAACATCATGGAAGAACTAAATGGTGAAAGAATCGATATTATCCAGTGGTCTGAAAATATGGAAGATTACATCAAGACAGCTTTGGCTCCTGCTAAAACTGCCGTAATCAAACTAGATGAAAAAGGCAGACGCGCTAAGGTTTATGTAAATCCAGATCAAAGACCTCTAGCAATTGGTAAACAAGGTCAAAATGTTCGTTTAGCTTCTATTCTTACAGGTTGGGAAATCGACATTATGGATATCAGCGAATTTGCTGGTGCTCCAGGAACACCAAAGGCTGAAGTAAAAGCTGACGTGAAGGATGTAACTGGACTTGGACTAGATGCAGCGGTAGTTGAAAAATTGAAGACTGCTAACTTAACAGAAGTAGCTCAGCTCAAAGGTTTATCAGCTAAAGACTTGATGGAAGTAGAAGGAATTGATCCAGAAAGTGCTGTATTGATTGCTGAAGCTGTAAAGAAGGTAAAATAAGGCAATTAAGAAGAGACTTCAAAGATATAAAACTGAAAACCCGTCGAAAAGGCGGGTTTTTCTTTTGCCACCCCCTTTCCCCTTCTATTCCGACCCGTTTTCTGCTATAATAATTAGATATTTCCGAACCCTAAGTGAACCAAAATTATGTCAGATGATAAGGCAATACAGGCCGCCCAAGAGATGGAAAAAGCGATGGCAGCAGAAAAAGCTAAAGCTGCTGCAGCTGAAGCAGGCGTAAAAACAGAAGAAAAGAAAACTGCTGACACTAAAGTAGCTGTCGATAAATCTGCTACCTCAATGGCAGGAGCTGAAAACAAAGCTGCCATGGGTAATATGTCCAATATCAATCGTGAATTCCAAGAGAAATCAGTTCTTAAACAAGCCGAATCTCTTAATTTGCCATATGTAAATATTGGAAAGACTCCACTAAATCCTGATTTCTTAAAACTTATAGATGTAGAATCTGCTAAAAAAGCTAGAATTATTCCATTTTTCCGCACTGGAAAAAAGGTTCGTGTAGCTGTGCAGGACACCAATAATCCTGACACACAAGCGGCAATTAAAGTATTACAAGATAAGGGTTATGAAATTAATGTGAATCTTGCATCTTCAGCGGGTATTGATGATGCCCTCGATATCTACACTCAAACTCAGAAATATAAAAAGTTAGAAATTGTAGAAACAGTAGAACAAAAATCTATCAAGACTTATGAAAAAGAAATTGCCGGACTCAAAGAATTGACCACTAAATTAGATACAGTTACTGCAGAAGAAGGATTAAATCTTCTCGATGTTGGTGCAATCAAAACTGGTGCTTCCGACGTCCATTATGAACCAAGCGAAAAGACTGTAACCGTGAGATTCCGTATCGATGGTGTGTTACATAAAGTATTCGAAATTAAACCTGATACTTACCGCAGAATTGCTAATCAGCTTAAGTACTCAAGTCATATGCAGCTCAACGTAACTACTGTCCCTCAGGATGGGCGTTATGATTTTAAGTTTAATGAACAAAGAATTGCAGTTCGTGTGTCTTCTATTCCTACTCCATACACTGAATCGTTCGTATGCAGATACCTTCCTAGTGAAGAGATTGCTTTGAGTTTCGAAGACCTAGGTTTTCAGAGTCTAGCTCTCGCAAAACTACATAAAGTTTGCAGTATTTCTCACGGAATGGTGCTTGTTACAGGTCCTACTGGTTCAGGTAAAACAACAACCCTATATTCCATTCTCGGAAAAATGAATACGCCGGAAGCAAAAATTATTACTCTGGAAGATCCAGTGGAATACAATCTACGCGGAATTACTCAAAGTCAGATCGATGAAAAAAGAGATTATGATTTCGCCAAAGGTTTACGTGCAATTTTGCGTCAGGATCCGGACATCGTGATGCTCGGAGAAATCCGTGACCTGGAGACTGCTCAGACAGCCTCTCAAGCAGCTTTGACCGGTCACGTGGTACTTTCCACTCTACATACCAATAGCGCAATTGAGACCATTCCACGCCTTGTAAACATGGGTCTACCTCCATTCATGATTGGACCTTCTTTGAATACTATCGTGGCACAAAGGTTGGTGAGAAAAGTTTGTGATAAATGTTCCACTATGGAGCCTATTTCAGATTCAGCTAAAAAAGAATTTGAGGGAATTATGACTAATTTGAAAAATGTAAATCCTGGAGATGCCGTGGCTGTTCCAGAAAAAGTTCCTACAGCTCATGGTTGTGATGCTTGTAGTCAGACTGGCTACAAAGGCCGTCTCGTAATCTGTGAAGTCGTTACTATAAACAATGAGCTCAAAGATCTTGTTCTCAATAAAGCTAGTCTTGTAGATATGATTGCCGTAGCAAGAAAAGAAGGAATGATTACCATGAAAGAAGATGGATTCATTAAAGTTTCTCAGGGTCTTACTACTCTGGAAGAAGTCTATCGTGTTACGAACGTTTTAGACTAGTCCAAGCAAAATAGGCAGCCGAGAACATCAATATTCCAAAAACAATAAAGACAAATTTAAAAGGTAGGAACAAGAAAGTAACTACTCCTATTAAAGGCGTTGTAAAATTTGAAATCGGATCATAAGTACAATAAACTCCATAGAATCTTTCTTCCTCTGCCACTGAAGTGTTTTCCAAAAAATATTCTTCTTTTAAAGGCTCAATCAAACCAGCTCCTGCACCAGTGATAGCGAGAAGTCCGAAGTTTAATAATGGCCAAGGACTAAAGAAAACAATCGCTAATAAAATTCCAATAAAACAAAATCCAAAAGTAATAACTTTTCTAGAAGTATAAATTTTTCCGAATTCACCAGTCTTAACTTCGAAAACAATTGCCGGCAACATTGCGAGAGCAAGAATAAGTCCCGTCATATTTGGCAGATAGCCAGAATTGGCTACATATAGAGGAATATAAAGATATTTGAATGAAATCCAAAGCATGTAAATCACCGAAATAATATAAATTTTTCTGCGTTCTGGATTTACAAAAAAATCTTTAATATTTTTTACAAATTCGGCTTTCTCGGTCTTTTTATTATTAATGATTGCAGGGTGTTTATCTAGCACATGCTTCTTGTGAAAATAAACTAAAGCTCCAAGCGCAATCAAACTTTCTCCTGCAAAAACTGTCTCGTAGTTCAGCTGGCTTGCAAGAAAACCTCCTAAAAGTAAGCCAATCAAAGCTCCGAGATTTTGGAATCTAAAACGCTGACTTTCTTCCTTTCCTAAATTATTTTTAGTAGCAAAATCTCTAATAAAAAGCGCCAAAACAATCTGTAAAAGAAGTTCCAAGAAAATCTTAACCGACATCAAAATTGCGATGGAAACAAAAGAGGTAACTAGAATAAGAAAAAGAGTAGCAAAAGCTAGAATTGCCAAGCTTCCCTTCATTACCGTAGTCCTCTCAATTTTTCTAAAAATTAAACCGCTAGATAATCCACCCACCAAAGTAATGATGGCGAGAAAG